>NZ_JAFCVS010000007.1:0-341179 GCF_049897165.1 Pseudomonas sp. TWR1-1-4 | reverse complement strand
CCCGCGTGGTTTATTTTGCCTCTGGTGTTTTTGGGTGTCGGCGCGGTGGCGCGGGCGTTGGGGGCCGGGGGGCCCCCTGGCCGGCCACCCCGGCTCCTGCAGTGTGTAGTGTTTACAAGTGAGACTCTGCGTATTCAGCCAGAATCGAACGTGGAACCCCTTGCAGCGCAATGTGCACGCCGTTCGGGAAGTCTTTGAAGCGTTCCGTCAGGTAAGTCAGCCCGGAGCTGGTCGCGGACAGGTAAGGGGTGTCGATCTGTGCCAGGTTGCCCAGGCACACCACTTTGGAGCCGGCGCCGGCACGGGTGATGATGGTTTTCATCTGGTGCGGGGTGAGGTTCTGGCATTCATCGATCAAAATCAGGCTTTGCTGGAAGCTGCGACCTCGGATGTAGTTGAGGGATTTGAACTGCAACGGCACTTTGCTGAGGATGTAGTCGACGCTGCCATGAGTGTTTTCGTCATCCATGTGCAAGGCTTCAAGGTTGTCGGTGATCGCCCCCAGCCACGGCTCCATTTTTTCCGCTTCGGTGCCGGGCAGGAAGCCGATTTCCTGGTCCAGGCCCTGCACGCTGCGGGTGGCGATGATGCGGCGATAGCGCTTGGTCACCATGGTCTGCTCGATGGCGGCAGCCAGGGCGAGAATGGTTTTACCGGAACCGGCAGCACCGGTCAGGTTGACCAGGTGGATGTCCGGGTCGAGCAGCGCGTACAGCGCCAGGCTCTGGTAGATATCACGCGGTTTCAGGCCCCAGGCTTCCTGGTGCAACAGGGGTTCCTGATGCAGGTCGAGGATCAGCAGCTTGTCGACCTGGATTTCTTTGATCCAGCCCACGAAGCCTTGTTCGTCGACGATAAATTCATTGATATGCACGGCCGGCAGGTTGTCGATCAGCTGTACCTGGTGCCAGGTGCGGCCATGGTCCTGACGGGTTTCGACCTTGCTGACGCGGTCCCAGAACGAGCCGGTCATCATGTGATAACCACGGGACAGCATCGACACGTCGTCGACCAGTTGGTCGGTACTGTAGTCCTCGGCCGCGATCCCACACGCTCGGGCCTTGAGGCGCATATTGATGTCTTTGGTCACCAGCACTACGCGCAGGTCCTTGTCGCGGGCGTGCAGGTCGATCAATTGGTTGATGATTTTGTTGTCGTTCAGATTCTCCGGCAGCAGGCTGTTGGGCTCGCTGCGCTTGCTCATCAGAATCGACAGCAAGCCCTTGGGCCCGCCTTTGCCGCGCTGGATCGGTACGCCGACTTCGACGTCCTCCGGCGACGCTTCGCCCAATGTCTTGTCGATCAGGCGGATCGCCTGGCGGCATTCGGCGGCAACGCTGTGGTGCCCGCTTTTGAGTTTGTCGAGCTCCTCAAGCACGATCATCGGGATGGCGACGTGGTGTTCTTCGAAGTTGAGCAGTGCGTTTGGATCGTGAATCAGTACGTTGGTATCAAGCACATAAAGGATTGGCTGGTCGGAAGAAGGGTTACGTCCATGATCATCCATACTCGGTCACCTTTTGTGGGAGCCAGTCGACGCAATACCTGGGCGGTGCTGCGCCTCGATTCGACCACCGACTGCACCTGAGTGACGTCAAGCGCAGTGCCCACCTGAGGAGTCTTGGAAGACGCCACCTGTGCTGCAGGGTTCGGCGATCTGACTTCGTAATACCGCAAAACGTGTGACAGAAAAAAGCACTTTGACGCTTTTTTGAAGTTTATTTTTCAGGATGACGAATAGCACTAGCCGAGCCCCCCGTACCCCGCTAAAGTCGGAAGTCCGCCTGCATCGAAATGTCGCACAAAATCACCCCGAAAACGCCTAATCCCCAACAGGGCCGGGCACTTCAGCGAAACGCCTCCCGGCAGTCCTGCCACCCCAGACCACTCTGCGCCGTCGCCTGCAACAGCATGGGTAAAGCCACCCGCGCCTTGTCCTGGGTGTCGTGAAACACAATCACGCCTTTGCGCCACAGCAGCATCAAGGTCAGCACCCGTTGCGCTGATTCATCGGCCTTGAGCTTGCCGGGTTCGTCCTGGGAGTCGATGTCCCACAACGCTACCTGCAAGCCCTGGGCTTGAAAGAAACCCTGGCTGTCCGCGCGACGTTGGCCATAGGGCGGACGGAACAGCGGCACGTAGTTTTCCGGCATCAGGTTCTGCGCCAACGACGCGCTGCGGGTGATCGAGCTCTGCCACTCCACCCAATGGCTGTGGGAGCGATACTGCCAGCCCTGGGTGCCGACGCACTGGCCCTGGTACAGCGCCTGCACATCGGCAACCGAACTGCGCTCGACACGGGTTTGCAGGCTGCTGCCGAGGGCGAAGAAGGTGGCGTTCATTTTTTGCTTGCGCAGGTAGTCGGTGAGCCAATCGGTATTGCCGCTGACCGGCGCAGGGCCACCGTCGAAGGTGAGCAGGAACAGGCGGTCGTTGAATTCATCACCCTTGCGCTCATGGTCGCCGAAGCGCGCGACTTCGCTGCTGATCTGCGGGAACAGCGCGGCCTTGCGCAGCAGCTCGTCCAAATAACGTTCATGGAACACATGGCTGGGGTTGGCCCAGCCTATATAGAAGGAGTCTTCGCTCACCTCGAACTTGCCAGCCTGCTCGCGCAGATCGTCCATGTTCTCTACCAGATAGCAGAACGAGGCGTCGACCTCGCAACTCTGCTGGGCGAACGTATAGTTCTCCAGCAAGCGCTGCCAGAGCTGGCGACGCAGGTCGTCGATGGCGGACAGGTTGATGATCTTCAGGCCCAGGCGCTGCTTGAGCGCGGCTTCGTCCTGGCTCTCACTGGCCAGCAGGCTGTGGGCGAACATGAGGATTTCGGCGCGTGAGGCCACATCGAACAGCGCCGGGCTGCCGAGCTTTTCGGGCCAGGTACCACGGTCCAGGCTCGCCACATCGACGGGCGCTGCCTGGGCATTCAGGCATAGCAGGCATGCCGATAACAAAAGCGCTATTCGCACACGGGGTCTCCCTCTCCAGAGTCACCGGCCATCATAGCGGATCACGCCTATCGCCATCATAGGTGGAGTCAAAACGCCCCAGCCCCTAGAATCCCTTCCACGATTACAGGAGACGACTTCATGCTGATGGTGATTTCACCCGCCAAAACCCTCGATTTCGAGACTGCGCCTGCGACCCAGCGCTTTACCCAGCCGCAATACCTCGACCACTCCCAGGAGTTGATCGAACAATTGCGCGAACTGAGCCCGGCACAAATCAGCGAATTGATGCACGTATCCGACAAGATCGGCGGTCTCAACGCCGCGCGTTTCGGCAGCTGGACTCCTGCGTTCACACAGGAAAACGCCAAGCAGGCCCTGCTGGCTTTCAAGGGCGACGTGTACACCGGCCTGAATGCCGAGACCTTCAGCGACGTCGACTTCACCTACGCCCAGGACCACCTGCGCATGCTCTCGGGCCTCTACGGCCTGCTGCGCCCGCTGGACCTGATGATGCCTTATCGCCTGGAAATGGGCACCAAACTGCCCAACGCCCGTGGCAAGGACCTGTACGCGTTCTGGGGCACGCGCATCAGCGAGTGGCTGAACGAAGCGTTGGCTGAACAAGGCGATGACGTCCTGCTGAACCTGGCCTCCAACGAATACTTCTCGGCGGTCAAGCGCACGGCGCTGAACGCGCGGATCATCAACACCGAGTTCAAGGACCTGAAGAACGGCCAGTACAAGATCATCAGTTTCTATGCCAAAAAAGCGCGGGGCATGATGAGCCGCTTTGTGATCGAAGAGCGCATCAACGACCCGGCCAAGCTGAAGGAATTCGATGTGCAGGGCTATCGCTTCAATGCGGAGCAGTCGAAGCCGGATAACCTGGTGTTCTTGCGCGATCACGCACCGGAATAAAGCTCCCGAGAACACTGATGAACAAATGTGGGAGGGGGCTTGCCCCCGATGGCGGTGGATCAGCCAGCTTATCTTTAGCTGACACACCGTCTTCGGGGGCAAGCCCCCTCCCACATTTTTAACCGCATTTTAATTCGCTAATCGTCATTATTTTGACGTCAAAAAACATCCTGACGCATCTCTAACAATTCTTTCACTCGACATCCGTCGTTTTTTTTCGTAGTGGCACCACTTTTTTTAAACACTAGTGGCACAAAACTATCTCTCCCTCCCAACTCCCCACAACTACTGGTCCAAATAGCAAGTGCTATCAATATAGTACCAGTGCCATCTTTCCTAATATTTCAAGAAATTTCCGGAAACAGGATGAGCGGCCTGGAACTTCGTCTAAACGCACGGCTCATACCACCGGTAACGAAATTCTCTGTTCCTGTAAGAGATGACTTACATAACGACCCAAGGAAGTAGCGAAGTTGCCCCATCAACTTTGACTCATGGGTCATATCATCAACTGATATGAGTTGAGGGCGGCGATAAGGATGAATTGCTATCCCCTACAGGCCAAGGCAGCGCTTACCCAAATGTGTCAGTGATGACACCCAAGGTGTTGATAAATAAAGGCTTAGAGCCTCTATCTGCACCCTGCGGCACTGGCGTCGGCACCTTCCCCCAGGAAGGCCGGCTGCATTTGAGGGCAAGCCCCAATAACAAGGCCAAGTTTCGCACAACTTGAGTGCAATAGTTAGTCACTCACTAATTAACATGCCTGTACGCGGTAAGTCGGCGTCTATTCGCCTAACTTCCGTGGCATCAGTAACGCTTGCAAACATGAACTCGCCATCTATTTGGCATGATTAATACCGTCTTCAATGACAACGTCTTCAATGACAAAGAGGTA
The DNA here is from genome assembly GCF_049897165.1 of Pseudomonas sp. TWR1-1-4. NCBI lineage: Bacteria > Pseudomonadati > Pseudomonadota > Gammaproteobacteria > Pseudomonadales > Pseudomonadaceae > Pseudomonas > Pseudomonas sp. TWR1-1-4. The sequence goes on along the minus strand of NZ_JAFCVS010000007.1, from coordinate 336,409 downwards.
AATGCGATGCGCATCAGCATATTTGGTTTGGGTTACGTTGGCGCAGTATGTGCCGGTTGCCTGTCTGCCCGTGGCCACGAAGTGGTTGGCGTAGACATCTCCAAGGACAAGATTGACCTGATCAATGCGGGCAAATCGCCAATCGTTGAACCAGGTCTGGGCGAGTTGTTGAGCCAGGGTATCCAGACCGGCCGGCTGCGCGGTACCACCAACTTCGCCGAAGCCATCCGTGACACCGACCTGTCGATGATCTGCGTTGGTACGCCGAGCAAGAAAAACGGCGACCTGGAACTCGATTACATCGAGGCTGTGTGCCGCGAAATCGGTTTTGTCCTGCGCGATAAAGCCACCCGCCACACCGTAGTGGTACGCAGCACTGTGCTGCCAGGCACCGTGGCCAACGTGGTGATCCCGATCCTCGAAGATTGCTCCGGCAAAAAAGCCGGCGTCGACTTCGGTGTCGCGGTCAACCCGGAATTCCTGCGTGAATCCACCGCCATCGCCGACTACGACCTGCCACCGATGACCGTCATCGGCGAATTCGACAAAGCCTCCGGCGATGTCCTGCAATCGCTGTACGAAGAACTCGACGCACCGATCATCCGCAAGGACATCGCCGTTGCCGAGATGATCAAGTACACCTGCAACGTGTGGCACGCCACCAAAGTGACTTTCGCCAACGAGATCGGCAACATCGCCAAGGCTGTCGGCGTCGACGGTCGCGAAGTGATGGAAGTGGTCTGCCAGGACAAGACCCTCAACCTGTCCCAGTACTACATGCGCCCAGGCTTCGCCTTTGGCGGTTCGTGCCTGCCCAAAGACGTGCGCGCCCTCACCTACCGCGCAAGTTCGCTGGACGTGGAAGCGCCGCTGCTCAACTCGCTGATGCGCAGCAACGAGTCCCAGGTACAGAACGCCTTTGACATCGTCTCCAGCCACGACAAACGCAAAGTCGCCTTGCTGGGCCTGAGCTTCAAGGCCGGCACCGATGACCTGCGCGAAAGCCCGCTGGTCGAACTGGCCGAGATGCTGATCGGCAAAGGTTTCGACCTGAGCATCTACGACAGCAACGTGGAGTACGCCCGTGTCCACGGCGCGAACAAAGACTACATCGAAGGCAAGATCCCGCACGTGTCGTCCCTGCTCAACTCGGACTTCGACGACGTGATCAACAACTCCGACGTGATCATCCTGGGCAACCGCGATGAGAAGTTCCGCGCCCTGGCGCAGAACGCACCACACGGCAAGCAAGTGATCGACCTGGTGGGCTTCATGTCCAAGGCCACCAGCACGAGCGGTCGTACCGAAGGCATTTGCTGGTAACAGCAACGGCCAGTTCCGGGCTGCAAGCGTAACCATCCCCAGCGCTTGCAGCCGGGAGCCTTCATCACCTTCGGATGACGCTTATGTCCAAGTTAAAACATGTACTGATGCAATCCGCCGGCTGGCTGTTCTTTCTCAGCCTGCTGATGGGACTCGCGCTGCTGCTGCCGGCGAGTACGTTCGACTCGGAGTCGAAGAATTTTATTTTCCTGATTGGCGCCGTCGGTATCTGGCGCTACTCGATGGGTGCTACGCATTTCTTTCGCGGCATGCTGTTCCTGTACGTCGTCTACCCGCACCTGCGCCGCAAAGTGCGCAAGCTGGGCAAGGCGGCCGACCCGTCCCATGTGTTCCTGATGGTCACCAGTTTCCGTATCGACGCGCTGACCACCGCGCAGGTCTACAGCTCGGTGATCCGTGAAGCCATCGAATGCGGCTTCCCGACCACCGTGGTCTGCTCGCTGGTGGAAATGTCCGATGAGCTGCTGGTGAAAAGCCTGTGGGAACGCATGAACCCGCCGGAACACGTGAAGCTCGACTTCGTGCGTATCGCCGGTACCGGCAAACGTGATGGCCTGGCCTTCGGTTTCCGCGCCATCTCCCGCCACCTGCCGGATGACCGAGCGGTAGTTGCGGTGATCGATGGCGACACCGTGCTCGCCGAGGGCGTAGTCCGCAAGACCGTGCCGTGGTTCCAGCTGTTCGGCAATGTCGGCGGCCTGACCACCAACGAGTTCTGCGAAGTGCGCGGCGGCTACATCATGAGCGAGTGGCACAAACTGCGCTTCGCCCAACGCCACATCAACATGTGCTCCATGGCCCTGTCCAAGCGCGTACTGACCATGACCGGTCGTATGTCGGTGTTCCGCGCCAGCGTGGTCACCGACCCCGGCTTTATCGCCGACGTGGAAAGCGACTCGCTGCAACACTGGCGCCTGGGCCGCTTCAAGTTCCTCACCGGCGATGACAAGTCCAGCTGGTTCAGCCTGATGCGCCTGGGCTACGACACCTTCTACGTGCCGGACGCCGCGATCAATACCGTGGAACACCCGCCGGAAAAGAGCTTCATCAAGGCCAGCCGCAAACTGATGTTCCGCTGGTACGGCAACAACCTGCGCCAGAACTCCCGCGCCCTTGGCCTGGGTGTGCGGCGCCTCGGCCTGTTCACCAGCATCGTGCTGTTCGACCAGCGTGTGTCGATGTGGACCTCCCTGCTCGGCCTGACCGTGGCGATCATCGCCACCTTCAAGTACGGCGGCGCGTTCATCCTCGCTTACCTGCTGTGGATCGGCATCACCCGCCTGATTCTCACCCTGTTGCTGTCGTGCTCCGGCCACAAGATCGGCCCGGCCTACCCGGTGATTCTCTATTACAACCAGATCATGGGCGCGCTGGTGAAGATCTACGTGTTCTTCCGCCTTGATCAACAGTCCTGGACCCGCCAGGACACCAAACTGACCCGCGATTTGGCCAGCTTTCAACGTTGGTTCAACACCTGGTCGTCTCGGACCATGACCTTCTCCGCCGGCAGCATTTTCGTCGCCGTGTTGCTGATGATGGTCTGACCCTGCCAAGCCTGAATTAACTAGGAGCTACACCTATGAGTCAGAACACCATGAATAGCCAAGCAAACGTCAACGTTGTCCACGAATCCGAAGCCCAGCGCCAACATGCCCGCGTGAAAATCCCGGCCAAGCTGCGCTTTTTCAACACTGACCGTACGCCGACCGAAGCCCGGGTGATCGACCTGTCCGCCGGCGGCCTGGCCTTCACCTCGACCCAGCCGTTGACCGTCGGCGAAGTGCACAAGGGCCGCCTGCAATTTGTGATCGATAACCTGGGCCTGGCGATGGACGTGGAGCTGCAAATCCGCTCCTTCGACCGCCAGACCGGCCGCACCGGTTGCCAGTTCCAGAACCTTGAACCCCAGGATATTTCCACCCTGCGCCACCTGATCACCTCGCACTTGTCCGGCGATATCGTGACCATGGGCGACGTGCTGGCGACCCTGCAACGCGACAACTTCACCAAGGCGCGTAAGGTCAAGGACGGCGGCAGCAACATGAGCGCCGCCGGCCGTCTACGCGCCGTGGTGTTCAGCGCAGGCATCTTCATCGTCGGCCTGGCTGCCTTCGGTTTCATCTTCAAATCGGTGTACGGCATGTATTTCGTCAGCCATGCCCAGGCCGGCTTGGTCAGCGTACCTGGCATGAACGTGACCATGCCGCGCGACGGCACCGTGCAAAGCCTGCTCAAAGGTGATGCGATCGCCGCCAAAGGCGCGCCGCTCGCCACCTTCAGCACCAGCATGCTCGATGTGCTCAAGGGCCACCTGGACGAAGACCAACTGCAACCGGCCAAGGTCGAAGAGCTGTTCGGCAAGCAAATGACTGGCACCCTGACCTCGCCGTGCGATTGCGTGGTGGCCCAGCAAATGGTCGCCGACGGTCAGTACGCCAACAAAGGCGACGTGATCTTCCAACTGGTGCCACGCGGCAGCCTGGCCAATGTTGAAGCACGCTTCACCTATCGCCAGTTCGCCGACGTTCGCCCAGGTACGCCGGTGAGCTTCCAGGTGGCCGACGAAGAACAGATTCGCACCGGCACCATCGTCAGCAGCACCAGCCTGAACAGCGCCGACCTGTCCTCCGACATCCGCGTGCAGATCAAGCCTGACGCACCGCTGGACAGCACCTACGCCGGCCGCCCGGTGGAAGTGACCAGCGACCGTGGTCCCTCGCTGAACTGGCTGATCGATAAAGCCATGGCTGCGGGTCTTTAATCATGAGCGCCCTTCGAAACCTGCCGGTGCCCCTGGCGCTGGCCATCGCCCTCGCCGGTTGCGCCGGCCTGCCCGACCAACGCCTGGCTAACGAAGCTTTGAAACGTGGCGACACCGTCACCGCGCAGCAGAATTACCAGCAACTGGCAGACCTGGGTTATAGCGAGGCCCAGGTGGGCCTGGCCGATATCCAGGTAGGCACCCGCGATCCGGCGCAAATCAAACAGGCTGAAGCCACCTACCGTGCGGCGGCGGACACTTCGCCCCGCGCCCAGGCCCGTCTCGGTCGCCTGCTGGTGGCCAAGCCTGGCAGCACCGAAGCCGAACACCATGAAGCCGAAGGCCTGCTGAAAAAAGCCTTTGCCAATGGCGAAGGCAACACCCTGATCCCGCTGGCGATGCTGTACCTGCAATACCCGCACAGCTTCCCGAACGTGAATGCCCAGCAGCAGATCAGCAAGTGGCAGGCCGCCGGTTACCCGGAAGCCGGCCTGGCCCAAGTGCTGCTGTATCGCACCCAGGACACCTACGACCAGCATCTGGATGATGTGGAGCGCATCTGTAAAGCCGCGCTGAACACCACCGATATCTGCTACGTCGAGCTGGCCACGGTCTACCAGAAAAAAGCCGAACCTGAGAAACAGGCCGAGCTGCTCAAGCAGATGGAAGCCGGCTACAGCCGTGGCACCGTTACCGCACAACGTGTTGATAGCGTGGCACGCGTGCTGGGCGACGCTTCGCTGGGAAAGACGGACGAAAAAACCGCCCAGGCGCTGCTGGAAAAAATCGCTCCTGGCTACCCGGCTTCGTGGGTCAGCCTGGCGCAATTGCTCTACGACTTCCCGGAACTGGGCGACGTCGACCAGATGATGAAGTATCTGGACAACGGCCGTGCCGCCGACCAACCGCGCGCCGAGCTGTTGCTAGGCAAGCTCTACTACGAAGGCAAATGGGTGCCGGCCGACGCCAAGGCCGCTGAAGCCCACTTCGAAAAAGCCGTGGGCAAGGAAGTCGCCGCCGATTACTACCTCGGCCAGATCTACCGCCGTGGCTACCTGGGCAAGGTCTATCCGCAAAAAGCCCTGGACCACTTGCTGACCGCTGCGCGCAACGGCCAGAACAGCGCCGACTTCGCCATCGCCCAGTTGTTTTCCCAAGGCAAGGGCACCAAGCCCGACCCATTGAATGCCTATGTCTTCAGCCAATTGGCCAAAGCCCAGGACACGCCAGAAGCCAATGACTTGGCCACGCAGCTCGAAGCCCCGCTGACGCCAGAGCAACGCGCTCAAGGCCAACGCCTGGTGCAACAGGAGCTGGCCGCGCGCGGCACCCTGGCCCAGAGCACGCTGCAACTGCACGCCCTGGAAGAAGAAGACGGCGAGGAATCCCTATGAAGCTCAATCCATTCGTCAAGGCCGGCATCGGCCTGACCTTCGCCCTGCTGTGGTCGTGCCCGACCCTGGCCGCGCTGACCGAAGCCAAGAACTTCGGCCTGGAAGTCAAAGCCACCGCGCAGTCCGAAGACGACCGCGACCTCGGCACGCAGAAAGGCGGCGACGTCAACGGTGTCGGCCTCGACCTGCGCCCTTGGATCTACGGTGAAAGCGGTGCGTGGAGCGCCTACGCCATGGGCCAGGCGGTGGTCTCCAGCGACATCATCGAGACCGACCCGCTGCAACAGTCGGCCGATGACGAAAACCAGCAGACCACCAACAACGACCGCAAGACCAAGAAAAACTACTTGGCCATGCGCGAGTTCTGGGTCGGCTACAGCGGCTTCACGCCCTACCCTGGCGAGATCCTCAAGCTGGGTCGCCAACGCCTGCGCAACGACGACGGCCAATGGCGCGACACCAACATCGAAGCGCTGAACTGGACTTTCGACACCACCCTGCTCAAGGCCAATGTCGGCGTTGCCGAACGCTTCAGCGAATACCGCACTGACCTCAAGGAGCTGTCGCCCAAAGACAAGGACCGTCAGCACCTGTACGCCGACGCCGCCTACCAGTGGACGCCCGGCCAGTGGATCGGCCTGCGCGGTCACCACACCCATGACAACGGCAAGCTCGACTACCCGGAGCCCGGCGTACCGACCGACTCGTTGGACAAGCGTGAAAATGGCGACCTGAGCTGGCTCGGCATCGAAGCCAACAGTGACGCCTATAACTGGCGCAACACCAACACGGTCAACTACTGGGCCAGCGTCACCGGCATGCGCGGTGACCGTGATTCGGTCAACGCATTGAACGCCGACGGCACTCGCCCGACCAACGCCAAGCGCAGCGACGATGTCAGCGGCTGGGCCACCGACCTCGGCGTGCGTCTGCGCCTTGATCCCCAGTGGCAAGTCGGTGCGGCCTACTCCCGCGCCAGCGCCGAGTACGAACAGAACGGCCTGCAAAGCAACCGGTCGAACTGGACCGGTACCCAGTCCCGCGTGCATCGCTTCGGTGAAGCCTTCCGTGGCGAGATGAACAACATGCAGTCCATGAGCCTGTTCGGTTCCTGGCAGCTGCGTGAGGACTACGACGCCAGCCTGGTGTACCACAAGTTCTGGCGTGTCGACGGCAACAAGCCAGTCGGCAGCAACGGCATCGACGCGGTGCAGAACAATACCGACGATGTGACCGGCGCGATCCTGTCCAGCACTTCCCTGCCGCTTGAAGACGGCAAGAAAGACCTGGGCCAGGAAATGGACCTGGTCGTCACCAAATACTTCAAGACCGGCCTGCTTCCGGCCGCCCTCAGCCAGTCCATTGACGAACCGTCGGCCCTGGTGCGCTTTCGTGCTGGCGTATTCAAGCCGGGCGACGCCTATGGCAGCAACGTCGACTCGTACATGCACCGCGCGTTCGTCGACGTGATCTGGAAATTCTGATGGGAGCCTGCGCTATGAAACCTCATAAGTTGCTGGTCGCGGCGATGCTGATGGCTAACGCCACCGCCTTCGCCGACACCGCGCAGCCGGTCAAGGCGCCAACCATCGCCAAAGAGCTGCAACAGGCCAAGACCTACACCATCTCCAGCCCGCCTACCGCGCCGCTGGAAATGGCCAAGCCGGCCCTGCCGGATCTGTCGGGCTACACCGATGCGGCAATGGAAAAAAAGATCGTCAGAAGCAAGCCGGGCAAGATCAGCATCCGCCGCATGATGCAGGAAGACGCCCTCAAGGACTTCATCGGCGGTGACAACAAGATGGCCGAGTGGGTAGTGCGCCAGCACGGCATTCCCCAGGCGATCTTTGTCGACGACGGCTACATGAACCTCAAAGACCTGCTGGGCAAGGTGCCCAAGCAGTACCTGAGCGAGACTTCGCCGGGCGTGTTCGTGGCCAAACTGCCGATCGTGGTGGGCCGCAAGGGCATCCTGGAAATCGACAAGAAGACCCAGGAGCTGCGCCTGTCTCAGGAAGCCGGTTCGTTCCTGATCAACGATGGCCAGCTGTTTGTGCGTGACACCAAAGTCACCGGCTGGAGCGAAAAGGCCAACGGCCCGGCACTGTTCAAGTCGCCCAAGGAGTTTCGCCCGTTCCTGCTGGCCTGGGGCGGTACCGAGACGTACATCTCCAACACCAAGATGGCCAGTTTCGGCTACGCCAACAGTAAGTCGTACGGGGTGAGTATTTCCCAGTACACGCCGAACATGGCCAAGGTGCTCAAGCGTGCGGAGCCGACCGGCTGGATCATCGACTCCGAGTTCTCGGACATGTGGTACGGCTTCTACTGCTACGAGACCACAGGCTTCGTGATCAAGGGCAATACCTACAAAGACAACATCGTCTACGGCATTGACCCCCATGACCGTTCCCACGGCCTGATCATCGCGGACAACACCGTCTACGGCACCAAGAAGAAGCACGGCATCATCATTTCCCGGGAAGTGAACGACAGCTTCATCTTCAACAACCGCAGCTACGACAACAAGCTCTCGGGTCTGGTACTCGACCGTAACAGCGTCAACAACATCGTGGCCGACAATGAGTTTTACCGTAACCACACCGATGGCATCACCCTCTATGAGAGCGGTGACAACCTGCTGTGGGGCAACAAGGTGATCGCCAACCGTCGCCACGGCATCCGGGTGCGTAACAGCGTGAATATCAAGCTGTACGAAAACACCTCGATGGCCAACGGCCTCACCGGGCTGTACGGCCACATCAAGGACTTGACCGACACCGACCGTGACATCGCCCTCGACCCGTTCGACGCCAAGGTCTCGCTGATCGTGGTCGGCGGTGAATTGGCGGGTAACGGCAGCGGGCCGCTGTCCATCGACTCGCCATTGAGCGTTGAGCTGTACCGCGTGTCGATGCTGGCGCCGACCAAGTCCAGCGGTATCAGCTTCAACGGCGTGCTGGGCGATCGCCAGGAAGAGATTCTCGACCTGCTGGTGCGCCAGCAGAAAGCCGTGCTGATCGACCCTGTCGAACGCCAGACCGAATTGCAGGACTGAGGATGACCCTTATGCACCCACACATGATCAAACTGCTGAGCCTCTCGGGTCTGACCCTCGGCCTGCTCGCGGCCAGCCAGGGCGTACGCGCCGACGAAATCAAGGCGCCGACCTTTACCGCCGAGCCGTGCTGCAGCCTGTGCCCGGCCGCTCACGATGCGAAGAACTACACCACGCGCTACCAGCAGAACTTCACCACCCTGGTGCAAGCCCAGGGCGACTGGCTGTTCCGTACCCAAGAAGACTTACGCACCGAATTCGACACCACACCGTCCGGCTACAAACGCATGCAACAGCTGCACGATGCGTTCAAGGCCAAGGGCGTGGAACTGGTGGTGGTCTACCAGCCGACTCGCGGCCTGGTGAACCGCAACAAGCTCAATCCTGAAGAAAAAGCCAAGTTCGATTTCGACAAGGCACTGGGCAACTACAAGACCATGCTCGGCCGTTTCGCCAAGATGGGCTACGTGGTGCCGGACCTGTCGCCGTTGACCAATGAGCAACTGCCGGATGAGCTGCCGGCCCACGATTTCTACTTCCGCGGCGACCAGCACTGGACGCCATATGGCGCCCAGCGCACCGCGAAAATCGTCGGCGCCAAAGTGCGTGCAATGCCTGAATTTGCCGGCATCCCACAGCGTGAATTCGAGACTAAACGCTCCGGGCGCATGGGCAAGACCGGCACCCTGCACAACATGGCCGGGCAACTGTGCGGCACCAGCTACGCGATCCAGTACATGGACCAGTTCACCACCGAGCCCAAAGGCGAGGCTGGCGACGGCGACCTGTTCGGCGATTCGGGCAACCCGCAGATCACCCTGGTCGGTACCAGCCACAGCGGCAAGAACTACAACTTCGCCGGGTTCCTGGAACAGGAAATCGGTGCTGACATCCTCAACGTCGCCTTCCCCGGCGGTGGCCTGGAAGGCTCGATGATCCAGTACCTGGGCAGCGACGAATTCCAGAAGACCCCGCCGAAAATCCTCATCTGGGAATTCTCGCCGCTGTATCGCCTGGATCAGGAGACCATCTACCGCCAGATGATGTCGCTGCTGGACAACGGCTGCGAAGGCAAACCCGCGCAGATGACAGCCAGCACCACCTTGAAACCCGGCAAGAACGAATTGATGGTGAACAGTTCGAACAAAGACCTGCGTAATGCCAATCACCAGGTTGATATCCGCTTCGCCGACCCGTCGGTGAAAACCCTGCAAGCCACCCTCTGGTACATGAACGGTCGCCACGAGGACATCAAGATCGAGAAACCCGAAACATCCGATACAGACGGGCGTTTCGCCTTTGAACTGCGCACTGATGAAGACTGGGCCTCGCAGAACTTGCTGGCCGTGGAAGTGCAGGGTCCGGAAGCGGGCGCTGCCGCGCAGAAAGTCGAAGCGAAAATTTGCACACGCAACGTATTCCCTAGCGGCGGTCAGAAGACTGCTTCGCTGCCGTGAAGTAAGTGCGCAATGAGGTTACCTATGCAGAAGTTATTGATTCCAACGCTGCTGGGCCTGGCGATCTTCGCCGGTTCAGTCAACGCCGCCGCGCCACTGCGTCCACCCCAGGGCTATTTCGCCCCGGTGGAAGCGTTCAAGACCGGCGACTTCAAGAATGACTGCGACGCCATGCCGGCGCCGTACACCGGCTCGCTGCAGTTTCGCAGCAAGTACGAAGGTTCGGACAAGGCCCGTTCCACGCTGAATGTGCAATCCGAAAAAGCCTTCCGCGACAGCACCGCCGACATCACCAAGCTGGAAAAAGACACCAGCAAGCGCGTGATGCAGTTCATGCGCGACGGTCGCCCGGAGCAGCTGGAATGCACGCTCAACTGGCTGGCTACTTGGGCTCGGGCAGACGCACTGATGTCCAAGGACTTCAACCATACCGGCAAGTCCATGCGCAAATGGGCGCTGGGCAGCATGGCCTCGGCCTATGTACGCCTGAAGTTCTCCGACTCGCACCCGCTGGCCAACCACCAGCAGGAAGCGCAGCTGATCGAAGCCTGGTTCAACAAACTGGCCGATCAGGTGGTGAGCGACTGGGACAACCTGCCGCTGGAAAAAACCAACAACCACTCCTATTGGGCCGCCTGGTCGGTGATGGCAACGTCCGTCGCCGTCAACCGTCGCGACCTGTTTGATTGGGCGGTGAAGGAATACAAGGTCGGCGCGAACCAGGTCGATGACCAGGGCTTCCTGCCGAACGAATTGAAGCGTCAGCAACGCGCATTGTCCTACCACAACTACGCGCTGCCGCCGCTGTCGATGATCGCCAGTTTCGCGCTGGTCAACGGTGTGGACCTGCGCCAGGAAAACAACGGCGCGCTCAAACGCCTGGGTGACAAGGTGCTGGCCGGGGTGAAAGACCCGGAGATCTTCGAACAGAAGAATGGCAAAGAGCAGGACATGAAGGACTTGAAACAGGACATGAAATTCGCCTGGCTCGAACCTTTCTGCACCCTCTACACCTGCGCGCCGGATGTGCTCGAGCGCAAGCACGGGATGCAGCCGTTCAAGACGTTCCGCCTCGGGGGTGACCTGACCAAGGTCTACGACCCGACGCATGAAAAAGGCAACAAAGGTTCCTAAGGCTGAATGGATTACCTGTAGTGAGCGGGCTTGCCCCGCGCTGGGCTGCGAAGCGGCCCTAATCGATTCGTCGCGGTGTGCCAGGTATACCGCGACGTGGGGTTTTGGGGCTGCTACGCAGCCCAGCGCGGGGCAAGCCCGCTCACCACAAAAAGCTGCATCGCCGTCCATGGAAACCATGGGGGGTTTGGGGGGGCTCTGGCCCTTGACTGTTGGTTAAACATGGAGAGATCGGGATGGTTTTCTCGTCCAATGTGTTCCTGTTTCTGTTCTTGCCGATCTTTCTCGGCTTGTACTATTTGAGCGGGCAACGCTATCGCAACTTGCTGCTGCTGTTGGCCAGCTACGTGTTCTACGCCTGGTGGCGAGTGGACTTCCTGGCACTGTTCGCCGCCGTGACGCTGTGGAATTACTGGATCGGCCTCAAGGTCGGTGCAGCTGGCGTGCGCACCAAGCCGGCCCAGCGCTGGCTGCTGCTCGGCGTGGTGGTTGACCTGTGCATCCTCGGCTACTTCAAGTACGCCAACTTTGGCGTCGACAGCATCAACGTCATGATGAAGTCGGCCGGCCTGGAGCCATTCATCCTCACCCACGTGCTGCTGCCGATCGGTATCTCGTTCTACATCTTCGAGTCCATCAGCTACATCATCGACGTGTACCGTGGTGATACCCCGGCGACCCGCAACCTGATCGACTTTGCGGCGTTCGTGGCGATTTTCCCGCACTTGATTGCTGGCCCGGTGTTGCGCTTTCGCGACCTGGCTGACCAGTTCAACAACCGCACCCACACCCTCGACAAGTTCTCCGAGGGCTGCACGCGGTTCATGCAGGGTTTCATCAAGAAGGTCTTCATTGCCGACACCCTCGCCGTGGTGGCCGACCATTGCTTTGCCCTGCAAAACCCGACCACGGGCGACGCCTGGCTCGGCGCCCTGGCCTACACCGCGCAGCTGTACTTCGACTTCTCCGGCTACAGCGACATGGCCATCGGCCTGGGCTTGATGATGGGTTTCCGCTTCATGGAGAACTTCAAGCAGCCGTACATCAGCCAGTCGATCACCGAGTTCTGGCGGCGCTGGCACATCAGCCTGTCCACCTGGCTGCGTGACTACCTGTACATCACCCTGGGCGGCAACCGTAAAGGTACGCTGACCACCTACCGCAACCTGTTCCTGACCATGCTGCTCGGTGGCCTGTGGCACGGTGCGAACATCACCTACATCGTCTGGGGTGCGTGGCACGGCATGTGGCTGGCGATTGAAAAAGCCATCGGCCTCAACACTTCGCCGCGCAGCTTCAACCCGGTGCGTTGGGCCTTCACCTTCCTGCTGGTGGTGATGGGCTGGGTAATCTTCCGCGCCGAGAACCTGCACGTCGCCGGCCGTATGTACGGTGCGATGTTCAGCTTTGGCGAGTGGTCGCTGTCGGAACTCAACCGCGCCAACCTGACCGGCCTGCAAGTGGCAACCCTGGTGGTGGCGTACGCAACCCTGGCGTTCTTTGGCCTGCGCGACTTCTACACCAACCGTCCTGCCGAGAAGACCGAGAAAACCAAGCCGGCCGATCCGAGCCTGATCAAGGCCGTACCGGGCGACAACCCAGGCAGCATCCACGAGCCCGGTTTCACCGTGGGCAAAGATGCCGCCGTACAACCGGCCTACTGGACCGCTGACTGGCCACGCTACGCCATGCGCGCTGCGGTGCTGCTGCTGTTCGTGGCGTCGATTCTCAAACTGTCGGCGCAGAGTTTCTCGCCGTTCCTTTACTTCCAATTCTGAGGGAGCCGACCATGACCCGTTCATTACGCGTCCTCTATATCGGCCTGTTCCTGGTGCTGCTGCTAGCCCTGGGTGCCTGGTCGCTGCGCAGTTTCTTCGGCTTCAGCACCAACGCCGACGCCACTGTGCTCAACGGTCGCTGGACCAAAGCCGTCGAGACCCACTACGACGACGAATTCCCGATCAAGCGCATCGGCACCAACCTATGGGCGGCGCTGGACTACAAGCTGTTCAATGAAGGCCGCCCTGGCGTGGTGCTGGGCCGCGATCACTGGTTGTACAGCGATGAGGAGTTCAACCCCGCCGTCAACGAAGACCAGAACCTGCAAGGCAACTACGCGCTGGTCGAAGGCGTGCGCCAGAAGCTCAAAGCCCAAGGCATTCAGCTGGTGATGGCGATCGTGCCAGCCAAGGTGCGCCTCTACCCGGAACACCTGGGTGAAGTGAAACCGGCGAGCATCCACGCCAACCTGTACGACGACTTCCACGCTCGCGTCGCCGCCGACAAGATCATCGCCCCGGACCTGCTCGGCCCGCTGCAACAGGCCAAGCTCGGCGGCAAGCAAGTGTTCCTGCGTACCGACACCCACTGGACTCCGGACGGCGCTGAAATCGCCGCCAAACAGTTGGCCAAGACCATCGCCGACAAGACCCCACTGAGCGGCGAGCCACAGCGATTTGTCACCGAGGCGGAAAAAACCGAGCCGCATAAAGGCGACCTGCGTCTGTTCCTGCCGCTGGACCCGCTGTTCGAAAACCTGATGCCGCCTAAAGAGCCGCTGGAAAAACGCGTCACGCACCTGGCCGAAACCAAAGGCGACGACGCCCTGTTCAGCGACAGCGAAACCCCAGTGGCCCTGGTAGGCACCAGCTACAGCGCCAACCCCAACTGGAACTTCGTCGGCGCCCTCAAGCAAGCCTTGGGCAGCGACGTGGTCAGCTATGCCGAAGACGGCCACGGCCCGATCCTGCCGATGCTCAGTTACCTGAAAAGCGATGACTTCAAGAACAGCCCGCCCCAGGTGCTGATCTGGGAGTTTCCTGAACGTTATCTGCCCGTGAACAACGAAATCGGTGATGCCGACCCCGCGTGGGTTGCGCAGCTTAAACAAGCCGGTTCGCGCCAACAGAACATGGCAATCAACACCACAAAATCCGAGACGCCCGACCGGGCGCAAAACTGAAAGAGAGGTAACTCACATGACTTTCACTACAACTCCTCGTCGTCTCGCTAAAACCCTGGCCATTGCAGCCGGTTTGAGCTTCGTATCGATGTCCGCGTTCGCCGGCGGCGACGCCGCCCTCTACGGCCCGACCGCGCCAAAAGGCTCGAGCTTCGTGCGGATCTACAACGCCAGCAACCAGGAAGTCAGCGCCACTGTTGGCGCCACCAACCTGAGCGATGTTGCACCACTGGCCAGCAGCGACTTCAGCTTCATGCCTGGCGGTGACTACAGCGCCAAAGTCGGCAGCCAGACCGTGCCGGTCAAACTCGCCGCCGACCATTACTACACCCTGGTCAACAGCGGCAGCGGCCAGCCCCAGCTGATCGAAGAACCGCCGTTCAAGAACAAGCAGAAATCCCTGGTCCGCGTGCAGAACCTCAGCGACAAGGCCCTGACCTTGAAGACGGCTGACGGCAAGACTGATGTGGTCAAGTCGGTGGCGGCCAAAGGTCGTGGCGAACGTGAAATCAACCCGGTGAAGGTGAGCCTGGCGTTGTATGACGGTGACAAGAAAGTCGGCGATGTGAAGCCAGTGGCCCTGGAGCGTGGTGAGGCAGCGGTGCTCTACGTCACCGGTTCCGGTTCGAGCCTGTCGCCAGTGTGGGTGAAACGCCCTGTATCGACCCGCTAATTAGATTTTCGACCTGGCTCCGCTCCCCTGTGGGAGCTGGCTTGCCTGCGATGGCATCACCTCGGTATCCCTGACAAACCGAGTCGTCTGCATCGCGGGCAAGCCCGGCTCCCACAGGGACCGAGGAGTCCGGTCGGACCGAGACAAAAACAAGAGTGAAACGACAAACCTTCGTAGCTCTGACCCAAATCGATTCAAGGAGAAACACCCATGATTCCAGTCATCCTTTCCGGTGGTAGCGGCTCACGTCTTTGGCCGCTTTCCCGTAAACAGTTCCCTAAACAATTCCTGGCTCTGACCGGTGAACACACACTGTTCCAGCAAACCCTGGAACGCCTGGTGTTTGAAGGTATGGACGCTCCAATCGTGGTCTGCAACAAGGACCACCGCTTTATCGTCAACGAGCAACTGGCCGCCCGCAAGCTGGAAAGCCAGCGCATCCTGATGGAGCCGTTCGGCCGCAACACCGCGCCGGCCGTGGCCCTCACCGCGATGATGCTGGTCAATGAGGGGCGCGACGAACTGATGCTGGTGCTGCCCGCCGACCACGTAATCGACGACCAGAAAGCCCTGCAACGTGCGCTGGCCCTGGCCACCGTGGCCGCCGAGCGTGGCGAGATGGTGCTGTTCGGCGTACCGGCGACCCGTCCGGAAACCGGTTATGGCTACATCAAGTCTACTAACGATTCGCTGCTGCCCGAGGGCGTGAGCCGCGTCGAGCAGTTCGTGGAAAAACCCAATGAAAAACGCGCCGTCGAGTTCGTCAAAAGCGGCGGGTATTTCTGGAACAGCGGCATGTTCCTGTTCCGCGCCAGCCGCTTCCTCGAAGAGCTGAAAAAGCACGATCCGGACATCTACGACACCTGCCTGCTGACGCTTGAGCGCAGCGAACAGACCGCCGACACCGTGACCTTCGACGAAGCCACCTTCGCCTGCTGCCCGGACAATTCCATCGACTACGCCGTGATGGAAAAAACCCAGCGCGCCTGCGTGGTGCCGCTGAGTGCCGGTTGGAGCGACGTGGGTTGCTGGGCCTCGCTGTGGGCTGTCAACGACAAAGACGTGCACGGCAACGTGAGCAAAGGTGACGTGGTGATCCAGGACAGCCGCAACTGCATGATCCATGGCAACGGCAAACTGGTGTCGGTGATCGGCCTGGATAACATCGTGGTGGTGGAAACCAAGGACGCGATGATGATTGCCCACAAGGACAAGGTCCAGGGCGTCAAGCAGATGGTCAACACCCTGAACGACCAGGGCCGCAGCGAAACCCAGAACCACTGCGAAGTCTATCGTCCGTGGGGCTCCTACGACTCGGTGGACATGGGCGGGCGTTTCCAGGTCAAGCACATCTCGGTCAAGCCGGGCGCGTGCCTGTCGCTGCAGATGCACCACCACCGTGCCGAACACTGGATCGTGGTCAGCGGTACTGCCGAAGTAACTTGTGACGAGAACGTGTTCCTGCTCACTGAGAACCAGTCCACCTACATCCCGATCGCCTCGGTGCACCGCCTGCGCAACCCGGGCAAGATCCCGTTGGAGATCATCGAAGTGCAATCGGGCAGCTACCTGGGTGAAGACGACATCGAGCGCTTTGAAGATATCTACGGTCGCTCGACGCCGGTTGAACGTGGTGTTTCGGTGAAAACTATCGCGCAGTAAAACAGTCGTACAAGAAGCCCCCGTCCAGCCGACTGCGTCCCCTATCCGCAGCCGGTTGGGCGGGGGCTTTTTCTTTGGGGCCGTGGTGATCAATCCCACCTACGCTTAAGTTAGGATGCTCATTCCCTACTTGAGGTGGTCTCCATGTTTTTCGGCGTTCTACTGATCATCACCTGGCTGATCCTGTTGCTGCGCTACCCCGCCAAGGCACTGCCCGTATCCCTTGCGGCCGCCGTGGGCTTGGGTTTCGTCGCGATCTGGGTGGTGTGGCTGGACAGCCGGGAAGCCTCGCAACTGGCCCGCCTGGAGCTGCGCATCACCTATGCTGCCGACGAATGCCCCACCGACCGACCGCTCAAACTGACGCTGAACAATGGCAACGATGTGCCGCTCACCGAACTGCGTTGGCGCGTCGCCGCCTACGCACCGGGCGATACGGTGAACCTCGCGGACAACGTCTATGCCGCACCACGCTATCGCGGGCCCGGTGAGTTGCAAGCCGGCGCCACGTGGGACGACTGCCTGCCCACTCCGCCTCTGCGCCCCGGCTACCGCCCGCAAACCCTGGAATTTCGCGCCGAGCACCTGCAAGGCAGTTTTTCGGACTGACAAAGGATTGATCCATGCCCAACGTACTGATCACCGGTTGTTCCAGCGGCATCGGCCGTGCCCTGGCGGACGCATTCAAAGCCGCCGGCTACACGGTGTGGGCCAGCGCCCGCCGCCCGGAAGACGTCGCCGCCCTCGCCGCTGCCGGCTTTAATGCCGTCGAACTGGACGTCAACGACAGCGCCGCTTTGCAACAGCTGGCCGAACAACTGGGCGAATTGGATGTACTGGTCAACAACGCCGGTTATGGCGCCATGGGGCCGTTGCTCGACGGCGGCACCGAGGCGATGCAACGCCAATTCGAGACCAATGTGTTTTCCATCGTCGGTGTGACCCAGGCGCTGTTCCCGGCCCTGCGGCGCAGCAAGGGATTGGTGGTGAATATCGGCAGTGTTTCCGGTGTGCTGGTAACGCCGTTTGCGGGGGCCTATTGCGCGTCAAAAGCCGCCGTGCATGCGTTGAGCGACGCGCTGCGCATGGAACTGGCGCCGTTTGGCGTGCAGGTCATGGAAGTGCAACCCGGCGCCATCAACACCCGTTTTGCGAAAAACGCCGGCGCCCAGGCCGAACTGTTGATCAATGAACAATCGCCATGGTGGCCGTTGCGCGACGGCATCCGTGCGCGCAGCCAGGCTTCCCAGGACAAGCCGACGCCAGCCAATGTGTTTGCGGCGGATGTATTGAAAGCTGTGCAACAACCACAACCGCCCCGCCTGCTGCGCTCGGGCAATGGGAGCCGCGCGTTACCGTTGATGGCGGCGTTGTTGCCCAAAGGGTTGCTGGAGAAGGTGTTGAAGAAACGCTTCGGCTTAAGTGGCATGTTGTAAGCAAGCATGAAGCCCACCTGCCAAAATCTGGGATGAGTGCCATAATCGCGGCCTGCCTCTTGAAACTGACTGGCCCCACAAGGGTAATGCGATGGAAATCAGAAAAATTCGACTGAACAACGTCGGTCGTTTTACCGACTTGGAAGTCGCCTTTGCGCCTACCGAAAAGCACGCGTCGAAGGTGACGGTGTTCGTGGGGAATAACGGGGCGGGGAAGACGACGATTTTGAAGTCGTTGGCTACGGCACTGAGTTGGTTCGTTGCCAGGGTGAGGACCGATAAAGGAAGAGGCTCGCCGATTCCCACTGAGGCAATCAATAACTCAGCCAACACTGCTGCCATCTTCATTCTCATCAGCGATGCCGCTCATTCAAATCGCTCCGACTACTATTGGACACTATCTCAATCACGCCAGGGTCGTGCGGCATCTGCTGTAAGCGAGCTCGCAAATGCCACTGAGCTAGCTGGTAACTACCGTTATCATTGGGCATTGGTAGACGAAAACATCTCTTTACCTCTCGTAGCTTTTTATCCGGTAGAAAGATCTGTTTTGCAAATTCCGCTGAATATAAAAAAATCGAATAAGAAGGTGGATCAACTTGCTGGATATGAAAGCGCACTTGGCGGAGGCGTGAATTTCGCTAGCTTTTTTGAATGGTTCCGCGATAGGGAAGACAGTGAAAATGAAGCTGGGATTCCCTTGAATGTTTTGACTCATTTAAAAAGTACGTTTGAATCAGATAAAAAATTCGTCAACGAGCTTAACCGAGTACAGAACGCTTCAAGAGATAAGCAGCTATCTGCTGTACGTTCCGCCGTAGCCTTTTTCATGCCCGGCTTTAATAATTTACGGGTTCAAAGATCGCCGAACCTGCATATGGCTATCGATAAGAATGGTGAAACACTTAATGTTGCGCAGCTTTCTCAAGGTGAAAAGTCCCTGATGGCTCTGGTGGGGGATATTGCGCGCCGTCTCTCCATAATGAATCCTGCGCTCGAAAATCCTTTACACGGTAATGGTGTGGTGCTGATTGATGAAGTAGATCTCCATCTCCATCCCAAATGGCAACGCAGCCTGATCCAACAACTAACGGCAACCTTCCCCAACTGCCAATTCATCCTGACCACTCACTCACCACTGGTAATCAGCGATACCAAGGACGTCCTGTGCTACGTCCTCGACGACGGTGAGCTGGAAGAACGCAATGGCCTTTATGGCCTCGATGCCAATCAGGTGCTGCTCAGCGTCATGGACACGGATGCACGCAACAGTGAAGTGCAGGACCGCCTGGATCGTCTACTGGATCTTCTGCAAGACAAAAACTTGAAAGAGGCTAAGGCCCTTTTCGAAGAACTTTCAGCAGACCTTCCCCCTGATCACATTGAGCTGACTAAAGCAGCTCTCCTGATTCGCAAGTTGGAGTTGCGCAGTGCGTAAGATCACTAAAGGACGTGAACCAGCAGCATTGACGCGCTGGAGACGCGCGAACCCGAGAGGTCGCTACCCCGAGTTAACGCACGAAGAAAGAAACGCCATTCGCCAAGCCTGCATAGAAGAGCAATACGGCCTATGTGCTCACTGTTGCAACGCAATCACGCTCGACAGTGCGCATAATGAGCATATGGAAGCTCAGAGGATCTCACCCAATCGCACAGTGGACTATTCCAATATCGTCGCGAGCTGTAATCGTCCCAACCAGTGCGGAGATTCGCACGCCCATCAGGCATTGCCGCTCACTGCGCTGATGGATGAATGCGAAACCGAGGTGAAATTTTATCTCTCGGGGCGAGTGGAAGGGCTGAGCCCAAGAGCTGTCACGTCTATTCAAGTACTGAATTTGGGAGACAGTCGCGAAAGGAATCGAGCACTATTCAATGATCGGAGAGACATCATCAATGCGCTTCTTTTCAACAGCCGCATGGATGGTTCTGATCTCACTACAGAAAATATCGACCTACTGACAATTCTTGAAGAAGAGCTGCAACAACCCGATGAAAACAGACAGCTCAAGCCATTCTCGCCGGTCTTGATAAATGTTATTCGCCAAATCAACGCCTGACCCTAACCCTTCATAAAGTCAATAAACGCCCGCACCTTCAGGGGCAAATGCCGGGTGTCCGGATACATCGCGTAGATCCCTTGCGGGGCAAAGCGATGGTCCGGCAACAGGCGCACTAATCGTCCGGCGTCCAGGTCATCCTGCACCAGCCATTGCGGCAACACCGCCACACCGTGCCCACGCACGGCGAAGGCTTGGAGAACGGCTGCGCTGTCGGCGACTAGCGACGCATGGCCGGGGCGATAAGAATGTTCGCCGGCTTGTGGATCGGTCACGCTCAACTCCGTCAATCGGCTATGTCCCAGCTTGGGCAACTGTTCCAAGTCATCCAGCGTATCAACCCCTCCAAACTGTGGTGCCGCCACGGCGAACACCTCGAACGTCGACAACTGCACCGCGCGGTGATTGGAGTCCAGCAAGCGTCCCAACCGAATCGCCACGTCGAAACGCTCGGAGATCAGGTCCGCGTGAGTGGAGGATGTGGATAAGTGTATGTCCAGGTCCGGGTGCAGGCGGCGGAAGGCTTCGACCGCCGGGGCAACCACGGCCAATGCGTATTCCACGGTGGTAGTGATGCGCAACGTGCCTTTGAGTTGGGCATGCTCCGAGCGCGCCTCCTCCACCGCCAATCGCGCCTCTTCGAGCATGCGTGTGCAGCGCAGGTAGAAGCGCTCGCCGGCATCGGTCAGCGCCAGTTGACGGGTGTTGCGGGTCAGCAGAGTGACGCCCAGTTCTGCTTCCAGACGCTTGAGGTTGAAGCTGACCACGGCGCGAGTCTGGCCCAGCAGGTCAGCGGCAGCGGTGAGAGAGCCGGCCTCGACCACGGCCTTGAAGGTGTCGAATCGGTCCAGGCTGACCATCGGCGGCGGCCTCCTTTGTCAAAATATTTTTGACAAAGTAACAGGCAAACCAACGTATCCCAAACAGCACGACCCACCTACCCTGCCCGCTTCACTCGCTGGATCGCACTCATGACCTACCGCTCGAAAGTCGCCTGGATCTTTTTATTAGGTTTTGCCCTGGACCTGGTGAACATGTTTGTCGCCACGGTCGCCTACCCGGATATCGCCCACGAACTGCATGCCTCGGTCACGCAACTGGCATGGATCAGCAACGCCTACCTGCTCGGCCTGACCGTGATCATTCCGCTCAGTGTCTGGTTGGCTGCGGTGATGGGGGAGCGAACTCTGATCGCGGCAAGCCTGTTGCTGTTCGCCGGGGCATCGGTAATGGTGGGCCAGGCGAGTTCGATTGAAACACTGATCGGCTGGCGTGCCCTGCAAGGGCTGGGCGGTGGCTTGCTGATTCCCGTCGGGCAGGCCATGGCTTACCGGCATTTCCCGGCGGCTGAACGCAGCCAACTGACAGCGCGAGTGATGTCGGTGGCATTGCTGGTACCGGCGCTGTCGCCGGCGCTGGGTGGTTTGATTGTCGACAACGTGTCGTGGCGCTGGATCTTCTACGCCAATCTGCCACTGGCGTTGATGACCCTGCTGCTGACCGTGCTGTGGATAAAACCTGACAGGCCGTCGAGCCGTCGTGTGCCACTGGACGTGGGCAGTATTTTCCAACAGATACGCAGCCCAATGCTGCGCACCGCGATGCTGATCTACCTGTGCATCCCCGGCGTGTTCATCGGTACTAGCCTCATCGCCATACTCTATCTTCGCGGCCTCGGGTACGACGCCACACAGACCGGCGCCTTGATGCTGCCGTGGGCACTGGCGTCGGCACTGGCGATTTTCCTCAGCAAAAAACTGTTCAACCGCTGTGGTCCGAAGCCATTGTTGTTGGCGGGCATGCTGCTGCAATGCCTGGGCATCCTGTTGCTGAATGGCCCTGCACTGATCATTCCAGCCTATTTGTTGATGGGGTTGGGAGGCAGCCTGTGCAGCAGTACCGCGCAGACCCTGGCCTTTCTCGATATTCCCGCCGAACGCATGGGCCATGCCAGCGCCCTGTGGAACATCAACCGACAACTGAGCTTCTGCCTGGGCGCAGCGGCGCTAAGTGCATTACTGTCGGCCTTGGATTCCTTCGCCATAACCTTCACGATGGCGGCAGCCCTGACACTGCTGCCTCTTTTTGCGGTGCTGCGTCTGGATACGTCCCGAATACGCGCACTGCTTCACCCTGCCAGCGAGCCTCACCGATGATCGATTACAGCGATTTTTTTGACGAAGTGATCCAGACCCATGTCGAGATCGAACAATGGTTTGCCGGCGTTGCGCCGCAGGGCACCCTGGAAAGCTTGCTCGCGCGTTTCTCGCCTGAGTTCAGCATGGTCGCCCCCGCCACTGGCACCAGGGTGAATGCGGCTGGGGTCAATGCTTTATTCACGCGTCTGGGCGGCATGCGCCCGGGGTTGAAGATCACCTTGAGTGAAATGACCGGGATTGACCGGCATGCGCGCGGCGCAACGGTGACCTATCGCGAGCATCAGATCGATGCCAGCGGCACCCAGACCGACCGCCGTGCCACGGTGGTGTTCGAGAAGCAGGCCAGTGGCGCGCTGCTGTGGCGCCATTTGCATGAAACCTTCATCAAGGCATAACGCCAGTTCCTGCAGGATTATGGGTTGACGATGACGGTGCAGGTAATCCCCGCCGCCAACAACACCCCTTCCGGTACCTCATCGATATGAATCCGTACCGGCACCCGCTGGGCCAGGCGCACCCAGTTGAAGGTCGGGTTCACATCGGCAATCAGTTCGCGGCTTTCGGGGTTGTCGCGGTCGTAGATGCCTCGCGAGATGCTTTCCACATGCCCCTTCAAGGTCTCGCCACTCATCAATTGCATATCGGCTTTATCACCGACCTTGACGTGGGGCAGCTTGGTTTCTTCGAAGAAGCCATAAACCCAGAACGAGTTCATATCCACCACGGCCATCTTGGCTTCGCCGATGCGGGCGTAGTCACCGCGATGCACGTTCAGATTGGTGACATAACCATCCACCGCCGCCACCACCTGCGTGCGTTTCAAATTGAGTTCGGCCGCCTCCAGTTGCGCCAGCGCGTGTTGGTAGTCGGCCAGCGCCGAGTCGGCGATGTTGCTGGCGTCGTCGCGGTTTTCCCTGGAGATCACCAGGGCATCAAGGTCGGCACGGCGATGGGCGTTGACCTTGCGCATTTCCCAGGTGGCTTTGCGCGACGCCACCAGCGATTGCGCCTGTTTGACCGCAATGCGGTAGTGCTCGGGGTCGATCTGCATCAACAGGTCGCCCTTTTTGACCAACTGGTTGTCACGCACCGGCACGTCGACCACTTCGCCGGTGACGTCGGCGGCGACGTTGATGATATCGGCACGCACACGCCCGTCGCGGGTCCACGGGGTTTCCATGTAGTGCACCCACAGCGTGCGGCCAATCCAGATGGCCAAGGCCAGTACCAGCAAGGTCGCGAGCAGGCTGAAAAACTTTTTCATCGGGGCATTCTCAACGGTAGACGGTCAGCGCCAGGGCGCCGAACAGGCAAACAAACAGGCTCAGGCGTAGCAACGCCGGGTGCCAGAAAAAACGGTACAGGTCGAACCCGGCCAGGAAGCGATCAAGCGCCCAGGCCAACACGGCCGCGATCAGGAACATCAGGGTCATGGTTGGCATGTACACGCCATGGAAGGCGATTTCACGGGGCATGCGGGGATCCTTTAAGGGCGGCCAGCGGCGATTGCGGGTCCAGCAACGAGGTGCGGATAAAGTGCAGGTAGCTTTTCACCCGGCGCAGGGCCGAGGTGTCGAAGTGCGGGGCGAAGGGTTCATCGGTGGCCTGCACGCGGCTGATCGCATGGTCGACGGCGATCAGGCCGCGCTCCAGGTTGCTCGCGCTGGGTTGCAGGAACAGCCGCACCAGCGAGCGGCCCATCACGCGGATGGCCTGGCGCCACGGCTGGGACTCGGCATAGGCCGGATGCACCGGCAGAATCGCCTGCTCCTTGCGCAACTCGATGATCGCGTGGCCGACTTCCAGCACCACGAACATCCAGCGCAACAGGTCGCGCTGTACTTGCGGCTGGCCGACCGCGAGGCCGTAGGCCTGGTGCAGCAGGTCGCGGGTACGGCTTTCGAAACTCGACGCCAGGCCCTTGAGCTTGCCGCTGATCGCGTATACCACTTGCTCGCGCAGGTCCTGCTCCAACCGGCGCCACAGCCAGCGGCTGTTGGGCGGCAGGATGATCGCCCCCGCCGCCGCGCACACCAGCATGCCGATGACCATGGCGATGTAGTCGTTGATGAAGGTGTAGGGGTTGTAGATCGTCAGGTTGTCCGGCACCGAGCCGGTGCTGAAGAAGATCAGCAGCCCCACGCCGACACCCGCGTATTGCGGGCGCGAAGCGAGGAATGCGCCAAAGATGATCACCGGCGCAAGCATCACGCACAGCAGCGGGAAACCGTCGATCCAGGGGAACACGAAGAACATTTCGACAAAGCCCACTAAGGCCCCGATCAAGGTGCCGCACGCCATCTGGAACGCCATGCGTTTTGGGTTCGGCGTGGCGGCGGACAAGCCCACGGTAGCAGCGGCGATCAGGGTCATGGTCGCGCCGCTGGGCCAGGCGGTAGCCACCCAATAGCTGCCTAATACGATCAGGATGAATGACGCGCGAATTCCCGAGGCGGCGCAGGCCAGCCAGTTGGTCTTGGGGATGAAGGTTTCGTCCCACTGCTCGCGCGCATGGCTGTGATCCGCCAGGGAAGCGTGGGTTTGCGCGTAGTTATGCAGGTCGTCGACAAAACGGTAAAGAAGCTCGTAGGCGGTGTGGAAATCCAGTTGTTCGGCTTCACTGGGGTTCTCTTCCTGGAAAGCCGCCCGCAAGCTGCGGACCTTGGCGGGCAGGCCGTCCTTGTAAGCGCTGAGCTGGCTGACCAAGCGTGCCGCGTCCGGGCTGGTGAGCGCACGGCCGGAGAAGCCGTCGAGCACTTCAGCAAGGTCTTGCAGCCCAGGCTTGATAGCCGCGACCACATGGTCCGCTTCATCGGTGCGCAAGCGCTCCAGCAACTGGTGCAAGGCATTGAAGCGTGTGGTGATGCTCATGAATTCGCTGTTGAGGCGACTGAGCCGGCCGTTGCGCCGACGCATGTGTGGGTCTTCAAACACCGTCACACTGCGCAGCCCTTCCAGGCCCACCGCTTCGGCGATAAAACGCACATTGCTGGCCTCGAAACCTTCGCGCTGGCTGCGCCCACGCAGGCCATCGGTGACGAACAGCGCAAACACGCCAAAGCGCTGGTACAACGCGTTGCGCATGGCGGCGCTGGAGGTTTGCGGCAGGATCGCGGCGCTGACCAGGGTGGAACACAGAATCCCCAGGGAAATTTCCAGCACCCGCCACACCGCCGCCATGAAAGCGCCGTCCGGATGCGCCAGGGCCGGCAAACCGACCATCGCCGCCGTGTAGCCGGCAAGTACAAACCCGTAGGCGCGGAAGTTGCGATTGCGCGTCGCGCCAGCGGTGCAGATGCCCACCCAGATCGCCAGCGCGCCAAGGAACAACTCGGTGTTCTGCGCAAACAGGGCAATCAACACCACCATCACCGCCGACCCCGCCAGGGTGCCGAGGAAGCGATAGAAGCTCTTGGCGAACACCTGACCGCTTTGCGGCTGCATCACGATAAATACCGTGATCATCGCCGTGCGCGGTTGCGGCAGTTCCAGGCGCATGGCCAGCCACAGCGTGAGGAACGCGGCGATCAGCACCTTGAAGATATACACCCAGGTCACGCCGTCGCTGCGTGCCCAGTCGAAAAAGCCACGGCGCCACTCAAGGGAATGCAGCCAGCGCAGCGGTGCAGGCAAGGGAGTCATCAGATCCTACTCAGTGATCAAACACGGCCAGCGCCGCCGGGGTCTTGCTCGGGAGGGTCTTGGCGTCTTGCGGCACATCGTTGCCGGCGCCGAGGCCGCCGCCCAGGGCCGTCACCAGTTCGGCGTGGGCGCTCAGGCGAGCCGCTTGTACCTGTTGCTCGATCTGTTGCTGATGAAACAGCAAGGTCTGCGCATTCAGGACATTCAGGTAATCGGTGAGGCCACGTTGATAGGCGATCATCGCGATGTCGTAGGTCTTCTGCGCCGAGGCCACCGACTGCGCGGCGAAGGCGGCTTGCTTGTCCATCGATTCGCGGCGGATCAGTTGGTCGCTGATGCCCTTGAGCGCATTGACCAGGGTCTGGTTGTACTGGGCGACGGCGATGTCATAACCGGCGCTGGCTTCGCCCAGTTCCGCACGCAGGCGGCCGCCGTCGAAGATCGGCAAGGTGATCGCAGGTCCCACGGTGTAGTTGAATTTCTTGCCCGCCAGGAATTCCAGCATGCCGCCACCGGTGGCCATGTAGCCGAGGCTGCCGACCAGATCGACGTTGGGGTAGAAACCGGCGTGGGCCACATCGATGCCACGGGCCTGGGCCGCGACTTGCCAGCGGCTGGCGACCACGTCCGGGCGTTGACCGAGCAACTGCGCGGGCAGGCTCGACGGCAACTTCAACGGCGCGCCCAGGGACAGGCTCGGGCGTTGCAACTGCGCGCCTTCCCCCGGGCCTTTGCCCGCCAGGGCCGCCAACTGGTTACGGCTCAGGGCGATCTCTTCGTCGAGGGCGTCCAGTTGCCGATGGGTTTCCGGCAATGGGGTTTCGGCCTGGCTGACATCGAACTGGGTGCCGATCCCAGCGTTCAAGCGCTTGTTGGCCAGGTCGAGGATCTGCTGCTGTTGCGCCAGGGTCGCCGCGACGATATCGCGGTTGGCGTAATGCAACGACAACTGGATATAGGCGCGCACCACGTTGTTCTGCAATTCGAGTTGAGCCTGGCGCGCTTCGGCGGCGCTCATGTGCGCCAGGTCGACGGCACGTTCGGTGGCATTGCTTTCGCGGCCCCACAAGTCGAGGGCGTAGCTCAGGCCCAGGGAGGCATTGTTGTCCCAGGTGTTGGCTCCGCTCAGCTCGCCGGGACCATAGAACTGATCCTTCGGCCAGTTGTGGCGCTTGAGGGTGGTGTCGCTGTTGATCTGCAGCGACTCGGCCGACTCGGCAATCCCGGCCATGGCCCGCGCCTCACGCACTCGCGCGGCGGCCATGGCCAGGCTCGGGCTATGCTGCGTGGCCAAGTCGACCCAGCGGTTCAGTTGCGGGTCGCCGTAGGCTTGCCACCATTGCTCGGTGGGCCAGCGGGCGTCCTGGGCGGCGCTCTGGATGGCTTCGTCGGTAGCCAGGTGGTTGGCGTCGAGAGACTGGCCTTGTGGGGCGATTCCTCCGGTTCCGATGCAGCCGCTGATTGCTAACGATAAAGCCCAAACACTGAGAGTCTTAAGCTCTCTGCTGATGCGACGCGGCACGGCAAGCGTATTCCTGAGAGGGTGGAGCGGGAAAGGTGGCGCAATTCTAGGCGGCGGCATGAACGACGATAAGCTGGTATTCCTGTGAATCTTTGTTACCGTTCAGGCGATAATCCGTTGGTAGGGATCACTGGACGGCGTAACTTTCTGTCACAATTTGTTATCTCCCCTGAGAACACTCCATGGACACTTTGCAAAACATGCGCGCCTTCAGTTGCGTGGCCGAAGCCGGCAGCTTCACCGCCGCCGCCGTGCAACTGGATACCACCACGGCCAATGTGTCGCGCGCGGTCTCCAACCTTGAGGCCCATCTGCAAACCCGCTTGCTCAACCGCACCACCCGACGCATCGCGCTGACCGAGGCCGGTAAACGCTATCTGCTGCGCTGCGAACAGATCCTGGCCTATGTCGAGGAAGCCGAGGCCGAAGCCAGTGACGCCCACGCGCGCCCCGCGGGGCAGTTGAAAGTGCACACCATGACCGGTATCGGCCAGCACTTCGTCATTGATGCGATTGCGCGCTACCGCCGTACCCACCCGGACGTGACCTTCGACCTGACCCTGGCCAACCGCGTGCCGGACCTGCTCGATGAGGGCTACGACGTGTCCATCGTACTGGCCAGCGAGCTACCGGACTCAGGCTTCGTGTCCCAGCGCCTGGGCATCACCTACAGCATCGCCTGCGCCTCGCCGGATTACGTCAAGGCCAAAGGTTGCGCGCAGCGCCCACAGGACTTGCTCAACCACGCCTGCCTGCGCCTGGTCAGCCCGGTGATCCAGTTGGATAAATGGACCTTCAACGGCCCAGAAGGCCAGGAAAGCGTGGCGATCAACACCTCGCCGTTCCTGGTGAACTCGGCCGACGCGATGAAAACCGCGATCACCAGCGGCATGGGCGTCGGCCTGTTGCCTGTGTACGCGGCCATCGAAGGCCTGCGCAACGGCACCCTGGTGCGAGTGATGCCCAACTACCGTTCCCAGGAACTGAACCTGTACGCCATCTACCCGTCGCGCCAATACCTGGATGCGAAGATCAAGACCTGGGTGGAATACCTGCGCGGCTCGCTGCCGGAGATTCTGGCAGCGCACCAGGCGGAACTGGTGGCGTATGAGTTGAGTGGCAGCCTCAGCGGCGCGCGGATGGCCAACTGACAAGCGGCAGCAGGAATGTTAGCGTGCTTGGCATTCTTCCGTAGTCGATGAGCCCGCCTGCAATGAAAAAGACTGTCCTCGCCTTCAGCCGCGTCACCCCGGAAATGATCGAACGCCTGCAACAGGACTTCGAGGTGATCGCGCCCAACCCCAAGCTGGGCGACATCAACGCTCAATTCAATGAAGCCCTGCCCCACGCCCACGGCCTGATCGGCGTGGGCCGTAAGCTGGGGCGCGAGCAGTTGCAGGGCGCGAGCAAGCTGGAAGTGGTGTCCAGCGTGTCAGTGGGCTATGACAACTACGATGTGGCGTACTTCAACGAACGCGGGATCATGCTCACCAACACCCCCGACGTGCTCACCGAAAGCACCGCCGACCTGGCCTTTGCTTTGCTCATGAGCAGCGCCCGTCGGGTGGCCGAGCTGGACGCCTGGACCAAGGCCGGCCAATGGAAAGCCAGCGTCGGCGCGCCGTTGTTTGGTTGCGATGTACATGGCAAAACACTCGGCATCGTCGGCATGGGCAACATCGGCGCGGCCGTGGCCCGGCGAGGGCGCCTGGGTTTCAACATGCCGATCCTGTACAGCGGCAACAGCCGCAAGCCGGCACTGGAGCAGGAGCTGGGCGCGCAATTTCGCAGCCTGGATGAGCTGCTGGCCGAGGCAGATTTCGTGTGCCTGGTGGTGCCGTTGAGCGACAAGACCCGTCATCTGATCAGCACCCGCGAACTAGGGTTGATGAAGTCCAGTGCGATCCTGATCAACATCTCCCGTGGCCCGGTGGTCGACGAACCGGCGCTGATCGAAGCCCTGCAAAACCAGCGCATCCGTGGCGCCGGGCTGGATGTATATGAGCAGGAACCACTGGCCGAGTCGCCGCTGTTCCAACTGAACAATGCCGTGACCTTGCCGCACATCGGTTCGGCCACGAACGAAACTCGCGAAGCCATGGCCAACCGCGCCCTGGACAACCTGCGCAGCGCCCTGCTGGGCCAACGTCCGCAGGACCTGGTGAACCCCCAGGTGTGGAAGGGCTGACTTCAAGGGCCTGACCGTTCCCACTGTAGGAGCGAGCTTGCTCGCGAAAAAGCATCAACGATAACGCGCCCATCCTGGATAAACGCGGTGCCCTTGAGTTTTTCGCGAGCAAGCTCGCTCCTACAGTTTTGGGTGCACAGGTCGATAACCCTCCATAGAAGATCGTCATCCCTGATCCACAGAAGGTTTTTATGTCCACCACCAAAGCCCGCGCAGACTCACTCTCGCTTCTGCTCTTTACCTTGCGCAGCGGCAAGCTGATGGCGATCAACCTGCTGAAAGTCAGCGAAATCATTCCCTGCCCGCCGCTGACCAAGCTGCCGGAGTCCCATCCTCACGTCAAAGGCATCGCCACTCTGCGCGGCAACTCGCTGGCGGTGATCGACCTGAGCCGCGCCCTCGGCGAAATGCCCCTGGCGGACCCTGATGGCGGCTGCCTGATCGTCACCGACGTGAGCCGCTCCAAGCAGGGCCTGCATGTGCAAGCCGTGAGCAAGATCGTGCATTGCCTGACCACCGACATTCGCCCACCGCCCTACGGCTCCGGGGGCAACCGCGCGTTCATCACCGGGGTCACCCAGGTGGAAGGCGGCCTGGTGCAGGTGCTGGACATCGAGAAAGTCATCCACGGCATCGCCCCGGCACCGATCGAAGCGGCGCCGACCGACCTGACCATGGAAGAGGCCGAAGTGCTCGGCAATGCACGCATCCTGGTGGTGGACGACAGTCAGGTCGCCCTGCAGCAATCCGTGCACACTCTGCGTAACCTTGGCCTCACCTGCCACACCGCGCGTAGTGCCAAGGAAGCCATCGACGTGCTGCTGGAGCTGCAAGGCACGGTTGAGCAGATCAATGTGGTGGTGTCGGACATCGAAATGTCGGAAATGGACGGCTACGCCCTGACCCGCACCCTGCGCGAAACCCCGGATTTCCAGCACCTCTATGTACTGCTGCACACCTCCCTGGACAGCGCGATGAACAGCGAAAAAGCCCGGCTGGCCGGCGCCGACGCAGTGCTCACCAAATTCTCTTCGCCGGAGCTGACCAAGTGCCTGGTGGTGGCCGCGCAAACGGTGGCGCAAAAAGGCCTGTGAGCGAATATTTCCAACTGCTGCGCCGCGACCTTATCGGCAGCCTGCCCGCCCCGCAGTGGCCGGTGGGCACGCAGTTGGATCATTACCGTGACGACTTGGCCCCGGCGATTCACGCCGTATTGCGCCTGACCCAGGATCAGGGTGGCGGTCGCGTTCCCAACCTGGAAACCTGGCAGCAGCAGTTCACCACCGATGCCGAGTTCGATCCCACGCTGTGCCTGGTGGTCAGCAACGGCGACGGCATTCTCGGCGTGGCCCAGTGCTGGACCAGCGCCTTTATCAAGAACCTTTCCATTCATCCTTGCGCCCAAGGCCAAGGGCTGGGGCGTGCCTTGTTGTTGCATAGCTTCCAGGCGTTCAAGCAACGCGGCGAACCCTATGTGGACCTCAAGGTGCTGGAGAGCAACCTGCGTGCCCGCCAACTGTATGAAAGTGCGGGGATGAAATTTGTCCTACGCGACGTAGTCGCTCAGGACTGATACGCACTGGCGTGTTACTTGCTTCCAGAGAGCGAATCGGTGAACAGAGGTAAAAACCCGTCACCGTTCTTGCGTGCCCTCTGACCTAGCCTGGTGACAGATCCGCCATGAATACTCAATTTTCCTGCGTCGGTTGCGGCAAATGCTGCTCCGACCACCACGTGCCCCTGACCCTCGAAGAAGCCCGGATGTGGGCGGCGGACGGCGGTAACGTCATCGTTCTGGCGGAAGGTTTCCTGGTCAACGGCCTGGGGCTGCCCCAGCAGCAACGCGAACATGCCGAGCGCCGTTCGGTAGTGGTGCCCAGCGGCAGTACCGAGGCGTTTGTGGCAATCACCTTTGCCGCCTACAACGCCGGGCGCTGCCGGAATCTTGACGAAGACAACCGGTGCCGCATCTATGAACGTCGCCCGTTGGTGTGCCGCATCTATCCGATGGAGATCAACCCGCATATCCCGCTGAACCCCGCCGCCAAGGATTGCCCGCCGGAATCCTGGGAACAGGGCCCGACGCTGATCGTCGGCGGTGAGCTGATGGACCAGGACCTGGCTGAACTGATCCGCCGCTCGCGCCAGGCCGACCGCGACGATGTGCAGACCAAGGAGGCGGTGTGCGCCTTGCTGGGTATTCGCACCACGGCGCTCAAGGGTGATGGCTTTACCGCTTACTTGCCGGACATGGGCGCATTTGCCCAGGCGATTGAGTTGGCGGTGAGTCAGCCGTCCGTGGCCAATGAATGGGTGTTCCATGTGTCGGGGCTGGACATCGCCGAGCAGGTGCTGGATGCCGGGGCGCAGATTGCCACCGAAGTGCCGGCCAACTATGCGTTTATCCCGTTACGCGCGGCTTAGACCAGAATTCTCTCGCCAATTGACGCAGATCCTCCGCCAACGCCGCCACATCGCTTGAGCTGAGCTGGCTTTGCTGCCCGGCGCTGACGGTGGCCTCCCCGGCGTCCCGAATGCCGACGATATTGCGGTTGATGTCTTCACTCACCACGCTCTGTTCTTCCACAGCCGTTGCGATCTGCTGGCTCATGGCGGTGATTTGTGTGACGCGCTGGCTGATGCCATCCAGCGCGGCGGCGGCACGTTGTGCTTGTTCGACGCTGGCTTCGACGTGCTCGCTACTCTGGGCCATGGCCTGCACCGCATCACGGGCGCCGCCTTGCAGGGTGCTGATCATGCGCTGGATTTCATCGGTCGATTGCTGCGTGCGCTGCGCCAGTCCGTGCACTTCATCCGCCACCACGGCAAACCCGCGCCCCTGCTCACCCGCACGCGCCGCTTCGATAGCAGCATTCAGCGCCAGCAAGTTGGTCTGCTCGGCAATCGTGCGGATCACCTCCAGCACGCCGCTGATCTCGCCGCTGTGGTTTTCCAACTGGTGGATCACCTCAGTGGCACGCGCCAATTCCTGGGACAGGCGCAACACCGCATCACGGCTTTGATCCACGCGCTGATGGCCTTCGTGGGTTTCGCTGCCAGCCTGGTCGGCAGCCTTGGACGCCTGCTGCGCGTGGTTGGCCATTTCGGCCACGCTGGCGGCCATCTGGTGGATCGCCGCCGCCACTTGGTCGGTCTGGGTTTGCTGACCCAGGCTACTGGCGTGGCTGCTGTCGAGGTGCCGCACCAATTGCGCGGCATGGCCGGACAAGCGCTGA
Organism: Pseudomonas sp. TWR1-1-4; assembly: GCF_049897165.1. Taxonomy (NCBI): domain Bacteria; kingdom Pseudomonadati; phylum Pseudomonadota; class Gammaproteobacteria; order Pseudomonadales; family Pseudomonadaceae; genus Pseudomonas; species Pseudomonas sp. TWR1-1-4. Next base: position 303,721 of record NZ_JAFCVS010000007.1, on the reverse strand, counting down.
GAGGCATCGCCGATACGGCCCACCACGGCGCCCACCTGGGCTTCGAGCATGTGCAGGGCAAACTCGATCTGCCCGCACTCGTCACGACGTCCGGTATAGATCGCCTGGCTCAGGGGATTGTCGGCGATGCGGCGCGCCCGTTCTTGCAACTGGGCCAGGGGCCGCAAGATCGCCCGCACACCCATAGCCCCAACCGCAGATCCCGCCAGAAGCGCGAGTAATTGCCAGGCCAACGCGTATTCCGCCAGGCCAAGACCCGATGCCAAGGTCGCACCACAGGTGACGGCGACCCAAGCCACCAGTTTCGTGCCTATGCCGATGGCCGGCCCCGTCGCACGCTTGCCGGCTCGCAAGCGCGCGTAGGCCTGCTCTGCCAGGGTAATCCTGCGGGCATCCGGCTTGGTACGCACCGATTGATACTCCACCGTCGCTCCGTCGCGGGTCACCGGCGTGGCATAGGCGCTGACCCAATAGTGATCGCCGTTCTTGCAACGGTTTTTCACCAGGCCCATCCACGAACGCCCGCCCTTTAGGGTTTGCCACATATGGGCAAACGCCTCGGACGGCATATCCGGATGGCGCAGGACGTTATGCGGCATGCCCAGCAGCTCGTCATGGCTGTAACCGCTGATGTCGATAAAGTCCTGGTTGGCGTAGGTAATCGCGCTGGTCAGGTCGGTGGTCGAAAGGATATTGGCGTCGGGAGCAAAGTCCACATTCCGACCGGTGACCGGCAGATTGATCTTCATGGAGAAGCGCGCTCGTGATTGTTGGAGGAGTCGGCAGGGCGTCGACTCTAAGCGCACCGGAGGGGCAAATACTGATCCAGCTCATGTTCCGCGCAATTAATTGGCCATCATTGTGGGTCCAATCGATAAGGCGCAAGGATCCGTTGGTACTCACCATTGTGCTTGAGCTGTTCGAGGGCGCGGTTGAGTTCAGTACGCAACGCAGTGTCCGTGTTGCGCAATGCGATCGCGATGCCGTCGCCCAGTAGCTCAGCGGAAACAGCAGGGCCCAGGAAGTCGAAATCTGCGCCGGCAGCGGTGTCGAGCAGTACGTTGCGGATTTCCACGGAGCCCTGCAGTGTCGCATCGATATGGCCTGCCACTAGGCTACGGACCAGTTCGTCGTTGAGCCAAAAACTCCTGATGATCACACCTTCGCGAGCCCACTGAGACAAGGCAAAGGCTTCGCGATTACTCCCTAGCAAAACGCCGACACGCTTGCCTTTGAGTGACGTTGTAGTCGGCATGAGGCCCGAGGACCGGTGCGCAACGAGGCGCGTGGTGAACGGGTAGAGGTTATCGGTGAAACTCACCCGGCGGCGCCGCTGAGGTGTGGAGGCAATGCCCATAATTGCATCGAATTTCCGGGCGTCAAGGTCGTTGAAGTTTTCGACCAGCACCTGATCGATCCAGGTACAGCGCACATTCAATTGCTGGCACAGGGCATTACCGAGCTCGATGTGCATGCCGACCAGTTGCCCTTGCGGATCGCGACTCTGGAAGGGAGGGAACAATGCGGCAACCGCAAAACGGATTTCGCGCCGTGGTTGATCAATGCCTGCGACGGCATCCACTGCGAGCAATAGGACAAGCGCTACACAAAGGTGTATCAGGGCCACGGGAAACGTCCTTTTCCGGAAAGAGCACCCTCCGCTCAGGCCCGATACGAAACCAGGGCAGAGCGGAAGCTGTGCAAGCTTTCAAGAAACGGTCGCATGCCTACAAGCAGAAACATCGACGGGAGCTGTAGGCAACATCCGCCAAATATTACAACCGATTAATCTTAACGTTTACCCATTGAGCGACGGGTGCCCGGCGGGGCCATGCCCGGGGACTTGGTGTGGCCGTTTTTGGCTCCATTCTTGTACCAAGGCTGGGCGGCATTCTTGGCCGCAGCCAGTTCACCCGGCTTGAAGGGAAACTTGAACGCCGGGATCTCGGCTTTTTCAACGCCTTCGGCGCTGGCCGGAGCGACAAGGTCGGCCGCTTCAACAGGGGGTTGTGTCGGGGAAGTCATAAGGGCTCCGGCGCGGGTATTGGTGTAAAAGCGCGAGTATAGCGGGGCCGGAGGGCCAAGCGGTAAGCTTCAAGCGGCAAGTTTAAAGCACTAGCTGTCATGGCTGTCAGTTTGACGTCACGATCCTGACCGGGTCGCCGCGCTATAAAGCTTTTATCCAAACCTCAACTTGCAGCTTGCAGCTTGAAACGTGCAACTGCGCCTCTGGTGTCCGTCGATGCACATTCAACGAAAAACCGCCCTGATCGTGGGGGTCCTCGTGGTGTTGGCCGTTGCAACCTGGGCACTGACCCGACCGGCCAAGTCCAAACTGGCGGCACCCACCGCGATTCCGGTGCGGGTGGTGAGCGTGGCGCAGCAGGACATTCCGCGCTTTGTCAGCGGGATCGGCTCAGTGTTGTCGCTACACAGTGTGGTGATTCGCCCGCAAGTGGACGGCATCCTGACTAAATTACTGGTCAAGGAAGGCCAGCTGGTCAAGGCCGGTGACCTGCTGGCGACCATCGATGACCGCTCGATCCGTGCCAGCCTGGACCAGGCCAAGGCCCAACTGGGCGAAAGCCAGGCGCAGTTGCAGGTGGCGCTGGTCAACCTCAAGCGCTACAAGGAGTTGAGCGTCGACGACGGCGTGTCCAAGCAGACTTATGACCAGCAACAAGCCCTGGTCAACCAGCTCAAGGCCACTGCCCAAGGCAACCAGGCCGCAATCGATTCAGCTCAGGTACAACTTTCCTACACTCAGATTCGCTCGCCGGTCAGCGGACGCGTCGGTATTCGCACCGTGGATGAAGGCAACTTCTTGCGCACCGCCGATACCCAGGGCCTGTTTTCCGTGACCCAGATCGACCCGATTGCCGTCGAGTTCTCCCTGCCGCAACAAATGCTGCCCACCTTGCAGGGCCTGATCGCGGCGCCCACAAAAGCCAGCGTCGATGCCTACCTGGGCGCCGACACCGATGGCCAGACCGGCGACTTGCTCGGCGAAGGTCACCTGAGCCTGATCGACAATCAGATCAGCTCCACCACGGGCACCCTGCGCGCCAAGGCCGAATTCAACAACGCCTCGCAGCGCCTGTGGCCTGGGCAACTGGTGACCATCAAGATCCAGACCGCCCTCGACAAAAACGCCTTGGTGGTGCCACCGACCGTCGTGCAACGCGGCCTGGACTCGCATTTTGTGTACAGGGTCAACGGTGACAAGGTCGACGTGGTGCCGGTGCAGGTCACCTACCAGGACAGCGACGTGAACATCATCAAGGGCGTACAGGCCGGCGATGTGCTGGTCAGCGATGGCCAGTCACGGCTCAAGGCGGGTGCGCAGGTGGAAATACTCAAGGAGCCGCCGCAAGTCATTCAGACCGTCGATGCCAAGGTGCAGCCATGAGCCGTTCGCCGTCAGCCTGGTGCGTCGACCACCCGGTCGCCACCCTGCTGCTGACCTTTGCCCTGGTACTGCTCGGGCTGATTGCCTTCCCGCGCCTGGCGATCGCCCCACTGCCGGAAGCGGAATTTCCGACGATCCAGGTCACTGCCACCTTGCCCGGCGCCAGCCCGGACACCATGGCCTCGTCCGTGGCCACGCCGTTGGAGGTGCAATTCAGCGCCATCCCCGGCATGACCCAGATGACCTCCAGCAGTGCACTGGGCTCAAGCTTGCTGACCCTGCAATTCACCTTGAACAAAAGCATCGATACTGCCGCGCAGGAAGTACAGGCGGCGATCAACACGGCGTCCGGCAAGCTACCCAGCGATATGCCGAGCCTGCCGACCTGGAAGAAGGTCAACCCGGCGGACAGCCCGGTACTGATCCTCAGCGTCAGCTCCAACAGCATGCCCAGCACAGAACTGAGTGATTACGTGGAAACCCTGCTGGCCCGGCAGATCAGCCAGATCGACGGCGTAGGCCAAATCAACATCACCGGCCAGCAGCGCCCGGCAATCCGCGTCCAAGCATCGCCGGACAAACTCGCCGCCATCGGCCTGACCCTGGCCGATATCCGTTTGGCCATCCAGCAATCGAGCCTCAACCTGGCCAAGGGCGCGATCTACGGCGAGAACAGCGTGTCGACCCTGTCGACCAACGACCAGTTGTTCCACCCGGAGGACTACGCGCAGCTGATCGTGTCCTACAAGGACGGCGCACCGGTTCAACTGCGGGATATCGCCAAGGTCATCAACGGTTCGGAAAACGCCTACGTACAGGCCTGGTCCGGCGACACACCCGGGGTCAACCTGGTGATTTCGCGTCAGCCGGGCGCGAACATCGTCGAGACCGTGGACCGCATTCAAGCCGAGCTGCCGCGCCTGCAAGCGATGCTGCCAGCGTCGGTGCAGGTCAGCGTGTTGACCGACCGCACCAAGACCATCCGCGCCTCCCTGCATGAAGTGGAAGTGACGTTGCTGATCGCCATCCTGCTGGTGGTGGCGGTGATGGCGCTGTTCCTGCGCCAATTGTCGGCGACGATGATTGTGTCCAGTGTGCTCGGGGTTTCGCTGGTCGCCAGCTTTGCGCTGATGTACCTGATGGGCTTCAGCTTGAACAACCTCACGCTGGTGGCGATCGTCATCGCAGTGGGCTTTGTGGTGGACGATGCCATCGTGGTGGTGGAAAACATTCACCGCCACTTGGAAGCCGGGCTCGACAAGCGCGAAGCGGCGATCAAAGGCGCTGGTGAAATCGGCTTTACCGTGGTGTCCATCAGCTTCTCGCTGGTGGCGGCGTTTATCCCGCTGCTGTTCATGGGCGGCGTGGTCGGGCGGCTGTTCAAGGAGTTCGCCTTGACGGCCACCTCCACCATCCTGATTTCGGTGGTGGTCTCGCTGACGTTGGCACCGACACTCGCCGCGCTGTTCATGCGCGCGCCCACTCATCATGCCCACGACAAACCCGGTTTCAGCGAGCGACTGCTGGCCGGCTATGCACGCAACCTGCGTCGTGCCCTGGCCCATCAACGCAGCATGGCGGCAATTTTCGTGGTGACCCTGGCCTTGGCCGTGGTCGGCTATGTGTTTATCCCCAAGGGCTTCTTCCCCGTGCAAGACACCGGTTTTGTGCTGGGCACCAGCGAAGCGGCGGCCGACGTGTCCTACCCGGACATGGTCGCCAAGCACAAAGCCCTGGCCGAGATCGTCAAGGCCGACCCGGCGGTGGAAGCGTTTTCCCATTCAGTGGGTGTGACCGGCAGCAACCAGACCATCGCCAATGGCCGTTTCTGGATCGCCTTGAAAGACCGCGGCGACCGCGATGTGTCCGCCAGCCAGTTCATCGACCGTATCCGCCCGAAACTGGCAAAGGTGCCGGGCATCGTCCTGTACCTGCGCGCCGGCCAGGACATCAACTTGAGCTCCGGCCCCAGCCGCGCCCAGTACCAGTATGTACTCAAGAGCAATGACGGCCCGACGCTGAATACCTGGACCCAGCGCCTCACCGAAAAACTGCGCGCCAACCCGGCGTTTCGCGACCTGTCCAACGACCTGCAACTGGGCGGCAGCATCACCCACATCAGCATCGACCGCCAGGCCGCCGCGCGCTTTGGCCTCACCGCCACCGATGTGGATCAGGCGCTGTACGACGCGTTCGGCCAGCGCCAGATCAACGAATTCCAGACCGAGATCAACCAGTACCAAGTGGTGCTGGAACTGGATACCCAGCAACGCGGCAAAGCCGAGAGCCTCAACTACTTTTACCTGCGCTCGCCGCTGACAAACGAGATGGTGCCGCTGTCGGCCCTGGCCAAAGTCGATCCGCCCACCGTGGGGCCACTTTCGATCAGCCATGACGGCATGTTTCCGGCCGCCAACCTGTCGTTCAACCTGGCACCGGGCGTGGCCTTGGGCGATGCAGTGATCATGCTCAACCAGGCCAAGAATGAAATCGGCATGCCGACCACCATCATCGGCAACTTCCAGGGTGCAGCCCAGGCATTCCAGAGTTCGCTGGCCAGCCAACCGTGGCTGATCCTGGCGGCGCTAGTGGCGGTGTATATCATCCTCGGCGTGCTGTACGAGAGCTTCGTGCACCCGCTGACGATCATTTCGACCTTGCCCTCGGCAGGGTTGGGCGCGCTGATCATGCTGTCACTGATGGGGCAGGACTTTTCGATCATGGCGCTGATCGGCCTGGTGCTGTTGATCGGCATCGTGAAGAAGAACGGCATCCTGATGATCGACTTTGCCCTGGAGGCTCAGCGTGTCAGGGGCCTGTCGCCGGAAGATGCGATCTATGAAGCCTGCGTCACGCGGTTCCGGCCGATCATCATGACCACCCTCGCCGCCCTGCTTGGCGCGGTGCCGCTGATGCTCGGCGCCGGCCCCGGTGCGGAAATGCGCCAGCCGCTGGGTATCGCGGTGGTCGGCGGCCTGCTGGTGAGCCAGGCACTGACGCTGTTCACCACACCGGTCATATACTTGTACCTTGAGAAGTTTTTCCACCGGCCCAAACCAACGCCTGCGTTGGCGACCACTGATTGAGGCCCGGCTCTGGAGCAAAAAGGCTCATGCGCATTCTGATTATTGAAGATGAAGAAAAAACCGCGGACTACCTGCACCGCGGCCTGACGGAACAAGGCTATACGGTCGATGTGGCCCGCGAAGGCGTCGAGGGTCTGCACCTGGCACTCGAAAACGACTACGCAGTGATCGTACTCGACGTGATGCTGCCCGGCCTCGATGGCTTTGGCGTGCTGCGCGCCTTGCGCGCGCGCAAACAGACGCCGGTGATCATGCTGACCGCTCGCGAACGCGTGGAAGATCGTATCCGTGGCCTGCGCGAAGGCGCCGACGATTACCTGGGCAAGCCGTTTTCTTTCCTGGAACTGGTCGCCCGCCTGCAAGCCCTGACCCGTCGCAGCGGTGGGCATGAGCCGGTGCAGGTGACCGTCGCCGACCTGTGGATCGACCTGATCAGCCGCAAGGCCAGCCGCAACGGCCTGCGCCTGGACCTGACTGCCAAGGAGTTCTCGCTGCTCAGCGTATTGGCGCGGCGCCAGGGCGAAATCCTGTCCAAGACCGCGATTGCGGAAATGGTCTGGGACATCAATTTCGACAGCGACGCCAACGTGGTGGAAGTGGCAATCAAGCGCCTGCGCGCCAAGCTTGACGGACCGTTCGAACAAAAGCTGCTGCACACCATCCGTGGCATGGGGTATGTGCTGGAGAGCCGAAGTGTCAGCTAACTCCATCGCCCTGCGCCTGAGCGGCATGTTCACCCTGGTGGCGCTGCTGATCTTCGTATTGATCGGTGGTGCGCTTTATCAGCAAGTGGACCGGGGGCTGGGCTTGTTGCCAGGCGCCGAGCTGGATGCGCGTTACAGCGTGCTCGAATCTTCGGTGAACCGCTTCGGCACGCCGGACCATTGGGTAAAGATCAAGGCCAAGCTCAAGCTGCTGGGTGAAGAAGACAAACGCATTCGTTTCTGGGTGGTGAGCAGCGATCCGAATTATGAATATGGCGAGCCGGACGCGCAGATCCGCGCGTTTGCCGAAGGGCCTACCGGCAAGCGCGACTTGCGCCTGCCGGGCCACCATCACCCATTCAAAGTGCTGGTGAGCCAGTTCCCGGCCAAGGAGCAGCGCCCGCCCCTGCGCTTCATGATTGCCATCGACACCGAGAACTTCCGTGCAACCCAGCATCATTTGCTGGTGGCGTTGATCAGCCTCGCATTTGTCGGTGTGGTCCTGGCGGCGCTGTTGGGGTTCTGGGTTTCACGCATCGGCCTGAAGCCGCTGGGCAAGCTGTCGGACGAGGCGCAAAAGCTCGCGCCACCAAAACTCTCCGGGCGCCTTGAACTGTCGCCGCTGCCGCCGGAGCTGAGCCAGTTCGTCAACTCGTTCAACTCCACCCTCGACCGCGTCGAGCAGGCCTATTCACGCCTGGAATCGTTCAACGCCGACGTCGCCCACGAACTGCGCTCGCCCCTGACCAACCTGATCGGCCAGACCCAAGTGGCCCTGACCCGCGGACGGTCGGCCGAGCATTACTTCGAGGTGCTGCAATCCAATCTTGAAGAACTGGAGCGCCTGCGTTCGATCATCAACGACATGCTGTTCCTGGCCAGCGCCGACCAGGGCAGCAAGGCCACCAAGTTGATCGAAAGCTCCCTGGCCGACGAAGTAGCCACCACCCTCGACTACCTGGACTTCATTCTTGAAGACGCCCAGGTCAAGGTACAGGTAAAGGGCGATGCCACGGTGCAGATCGAAAAAGCCCACCTGCGCCGTGCGCTGATCAACCTGCTGAGCAACGCGGTGCAGCACACCGCGCCTGGGCAGGTGATCGTGGTGAATATCGAGGTGCAAGAACATCAGGTGGCGATCGGCGTCACCAACCCCGGCGACGTCATTGCCAGCGAACACTTGCCACGTCTGTTCGAACGGTTTTATCGGGTGGATGCGTCACGCAGCAACAGCGGCGCCAACCATGGCCTGGGGCTGGCCATCGTCAAGGCGATTGCCTTGATGCACGGTGGTGATGTGTTCGTGCGCAGTGAGGGCGGCGGCAATACCTTTGGCATCACTTTGCCCGTCTGACAGTGCCGGCGATGGCGGTGTTCGGGTCGACGTGTGCATGACTGACCCACCGCTATCGCCGGCAAGCCGGCGCCTAAAGGAACCGTGGTGTGTTTGTTGCGATTTGGGCAACAGTCATTATCTTGTTACACTCTGTATCGTACCGCTCGCCTGCGTTAATTTGACGCACCGATGAGCGCGACGGCAAAGGCAGTCTCCGCTTACCCGAATTTCCCTCGACTTATTTCCAGGGCTCTACACTGGGAATCTGTCTTAAAGCCGCTGACTTCAGCGGCTTTTTTTTGCCGTAAAAAAAGGCCAGGCACCCCCACGACATTGGCCGTTTTCGATTGACCAAAGGAGCTCCACCGGTGAAGAACTCGCTGACGTTCACCCCGTTATTCCTCGCGATTGCAGCAACGATTGCCCCTCTTGCCCATGCGGCAGACACCACCCCCGCCGACGGTTTCGTCGAAGGTGCCCACCTCAATATCAACACCCGCAACTACTACATGAACCGCGACCGGCGCGACATCCACACCGATGACAGCAAGGAATGGGGCCAGGGCTTCATCGGCACCTTCGAATCCGGCTACACCCAGGGCACCGTCGGCTTCGGCCTGGATGCCCATGCCATGCTCGGTCTGAAGCTGGACGGCGGTGGCGGTACGGATGGTTCCAGCATCCTTCCGTACGGCAGTGGCAACGGTAAGGCGCCCGGCTCGTTCTCGACGGCGGGTGGCGCGTTGAAAATGCGCGCGTTCGATACCGAGTTGAGGGCCGGCGACCTGTTCCTCAATAACCCAGTGATCGCCGGCGGCGCAACCCGCATGCTGCCGCAGACCTTCCGTGGCGTGAGCCTGACCAACCACAGCCTCGACGGCTGGATGTTCGAAGGTGGCCAGGCCAGCTTCACCAAGCTCTACAACCAGAGCGGCCACCGCCGCATCGGCACCAGCTACGGTGCGCTGCCCAGCAATACCGATAGCCAGCACATGAACTGGGCCGGCGTGTCGTTCAGCGGCATCGACGGGCTGACCAGCAACCTCTACGCCTCCGAGCTCAAGGACGTGTGGAACCAGTACTACTACGACCTGGACTACACCTATGTGGTGAACGAGATGATCAGTCTCAACCCCGGTCTGCACTACTACCATACCCAGGACACCGGGCAGTCGCTGCTGGGGGATATCGACAACAACACCTACAGCCTGCACTTCACCGTGGACGTCGGTCATCACAGCGTCACGGCCGCATACCAACGGGTCAACGGCAACACACCGTTCGACTACATCGCCCAGGGCGACAGCGTGTACCTGGACAACTCCCAGCAGTACTCCGACTTCAACGGTCCCAATGAGCACTCGTGGAAACTCAAGTACGCCTATAACTTTGGCGGCCTGGGCCTGCCCGGCCTGACCTCGGCCGTGTCCTATATCAGCGGCAAGACCGACCTGACCAAGGTCGACCCGCAGAGCCGTGGCTATAGCGCGTGGTACAGCGCCGACGGTAAAGACGCCAAGCATTGGGAACGGGACATCGACCTGAAATACGTAGTGCAAGACGGCAAGGCCAAGGACCTGGCGGTGCGCCTGCAATGGGCGGTCAACCGTGGCAGCAATGGTTACTCGGCGGTGGATCGGGATGTGGATGAATACCGGGTGATCGTCGACTACCCGATCAACGTGTTCTGACAGACGTCTTTTTCTTTTTAACCAGGTATTTAATTTTCATCGGGTAGAACTAAACTGCCAGCATCCTCACCGCTGAAGTCTGCCCGATGAGTCCACGCCCTGTTCGTACCTCACCCGCACATCCTGAGTTGTTACTGATGCTGGGCAGCGGGCTCAGCGTTGCCCTGATTGTAATCATTGTCGCGGTGCTGTTGATTCGCGAACACGCCAGCACGCTGGAGGCGGCCAAGCGATCTACCACCAACATCGCCCAATTGATCAACGCCGACGTGCTGCGTAACGTCGAGCTGTATGACCTGGCGCTCAACGGGCTGATTACGGCCACGCAACGTGAAGACCTGTCCCAGGTTGCCGCCAATATCCAGCACTTGGTGCAGTTTGATTTATCCACGGCGGCGCCTTTCAAAGGTGAGGTCTTGCTGCTGGATGCCGACGGCAAGGTTATCGCCGACTCCTCCACACTGCGGCCCACGCCACGTAATTTTGCCAACCGCGATTATTTCCAGGTGCATGCCAAGGACGCCAACGCCGGCCTGTTTATCAGTCGCCCCTTCAAGATCCATTGCGACTGCGACCAGGTCTGGCGCATGGCATTCAGTCGACGTGTGTCGGGCCCCAAGGGGGAGTTTGTCGGCGTAGCGGTCGCGACCATGCGCCTGGCGTATTTCGACCAGCTCTTCAACACCCTGACCATCGGCAACGGCAGCAGCGTCAACCTGCTGAACAACAACGGCATTCTCCTGGCGCAGCAGCCGCTGCTCGAACGCGACATGATCGACAAGGACCTGAGTGACCGGCCTAACTTCAAGCGAATACTGCGCGACGGAAGCGGCAGCTTTCAGGCGATCTCTGCCATCAGTGGTAAAGAGCGCCTGTATACCTTTACCAATGTCGGTGCCCTGCCGCTGATCGTGGTGGTAGCGTTGTCCAGCGAGGACGTATTCGCGCCCTGGAGACGCGCGGCACTGCTGACCAGTGGTGCCACCGGGGTGCTCTGCGCCGGTTTGTTGTGGCTGACCTGGTTGCTACGCCGGGAACTGCGACGGCGGCGTCGCGCTGAACGAGTACTGTCAGAACTGGCAGCCACCGATGCGTTGACCGGCCTGGCCAACCGGCGCGTTCTGGATGAACGCCTGCGCCTTGAGTGGGACCGCGCTCAGCGCTCCACCGAGCCGCTAACGGTGCTGATGATTGACGTGGACCACTTCAAGGCCTTCAACGACCGCCACGGCCATCACGGCGGCGACGACGCGTTGCGCAGCGTGGCCCAAGTGATCGGCAGCAACATCCGCCGACCGGCCGACCTGGCCGCACGTTATGGCGGCGAAGAGTTCGCGGTGGTGTTGCCGGTGACCGACGCCAAGGGCGCTTGGGTGATCGCCGAGCACATCCGCAGCGCCATCGAGTACTTGCCCAAGGTGGCAGGCGATGACCAGCCGATTACGGTGAGCATTGGCATGAGTACTTGGGACAAGCGTAGCCGTCAGTCGCTGGAGGCGTTGTTGCTAAGTGCGGATCAGGCGCTCTATGAAGCCAAGCACACCGGGCGCAACCGTATCGTGGATGCTTCGGTCCTTTAATGAACACGGCGTTTCTGCGGTGAGCGGGCTTAATGTTGTGAACAGGCTTGGTGTGGTGAGCGGGCCTGTTGTGGTGAGCGGGCTTGCCCCGCGCTGGGGCCCGAAGCGGCCCTAAAAACAGACGCCGCGCTTCTTCAGGCTGAACCGCGCTGGCAGTACTGGGGCAGCTCCGCAGCCCAGCGCGGGGCAAGCCCGCTCACCACAACAGGCCCGCTCACCACAATAGGCCCGATCGCCACTAAGCACCCTAAAATTCAGGCATAAAAAAAGGCCACCCGAAGGCGGCCTTTAAAAACTAAAGAAAGAGAGTTGTTACTTACACCGCCGCAACGGGACGCATGTAAGAGATCGGTGCGGTGCTGGCATCTTCGAAGGTCACGACTTCCCAAGCGTCTGTCTGCTCAATCAACTTGCGCAGCAGCTGGTTGTTAAGGGCGTGGCCCGACTTGAAGCCTTTGAACTCGCCTATCAGGCTATTGCCCAGCAGGTAGAGGTCACCGATTGCATCGAGGATCTTGTGCTTCACGAATTCGTCTTCGTAGCGAAGGCCGTCTTCGTTCAGTACACCATCCGCGTCGACCACAATGGCGTTTTCAACGCTGCCGCCGAGTGCGAGGTTGTGCTTGCGCAGGTACTCGATGTCACTCATGAAACCAAAGGTACGGGCGCGGCTGACTTCTTTTACGAACGAAGTGCTGGAAAAATCCACGCTTGCACTTTGGGTGCGGTCACGGAATACCGGGTGATCGAAATCGATCTCAAAGCTCACTTTAAAACCTTCGAACGGGACGAAGGTGGCGCGCTTGTCGCCGTCTTCTACTGTCACTTCCCGCAGAATGCGAATGAACTTCTTGGCTGCGTCCTGTTCTTCCAGGCCGGCAGATTGAATCAAGAATACGAAGGGTCCAGCGCTGCCATCCATGATCGGGACTTCGGACGCGGAGAGCTCGACGTAGGCGTTATCGATGCCCAGGCCAGCCATGGCCGAGAGCAAGTGCTCCACCGTATCCACTTTGACGTCACCGTTGACCAATGTGGTCGACATCGTGGTTTCGCCAACGTTTTCCGCGCGAGCAGGAATCTGCACCACAGGGTCCAGGTCGGCACGAACAAACACGATGCCGGTGTCGACAGGTGCAGGTTTGAGGGTCAGGTATACCTTCTCCCCGGAGTGCAGACCTACACCTGTGGCACGGATAATATTCTTCAGGGTGCGTTGTTTAATCATGGCTTGGACCGCTTGAGCGCAAATTGCGAACTGGTATCAACAAAGGCTGGCGATAATAGCAGACCAGACCTTTGCTGAACACCAATCACCTTCATAGCCCTGATACATTCCATTAATCGGCCTGACGACGCAAGAATGCCGGGATGTCCAGGTAGTCCAGGTCATCTTGCGGATTCGGGCTACGGGACGCCGCAGCACCGGCCTGAGCCTGGTTGCGCATCACGGTCGGACGGTCCAGATCACGGTAGTTCACCGACGGCAGTTCCTGGCGCGAAGGCGCTGGAGCGGCAGCCGCTTGGCTGGCGTGGCTGGCTTGGCTGTTATGCAGGGTGTTGTCGATGACCTTCACAGGCTTCTCGATTTTTGCACCCAGGCCGGTCGCAACCACGGTTACATGCAGCTCGTCGCGCATGTCCGGATCGATCACGGTACCGACTTTGACCATCGCGTGCTCGGAAGCGAAGGCTTCGATGATGCTACCCACGTCGGAGTACTCACCCAGGGACAGGTCAGGACCGGCGGTGATGTTCACCAGGATGCCGCGTGCACCTTGCAGGTTCACGTCTTCCAGCAACGGGTTGCGGATGGCCGCTTCGGTGGCTTCACGCGCACGGTTCGGACCGCTGGCGCAGCCAGTGCCCATCATCGCCATGCCCATTTCGCTCATCACGGTGCGTACGTCGGCAAAGTCGACGTTGATCATGCCGGGGCGCTTGATGATATCGGAGATACCGCGAACGGCACCGGCCAGTACATCGTCAGCCTTGGCGAACGCGGACAGCAGGCTTGCGTCCTTGCCCAGGATAGTCAGCAGTTTCTCGTTGGGGATGGTGATCAACGAGTCGACGCTTTCAGACAGCAGACGGATACCTTCGTCGGCGATCTGCATGCGCTTGCGGCCTTCGAACGGGAACGGACGTGTCACGACAGCGACCGTCAGAATCCCCATTTCCTTGGCCACTTCGGCAATGATCGGCGCAGCACCGGTACCGGTACCGCCGCCCATGCCGGTGGTGATGAACACCATGTTGGTGCCTTGCAGCACTTCAGCAATACGCTCGCGGTCTTCCAGCGCGGCTTGACGGCCGACTTCCGGGTTGGCGCCAGCGCCGAGGCCCTTGGTCACCGCTGTGCCCAATTGCAGGATGGTCCGCGCGCCGATGCTTTTCAGCGCCTGGGCATCAGTGTTGGCGCAGATGAATTCAACGCCTTCAATGTTGCTCTTGACCATGTGGTTGACAGCGTTGCCGCCGCCACCGCCGACACCGATTACTTTGATAACCGGGCTTGCGGGGATGTTGTCTACGAGTTCGAACATGTTCCCTCTCCTTTCGTTTTCTCTAGTTTTTTCGCCTACTGCTTACAACGGTGTCGCGGTAAATCTTAAAAATTGCCTTTGACCCATGCCTGCAAACGCTCGAACAACGGCGCTTTCGCCTCGTCGTCGCTGCGGTAGCTGTCACGGTTACTCGGGCCCGACAGGGAAATGCCGTCGGTCTGCTTTTGCAGCCCGTACAACAGCAAGCCCACACCGGTGGAATAAATCGGGTTGCGTACTACGTCGCCCAAGCCTTTGACGCCATGGGGCACGCCCAGGCGGACGGGCATGTGGAAGATTTCCTCGGCCAGTTCGACCGCGCCTTCCATCTTCGAGGTGCCACCGGTCAGCACGATACCGGCCGGGATCAAATCTTCGTAGCCGCTGCGACGCAGTTCCGCCTGGATCAGGGTGAACAGTTCGTCGTAGCGCGGCTCGACCACTTCTGCCAGGGCCTGGCGCGACAGTTCACGCGGTGGACGATCGCCCACGCTTGGTACCTTGATGGTCTCGCCGGCACCGGCCAGTTTGGCCAGGGCGCAGGCGTAGCGAATCTTGATTTCTTCGGCGTACTGGGTCGGTGTACGCAGCGCCATGGCGATGTCGTTGGTCACTTGGTCGCCGGCAATCGGGATCACGGCGGTGTGACGGATCGCACCCTCGGTGAAGATCGCGATGTCGGTGGTGCCGCCGCCGATGTCGACCAGGCACACGCCCAGCTCTTTCTCGTCGTCGGTGAGTACCGAATAGGCCGAGGCCAACTGTTCAAGAATGATGTCGTCGATTTCCAGGCCGCAGCGGCGCACGCATTTTTCAATGTTCTGTGCGGCGTTGACGGCGCAGGTCACCACGTGGACCTTGGCTTCCAGACGTACGCCGGACATGCCCAGCGGCTCACGAACGCCTTCCTGGTTGTCGATCACGTAGTCCTGGGGCAGCGTGTGCAACACGCGCTGGTCAGCCGGGATCGCCACGGCCTGGGCAGCGTCAAGCACGCGCTCAAGGTCGGCGGAGCTGACTTCGCGGTCGCGGATTGCCACGATGCCGTGGGAGTTCAGGCTGCGGATATGGTTGCCCGCCACGCCAACGAATGCCGAGTGGATCCGGCAACCGGCCATCAGCTGCGCTTCTTCGATGGCGCGCTGGATCGATTGCACGGTGGACTCGATGTTCACCACCACGCCCTTCTTCAGGCCCCGGGACGGATGCGTGCCAATACCGACGATTTCGATGACGCCGTCTTCCCCGACCTCGCCCACCAGCGCCACCACTTTGGAGGTGCCGATGTCGAGACCGACGATCATTTTGCCGCTTTGCACGTTTGCCATGGGTCCTGCCTCTTCTTAATTCTTCGCGACAGCGGGTTGCGCTGCCGTGGGCGCAGCCGGTTCACGCCAGCCGACGGCAAGGCCGTTGGCGTAACGCAGGTCGACGCTCGCAATGTTCGTAATCTGTTCTTTCAAGGTCTTGTCATAGATGGCAATGAAGCGGCGCATCTTTTCCACCAAGCGGTCGCGTCCCAGCAACAACTGGATGCCCGGGCCGGAACTGCCTGCCCCGGTCGTCAAAAACCAGCTACCCCGTTCACGCAGTTCCAGGCGTGCAATGGAGAAGCCCATTGGCCGCAGCATCTGGCTCAAGGCCTGGTACTGCTGCATCACTTGTTGCTGCGCCCGCTGCGGCCCGAACAGCTGCGGCAGGTGCTCGTAGTTCGCCAGCTCACGCGGGGTGAACGCCTGGCCCTGGTTGTTCAACAGCGCTTCGTCGCCCCAACGGGCCACGGGCAGTTGTTCTTCCAGACGGATCGTCACTTGGTCCGGCCATACGCGGCGGACTTCGGCGTGGGCGATCCACGGCATCTGTTCCAGCTCCGCGCGCATACCGGCCAGGTCGATGGTAAAGAAGCTCGCCGCCAGGTACGGGCCAATGCGCTGCTGTACCGCTTGCTGGCTGATGTAGCTCAAGTCGCCCTGCACGCTGATCTTGGTGATCGGCCGGTCGGCATACGGCAACAGACGCTGCGCGCCTTCGTAGGTTCCGAAGCCCAGCACCACCAGCAACACCGGCCAGAACAGCGCCTTGAGGAAACCAAAGTTGGCTTTCGGCAGGCGCGCCGACATCGGCTCTTTAGCCACCATTCGGCTGGCACCCCGTGGCACCGGCTTGCGGCTCGGTGCTTGTGGGGGCTGATGACGAAGCGATGCGCCTTTCATGTCCTTAGCCTCTTGGCTCAATGCTGTCGGCCAGGATCGCCAACACCAACTGCTGGAAGTCCAGACCGGCCGCACGGGCTGCCATAGGTACCAGGCTGTGGTCGGTCATGCCCGGTGCGGTGTTGACTTCCAGGAACCAGAAATTCCCTTGGTCATCCTGCATCACGTCTGCGCGCGCCCAACCGGCGATACCCAGCGCCTCACAGGCTTTCGCCGTGAGGTCCATCAATTCCTGTTCTTTGCTTGCGTCAAGGCCGCACGGGATCCGGTACTGGGTATCGGAAGCCAGGTACTTGGCGTCGTAGTCGTAAAAGGTGTGGGGCGTGCCCAATGCGATAGGCGGCAAAACCTGACCACGCAGGGTGGCGATGGTGTACTCGGGACCGGAAATCCACTGTTCCACCAACACTTGCGAATCGTAGGTACTTGCCGCTTTCCATGCGTCGATCAATTCGGCGGCCGAGTTCACTTTAGCCATGCCGATACTGGAGCCTTCATGGGCAGGTTTGACGATCAAAGGCAGGCCCAGTTCCTTGGCTGCAGAAATACAATCGTCTTCGCTGCACAGAACGCTGTGACGCGGGGTTGGAATGCCCAGGCTGTGCCACACCTGCTTGGTGCGCAACTTGTCCATCGCCAGCGCGGAGGCAAGGATGCCGCTGCCGGTGTAAGGGATGCCGGCGCACTCCAACAGGCCTTGCATGCTGCCGTCTTCACCGCCACGGCCGTGGAGGATGATGAAGGCGTGATCGATCTTCTCGGCCAGAAGGCGAGCGAGGAAGTCATCGCCCACGTCGATGCCGAAGGCGTTCACGCCGGCGCTTTGCAGGGCTTCGAGCACAGCGTTGCCGGACTTGAGCGACACTTCACGTTCAGCGCTTTTGCCGCCGAACAACACCGCCACGCGACCGAAGTCAGCGGGTGCGATTGTGGAAAACAGGGAGCCGTAGTCGTTGATCATTTCGACTTCCCCTTCGCGGCGGCAAACAGCGGGCTCGCCAGTAATTTAGGGGCAAGGCCACCAATGTCACCGGCACCCTGGCACAGCAAAATGTCACCGGCCCGCAGCAGCGGCTTGACGATCGGCGCCAGGTCTACACCACGCTCGATGTAGATCGGGTCCAACTGGCCACGCTGACGGATGCTGTTGCACAGCTTGCGGCTGTCGGCGCCAGGGATCGGTTCTTCACCGGCCGGGTACACCTCCATCAGCAACAGCACGTTGGCATCGGCCAATACATTGACGAAATCGTCGTACAGGTCGCGGGTACGGCTATAGCGGTGTGGCTGGTACACCATCACCAGACGGCGCTCCGGCCAGCCACCGCGCACGGCCTTGATCACGGCGGCAACTTCGGTCGGGTGATGACCGTAGTCGTCCACCAGCATCACGTCACCGCCTTCTACCGGCAACTGGCCGTAGACCTGGAAGCGACGGCCCACGCCGGCAAAGCGCGACAGACCTTCGACGATGGCCTCATCGCTGACGCCTTCGTCGGTGGCGATGCAAATAGTCGCCAAGGAATTGAGGACGTTGTGGTTGCCTGGCATGTTCACCGAGACATCCAGCGGCTCGCGCTCCGGACGCAGCACGGTGAAGAAGGTTTGCATGCCTTCCTGTCGCACATTGATGGCGCGCACGTCGGCGTCTTCGCTGAAGCCGTAGGTCACGGTCGGACGTTTGACCAATGGCAGGATTTCACGCACCACCGGATCGTCCAGGCACACCACGGCCAGGCCGTAGAACGGCAGGTTATGCAGGAAATCGACGAAGGTTTTCTTCAACTTGTTGAAGTCACCGTCGTAGGTCGCCATGTGATCTTCGTCGATGTTGGTGACGACAGCGACCAGCGGTTGCAGGTGCAGGAAGCTCGCGTCACTTTCATCGGCTTCGGCGATCAGGTAACGGCTGGTGCCCAATTGTGCATTGGTGCCGGCTGCATTCAGGCGGCCACCGATGACGAACGTCGGGTCCAGGCCACCGGCCGCGAACACCGAGGCGATCAGGCTGGTGGTGGTGGTTTTGCCGTGAGTACCGGCGACGGCGATGCCGTGGCGATAACGCATCAGCTCAGCCAGCATCTCGGCGCGTGGCACCACGGGAATGCGGCGCTCAAGGGCAGTGGCCACTTCCGGGTTGGAGGTGTTCACGGCGCTGGACACCACCAGCACGTCAGCTTCGGAGGCGTTCTCAGCGCGGTGGCCGATGAAGATCTGCGCGCCGAAGGTTTTCAGGCGATCGGTGACCGGCGACTCTTTCAAGTCGGAGCCGGACACCTGGTAGCCCAGGTTCAGCAACACTTCGGCAATACCGCACATGCCCACGCCGCCGATACCGACGAAGTGGATACGACGGATGCGGCGCATTTCCGGTTGCGGCATGGCTTTCTGATTCTCAACCATGGGCCACCTCCAGGCAGATATCGACCACGGTGCGGGTTGCATCAGGTTTGGCCAGGCGGCTTGCGGTGCTCGCCATGCTATTGAGTCGTTCCGGTTGCATCAAAACCTCAGTCAGGCGTGCGGCCAAATCGGCGGCGCCAGTCGTTCTTTGCGGCAGCAGGAAGGCAGCGCCCTCCCCGGCCAAATATTCGGCATTGCGGGTCTGGTGATCGTCGATCGCGTGGGGCAAAGGCACCAGCAAGGACGGCAGACCGGCGGCAGCCAGCTCACTGACGGTCAGCGCACCGGAGCGGCAGACCACCAGGTCGGCCCAGCCATAGGCGTGGGCCATGTCTTTGATGAAAGGCTGTACGTTCGCCTCAACACCGGCTTCGCGATAACGCGTGGCGGTGACTTCACCGTGATCTTTGCCGGCCTGATGGAAGACCTCCGGACGCAATTCCACGGGGAGTTGCGCCAGGGCTTCCGGCAGCAGTTTGTTCAACGGCTCGGAGCCCAGGCTGCCGCCCATGACCAGCAGGTGCGGCTTGCGCCCTTGCAGTGCTTCACGGGCGATGTCCATGAACAGTTCAGTGCGCACCGGATTGCCGGTGGTACGCAGCTTGTCCGAGGCGCCAAAAGTTTTCGGGAACGCTTCACACACCCGAGCGGCCAATGGCACCAGCAGGCGGTTGGCGGTGCCGGCGACGGCGTTCTGCTCATGCACGATCACCGGCACACCAGCGAGCTTGGCGGCGACGCCACCAGGACCGGTCACATACCCACCAAAACCGAGCACACACACTGGTTTCAAATCACGAATAACCTTGCTCGCCTGCCATACCGCCTTGAGCAACACGAACGGCGCCTTGAGCAGGGACAATTTGCTCTTGCCACGCAGGCCCGTGACGTTGATCAGGTGCAGCGGCAAACCGGCATTCGGTACCAGTTCGTTTTCGATGCCACGCGGCGTGCCCAACCAGTGCACGGTGTAGCCACGGTTCTGGAATTCGCGTGCGCAAGCCAGGGCCGGGAACACATGGCCCCCGGTGCCGCCTGCCATGATCAGCACGTTAGCGCCCATGGGTTGGCTCCTCGGCAAAATCGCTTTCGCTGAATTCCATCTCTTCGCTGCCCAGGTGGGTTCGACTCTCCCACTCGATGCGCAGCAACAAGCCCAGGCACGCGCAGCAGATCACCAACGAACTGCCGCCGTAACTGAGGAACGGCAAGGTCAGGCCCTTGGTCGGCAGCAGGCCGACGTTCACACCGATGTTGATCAGGAACTGGCCGATCCACAGGAACGACAAGCCGTACGCCACATAAGCAGCGAAATACTGTTTGGCCTTCTCGGCCCACAGGCCGATGTACATGCCGCGCACACACACGAACACGAACAGTGCGACGGTGCACAGCGAACCGACCACGCCGAGCTCTTCGGCGAGCACCGAGAACACGAAGTCGGTGTGCGCTTCCGGCAGGTAGAACTGCTTCTGCACGCTGTTGCCCAGGCCCACGCCGAGCCACTCGCCGCGACCGAAGGCGATCAGCGCCTGGGTCAACTGGTAGCCGGAACCGAACTGGTCGGACCACGGGTCGGTAAAGGTAATCAGACGCGCCATCCGGTAGGGTTGCGCCTGCACCAGAATGGTCACGGCCGCCACGGCCAGCACCACCATCAAGGTGAAGCGGAACAGCCCCACGCCGCCAAGGAACAGCATCGCCGCTGCCGCCCCCATCATCACGACGGTGGCACCGAAGTCGGGCTCCATCAGCAACAGGCCGGCCATCGGCAACAGTACGATGAACGGCTTGAAGAAGCCCATCCAGCTTTCGCGCACTTCTTTCTGGCGACGCACCAGATAACCGGCCAGGTAGATCACCACGAACACCTTGGCGATTTCCGACGGCTGCACGTTGAACGCGCCGAAGCCGATCCAGCGCATCGAACCGTTCACCTCCCGGCCGATGCCGGGCAGGATCACCATGATCAGCAAGCCGAACGCACCGATCAGCATCAGCCAACCCAGGCGTTGCCAGGTGGCGATCGGGATCATCATGGTGACGATGCACGCGCCAAGGCCGATCACCAGGTACACCAGGTGACGGATCATCATGTACAGAGTGTTGCCCGACTGCACGGCCGCCACTTCGGACGACGCCGACGTGATCATCACCAAGCCCAGGCCGAGCAACGCCAGGCAACCGGCGAGCATCGGGAAATCGAGGTCGACACCGCGCCCAGTGATGATCGGCGACGGGTACGGCTTGATGATGTTCCGAAAGTTGATACTCATGCCAAGGCCTCCACGGCGCGGGCGAACAGCTGGCCGCGCTCTTCGTAGTTCTTGAACATGTCGAAACTGGCGCACGCCGGCGACAGCAGCACCGCATCGCCCGGCTGGGCCAGGGCTTTGCATTGCGCGATGGCATCGTCCAGGGAGGTAGCGCGCACTTGCGGCACGGCATCGCCAAGGGCGGCGGCGATCAAATCGGAGTCGCGGCCCATCAGCACCACGGCGCGGCAATGCTCGGCGACCGGGCCTTTAAGGTCCTTGAAGTCTGCGCCCTTGCCGTCGCCACCGGCGATCAGCACCAGCTTGCCTTCGATATCGGCGCCAAGGCCTTCAATAGCCGCCAGGGCAGCACCGACGTTGGTGGCCTTGGAATCGTTGTAATAGCTGACGCCGTCGAGATCGCGCACCCACTGGCAGCGATGCTCCAGGCCGCCGAAAGTACGCAGGGCCGACAGCATGGCGTCGAACGGCAGCCCGACAGCATGGCCCAGCGCCAGAGCTGCCAGGGCGTTGGACTGGTTATGGGCGCCACGGATTTTCAGCTCGCGCACCGGCATCAGGTTCTGGAATTCGAAGGCCAGGTATTTCTCGCCGTTCTCTTCGCGAATGCCGAAGGCTTTGAAATCAGGTTTGCTCAGGCCGAAGGTCCAGCATGGCAGGCCTTCGCCCATCAGCGGACGGCTCAACGCGTCCTGACGGTTGACCACCACTTGCTTGGCGCCACGGAAGATCCGGTGCTTGGCCAAGTGATAGGCCGGCAGGCCGCTGTAGCGGTCCATGTGGTCTTCACTCACGTTCAATACAGTCGCCACTTCGGCACCGAGATCGTGGGTGGTTTCCAGCTGGAAGCTCGACAGCTCCATCACATACAGCTCGACATCGTCGCTGAGCAGGTCCAGCGCCGGGGTGCCGAGGTTGCCGCCCACGGCGACGCGCTTGCCAGCCGCAGCCGCCATCTCGCCGACCAGGGTGGTCACGGTGCTTTTCGCGTTGGAACCGCTGATAGCCACGATCGGCGCCTGCGCGTTACGCGCGAACAGGTCGATGTCGCCGGACAGCTTCACGCCACGGGCGGCGGCGGCTTGCAGGGCCGGGGTCGCGATGGCCAGGCCGGGGCTCACGTAGAGCTCGTCGGCGCGGCAAAGAAACTCGACATCCAACTCGCCACAACGCACTTCCACGTGCGGGTAGTCACGGCGCAGCGTGACCAGCTCCGGTGGATTTTCCCGCGTGTCGGCCACGGCAAACGGCTTGCCTCGGTTCGCCAGGAAGCGAACCAGGGACATGCCGCTCTTGCCGAGGCCGACAACGATGCGGAAGTGGTCTGAAGCGATCAGGGACACTCGTTTCTACCTCAGTTTCAGGGTGGCAAGGCCGATCAGCACCAGAATCACGGTGATGATCCAGAAGCGGACGATCACGCGTGGCTCGGGCCAGCCCTTGAGTTCAAAGTGGTGGTGAATCGGCGCCATACGGAACACGCGGCGCCCGGTCAACTTGAAGGACGCCACCTGGATGACCACCGACAGGGTTTCCATCACGAACACACCGCCCATGATGAACAGCACGATTTCCTGGCGAACGATCACGGCAATGGTGCCAAGGGCTGCGCCCAGCGCCAGTGCGCCGACGTCACCCATGAAGACTTGTGCGGGATACGTGTTGAACCACAGGAAGCCCAGGCCTGCACCGATCAGCGCGCCGCAGAACACGATCAATTCACCCGCGCCCGGTACATAAGGGATCAGCAGGTATTCAGCGAATTTCACGTTACCCGACAGGTAGCAGAAGATGCCGAGTGCGCCGCCCACCATCACCGTCGGCATGATTGCCAGACCGTCGAGGCCATCGGTCAGATTGACCGCGTTGCTGGAGCCGACGATCACGAAGTAGGTCAGCACCACGAAGCCGACGCCCAGGGGAATGCTGGCGTCCTTGAGCATCGGGATGATCAAGGTGGTTTCGACCGCGCTTGGCGCAGTGGTGTAGAGGAATATCGCAGCGCCGAGGCCAAACACCGACTGCCAGAAATACTTCCAGCGACTTGGCAGGCCCTTGGAGTTCTTCTCGATCACCTTGCGGTAGTCATCCACCCAGCCGATAGCACCGAACAGCAAGGTCACCAATAACACCGTCCACACGTAGCGGTTATGCAGATCGGCCCACAACAGAGTGCTGATTCCGATGGACGACAGGATCAGCGCGCCGCCCATGGTCGGGGTGCCGGATTTGGACAGGTGCGACTGCGGGCCGTCATTACGAACCGATTGACCAATTTGCAGGTTCTGCAGGGTGCGGATCATCCACGGCCCCAGGAACAGCGACAAACACAGCGCGGTCAGCACACCCAGGATCCCGCGCAGGGTCAGGTACTGAAAGACCGCGAAGCCTTTGTGGAACTGTTGCAGATACTCAGCCAGCAGCAGCAGCATTAATGTTTCTCCGTACTTGAGCCACACAAGGCCGCGACGACGTTTTCCATCACCGCGCTGCGCGATCCCTTGATCAAAATGGTTGTGTGTTTGTCGTGTTCAGCCGCCGTCAGCGCCTGGATCAGCTCGGCCTGGGTCGCAAAATGACGGGCGCCAGGGCCGAATACGCTGACGGCGTGCGCCATGTGCGGGCCGACGGCGTACAGCGCGTCGACTTTGCCAGCGGCGTAGGCGCCGACGTCGCGGTGGGACTGTTCGGCCCACTCGCCCAGTTCGGCGATATCACCCAGCACCAAAACCTTGCGGCCGTCGAAGCTTTTGAGCAGGTCGATGGCGGCGCAGATGGAGGACTGGTTGGCGTTATAGGTGTCGTCGATCACGCGCATGCCGTTGCTGGCCAACTGCGCCACGGTACGCCCTTTGACCGGCTGCACCGCGCCCAAACCCGTGGCGATACCGAACAGCGACACGCCCAGGGCGTAAGCGGCTGCGGCGGCGGCCAAGGCATTGGCGACGTTGTGGTTGCCCAGCAAATTCAGTTGCACGTGTTGGTTGCCTTGCGGGGTATGCAAGGTAAAGGACGGGCAGCCACGCGCATCAACGGTAATGTTCGAGGCATGGAAATCAGCCGCGGCATTGAGCACGGCAAACGTCAGGACCTTGCGACCGGCGGCACGCACACGCCAGGTTTCGAAGGCCTTGTCGTCGAGATTCAAGACAGCAGTGCCCGATGCATCAAGGCCCTCAAGGATTTCGCCCTTGGCTTCGACGATTTTCTCCGGGCCACCGAACTCGCCAACGTGGGCGGTACCGGCGTTATTGATTATCGCCACGTGGGGCTTGGTCAGCGCCACGGTGTAGGCGATTTCGCCGACGCGCGACGCACCCAGTTCGATCACGGCCGCCGTGTGTTCCGGGGCCAGTTCAAGCAGGGTCAGCGGAGCGCCGAAATCATTGTTCAGGTTGCCACGGGTCGCGAGGACCGGGCCGCGCGTACGCAACACGCCAGCGAGCAGTTCCTTGACCGTGGTCTTGCCGCTGGAGCCGGTGACGGCTGCAACGGGCTTGTCAAAGGCCGCACGGTTCAGCGCACCCAGTTGGCCCAGCGCCAGACGTGTGTCGGCGACCAGCAACTGCGGCAACGTCGAATCAGGCACTTCGCGCTGCACCAACGCACCGACGGCACCTTTGGCAGCGACGTCATTCAGGTAGTCGTGACCATCGAAACGCGGGCCAGCCAGGGCAACAAACAATTGCCCAGGCTTGATGGCGCGGCTGTCGATACTGACGCCGTCGAAACTGCAATCGCTCGACAACACTCGGGCCGACAGGGCCTGGGTCAGTTCGCTGAACTTCATCGCTTTAAGCATGGGCGACCTCCCAGGCGGTCAAGGCGTGATCGGCCTCGACCAGATCGGAGAAGGCGTGGCGCTCGCCGTTGATTTCCTGATAGTCCTCGTGACCTTTACCGGCCAACACCACCACGTCGTCAGCACCGGCGCTGGCGATCAATTGGGCGATGGCGGCGCCGCGGCCGGCGACAAACGAGGCCTTGGACGCGTCTTTGAAGCCGACACGGATGTCGTCGAAAATCTGGGTCGGGTCTTCGCTGCGCGGATTGTCGTCGGTGACGAGCACGCCATCGGCCAGGCGCTCGACGATCTCGGCCATCAGCGGACGTTTGCCGCGATCACGATCACCGCCGCAACCGAACAGGCACAGCAGCTTGCCCTTGGCATGTGGGCGTAGGGCAACCAGGACTTTTTCCAGGGCATCCGGCGTGTGGGCGTAATCGACTACTACCAACGGCTGCTTGCCGCCACCCAGGCGCTGCATGCGACCGACCGGGCCTTCCAGCTTCGGCAGTACACGCAGGATTTCGTCGAGGGCGTAATCCAGGCCGAGCAATGCACCAACTGCCGCCAAGGTGTTGCTCAGATTGAAGCGACCGAGCAGGCTGCTGCGCAAATGATGCTCGCCCTGCGGCGTCACCAGTGTGGCGCGCACACCTTCGTCGTTGAAGTGGGCTTCGCGGCAATACAGGTACGCGCTGGCGTCTTCCAGGCTGTAGCTGATCAGGCGCGATTCACGCTCTTCGGCAGCCAGTTGACGGCCAAACTCGTCATCCAGGTTTACCACCCGGCACTTGAGGTCGTTCCAGGCAAACAGCTTGGCCTTCTCGGCAGCGTAGGCTTCCATGGTGCCGTGGTAATCAAGGTGATCACGGGACAGGTTGGTCATCACCGCCACATCAAACGCCAGCGCAGCAACGCGGCCTTGATGCAAACCGTGGGACGACACTTCCATGGCAACCGCCTTGGCGCCAGCCTTTTTCAGGTCGGCCAGGGTCGCTTGCACGGCGATTGGGTTCGGCGTGGTGTGCAGGCCGCTTTGCAGCGCGCCGTAGAAACCGGTGCCCAGTGTGCCGACGATGCCGCAATGCTGACCCAGCAGGTCAAGTGCCTGGGCGATCAGTTGGGTCACGCTGGTCTTGCCGTTGGTGCCGGTGACGCCGACCAGATTGACGTGTCGACTCGGCTCACCATAAAAACGCCCGGCGATGTCCGAGAGCTGCTTGGCCAGGCCTTTGACTGGAATCAACGGAACATCAGTAATCGGCAGCACAGTGGCGCCTTCCACTTCATAGGCCACGGCAGCCGCGCCGCGTTGCAACGCGTCGGCGATGTGCGCACGGCCATCGAATTTACCGCCAGGCACGGCCAGGAACAGGTCACCGGCACGCACATTGCGGCTATCCAGACTCAATTCGCGAATCAGCAGATCGCGACCGGCGTGGGCAAAAATCTTGTTCAGGCTAAGAGACATCAGCCGCGCCCTCCATTGGCTTTTACGGCAGCAGCCGGTGGTCCGGCGTTCGCTTGTTGCGTCGGCGGCAGGTTATCCGGCGTGATGTTCATCAGACGCAGGGTGCCGGACATCACTTTGCTGAACACCGGCGCCGATACCAGGCCACCGAAGTAACCGGCTTTGCTCGGCTCATCGATCACAACGACGATGGCGTAGCGTGGATCGCTCATCGGGCCGAAACCTGCGAACAGCGAACGGTAGGAGTTTTCGGCGTAGCCCTTGGTGCCCACCGAGGTTTTACGCGCGGTACCTGACTTGCCGGCCACGTGGTACGCCGGCACCTGGGCACGGAATACGCCACGCGGTGCTTCGATCACTTGTTGCAGCATGCCTTGCATGGTCTTGGCGACGTTTTCCGGGATCACCTGGGTGGCTTTCGGCGCTTCGTCGACATGGATAAGGCTCAGGGGAACCATCCGGCCATTATTCGCCAATACAGAGAAAGCGTGGGCCAGCTGGATCGCCGTTACCGACAAGCCGTAGCCGTAGGAAAGCGTGGCGGTCTCGGCCTTTTTCCAGTCGCGATAGTTCGGCAGGTTGCCCACGCGCTCGCCTGGGAAATCGAGGCCAGTGGGCTGGCCCAGACCGATCTTCTGCGCCAGGTGGTAGATGGTTTCGCCACCGATATCGAAGGCGACCTTACTCATGCCCACGTTACTGGAGTTGATCAGGATACCTGTCAAATCCAGCACCGGACCTTCGGTGCGCGACACGTCACGAATGGTGTATTTGCCCAACTGCAAGGTGCCTGGATACACCTCGACCTTGTCGCTGGGCTTCCAGCGTCCGGTTTCGAGGGCGGCACTCATGGAGATGGCTTTCATGGTCGAACCCGGTTCGAACACGTCGATCATCGCGCGGTTGCGCATCATCGCCGGTTGCAGGTTGCGACGGTTGTTGGGGTTGTAGGTCGGCTGGTTGACCATGGCGAGGATCTCGCCGGTCTTCACGTCCATGATCACCAGGCTGCCGGCCTTGGCGCCGTTCTCGATGATCGCGTTACGCAGCTCGCGGTTGGCCAGGTATTGCAGGCGCAGGTCAATCGACAACGCCAAGGGCTTACCGGCCTTGGCGTTTTTGGTGACTTGGACATCCTTGATCAGTCTGCCGCGCCGATCCTTGATGACTTGTCGTTTGCCGGGAACCCCGGCGAGCCATTCATCGTAGGCGAGTTCCACGCCTTCGCGACCATGATCATCGATGTCGGTGAAGCCGACCATATGCGCAGTGGTTTCACCGGCCGGGTAGAAACGACGGAACTCCTCGATGCCGTAGACACCGGGGACTTTAAGGTCGAGCACTTGCTGGCCTTGTTCAGGGGTCAGCCCGCGAACCAGGTAGATAAACTCTTTATTGGCCTGGGCTTCCAGGCGCTCAGCCAAGGCTTTCGGGTCTTGTCCCAGCGCAGAGGCAAGGGCCGGCCAACGATCCTTGGCGACCTGCAATTCCTTTGCGTTCGCCCACAGGGTGGTCACCGGGGTACTAACGGCCAAGGGCTCGCCGTTGCGGTCGGTGATCAGGCCGCGGTGTGCAGGAATCGGAATATGACGCAAGCTACGGGCGTTGCCCTCGCCGATCAGGAAGTCACGGTCGACTACTTGCAGATCGATGATCCGCCAGGCAATCGCACCGACCATCAATGCCAGCAAGCCGAGCATCAGGCGGAAACGCCAGGGGTAGAGTGCACCCTCGAGTTTCATCATGGCGCCACCATGCGGACTTCAGCCGCGCCAGGAATGTGCATTTTCAGCTGCTCGGTGGCCAGCACTTCAATGCGGCTATGGGCCGTCCAGGTGCTTTGCTCGAGGATCAACCGCCCCCACTCCGCCTGCGCTTTGTCACGCACACTCAATTCCCCATACAGGGTATTGAGCAATTGACGGTTGTAGTGAGCGCTGTAGGACACCGCAATCGCGGAAACCAACACACCGACAAACAGCAGCATCATAAAGAAGCTGCCGCCCGGGAGGGGCTTGGCGAAAAGCTTGCTCACCGCAACTTCTCGGCAACGCGCATGACGGCGCTGCGGGAACGTGGGTTGGCTTTGAGTTCGGCTTCGGAAGCGAACTGCGCTTTGCCATGGATTTTGATTTTCGGCACAAAGGCTTCGAAACGCACCGGCAGGTTGCGCGGCAGGTTGTCTGACTCACCCTTGACCAGGCGACGCATGAACAGTTTGACGATACGGTCTTCCAGGGAGTGGAAGCTGATCACCACCAGGCGACCGCCCACTTCCAGCGCTTCGAGGGCAGCCTCAAGGCCGGCCTCCAAGTCACCCAATTCGTTGTTGACGTGAATGCGCAGGCCCTGGAACGCACGGGTCGCAGGGTTCTTGCCTTTTTCCCATGCCGGGTTGGCGACTTTCAGCACTTCGGCCAGATCAGCGGTGCGCTCGAACGGCTGGATTTCACGACGTTCGACCACGGCACGGGCCATGCGACCGGCGAAGCGTTCTTCACCGTATTCCTTGAACACGCGGGCGATTTCTTCATGGGGTGCGGTCGCAATGAACTCCGCTGCGCTGATACCCCGAGTCGGGTCCATGCGCATATCGAGCGGGCCGTCATTCATGAAACTGAATCCACGTTCCGGGTCGTCGAGTTGCGGCGAAGACACGCCCAAGTCGAGCAAAACCCCGGCCACCTTGCCCGCCATGCCACGCTCGGCGACTTCGGCACCCAGCTCGGCAAAGCTACGCTGCACAACGACAAAGCGGCCGTCTTCGGCCGCTAGCGCTTGCCCGGTGGCAATCGCTTGAGGGTCTTTGTCGAACCCGAGGAGTTTACCGTCGGACCCGAGCTGGCTGAGTATCAACCGGCTATGCCCGCCCCTGCCGAACGTACCGTCCAGATAGCAGCCATCCGCGCGTACGGCGAGAGCCTCAACGGCTTCGTCAAGCAGTACGGTGATGTGGTTAAAGCCGCTATCAATAGTCACAGGATCAAATCACGCAGTTCATCAGGCATAGCGCCCGGTTGTTGAATAGCAGCCAGGTCAGCTGCAGAAACAGCATCCCAGGCATCTTCGTCCCACAATTGGAACTTGTTCAGTTGGCCGACCAGCATTGCGCGCTTGTCCAGCTTGGCGTACTCGCGCAGACGCGGAGGCACCAGGAAACGACCGCTGCCATCCAACTCGAGGTCGACGGCATTACCGATCAGCAAACGCTGCAGGCGGCGGTTTTCTTCACGCAATGAAGGCAAGGCGCGCAATTTGGTTTCAATCAACTCCCACTCATCGAGGGGGTAAACACATAAACAAGGGTCAACGGCATCGATCGTGATGATCAACTGTCCGGAACTTCGCGAAATGAGCTCGTCACGATACCGGCTCGGCATGGCGAGACGGCCTTTTGCATCGAGACTGATAGCGTTAGCTCCGCGAAACACAGATGCGTTTCTCCAAATTTTAGCGTTTTACGTTCAAAAAACCCACTTTGTGCCACTTTCCGCCACTTGCGCACACTATAGGAATGCGCCCACCACACCGTCAAGGCGCGGATTCAAGGAAAAGCCTTACAGAACGGAGATTTAGGAGCGTAAAGGGAGGAGAAACCAGAGTTCGGCGATGTTTTTGGTCCAACAAGCGCAGATAGCTCAAAGAGCTATAGCTCGAAGTTAAAGTAATTTATTAAGAGTAAGATTTTTTTGGTATTACGAAGACGCATCTGCCAATGATTCGGCAGGGAGGGATTCTTGCGTTACTACCGGTTTTCTGCCCGAGATTCGGACAGAAGGAAAAAGGTGGAGAGTCGATCTGTAAGCCGGGTTCTGTCTTGAACAGTCATTCGTCTACGATGGCCATCACTGGACATCTTTAGCAACCTACCCGGTCCCAGCGCGGGCCACGCCTTGGGACCCTATTTGGTCTTGCTCCAAGTGGGGTTTACCTAGCCACGAACTGTTGCCAGTCGTGCGGTGCGCTCTTACCGCACCTTTTCACCCTTACCGGCACCGAAGTGCTTAGGCGGTTATTTTCTGTGGCACTTTCCGTAGGCTCACGCCTCCCAGGCATTACCTGGCACTTCGCCCTATGGAGCCCGGACTTTCCTCCCCCCCCTAATTTTCATAGAGGGCAGCGACTGTCCAATCGACTCTCCGCCGCGCAGGTTAACGGCACGGCGGACTTAGGACAAGTAATAAAAGTTCAGAATTGCCATCACGTTCAGACGGAATACCGGTTTAACGCTGGAACTAATCGGCTTTCTGCTTATCCAGCGCCGCTTGATACAAGAGGTTCTTGCGCACGCCAGTAATTTCCGCCGCAAGGGCCGCTGCACGCTTGAGTGGCATTTCCTTGAGCAGCAGATCCAGAATGCGCATGGCCTCGCTGCCCACGGCATCTTCATCCTCAGGCGCGGTCCAGCCCGCCACCAGCACCACGCACTCTCCGCGTTGTTGGTTGCTGTCGCCCTCGACGAACGCACGCAGCTCTTCCAACGGCAGGCCCTTGAGGGTTTCAAAGGTCTTGGTTAGCTCACGGGCCAGCAACGCAAGGCGTTCGCCGCCAAACACAAGCTCCATGTCCTGCAGGCATTCAAGGATGCGATGCGGGGCCTCATAGAAGATCAGGGTGCGCGGCTCTTCCTTCAGCGCTTGAAGGCGCGCACGACGCCCTACTGCTTTAGCCGGCAGAAAACCCTCAAAGATGAAACGGTCGGACGGCAGGCCTGCCGCCGACAACGCAGCGATCAGCGCGCACGCACCCGGAACAGGCACTACATTGATACCAGCAGCCCGCGCCTGTCGCACCAGGTGGTAGCCAGGGTCGGAGATCAGCGGCGTGCCCGCGTCAGAGATCAACGCCACATCGTCGCCGGCCAGCAGGCGCACAATAAAGCGACTGCCTTCCTCGCGCTCGTTGTGCTCATGGCAAGCCGCTAATGGCGTGCTGATACCAAAATGCTGCATCAACCGCTGGGAGTGACGGGTGTCTTCAGCCGCGATCAATTTAACCTCGCGCAACACTTTCAATGCCCGGGCACTGATGTCGTCCAGGTTGCCAATGGGCGTCGCCACGACAAAAAGCGAGCCTGCAGTGGAATTCAAAGGACCTGGAGCAGTCAAAACGCACACCTCGATGGTTGGCAAAAGCGACATTGTAGCGCGTAGGCGCCTGGAAAATATGCCATCACGGGCGATGCCTTTTCAGCCGTTTAACGCCCGTTGCAACATTTGCACGACCTAAATCGACGGTTTCACGCCAGTAACATCGCGCCTGGGCCAGTGCTTGGGTACAATTCCACGCTAATTTGATCGGTATCAGGAACACTTACATGATCGCTTGCCTGCGGCTGCTCTCCGCCCTCTGCCTCGCTGCCTTGCTGGCCGCGTGTGCCAGCTCGCCCTCGTCCAGCCTTGGCGACCTTCCACGGACCCCGGACGCCAGTATCGAGCAACTGCTCGAACAGGCCACCACCGCCAAGACGCCAGAAAAGGCCGCGCTGCTGCGCCTGAGTGCGGCAGACATGGCCTACAAACAGAACAACCCTGGCCGCTCGTCGCAGATTCTTGCGCAGGTGCCCCTGGATGCCCTCAAGCCAGCCGCGCAAGTGTTTGCCAGCACCCTGGCCGCCGAACTGGCCATGGCGCGCAACCAGCCCAAGGCCGCGTTGACTGCCCTGAACCACCCGAGCCTGCAAAGCCTGAAGGAGCTGCCGCCTGAACAGCAGATCCGCACTGGCAGCGTGCACGCCCGTGCGTATGAAGCCGATGGCCAGACCTTGGCCGCCGCCCGCGAACGCGTGGCCATGGCCCCACTGCTCACAGGCGATGCCGCCAAAAGCAACCATGAAGCCATCTGGGTACTGATTGCCGCCCTGCCGGCCGAACAGCTGCAAGCCAGCGGCCACTCCACGCTCGACGGCTGGATCACCCTGGCCCAGGCGGTAAAAGGCGCGGGCACGCTGGAGCAACAACAAGCGGCCATCGACACTTGGCGCGCACAGAACCCAGGCCACCCAGCCGCTGTGCAATTGCCGATGCCACTGACCAAGCTCAAGGAGCTGGCGAGCCAGCCCCTGACCAAGATCGCCCTGCTGCTGCCACAGGATGGCCAGTTGGCCTCCGTCGGCAAGGCACTGCGTGAAGGTTTCATGGCTGCGCACTACCAGGCTGAACAAGCCGGGCAGAAGCCGCCGGTGATTGAGTTCTATGACAGCTCGCGCCTCAACTCTCTCGACGACTTCTACGCCAAGGCCCAGGCTGACGGTGTGCAACTGGTGGTCGGCCCACTGGAGAAACCGCTGGTCAAACAGTTGAGCGCTCGCCCGCAACTGCCGATCACCACGCTGGCGTTGAACTACAGCGAGACCGATCAAGGCCCCGCGCAACTGTTCCAATTCGGCCTGGCCGCAGAAGACGAAGCCCGCGAAGTCTCGCGTCGCGCCCGTGCCGACGGCCTGCACCGTGCGGCCGCAATGGTGCCGCGTGGCGAATGGGGCGAGCGTGTCTACAAGGCCTTCCGCCAGGACTGGGAAGCCAATGGCGGCCAGGTCATGGGGGTTGAGTACGTCGATCAACCAGTCGCACTGGCCCAGCAGATTGCCGACTTGTTCCAATTGCGCAAAAGCGAAGGCCGCGCCAAAAGCCTGCAAAGCACCGTTGGCACCGACGTGGCCGCGCAGCCTTCGCGTCGCCAGGACATCGAGTTCATCTTCCTGGCCGTGACCCCGCAACTGGCCCAACAGATCAAGCCAACCCTGAACTTCCAATATGCCGGTGATGTGCCGGTCTACGCCACGTCTCACGTATTCAGCGCCAGCGGCGACAAGAATCAGTACCTGGACATGACCAACGTGATGTTCTGCGAAACCCCTTGGCTGCTCAACACCACCGACCCACTGCGCAATCAGGTTGCCGCGCAATGGCCGCAAGCCAATGGCAGCCTCGGCCGCCTGTACGCGATGGGCGTCGATGCCTACCGCCTGGCGCCGCGCCTGGGACAACTCAAGGCCCTGCCGGACACCCGTGTTGACGGTCTTTCGGGCAACCTGGGCATCAGCACCAACCAGCGCGTTGATCGCCAGATGCCGTGGGCCAAGTTTGTCGGCGGCGAGATCCAGCGCCTGCCGGACACCCCACGCTGATGCCTGAGCGGTCCAGCGCACAAAGCGGCAAGGATGCCGAACTACAAGCTCTGAAACACTTGCAACAACAGGGTCTGCGCCTGCTGGCGCAGAACTGGTTGTGTAAACGCGGCGAGCTTGATCTGGTCATGCTTGACGGCGATACAGTAGTATTCGTCGAAGTCCGCTACAGAAAACACGCACAATGGGGTGGCGCGCTCGCCAGTATTGATGGGCGCAAGCGTCAAAAGCTGATACTCGCCGCGCAGTTTTTCCTGCAAGAAGAGCATCGCTGGGCCGACGCCCCCTGCCGTTTCGATGTGGTTGCCATAGAAAGCACACCGTCTGGTCAGGCTGATCTGAACTGGCTCAAAGATGCCTTCGACAGCTGATTCGCCGGACATCTTCACCACACACTTTTGCTCTTTGCTTTGCGGGCTGCACATTCCTGTGCCAAACAGCCGCGCTACTTAAGGTCACACAGATGGACATGCAATCCCGAATTCGCCAGCTTTTCCAGGCCAGCATCGACACCAAGCAACAGGCGATGGACGTACTTGCACCGCACATCGAGCAAGCCAGTCAGGTCATGGTCAATGCCTTGCTCAACGAGGGCAAAATGCTTTCGTGCGGCAACGGCGGTTCGGCCGGCGATGCCCAACATTTCTCGTCCGAGCTGCTCAACCGCTTCGAGCGTGAGCGCCCGAGCCTGCCGGCCATCGCCTTGACCACCGATTCGTCGACGATTACTTCGATCGCCAACGACTACAGCTACAACGAAATCTTCTCCAAGCAGATCCGCGCCCTAGGCCAACCCGGCGATGTGCTGCTGGCGATTTCTACCAGCGGCAACTCGGCGAATATTATTCAGGCGATCCAGGCCGCACATGATCGCGAAATGATTGTCGTAGCATTGACCGGACGCGATGGCGGTGGAATGGCCTCGCTGCTGTTGCCTGAAGACGTTGAGATCCGTGTCCCGGCCAATGTCACCGCACGTATCCAGGAAGTCCACCTGCTGGCGATCCACTGCCTGTGCGATCTGATCGACAGCCAACTGTTTGGGAGTGAAGAATGACCGTTAACCGCCTCAGCCTTTTGGCCATCACCCTGTGCCTCGCTATCAGCGGCTGCAGCACGGCCATCACTGCAACACGCGACACCCCTATTCAGGATGACAAGGGCACCCGCACCTTCGGCAGCAAGATCGATGACTCGCTGATCGAGACCAAGGTTGAAGTCAACGTCGCCAAGGCCGCGCCCGATCTGGGCAACGGTGCTTCGCGTATCGTAGTGACCAGCTTCAACGGCGTTGTGCTGCTCGCTGGCCAGACGCCACGCGCCGACCTCAAGGCCCAGGCCGAACAAGCCGCCGCTGCCGTACAACGCGTGAAAAAGGTCCACAACGAATTGCAGGTGATGGACCCGATCACCCTGCTGGCCATCAGCAACGACGCACTGCTGACTACCAAGATCAAGGCACAGATGCTCACCGATAACGCGATCCCTGGTTCGCGCATCAAGGTCGTGACCGACAACGGCATCGTCTACCTGATGGGCCTGCTCACCCAGGCTGAAGCCACTCGTGCAGCCAACCTGGTGCAGGGTGTGTCTGGTGTGCAGAAAATCGTGAAGGTGTTCGAATACATCGATTGATGTAATGACACAGCCACAAAAAAGGGCGCCTTACGGCGCCCTTTTTTATTAACGAATATTTACTGGTACTGCGAGTACGGATTGCCCTGGAACTGGTTGTTCTGTTGTGGCGCCTGTTGCTGGGCTCCTGGCTGGCCGTACTGTTGGCCTGGGATCGGGCCGAGGTTGACTTCAACACGACGGTTCTGGGCACGGCCGTTGACGTCGGCGTTGCTGGCAATCGGGTTATCCGGGCCGGCACCGCGGGCGCTCAGGTTGGCGCCGTTGACGCCCTGGGAGGTCAGGTAGTTAGCCACGCTCTGGGCGCGACGCTGAGACAGGTCCATGTTCAACTGACGGCTACCGGTGCTGTCGGTGTAGCCAACGATCTGGATAGTGTTCTGGTTGAACTGCTTGAGCGAGTTGGCCAGGTTGTTCAGCGGCTGGTAGAAGCTGCTGGAGATCGCGTCCGAGTTGGTCGCGAAGGTGATGTTGCCCGGCATGATCAGCTTGATCTGGTCGCCCTGGCGTTGAACCTCAACACCGGTGTTGGCCATGCTTTCACGCAGTTTCTTTTCCTGTTGGTCGGCGTAGTAGCCGTACCCTGCGGCACCGGCACCCGCAACGACGGCACCGATCAGCGCGCCCTTGCCACGGTTGTTGTGATCGATGGCCGCACCGGCCAATGCACCGGCGAGGGCACCCAGGCCGCCGTACTTGGCGGTCTTGCTCATCCCGCCGGATTCATTACTCGCCTGTCCCTGGCTGCTGCCGTCATAAGGATTAGGTGATGCGCAGCCGGACAACAGGGCTACAACGGTAGCGACAACAAGCAGACGACGCGAAGTGAACATGAAGGGAGCTCCTACGTTTGCATTCTATGGTGCAAAGGACATTGGCAATGGACCTGTGCCGAGTTTGGAACGCGACAAACGGTAAAAATTCCGTGGCTACAGAAACCGTAGCAGACGCATCCTGAACACGACCTGAGTTTTTGCTACAAGGTTTACCTGAAATAGAACGCGCTCTGCCCGGCAATTATTCCTTCACGCCCGCACGAAAGGATTCTCGCGCATTTCATCGCCCAGCCGGGTATCCGGCCCGTGACCGGTCACCACCGTCGCGCCCTCGTCCAGGGTGTACAGGCGCTGCTTGATCGAGCGCACGATGGTCGCCTGGTCGCCGCCCCACAAATCGGTGCGCCCGATACCGCGACGGAACAGTGTGTCGCCGGCAATCAGCAGCTTGGCATCAGCAAACCAGAAGCTCATCGACCCCGGAGTGTGACCAGGTGTGTGCAAAGCCACGCCACAGCCGCAGGCCAACTCTTCATCATGTTCCAGCCAACGGTCCGGCGAAGGCACAGGGATATAGGGCACGCGAAACATCTGGCATTGCATTTCCAGATTGTCCCAAAGGAATTGATCTTCTTTGTGCAGGTGCAAGGTGGCACCGGTCTTCTCCTTCAACTGGCCGGACGCCAGGAAGTGATCCAGATGGGCATGGGTGTGGA
Organism: Pseudomonas sp. TWR1-1-4; assembly: GCF_049897165.1. Lineage (NCBI taxonomy): Bacteria > Pseudomonadati > Pseudomonadota > Gammaproteobacteria > Pseudomonadales > Pseudomonadaceae > Pseudomonas > Pseudomonas sp. TWR1-1-4. The sequence goes on along the minus strand of NZ_JAFCVS010000007.1, from coordinate 266,963 downwards.
TGATGCTCACCACTTTCAATCCCAGGGCATCGAGCCGCGCCAGGATCAGCTCATGGTTGCCGCCTGGGTCGACCACGATGGCCTTTTTGCTGATGGGGTCGCCGATGATGGTGCAGTTGCACTGCAAGGGGCCGACGGGGAAGGTTTCACGGATAAGGGTCGGCTTGGCGGTTTCCATTCGGGGTCCTGTCGTGCAAATGAAATGTCGATTCCGGGCGAATATCACCAGAACAATTGCGCCATTAAAACAGACTGGGGCGTCCCTAGCCGATCAACCTCAGTTCCTGCGCCCGCGCCACCGCCTGGGTACGACGCTCCACACCCAGCTTGCTGTTGATATGGCTCGCGTGAGTCTTGACCGTGTGCAGTGAGATAAACAACCGGTTGCTGATCTCCTGATTGGAGCAACCCTGAGCGATCAATTGCAGCACCGCCAGCTCTCGGGCGCTCAATGTCTCATGAGTCGAAGCTGCCTCCACCACTGCAACCGCCGGTAACAGCGCCAGCAGGCTCTGGCTCAGCAGCCCATGGGGATCTTTGGCAAGCTGCTCGCGCATCCAGTCCGGGTGGGTTTCCAGCAATCGTTCGAAGGGTTGCAACGCGCCACCTGCCCCGGCCTCAAGGGCTTGGGCAAATACTGGACGCGCCTTTGCCTCCTGCCCCTCCCCCAGCAACAGTTGCACCCGCTGGGTCAGGGCCATCAGCGCGATCATCTGACGCCCACTGTTATGAGCCTGTATTGCCAACTCTTCGAGACGTTGCAACGCCGCCGCCGGTTGGTGGCGAGTCGCGTCCAACGCAGCCTGTTGAAGCCCGATGTGCTGCGGCAGGTGTGGGTGGAACTCCGGCGCGGCGGCGGCGTGTTCGCCATTGTAGGTTTGCCCCAGACGCGTCAACCAGGCGTCAGCCAAGTCGGTTCGGCCCTGGGCCAGCCACAGCTCGCACTTGATCAGGGTGATCATTGCCAGGTAGTAGATCGGCGGCACATCCCAGATATGCATCAGCCGCTCAGCCTCGGAGAGTTCGGCGAAGGCTGCACCAAAGTCACCGCGGCGCCCTTCGAAATTGGCGATCACGCAATGGCCGATCAACACACTGATGTCGCGGCAAGCCCTCGCTTCAGCAAGACCGGCGCGCAAACGGGCGAGCCCGGCTTCGGGCTGGAGCCGCACCAGCAACAAAAAACCCTCGTAGAGCGATAAACGCGCACGCACCGCATACAAGCGCTGCGGCGCCAAGCCGTGCAGGCGTTGCAGGCCTTGGCGCACTTCGTCCAGGGAACGCAGGATTTCACCGCGCGCCTGCAATACTCGCGCACGGTCGTAATGGGCCAGGGCTTCGAACAAGGGATTGCCGACGCGCTGCGCCAGCTCCAGGGATTCGCGGTTCAGGCCTCGCGCACGCCAGAGGTCGGCATCGACAATGGCCAGGTTGGACAGGGTCGACAAGCACATCAACCGCTGGCCGTAACGCCGTTGCGGCAAGCTTTCCAACGCTTCGCTGCAATAGCGCTGGGTCAGCTCGCGATCGCCCCGACCACGGGCGATAATCCCGCTCAGAGCCAGCCACTGGGCCAACATCGATTTCTGCGCGGTGGCCGACGGTGCCGGCAGGAAGCGGCTGAGGTAGCTGGACAGCTCTTCTGCCGCATCCAACTGGCAGGCCAGGCCCAAAGCCCAGCTGTAGAGCACGATCAAGCGCGGCGTGCTGATCAGCAGGCTGTCAGGCAAGTCCATTTTCCAGCGCAGCAACATGCCTACGTTCTGCTCGGCCAGCAGCTGTTCTTCGGAAAGGTTTTGTACCAGATTCGCAGCCACATCCAGATGACCGGCGCGCAACGCCTGCTCCACCGCTTCATCGATCAAGCCTTGGGCATTGAACCAGCGGCACGCGCGCAGGTGCAGGCTGGCAGCCGGCAGCACATTGCTGCTGGCACGACGCGTGCGCAGCAAGTCCGAAAAAAGATGGTGATAACGGTACCAATGCCCCTGCTCGTCCAGCGGCACCAAGAACACTTGGTGCGCCTGCAGGTAACGCAAGATTTCGGCACTGTCGTGGGCTTCACGCACCGCGTCGCAGAGTGCGCTGCAAAATCGGTCCTGAGGAGCGGTGTCGTACAAAAACGCCTGCACTTCGGTCGGCAGGCAGTCGATGACTTCTTCCAGCAGGTAATCGCGAATCAGCCCTTCGCCGCCGTGCAGGCTTTGCGGCAAGGCGCCGTCGCTGCCGGCCTCGGAGGCGGCCAACAGCCAGAAGCGCAGGCCGGCAACCCAGCCTTCGCTGCGACGGATCAGGTTATCCAGCGCTTCGCCACGCAATGAGTTGCTGTGGCGATCCAGCACTGCCAGTGATTCGTCGTGCGTCAGGCGCAAGTCCTGTTCGTGCAGCTCCAGCAGATGACGCGACAATCGCAGTCGCGCCAGATGCCAGTCCGGGCGCTGGCGGCTGGTGACCAATACCACCAGGCCATCAGGCAAATGATTGAGGAAAAACTGCAGGCAACGGTCGAGCACCGGCCCCTGGGCCAGATGGTAATCATCCAGCACCAGCAACAGCGGCGCACGGGCGGACAGGTGCACAGCCAGCTCGTCGAGCAGGCCATCGAGCCATTCTTCAAAGGCAAAGGGCTGGTGACGCTGGCGCATTTTCAGCAGGCCCAGGGATTGGGCGCCAAGTTGCGGGAAAAATTGCTGCAAGCCGTCGAGCAGGCGTTCGAGGAAACGCCCGGGGTCGTTATCCCGTGGGCTGAGGCCCAGCCATAGGCTTTGCCAATGGGCCGGCAGGCTCTGGCAGAACTCCACCGCCAACGAACTCTTGCCAAACCCAGCCGGCGCGCTGACCAGCAGCAACCGCCCTTCCAGCCCGGCGCTCAGGCGTTCGCACAGGCGCGGGCGCAGCACATAGCCGTCAGGCAGCGGTGGCCTGTAGAAGCGACCTTCCAGGGTCGGGATTACCGCACTGGCAGGCCCTTGGATTCGGGACAGATCAGTCATCGCCGGGCTCTTGTAGAAGGCTGTTGTCGGCATTGCAGATGTCCGCAGACTAGCGGTAAAAGCGGCGGGTTTGTAGATCTTTGCAACATTTGCCTGAAAAGAACTGCGACAAAAAATCTCGCCACAAAAAAGTAGGAGCCGACTTGCTGGCGATGCAGGCACCTCGGTGTGTCTGTTACACCAAGGGGATGCTATCGCTGGCAAGCCAGCTCCTACAGGGGGGCGGCTCCCAGATTGGGGGGCTTGGGGTTAGCGAACACCATCCTGGCGCAACGCCGCCGGGGTGAAGTCGCTGGTGGTGGCGGTGAAGCCAAAGTCATACGCCTGCTTCTCTTCGTTCTTCATGCCCAGCGCCAGATAGCGGCCGGACTGCAGGTCGTAGAGGGTTTCCAGGGCGTACCACGGCACTTGCTTGTCGTAGTAGTTCTCGGCATGGGCTTCCGCCACGCGCCACAGTTGGCCACGACCGTCGTAGTGATCGATGACCGCTGCTTGCCAGGTGTCTTCGTCAATGAAGAAGTCACGCTTGGCATAGATGTGGCGCTGGCCTTCCTTCAAGGTGGCGACCACATGCCAGACGCGGCGCAGCTCGTAGCGGGTCAGGTCCTGGTTGATGTGGCCAGCCTTGATGATGTCGGCGTATTTGAGCTTCGGATCATCGATCTTGTAGCTGTTGGAGGCGATGTAGATTTCTTTCTTGCCCTCCAGCTTCCAGTCGTAGCGATCCGGAGCACCGTTGTACATATCGAGGTTGTCGGAGGTACGCAGGCCATCGGCTGCGGTGCCAGGTCCGTCATAGGACACTTGTGGCGCGCGGCGCACACGGCGCTGGCCGGCGTTGTAGACCCACGCCGAACGCGGTTCCTTCACCTGGTCCAGGGTTTCGTGCACCAGCAGTACACCACCGGCCAGACGTGCCGGCGCAGTCACTTGCTGCTTGAAGTAGAACAGCACGTTGCCCGGATTTTTCGGGTCGAAGTCTTTCATCTTGTCGCGAAATACGAACTGGTCGCGGAAGTACACCAGGCTGTACGAGCCATTGGTTTGCGGTGTGGCCTGGGTTACCAGGCGGGTCACGCTGCCACCGCGATAACGGGTGATGTGGTTCCAGATCACTTCCACGCCGCTTTTTGGAATCGGGAACGGTACGGCAGTTTCGAAATTTTCCAGGCCGTTGCCACCAGACACCAGGTTGGTGGTGGTGGCGTTCTTCTTGATGGCCGCAAACACATCCGCTGGCACCGTGGCGCCGCGATGGGTCGGGTAGACCGGCATCTTGAAGGTTTCCGGGTAGCGCTTGAACATCGCGTACTGCCCCGGCGCCAGCTTGTCCTTGTACTGCTCGACGTTCGCCGCGGTGATGGTGAATTGCGGTTGTTCACTGGCGTATGGGTTGGCCAGGAATCCACGGGCGTCAACAGCGCCAGCGTTGGTGGGCAGCGGCGACCATTTTGGAATAGTACCCGCCGCGTTGCCGGCCATTTCGGCGCCCATCGGCGTCAGGGTCGTGCCCAGCTTGGCGGCTTCATCCGCCGACACTGCCGCCATGACATTGCTCGCCAGGATCGACAGCCCAAGCACACCCACGTGCAACAGACTTTTGGTTATTTTCATGTTCTGGTCTTCCTGAAATGCAGTGTGCTTAGAAGTTGGCGCCGAAGCTCAAAGCGACGAAGTCGCGGTCATCCACCGTACTGAACTTGCCACCAAAGAAGTTGGTGTAGGCCAGGCTGGCGGTGTAGGTATTCTGGTACTCGGCATCCAGGCCCAGGCTGACCGCCTTGCGACCTTCTTCGAAGTTACCGCCAGGGCCTGGCGAGTAACCTTTGACGTCGTGGGACCACGCCACGTTTGGCTTGAGGTTGACGCCTGCGAACACGTCCGGGTATTCCCAGATGGCGCGAGCGCGGTAGCCCCAGGAGGTGGCGGTGGTGTAACCGTCGTTGTTGCAGTTGGTATTCAGGCTGGCGGCATTAGGCAAACCACCGCCTTGTGCTGTGGAGTTGTTGAGCGCGTTGCAGAACCCCCCAGGTAACGAACCCGGACCAAAGACTGGGTCACGGCCATAACGTGCCTCGGATTTACTTTCCAGCCCACCGACGTGGGTAACGCCGATTTCACCAACAGTGGTCAAGCGGCTGGCGCCCATGACTTGATCGAAGAAGTGCGTGAAGGTGGTTTGGAACTGGGTGACTTCCTTGCGGTTGTAGCCATGCAGGTCCTGGCCGGGTTTGCCTTTGAGCACCGACGCGTTGCCGTAACCAGGAATCGGCGTGACACCCGCGAAAAGAATGTCGGTCGTGCTCAGTTGCACAGGCGCATTCGGCCGATAGCTCAACTCGCCACTCCAGGCAGTGCCAGTAGGCAGCGTGGTGGAGAAGCTCAATCCGTAGAGGCGGATATCTTCCGGATACTCGACGAAGTAGTTGGAGTTGCCTGCGACAATCAGCGGGTTATTCGTTGCATAAACAGAGGGTCGCGCGCCTTGTGCACTAAAGATCGGCGCCCGGCTGTGGTAGTTCATGAAATAAGCACCGAACTCTGTGTCCAGCGGCTCATAGTTGTAATGAAATGCAGCGCCGAACTGGCCGCTGTCACGAGCGTCACGGTCCGGACCACGACGAACCAGGACGCCCTCATTGTTAACGTCCACACCAAACGCTCTCAGACCCGCCTGTTGGGCTGGAGTCAAGGTGCGACGGCTGTTCAGCACGCGCAGATTATCAGTGCAACCGTCAGAAATCACATCGGGCTGGGAGAAGAACGTGCCGCAGTTATCGGTAACCGTCTGGTCCCACTCAAGCTGATAGAACGCTTCGGCCGAGAGATTATCGGTCAAGGTCTGCGACACATAGAACATGTTGACCGGGATCAAGCCTTCCTTGATCTCGGCGCCGGGACGACGGAACGCAGACACGTCGATCGGGTTGATGGAGTTGATACCGCCGCCGATGAAGGTACTTTCACCCCAGCTTACTACCTGCTTGCCGAACCGCACCGATCCTGGCAAATCGGCAATGTTGTAGTTGTGGTAGATGAACGCATCGAGAATCTGCCCGCCAGAGGACTTGGCGCCTTCTTTACGGTTGTTGTCACTGATGTCCTTGAAGGGACGGCTTTCGTCTTTGAGCTCAAAGTCATACCAGTACTTGCCCCGCACAAACACACCGGTATCGCCATACTTCAGTTCCAGGTCATGAATGCCCTTGAAAATCTTCGAGAAGGTCTCCCCACGCTTGAAGTTCAAGTGACCGTCATCGGAGGTCTGGGACAGGCCCTTGCCACCGTTGTTGACGCCGATCAGATCGCTGTTGGGCTTGGCCGTCGACCAGCTCGCCCCCACGGAAAGCGACGAGTCAAAGCTCCCTTCGATTTCACCGATATTGAAACTGACGCCGAATGCGGGCCCGGCGAGCGTAGAAGCGAGACTGACGGCCAGGGGCAGTCTTGCCCGGCGCCAGAACTGGTTTACTGAGGTCATCGACGCTACTCCATGTGCATTTTATTGTTATGGCAGTGAGTTCTTTCTGTGATGCGTGTAACGGCCGGAATACAACGATTCCAATGCCGCTCGGCAGCCGAGCCCCCATGGCCCGAAGCGGAACATCCGTGAAAAACTCTGGAAGGGACTATAGCCAGCAGGGGGTAGTGCTTGATCCCTCTAAAGTGTGATTTGCATCACCGACCCGTCTGCCACGACCCTTTCGCCACGTCGGCGAAGGCCGACGCGGCAAGGATGGCTGAAAATCGGCAAATCACAAGTAAAGGCGCCAGATAGAGCATTGCCGTGCCCGAAAGGGCACGGCGGGGGGCGTCACAGGGTGGACAGGAAGGTGCTGTTGTTGGCCTGCCATTCGATGATGTCGATACGGATACGTTTTTTGTCGAGTTTTCCTACACTCGTCTTGGGAATTTCAGTAACAACGGCAATCTGGCTCGGAATCGCCCACTTACTCAAGTGGCCCAACTCCACGAACGGCTTGAGGTGTTCCTTGAGCTCACGGGCCCCTATCACATGGCCATCACGCACCACCAGCAAGGCAAACGGGCGCTCGCCCCACTGCGGATCGGCAATGCCCACCACCGCTACTTCGCGTACCGCCGGGTGGCGGCTGACCAGGTCTTCGAGGGCCAGGGACGAGATCCACTCGCCGCCGGTCTTGATCACATCCTTGATGCGGTCGCGGATGTCGATCACGCCGAATGCATCCAGCGTGGCGACGTCGCCGGTGTGCATCCAGCCGCCTTCCCACAGCTCGGCGCCCTTTTGCGGCTCGTTGAAATAGCCTTCGCTGAGCCATGGCGCGCGCAGCACCAGCTCACCCTGGGACTCACCGTCGGCCGGTAGGAAGTTGCCGTCGCCATCAATGATCGCGGCTTCCACCAACGGCCCGGGCACGCCGGCCTTGATGCGGTAAGTCGTGCGTTCATCCTCGCTGCCAGCCATCAACTCTTCGTTGAGGTGGGCGCAGGACACCAGCGGCCCGGTCTCGGACATGCCATACGCGGCGGTCAACTGAATGCCACGCGCCTTGGAGGCTTCATACAGCGAACGATTGAGCGCGCTGCCGCCGATGACGATTTTCCAGCCACCGAAATCCACGTCCTGGGCAGCCTTGGCATTGAGCACCATTTGCAGGATGGTCGGCACGCAGTGGGAAAAAGTGACCTTTTCCTTGCGCCACAGCTCCACCAGGTATTCCGGGTCGTAGCGGCCAGGGTAGACCTGCTTCAGGCCGAGCATGGTCGCCACGTACGGCAAGCCCCAGGCGTGCACGTGGAACATCGGCGTAATCGGCATGTACACGTCATTGGTGCCGAGCAACCGCACGCTGTCGACGCTGCCCATAATGGTCGCCACACCGATGGTGTGCAGCACCAACTGGCGGTGAGTGAAATACACGCCCTTGGGGTTACCGGTGGTGCCAGTGGTGTAGAAGGTGGTGGCAACGGAGTGTTCGTCGAAGTCCTGGAAGTCATACTTCGGGCTGGCGGCGGCGAGCAGTGTTTCGTACTCGCCCACCAGGTTGGGCAGCTCGGCGGTCTTGGACTCGCCATCGGTGAGCAGCAGGGTCTTGTCGACCGTGGTCAGGTGCCCGGCAATTGCCTGGTAAAGCCCCACAAACTCACTGTTGACCAGCACAAAGCGGTCTTCGGCGTGGTTCATGGTGTAGAGGATCTGTTCCGGCGACAGGCGCACGTTGATGGTATGGATCACCGCGCCAATCATCGGGATGGCAAACATGCATTCCAGGTAACGGTGGCTGTCCCAGTCCATCACCGCCACGGTATCACCGGCCTTCACGCCCGCTTCAGTCAGCACATTGGCCAGGCGCGCAACGCGCTCGATCAGGGTGGGGTAGGTGTAGCGCAGTTTGTCGCGGTAGACGATTTCCCGGGTCTTTTCATAGCGGGTGCCGGACATCAACAGGCGTTTGATCAACAGCGGGTATTGGTACGCACCTTCGGCGGGCGGGATAACACGGGTCTGCAACATACGAATCCCTTTTATGACTGCACGGTCTTGGCTGAAAGAACTGCACTGTAGAGCGCATATGTTTCAGCCAAATCAGCCAAAGGAATGATTTGCAGCCCCCAATGAATGCTAGCTTTGCGCCAGCATCCAGCCTATTTCATGCTGGTGAATGCCAGTTTCACGCCGATGGCAATCAACACCGCGCCCATGGTCCGATCAAACCAGTGGCCCATCCGCGCAAACCCGGCACGCACGCGCTGCTGGCTGAACAGCATCGCCACCAGGCAGAACCACAGCGCCGTCGCCACTGCCAGGTACACACCGTAACCGGCCTGGATCGCTAGCGGTGTGTGGGGGTTGATCACCACGGTGAACAACGACAGGAAGAACAACGTGGCCTTGGGGTTCAAGCCATTGGTCACGAAACCGGCGGTAAACGCACCACGCGGCGTGCGCTCGCCCGCTTCGCGATGCAACTCGCCCTCAGCTACAGGCTTGGCCGGCTGCGCGCGCAGGGCCTTGAAGCCGATGTACAGCAGGTAGGCGGCGGCCGCCCATTTCAGGGCGTTGAACAGCACGATGGACTGGGACACGATCAAGCCGATACCGAGCAACGAATAACCCACGTGCAGGAAAATCGCCGAGCCGACGCCCAGCGCAGTCCAGGTTCCGGCGCGACGGCCGTGGGTCACGCTTTCACGCACCACTACCGCGAAATCCGGGCCGGGGCTGGCCACCGCCAACAAGTGAATCAGGGCTACGGTCAAAAATTCGGCGGCGTACATGCTCACTCCAATTAAGTAACTGATTATTTCATCTGATAGGCTCGGGAGATTACGCCTTCGAACCCTGTCGCAAAAGGTACAGTTGATGACGAACAATCGCCGCGCCGTCTTCCTTGATCACCCGTCCCTGGACCTGGGGGACCTCGACCTCAGCGAGCTTCGAGACACCTTCAGCGAGTTGCAGCTGTTTACCGGCACCACGCCGCAGAATGTGATCGAACGCGTGCAAGGTGCCCACGTGGTCATCAGCAACAAGATCGCCCTCAACACCGCAACCTTGGCGGCCTGCCCGGACCTCAAGCTGATCCTGGTGTCGGCCACCGGCACCAACAACGTCGACCTCGACGCCGCCCGCGCCCATGGCATCACCGTGAGCAACTGCCAGGGCTATGGCACGCCGTCGGTGGCGCAGCACACGATCATGCTGTTGCTCAACCTGGCGACGCGCTTGAAGGATTACCAAAGAGACGTGAGCGCCGGCAAGTGGCAGGAGGCCAAGCAGTTCTGCCTGCTGGACCATCCGATCGTGGAACTGGAAGGCAAGACCCTCGGCCTGCTCGGCCATGGCGAATTGGGCGGCGCCGTCGCGCGACTGGCTGAAGCGTTCGGCATGCGTGTCCTGCTCGGCGCGATTCCAGGCCGCCCGGCCCGCGCTGACCGCGTGCCGCTGGATGAGTTGCTGGCGCAGGTGGACGCACTCACCCTGCACTGCCCGCTCAACGAACACACCCGCGACTTTATCGGCGCCCGCGAGCTGGCGCTGCTCAAGCCTGGCGCGTTTGTGGTCAACACCGCGCGCGGTGGTTTGATCAATGAGCAGGCCCTGGCGGACGCCTTGCGCAGCGGCCATCTGGGCGGCGCGGCCACCGATGTACTGAGCGTGGAACCGCCGGTGGAGGGCAATCCGCTGTTGGCCGGTGACATCCCTCGGCTGATCGTGACCCCGCACAACGCCTGGGGCAGTCGCGAAGCGCGCCAGCGCATCGTCGGCCAACTGGCGGAAAACGCCCGGGGCTTTTTCAACGGGGCCCCGCTGCGCGTCGTCAGTTGATAAACTGCGCCCCTTTTCAAGGAGCAGACCATGGATCCGCGCAGTGAAGTACTGCTTCGTCAGGCCGAACTTTTTCAAGGCAACCTGCTGTTGGTGGGGTTGCCTGCCGACGACCTGCTGGGTCGTCTGCCCAACGCTCACGGCTGGTGTTGGCATGCCGGCGATCAGGCGGCGCTCGATGCACGCTTCCCTGAACGCAGCCAGTTCGGCGTAAACGTGCCGGAGCAGGCGTTTGATACTGCAGTGATCTTCCTGCCCAAGTCCAAGGACCTCACCGACTACCTGCTCAACGCCGTGGCCTCGCGCTTGCCCGGCGCCGAGCTGTTTTTGGTCGGCGAGAAGAAAGCCGGGATCGAAAGCGCCGCCAAACAGCTGATCCCCTTCGGCAAACCGCGCAAACTCGACAGCGCGCGGCATTGCCAACTGTGGCAGATCACTGTGGTCAACGCCCCGCAAGCGGTTAAGCTGGAGAGCCTCGCGCAGGTCTTCGACGTGCCGTTGGCCGAGGGCCCGCTGAAGGTGGTGAGCTTGCCGGGGGTGTTCAGCCACGGGCGCCTGGATCGCGGCACGGAACTGTTGCTGGAGCACCTGGACAAGCTGCCAAGCGGCCATCTACTGGACTTTGGTTGTGGCGCCGGCGTGCTGGGGGCGGCGGTCAAACGTCGCTACCCGCACAACATAGTGACGATGCTCGACGTGGATGCCTTCGCCGCCGCCAGCAGTCGCTTGACCCTGGCCGCCAATGGTCTGGAAGCCGAGGTATTGACCGGCGATGGCATCGACGCGGCACCGATGGGTTTGAACGCGATTTTGAGCAATCCACCGTTCCATGTCGGTGTGCATACCGATTATTTCGCCACTGAGAATCTGCTGCGAAAAGCGGCGAAACACCTGGCAAAAGGCGGCGAACTTCGCCTGGTTGCTAACAGCTTCCTGAAGTACCAACCGCTGATCGAAGAACACTTGGGCGTGTGCGCGATCAAGGCCGAAGGCAACGGTTTTCGCATCTACCGTGCCAAGCGCGGCTGACGGGCGTTTGAAAAAGAAGGCTTGCCGAATGGATTTTGCCTAGGCAGAATCCGCTCCGTCCTAGGGGAGTAGTCTCCCACGAGCGCCACGCTCGTCCGGCATACGTCAACATACTTGGTCAGCAGACCATGGCGTATGCGACCCAGGAGTCCGCACAGACGGACCGGGGTTTGACAAGACCTATGACACGCACACCTTACCCGGGGCGGGAAGGCTGTACGTGTCATAGCCGTGTCGACCCGCCCCTGGAAACTTACCTGATGCTGGATTCATTACTCGTTCCTACCGCAATCGTTGCCTTGGCCGAAATCGGCGACAAGACGCAACTGCTCGCGCTTATCCTTGCCGCACGCTTTCGCAAACCCTGGCCGATCATCGCCGGCATCGTCGCCGCGACCCTGGCCAACCATGCGGCCGCTGGTGCCGTGGGGGCCTGGTTCGGCAGTTTCTTCTCGGATGCAGTGTTGCACTGGATCCTCGCAGCGAGTTTCTGCGCCACGGCCTTGTGGACACTGGTTCCAGACAAACTCGACGATGACGAAGCCAGCACCACACGCAAATTCGGCCCGTTCCTGACCACGCTGATCGCGTTCTTCCTCGCGGAAATCGGTGACAAGACGCAGATCGCCACGGTGATGCTGGCGGCGCAGTACCCGGAGTTGTGGCTGGTGATTATCGGGACGACCCTGGGCATGCTGATTGCCAACGTGCCGGTGGTCTTGGCGGGGAATTTTGCAGCGGAGAAACTGCCGTTGACCTTGATTCGTCGACTGGCGGCTACTGCGTTCTTCGTCCTGGCGATTGTGGCCGTGTACAAAGCTATGCAAAGCAGCGGCTGGATCTAGCACACACCTTGTAGGAGTCCGGCGATTCGCCAAGCCGGGCTCCTACAAAGGGTCAGCGTTAACTCAGGATTTTTTTGCCTGCTGGTACAGCGGCATCACCTTCGGAATCGCCGCCTGCAACGACGCGATTCGGCTGTCGGACGCCGGGTGAGTACTCATGAACTCCGGCGGCGCACCTTCCGAAGCCTTGGCCATCTTGTTCCACAACGTGATGGCAGCGTTCGGGTTGTAGCCCGCACGAGCCGACAGCTCCAGGCCGATCAGGTCCGCTTCGTTTTCATTGCTGCGGCTGTTGGGCAAGGTCATGCCGTAGTTGGCCACGGTATCCGCCAATGCCAAGCTGTCCTGGCCGAGGCCGAACAATGCACCGGCGCCCTGCTTGGCCATCTCGATCCCGTAGGCCTTGGACATGGCTTCACGGCCGTGTTCACGCAAGGCGTGGGCAATTTCATGGCCCATCACGGCGGCCAGCTCGTCATCGGTGAGCTTGAGGTTGTCGATCAAGGCGCTGTACACGAAGATCTTGCCGCCAGGCCCGCAGTTGGCGTTCATCTCGTCGCTCTTGATCAGGTTCACTTCCCACTTCCACTGCGCGGCATCCGCACGGAACGTCGGCGCCTGGGCGATCAAGCGGTTGGCGATGGCCTGCACGCGCTTGGCGTTGGCGCTGGTCTTATCCAGTTGGCCCTTGCTGCTGGCCTCCCCCAGGGTCTGCTGGTAGGACTGGGCATACATCTGGTCGACTTCCTGGCTCGACAGCATGCTGAACATGTACTGCTTGCGCTCAACCCCAACGGCGCCGCCGCTGGTGGTGTTGACCGACTGACACCCGGCCAGCAGCATCGCTGCAACCAGACCGCTAACTACCAATGACTTCTTCATGAACCTCTCCCTGAAAACACGCCCTTCAAACATGGCGCGTATCGTAGGCGCTCGTTTGTATCGACGCCAGATACACCAGACGTGTAACCGCTGATTTTCGGATACATCCCACGGCGCCAATAACGGCGATGGGCTTTCCATTTGCGACACTCCGAACATTTTTGCAGGACACCCCCTCATGCCCAGCGCGCCCGTGGCCGATACAAAAAGGCGGATTCTCTCCCCTGTGCCCGGAGTTTTCATGAAATTCAAGTCGATCCAATTTTCTGTCGCGGCACTGGCCGGGGCGATTGTCCTCAGCGTGGTCGCGGTGCTGGTGCTGTACGCCTTGTTTGCCGGAGCGCGGACCCAGGAAATGGTGCAGGATCGCACCCAGGTGCAATTCGACCAGATCATCGAGCAGCGCCTGACCGCCCTGGCGCAAACCCAGGCCACCTTGATCCAGCGCGAACTGGAAGCCCCCTTGGTGACCGCCAAGAGCCTGGCCACCGCCAACGCCCTGCTCGGCATGAAAGACGCCAAGGGCGAGCCGGCCCTGCAAGTCGGCCGCGAGCAACTGATCAATCTGCTGCATGAAACCGTGGTGCGTAACCCGAAGATCCTCGGCGCCTACATCGGCTGGGAGCCCAATGCGATCGACCACAACGACGCAGCCTACGTGAACACCCCCATTGTCGGCATGGCCGCAGACGGCCGCTTCCTTCCCTGGTGGTATCGCAACGCCGATGGCAGCCTGGGCCTGGACAAGCTCGCCGATGTCAACGATCAGAACATCCTCTCCACTGGCGTGCGCGCCAGTGAGTACTACCTTTGCTCCAAGGAAAACAAAAAGGCCTGCGCCATCGACCCTGCCCCTTATAAGGTGGGCAACGCAATGGTGATGCTGGCTTCGTTCATCGAACCGATTATGATCGACGGCACCTTCCAAGGCATCGTCGGTGCCGACCTGTCGGTCAACTTCATCCAGGACATGCTCACCAGCGCCGATCAAAAACTCTACAACGGCGCCGGTGAACTCGCGCTGATCTCCAGCAACGGTCGCCTGGTGGCCTACACCAAGGACGCCAGCAAGCTCGGCGAAAAGGCCACCGACCTGCTCGACAACAATGAACTGGCCAACCTTGGCCAGTTGAAAGTCGGTGAAGTGCGCTACGACATCGACAAGGAACACGGGCATATCGAACTGTTCCTACCGTTCAATATCGGCCAGGCTGACGCACGCTGGACGCTGATGCTGCAACTGCCCCTCAGCGCCGTGATGGCCGATTCGCAGAAGCTGCAAAGCGACCTGGAAGCCCAGCGCAAGACTGACATCTTCGGCATGACCATCGCCGGTTTGTTGATCGCGGGTATCGGCTTGCTGGTGATCTGGCTGGTCGGCCACGGCATCGCTCGTCCGCTCAAGCAAATGGTCGCGATGCTCAATGACATCGCCCAGGGCGAAGGCGACCTGACACGGCGCCTGACCAGTGACCGCGCCGATGAGCTGGGCGCGATCGCCAGCGGCTTCAACACCTTCTTGATCAAGCTGCAGGGCATGATCACCCAGGTGGTGAGTTCGGTGCAGAAGGTCAGCGACTCCTCGGAACACACTGCCGACATCGCGATCCGCACCAACCAGGGCGTGCACAAACAGATGGTGGAAATCGACCAGGTCGCCACAGCTGTGCATCAGATGACCGCGACTGCGCAAGATGTTGCGCGCAACGCCACCCAGGCCGCACAAGCCGCCAGCCACGCCGACCAGGCCGCTAGCCAGGGCATGCGCATTGTGCGCGACACCTCGACCTCCATCGGCGCACTGGCCGAGGAAATCGGCAAGGCAGTCGGCGTCGTGCAGGCGCTCGCCAAGGACAGCGAGAACATCAACGCCATCCTCACGGCGATTCGCGGGATTGCCGAACAGACCAACCTGCTGGCGCTCAATGCGGCCATCGAGGCGGCGCGGGCTGGCGAGCAAGGCCGTGGTTTTGCGGTGGTCGCCGACGAAGTGCGCAACCTGGCGCAAAAGACCCAGAAGGCCACCGAGGAAATCCAGACCATGATCCAGCAGCTCCAACAAGGCACGCGTGATGTAGTGCGGGTGATGGAGGACAGCCAGAACCGCACCGATGAAAGCGTGCAACACGCGGCCAAGGCGGCCGAAGCGCTGGAAACGATCACCCAGGCAGTCTCGGTGATCAACGACATGAACACCCAGATCGCCAGTGCCGCCGAAGAACAGAGCGCGGTGGCCGAGGACATCAATCGCAACGTGATCAATATCGGCCAGGTGGCCAATGAAGTAGCAGGCGGCGCGGATGAATCCAGCGCCGCCAGTGCGGACTTGACCAAGCTGGCGGAACAGCAGCGCCGGCTGATCAATCAGTTCAAAGTCTAGGCATTTTCGGTGGTTTGCTCGCGAAGGGGCCAGTCAACCTAACCCAACACTTACTGAATCACGCCGGCGTCAGGCACTCCGGCCCATTGAGCTTCGGATCGTTGACCATGTTGGCCAGCACTCGCTCGCGCAACGCGACGGGTTCACTGGCCAGCAGGCCTTGCAATACATGCAACGGCGTCTCGGGATTGAGCCATGCTGCCTGCCCGGCCTCATCCAGAATCAGCGGGCGACGCTGGGCCTGCGCCGCTTGGGTCACCACCGCCGTGCTCAGCCACACCTGCTCCTGCACCGGATAGGCTTCCCAGATCGCGGCGAAAAACAACGTGGAGCCCTCCCCCGGCGTCAGCCAGTACGGGCGTTTACGCTGGGTGCCGCGCCATTCGTAGAACCCATTGGCGGGCAGCAGGCAACGGCGTTGACGGAACGCTTCGCGGAACATCGGTTGTTCGGCCAGGGTTTCGGCGCGGGCATGGGCGGGCGTGCGGGAAAGATCGGTCAACCACGGCGGCGTAAGGCCCCAACGGGCGCGGGCCAGGGTGCGCTGGCCGTCGGTGGCGCGCTGGATCAGCACCGAATCATTCGGAGAGATGTTCCACTGAGCCTGCTGGTCGGCGGGGAAGCCCGGCAAGGCAGCGAAGGCGGGATTCCAGCGAAACAGGGCATAACGTCCACACATGGGGCAACACGACTCTTGGGTAAACCGACCGACAGCCTAACAGACCAGCACGTCGGGGAAGCTGTCGGGTTCGTCACCGGGTAGCGGCTGTGCGCCGATGTAGGCGGTAATCAGCTCGCGGGCATACGCAGCCCGGTCATTGTCCACCTCCAGGCCCAGCAGGCCGAAGATGGGCAATTCGCCGGTACCGCCGAGCAAATGCCGACCGACCAGGTGCGCCTCGATGCCTTCGCTGGCGAGCATCTGTTGCAGCAGCTCGCCTTCCATCAGGTTTTCCGGTTCGTAGATTCGCTGCATGGATGTATCCGTTATTCGTTTTCGCTTCGGGTTTCGAGCATCCACTCGTCACCATGCACCTGCAGATCGAAAGTGATTGGCCGGCAACAGACCTGGCAGTCTTCAATATACGTCTGGTCACCGCCGGACAAATCCACGGTTGTCACGACCTCTTCACCGCAATAAGGACAATCGTACGTCGCGTTTTCCAGCATCGCAGCCTCCAAGGTGACTTGTGCGTATAATCGCCGGTCTATTTACAGGGCTATTTCCGGCTGGGCCATTCCTCAGTCCGCCCCCTGGTATTTCCTTTACTTACCCTAGCCGTTTCTAACAAGAGAGCATGATGGGCGAATTCGATACCATCCGACCTTACAACGACAGCGAAGTCCCGGCAGTGCTGGCACGTCTGTTCAGTGACAAGGCCTTTCTGGACATCCTGACCCACTTCCGCTTCCCGCGCTTTGCCGGCGCCCTGGGCTGGCTGCTCAAGCCGATGATCGCCCGCAAATTGCGCCGTGAGTTCGCCGGCGTCACCACCGTGGCCACGCTGCAGGACAAAGTCGAGTACTACGTCGACCATACCATTGACCGGGCGACCGACGGCGTGACCTACACGGGCGTCGAGCAGCTCAAGTCCGGCACGGCTTACCTGTTCCTGGCCAACCACCGCGATATCGTGATGGACCCGGCCTTCGTCAACTACGCCGTGTACCACGCCGGCCTGCCGACGCCGCGCATCGCCATTGGCGACAACCTGCTGCAAAAGCCGTTCGTCAGCGACCTGATGCGCCTGAACAAGAGCTTTATCGTGCACCGCTCGATCACCGGGCGAAAGGAAAAGATGGCGGCATTCAACCTGCTGTCGGCCTACATCAACCATTCGATCCGCAACGACGGGGCGTCGATCTGGATCGCCCAGGCTGAAGGCCGCGCCAAGGATGGGGATGATCGCACCGAATCAGCGATCCTCAAGATGTTCCATGTCAGCCGCAAGGATGAGCCGTTTGCCGAGGTAATCCAGTCGTTGAACCTGACGCCGGTGTCCATCAGCTACGAATATGACCCGTGCGATACCGCCAAGGCCCGCGAACTCTACATCCGCGCCACCACCGGCACCTACAGCAAGGCACCGGGCGAGGACGACGTGAGCATCGCCCTCGGTATCACCGGCTACAAAGGTCGGGTGCACATCAACTTCGCACCGCCGATCACCGAGCGCTTCGAAGACACCAAGCTGCTGGCGGCAGAAATGGACCGGCAGATTCTCGGCGGATACCGCTTGTTCCCGGTGCATTACCTGGCCTACGCCCAGTGGAGCGATGCCGACCCGCAATTGCAGGTGCCGACCGCCGCCGAAGTGTTCCCGGCGGACGAACTGGCCAAGGCCAAAGCGGAGTGGGAGCGGCGCTTGAACGAATGCCCGGCCGAGCACCGACCGTTTCTGGTGGTGCAATATGCAACACCGGTGCGTAATCAATATCGTGTTAAAGCCGGAATACCTTTGTAAACACTGAAAAAAATGTGGGAGCGGGCTTGCTCGCGAATGCGGAATGTCAGTCGATACATAATTGACTGATACACCGCATTCGCGAGCAAGCCCGCTCCCACATTTGTGTTGTGGCGTTTTAGAGGCGGGTGCTGAGCCAGGAGATGGCCAGCGCCAGCCCAAGACAGGCGAACCCAATTCGGTAAGCCAGACGATGCGCCCGCTCGGTGCGCACATCCAGAAACAACATCGGTTGGTCGATCCCGCGCTCTTCACCTTGCGCGGTCAGGTCGGCCATTGCGCGCTGTTCGCGCAGGCGGGTTATGAACAGCAGCGCAGCCCCCGGGCAGGCCACGGCTAACGCAACAACGTTGATAAAAAGGGCAGGCAGCGCCATCGCAAACCTCGGTAGAACAGTATTTTGGTATCGGTTCAGATACAAACCTGAACGATAGTGGCCTCCGGCGCCGTAAATGCTCCCTCCTCCATTGACGGCTAATGTATCCAGTAATTTACGCCGTCACCTGAACGTCACCTTAACAAGCCACTCTGTTGCCCTTCGACGCTTAGGAGCTTGTCATGCTGCACGCGCAAAACCAGGATCGGCTGTACCTGATCACCCAAAGTGATGAGCAAGAAGCACTGGTTGGCGGCCTGGCCTTCAACGTCCAGGATCGCCACTGGCTGGTGTATTGCGCCCTCGGCGGCCACCAGCATGCGGACCTGCCGGAGACCGATCTGCTGACAGGGGTGAGCCTGCTGGATTTCTGTATCGACACCGCCGCGTGAAACTGGAGACGAAAAAAAGCCGGGCTCATCACTGAGCCCGGCTTTTTGCTGAATCGCTTACTGCGAGCTGAGCAACGAACCGACGCTTGGGTCCTTGAACAGGCGGGTCAAGGCATCACTGAGAACGTCGCTGACCAGCTTGGTGTTGGTTTCCTGGTTCGGCGACATGCCGAAACGCTGGTTCAGGGACGCGCCATAGCGACCACTGTAGCGACGGGTGCCGGCGCTGACGTCGGACTTGAAGGTCGCGCCGATGGACGCTTCGGTCACGTACAGGCCGTCTTTAGGCGACTGATACTTCAGTTCAGCCAGAGTGATGGTCAGCTGCGGCGCACCCGGCGCGTTGGGGCTTGGGGTGAAACCCAGCAAACGCACGGCGGCTTCAGCCTGGGCCTGCAACTTGGGCAGCACATCCTGGGCATTCACCGAAACCAGAGCAGTTTCCGGGTACAAGCCACCGCGCGAGCCGAGGGTTGGTGAAGGACGACCATCCACCACACGCACCGACACCGGCTGGCCGTGGCCCACAGGGGCCAGCTGCGTGGTGATCTTCGGTTCCGGGGTCAGTTGTTGCGGGCTGTTGGCGCAGCCAACCAGGGTCAAACTGGTCACAGTGATCAAACCGAACAACAGGCGTTGCAACATGCTTTTCTCTCCAGAAATCAGGGTCCGACAGGCCGGCAGTATAGCGGTGCGCCTGTGCCGGGAACTAGCGCCAGTTACAACCTGAGACCCGCGTGGACTCTAGCGGTTCGATGTCACTGATATGTCACGACTGATACACAGGCTCGTCATGCCCGACAGGCAAGCTTGGCCCCAATCTCAGGAGGTCTGACGCCATGCATTTTCTCTGGTCACTGTTTACGCGCAAGCCCGCCCTTCGCCAGTTCGCCCTGCTGGATGCGCAAGGTCGTTGCCAGGCCTTCAAAGAATGCAGCCAGCCTCCTGTAGGTGACGGTTGGGTGGAAATCGATGAAATCCGCCTGAGCTGGATGCACCACCCATTGCCGGCCCGTGCCCGCGTCAGCCCGCGTCCTGCGCGGTCGCCCCGGCACCAGCCGTTGGCCGCCTGACCGAACACCTAATAAAAGTCATAAAACACGCCCATTTCCTTGGCGTTCTTCGCTACAATCTCCCCCCGATTATAAGGACGTCTCCTGATCGGGCCTCGCAGCATCGTTAATGCCTCGGCACTAACCCCCCAATCGCCCACAGAGAGCCGCCCACACAGATCGAGTGAAGCTGGCGCGCTTGCTGTTTTCTTTGCAAACCACCCGCCTTTACCGAATCTGCCAGAGCTGCCATTGCGCTCGGCCACTTGAGTTGTTTGCCCGTTTTGCCGCGTGTCGGCTAGGGGCCAGGTGCCAAGCTGGGGCAGCCCTTTTTTGAGGTTCACGTCTTCAAAAGAGCGTGAAAAAACGGGTTTTCACAACTTCACAAGAGTGTGGCGAGCAAATGAATAGTTTGGCGTTTGTACAAGCACCATCAGCGTCTGGAACAGCCCAACCACACAGGACCGAGCACGCCTTAAAAACCGGAGCTTGAGCCTGTCCGCTACGGATTGGTTGCACGAATCGCACGCTTTGACCATAAGTCGAATTGCCACAGGCGCCCATGAATGCGTTCATAGGCAGATTAGCCCGGCAGGAAGCGTGCGCTGAACATGCAAAGAATTGCGAATCGGACATGGCGATCCTGGCCATGGGTAACCTGGGGCAACACGTGAACCGCCCCGTCACTCCTGGCAGCCATGCCGTCAATTTGGTGCTGCAGATTTTGGAGACGCGTTAAATGGCGCATAACGAAGCAGTCGACGTAGTACTGGTAGGGGCCGGCATCATGAGTGCCACCCTGGCCGTACTGCTCAAAGAGCTCGACCCCGGTCTCAAGCTGGAAGTCGTTGAGCTGATGGATTCGGGTGCCGCGGAAAGTTCCAACCCGTGGAACAACGCCGGGACCGGCCACGCCGGGCTGTGTGAACTGAACTACACACCCCAGGCCGCCGATGGCTCCATCGACATCAAGAAAGCCGTGCACATCAACACCCAGTTCGAGGTGTCGAAGCAGTTCTGGGCGTATCTGACCAAAAAGGGCACCTTTGGCTCGTCCAAGTCCTTTATCAGCCCGGTGCCGCACTTGAGCTTCGTGCAGGGCGAAAAAGGCGTGGACTTCCTCAAGAAGCGCTTTGAATCCCTCAGCCAGCACCACGCGTTTTCGGACATGCACTACACCGAAGACCGTAGCGAAATGGCCGAGTGGATGCCGCTGATGATGCCGGGCCGTCCGCTCGACGAAAAAATCGCGGCCACCCGTGTGATGAACGGCACGGACGTCAACTTCGGCGCGCTGACCAACCAACTGCTCAGCCACCTGACCAGCTCGGCAGACGCCCAGGTCAAGTATTGCAAGCGCGTCACCGGCCTCAAGCGCAACGGCGCGGGCTGGACCGTGAGCATCAAGGACGTCAACAGCGGCAACAGCCGTGAAGTGGACGCCAAGTTCGTGTTCCTCGGCGCCGGTGGCGCAGCACTGCCGCTGCTGCAGGCCTCGGGCATCGAAGAAAGCAAAGGTTTTGGCGGCTTCCCGGTCAGCGGCCAGTGGCTGCGTTGCGACAACCCGGAAGTGGTCAAGCACCACCAGGCCAAGGTCTACAGCCAGGCCGCCGTGGGTTCGCCGCCGATGTCCGTGCCGCACCTGGACACCCGTGTGGTGGACGGCAAGAAGTCCCTGTTGTTCGGGCCATACGCCGGCTTTACGACCAAGTTCCTCAAACACGGCTCGTTCCTCGACCTGCCGATGTCGATTCGCGCCGGCAACATCGGCCCGATGCTCGCCGTGGCCCGCGACAACATGGACCTGACCAAGTACCTGGTCAGCGAAGTGCGCCAGTCGATGGAACAGCGCCTGGAATCCCTACGCCGCTTCTACCCTGAGGCGAAAGCCGAAGACTGGCGCCTGGAAGTGGCCGGCCAACGGGTGCAGATCATCAAGAAAGATCCGAAGAAAGGTGGCGTGCTGCAATTTGGCACCGAGCTGGTCGCGGCCAAAGACGGTTCGTTGGCCGCCCTGCTGGGTGCATCCCCAGGTGCCTCGGTGACCGTTTCGATCATGCTGGAACTGATCGAGAAGTGCTTCCCAAGCAAAGCGGCGGGTGAATGGGCCGCCAAGTTGCAGGAAATTTTCCCGGCGCGGGAAAAGGTCCTGGAGACGGATGCCGAGCTGTATCGCAAGATCAACACGCAGAACAACATCAGCCTTGAGCTGGTGGCACCTGCCGCCGAGACCGAAAGCTACGCTTGAGGTCGTGACGCCATAAAAAACGCCCCGATCTCATGATGAGAGCGGGGCGTTTTTGTGTGTCTAGGATAATCAGCCGCGGGCGTTATCGATCAGCTCGATGTACTCGGCGGCATTACGCTGGTCCTTGATCAGATCGACAAAGGTCTGGCCATGTTCATCCTTGCCGTCGAGGTCAAGGCCGGCTTCCTTGAAGAAGCCCAGGAACCGTTCGAAGTCGTCGATACGCAGGCCACGGTAGGCCTTGATCAGTTTGTGCAGGGACGGTGAAGTCGCGTCGACCGGCTCGAAGTCCAGGAACAACTTGATCTGATCGTCGCCGATCTCGTCACCAATCACCTGTTTCTTATCTTTACGCATTACCGACTCCAGCCTGCAGACATTTACACGGGGTTTGAAGTCTACCTGTGAGGCGCAGGCTTGTGTAGGCGGGGCTACCTGGCCTTTACAGCACCCGTGTGCAGATCCGCCCAGATATGCCCGTTGGAATAACTGAGAAACTGCACATACACGGCGTCATTGCGCAGCAGGTCGACAATCACGCGGTATTGGGCCACCGGGTAGGACAAGGTCAGGGTTTTACTCTTGTCATCGTAGCCCGGCTTTTTCAGGCTTTTGCTTTCGGCGTCGAAATTGAGCACCACTTGGGCGATGGTCGCACCTTTGTTCAGGGGCTTACCCTTGAGGCGGATCATCAGCGGCGAGGTCACCGGGATCGGCTGCTGGCTGGACTGGCGCTGGTTGCCCACCACCACCGCGTACTCGGTGACTTGCAGCAATTGCTGCTGATCCGGCGCTTCGGCGCGCAGGCTCAGGTCGTCCGAGGGCAGGAACTGGCTGTGCATCGGTGCAGGCGCCGCGGCCAGCGGCAGGCTGAGGGTCAGCGCCAGGGCGGCGCAGGTGCGTATCAACAGGCTCATGGGCCGCTCCGGCAAGATGGGCCCAGCACTGTAGCTCAATCGAACTGGTCAAGCATCCAGCGTTGATACTCGGCCACGCCGGCATCGCCTTCGCGGGGGGCCCAGTCGGCCAATTCGCCTTCGCCCACCGGACGATAGGGCCCAGCCTTGCACTCGAACATAACGGTGTCGGGCTCCAGCACCACCAAACCGTGGAATACACCGGGCGGAAGATCGACGCCGGCGCATTCACCACCGGCCTGCATCACACGCTTGGCGAGCACTTCGCCCGTTTCGCTGAACACCAGCAAACCCAAACGGCCCTGCAGCACCAGCAAGGTTTCCGCCTTGTCCGCGCTCAGGTGCCGGTGAGGCGGCACGTAGGTGTCCGGTTGCAGGCCCACCGCCAGGCGATGGCAGGGCTCTTCCATCTGATGGAAATTGTGATGGTGGCGGCCACGAGGGCTCGCGCCCGCTTTCTCGGCCAGCTCGGCAAACAGCGTCTGATCAAGAAAACGGGTCATCGCTTACATCCCTTTGACGGCGTAGATCCCGTTGGCATTGCGCCAGTAACCTTTGTAGTCCATGCCGTAACCGAAGATGTAGCGGTCGATGCACGGCAGGCCGACATAATCGGCCTTCAGGTCTGGGCGAGCTTTGCGGTCGTGCTCTTTGTCGATCAATACGGCTGTGTGCACTTTGCGCGCGCCAGCGTGCTTGCAGAAGTCGATGATCGCGCCCAGGGTGTGGCCTTCATCGAGGATGTCGTCGATGATCAGCACGTCGCGGTCGATGAACGAGACTTCCGGCTTGGCTTTCCAGAACAGGTCGCCGCCGCTGGTTTCGTTGCGATAGCGGGTGGCGTGCAGGTAGGAGGCTTCCAGTGGGAATTGCAGGTGGGTCAGCAATTTGCCGGCGAAGATCAGGCCACCGTTCATCACGCAGAAGACCACCGGGTTGGTGTCGGCCATTTCGCGGGTGATGTGCGCGCCGACCTTGGCGATCGCCTCTTCGACTTGCGCTTCAGTGTACAGGCAGTCAGCCTCGCGCATGATTTGACGGATATGCTCGAGATCAGCGGACATGGCGCTCTCCAAGGGGGTGCTGTGGCAAGAAAAGCGGGCGAAGGTACGCTTCTCGTGCGCTCCGAGCAAGCCTTAATGGACTAACGTACTAGATGTCTATAGGACAACACCCTCGGATAGATTAATCTAGGCCGGTTTTTTTGCCCGCCGCCGGAGCCTTTCCCATGCCCACTCGCGAGATCCGCCATCCGCTGATCCGACACAAGCTCGGCCTTATGCGCCGCGCCGACATTAGCACGAAGAACTTCCGTGAGCTTGCTCAGGAAGTCGGAGCGTTGCTCACTTACGAAGCCACCAAGGATTTACCCCTGGAAACCTACGAGATCCCCGGTTGGGCCGGTCCCGTCCAGGTGGAAAAAATCGCTGGCAAGAAAATCACCGTGGTCCCGATCCTGCGCGCCGGTATCGGCATGCTTGAAGGCGTCCTCAGCCTGATCCCGGGCGCCAAGGTCAGCGCCGTGGGCGTAGCCCGCAACGAAGAGACGCTGGAAGCCCACACCTACCTGGAAAAACTCGTTCCGGAAATCAACGAGCGCCTGGCGATGATCATCGACCCGATGCTGGCTACCGGCAGTTCCATGGTTGCCACCATCGACCTGCTGAAAAAAGCCGGTTGCCGGGACATCCGCGCCATGGTTCTCGTCGCTGCGCCCGAAGGCATTGCGGCCGTCGAGAAGGCCCACCCGGACGTGCAGATCTACACCGCGTCCATCGACGAGCGCCTGAACGAACACGGCTACATCATCCCAGGCCTGGGCGATGCCGGTGACAAGATCTTCGGCACCAAGCAGAAGGACGCGTGAGCATGCAGGATGAATTCAACGACCCGCTTTGGCGCCAGATCCTGTCTGGCGCACAAATGCTCTTCGTAGCATTTGGCGCGCTGGTGTTGATGCCACTGATCACAGGTCTTGATCCAAACGTCGCACTGTTCACCGCGGGCCTGGGCACGTTGCTGTTCCAGCTGGTGACAGGGCGGCAGGTGCCGGTCTTCCTGGCGTCGAGCTTTGCATTCATCACCCCGATCATTCTCGCCAAGGGCCAGTTCGGCCTCGCGGCGACCATGGGCGGGGTGATGGCCGCCGGCTTCGTTTATACCTTCCTGGGCCTGGCCGTGAAGATCAAGGGCACCGGGTTTATCGACCGGCTGCTGCCGCCCGTGGTGATCGGGCCAGTGATTATCTCCATCGGCCTGGCCATGGCACCGATCGCCGCCAACATGGCGATGGGTAAAGCCGGTGACGGCACCGAGCTGATCCATTACCAGACGGCGATGCTGATCTCGATGCCGGCGCTGCTGACCACCTTGATCGTGGCGGTGTTCGGCAAGGGGATTTTCCGCCTGGTGCCGATCATTTCCGGCGTGCTGGTGGGTTTTGCCATGTCGTTCTACTTTGGCGTGGTCGACACGGCGAAGATCGCCGCCGCACCGTGGTTCGCCCTACCCCACTTCACCGCGCCGGAATTCAACTGGCAGGCGATCCTGTTCATCGTCCCCGTGGCCCTGGCCCCGGCGATCGAGCATATCGGCGGTGTGATTGCGGTCGGCAGCGTGACCGGTCGCGACTACCTGAAGAAGCCCGGCCTGCACCGCACCCTGCTGGGCGACGGCATTGCCACCACGGCCGCCGGCCTGTTTGGCGGCCCACCTAACACGACCTACGCGGAAGTGACCGGCGCGGTGATGCTGACCAAGAACTACAACCCGAAAATCATGACCTGGGCGGCGGTGTTTGCCATCAGCCTGGCGTTCATCGGCAAGTTCGGCGCACTGCTGCAGAGTATCCCCGTGCCAGTGATGGGCGGGATCCTGTGCCTGCTGTTCGGTTCGATTGCTGCGGTGGGCATGAACACGCTGATCCGCCACAAGATCGACCTGGGCGAGGCGCGCAACCTGGTGATCGTGTCGGTGACGTTGGTGTTCGGGATTGGCGGTGTGCTGGTCGGCACCGGCACCGGCCCGGATGACTTCGGCCTCAAGGGCATCGCCCTGTGTGCGGTGGTGGCGATTGGTTTGAACCTGCTGCTGCCGGGCAATGATGGTTGGAAGAACAAGAAGCCTGACGAACCGCTGCTGTAACTAACGCCGCAAAACCAAATGTGGGAGCGGGCTTGCTCGCGAAGGCGGAGTGTCAGTCGATACATGTTTGACTGATACACCGCCTTCGCGAGCAAGCCCGCTCCCACATTTTTGATCTTCAGTGTGGCTTAGAGCTCGCCGAGGCCGTCGATCAGCGCCTGGTTCTGCTCCGGCGTGCCAATGCTGATCCGCAGGAATTGGGCAATCCGCTCCTGCTTGAAGTGACGAACAATCACCCCTTGCTCACGCAACTTGGCCGCCAGGCCCGCCGCGTCATGCTGTGGGTGACGGGCAAAGATGAAGTTGGCTGCCGACGGCAACACTTCAAAGCCTTTAGCTTCCAACTGTGCCACGACTTTCTCACGGCTATCGATAACCAATCGGCAGGTCTTCTCGAAGTACTCACGGTCCTCGAACGCCGCCGCTGCGCCGACAATCGCCAGGCGATCCAGCGGATAGGAGTTGAAGCTGTTCTTGACGCGCTCCAGCGCTTCGATCAGGTCCGGGTGACCCACGGCCAGGCCCACGCGTAAACCGGCCAGTGAGCGCGATTTGGACAGGGTCTGGGTCACCAGCAGGTTCGGGTAGCGGTCCACCAGGCTGATGGCGGTTTCACCGCCGAAGTCGATATAGGCTTCATCGACCACCACCACCGAGTCCGGGCTGGCCTTGAGGATCTGCTCCACGGCGTCCAGCGCCAGCACGCAGCCGGTGGGCGCGTTCGGGTTGGGGAAGATGATCCCGCCGTTCGGCTTGGCGTAGTCCGCCACGCGGATCTGGAACTGTTCGTCCAGCGGCACCGGAGCGGACTTGATGCCATAGAGCCCGCAGTAAACCGGATAGAAGCTGTAGCTGATATCCGGGAACAGCAGCGGCAGATCGTGCTGGAACAGGCCGTGAAAAATGTGCGCGAGGACTTCATCGGAACCGTTGCCAAGGAACACCTTGCCAGCATCGATCCCGTAATACTTGGCGACCGCCTGCTTGAGCAGGTCGCTGTTTGGGTCCGGGTACAGGCGCAGGTTGTCGTTCAACTCGGCCTGCATCGCGGCCAACGCCTTGGGCGATGGGCCGTAGGGGTTTTCATTGGTGTTGAGCTTGACCAGTTTGGTCAGCTTGGGTTGCTCGCCGGGCACGTAAGGCACGAGGTTCTTGACGAAAGGGCTCCAGAATTTGCTCATGTCTCAGTTCCCCTTCTCTTCAAGGATGCGGTATTCAGCGCTACGGGCGTGAGCGCTCAGGGACTCACCACGGGCCAGCACCGAGGCGGTCTTGCCCAGCTCGGAGGCACCCTGTGGCGAACAGAAGATGATCGACGAACGCTTCTGGAAGTCATACACCCCCAGCGGCGACGAGAAACGCGCAGTGCCGGACGTCGGCAGCACGTGGTTCGGGCCCGCGCAGTAGTCGCCCAGGGCTTCGCTGGTGTGGCGACCCATGAAGATCGCACCGGCGTGGCGGATCGACGGCAACCAGGCTTGCGGATCGGCGACGGACAGCTCCAGGTGCTCCGGCGCGATGCGGTTGGCCACTTCAATGGCCTGCTCCATGTCACGCACCAGGATCAACGCGCCACGGCCATTGATCGACTTCTCGATGATCTCGGCGCGATCCATGGTCGGCAGCAGCTTGTTGATGCTGGCGGCGACTTGGTCGAGGAATTCCGCGTCCGGGCTGACCAGGATCGCCTGGGCGTCTTCGTCGTGCTCGGCCTGGGAGAACAAGTCCATGGCGATCCAGTCCGGATCAGTCTGGCCGTCGCACACCACGAGGATTTCCGACGGGCCGGCGATCATGTCGATACCGACCTGGCCGAACACGTGACGCTTGGCGGTGGCGACGTAGATATTGCCAGGGCCGACCACCTTGTCGACTTTCGGCACGCTCTCAGTGCCATAAGCCAAGGCCGCGACGGCTTGGGCGCCACCAATGGTGAACACGCGGTCGACACCGGCGATGCAGGCGGCGGCCAGCACCAGCTCGTTGATTTCACCGCGCGGGGTTGGCACCACCATAACCACTTCGGTCACGCCCGCCACTTTGGCCGGGATCGCGTTCATCAACACGGACGACGGGTACGACGCCTTGCCGCCCGGCACGTACAGGCCAGCGCGGTCGAGTGGCGTGACCTTCTGGCCCAGCACGGTGCCGTCGGCCTCGGTGTAGCTCCAGGAGTCCTGTTTCTGTTTTTCGTGGTAGCTGCGCACGCGCGCCGCCGCAATTTCCAGGGCTTCGCGCTGAGGTGAAGTAATGCGTGTCAGGGCCAGTTCCAGGCGTTCACGGGGCAGGATCAGGTCGGACATCGACGCGACGTCCAAGCCATCGAACTGGCGGGTGAAGTCCACCAGCGCCGCATCACCGCGCTCGCGCACGGCCTTGATGATGTCGAGTACTCGCCCGTTGACCGAATCGTCGGACACGCTTTCCCAGCTCAGCAGATGATCCAGATGATGGGCAAAATCCGGATCGGCAGCGTTGAGTCGGGCAATTGCAGTGGACGTGGTCATAGCGAGGGCCTCAATAGAATTGGCAAAAACTCAGGCGCCCTAAACTAGCAGTCGTTTCCGCTTGGGCACCTGAGAATTCTGGCTATGAGGCGGATAGACGGGCGCAGCCTTCCGGCTACGCAGGTAAGTCAACCGCGGTGTCGCGACTCCACTGCCTTGCGCAGGGTGTCGATCAACGCCTGGATACGGGCGTGCTGCATCTTCATCGATGCTTTGTTGACGATCAGGCGGGAACTGATGTCGGCAATGAATTCTTGCGGCTCAAGACCGTTGGCACGCAGCGTGTTGCCGGTGTCGACCACGTCGATGATCTTGTCGGCCAGGCCGATCAGCGGCGCCAGCTCCATCGAACCGTAGAGCTTGATGATGTCGACCTGACGACCTTGTTCGGCGTAGTAACGCTTGGCAACGTTGACGAACTTGGTCGCGACGCGCAGGCGGCCTTTGGGCTCGACATCACCGACACGGCCAGCGGTCATCAACTTGCACAGGGCGATACGCAGGTCCAATGGCTCGTACAGGCCCTGGCCGCCGTATTCCATCAACACGTCTTTACCGGCGACACCCAGGTCGGCCGCGCCATGCTCAACGTAGGTCGGCACGTCGGTAGCCCGCACGATCAACAGGCGAACGTCGTCCTGGGTCGTGGGGATGATCAGCTTGCGGCTCTTGTCCGGATTCTCGGTCGGCACGATGCCCGCTTCAGCCAGAAGCGGCAAAGTGTCGTCAAGGATGCGGCCCTTGGACAGTGCGATGGTCAACATGGGAAACGTCAGTCCTTCATCAGGCTATTGCTGCCCGGTCGCAAACGGCGCCGGACACAGATCGAGGCCATTACAGCCTCGATTTGAAACAAATTCAGCATACTGCTTCTTTAATTTGTAGTGAGCGGGCTTGCCCCGCGCTGGGCTGCGAAGCGGCCCTAAAAATCTTGGGAGCGCTTCGCACTCCAGCGCGGGGCAAGCCCGCTCACTACAAACAGCAACTAGCCCGGTACGCGGCGGATTTTTGCGCCGAGCATCTGCAGTTTTTCTTCAATGCACTCGTAACCACGGTCTATGTGGTAGATACGGTCGATCAGGGTATCGCCTTCGGCGATCAGCGCCGAGATCACCAGGCTGGCCGAAGCCCGCAGGTCAGTGGCCATCACTGGCGCGCCCTTGAGTTTCTCGGTGCCGGTAACGATGGCGGTGTTGCCTTCAACCTGGATCTTCGCGCCCATGCGGTGCAGTTCGTACACGTGCATGAAGCGGTTTTCGAAGATGGTCTCGATCACGGCGCCGGTGCCTTCAGCAATGGCGTTCAATGAAATGAACTGCGCCTGCATGTCGGTCGGGAACGCCGGGTACGGAGCGGTGCGCACGTTGACGGCTTTAGGACGCTTGCCGTGCATGTTCAGCTCGATCCAGTCTTCACCGGTGGTGATTTCGGCACCGGCTTCGCGCAGTTTTTCCAGGACCGCTTCCAGGATGGTCGGATCGGTGTCCTTGACCTTGACGCGGCCACCGGTCACGGCGGCGGCAACCAGGTAGGTGCCGGTCTCGATGCGGTCTGGCATGACCTTATAGGTAGCGGTGTGCAGGCGCTCTACACCATCGATGGTGATGGTGTCGGTGCCGGCACCGGAAACCTTGGCACCCATGGCGTTCAGGAAGTTGGCCAGGTCGACCACTTCCGGCTCACGCGCGGCGTTCTGCAGCACGCTGCGGCCTTTGGCCAGGGCAGCGGCCATCATGATGTTCTCGGTACCGGTTACGCTGACGGTATCAAAGAAGAAATTCGCGCCACGCAGGCCGCCTTCCGGCGCCTTGGCCTTGATGTAGCCGCCTTCGACGTCGATCACTGCGCCCATGGCTTCGAGGCCACGGATGTGCAGGTCCACCGGACGCGAACCGATGGCGCAACCGCCAGGCAGGGCGACTTCGGCTTCACCGAAACGAGCAACCATCGGGCCCAGCACCAGGATCGACGCACGCATGGTTTTCACCAGTTCGTACGGGGCGATCAGGGTCTTGATAGTGCGCGGGTCGATTTCGACAGCCAGTTTCTCGTCGATCACCGGCTCAATGCCCATGCGACCGAACAGCTCGATCATGGTGGTGATGTCGTGCAGGTGCGGCAGGTTGGCCACGGTGACCGGGCCATCGCACAGCAGGGTCGCTGCCAGGATCGGCAAGGCGGAGTTTTTTGCACCGGAGATGCGAATCTCGCCATCAAGGCGGGCACCGCCGGTAATAATCAATTTATCCATAAGAATCTCGACGCCTTGGGGGCTCAGGTGCGCTCGGCCCAGGCCGCGCGGCTGAAAAATTTCATAGTGACCGCATGGATGCTGCCATCGGTGATCCACGGGTTCAAATGGGCATAGATCTGCTGTTGACGCTTGACCGGGCTGAGTGCCGCCAGTTCATCGCTAATCACGTTCAGCTGGAAGTTGCAGCCTTCGCCTTCAACTTCAACGGTCGTTTCCGGCAGCTTTCCTTCAAGAAAGCTCTTAACTTCTAGGGCCTGCATGCTCAACCTCTATCGGCGCCCAGTGCGCGCGGGTCGCACATCATACAAAAAAGCCCCGCGCCTGCGAACCCCGCATAGCAGGACTCTGACGGGGGGCCTCTCTAATAATGTGTATTAAGGATGCGCCAGCAGCTCGGTCAACCCGGAAACTTCGGCGATTTCACGCATGTCTTCGGGCATAGCACGGATGCTGACGGACTTTTTAGCCGCTTCGGCATCACGAATGAAGCACAGCAACAACGATAAGCCGACGCTGCTGGACTTGGTCACAGCCGAACAATCCAGCACCAGCGCAGGGGCAGTGCTGGTCTTGATCAAGGCCTGGCCCTGCTTGCGCAGGTCAGGCCCGGAACGGTAGTCCAGCACGCCACTGATGAACAGCTCGCCGGCATCGCCTAGACGAACAGCCGACTCGGTCATTGCGCAGGCTTCCCGGCAGCTTTATCGGTTTCTTCCTTGGCCTTGGCGACTTCACCGGCCCAACCATTGATGGTTTTGTCCAGATCGTTGCCATTGCGCTGCATGGCGTCGGCGAACTGGTCACGGAACAGCTTGCCGATGTTGATCCCGTTGATGATCACGTTACGCAGCTTCCACTCGCCGTTGACCTTCTCCAGCGTGTATTGGACCGGGTAGACGGCGCCGTTGTTGCCCTTGACGCTCATGTTGACGCTGGTGCGATCACCGGACTCGTCACCGGCTGGAGCGACGGTAATACCCTGGTTGTTGTACTCAAGCAAAGCGTTACCGTAGAACTGGAACAGGCCCTTCTTGAAGTTTTCCTGGAACGTCTGCATCTGCGCAGGGGTAGCTTTGCGCGAATACTTGACCGTCATGATGCTTTTGGAAATGCCTTCAGCATCGACCACCGGACCAACAATGGTGTTGAGTGCTTCGTAAAACCGGGAAGGGTCTTGCTTGTACTGTTCTTTGTTGGCTTTCAGGTCAGCCAGCATCTTGCTGGTAGTGTCCTGCACCAGGTCGTGGGCAGAACCTGCAGCGTTAGCCATCAGCGGCAGCGCTGCCAACAACACCAGCAGGCCACGTCGCAAGGTAGAGATCATGAACAGATTCCTCATTTGGCGTCTTTATTGACCGTATTAAGCAGGAATTTACCGATCAGGTCTTCAAGCACCAGCGACGACTGTGTGTCGTGGATTGTCGAGCCATCCTTGAGCAGGGCTGTCTCCCCACCCACGCTGACACCGATGTATTTTTCGCCCAGCAGACCCGCAGTGAGGATAGATGCAGTGGAGTCAGTTGGCAGATTATCTACCTTCTTGTCCAGTTGCATGGTCACTCGCCCGGTGAAGCTGTCGCGATCCAGATCGATTGCCGTGACCTTGCCGATAGTCACACCGGCCATGGTCACTTTAGCTCTGACAGTCAAACCGGCGATATTGTCGAAGTACGCGTAAAGTTTATAAGTGTCGGCGGTGGGACTGGCCGACAGGCCACTGACTCGCAGGGCCAACAACAGTAAAGCCAGGATGCCAGCCAGCAAGAAAAGGCCGACACCGATTTCCACAGTGCGGTTTTGCATCAGAAATCTCCAAACATCAAGGCGGTCAAAATGAAGTCAAGGCCCAGTACCGCCAGTGAGGCGTACACAACGGTCTTGGTGGTGGCGCGACTGATCCCTTCTGAAGTGGGCTCACAGTCGTAGCCTTGGAATACGGCGATCCAGGTGACGACAAAGGCGAAGACGATGCTCTTTATGATGCCGTTGAGCACGTCACCGCTGAAGGTCACGCTGTTTTGCATGTTGGCCCAGTAGGAACCGTCGTAGACGCCCAGCCAGTCCACCGCCACCCACGAACCGCCCCAGATACCGACCACGCTGAAGATCATCGCCAGCAGTGGCAGGGAAATGAAGCCGGCCCACAGGCGTGGGGCAACAATGTACTTGAGCGGGTCCACACCGATCATTTCCAGACTGGACAGCTGTTCGGTGGACTTCATGTTGCCGATTTCGGCGGTCAGCGCGGAACCCGCACGCCCGGCGAACAGCAAGGCGGTCACCACCGGCCCCAGCTCACGCAGCAGCGTCAGGGCGACCATCTGCCCGACCGCCTGCTCCGAACCGTAGCTGGAAAGAATATTGAAGCCCTGCAACGCCAGCACCATGCCGATGAACACCCCGGAGACCACAATGATCACCAGGGACATCACGCCGACCGAATGCAGCTGCTTGACCAGCAGGCCGAAGCCGCCGCCAATACCGCCGCGACCGAGCAGGGCGTGGAACAGGAAAATCGTCGAACGGCCGAGCACTTCGACAATGTCGATACCCGAGCGACCGAAAAGGCGAACCTTCTCGATAAGAGATGTCTTGCGCATCAGCGCTTCCCCAGAAGATCTGAGCGGTAATCCGCTGCCGGAAAGTGAAAAGGCACCGGGCCATCAGGATCGCCGGTCATGAATTGGCGAATGCGCGGGTTGTCTGCGTTCATCAGCTCTTCAGGCGTGCCCTGCCCCAGCACCTGGCCATCGCCGACCACATAGAGGTAATCGGCAATGCTCGCGGTTTCTGCAAGATCGTGGGAAACCACGATACTGGTGATGCCCAGCGCATCATTGAGCAGGCGGATCAAGCGCACCAGCACGCCCATTGCGATGGGGTCCTGGCCGACGAAGGGCTCGTCATACATGAGGATCTGCGGGTCGAGGGCAATGGCGCGCGCCAGGGCCACACGGCGCTTCATCCCACCGGACAGCTCGTCAGGCATCAGGTCGATGGCACCACGAAGGCCTACGGCCTGCAGTTTCAGCAACACGATGTCACGAATCATTTCATCGGACAGTTGGGTGTGCACCCGCAGCGGAAAGGCCACGTTCTCGAACACATCGAGGTCGGTGAACAGCGCACCGCTCTGAAACAGAACGCCCATATGTTTGCGCGCATCGAACAGATCGCTGCGCGACAGCGTCGGCAGGTTCTGGCCATTGACCCACACTTCGCCGGCGCTGGGACGCAATTGCATGCCCATCAGGCGCAACAGGGTGGTCTTGCCGCAACCGGAAGGCCCCATGATGCCCGTGACCTTGCCGCGCGGAATGCGGATATCGACGTTATTGAAGATGCTGCGCGTCCCGCGCTTGAAGGTCAGTCCCTTCAGCTCGACCGCGTAGGCGTTATCGGCACTCATCTAAACTCCTTGGGATGCAGCCTCTCACTCAGACACCACGCTTGCGACAAACGTTTGCAACCGTTGTGCAATAGTTGGCACGTGGGCTGGGCGGACCGAACTGGCGGCGAACTATATCACTGCTGGTACAAGGCGCCCAAGGCCGGAACAGCGCTTGTTCAGATTGGGGACAGGGAAAACTTGTTGCTTAGGATGAATCTCAGGCGCATTGCGAACAAAGCCTGACGAACTAGCGTGAGGGAATTGATCATTACCGCTATAATCGCCGACTTTTCGTCAGGCTATACGATTTCAGACATGAGCCAATCCAGCGACCTTATTCAATCCGCACAACGCACCATCCGCCTCGAGCTTGAAGCCGTAGAAGGCTTGCTGGCGCATATCGACGCAGATTTCGTACGCGCCTGCGAGATGATTCTGGCCAGCAAAGGCCGCGTTGTCGTGGTCGGCATGGGCAAGTCGGGCCACGTCGGCAACAAGATCGCCGCCACCCTGGCCAGCACCGGGACCACCGCATTTTTCGTGCACCCGGCCGAAGCCAGCCACGGTGACATGGGCATGATCACCAAGGATGACATCATCCTGGCGCTGTCAAACTCAGGCACCACCAACGAAATCGTGACCCTGTTGCCGCTGATCAAGCGCCTGGGCATCCAGATGATCAGCCTCACCGGCAACCCGGAATCGACGCTGGCCAAGGCCGCCGAAGTGAACCTGAATGTTCACGTGGACCATGAAGCCTGCCCACTGAACCTGGCACCCACCTCCTCCACCACCGCCGCACTGGTCATGGGCGACGCCCTGGCCGTGGCGTTGCTGGAAGCCCGTGGATTTACCGCTGAAGACTTCGCGTTTTCCCATCCAGGTGGCGCCCTGGGCCGCCGCCTGCTGCTGAAAGTGGAAAACGTCATGCATTCCGGTGATGAACTGCCCCACGTCCAGCGCGGCACCTTGCTGAAGGACGCGTTGATGGAGATGACCCGCAAGGGCCTCGGCATGACCGTGATCCTAGAAGCCGACGGCCGCCTGGCCGGGGTCTTCACCGACGGCGACCTGCGTCGCACCCTGGACCGCACCATTGATATCCACACCGCCACCATCGACGCGGTGATGACCCCCCACGGCAAGACCGCCCGTCCCGAGATGCTGGCGGCCGAAGCCTTGAAAATCATGGAAGACCATAAGATCGGCGCGCTGGTGGTGGTCGATGGCAATGACCACCCGATCGGCGCCCTGAACATGCACGACTTGCTGCGTGCGGGAGTGATGTAAATGACCAGCGACCTGTTGCAACGCGGTAAAAACATCAAATTGGCGATTTTCGACGTTGATGGCGTGCTGACCGATGGCCGCCTGTACTTCCTCGAAGACGGCAGCGAATTCAAGACGTTCAACACCCTCGACGGCCAGGGCATCAAGATGCTGATGGCATCGGGCGTGCAAACGGCGATTATCAGCGGTCGGAAAACTCCGGTTGTGGAACGCCGCGCACAAAACCTGGGGATTCCTCACCTGTATCAGGGCCGCGAGGATAAACTGGTGGTTCTGGACGAGCTTCTTGGCCAACTCAACCTAAGCTTTGAGCAGGTCGCCTACTTGGGCGATGACCTGCCAGACCTGCCGGTGATCCGTCGAGTAGGCCTGGGCATGGCCGTCGCCAATGCGGCGGCGTTTGTTCGCGAGCACGCCCATGGCATCACCACCGCCCGTGGCGGTGAAGGTGCCGCCCGCGAGTTCTGCGAGCTGATCCTGCGTGCCCAGGGCAGCCTTGAAGCGGCCCACGCCGCCTACTTATAGAGCGTTTTATGCTGAGCAAAAAGATTCGCAACTTTCTGATATTCGGGGTCATCGCTGCGCTGTTCCTGGCGGTGGGCTACTGGAACATCAGCCCGGAGCGCTTTCTCGACCAGCCTGCCGCGCAGGTTGATGAGGGGGCTATCGACTATTACGCCATCAATGCCAAGAGCGTGCAGTTCCTGCCCGACGGCAAGGTGCAGTACGAGATGACCTCAGACAAGGTCGAGCACGTGAAGGCCAGCGAAATTACGCTGCTGACCAACCCTGACATGAACATTTACCGCGGCACCGAGTTCCCATGGCACGTCACCAGCAAGCGTGGTGAGGTCAACCCGGACGGTACCGAGGTGGAACTGATCGACTCGGTGCGCGTTGCGCGCACCGACGATAAAAATCGTGAGACCGTGATTACCAGCAGTCGCATGACCGTATTCCCGCAGAAGCAATATGCGCAGACCGAGCAAGACGTTAGAATCGACGGCGCTGGCGGTGTATCGACTGGCAAGGGAATGAAAGCGTATTTGAAAGAAAGCAGGATACACCTGCTATCGAACGTAAGAGGACAGTATGAGGCTCGTTAAAACTCTCCCTATTTTGCTCGGTCTGGGCGCAGCACTGGGAAGCGTGAGCGCCTGGGCTCTGCCGAACGATAGCCAGCAGCCGATCCACATTTCGGCTGACGATGCGCAGCTGGATGACAAGCAAGGCGTCGCTACCTATACCGGCGGCGTGATCATCACCCAGGGTTCGATGAAGATCACCGGCAATACCGTGACGCTTACGCGCACCCAAACTGGCGATATCGACGTGGTGACGTCGGTAGGCAACCTGGCTT
The DNA here is from genome assembly GCF_049897165.1 of Pseudomonas sp. TWR1-1-4. NCBI lineage: Bacteria > Pseudomonadati > Pseudomonadota > Gammaproteobacteria > Pseudomonadales > Pseudomonadaceae > Pseudomonas > Pseudomonas sp. TWR1-1-4. The sequence continues at coordinate 230,126 of NZ_JAFCVS010000007.1, read as the reverse complement.
ACTTCGAACAGAAGCAGTCCGCGACCGATACCGGCCCGATGAAAGGCTATGGCAAGACTATCCAGTACCATGCCCAGCAGAACCGCATCGTGCTGATCGACCAGGCCAAGGTACTGAGCCCCGACGGCAACTCCACGGAAGGTGAAAAAATCACCTATGACACCGTGAAACAGATCGCTAACGCCGGGCGCGCCAATGGCTCCAAGGTCACCGCGCCACGCCCACGTATCGATATGGTTATCCAGCCGAAGAAGAAGGCCGAGTAATGGCAACCCTGAAAGCCCAGCATCTGGCCAAGGCCTATAAAAGCCGTCAGGTCGTGCGCGACGTCAGCCTGTCGATCGACAGCGGCCAGATCGTCGGCTTGCTCGGCCCCAACGGCGCCGGCAAGACCACCTGCTTCTACATGATCGTCGGCCTGGTCCAGGCGGATCAGGGCCGCGTGTTGATCGACGACCTGGACGTGAGCCACCAGCCAATGCACGGCCGTGCGCGCGCCGGTATCGGCTATCTCCCGCAGGAGGCGTCGATCTTCCGCAAACTGTCGGTCGCCGATAACATCATGGCGATCCTCGAGACCCGCAAGGAACTCGACCGTGACGGCCGTCGCAAGGAGCTGGAAAGCCTGCTGCAGGAGTTCCACATCAATCACATCCGCGACAACCTCGGCATGAGCCTGTCCGGCGGCGAGCGTCGTCGCGTGGAAATCGCCCGCGCGCTGGCCACTGCGCCCAAGTTCATCTTGTTGGACGAACCGTTTGCCGGCGTCGACCCGATCTCGGTCGGCGACATCAAGCAGATCATCCATCACCTCAAGGCCAAGGGCATTGGCGTGTTGATCACTGACCACAACGTCCGTGAGACCCTCGATATCTGCGAGACCGCGTATATCGTCAACGATGGCCAACTGATCGCCGAAGGTGATTCCGCCACCATCCTGGCCAACGAACTGGTCAAGGAAGTGTACCTGGGTCACGAGTTCCGCCTGTAAACACCGTGGTGTCACGGCCGTTTGCCGAGGTGCGCGGGAGTCAATGAAAACCTCCGGATTTTTATTGTTACCGCGCTCTAGGCAAAGCCCCCGACATCAGGCATATAATTTGCTTATGTTTGGCGCTCACGCGCCCTGTCGTGGATGGCGCATTGCGCCGGCGAATAAGGTGTTAAGCCCCTGCCATGAAACCATCGCTAGTCCTGAGAATGGGCCAGCAGCTGACGATGACACCGCAGCTGCAACAGGCCATCCGCCTGCTCCAATTGTCGACCCTGGACCTGCAACAGGAAATCCAGGAGGCCCTGGAGTCCAATCCGATGCTCGAACGCCAGGAAGAAGGCGACGACTTCGATAACGCAGACCCGCTGGCCGATAACATCGAGCAAAAACCCAATTCCGACGTGCAGGAACCTTCCTATCAGGAAACCGCCCCAACGGTGGATAACCTTGAGGAAGGCGAATGGAACGAACGCATCCCCAACGAACTTCCCGTCGACACGGCCTGGGAAGACGTCTACCAGACCAGCGCCAGCAGCCTGCCCAGCAACGACGATGACGAGTGGGACTTCACCACCCGCACCTCCGCCGGTGAAAGCCTGCAGAGCCACTTGCTGTGGCAACTGAACCTGGCGCCGATGTCGGACACCGACCGCCTGATCGCCGTAACCCTGATCGACTGCATCAACAACCAGGGTTATCTAGACGAGACGCTCGAAGAAATTCTTGAAGCGTTCGACCCGGAACTGGATATCGAGCTGGACGAGATCGAAGCCGTCCTGCACCGCATCCAGCAATTCGAGCCTGCCGGGATCGGCGCGCGCACCCTGAGCGAATGCCTGCTGCTGCAATTGCGCCAACTGCCGGCCAAGACGCCTTGGCTCGCCGAGGCCCAGCGCCTGGTCACCGATTACATCGACCTGCTGGGCAGTCGCGACTACAGCCAGTTGATGCGTCGCATGAAGCTCAAGGAAGACGACCTGCGCCAGGTCATCGAGCTGGTACAGAGCCTCAACCCACGCCCCGGCTCGCAGATCGAGTCCAGCGAAGCCGAATACGTAGTGCCCGACGTCATTGTGCGCAAGGACAATGAGCGCTGGTTGGTGGAGCTGAACCAGGAATCGGTGCCACGCCTGCGGGTCAATCCGCAATACGCCGGTTTCGTGCGTCGCGCCGACACCAGCGCCGACAACACCTTCATGCGTAACCAGCTGCAGGAAGCCCGCTGGTTCATCAAGAGCCTGCAAAGCCGCAACGAAACCCTGATGAAAGTGGCCACCCAGATCGTCGAGCACCAGCGCGGCTTCCTGGAGTACGGCGACGAAGCCATGAAACCGCTGGTGCTGCATGATATCGCCGAAGCGGTCGGCATGCATGAATCGACGATTTCGCGGGTTACCACGCAAAAATTCATGCATACCCCACGGGGTATATATGAGCTGAAATACTTTTTCTCCAGCCACGTCAGCACCTCCGAAGGCGGTGAATGCTCGTCCACGGCGATCCGCGCGATCATCAAAAAACTGGTTGCCGCGGAAAATCAGAAAAAGCCATTGAGTGACAGTAAGATCGCTGGTTTACTGGAGGCACAAGGCATTCAGGTCGCCCGTCGAACCGTCGCCAAGTACCGCGAGTCCCTCGGGATCGCGCCTTCCAGCGAGCGTAAGCGTTTGATGTGACGGGCGGGCCATAGCGTTCCAGTGGCGGGTATTCCTACCCGCCGCTTTATGCACTGGCAACGAAGGAGAAGCTGTATGCAAGTCAACATCAGTGGACACCAGCTGGAAGTCACCAAACCCCTGCGTGAATACACCGAAAGCAAGCTGAACAAGCTGGCAGGGCATTTTGACAAGATCACAAACGTGCAGGTCATCATGGAGGTCGATAAGCTCAAGCAGAAAATCGAGGCCACCCTGCACGTACCGAATGCAAAGCTCGTCGCCAATGCGGAGCATGAAGACATGTACGCGGCGATCGACTCGCTCTACGACAAGCTGGACCGCCAACTCATAAAGCATAAGGAAAAGAATCTGCACCTGATGCAAGGTACAGGTCGCTAACTCTCCCCCCATGATCCGACTTGAAACCATCCTGACCCCCGGCCGTTCCCTTGTGAACGCGCCGGGCGGCAGTAAAAAGAAAGCCCTTGAACAAATTGCCAACCTGATCAGCAGCCAAGTGCCTGATCTGGAGATGCAGGATGTCTTCGAGGCTCTGATTGCCCGTGAAAAACTCGGTTCGACCGGTTTTGGCAACGGCATCGCCATCCCCCACTGCCGACTCAAAGGCTGCGAGACACCCGTCAGCGCCTTGCTGCACCTGGAAAAATCCATTGATTTCGATGCTATCGATGGTGCACCGGTCGACCTGCTGTTCGTGCTGCTGGTCCCGGAAGCCGCCACCGATGCGCACCTGGAACTGCTTCGGCAGATCGCCAGCATGCTCGACCGCAAGGAAGTACGCGACAGACTGCGCAGTGCCAGCAGCAACGAGGCGCTGTATCAGGTTGTCCTGGATGAACAGAACGGGCAGTAATCATGCGTTTGATCATCGTCAGCGGCCGCTCCGGCTCGGGTAAAAGCACCGCCCTCAACGTACTTGAGGATAACGGTTTCTATTGCATCGACAACTTGCCCGCCGGCCTGCTGCCGGAATTGGCGGAACGCGCGTTGATTCACACCGAACTGGCGCAACCCCTGGTCGCCGTCTCGATTGATGCCCGCAACCTGCCCAGCCACCTTGAGCGTTTCCCGCAATTGCTCGAGGAAGTGCGGGCCAAGCACATTCATTGCGACGTGCTTTACCTGGATGCCGACGAAGAGACGCTGCTCAAGCGATTCTCGGAAACCCGCCGGCGTCACCCCCTCAGCAGCCCTCACCGCTCCCTGGCCGAAGCCATCGAAGACGAAACCAAGCTGCTGGGGCCGATCATTGACCTCGCCGATCTCAAGATCAACACCACCAGCCTCAACCTGTACCAGTTGCGCGATGCCATCAAGCTGCGCCTTCTGAACCAGCCCGAGCCAGGTACGGCGTTTCTGGTCGAGTCGTTTGGTTTCAAGCGCGGCATGCCGGTGGACGCCGACTTGGTGTTCGACGTGCGCTGCCTGCCTAACCCTTACTGGAAGCCGGAACTGCGCGAACAGTCGGGGCTGGACCAGCCCGTGGCCGATTACCTGGCCGCGCAACCGGATGTGGAGGAGATGTTTCAGGACATCTCCAGTTACCTGCTTAAGTGGCTTCCGCGTTTTGCCGCCAGCAACCGGGCTTATGTCACCATTGCCATCGGCTGCACCGGTGGGCATCACCGCTCCGTCTACCTGACTGAGCGCCTGGGCCAGGTGTTGCAACAAACCCTCAAGAATGTCCAGGTCCGCCACCGCGACCTTAGCTGAAAGGAACACCCCCGCGATGCCCGCTCTGGAAATTGAAATCATCAACAAACTGGGCCTGCATGCCCGCGCTTCGGCTAAATTCGTGGGCGTGGCCGGGAAGTTTCCCTGCCAGGTGCGCGCCGGTCGCTCACCGGAAACGATGGTCGACGGCAAAAGCATCATGGCGATGATGATGCTGGCGGCGGGCAAAGGCACCAAGATTCACTTGAAGACCGAAGGTGAGCAGGAGCAGGAAGCGATGGACGCCCTGGTGGCGCTGATCAACAACTACTTCGACGAAGGCGAATAACGCTCTGTAGGAGCCCGGCTTGCCGGCGATGGCGTCGCCAAGCGCACCGCTCGTCTCAGGATTGATCGCCGGCAAGCCGGCTCCTACAAGGGAGCGGTTTACCCCAAGGCCGTGTCCATCACCATCATCAAGCAGAACCCGACGCACAGCCCTAGGCTGGCGAGTTTTTCGTGACCATTACGTCGCGACTCGGGGATCACTTCGTGAGTCACCACCAACAGCATCGCACCGGCTGCCAAGGCCAAGCCTAGCGGCAGAAGCACCTCGGCCAGGCTTACCAACCAGGCACATAGCACGGCAAATACCGGCTCCACCAGGCCTGACGCCGCGCCGATCAGGAACGCCTTGACCCGCGACATCCCGGCCCCGGCCAACACCAACGCAATCACCAGCCCTTCAGGCACGTCCTGCAAGGCAATGCCCATGGCCAGGCTGTCGGCATCCGGCATGCCGCCGCCTGCCGAGACGCCCACCGCCATACCTTCCGGGATGTTGTGGGCGATGATGGCAAACACAAACAGCCAGATACGCGGCGGAATCACCGGTTTTTCCGGCGTGCCCACCAGCATTTCCGGGCTGGCACCGGAGACCTTGCGGTCCACCAGATACAGCCCGAAAGCACCCAATATGATGCCAAAACTGATCAAACCGCTGGCGCCCCAGGGCGAAAGCCCCAGGCCTTCAGCTGCGGCAATGCCCGGCACGATCAGCGAAAACGCCGTCGCCGCCAGCATGACGCCAGCCCCAAAGCCCAGCAGCGTATCGCTCAATGCCACCGGCATGCGTCGAATAACCAGCACAGGTACCGCGCCGAGCGCCGTGCCGAGCGCACAGAGGGATCCCCCCTGCAGGGCGCGCAGAATGCGTGGTTCCAGGTTCAGCCAAGCCAGCCCGTGGGCCACCAGCAATGCGGTACCTGCCAATAGCAGCAGCGAGCCAAGCGCATAACGAAACATTCGCCCGCTGCTGATCGCCAGTGTTTCAGTGCCCATAGTCGGCCTTAGATCTTGTTATGAAGGTGAGTGTCAGGCCACGGCAGCCTGATAGCGTGCGGCGACTTCCGACCAATTAATGACACTGTAGAAGGCATTGATGTATTCCGGGCGGCGGTTCTGGTACAGCAGGTAGTAGGCATGCTCCCAGACGTCCAGGCCGAGGATCGGGGTATTGCCGTTCATCAGCGGGCTGTCCTGGTTACCGCTGCTCTCCACCACCAGGGTCTTCTGCGGAGTGACGCTCAGCCAGGCCCAGCCACTGCCGAAACGGGTCAATGCGGCCTTGGTGAACGCCTCCTTGAAGCTGTCGAAACCGCCCAATTGCTCCTCAATGGCCTTGCCCAGCGCACCATCGGGTTTGCCGCCACCTTTGGGCGACATCACCGCCCAGAACAGCGAGTGGTTGGCATGACCACCGCCCTGATTGATCACGGCTGCACGCAGTTTTTCCGGCAGTTGCTGCACGCTGGAGACCAGCTTCTCGACCGGCCAGCCAGCGAACTCGGTGCCCTCGACGGCGGCGTTGAGATTGTTGATGTAGGTCTGGTGGTGCTTGGTGTAGTGGATTTCCATGGTTTGCGCATCGATATGCGGTTCCAGGGCGTCGTAGGCGTAAGGCAATGCAGGCAAGGTATAAGTCATATCAATGTGCTCCGTAATGAGGAGTGGCGGGTTGCACCGCAGCACCACCCAACAGGCGATGGGTGCGCGGGTACTCACCGTGATCGCTGATGAAATTCAATAGCTCGACGTAGGTTTTGCTGCTCTGGCGCAGCGCCGCTTCGCGCAATTGCGGACTCAGACGCGGGTCCTGCATGGTCTGCAGCAGGCGCTGATGGATAGCGCACAGGTATTCCGCGCTTTCCTCCGGCTGGTTCAGCCGCAGGTGCAGGTCCGCCAGGTTGTGATGGGAAATGACGCAAGCCGCCACTGCTTCGTCGGCGTCCGCCCAGCGTTCGAACAACACTTGGGCAAGGGCCAAGGCTTGCAAGTAGGCCTCGCGAGCGTCAACCAACTCGCCCGCCATAAAGCAGCGATTGGCCCGTTCGATCGTGCGTTTCCAGTGCTCCATGGTGAGCCTCCAAAGCAGGGTCGGTGATTACACGCCGCCGGCCGTGAGCTTTTCCGGATCCAGCAGGACCTCCAGTTGGCTGCGCGGCAAGTCGGTGTGTTCGAGGGCAACATCAATCACCGGACGGCCCTGTTGATAGGCTTTTTTGGCGATTTCAGCGGCCTTTTGGTAACCGATGATCGGGTTGAGTGCGGTCACCAGGATGGGGTTGCGCGACAACGCTTCCTTGAGCTTGGCTTCGTTGACCTTGAAACTGGCGATGGCTTTATCGGCCAGCAAACGGCTGGAATTGGCCAGCAATTCCAGGCTGCTGAGCAGGTTCTGCGCAATGATCGGCAGCATCACGTTCAGCTCGAAGTTGCCTGACTGACCGGCGACGGTGATCACCGTGTCATTGCCGATGACCTGTGCGGCGACCATCGCCGTGGCTTCCGGAATCACCGGGTTGACCTTGCCGGGCATGATCGAAGAACCCGGCTGCAAGCCTTCCAGCTCGATTTCACCCAGGCCGGCGAGCGGGCCGGAGTTCATCCAGCGCAGGTCGTTGGCGATTTTCATCAGCGACACGGCGGTAGCCTTCAACTGGCCGGAGACTGCGACGGCGGTGTCCTGCGAGCCAATCAGAGCGAACAGGTTCTTGCCGGGCGTGAATTTCACACCGGTCAGACTGCTCAGCTGCTGGCTGAAACGCGCCGCGAATTCCGGATGTGCGTTGATCCCGGTACCGACTGCCGTACCGCCCTGAGCCAGCGCTTGCAGGCTCGGCAGAAGGTCCTGCAGGTGGCCGATACTAGCCTTGAGCTGCTGAGCCCAACCGTTGAGCACCTGGCTCATGCGTACGGGCATGGCATCCATCAGGTGCGTGCGGCCGGTCTTGATGAACGGGTGAACCTCTTCGGCTTTTTGTTCGATGACTTGCACCAAATGCAGCAGGGCCGGCAGTGTTTGCTCATGCAGTACCAGCGCGGCACTGACGTGGATCGTGGTCGGGATGATGTCGTTGCTGCTCTGGCCGCAGTTCACGTGGTCGTTGGGGTTGACCGGCTCACCGAGCAAACGGGTGGCCAGGGTCGCAATCACTTCATTGGCGTTCATGTTCGAACTGGTGCCGGAGCCGGTCTGGAAGATATCCACCGGAAAGTGCTGCATAAAATCGCCTTCCAACAAACCTTGGGCGGCATCGACGATGGCCTTGCCCTGCCCTACGCTGATTTGCTTGAGGTCGACGTTGACCTTGGCGGCGGCGGCCTTGGCCAGGATCAGGGCGCGGATGAATTGCGCCGGCATGCGTTGATGACTGATCGGGAAATTGTTCACCGCGCGCTGGGTTTGCGCACCGTACAAGGCCTCGGTCGGCACTTGCAGTTCGCCCATGCTGTCGCGTTCGATACGGGTGTTACTCATCGTTAGATCCTTGCACCAGGTCAGAAACAGAAAGGGAGGGCAGCAATTCGCAGGTCGCCAATTGCCACGCAAAGGACTGCCAGCGCTTGAGGCGGCAGGCGCAGTGAGAGAGTTTTTCCAAGTCGCGTAATGGACGCCACGCCTGATCCAGGCACATGGAGCGCCAATGCCAGGGCAGCGCGATGTCGCTGGCGGTATCGAGCAGCAGGCGGAATGAGGTTTCTGCGATCGTCCACGGATGGGTCGCGGTGCAGCACGCCAGGTATCGACCCTCATTGAGGTAATGTTCGATCAGGCGCGGCTCGTTGGGGTCGAGGCCGCAGCGAATCTGGCGACTCATCCAGCGCCAGCTCTCCAGGTAAGGATCCTCATGCAGGACAGAACTCATGATCCACACTCATCCGGTAATGATATTTATTATTAAATGATATTGAGAATCAAAACAATAGCGGCAGATTGATCCGCCTGCCAAAACGCCCACAAAAAAGGCGCGCCATCTGACAGATGGCGCGCCTTTTGGAGTAAAGCTTCGGGAGGATTAGCTGCCGGCGACAGTCATCCGCTCGATCAACACCGAGCCTGTGCGAATGTTGCTGCGCAGTTCCAGATCATTACCCACGGCGACGATCTGCTTGAACATGTCGCGCATATTGCCTGCGATGGTCACTTCCTGGACGGCAAACTGAATCTCGCCGTTTTCCACCCAGAAACCCGCCGCGCCACGCGAGTAATCACCGGTGACCATGTTCAGGCCATGGCCCATCAGCTCGGTCACCAGCAAGCCACGCCCCATGCGCCGAAGCAGCGCAGCTTGGTCTTCATCGCCGTGGGTGACGAACAGGTTGTGTACGCCTCCGGAGTTCGCGGTGCTTGGCAGGCCCAGCTTGCGACCGGCGTACGTGCCCAGTACGTAAGACACCAACTCGCCCTTCTCGACGAACGGTTTGGCATACGTCGCCAGGCCATCACCGTCGAACGACGTACTGCCCATGGCGCGCATCAAGTGCGGGCGCTCATCGATGGTCAGCCACTCTGGGAACAACTTTTGGCCAATCGCCCCCTCCAGGAACGAGGACTTACGGTACAAGTTGCCACCGGAAATCGCCCCCAGGAAACTGCCAAACAACCCACCCGCCAGTTCTGCCGAAAACAGTACCGGCACTTCACAGGTTGGCACCGGGCGCGCGCCCAGGCGGCTCGCTGCACGCTGCGCCGCGCGCTGACCAATGCTGATCGGGTCCGACAGCAATTCGCCCTGACGGCTGACGTCGTACCAATAATCGCGCTGCATCTGGCCGTCAGCCTCGGCGATCATCACGCAGCTCAAGCTATGGCGGGTGGACGCGTAGCCACCGATAAAGCCATGGCTGTTGCCATACACGCGGCAACCCTGGTGCGTGCTCAACGTGGTGCCATCTGCGTTCTTGATGCGGGCATCAGCGTCGAATGCAGCAGCTTCGCAGATCAGCGCCCGTTCGATGGCCTGTTCGGGTGTGATGTCCCAAGCGTGAAACAGATCGAAATCCTGCAGGTCCTTGGCCATCAGCGCCTTGTCGGCCAGGCCCGAGCTTTCGTCTTCGGAGGTGTGCTTGGCGATTGCCAGCGCAGCCGCCACCGTCTCGCGAATGGCTTCCGGACCGCTGGCCGACGTACTGGCCGAACCTTTGCGCTGCCCGACATACAAGGTAATACCAAAACCCTGGTCGCGGTTGAACTCAACGGTTTCCACTTCCCGCTGGCGCACCGACGTCGACAGCCCCTGCTCCAGCGACACGGCCACTTCACAGGCACTGGCCCCCTGGCGCTTGGCCTCGGCAAGGATCTGCTCGACTTGTTCCTGCAGTGCCGGTAACGCTTGCGGACCGACGCTTTGGGCTGCACTCATGGTTTTCTCCACTCAAATTCTGCTTTCGGTTAAGGCCATCGAGCGACCGGGCCGGACAAGCGGCCCCCGACTGGTTATCATGGCGGCGTTTCTTTGCGGACTGCCACCATGGTTGATTCTTACGACGACTCCCTCGATGGGGAGAAAAGCAAAACCCAGGTCAAACGTGAGCTGCATGCTCTGGTTGACCTTGGCGAGCGCCTTACAACGCTCAAAAAAGACTTGATTGCAAAACTGCCACTGACCGACGAAATGCGTCGTGCCCTGGCCGATGCGCCCAAGCACACCGCGAATATCGCGCGTAAACGGCACATCTCGTTTATCGGCAAACTCATGCGCGATCAGGACATCGACGCCATTCTGACCTTGCTCGATCAAACCGATGCCTCTACTCGACAGTACAACGAACGCTTCCATAACCTGGAACGTTGGCGTGACCGCCTGATCGCGGGCGATGACGCCGTGCTGGAGAAATTCGTGATGGACTACCCGGACGCGGACCGCCAGCAACTGCGTTCCCTGATCCGTCAGGCCCAGCACGAGCAGGCGCATAACAAGGCGCCGGCCACCAGCCGTAAAATCTTCAAGTACATCCGTGAGCTGGACGAGACTCAACGCGGCCTGCGCTGATCCTCTTCCCCGGGTGGCGGTTCTCGCCACCCGAAGCTCCGTCTTTCTTACGACCCCGTGCCACCCACGGTGATCGCATCAATCTTCAGCGTTGGCTGGCCGACACCCACCGGCACTGACTGTCCGTCTTTCCCGCAGGTACCCACGCCGCTGTCCAGCGACAGGTCGTTGCCGACCATCGACACCTTGCTCATGGCTTCCGGACCGTTACCGATCAATGTCGCACCCTTGACCGGTGCAGTGATCTTGCCGTCTTCGATCAGGTAAGCCTCGCTGGTGGAGAACACGAACTTGCCGCTGGTGATATCCACCTGGCCGCCACCGAGGTTGGCGCAGTAGATGCCGCGCTTCACCGAAGCGATGATCTCGGCCGGGTCGCTTTCGCCACCGAGCATGTAGGTGTTGGTCATGCGCGGCATCGGCAGGTGCGCGTAGGATTCGCGACGGCCGTTACCCGTACGCGCCACGCCCATCAGGCGAGCGTTGAGCTTGTCTTGCATGTAGCCCTTGAGCACACCGTTTTCGATCAGGGTGGTGCACTCGGTTGGGGTGCCTTCGTCGTCGACGCTCAGCGAGCCACGACGCCCGGCCAGGGTGCCGTCATCGACGATGGTGCAGAGTTTGGACGCCACCATTTCACCCATCCGCCCGCTATAGGCCGAACTGCCTTTGCGGTTGAAGTCACCTTCCAGGCCATGACCGACCGCTTCGTGCAGCAGCACGCCGGACCAACCCGAACCCAGCACCACCGGCAAAGTGCCGGCCGGGGCAGGAATGGCTTCAAGGTTGACCAACGCCTGGCGCAGCGCTTCACGTGCATAACCCATGGCACGGTCGTCGGTGAGGAAATAACGGTAGTCGGTACGCCCGCCGCCGCCATGACCACCGCGTTCGCGGCGACCGTTCTGTTCGACGATCACGCTGACGTTGAAACGCACCAGCGGCCGCACATCCGCCGCCAGGCCGCCATCGGTGGACGCCACCAGGATGCGCTCCCACACACCAGCCATGCTCACGGTAACCTGCTGGATACGCGGGTCGAGGGCACGGGTGGCGGCGTCGATACGCTTGAGCAGCTCGACCTTTTCCGCACGGCTGATCACTTCCAGGGGGTTATCCGGCGCGTACAACTGCGCCACGTCCTGGGTGCTGAATGCCTGCACCGTGCCATTTTGCCCGGCCCGGGAGATCGAACGTGCGGCCCGCGCCGCCAGGCCCAAGGCTTCCAGGGTGATCGCGTTGCTGTAGGCAAAACCGGTTTTTTCACCGGACTGCGCACGCACGCCCACACCCTGGTCGAGGTTGAAACTGCCTTCCTTGACGATGCCGTCTTCCAGCGCCCAGGACTCGGAAATCTGCCCTTGGAAATACAGGTCAGCCGCGTCGATGCCCGGCCCGGCCAAGTCGCCGAGTACGGTTTGCAAGCTTTCGATGGTCACGCCACCGGGCGCCAGGAGGTGATCACTGACTGAGGACAACAACTCGCTCATAGGTATGGCCTTAAATTCATCGTTCCGAAGCAGGTCGCTGTGCGCCCTGCGAGAAAAAGCGCCGATGGTTGACCACCGGCATGCGCGTCCGTATCGACGCCTGTTCACTGCTATCGCGTTCGGCCAGCAACACTGCTTCGCCTTGATCCTGTTGTGTCAGCACACGCCCCCAAGGGTCGACAATCGCCGCATGACCATAGGTTTCCCGTGGCCCCGGATGCACACCGCCTTGAGCCGCCGCCAGCAGGTAACACTGGGTCTCGATGGCGCGTGCGCGAATAAGCACATCCCAATGCGCCGCGCCGGTCACCGCCGTAAACGCCGAAGGCGCTGTAATCAACTCAGCCCCTGCCGCACGCAATTCGCTGTAGAGCTCGGGGAAGCGCAGGTCGTAACAAACCGTCAGGCCCAACCGACCGACGGGCGTGTCCGCTACCACCACATTGCCTCCGAAAGCATAGTCGTCAGATTCGCGATAACGACCGCGGGCATCGGCAACATCCACATCGAACAGGTGCAGCTTGTCGTAACGGGCAACGATTTCACCCTGATCATCGACCAGCAACGAGCAGGCATTGGACTTGGCGTTCGGCTGGTCCTTTGGCGGCAGCGGCAAAGTACCAGCCACTATCCATAAGGTGAGGTCGCGGGCGGTCTGTTTCAACCACGGCAGGATCGGGCCTTTGCCCAGAGCTTCGGCGCGACCGATGTCGGCCACGTCGCGGCGGCCCATGGCGGCAAAGTTTTCCGGCAATACCGCCAGCTTCGCCCCACCCGCTGCGGCTTGTTCCAGCAAGCGCCGGGCCTGGGCCAGGTTGGCCAGCACATCGCTCTGGCTGACCATTTGAATTACCGCAAAGGACATGGACCGTCTCTCCTTAATGGGCATGCGGCCATGCTACTCCACAGGCTCTCAGTTTGGTTTTTCAAATGGCTTGTCGAAGGTGATTTTCGGGTCCTTCCACGGGCCTTCGACCTTGTATTGCACGCTGGCAAAGCGCGCAACACGGTCACCGATCAGCTTGTCGATCAGGAACAACGCACCGCCGATCGCGGGCGCGCCTACGATCAGCGCGGCGATCGGCAGGTTATTGGTCACCGGCAGGGTGACCAGCAGCTTGGCGTCGACACGGTCTGCGACCAGGTCCAGGGTGCCGTTGAGTTCCAGGTTAGTCGAAGGCCCGGTCATGGTGATCGGCTCACGGGTCACGAATACCCCGTTGCTCGCCGCCAGCAAGCCCTTCACACGGTCGTAGCTCAAGCCCTTGCCGAGCAAGTCCGAGAAGTCCAGGCGCAGACGGCGCCCAATGGAGTTGAAGTTCAGCAGGCCAAACACCCGCAGCGCCTGGGCGCCGCCTTCCACTTCAACGAACTGGCCATCGCGAAACGCTGCATCCAGGCTGCCGGAGAAACGCTTGGGCCCGACAAAGGCAGGCGAACCGGGCCAGCGACCATCCACATCCAGGTGGAAATCCTGGCTGGTGACGGTGGGCGCGTAACCCCACCCCTTGAGCACATCGCCGATATTCTTGCCATCCAGGCGCCCCTTGTACCAACTGCTACTGTCGCCAGCCGTCCCTTCCCAACCACCCGCGCCCTTGAGCTGCATGCCTTTGAGGCCGAGGTCGAGGTTATTGAAAGCCAAGCCTTTGGCGGTCGGGCGGATTTTCAGCGACCAGGCACCTATCAGATCCGGGCCCTGGAAAAGCTGATCAATGGCGATATCCAGCGCCGGAATGTCCTTGGGGTCGATGCTCGCCAAGGGGTCCGGTGCGTTTTCATCAGCCTGCACCGTCGGATCCACCGCTGGCAGCTTCACATATTGAAGGTTGACCGCAATCGGTGCGCCCTTGGCGTCCGGCAGGTTGACGGTGCCCTTGGCCTGCTGACTGTCGAATTGCAGGCCCCACGCCGCAGGCTTGCGGTCCAGCTGTAGATTGACCTGATCAAACTGGCTGCCAAAACCGGTCAGCTTACCCACCTTGAAGTCAGCGCCGCTGAGCAACTGCTTGGCGCTGCCGCCCGGATCGTTGCCCGCGTAGCGGTCAACCAGTTTCTTCCACGGGTCGATATCGAGTTCAGACAGCACGCCACGTATGCGCAAGCCCTTGGCCCCTGGCAACACAGCATCGCCATCCCCGAGGAATAGCTCACCGCGCCCCTCATTGAATTTGTCCGGCGGCGCAGCGAAGGTGAAGTTGGCCAGCTCGCCGTAGTCGAACCAATAACGCCGCTCGGCCCCCTGCAAGGTCATGCGGAACACACTGTCACGCCCCTGGCTGGCGGGCATGCCGAACGGTGCCGGCAGGTCCACGGCGACGCCCTTCAGGTTGGAGCTGACCATCAGTTGGCTATCGGCACCGTCCAGGGTCAGTTGCAACTGGTAGGGAATATCGCCGGACACCGGCAAAGGTTGGCTGACTTTCAACCAGTCCGTCAGCCGCTTGACCGTCACCTGGCCCTTGGCAGACACACGCGTACTGATATTGCCCGGCTTGCCATCGGCAACGATCTGCGCCGTGATCGGCCGGTCAAACGCCTGGGCCGTGATGTTCTGGCCACTGAGGCCTTTGGCGCTGTCGAAGCGGAAATCGCCCTTGAGCTGGGTCAGGTCCAGGGTCGGTTCGGCCAATTGCAGCCGTGCCTTGTCCGTCTTGAAGTCCACCACAATCTTCGGCTCGGTGCCTTTCGCCAACGGTACATCCAGGTCAAGGCTGCCTTGCAGGTCGCCCTCACCCTTCCACCCGGCAAAGGTCGATGCGGTGCCGATCGGCGCTTCCTGGAGGATTTTCAAACCGTCGCCCAAACCACCGGCAAACCCGCCGGTCAGCAACAGATGACTGTCCTTGCCCGCCGGCGCGTGGGGGATATTGACGTAGACGTCCTTGACCTTGGTGTCGAGCAACTGGCCCTTGCTGGCCAGGATGCGTACGCCGCTCTCCTCGACAAACACTTCGCCATTGACCTTGCTCACATGCGGCCAGCCCGGCTGGAACGCCAGTTCGGCATCATGCACCTTGAAGAACAGGCTGATGTTGCGTGAGGCCGGCAGCGCGTCGTGGTTCAGCGAACCCTGATACTGGAAAAAGCCCTGGTCCACCGCGCCCTTGAGAATCGCCGTACGCAGCCACTCATCCAACGCCGGGCTCAACACCGCCGGCAGGTATTTGGGGGTGAAGCGCCCATCGCCATCGACCATGCCGACCCGCAGGTCCATATAGTCTTCCTGGCTGTGGTCGAAATGCAGGCGAATCAGGAAATCAGCGGCGACATTGCCCTCTTCACCCAGCACCTTGATGTACGGGGCGATCAGGGTGAAGCCTTCCTTGTCGAGCTTCCACGTCAGGCGAGCATTGGCCTGGATGTACTGCCACGGCTTGGCAAAGATCGGATCGAGGTGCAGGGAAAAGTCTTTGCTGTCCATGCGCAACTCGCCATGGCCCAGGTCACCGCTGATACTGCCGGACACGTTCCGCGCGGCCGGTGCGCCAAAGTAGGCATCAAAACCGATGCGTTCGAGGTTGGCGGCGAAGCTGACTTTTTGATCCGTCGTATCTTGAGGACGGAAATCCACCAGCACATTACGCAGCAGGCCCGTGGCCTTGAGGTGCTGAATGGTCTTGGCGAAACCCTCCGGCAGCGGCGCCAAGGCATTGAGCAGCGGCGTGATCGGCGTGAGGTCCAGGCGGTCGGCCTGGAGCTTCCAGACCTCCTGATCCTTGTCGGTGGCCAGGGTTTGCTGAAGTTGCAGGCGCGATTCCCAGCGGGTTTCCCCCAGATTCATCGCCAGCGAGTCGAACAGCACCTTGAGACCGCTATCGCTGCGTTGCAGGTAGGCGGTGAGGGCCAGGTTCTCGATATGCACAGGTTTGCGGTCGGCGTAGCTGCCTTTTACCTGCGGCGAGTTGAGGCGCACCACCGCGCTTTGCACGGTGCCTTTGGCCCAAGTCAGCCAGAGTTCACCGCCAGCTTTGAATTGGGTGAGCTTCCATTGCTGGGTCAGCTTGGCCGGGATCCACTTGGCCCAGTCGCTTTGCGGCAGGCTCACGTACGCCTGGACTTCGCCGTCCTTCCACTGACTGGCGCGGATACGCGTGCGCAGGCTCACCGCCAAGGGTTGGCCGTCGGGCAGCGTCAAGCGTGCATCCAGGCGTTGGCGCGTGATGCCGGTGTGCAGGCTCAGGCCGACATACGTCAGGGTCACCGGCGCTTGGTCAAACGGCTGCAAGGTCACCTGGCTGTCCAGCAACGACACGCGCTTGACCTTTTGCATGTTCTTGAGCAACTGCTCAGGGTCCACGGGCTGGTCGTTCTGCACTGGCAAGCCCTGCAAGGCCCATTTGCCGTCCTTGTCTTCCTTGACGCTAAGCTGCAAGCCACTGACTTGCAGGTGCGCAATGCGCACTTCTCGGGCCATCAGGCTGGCCCACATATCCGGCACCACTTCGACCTGGTCCAGGCGAAGGGCACTGCTGCCCTCGCCCACCATCACATCATGGGCCAGCAATACCGGCGCGAAGCCGCTCCAGCGGCCTTCCAGGCTGCCGATATGCAACGGCATGTCCACCGCGGCCTGGGCCTTGGCTTCGATCTCCGCACGGTACTCGGCCACCAGCGGCGTCAATTCACGGCCCAGGCTCACGTACACGGCCGCCAGTACCAGCAGCAAGGCACAGAGGCCCAGGCCCCAACGGGTCAAAGCGGCAAAAAAGCGTATCAGACGCTCCATGTCAGGCGACCCTCAAGGTGGTAGTCGGACGGCAGATCAAGGCCTGCCTGTCTCATAAAAGGAAAACGATTGGGGATCAGAGCAGCACCACGTCGTATTGTTCCTGGGAATACATGGTTTCGACCTGGAAGCGTATCGTGCGCCCGATAAACCCCTCCAGCTCGGCAACGTTACCGGATTCTTCGTCCAGCAGCCGATCGACCACTTTCTGGTTGGCGAGCACTCTGTAACCTTCGGCCTGGTAGGCTCGCGCTTCTCGCAGGATTTCGCGGAAAATCTCGTAGCAAACGGTTTCCGGGGTCTTCAATTTACCGCGGCCCTGGCAACTGCTGCACGGCTCGCACAGCACTTGCTCCAGGCTTTCGCGGGTGCGCTTGCGCGTCATTTGCACCAGGCCCAGCTCGGTGATGCCGATGATGTTGGTCTTGGCGTGATCGCGTTCCAGCTGTTTCTCCAGGGTACGCAGCACCTGGCGCTGGTGTTCTTCATCTTCCATGTCGATGAAGTCGATGATGATGATGCCGCCCAGGTTACGCAGGCGCAGTTGGCGCGCGATCGCGGTGGCCGCTTCGAGGTTGGTCTTGAAGATGGTTTCTTCGAGGTTGCGATGGCCCACGAACGCGCCGGTGTTGACATCGATGGTGGTCATGGCTTCCGCCGGGTCCACCACCAGGTAGCCACCGGACTTGAGCGGCACCTTGCGTTCCAAGGCTTTCTGGATTTCGTCTTCAACGCCATACAGGTCGAAGATCGGCCGCTCGCCAGGATAGTGTTCCAGGCGGTCGGCAATTTCAGGCATCAGCTCGGCAACAAATTGCGTGGTGCGTTGGAATGTTTCCCGCGAGTCGATGCGAATTTTCTCAATCTTCGGACTGACCAGGTCGCGCAGCGTACGCAGGGCCAGGCCGAGGTCTTCGTAGATCACGCTGGGCGCGCCGATGGTCTTGATCTGGGCACCGATCTGGTCCCACAGGCGCCGCAGGTAGCGGATGTCCATAAGGATCTCATCGGCGCCGGCGCCTTCGGCGGCGGTGCGCAGGATGAAGCCGCCCGCTTCCTTGATGCCTTCGGCCGCCACGCAGTCGCTGACCACCTTTTTCAGGCGCTCGCGCTCGGCTTCGTCTTCGATCTTCAGGGAAATGCCGACATGGGCGGTGCGCGGCATGTACACCAGGTAACGCGACGGAATCGATAATTGAGTGGTCAGGCGCGCGCCTTTGGAGCCGATGGGGTCCTTGGTGACTTGCACCACCAGGCTCTGCCCTTCGTGCACCAGGGCACTGATGCTTTCTACCGCTGGCCCTTCGCGCAGGGAAATTTCCGAAGCATGGATAAACGCGGCACGGTCCAGGCCGATGTCGACGAATGCCGCCTGCATCCCCGGCAAAACCCGCACCACCTTGCCTTTGTAGATATTGCCGACGATCCCGCGCTTCTGGGTGCGCTCAACGTGCACTTCTTGCAGAACACCGTTCTCTACCACCGCCACGCGCGATTCCATCGGCGTGATATTGATCAGAATCTCTTCACTCATGGCTGGGTCTCGTTCAGGCGTTTTCACAATAGTGACCGATCGCTTAAGGCTGGGCGCTGGAATACGGCGTTCAGCGCGCGGTAAGGTTTTGCCAACAGGGTATGCCGAATTGGCCGAGCAGTTGCGCGGTTTCGCACACCGGCAGGCCTACCACGGCGGAATAACTGCCATTGAGCCCGGCGACAAAGACCGAGCCCAACCCTTGGATAGCATAGCCGCCCGCCTTGTCTTGGGGTTCGCCGCTGTGCCAGTAGGTGGTCGCTTCCTCGACGGAAATCCCGCGAAACAGTACACGACTGCTTACACAAACAGTCTCACAGCGTTGGCCGTCGGTGAGGGCAATGGCGGTCAGCACTTCATGCTCGCGCCCCGCCAGCGCCATCAACATTGCCAGGGCATCGGCCTGATCCACGGGCTTGCCGAGGATTTTGCCATCGACGATCACGGCGGTATCGGCACCCAGCACACAGGCACCGGAGCTATTCTCGAGCGCAGCGAAACCCGCCGCTGCCTTGCCGCGCGCAAGGCGCTCGACGTAGGAAACGGCGGATTCATTTGTAAGAGGGGTTTCATCAATAGCCGCGCTGACCACGGTGTAAGGCACACCGATCTGCGTCAGCAATTCACGCCGCCTCGGGGAGCCCGAGGCCAGGTAAAGCGAATTCATGCAGACTCTCCCTGTAGGGTTCGATAACCAGGCAGAGCCTCGCAATCCATTCAATTGATTTTATAGCGACGACGCAACCCACGCAGACCGAAGCTGATCCATGGCCACAGCAAGGCACTGACCAGGGCCGGTAGCACCAGCGCCAGGGTTGGCTGACGGTTACCGGTCAAGGCGCTCAGCCACAGCTGAACCAGCTGTGCCAGGCCGAAGATCACCAGGATCACCAAGCACTGCTGCCACATGGGGAACATCCGCAGGCGCTGCTGCAACGACAGCACCAGGAAAGTGATCAGGGTCAGGATCAACGCATTCTGACCCAGCAAGGTGCCATAGAGCACATCCTCCGCCAAGCCCAGGAACATCGCCGTGACCATGCCGACTTTATGCGGCAGGTTCAGCGACCAGAAGGCCAGCAACAGCGCCAGCCAAAGCGGGCGCAGAATTTCCATGAACTGCGGCAAGGGCGAAACGCTCAGCAGCATACCGATAGCAAAGGTCAGCCAGACGATCCAGCCGTTGCGCGAATGAGTACTGGCCATTATTCCTCCCTCTGCCGCGTGGTTGCCGGGACAGTCGCCGCAGGCTTGGCAGCCGGGGTCGCGGCCGGTGGTTTAGTCACGGTTGGCTTGACGGGACGCGTGTTGTGAGCGGCCGGCTTGACCGGAGTGGCCACAGGCGCTGCCGGAGCCGCCGTCGGTGCCGGTGGTCCTACGAATGCCGGCTTGGGCACAGTCGCCGGAACGATCGGCGCTGTACCGTTTTGCTTGTCTTCTGCTTCCTGGGCCTGAGCGGCGTCGTTGGCGCGCTCTTCCGGCGTACGGTTGTCGCTGAACACCAGCAGCAAGTACCGGCTGCGGTTCAGGGCGGCAGTCGGCACCGCACGCACAATGGCGAACGGCTGGCCGGAATCGTGGATCACTTCCTTCACCGTCGCCACCGGGTAACCCGCCGGGAAACGCTGACCCAGGCCAGAGCTGACCAGCAGGTCGCCTTCCTTGATGTCAGCGGTGTCCGCCACGTGGCGCAACTCCAGGCGTTCCGGGTTACCAGTGCCGCTGGCAATCGCCCGCAAGCCGTTGCGGTTCACCTGCACCGGAATGCTATGGGTGGTGTCCGTCAGCAACAAGACCCGCGAGGTGTAGGGCATCAGCTCAACCACCTGGCCCATCAGGCCACGGGCGTCGAGCACCGGCTGGCCCAGGACCACACCGTCGCGCTCACCCTTGTTGATGATGATGCGATGGGTGAAGGGGTTGGGGTCCATGCCGATCAGCTCGGCCACTTCGACCTTTTCGTTGACCAGCGCGGAAGAATTGAGCAACTCGCGCAGCCGAACGTTCTGCTCGGTGAGGGCCGCGAGCTTTTGCATGCGCCCCTGCAACAGCAGGTTTTCGGTCTTGAGTTTTTCGTTTTCGGCGACCAGTTCGGTGCGGCTGCCAAATTGGCTGGCCACGCCCTGGTACAGACGTTGCGGCAGGTCGGTGATCCAGTAAGTCTGCATCAACACCAGCGACATTTGGCTGCGCACGGGCTTGAGCAGTGCAAAGCGGGCATCGACCACCATCAGCGCGACCGAAAGCACGACCAGCACCAACAGGCGCACGCCCAATGAGGGGCCTTTGGCGAAAAGCGGTTTAATAAGCCGCTCCTCCCAGGCAAATGTTCTCTTTATTCATACGGCATCTAACCGGCCTGGATGCAGATTGAAGAAGATAAACGCCAACAGGCAGCACTGCAAAGTGCTGCCTGCGGGCGAAACATGGGCTAACCAGCAATGACTTATTCGCTGGAGAGCAGGTCCATGGTGTGTTTATCCATCATTTCCAGTGCACGACCACCGCCACGGGCAACGCAGGTCAGCGGGTCTTCGGCGACGATCACCGGCAGGCCAGTCTCTTGGGCCAGCAGCTTGTCGAGGTCACGCAGCAAGGCGCCACCGCCGGTCAGCACCAGGCCACGCTCGGCGATGTCGGAAGCCAGTTCCGGCGGCGATTGCTCCAGCGCGCTTTTCACCGCCTGAACGATGGTGGCCAGGGACTCTTGCAGAGCTTCCAGCACTTCATTGGAGTTCAGGGTGAAAGCACGTGGAACGCCTTCGGCCAGGTTGCGACCGCGCACATCGACTTCGCGCACTTCGCCGCCTGGGTAGGCGGTGCCGATTTCCTGCTTGATGCGCTCAGCGGTGGACTCACCGATCAGGCTGCCATAGTTACGACGTACATACGTGATGATCGCTTCGTCGAAGCGGTCGCCGCCGACGCGTACGGATTCGGCATACACCACACCGTTCAGGGAGATCAGGGCGATTTCAGTGGTACCACCACCGATATCCACCACCATCGAGCCGCGTGCTTCTTCAACCGGCAGGCCGGCACCGATCGCAGCAGCCATTGGCTCTTCGATCAGGAACACTTCACGGGCACCGGCGCCAAGGGCCGATTCACGGATGGCACGACGCTCAACCTGGGTGGATTTGCACGGAACGCAGATCAGCACACGAGGGCTGGGCTGCAGGAAACTGTTTTCGTGAACTTTGTTGATGAAGTACTGCAGCATCTTCTCGCAGACGCTGAAGTCGGCGATCACGCCATCTTTCATCGGACGAATGGCGGCAATATTGCCGGGTGTACGGCCGAGCATGCGCTTGGCCTCGGTGCCGACGGCAACGACACTTTTCTGGTTACCGTGCGTCCGAATAGCCACAACCGATGGCTCATTCAGGACGATACCGCGCTCGCGCACGTAAATAAGGGTGTTGGCAGTGCCCAGGTCAATGGAAAGATCGCTGGAAAACATGCCACGCAGTTTCTTGAACATGGGAAAGGGACCCTAGGCAACGCGTGGGTAAAAAAGTGCGGCAAACTCTAACAACGACAGGGATTTTGGGCAAGGCGCCAATGTGCTAAATTGGCCGACTTTCTGTGCACCTAACCCCACAATCGCGGCCGTAAGACCGTAGAAATGCGGTAGTGTTCCGACAATCTAACACACGGACAGCCTCCGTTCTGTTTTCCACTGGAGATTCCCATGACGCTTGAACGCTCCGACGTGGAAAAAATCGCGCACCTGGCCTCGCTTGGCCTCAATGATGCCGATCTTCCACAGACCACCGCAGCCCTGAACAGCATTCTCGGGCTGGTCGACCAAATGCAGGCCGTGAATACCGACGGTATCGAGCCCCTGGCTCACCCGCTGGAAGCCAGCCAGCGCCTGCGCGCAGACGTCGTGACCGAGAGTAATAATCGCGAGGCCTACCAGTCCATCGCGCCAGCGGTCGAAAACGGCCTGTACCTGGTTCCGAAAGTCATCGACTAAAGGGAAAGAGCCTGCAATGCATCACATGACTCTGGCCGAGATCGCTCGCGGTCTCGCCGACAAAAAGTTTTCTTCCGAAGAGCTGACCAAGACCCTGCTGGCGCGCATCGCCGAGCACGATCCAAAGGTCAACAGCTTCATCAGCCTCACCGAAGAGCTGGCCCTGAGCCAGGCCAAGGCCGCCGACGCACGTCGCGCCAACGGTGAAAATGGCGCACTGCTGGGCGCTCCAATCGCCCACAAGGACCTGTTCTGCACCCAGGGCATTCGCACCAGTTGCGGCTCGAAGATGCTCGACAACTTCAAAGCACCCTATGACGCCACCGTGGTGTCCAAGCTGGCTGCCGCCGGGGCCGTGACCCTGGGCAAGACCAACATGGACGAATTCGCCATGGGGTCGGCCAACGAGTCGAGCTACTACGGCGCGGTGAAAAACCCGTGGAACCTGGAGCACGTGCCCGGCGGTTCGTCTGGCGGTTCGGCCGCCGCAGTTGCCGCACGCTTCCTGCCTGCCGCTACAGCCACCGATACCGGCGGCTCGATCCGCCAGCCTGCGGCCTTCACCAACCTCACCGGCCTGAAGCCGACCTACGGTCGCGTTTCCCGTTGGGGCATGATCGCTTACGCCTCCAGTCTCGATCAGGGCGGCCCTCTGGCGCGCACCGCTGAGGACTGCGCAATTTTGTTACAAGGCATGGCAGGCTTCGACAAACAGGACTCCACCAGCATCGACGAGCCCGTGCCGGACTACAGCGCCAGCCTGAACACCTCGCTCAAGGGCCTGCGCATCGGCGTGCCGAAGGAATACTTCAGCGCCGGTCTCGACCCGCGCATTGCCGAGTTGGTGCACAACAGCGTCAAGACGCTGGAAAGCCTCGGCGCGGTGATCAAGGAAATCAGCCTGCCGAACAACCAGCACGCGATTCCGGCGTACTACGTGATCGCACCGGCAGAGGCTTCCTCCAACCTGTCGCGTTTCGACGGCGTGCGTTTCGGCTATCGCTGCGAAAACCCGAAAGACCTCACCGACCTGTACAAACGCTCCCGTGGCGAAGGTTTCGGCGCCGAAGTTCAGCGCCGGATCATGGTCGGTGCCTACGCCCTGTCGGCCGGTTACTACGACGCCTACTACCTCAAGGCGCAGAAAATCCGTCGCTTGGTGAAGAACGACTTCATGGCCGCCTTTGAACAGGTCGACGTGATCCTCGGCCCAACCACGCCGAACCCGGCCTGGAAGCTCGGCGCCAAGAACGGCGACCCGGTGGCTGCGTACCTCGAAGACCTGTACACCATCACCGCCAACCTCGCGGGACTGCCGGGCTTGTCCATGCCTGCCGGTTTCGTCGATGGCCTGCCGGTCGGCGTGCAACTGCTCGCCCCGTATTTCCAGGAAGGCCGCCTGCTCAATGTGGCGCACCAGTACCAGTTGAACACCGACTGGCACACTCGCACCCCTACCGGCTTCTGAGGAGAACACTATGCAATGGGAAGTTGTGATCGGGCTGGAGATTCATACCCAGCTCGCCACCCAATCGAAGATTTTCTCCGGTAGCGCCACCACGTTCGGCTCCGAGCCGAACACGCAGGCCAGCCTAGTCGACCTGGGCATGCCCGGCGTACTGCCAGTGCTGAACCAGGAAGCGGTGCGCATGGCGGTGATGTTCGGCCTGGCGATTGACGCCGAGATCGGCCAGCACAACGTGTTCGCGCGCAAGAACTACTTCTACCCTGACCTGCCCAAGGGCTACCAGATCAGCCAGATGGAACTGCCGATCGTTGGCAAAGGCCACCTGGACATCCCCCTGGAAGACGGCACCATCAAGCGCGTCGGCGTCACCCGCGCACACCTGGAAGAAGATGCCGGCAAGAGCCTGCACGAAGAATTCCCGGGCGCGACCGGTATCGACCTGAACCGTGCCGGCACGCCGCTGCTGGAGATCGTTTCCGAGCCGGACATGCGCAGCGCCAAGGAAGCCGTGGCCTACGTCAAGACCATCCACGCACTGGTGCGCTACCTGGGCATCTGCGACGGCAACATGGCAGAAGGTTCGCTGCGTTGCGACTGCAACGTGTCGATCCGTCCCAAGGGCCAAGTCGAGTTCGGCACCCGCTGCGAGATCAAGAACGTCAACTCGTTCCGCTTCATCGAGAAGGCGATCAACAGCGAAGTGCGTCGCCAGATCGAGCTGATCGAAGACGGCGGCAAGGTCATCCAGCAGACCCGCCTGTACGACCCGAACAAAGACGAAACCCGCGCCATGCGCAGCAAAGAGGAAGCCAACGACTACCGTTACTTCCCCGACCCGGACCTGTTGCCGGTGGTGCTTGAGGACTCGTTCCTCAATGACATCCGCGCCACCCTGCCGGAGCTGCCGCAGCAGAAACGCGAGCGCTTCCAGGCGCAGTTCGGCCTGTCGGTCTACGATGCCAGCGTCTTGGCCTCCAGCCGTGAACAAGCCAACTACTTCGAAAAAGTCGTGAGCATTGCCGGCGACGCCAAACTGGCGGCCAACTGGGTGATGGTCGAGCTGGGCAGCCTGTTGAACAAGCAAGGCCTGGAGATCGACGAAGCCCCAGTCACTGCCGAGCAATTGGGCGGCATGCTGCTGCGCATCAAGGACAACACCATCTCCGGCAAGATCGCCAAGACCGTGTTCGAAGCCATGGCCGCAGGCGAAGGCAGCGCGGACGAGATCATCGAGAAGCGTGGCCTCAAGCAGGTCACCGACAGCGGCGCGATCTCGGCTGTATTGGATGAAATGCTCGCGGCCAACGCCGAGCAGGTCGAGCAATACCGTGCGGCAGACGAAGCCAAGCGCGGCAAGATGTTCGGCTTCTTTGTGGGCCAGGCGATGAAAGCCTCCAAAGGCAAGGCCAACCCGCAACAGGTGAACGAACTGCTGAAAAGCAAGCTCGAAGGCTGACACGTGCAGGACCCGGCTTCTGTGGGAGCCGGGCTTGCCCGCGATGCAGGCGCCTCGGTGCATCAGTGACACCGAGGTGAAGCCATCGCAGGCAAGCCAGCTCCCACACGAGCCAACTCCAACATTTGTAATGGGACTCCTTGCATGAAGCGTCTACTCGGCCTCCTGGCCTTGTTCTCCCTTTTGACCGGCTGTGCCAGCGGCATCATCAACCCCAACGGCTACGACGAAACCGGCACCGCCTCCTATTACGGCGCCCGGCACCATGGCAAAAAGACCGCCAGCGGTGAACCCTTCAATCAGAACGCCCTGACCGCCGCCCACCGGCAATTGCCGTTCGGCACCCAGGTCAAGGTCACCAATCTCGACAACGACAAATCGGTGGTTGTCCGCATCAATGATCGCGGTCCGCATACCCGTGGGCGCCTGATCGATCTTTCACGCAAGGCGGCCGAGCAGCTGGGTATGATCGGCAGCGGTACCGCACGGGTTCGCGTGCAAGCCTTGAGCAACTGAAGACGGAGCCCTCGCCATTTTCGGATTAACCGCCCTCTCGCCCTGGAGCCTGCTGGAATTGGTCAGCGGCCTGGTGCTGCTGATCATCGGCGCCGAGATCCTGGTGCGCGCCGCCGTGCGCCTGGCCGCGAGCCTCAAGGTGCGTCCGCTGATCATCGGCCTGACGATCGTGGCCTTCGGCAGCAGCGCGCCGCAGATGACTGTCAGCCTGCAAGCCACTCTGGCCGGTAACACCGATATCGCCGTGGGTAGCGTGATCGGCAGCAGCATCTTCAACATCCTGGTGACCCTGGGCCTGTCGGCGCTGATCATTCCGCTGCGGGTTTCGCGCCAACTGGTGCGCCTGGATATTCCGGTGATGATCCTGGCCGCACTGCTGGTGTTCACCCTCGCCGCCAATGAAGAGCTCACACCCATTGACGGCCTGGTGCTGCTGGTTGCCCTGGTCGCCTACCTCGGCATGTTGCACTACCAGACGCGCCACTCCCGTCGCCCACGCACGCTGGACACCGTGGCCCGCGCGCCCTGGCTGAGCAGCGTGTTGCTGATGGTTGGTGGGCTACTGATCCTGGTGCTGGCCGGGCATTTACTGCTGGGTGCCGCAGTGGATGTGGCAGGCGACCTGGGTCTGTCGGAACGTGTGATCGGCCTGACCCTG
This sequence comes from Pseudomonas sp. TWR1-1-4, assembly GCF_049897165.1. Classification (NCBI taxonomy): domain Bacteria; kingdom Pseudomonadati; phylum Pseudomonadota; class Gammaproteobacteria; order Pseudomonadales; family Pseudomonadaceae; genus Pseudomonas; species Pseudomonas sp. TWR1-1-4. The sequence continues at coordinate 203,632 of NZ_JAFCVS010000007.1, read as the reverse complement.
ATCGGCGTGGGCACCTCGCTGCCATGCCTGGCGACCTCGCTGATTGCCGCGCTGCGCGGCGAGCGGGAAATTGCCGTGGGCAACGTGATCGGCAGCAACCTGTTCAACCTGCTCGGCGTGTTGGGGCTGACCGCCCTGCTCGCGCCCTCGCCGCTGTCGGTATCGCCCAATGCCCTGGATTTCGACCTGCCGGTGATGCTCGGCGTAGTCGTGCTGTGCCTGCCGGTGTTCTACACCGGCTACCGCGTGACACGCGCCGAAGGCCTGGTGCTGCTGGGCCTGTACCTGGCGTACGGGCTGCATGTAATGGCGTTCACCACGGGCATGCCCCTGGCCACCAAGCTTGAACAACTGATGCTGTACTACGTCCTGCCAGTGCTGGTGGCTTTTCTGTTGTTCAGCACGCTGCGAGCCTGGCGCCGCCAACACAAGAGGGAATCGCAATGACCGATCAGAAAAAGCCCGGGGTTGATATGCGTCGCCAGGTCATGGGCGATGTGTTCGTCGACCGCGCCTTGGGCAATGCCACCGAGTTCACCCAGCCGCTACAGGATTTCGTCAATGAACATGCCTGGGGCAGCGTGTGGAACCGCGAAGGATTGCCGCTGAAAACCCGCAGCCTGATCACCCTCGCCGCTCTCACCGCGCTCAAATGCCCGCAGGAGCTCAAAGGCCATGTGCGCGGTGCGCTGAACAATGGTTGCACCGTGGAAGAGATCCGCGAGGCGTTGCTGCATTGCGCGGTGTATGCCGGTGTGCCGGCGGCGATTGATGCATTCCGTGCGGCGCAGGAAGTGATCGATACCTACGAGGCACCGTAGGAGCCGGCTTGCCGGCGATTGGCCCTCACAGACACCACAACCCTCAGATCCAACCTCCTGCCTGCAACACGAAGATCCCGATATTCGTGGTCACCGCCGCCATCAAGGTGGTGATCACGATAATTGCCGCCGCCAGCTCATGATTACCCTCGGCCGCCCTGGCCATCACAAAACTGGCGGCTGCGGTCGGCGCACCGAAGTACAGGAACAGAATCCCCAACTCCGGCCCGCGAAAGCCCAGCAACCACGCGCCTAAGGTCGCCACCACTGGCAGCCAGACCATCTTCATCAAGCTCGCGCTCAGCGCCCTGTTGCCGCTCTTGCGCAACGCTGCCAGGGACAAGGTGCCGCCAATGCAGATCAAGGCCAACGGCAAGGTGGTATCCGCCAGATACTGCATGGATTTTTCCAACCAGCCAGGCAGGCCAATCTGAAAATAAGCGAACGGCGCCGCCACGATCACGCTGATGATCAGCGGGTTGGCCACCACACTTTTGCAAATGCTCCACGGATCGGACTTGATCACCGGGCTGTACACCGCCAACACGATGGTCGACAGGGTGTTGTAGAACAGGATCACCAACGCCGCGAGAATCGCGCCGAGGGAGATGCCGTAATCGCCGTACATGCTGGCGGCCAGCGCCAGGCCGATCACGCCGTTATTGCCGCGAAACGCGCCTTGCGTGTAGATACCCCGGTCTTCACGCGGGCAACTAAAGATTGCCCAACCCCAGGCCAGGGCGAAGCTGAGCAAGGTGGCGACGGCAAAGTAGATCAGAAGGCTTGGCTTGAGCGCCGAGTGCAGGTCGGCATGCAGGATGCCGAGGAACAGCAGCGCCGGCATAGTGACGTTGAACACCAGGGACGAGGCCGTGTGGATGAAGTTGTCATTGATCCAGTTGATGCGCTTGAGCAGCACACCCAGGAACAGCATGGCAAACACCGGCGCGGTGATGGTCAGGGTCGTGAGGAAAATTGCCAGCATGCCGGGGAGAACCTTGGTGAGCGTCGTTAGGTGGCTAATGATAAGCCAGTGTAGGCCGCTTCGTCTGGTCTAGATCCTTGTAGTGAGCGGGCTTGTCGGATCGCCACCCAGCGCGGGCGATGCGGCGATCCGACAAGCCCGCTCACCACAGTCAGGTAATGGGCGCCGGGTTGAACAAGGTGATGTCGTTGTGCAGCTTGTGGTGCTCCGCCCACGTCTGCTTCTTGCCGCTGGCCACATCCAGGTAGAAGTGAAACAACTCCCACCCCAATTCCTCGATGCTCGCCCGCCCAGTCGCAATACGCCCAGCGTCGATATCGATCAGGTCCGGCCAACGCTGTGCCAGCTCCGTACGCGTCGACACCTTCACCACTGGCGCCATCGCCAGCCCGTAAGGTGTGCCGCGTCCGGTGGTGAACACATGCAGGTTCATCCCTGCCGCCAGTTGCAAGGTGCCGCACACAAAGTCACTGGCCGGGGTTGCGCAAAAGATCAGGCCCTTACTCTTGAAGCGCTCACCCGGACCCAGCACGCCATTGATCGCGCTGCTGCCGGATTTGACGATGGAGCCCAAGGACTTCTCGACAATGTTCGACAAGCCGCCCTTCTTGTTTCCCGGCGTGGTGTTGGCGCTGCGGTCCGCCTCGCCCTTGGCCAGGTAGCGATCGTACCAATCCATTTCCCGGACCAGTTCCTGGGCAACGGCTTCGCTTTCAGCGCGAGAGGTCAGCAGGTAAATCGCATCGCGAACTTCGGTCACTTCGGAAAACATCACCGTCGCCCCAGCCCGCAGCAACAGATCCGAGGCATAGCCCAGCGCCGGGTTGGCGGTGATACCGGAAAACGCATCACTGCCGCCGCACTGCATGCCCAGGATCAACTCCGACGCCGGCACGGTTTCCCGGCGGCGCTGGTCGAGTTTCTTCAGGCGCGTCTCGGCCAATTCCATGATCTGCTCGATCATCTCGGTAAAGCCGTGGCTGGAATCCTGCAGCCGATACAGCCAGGGCTCACTCAGGTCGACCGAGCTGTCGTTGTCGTGCATCACCTGCCCGGCCTGCAGTTTCTCGCAGCCCAGGCTGATCACCAGGGCTTCGCCGCCCAGGTTCGGATTGCGCGCCAGGTTGCGTACCGTGCGGATCGGGATGTAGGCATCGGTCGCAGTGATCGCCACACCACAGCCGTAGCTGTGGGTCAGCGCTACCACGTCGTCAACGTGCGGGTACTTGGGTAGCAATTCGTCCTTGATGCGCTTGACCGCATGGTCCAGTACGCCGGTGACGCACTGCACCGTGGTGGTGATGCCAAGGATATTGCGTGTACCCACAGTACCATCCGCGTTGCGGTAACCCTCGAAGGTAAACCCTTCCAAGGGCGCCTGGGCCTCAGGCACCTCGGTGGACAGCGGCAAGCTGTCCAACGGCGGCGCGGTGGGCATGCGCAGTTGATCTTCCTGCACCCAACTACCACGCGGAATCGGCGCCAGGGCGTATCCGATGGTCTGGCCATAGCGAATAATCTGGCCGCCCTCGGGGATATCTTCCAGGGTCACCTTGTGGCTCTGAGGGATGAAATCCACGGTCACCAGGCCATCCGGGAATTCGGTCCCGGCCGGTACGCCTTGGTCATTGACCACGATCACCACGTTGTCGCGTTCGTGCAAACGAATCGAGCGCGGCGAGTCGGCATGTTCAATCAACTGCATCACACGGCCCCTCAGGAATGCGCTTCGGTTAGGTTGGTCAACTCAGGCCCCTTGGCAGGCGGCTCTTTGAGGACTACACGTTTGATCGGCCCAACGATGACCAGGTAGCTGAACACCGCCACCAGCGCATTGGCGCCGACGAACACCAGGGCCCATTTGAACGAGCCGGTGGTGCTGATGATGTAGCCGATCACAATAGGGGTAGTGATCGACGCGAGGTTACCGAAGGTGTTGAACAAGCCGCCACTGAGGCCGGCGATTTGTTTCGGCGAGGTGTCGGAGACTACCGCCCAGCCCAGTGCGCCAACGCCTTTACCGAAGAAGGCCAAGGCCATGAAGCCCACCACCATCCACTCGATATCCACGTAGTTGCAGGCCACGATGCTGCTGGAGATCAGTAGGCCCCCAATGATCGGCGCCTTGCGGGCGAAGGTCAGGGAATGCCCCTTGCGCAGCAGATAATCCGAAATCACCCCGCCTAGCACGCCGCCGATAAACCCGCAGATCGCCGGCAACGAAGCGATGAAACCGGCCTTGAGGATGGTCATGCCACGGTCCTGCACCAGGTACACCGGGAACCATGTGAGGAAAAAGTAGGTGATACCGTTGATGCAATACTGGCCAAGGTACACGCCGAGCATCATGCGGTTGGTCAGCAACTGGCGGATGTAATCCCACTTCGGACCGTCGGTTTTCTTACCCTTGCCTTTGTCCTGATCCATATCGACCATCGCGCCATTGGCGGCGATGTGATTGAACTCGGCTTCGTTGATCATCGGGTGCTGGCGCGGGCTGTGGATAACTTTCAGCCAGATCAGCGAGAAAATGATGCCGATCACACCCATCACGATAAACACGTGCTGCCAGCCGAAGCTGTAGACAATCCAGCCCATCAGCGGCGCAAACAGCACCGTGGCGAAGTACTGCGCCGAGTTGAAGATCGCTGAAGCCGTACCGCGCTCAGCCGTAGGAAACCACGCCGCGACAATCCGGGCATTTCCGGGAAACGAAGGCGCTTCGGCCAGACCGACCATAAAGCGCAGCATAAACAGCGCAACCACGGCGGTGGAGACACCAAACTCACCGACGTAGCCTTGCAGCACGGTGAACAGTGACCAGGTGAAGATGCTCAGCGCATAGACTTTCTTGGAGCCGAACCGGTCCAGCAGCCAGCCACCGGGAATTTGCCCGGCCACGTAGGCCCAACCGAATGCAGAGAAGATGTAACCGAGGGTGACCGCGTCGATGCCGAGGTCTTTTTGCAGGCTGGAGCCTGCGATGGCGATGGTGGCCCGGTCGGCGTAATTGATCGTGGTCACCAGGAACAGCATGAGCAGGATCAAATAGCGGACATGGGTCGGCTTGGTCGCTTGCATGAAGAAGTACTCCCACTAATTATTTTTTTTGCGGGTAATTTTTGTCTGTTGCTCGGCGCCTCTGTAGGAGCTGGCTTGCCAGCGATGGCATCACTGCGGTGGTTCAGAAACACCGTGTTGATTCCATCGCCAGCAAGCCGGCTCCTACAGGAGTTAGGTGCGCCGTATTACGAACCGATGTAGCTGGTCTTCACCACGGTGTAGAACTCTTGCGCATAGCGACCTTGCTCGCGCGACCCGTAGGATGAACCCTTACGGCCACCGAACGGAACGTGATAGTCCACACCGGCAGTCGGCAAGTTGACCATCACCATCCCGGCCTGGGAGTGGCGCTTGAAGTGGTTGGCGTACTTGAGCGACGTCGTGGCAATGCCCGCCGACAAACCGAACTCGGTGTCGTTGGCCATGGCAAGCGCCGCTTCGTAGTCCGCAACACGCACAACGTTGGCCACCGGCCCGAAGATCTCTTCACGGCTGATGCGCATGGCCGCTTCACTGTCGGCAAACAGCGTCGGCGCCAGGTAGTAGCCTTCGGTGTCACAGGTGACCAGGCCGCCACCGCTGACCAACCGCGCACCTTCGCTCTGGCCGATGTCGATGTACTTGAGGTCTTGATCCAACTGCGCCTGGGAAACCACTGGGCCGATGTCGGTGCCGCTTTTCAGCGCGTGGCCGACCTTGATCGACTTCATGCGTTCGGCCATGGCCGCGACGAACTGGTCGTGGATACCGGCGGTGACGATCAAGCGGCTGGAGGCCGTGCAACGCTGGCCGGTGGAGTAGAACGCGCTCTGTACCGAGAGCTCGACAGCCTGCTTGAGGTCGGCGTCATCGAGGATGATCTGCGGGTTCTTGCCGCCCATTTCCAACTGCACTTTGGCCTGGCGCGACACACAGCTGACGGCGATCTGACGACCGACACCGACAGAACCGGTGAAGCTGATGCCATCAACTTTTGGGCTGTTGACCAGCACGTCGCCAACCACGCGACCGCTGCCCATTACCAGGTTGAACACGCCGGCTGGGAAGCCCGCACGGGAAATGATTTCCGCCAGTGCCCAAGCGCAGCCCGGCACCAGTTCAGCCGGCTTGATCACGACGCAGTTGCCGTAGGCCAGGGCCGGGGCGATTTTCCAGGCGGGGATGGCGATCGGGAAGTTCCACGGCGTGATCAGGCCGACCACCCCCAGGGCTTCACGGGTGACTTCGACGTTGACGCCCGGACGAACCGACGGCACGTAGTCGCCGGACAGGCGCAGGCACTCACCGGCAAAGAACTTGAAGATGTTACCGGCGCGGGTCACTTCGCCGATGGCTTCGGGCAGGGTCTTGCCCTCTTCACGGGCCAGCAGGGTACCGAGTTCTTCGCGGCGCGCGAGGATTTCGCTGCCGACTTTATCCAGCGCGTCATGGCGCGCCTGGATCCCGGAAGTGGACCAGGCCGGGAATGCTGCGCGGGCTGCGTCGATAGCGGCGTTGACTTGGGCAACATCCGCCTTGGCGTATTCGCCAATGACATCGGACAACTCCGACGGGTTGAGGTTGACGCAGTAGTCGGCACCGGCCACCCACTGGCCATTAATGTAGTTGTCAAAACGTTGGGCTTGGGACACGAATCTTCTCCTGACGCAAAAGGCCGCTGATTTCTCAGCGGCCTTGTAAATAGGTTATTGCGCGCCTTGCTTGTCGATCAGCGCGGCCAGGGCTTCATATTCTTCCGGCAGCAGGTCGGTCAGCGGCGTACGCACCGGGCCTGCGTCGTAGCCGGCGATTTTTGCACCGGCCTTGACGATGCTCACGGCATACCCGGCCTTGCGGTTACGGATGTCCAGGTACGGCAGGAAGAAGTCGTCGATGATCTTGGAAACGGTGGCGTGATCGTCCTTGGCTATCGCGTGGTAGAAGTCCATCGCAGTTTTAGGGATGAAGTTGAACACCGCCGAGGAGTACACCGGTACGCCCAGGGCCTTGTAGGCAGCGGCGTAAACCTCTGCAGTCGGCAGGCCGCCGAGGTAACTGAAACGATCACCGAGGCGGCGACGGATCGACACCATCAACTCGATATCACCCAGGCCATCCTTGTAGCCGATCAGGTTCGGGCAGCGCTCGGCCAGGCGTTCCAGCAGCGGCGCGGTCAAGCGGCAGACGTTACGGTTGTAGACCACCACACCGATCTTGACCGATTTGCACACGGCCTCAACGTGGGCGGCAACCCCGTCCTGGCTGGCTTCGGTAAGGTAGTGCGGCAGCAGCAGCAGGCCTTTGGCGCCGAGACGTTCGGCTTCCTGGGCGTACTCGATGGCTTGGCGGGTCGAACCACCGACACCGGCCAGGATCGGCACGCTGGTGGCGCAGGTATCAACGGCGGTTTTCACCACCTGGGAATATTCACTGGCAGCGAGGGAGAAAAACTCACCAGTACCGCCGGCTGCGAACAAGGCGGTGGCGCCGTAAGGGGCCAGCCATTCCAGACGCTTGATGTAACCCGCCTGGTGAAAGTCACCCTGGGCGTTGAAATCGGTCACCGGGAAAGACAGCAGACCGTGGGAAAGGATGGACTTCAGTTCTTGTGGATTCATTATTCGAACACCCTGGGCGAAGACTTTCTATTGAAAGGTTGTTGTTGGTTTTGGTGATGTCGTACGTCATCGTACAACTATAAAAAGATTCGTCAACTGCAATTCATCAGACTTCATTGTGGCCGCTTTGAATGCGCACCTTCTTGACGTAGGAAATTTTTCCTCTATTCTCGATTTAACTGTATATGCATACAGTCATTACGGAAGATTCCTACGACATAGCAAGGAGCTAACATGTCAGGTCTTGAACTCGCAGCACCCGAAAAGAACCCACCTATCTTGCGCTTCGAAGGCGGTGAACACACTGCCATCGGCGATGAAACCCTGTTGCGCTTCGTCAAGGATGCCCCGGCGATTCCCGCACACCAAGTCGAGCTGCACCTGCCCAATGGGCTGGCGCTGACCTACGGCCAAGTAATCGCCCTAGGGGGTGATTTCTATGGCATCCCCGGTCAACCGATCAGCGATGGCGCCTCCCCCGCCGAGCGTGTGCAACGCTTTACCGCAGCCTTCAATACGCTCGCCGTACTGCCCGCCTCGCGGGAAGAAGCGCACAAGATCCTCGCGGTGATGCAAAAGGAGATCAATGCGGTCAAGCAGGCGATCAAGGATGGCAAACAAGCTCATGAAGCCTACGACGCCTTGGGTGATACGTTGTCCGAGGAATGGAATCGCATCACCGGCGGTGGCAGCGCAGTTTCGGCGCTGATTCCGTTGGGACGTTACCTGAAACTGGCAGCGGACAATGCCGACCACTTTGGCGAATGGGCGCTGTCGGCCTATCTGGCGGGGCATACGGCGGCGCTGCAACAAGCCGTCGTGGCTCACCAGACCGGCACCGACCAAGCGCTGGAACTGGCGTACGCCATGAACAGTTTTGCTGATCACTTTTTGACCGATCTGTTCTCGGCCGGCCATCTGCGTGTACCGCGTAAACAACTGGCAGCTGTGGTGACGCCAGGTGAGCTGGGCTCGCTGATCAGCCGCTTCATGCATGACGAAGACAGCAAGTTCGGGCTCAAGGTGCGTAACGCCATGGGCGATCAATGGCACGCGTATGGAGACAAACGCTACTTCGACGCCATCGATGCGGACAACCGCGTGCAAGTCAAACGCGCAGTGCAAGCTTCGGCGGATGAGATTTTCGACACCTTTATCAGTGGTGTCGCGCCCTCCCCGGCCAATTTCAAGGCGCCGTTGTATGTGCCCGATTTGAATGCTGCGCAGAACCCGGCGAACAACTTCTCGCCGTTGTTCAAAATGGAGGGCGACAAGGTGCTGCGTCGCAAGGACGTGAATGACCTGAACGACAAGCACTGGACGAATGATTGGTGGGGGTGGAGCACTTACCTGCTGCTCAAGGACTACAAGCCAAACCAACCCGCCAACTGACGCAGTAGGAGCCCGGCTTGCCGGCGATGACGATCTTTTGGACGCTATCGCCGGCAAGCCGGGCTCCTACAGGGTCGGTGCAGCCTTCAACCGCGCTGCGCTTCTGCCTCTTCATGGGCATGGCGCAGCCGCTCGCGGCTATTGGTCAAATGCAACCTCATGGCCGCCCGCGCCGCATCCGAATCCTGACGCGCAATCGCTTCATAAATCTCTTCATGCTCACGACTCAAGCGCCCCATATAGTGCTGCTGGTCATCATGGGCCAGGCGCGCCGAATTCAGGCGGGTGCGTGGAATGATGCTGGTGCCCAGGTGGGTCATGATGTCAGTGAAGTAGCGGTTGCCGGTGGACAGGGCAATTTCCAGGTGGAATGCAAAGTCGGAGGCCACCGCGTCACCGGCGTGAGCTGCGCTTTCATTCAGGGCATCGAGCGCCGCACGCATGGCGGCCAGTTGCTCGTCGCTGCGGCGCAACGCGGCCAGACCTGCGGACTCAACTTCCAGGCTGATCCGCAACTCCAGAATCGCCAGCACATCACGCAGGGTCACCACGGTGGCCGGGTCGATACGGAAACCGCTCGGGCTTGGCGTGTCCAGCACAAAGGTGCCGATGCCATGGCGGGTTTCCACCTGCCCCGCCGCCTGCAAGCGCGAGATCGCTTCTCGCACTACGGTTCGGCTCACCCCGTGGGCGTCCATGATCGCCGACTCGGTGGGCAACTTGTCGCCTCGCTTGAGCTGGCCGTCGCGGATCTGCTCGGACAACACCGTGACCAATTCCTGGGCAAGGCTGCGGCGCTTGCGGGGAAGACGAGGGGCGGTGTTGGCGTTTTCCATGATGGATCATCTTTCTCGGTGAGCTTGAGCACGCATCATAGCCCATGGTGGTTGTACGATCACCGTCCAGGCGCGACTTTCATCCCTATCCTTCGCGCAAAAAAATACCCCGACACACGTCGAGGTATTTTTTCAGCTCGCCCCAGAGGGGAAGCTCATTACTTCACCACTTTAAGACTCGGCCGACCGCTAGGGCGCGGTGGCTCGGAATCCGGTGGCGGCTGGTCATCGCCGTCTTCGTTTTCGATCGATTCGTCACCCTCGAAAGGCGACTCCAGATCGAACACCATGCCTTGGCCGTTCTCCCGGGCATAGATGCCGAGGATGGCGCCAATCGGCACGAACAGCGTATGCGGCACGCCGCCAAAACGCCCTTCGAAGCTCACGGCTTCGTTGTCCATGTGCAGGTGGCGCACGGCACTCGGCGATACGTTCAACACAATTTGCCCATCACTGGCAAAACCCTCCGGTACCTGAACCGCAGGAAACTCGGAATTGACCAGCATGTGCGGGGTGCAATCGTTGTCCACAATCCACTCATAGAGCGCGCGGACCAAGTAGGGTCGACTGGAGTTCATCAGCGGCTCCTTAAGCCTTAGCGCATATCGCGTTCGACACCAGACAGACTTGCCTGGAAAGCCTCACGCGCAAACTGGCGCTCCATGTAATCAAGCAGCGGCTTGGCAGGCCGCGGCAGTTCAATACCGAGAATCGGCAAGCGCCAGAGTATCGGTAATAGGCAGCAATCCACCAAACTTTGTTCCTCACTGAGGAAAAAAGGCTTATCGGCGAACAATGGCGAAACGCCGGTCAGGCTCTCGCGCAATTCCTTACGCGCCTGCACCCGAACCGCTTCTTTTGTACGCGAATCCAGAATCACATCCACCAGCCCGCACCAGTCACGCTGGATCCGATGGATCAGCAGGCGGCTGTTGGCACGCGCCACCGGGTACACCGGCAGCAAAGGCGGATGCGGGTAACGCTCATCCAGGTATTCCATCACCACGGTTGACTCCCACAACGCCAAGTCACGATCGACCAGGGTGGGCAAGCTGCCGTAAGGGTTCACTTCGATCAGTTTTGGCGGCTGACGGCCCGCCTCCACACTGATGATCTCGGCGCTGACACCCTTCTCTGCGAGCACGATGCGTACTCGGTGGGAATAGTGGTCGGCGGGGTCGGAGTAACAGGCCAACCGATTGGTCACGCCCATGGCGGTCCTCCTCGCTTGTTGAAATTATCGAAAGCTCAAAAACGAGCGCGCCCAGAGAGCATCTCTGTAACAACCGGTTCAACCAGGTCGCTACGTATTCAGAGATGCCGCTGGGCGCGCAAGATTAACAGCAATTGCTTACGGTTGGATCAATGCACATCCTTCCAGTATTCGCGTTTGAGCAGATAGGCGAATACGAAGAAGAAGGCCAGGTACAGCAACACATAGGTGCCGATGCGCTGATGCTCCAGTTTGACCGGGTTGGCCGAGTAGGCCAGGAAGGTCACAAGGTTCTTGACCTTCTCGTCGAACTGCTCGTCTGTCAACGAACCTGGGGTTTCTATCTTCAGTTGATCGCACGCTTCATGAGTCAAAGGCGTGCCGGTCAACGGATCGTATTGCTTCTTGCCGTCTTCAACGACCTGGATCTGCTTGCATCCTACCACTTGCTTGCCTTGCAGGCCGACCAGAACGTTAGGCATGCCGACGTTCGGGAACACACGGTTGTTCACGCCATACGGACGTGCCGGGTCTTCGTAGAAGGATTTCAGGTAGCCATAGAGCCAGTCGGTGCCGCGTACACGAGCCACCAGGGTCAAGTCAGGCGGTGCTGCGCCGAACCAGGTCTTGGCGTCCGCAGGCTTCATGCCGATGGTCATGTGGTCGCCGATCTTGGCGCCGGTGAACACCAGCTTCTCGAGCATCATTTCATGGGGGATGCCGAGGTCATCGGCAACCCGCTCGTAACGCTGGAACTTGGCGCTGTGACAGCCCATGCAGTAGTTGGCGAACGTGCGTGCGCCGTCTTGCATGGCAGCCTTGTCCGATACGTCGATATCGACTTTTTCCAGTTCCGGTCCGCCGTGCTCGGCAGCGAAGGACAGTAGCGGCAAGGCCGCAAGCATCAATGCAACGAATAACTTTTTCATCAGCCAGTCACCCTTTCCGGAACCGGTTTGGTCTTCTCGAGCCGGGTGTAGAACGGCATCAGAATGAAGTAGGCGAAGTACAGGAAGGTGCAGACCTGCGACAGCAACGTACGCTCAGGGGTCGGCGCCAGTACGCCCAGCACACCCAGGATCACGAACGCAATGCAGAACACCCACAGCCAGATCTTGCTCAGCCAGCCCTTGTAGCGCATGGACTTGACCGGGCTTCGGTCGAGCCAAGGCAGCACGAACAGCACCGCGATGGCCGCGCCCATGGCGATCACGCCCATGAGCTTGTCCGGGATCGCCCGCAAGATCGCGTAGAACGGCGTGAAGTACCAGACTGGGGCAATGTGCTCAGGTGTCTTGAAGGCGTTGGCCTGTTCGAAGTTAGGCTTCTCCAGGAAATACCCGCCCATCTCCGGGAAAAAGAACACGATCGAGCAGAACACGAAGAGGAACACCACCACGCCGACAATGTCTTTCACGGTGTAGTAAGGGTGGAACGGAATGCCATCCAGCGGGATGCCGTTTTCGTCCTTGTGCTTCTTGATGTCCACGCCATCCGGGTTGTTGGAACCCACTTCGTGCAGCGCCAGGATGTGCAGTACCACCAGGCCCAGGATCACGATCGGCAAGGCCACCACGTGCAGGGCGAAGAAGCGGTTCAGGGTGATGCCCGAGATCAGGTAGTCACCACGGATCCACTGCGTCAGGTCGTTGCCGATCACCGGAATCGCACCGAACAGCGAGATGATCACCTGGGCGCCCCAGTACGACATCTGGCCCCACGGCAGCAGGTAACCCATGAAGGCTTCGGCCATCAGCGCCAGGTAGATCAGCATGCCGAACACCCACACCAGCTCACGAGGCTTCTGGTAGGAGCCGTAGAGCAGGCCCCGGAACATGTGCAGGTAGACGACGATAAAGAACGCCGAGGCGCCGGTAGAGTGCAACAGGCGCAGGATCGAGCCGTACTCTACGTCCCGCATGATGTACTCGACGGAGGCAAACGCCTCTTCCGCCGACGGGGTGTAGCTCATCGTCAACCAAACGCCGGTGACGATCTGGTTGACCAGCACCAGCAGCGCCAGGGAGCCGAAGAAGTAGAAGAAGTTGAAGTTTTTCGGCGCGTAATATTTGCTGAGATGGTCTTCCCACATTTTAGTGGCGGGGAAGCGCGCATCCACCCAATCCATGAACTTGCTCATCACGCGTTCTCCTTATCGAGGCCAATGACAATGAGGTCGTCAGTTTCGTAGGTGTGCGGAGGAACCGGCAGGTTCAGGGGAGCGGGCTGGGACTTGTAGACGCGACCAGCAAGGTCGTAGTGCGAGCCGTGGCACGGACAGAAATAACCGCCGACCCAATCCTTGCCCAGATCGACAGGGGCCACTTCCGGGCGGAACGTAGGCGAGCACCCCAGGTGAGTACAGAGACCGACCAGCAGCAGGATCTCCGGCTTGATCGAACGCACTTCGTTCTTGGCGTAGGCGGGTTGGTCGGACTTCTCGGATTTGGGGTCAGACAACTGGCCTTCAATCTTTTTGAGATTCCCCAGGATTTCCTCAGTACGACGAACAATGAAGACCGGCTGGCCGCGCCATTCAGCAATCATCTGCTGCCCTGGCTCGATCTTGCTGATATTCACCTTCACCGGTGCACCTGCGGCTTTCGCCTTGGCACTGGGAAACCATGACCCCACGAACGGGACCGCAGCCCCCACCGCTCCTGCAGCACCCACCACGGATGTGGCTGCTACCAAGAAGCGACGCCGGCCTGCATTCACGCCGTCATTGCTCATTCAGTCCTCTCCCATCAGCTTTTTGGCCTGTTAAATCAGGCGTCTACTAAGTGTTGAATCTTTACTTATAAAAATTTTGCCGAATGGTAATGAAAAGCCCCACGTCTGACAAGGGAATTGCCGGGGGCTCAGCCTCCAGGCCTTGTAGTATAGGGGGTCTACGGATGTGGCAAGTTGTCACGGCGATTTTTATGCATAAATCGCAGGCAATAAAAAACGCCCAGCTCCGTGAGGAGGCTGGGCGTTTTTGTGGAACGTAAAGCGAATTAACGCTTCGAGTACTGCGGACGCTTACGCGCTTTACGCAGACCGACTTTCTTACGTTCAACTTCACGGGCATCGCGAGTCACGAAGCCAGCTTTGCGCAGAGCGCCACGCAGGGTTTCGTCGTACTGCATCAGAGCGCGAGTGATACCGTGGCGGATTGCGCCAGCTTGACCACTTACACCGCCACCGATAACGGTGACGTAGATGTCGAACTTTTCAACGGTCTCGGTCAGTTCCAGCGGCTGACGAACTACCATGCGGGCAGTTTCGCGGCCGAAGAAGTTGTCCAGGGAGCGGTTGTTGATCGAGATGTTACCAGTACCCGGACGCAGGAAAACGCGAGCGGTTGCGGTTTTGCGACGGCCAGTGCCGTAATTTTGAGTCGCCGACATAATGAACTATTCCGTTAAAACTTCAGTTCTTGGGGCTGCTGAGCAGCATGAGGGTGTACAGCGCCCGCATAGACTTTCAGCTTGCGAAACATATCGCGACCCAGTGGGCCCTTAGGCAGCATGCCTTTGACCGCGATTTCGATCGGGGCTTCAGGCTTCTTGGCAATCAGGCCTTCGAAGTTGGAAGACTTGATACCGCCTGGGAAACCGGAGTGACGGTAGTACATTTTGTCGCTTGCTTTGTTGCCGGTTACACGAACCTGCTCAGCGTTGATGATGACAATGTAGTCACCGGTATCAACGTGAGGGGTGTACTCAGGCTTGTGCTTGCCACGCAGACGGCTGGCGACTTCAGTGGCCAGACGACCCAGGGTCTGACCAGCGGCGTCGACGACAAACCAGTCGCGCTGAACTGTTTCCGGTTTTGCAGTAAAAGTTGTCATTCTTTAATAGCCTCAGGGGCCGCCCTGTAAATTAGACGGCGGATCTTACTGAATAGTGCGTACTTTGACAAGTCAAAGGCAGCCGGATACAGACGCTATCGGGGGCTCGGGTCGGCGCGTCCGTTCAACGGCAAGATTCTTCGGCAGGCGGCGCATCACTTCCACTGCAGAAAGAGGTGGGCAATTATGCAGATTGCGAAAAAAAATTCAACCTGCTTTTATGATTGTTTTCCCTGAAGGAGTACCCGATGGATTATCGACAGCTGGGCCGTACGGATCTGAACGTGAGCGCGATAGCCTTGGGCACCATGACCTGGGGCGAGCAGAACAGCGAGGCAGAGGCCTTCGCGCAGATCGAGCGGGCCAAGGGTGCGGGGATCAACTTCCTCGACACGGCCGAAATGTACCCGGTGCCGCCCAAGGCCGACACCTATGCCACCACCGAGCGCTACATCGGCAATTACTTCAAAAGCCGTGGCGACCGTGCCGACTGGATCCTGGCCAGCAAGATCGCCGGCCCCGGCAACACCATCGACTACATCCGCGATGGCCACCTGCGCCACAACCGCAAGCACATCGTCGACGCCCTGGATGCCAGCCTCAAACGTCTGCAGACCGACTGGATCGACCTCTACCAACTGCACTGGCCGGAACGCAGCACCAACTTCTTCGGCCAACTGAGCTACAAGCACAAGGACGAAGACGACCTCACCCCGCTGGAAGAAACCCTCGAAGCGCTGGACGAACAAGTGAAGGCCGGCAAGATCCGCCACATCGGCCTGTCCAACGAAACGCCGTGGGGCACCATGAAATTCCTGGCCCTGGCTGAAACCCGTGGCTGGACCCGCGCGGTGTCGATCCAGAACCCCTACAACCTGCTCAACCGCAGCTTTGAAGTGGGCCTGGCGGAAGTCGCGATCCGTGAACAGTGCGGTTTGCTGGCGTATTCGCCACTGGCGTTCGGCATGCTCAGCGGCAAGTATGAAAACGGTGCGCGTCCGGCCAAGGCACGGCTGACCGAATACAGCCGCTTCAGCCGTTACTTCAACCCGCAGTCGGAAGCGGCATGCAGCCGTTATGTGGCGTTGGCACGGGAGCACGGCCTGGACCCGGCGCAGATGGCATTGGCGTTTGTGACGCAGCAGCCGTTTGTGACCAGCAATATCATTGGTGCGACGTCGCTGGAGCAACTGGATAGCAACATTGCCAGTGCCGAGCTGAAATTGTCGAAAGAGGTGCTGGACGGGATTGAGGCGATTCAAAAGGATCATCCGAACCCAGCGCCTTGATTGATCTTCAAGCCGCTTTCGCGGGCTAGCCCGCTCCCACGGTTGACCGAGTTCCAGCATGAGAATGCGGTCAACTGTGGGAGCGGGCTTGCTCGCGAAAGCGGCCATCAGCAGCACCGCAGATTACAGCGCCCTAGCAATAATTTCCTTCATGATCTCGTTGGTCCCCGCATAAATGCGCTGCACCCGTGCATCCGCCCACGCCCGTGCAATCGGGTATTCCCACATAAAGCCGTAGCCGCCGTGCAACTGCACGCACTCATCGAGCACCTTGCATTGCAGGTCCGTGGCCCAGTACTTGGCCATCGCCGCCGTGGGCACATCCAGCTTGCCTTCCAGATGCAGCGCCATGCATTTGTCGACGAATACGCGGCCGATCTGAATCTCGGTGGCCATCTCCGCCAGCTTGAACCGGGTGTTTTGGAAGTCCGCGATCGCCTTGCCGAACGCCTTGCGCTCGCGGGTGTAGGTCAGGGTCCACTCCAGCGCCGCCTCGGCTGACGACAAGGCACCAATCGCAACCGTCAGCCGCTCCTGCGGCAACTCCTGCATCAGGTAAGCGAAGCCCATGCCCGCCTGGCCCAGCAGGTTTTCCTTGGGCACCCGCACATCCTGGAAGAACAGCTCCGAGGTGTCTTGGGCCTTCATGCCCACCTTTTCCAAGCGCTTGCCCTTGTCGAAGCCCGGCGTGTCGGCCTCCACGAGGAACAGGCTGGTGCCTTTGGCGCCCGCCTTGGGATCGGTCTTGGCCACCACGATCACCAGCTCGGCCAGATAGCCGTTCGTGATGAAGGTTTTGGAGCCATTGATCACGTAGTCATCGCCGTCCAGCACTGCCGTGGTTTTCACCCCTTGCAGGTCGGAACCAGCGCCCGGCTCGGTCATGGCAATGGCCGTGACCATTTCACCGGAGATCAGCTTGGGCAGGTATTTGTGTTTCAACGCCTCACTGCCGTAATGCAGGATATATGGCGCAACAATATCCGAATGCAGGGAAAAACCGATGCCGGTCAGCCCCAGCCGGCTGATCTCCTCGATCACCACCGCGCTGTACAAAAAGTCCGCGCCCAGCCCGCCATATTCTTCTGGCAGGTGGGAACACAGCATCCCCGCCTCCCCCGCCTTGCTCCATAAGCTGCGGTCGATGTAGCCCTGTTTCTCCCACTGCCCATGGAACGGCGCGGCGTCTTTTTCGAGGAAGGTGCGCACGCTCTCGCGGAAGAGTTCGTGTTCCGGACTGAACAAGGTTCTGGGAATCATGGGTCACCTGCGTGGATTGTCGGACAAGGACGAGCCCACAGAGACTATGCCCCGAAGGCAGCACGGGACACTGGACACATGCGACAAAAAATAAGACGATCCAGCCGTCTGGTGACCACTTTCCCCTATAAGAATAAATGAAATTATGTCTAACCAAATCTCCACGCCGTTGCGGCGCGTCAGCATTTTGGCCATTGATCGGGTATTCGCTTCAACCCTCATGCAAGCCAAGGATTTCTTCCACCTCGCCAGCCTGCGTTACGGCAAGCAACAAGGATTGGGCCTGACTCCCGCGTTCGAATCGCGCCTGGTCAGCCCCGACGGGCAATCGGTACGCAGCTTCAGTGATGTAATCATGCCGGTGGACGGCGGCCTGGAAGACGCCGACATCATCGTGCTACCGGCCTTCTGGGATGACTTCGACGCCTTGTGCACTCGCTACCCACAAGTGCTGCCTTGGTTGCGTGAGCAACACGCACGCGGCGCCGTATTGTGCGGCGAAGCCACCGGGGTGTTCTGGCTGGCCGAAGCCGGCCTGCTCGACGGCAAGGAAGCGACCACCTACTGGCGCTTCTTCAACGCCTTCAGCGAACGCTTCCCCAAGGTCCAACTCAACCAGGACAAGCACCTCACCGACGCCGACAACCTGTATTGCGCCGGCGGCACCACCTCGGCGTGCGACCTCTATATCTACCTGATCGAACGTTTCTGCGGCGCCAACATCGCCCAGGCCGTGGCCCGCGATATCCTCTATGAAGTGCAGCGCAGCTATTCACCGGGACGCATCGGGTTTGGCGGGCAGAAGCTGCACCAGGATGTGATCATCCTGCAGATCCAGCACTGGCTCGAAGAACACTTCGCCGACAAATTCCGCTTCGAAGACGTGGCCCGGGAACACGGCATGAGCATCCGCAACTTCATGCGCCGCTTCCAGACCGCTACCGGTGACAAGCCGCTACATTACCTGCAACGGCTGCGCATCGAGACGGCAAAGGGCCTGCTCTCGGGCAGCCGCAAGAGCATCAAGACCATCAGTTATGAGGTGGGTTACGACGATGCGAGTTTCTTTGCGCGGCTGTTCCGGCAGCACACGGAGTTGTCACCGAACCAGTATCGCCAGCAGTTTCAGCAGGCCGCATAGATAAGGTTGAACGCGGTAAAAAATGTGGGAGCGGGCTTGCTCGCTCCCACATTTGATCTACATCGTTCTTACGGCTTGTGCCCACGCGACAGGAATTCGTGGGACTGCATTTCCAGCAACCGGCTCAAGGTGCGCTGGAACTCGAAGTTCAGGCGCCCGCCGGTGTACAGGTCCTTCAACTCGACTTCCGCCGAGATGATCAGCTTCACGTTACGGTCGTAGAACTCGTCGACCATGTTGATGAAGCGGCGCGCGATGTCGTCGGTGGTGACGCTCATCTGCTCCACACCGCTCAAGATCACCGCGTGAAAGATCTTGCCCAGCTCGATGTAGTCGTTCTGGCTACGCGGGCCGTCGCACAGTTGGCGGAATTCGAACCAGGCCACGTCATCGCAAGTACGCAACGCGATGATTTCGCGATTCTCGATCATCAGCTTGTCGTTTTCCACCGCCTGGGTACATTCCGGCGTGAGGGCGCGGAAGCTCTTTTTCAGGCTTTCGTGGGCCGCTTCGTTCAGCGGGAAGTGGAACAGCTCCGCTTGCTCCAGATGGCGCAGGCGGTAGTCGACGCCACTGTCGACGTTGACGATTTCGGTGTTCTGCTTGATCAGCGCGATGGCCGGCAGGAAGCGCGCGCGTTGCAGGCCGTCCTTGTACAAGCCGTCGGGCACGATGTTCGAGGTGGCGACCAGGGTCACGCCGTTCTTGAACAGCTCTTCCATCAGGGTGCCGAGGATCATGGCGTCGGTGATGTCGGAGACGAAGAATTCATCGAAGCAGATCACCCGCGCCTCTTCGGAGAAACGCTTGGCGATGATGGTCAGCGGGTTTTTCTCGCCCGGCAGGGTCTTCATCTCTTCGTGCACGCGCTTCATGAAGCGGTGAAAGTGCGTCCGCACCTTTTCCTTGAACGGCAGCGCTTCGAAGAAGGTGTCGACCAAATAAGTTTTGCCGCGCCCTACACCGCCCCAGAAGTACAGGCCTTTGACCGGGGTGTGGTCTTTCTTGCCAAACAGCTTGCTGAACATCCCTGGCTTGCTTTGCGAGGCCGCGAGCAGGTCGTCGTACAGGCGCTGCAAATGACGCACCGCATTTTCCTGGGCCGCGTCATGGAAGAATTCAGGGCGTTTCAGATCAGCTTGATATCGTTCTAGGGGCGTCATAATTTCGTTAGCAAGGCAACAAAAACGGGCCGTCACTGTAACGACGGCCCCGGATAATGGCAATCAACCCTTGGTCGGGTTAATCCTCGAGGGGGGTCAACGCAACGCGCAAGGCTTCGATGGCCGCGTCGCGGGAAGCGGCGTCAACGAACTCGGCGCTGTCGGCTACCACGGCACCGTCCAGCCAAACGCTGAAGCCCAAGGCTTCGGTGCGTACGTCCAGGGCGTCGCCGTTTTGCAGTTGCTTGGTTACCGCACCCGCCGCCTTGCCGTCGGCAAAATTGCGCGACAACAACAGTTGCTCACCATCGGCCGCCAGCAGGCGGAAGCGGAAGCTGCCGTCGTCCTCGCGGAAGCTCACGAAGCGCGCGGCTTTTGCGGCTTTCTTCTTGGTCGCGACTGGCGCTGCGGCTTGATTGACGAACGAACGCAGGCCCACCGCCTCACGCAGTTCAGCCAGGAACGGCGCGGCCACCGCACGCGCTTTCTTGGCGCCGATCAGCAGCAGGTCTTCCATGTCCGATGGGCGCGACATCAGTTGATGGTAACGCTCGCGGGCCTCGCCCAATTGGCCATCCAGCAGTTGGAACAGACGGTTTTTCGCCTCGCCCCAGCCCAGCCCTTGCAGCAGCTCGGCGCGGAACTCTTCTTCCTGGGCCTTGCTGGCAAACGCCTGGTACAGGGTGAACAGGTGTGAATTGTCCGGGTCCTTGGCTTCGCCCGGCGCGCGGGAGTCGGTGACGATGCGCGAAATCGCGTCCTTCATGTCCTTGGCGCTGGTGAACAACGGGATGGTGTTGTCGTAGCTTTTCGACATCTTGCGGCCATCCAGGCCCGGCAAGGTAGCGACGCTTTCTTCGATCAACGCCTCGGGCATGGTGAAGAATTCTTTACCGTTGCCGAACAGGTGGTTGAAGCGTTGGCCGATGTCGCGGGCCATTTCCACGTGCTGGATCTGGTCGCGACCGACCGGCACCTTGTGTGCGTTGAACATCAGGATGTCCGCCGCCATCAGCACCGGGTAGCTGTACAGGCCCATGCTGATGCCCGCATCCGGGTCTTCGCCGGCTTCCACGTTCTTGTCCACCGAGGCCTTGTACGCATGGGCGCGGTTGAGCAGGCCCTTGGCGGCAACGCAGGTGAGCAGCCAGGTCAGCTCGGGGATTTCCGGGATGTCGGACTGGCGGTAGAAGGTCACCCGGTTCACATCCAGGCCACCGGCCAGCCAGGTCGCGGCGATTTCCATGCGCGAGCGCTGGATGCGCTGCGGGTCATCGCACTTGATCAGGGCGTGGTAGTCGGCCAGGAAATAGAAGGAGTCGGCATTGGCGTCCTGGCTGGCGAGGATCGCCGGGCGGATCGCACCGGCGTAGTTGCCCAGGTGCGGCGTGCCGGTGGTGGTGATGCCGGTGAGGATACGGGTACGAGTCGTCATGGGTAATCGCTTATCAGACTGCTATCAATTCGAAAGTCGCGGCAGCACCAGATCCTTCAGATCGGTGAGCTTGCCGTGAAAAAAGTGTCCGCATTCTGCCACTTTCAGCAGCTCATGGGGGCGTTTCAGGGCTGCAGACCAGTCGTAGACGGTCTGTGGGTCGACCACTTCGTCGGTTTCCGGTTGGATCAGGGTCAGTGGGCAACCCAGTGGCAGCGCATCGGTATCGCGCAGACGCATCACCGCTGCGGCAACCATGAACAAATGTGACAATTTTTCACCCTTGGCTTCCAAGCGACCGCCGAGACTGGCAGCGACGTAACCACCGAAGGAAAAGCCGAGCAAGGTGATCGGCAAGTCCGGGTGTTTTTCCCGCAGCCAGGTGGCGGCCGCTTCGGCGTCATCCACTTCACCGGTGCTCATGTCGTGGGTGCCGGCACTCGCGCCAACACCACGGTAATTGAAACGCAAGGTAATCAAACCGGCATCGCGGGCGGTGCGTTGCAGGGTCGATACCACTTTATTGAGCATGGTCCCACCCTGCACCGGGTTCGGGTGGCAGATCAGCGCCAGGCCACGTGGCTCGGGGTGATCCAGGTACAGGGCTTCCAGTTGGCCTACCGGGCCATCGATCAAAACGGGGGTTTCACGCATGAGCAAGGAATGAACTCCGTGACCTCACAAAGGGTCGACTCGTCTAGCTAAAAGTCTGTGCTTGGCATCATTGCGAGCTTAATCGCGGTATACAGCGCAGGTTTGAGCCGTTAACGTAAAGCAAAGCCGTTTATAGAGGAAGGACTCGTGGAACACTCGCTCTTAGTTTGGTTGTTGCCGACTCTTGCCCTGGTTGCCGGTGTCGCCATTGGTTTCCTGGTTGCTCGCTTGCTGCCGAATGCCGCGCCTAACCGCACGCAGCGTCAGTTGGACGACATTCAGGAACGTTTTGACAGTTATCAGAACGAGGTTGTTACCCACTTCAACAGCACCGCGACCCTGGTCAAGAAGCTCACCCAGAGCTACCAGGAAGTACAGGATCACCTCGCCGATGGCGCCAACCGCCTGGCCCTCGACGACATCACCCGCCAGCGCCTGCTGGCCGCGTTGCATTCCGATGCACCGCAAACCCCACGGGAACGCCTGACCCCACCCCGGGAAAACCAGGAGCCACCACGGGACTACGCGCCAAAGACGCCGAACGCCCCCGGCATGCTGGATGAGCATTACGGTTTGAAGAAGTAACTCACTCTTCAAACACTAAAAAGCCCGGCTGATCGATGATCAGCCGGGCTTTTTGTTGGGTCACGATCCCTCATACACCGCAGCCGGCTCCTACAGGGACCGCGTCAGGCCAGCGGCTGTTCTTGCAACATCCCACCCTCGATCCGCACATGCCGCCCATGGAAGCGCTTGAGGCTGCTGCGATGGCCGACGCTGACGATGCTCAGCCCCGGCAACTGATCGATCAGCGCCTGATACAGCGTCGCTTCATCCTCTTCATCCATGGCCGACGTGGCTTCGTCCATGTACAGCCATTGCGGCGCGAACAGCAACGCGCGGGCAAAGGCCAGGCGTTGCTGTTCGCCCGGCGAGAGCATGCGTTGCCAGTGATTGGCCTCCTCCAGCCGGCCCACCAGATGCGGCAGGCGGCAGGTTTCCAGGACCTGTGCATAACGTTCGGCCGGGTAAACGCTGTCGGCCTGTGGATAACTCAATACCGCCTTTAGCGTGCCAATCGGCAGGTAAGGTTTTTGCGGCAGGAACAGATAACGTTCGGCCGGCAGGCGGATATTGCCGTGGCCGTTGGGCCACAGGTTGCCCATGGCGCGTAGCAAGGTCGACTTACCACTGCCGGAACGCCCACTGAGCATCAGACGCTCGCCTTCCGCCACCGTCAGGTCGGCGCCTTGCAACAAATGCCGACCGTCCGCCAGGTCCAGGCTCAGGTCCTTGACCTGCAAATCGTCGCCCTGATGCTGCAAACCAATGCCCATGGTGCGGCTTTCGTTGTCCTGCATAGCCTGGCCGAAACTCAGCAGACGATCACACGTAGCGCGCCAACTGGCCAACAGCGTATAGGCGTCGACAAACCAGCTCAGGCTGCCCTGCACACTGCCAAACGCCTGGGCCACCTGCATGAGCACGCCCAATTCGATCTTGCCGGAAAAGTAACGTGGCGCCGCGACCACAAAGGGAAAGATGATCGCAATCTGGGAGTAACCGCTAGTAAAAAAATTCAGGCGCTTCTTGAGCTGCATGATGTTCCAGAAGTTGCTCCACACCCGTCCGAACCGTGCGCTCAATTGCTGATGTTCGTTGGGCTCGCCATTGAACAGCGCGATGCTTTCCGCATTCTCCCGCACACGCACCAGGCTGAAACGCAAGTCAGCCTCAAAGCGTTGTTGGCGATTGCTCAAGCCGATCAGTTTTCGACCGATCAAGTGGGTCAACCAACTGCCAATCACCGCGTAGATCAGCGCCGCCCAGAACATGTAGCCGGGAATGGTAATGCCCCAGATTTCGATGCTGCCAGACACGCCCCACAGGATCACCGAGAACGACACCAGGCTCACCAGGTTGGCGATAAAGCCCAAGCCCAACGTGAGGGTGCTGCTGGTAAAGGCATTGAGGTCTTCGGAGATACGCTGGTCGGGGTTGTCGGTGTAACCACCGTATTCCAGGTGGTAGTAATTCTTGTGGCCCAGCCACTGGGCGAAATAGGTTTCCGTCAGCCAGCGGCGCCAGCGGATGGTGAGCATCTGTTGCAGGTAGGAGGTGAACACGCCGGTCACGATCGACACCACCGCAATCACGCTGAAGTACATCAGCAGATGGGTAAAGGCGTCGTAGTCTTTGTTTTCCAGCGCGTTGTAGAAATCACGGTTCCAGCTGTTGAACCACACCGACACGGCGACACTGAACAGCGACAACCCCAGCACTACCAACAGCAGCAGCCAGGCCTTAGCCTTTTCTTCGCTGCGCCAGTAAGGCGTGATCAACCCCCACACCCGCCGTAAAAATTGCCCACGCACCGCGTCGTTGACCGCGGAATACTCAGCGTTCTGATTCATCGTTCAGGCTCTGTAAGAAAATGTGACAGGCGTTCGAACCGATCATAGTTGATCGGTTCGAGGCTCCGTGCGGCCTGAAGCAGATTGTTCAGCTGTTGTTCAGATCAGCCTCAGCGGCGTACCGGGCGCTTCTGCAACTTGCGCTGCAAGGTACGGCGGTGCATGCCCAGGGCGCGGGCAGTGGCGGAGATGTTGCCTTCGTGCTCAGTCAGCACGCGCTGGATGTGTTCCCACTGCAGTCGGTCCACCGACATTGGGTTTTCCGGCACCAGGGTGTCCAGGTCGGCGTGCTCGGAGAGCAAGGCGGCCAGTACGTCATCGGCATCCGCCGGCTTACACAGGTAGTTACAGGCGCCGCGCTTGATCGCCTCGACGGCGGTGGCGATGCTGGAGTAACCGGTGAGGATCACCACGCGCATTTCCGGGTCGAGTTCCAGCAGCTTGGGCAGCAGCACCAGGCCGGAGTCGCCGTCCATCTTCAGGTCGAGCGCGGCGTAGTCCGGCAGGTCGGCCTGGGCGATGGTCAGGCCTTCCTCGGCCGACCCTGCGGTGCTGACGCGGAAACCGCGACGGCTCATGGCGCGCGCCATCACGCGGGTAAAGGTGGCGTCGTCATCTACCAGCAACAGGTGCGGCAGTTCTTCGCCTTCGACTTGGATCTCGTCACTCATCGATATCTCCTCGTGCGACACGGGGCAGGCGCAGCTCGGTGAGCGTGCCACCTTCCTCATGACTATAGAGCTTCACTGAGCCGCCCGCGCGGGTCACGCTGGCCTTGCTCAAAAACAGGCCGAG
The DNA here is from genome assembly GCF_049897165.1 of Pseudomonas sp. TWR1-1-4. Classification (NCBI taxonomy): domain Bacteria; kingdom Pseudomonadati; phylum Pseudomonadota; class Gammaproteobacteria; order Pseudomonadales; family Pseudomonadaceae; genus Pseudomonas; species Pseudomonas sp. TWR1-1-4. The sequence continues at coordinate 178,739 of NZ_JAFCVS010000007.1, read as the reverse complement.
GCCGAAGCCTTTGCCTTTGGTGGTAAAGAAGGGTTTGCCGATCTGCTCGGCAATGGCCAACGGTACGCCCGCGCCGTGGTCTCGAATACTGATGGTCACGTCTTCGGCGTCCCAATCCAACTGTACGCCCAGGCCTTCAGGGCAGGCGTCGGCGGCGTTGTTCAGCAGGTTGAGCAGGGCTTGGGTCAGGTCCGGTGGCGGCGCCATGCGCGGCACGCTGCCCTGGCCCAGCAGGTGGAAGCGGTAGCTGGCTTCGGGGCGCATCAGGTGCCAGCGGTTCAGGGCTTCGTCGAGCCACTGGGTCACGTCCTGCATTTCCACCGCCAGGCGGCGATTGGCTTCGGCGGCGCGCACCAGTTGCTGCAAGGTCTGCTTGCACTGCTTGACCTGTTCACGCAGCACACCGAGGTCTTCTTGCAGCGCCGGGTCGTGGTGGTCCTGGGTCATTTCGTTGAGCAGCACGCTCATGGTGGCCAAGGGTGTGCCCAACTCATGGGCGGCGCCGGCGGCTTGGGTGGCGACGGCCAACAGTTGCTGGTCGCGCAGGCCTTCTTCACGGCGAATGGCGCGCAGTTCTTCCTGGCGGCGCAGTTCTTCGGCCATGCGGGCGGCGAAGAAGGTGATTACCGCAGCGGACAGCGCAAAACTCAGCCACATCCCGTAGATCTGCAGGTTTTCCCGAGCGATCGGGAAGGTTTGCAGCGGGTAGAACCGCGCCAGCAGCAGGGTGTAGAGGGTCAAGGCGATACCCGACAGCACCACCGAGTAGCGCCACGGCAAGGTCACGGCAGCGATGGTCAGTGGCACCAGGTAATACGAAACAAACGGATTGGTAGAACCACCGGAGAAATACAGCAACACACTATGGATAAACAGGTCGCAGGCCAATTGCAGGGCGTATTCCAGCTCGGTGACTGGCCAGGTGGTACGCAATCGGATCGCGGTAAACACACAAAGCACGGTGGAGAAACCGAGGGTCACGCCCAGTTGCAGCCACGGCAGCGGCAGCAGGTCGAACCAATAGGCGAGCCCGACGGAGCCAGCCTGTGCGGCCAGGACCAGGGTACGGATGAACGTCAGGCGCCAGAGGTTCTGGCGAGTGGCGGAAGTCAGTTTTACGGCGGCGAGCATGTGCTCTCCCGGTGAGCGCTGCAGGCGGATCGGCAGGAGTATAAACGAAGCAGGCCGGCTGGCACGGCGTGTGTGGCTCTTTGCCGCAGGCCGGACCAACGACCGTTCGTCGGCCTCATCACAACTTGTAGCTAATGTGTAAACCCGAAGAACCCGATGCCACCGTCTACAGTCATACCCAACACGACTATCTCAAGGAGCTTCCATGTCTCGTTTCACTCGCAGTGCAGCCGCCCTCACCCTTAGCGTCGGCACGCTGGTCAGCCTGCCAGCACTGGCCGCTGAGGCACTGAACTACAACCAGATTTCCCTGCGCGCCGAGGTCAGCCAGGAGGTGGCCCGCGACAAGATGATCGTGACGCTGTACACCGAATCCCAGAACAGCGACCCAGCCAAGCTCGCCGCTGAAATCACCACCACCATGAACAAGGCGCTCGGCCAGGCGCGCGAAGTCAAAGGCGTGACCCTGCGCCAAGGCAGCCGCAACAGCTACCCGATCTACGACAGCAAAAACCAGAAGATCACCGGCTGGCGTGAGCGCGCCGAACTGCGCCTGGAAAGCGCAGACTTCCCGGCACTCTCCAAGCTCACCGGCGAGCTGTTGAACACTCTGAAGATGGACAGCATGGACTTCGCCATCGCCGACGCCACGCGCAAGGCCAGCGAAGACGCATTGCTCAAGGACGCGGTCGCCGCGTTTAAAGCACGCGCACAACTGGCCACCGATGCACTGGGCGGCAAGGGGTACAAGATCGTTAATCTGAACTTCAACACCAATGGCTACCCGATGCCTTACGCTCGCGGCGGCATGATGATGAAAGCAGCCATGGCAGATTCGGCACCGACGCCTGAAGTCGAAGCCGGCACCAGCCAAGTCAGCATGAGCGCCGATGGCGTCATTGAAGTGCTCCAGTAACGTTCCCGGAGACAAAAAACGGCGCAGCCTTGAAAGCTGGCGCCGTTTTTTATAACCCGCCTGAACTAACTCTCGATTCAAGTCACGCCCTCACTGCAGGTTGCATTTTTTCACACTATTTGTTGTAGAGAGCATAAACACATAATGGAACTGCCTGCACGCCTACGGCCACCCAAGTGCGTGTAACGCTACACAAGCCTAACGACACGAACGTAGAAACACCCCACTAAGCAAACCTGCCACCAATATTGGTTTTACGCCTCACTTATATAAATTTCGCGCCCCACCAAAACAATAAACCATTACGCAGCAACGTTCATCAAACTCATTATTCAAGTTGTGCGAAGACGCACTCATTGTCAGTCCTTTTAGCTCGCACCCAGTCAACAACCTTGAACACTCGATGATAAAGCGAGCCTCGCGTGACCATAAGCCCGTTGTGCTGCCACCTCCCATCACTAATTTTATGCCCACCGACGCACAACTCGGACAGTTGGTAATCAGCCACCACTGACAAAGTAGAAAAACTTATAACCAAACCCTGCAAAGGCAAGGCACCTCCCTTAGTTCTACTATCACAAAATTCGCTAAAGTCGAGACTGAGAAATATGTCATTGATGAGATGAAAAAATTGCACGTTTCAGACCGGCGAAGACCACCCCCTATCGGAGCCCACGTAAGTGGTGGGCCTTCACCTATAAGCCTGTGACATTCACCCCTCAGCCTTGAAACTATATTTATGAGTAGAGGCGACCGGAGACTGCATCTCCCTGAGCATCGACGGCGTGATCAAAATATTACAGCATCTTTTTAAACAGGGCAAAGGCGCCCCCACGGGCTTGCGCCTTTTTTTATTACTGTCGGTACGTCACATCCGGCAATATACATATCAGGAATGAAATTCCCGTTTTTATCAAAGGCATAAAGCGGAACCATTACTACTTACCCAACCACCCAACCATTAAGAATCCACTCATAAATCAAAGTCACCAATAAATCCAAACAGCCTTGGCAGAATACGGAAATAAAGTTCGGCTTGACGCAACTATGGCTATGGATGGCGCAATCGCAAAATAAACCAACGCATCATGATACAACGCGCCAAATATTTAACCTCATGAAACCCATAACTTAATGAGCCGATAATGAATAATCATCCGTCATCCCTACCGCCACTTGCAGTCACCAGCACTCCAATACCAACCACCCTCGCTCCCGCACATAATCGTTACAAGTGGGAAGTTGATGCCTCGCCTTTAGCAAAAAATACTCATTCGATAGAGGCGAACGTTTCAGTGGATCGAAAACCGATTGCAGCCCCTGCACCGGAGAACGAACTTGATTTCTCCAAGGAGGTCATTTATGGATCGGCCACCACTTCCGCGCCCACACCGAACTATACACAACAGGAACGGACGCAGCGTATTAATGCCTATTCCGGTCGTGTTGTATCACAGATCAATAACATAGAAAGCGGTAGCGAAGGCGAACGCAATATCAAATTCCAGAAGGTTCGCCAGTTCCTCGAGCCTGCTGGCTACTTTAGCGGCGGGTTGCTGGCGGCTGGATACGACCCGCATGAAAAAATCACGGTCACCTTCACTTCCTACGTAGGGAAGGGAAAACCCGAAACACTGACAAACACCGACAAACGCACTTACTTTGCATGGGAAATTGCGGCGGGTGCTCTTGCGCACGACAAAGTAGAGCGAGGGGGACCGATCGACTTCCAGTTTATGGAAATTGAGAATAAAGACCGGAGCAAGGTCGCGGACTTGGAGGCGCAGGGTAAGAACCTTCAAAATCAATGGGAAAATGAAGTATCAAAGCCCATGCGGGACGATTCGGGAGCACTGGCGAAACGCTCGGGGCAAGCAGACGCCTATGTTGTACGTGGAATTCTGCAGAGCCTGGCAAATAATAAAGATAGTTTTGAAAAGCTAAGTTCTGCTGGGCAACAGGCCGTAAAGCACACACTGCAAACGAGTGGACAAGTCATTATCCCCAATATCTATGGCTACCCGCTGTCAGGCTATGCATTTATTCCCTACACCCCCTTTGATGGTAATGATGAACATAGACCCAATAAGGGCGTGATGCTGGATTTGAAGAACGGCGCAGCCCATGAGATACAGGGTGACCGCGATTTTGCCAACTGGGCAAAAAACAACCGAGATAATTTGCAGCGCAGTTTTAACGCCAGAGACAGGCAAGGCGGCCACGATGTTCATTGGCCAAGGGCCTGTGATGTTCTCAATAATTTAATTGTAGACCCACATGCCACCTACCAAGGACGCTCCAGCCTCCTCGCCGATAAAGCGGTGCCAGTGAGGGAGACATTTAACTATACCGAGTCGCGAGGTAGCGCTTATCTGTTGAAATTCGGCAATCTGGGCTCCGGTCTTGAAGGCAAATATCAGGAAGTGAATGCCAAAAACGCAGTATGGTCCGACCAGACCGAGGTATTTGGTTCATCGCAACAAAACTGGAAGTTCGCGAAGGACTTGTGGGGCAATACCTTTGGTTACATACCCCTCGTCGGCAACACGGGAAATCTTGTCTTCGGTATCCATGATTCCATCTATGGCATGACCGCCAATGATCGCGTCGGCGGCAATGCCGCAGCGGTGATATCAGGCTTGCAATTGGCGCATGAACTTGCACCTGTTGGGGTAGAGGCTGAGATAGGCGAACTACCCACCGCCTCTGCCACCGCTAAGAACTACCGCTGGAATTACAATTCAGAGACGCGCGACTTTGAGCTCGCACACGCCCGCAAAACGTCGAACGATACCGATGCCGCGTCAGTCGGAACGCAGGACGTGCCTAAAGTAGATCCTACTCCCACCCCCTCTGCATTCTATCCAGGGATGCAAGAAGTGCAGTATAAAGGGAAAACGTATTTGGCCGCCTATGAGCCTGATGGTGGGGACGGGGAGCATTTCTTGCTTCGTGTACCAGACCCGCAAGACCGATCAAAGTTGGTGAGCAGCACTATTATTGCCAAACCTGACAAAATGGGTGTATGGAATAGAAGAGGGGAAGAAGGTGGAGCGAGATGGCCATGGCAACACACTGCTTCGCCAACTCCCAGTCATGAATCAACAAACACTCCAAAGTTCTCAGAACGCTTTATTGATTCCAAAGGCTCGAAAATTTCCGGCGCCGAAAAGTTTGACGACTACTTGAATTTAGATGAAAACAAACAATATGCATTCAACGACGACGTATATGAGGAAGGTTCAAAAATAAAAAGAAAGCTCAGCATTTCCTGGGTTATCGATGACGGTAATTTCGCCGTTACAGAAGGTGAGAAAGCCCAACCCGACACTGGGTACTCTACAAGCTTTGCGCCTGACTTGAATCGAGAAACGTACTCGATCATAAAAAGAGAAAACGGCAATACCGTACGAATTGAACTGGATTTTAAATCAGCGTCAGCGGATGAAACCATAAAAAGAAGGCTTGAAAGATTTGAAGAGACGATTCCGGACGCTGAGCTTAGAGCCCGTATATCAGAAGTTGCTCACCAAGGGGCTTCGTTCCCGGCCTTCGTAGAACTAACACCACCCACGTTGAAAGAGGACTACAGCGTTTCTGCAGGCAGAAAATATTTTACGATAGAATATGATCCGGCACTCAATACTCACACTGTCAAGGCCACTACCCAATGGGTGCTTAAACTCCAAACAGAAGACGGCATGGTTCCCAATCGGGATTTAGATATAACCAGCACGCGAATATTCACAATACGTGAAAGTAATGAGTTGCAGGGTAATGCTTACACAATCGACAGATCCGCCCCCACCCAAATAGAAATAACTACTCCAACACATATATGAACACATACTGGACTGCATTGAGTGGGAGGAGACCGACATCGCAAGTGAGAACTCCCCCTACCTGACAAACCAGAACGGCGGTAACCTGCGTGACCGCCGTTTTCGTTTGGGCCGTTTATACAGGCCTGCCACTTCAGGGGTCTCCATGGAAAGAATCGCCTTAAAACCGCTCCTCCTCGCCGCGGGTCTACTGGCTTTTATGCCAATGGCCCACGCCGCCAGCACCCTGGTCTATTGCTCCGAAGCCAGCCCTGCCGGTTTCGACCCCAGCCAGTACACCAGCGGCACCGACTTCGATGCCTCGGCCGAAACCGTGTTCAACCGCCTGACCCAGTTCAAGCGCGGCGGCACCGAAGTCGAACCTGGCCTGGCGACGAGCTGGGACATCTCCCAAGACGGCCTGACCTACACCTTCCACCTGCGCGATGGTGTCAAGTTCCACACCACCGATTTCTTCACCCCTACCCGCGACTTCAACGCGGATGATGTGCTGTTTACCTTCAATCGCCTGCTGGATGCGCAAAGCCCGTTTCGCCAGGCCTACCCTTCCGAGTCGCCGTACTTCACCGACATGGGCTTGAACACCACGATCAAGCGCGTCGACAAACTCGACGAACACACCGTGCGCTTCAATCTGAACAACGTCGATGCGTCGTTTGTGCAGAACCTGGCCATGAGCTTCGCCTCGGTGCAGTCCGCCGAATACGCCGCGCAACTGCTCAAGCAAGGCAAGGCCGAAGAGATCAACCAGAAACCGGTAGGCACCGGGCCGTTTGTGTTCAAGCGCTACCAGAAGGATTCGCAGATCCGCTACGTGGCCAATAAACAGTATTGGAAACCCGAAGATGTGAAGCTCGACAACCTGGTGTTCGCCATCACGCCAGATGCGGCGTCGCGCCTGCAAAAGCTCAAGGCCGGCGAATGCCAGGTCAGCGGCTACCCGCGCCCTGCGGATATCGAGGTGATGAAACAGGACCCGAACCTGCGTGTACTGCAACAAGCCGGTTTCAACCTGGGTTTCCTGGCCTACAACGTGACCCATCCGCCGTTGGACCAGCTCAAGGTGCGCCAGGCGCTGGACATGGCGATCGACAAGCCGGCAATCATCAAGGCCGTGTACCAGAGCGCCGGACAATTGGCGCAAAACGCATTGCCGCCTGCGCAGTGGTCTTATGACCCCAGCATTAAGGACGCGCCCTACGACCCGACAAAGGCCAAAGCGCTACTAAAAGAAGCAGGGGTTGCACCCGGCACTACCATTAACCTGTGGGCCATGACCGTGCAACGCGCCTCCAACCCGAACGCGCGGATGTCGGCACAGATGATCCAGCAGGATTGGGAAAAGATTGGCATCAAGGCCAATATCGTCAGCTATGAATGGGGCGAGTACATCAAGCGGGCCAAAAACGGTGAGCACGACGCCATGATTTATGGTTGGACCGGCGACAATGGTGACCCGGATAACTGGCTCGGCGTGCTCTACAGTTGTGCTGCGGTCAAGGGCAGCAACTACGCCAAATGGTGTAACCCGGCCTACGACAAGCTGGTGCAGCAAGCCAAGGTCAGCAATGACCGCGAGCAGCGCATCAAGTGGTATCAACAGGCTCAGAAAATCCTTAAGGAACAAGTACCTATAACGCCTATTGCGAACTCGACGGTTTTCCAGCCGCTGCGTAAGGAAGTGAAAGACTTCAAGATCAGCCCCTTTGGGCTGACACCGTTCTACGGCGTGAGTCTAGATAAGTAACAGCAACGCCCCAACCGAGTGCGCTAGACGCCTCGGTTGGTCATTTTTGGTGCGCCTTCTGCACCGAAAAAACCCTCGAAATATGCGCAAATATGTACAAACTTTCATAATTGCGACATTCCTGTACGTTCGTACCACTGTTTCACCCTCGCAACGGTTCAGCATCTTGCAATGGGTATGGCGCCTGCATAAGTATCCGCAGGCCGACTCACGAGGTCGCCCTCACCACCAAAAATGACAACAAATCATGAGGCCAACATGCTTAAACACGCAGTCATTCCGTTAATTGTTAGCGCTGGCCTTATGGCCGCAGCTCCTTTCGCCCAAGCGGCGACTAACCTGGTGTTCTGCTCCGAAGGGAGCCCGGCCGGTTTCGACCCAGGCCAGTACACCACCGGAACAGACTTCGATGCCTCGGCCGAAACCATGTTCAACCGCCTGACCCAGTTCGAACGCGGCGGCACCGCTGTGATTCCTGGGCTGGCCACCAGCTGGGACGTGTCCCCGGATGGCTTGACCTACACCTTCCACCTGCGTGATGGCGTCAAGTTCCACACCACCTCGTACTTCAAGCCGACCCGTACCTTCAATGCCGATGACGTGCTGTTCACGTTCAACCGCATGATCAACAAAGACGATCCGTTCCGCAAAGCCTACCCCACCGAGTTCCCGTACTTCACGGACATGGGGATGGACACCAACATCAAGAACATCGAAAAAGTCGACGAACACACCGTCAAGTTCACCCTTGGTACGGTGGACGCCGCTTTCATCCAGAACCTGGCGATGAGCTTCGCGTCGATCCAGTCGGCTGAATACGCCGCCCAACTGCTCAAGGAAGGCAAGCCTGCCGACATCAACCAGAAGCCGATCGGCACTGGCCCGTTCGTGTTCAAGAGCTACCAGAAAGACTCGAACATCCGTTACACCGGCAACAAGGACTACTGGAAACCTGACGACGTGAAGATCGACAACCTGATCTTCGCCATCACCACCGACCCGTCGGTGCGTATCCAGAAGCTGAAGAAAAACGAATGCCAGATAACCCTGTTCCCACGTCCAGCCGACCTCAAGGCGCTGGGCGATGACAAGGACCTGAAACTGCCGCACCAAGCCGGTTTCAACCTGGGCTACATCGCCTACAACGTCATGGACAAGATCAAGGGCAGCGACCAGCCAAACCCACTGGCTGACCTGCGCGTACGCCAGGCGCTGGACATGTCGGTGAACAAGCAGCAAATCATCGACTCCGTCTACCAGGGCGCCGGCCAACTGGCCGTCAACGCCATGCCACCGACCCAATGGTCGTATGACACCACCATCAAGGACGCCAAGTACGACCCTGAGAAAGCCAAGTCGCTGCTCAAGGAAGCCGGCGTCAAGGAAGGGACCGAAATCGTTCTGTGGGCCATGCCGGTTCAGCGTCCGTACAACCCGAACGCCAAGCTGATGGCTGAAATGCTGCAGAACGACTGGAAGAAGATCGGTCTCAACGTGAAGATCACCAGCTACGAGTGGGGCGAGTACATCAAACGCTCCAAAGGTGGCGAGAACCAGGCCATGATCATTGGCTGGAGCGGTGACAATGGTGACCCGGACAACTGGCTGAACGTGCTGTTCGGCTGTGATTCGCTGTCTGGTAACAACTTCTCCAAATGGTGCGACAAGAAATTCGACGGCATCGTAAAAGAAGCCAAGGCTACGTCGGACGTCGCCAAACGCACCGAGCTGTATAAGCAGGCGCAACACATCCTCAAAGATGCTGTCCCGATGACACCTATCGCGCACTCGACGGTGTATCAACCCATGCGTTCCACCGTGCAGGACTTCAAGATCAGCCCGTTTGGCTTGAACTCCTTCTACGGCGTGAGCGTCAGCGGCAAGTAAGGATCATTGACGGCGACGTTTCCTAACGTCGCCGTTATTGCATCCGCCTGGACCATAGGAAACAGACCACGCCCGTAATCGTTGCGTCCTACAGCAATGAACTGCGAAGCGCGACGCCGTTGCCTACAAGGTCAATCCGATTTGGCGCATTTACTGCGAAGTCCGAGACCCATAACGTCGTAGGACAGCAGAGGCTGCTAACACGGAAAGGCACTTGCTGCGTGTGGGATCAGTGATGTTCCCCTGGCCGTACGCCAGGGGGGTTGCTCGCTGATGACAATTACAAACAAGGATCGGGATCGTCATGCGCCATACCACCGTTCTATCCGCAATTTTTGGCACCAGCCTGTTGGCTGCGGCCACGATGGGCTATGCCGCCGACAAAAAGAGCCTGGTGTTCTGCTCGGAAGGCAGCCCGGCAGGCTTTGACACCGCGCAATACACCACCGCCACCGATAACGATGCGGCCGAACCGCTGTACAACCGCCTGGTTGAGTTTGAAAAGGGCGAGACCGGTGTCGTACCTGCGCTGGCAACCAAGTGGGATATTTCGCCAGATGGCCTGACCTACACCTTTCACCTGCGCGAAGGGGTGAAATTCCACAGCAACAAGGAATTCAAGCCAACGCGGGATTTCAACGCCGACGACGTGCTGTTCACCTTCAACCGCATGCTTGACGCCGACCATCCGTTTCGCAAGGCCTACCCCACCGAGTTTCCGTACTTCAACGGGATGAGCCTGAACAAGAACATTGCCAAGGTCGAGAAAACCGACCCGCACACCGTGGTGATGACCCTGAACACGGTCGACGCCGCGTTTATCCAGAACATCGCCATGAGCTTCGCCGCGATCCTCTCGGCCGAATACGCCGAGCAGTTGCTCAAGGATGGCAAACCGAGTGATATCAACCAGAAGCCGATCGGCACTGGCCCCTTCGTGTTCCAGCGCTATCAGAAAGATTCACAGATCCGCTATGTAGCCAACAAACAGTACTGGGACCCGAGCAAGGTCAAACTGGACCAACTGATCTTCGCCATCAACACCGACGCTTCGGTGCGAGTGCAAAAGCTCAAGGCCGGCGAATGCCAGGTGACCCTGCATCCGCGCCCGGCTGACGTCGATGCCCTCAAGGCCGACCCGAACCTGCAACTGCTGACCAAGCCCGGCTTCAACTTGGGCTACATCGCCTACAACGTGCGCCACAAGCCGTTCGACCAGCTCGAAGTGCGCCAGGCGCTGGACATGGCGGTGAACAAGCAGAGCATCCTGAACGCCGTGTACCAGGGCGCGGGGCAATTGGCGGTCAACGCCATGCCACCGACGCAGTGGTCCTACGACGACAGCATCAAGGACGCCGCCTACAACCCGGAAAAAGCCAAGGAATTGCTCAAGGCCGCCGGCGTGAAAGAAGGCACCGAAATCACCCTGTGGGCGATGCCGGTACAACGCCCGTACAACCCCAACGCCAAGCTGATGGCCGAGATGCTGCAAAGCGACTGGGCCAAGATCGGCCTCAAGGTCAAGATCGTCAGCTACGAGTGGGGCGAGTACATCAAGCGCACCAAGAACGGTGAGCACGATGTAAGCCTGATCGGCTGGACCGGTGACAACGGTGACCCGGACAACTGGCTGGGCACCCTCTACAGCTGTGACGCCATTGGCGGGAACAACTACTCCATGTGGTGTGACCCGGCGTACGACAAGCTGATCAAGCAAGCCAAGGTCGTGACCGACCGCGAACAAAGGACTGTTCTCTACAAACAGGCGCAGCAACTGCTCAAGCAGCAGGTGCCGATCACGCCAGTCGCCCACTCGACGGTCAACCAGCCGTTAAGCGCCAAAGTCGAAGGTTTCAAGGTCAGCCCCTTCGGCCGCAACGTGTTCTCGGGCGTCAGTATCACCCCATAAGAAAATAACCGGATTGCGCAGGGCGACCCCCGCCTTGCTGCAAACGCGCGGCCTTTTGTTGGGATTTTTCCTACGCCAAACGTTTGCATGAGCTTGAACGAGTTACACACCCAATAGCCGGATCACCAAAAAAGACCGGCATTAAAAAGAGAACCAAAGGAGCTTCATCCATGAAACTGAGCAGCAAAGCGCTTCTGGCCCTGGCCATCAGCAGCATCACGGCCACCGCCTACGCTGAATCCGTCAGCCAGGACTTCGTGCCGACCACACTGGCCGGCACCAGCGCTCAAAGCGAGGCCAAGGGCTTTATCGAAGACTTCAGCCTGGGCGGCACTACCCGCAACTGGTACTCCCACGAAAGCAAATACCGTGGCGGCACCTTCGCATACAAAAAGCACGGCCAGACCCTGACCGACCGTAACCGTACCAACTGGGTACAAGGCACCATCATCAACGCCAGCTCGGGTTTCACCCAGGGCACCGTAGGCGTCAAGACTGAATTGGCGGTGTACAACGCCGTGGTCCTGGACCGTAGCAAGCGTGATATCAAAGGCGGCTCCAACCGTACCCTGGCTGACTCCGATGGTGATGCAGTCGGCCAATGGAGCAAACTGGGCCTGGCCAACGTGCAGTTCCGTGTGTCGAACACCACGTTGACCGCCGGTCGTCAGAACTTCAGCAGCGGCATCGTCGACACCATCGGCAACCGTGCGCTGCCTTCGAGCTTTGAAGGTGTGAGCTTCAACAGCGAAGAGTTCAGCAACCTGTCGTTCCAGGGCGGCGTGTTTGACCGCGTTTCGCCACGTAGCGAACAGAGCCTGTCGAAATTCCGTAGCGAATACGGCAATGGCGCGGAAACCGACAAGGTGTCCACCCTGGGCCTGAACTACCAGCCGCTGAAAAGCCTGAAAGTCAGCGTCTTCGGCGCCAACGTGAAGGACTTCTGGAACCAGTACTACTTCGGCGCAACACACGAGCTGGGTGATGCACAGCAACTGGCGCTGACCACCGGCTTCAACTACTACAAGACGGTCGATGAAGGCAAAAAAGAGATGGGGGAAATCGACAACGATACCTTCTCCCTGTCCCTGGGCCTGGCCCACCAGGCTCACAGCCTGACCTTCTCCTACCAGCAAGTGAACGGTAACGAGTACTTCGACTACCTGCACGAAACCAACGGCATCTACCTGGCCAACTCCCTGACCTCTGACTTCAACGGTCCGAACGAGAAATCCTTCCAGGTTGCCTACGGCATCAACATGGCCGAATACGGCGTGCCAGGCTTGAAGTTCAATATCTACTCGGCGCGTGGCTGGGGCATCGACGGCACTCACTACACCGGCAACAACGGTCGGGCCAAGTTCGCCTACGACGGCATCCAGAGCCAAGACGGCGAAAAACACCAGGAATACGGTATCGGTGGTTCTTACGCCATCCAGAGCGGCCCACTCAAGGCTACTACCGTGCGCGCAACGTATGTTGAGCACCGTGGCAGCGAGTTCCAATCGGACGGCAGCATCAAAGAGTTCCGTCTGGTGACCACTGTTCCGTTCAACATCCTTTAATTAGCGCCAGGTAGACGGCGGGCTCAGGACGAGCTCGCCGTTTACGCTTGTCTGGTCCCATCGATTGCAGAGGGCTCCGAATGAAATTGCTCCCACTACAAGCCGCCATGGCTGCCGCGCTGTTGAGCGTGGCGATCGGCGTTTCGGCCAAACCACTGGTGGTCTGCACCGAAGCCAGCCCGGAAGGTTTTGACCCGGTCCTGTACACCACGGCCGTGACCGCTGACGCCGCTGCTGAAACCATGTTCAACCGCCTGGTGGACTTCAAGCCCGGCACCACCGAAGTGATCCCCGCGCTGGCCAAAGACCTGCCCGAGATCAGCGCCGATGGCCTGACCTACACCTTCCACCTGCGTGACGACATCAAGTTCCACACCACCGATTACTTCAAACCCACGCGCAACCTGAATGCCGACGACGTGCTTTGGAGCTTCCAGCGCCAGCTGGACCCGAACCACCCGTGGCACAACAAGTCCAACGTGGGCTACCCGTACTTTGAAAGCATGGGTTTCAAGGAACTGCTCAAGAGCGTAGAGAAGACCGATGACCACACCGTGGTCTTCACCCTGACCCGCCCTGAAGCACCGTTCCTGGCCGACCTGGCCATGGCGTTTTCCTCGATTCACTCCGCCGAATACGCCGACCAGTTGCTCAAGTCCGGCAAGACCGATGACCTGAACGCCAAGCCCATCGGCACCGGCCCGTTCATCTTCACCCGCTACCAGAAAGACGCCCAGGTGCGCTTCAAGGCCAACCCGGACTACTTCCGTGGCAAGCCGCCGGCAGACCCGCTGATTCTGGCCATCACCACCGACAACAACGTGCGCCTGCAAAAGCTCAAGGCCAACGAATGCCAGATCGCGCTGTATCCGAAACCGGATGACGTGCCGAGCATGAAGGCCGACCCGAACCTGAAGGTGGCGGAACTGGCAGCCATGACCACCGCCTATACCGCCCTGAACACCACCCACAAGTACATGAGCGACGCGCGGGTGCGTCACGCGATCAACATCGCGTTCGACAAGAAAGGCTACAACGAATCCCTGTACGGCAAAGGCAACGCGATCGACGCCACCGGGCCTTACCCGCCAACCCTGCTGGGCTTCAGTGACAAGCTGAAGAACCCGCCCCGTGACCTGGACAAGGCCCGTGCCCTGCTCAAGGAAGCCGGCGTACCGGAAGGCACCGAGTTCACCCTGTTCACCCGCAACGGCGGCGGCCCGACCAACCCCAACCCGATGCTCGGCGCCCAGAGAATGCAGGCGGACCTGGCGCAAATCGGCCTGAAAGTGAACATCAAAGTCATGGAATGGGGCGAAATGCTCAAGCGCGCCAAGAATGGCGAACATGACATGGTCTCCGCCGGCTGGGCGGGGGATAACGGGGACCCGGATAACTTCCTCACCCCTAACTTGAGTTGCGATGCGGCGAAAAACGGCGAAAACTACGCCCGCTGGTGTAACAAGGAGTTTCAAGACTTGATCGACAAGGCGCGCGCCATCGCTGAACCCACCCAGCGCGCTGCACTCTATGAACAAGCAATGGACGTTTTCGACAAGGACCAACCGTGGATTCCCATGGCTTACCCGAAAATGTTCACCGCCATGCGTAAAAACGTCGAGGGTTATACCCAAAGCCCTCTGACTACAAATAACTTCGCCACCACCCAGGTGAAGTAAATAAGAAAAACGCTCGGCACCGTCGACACTGACGGTGCCGAACCTGCCTAACCGGCTGATTGAGGTACACGACAAGATGTTTAGCTTTATTGCCCGCCGACTGGGGTTACTGATCCCCACGTTTTTCGGCATAACGTTGCTCACGTTTGCGTTGATTCGCATGATCCCTGGCGACCCCGTCGAAGTCATGATGGGCGAGCGGCGCGTCGACCCCGAGATGCACGCACAGGCAATGGAACGCCTTGGCCTTAACAAGCCGCTGTATGCGCAATACCTGGATTACGTCGGCAAACTTGCCCAGGGCGACCTTGGCGAATCACTGCGTACCCGCACCAGCGTGTGGACTGAATTCACCGCCCTCTTCCCCGCGACCCTGGAACTGTCCATGGCCGCCCTGTTGTTCGCCGGTATCCTGGGCCTGTTGGCCGGGGTGATCGCGGCACTCAAGCGAGGATCCCTGTTCGACCATGGGGTGATGGGCATCTCCCTGGCGGGATATTCGATGCCGATCTTCTGGTGGGGCCTGATCCTGATCATGTTCTTCTCGGTCAGCCTGGGTTGGACCCCGGTTTCCGGGCGGATCGACCTGCTCTACGACATCGAGCCACGCACCGGCTTCATGCTGATCGACACCCTGCTGGCTGACGAGCCGGACGCCTTCTTCGACGCCCTGCACCACCTGATCCTGCCGGCCATCGTGCTGGGCACCATCCCGCTGGCGGTGATCGCGCGAATGACCCGTTCGTCGATGCTCGAAGTACTGCGCGAAGACTACATCCGCACCGCCAAGGCCAAGGGCCTGTCGCCGGCGCGTGTGGTGTTCGTGCACGGCCTGCGTAACGCGCTGATTCCGGTATTGACCGTGGTCGGCCTGCAAGTCGGCACCCTGCTGGCCGGCGCGGTTTTGACCGAAACCATCTTCTCCTGGCCCGGCATCGGCAAATGGCTGATCGAAGCCATTGGCGCGCGGGACTACCCGGTGGTGCAGAACGGCATCCTGCTGATCGCCTGCCTGGTGATCCTGGTGAACTTCGTGGTGGATATCCTCTACGGCTTCGCCAACCCACGCATCCGTCACCAGCGCTGAGATCATGACCATGACCACACCTACTCAAGTGTCAGCAGTCGATCAAAGCCTGCTGTACCCGTCCCCGTACAAAGAATTCTGGCAAGCCTTCTCCAAGAACAAAGGCGCGGTTGCCGGCCTACTGTTCATGTTGCTGATCGTGTTCTGCGCGATCTTTGCCCCGTGGGTTGCACCGCATAACCCAAGCGAGCAATACCGCGACTTCCTGCTGACCCCGCCGGCCTGGCTGGAAGGTGGGCAGATGCAATTCCTGCTCGGCACCGATGAACTGGGCCGTGACCTGCTCTCGCGCCTGATCCAGGGCTCGCGCCTGTCCTTGCTGATCGGTTTGTCGTCGGTGGTGATGTCGCTGATTCCGGGGATCCTGCTGGGCCTGTTCGCCGGGTTCTTCCCGCGCCTGCTCGGCCCGACCATCATGCGTCTGATGGACATCATGCTGGCCTTGCCCTCGCTGCTGCTGGCCGTTGCCATCGTCGCGATCCTCGGCCCTGGCCTGATCAACACCGTGATCGCCATCGCCATCGTATCGCTGCCGTCCTACGTCCGTCTGACCCGCGCTGCGGTGATGGGCGAACTGAGCCGTGACTACGTGACCGCCGCCCGCCTCGCCGGCGCCGGCCTGCCACGCCTGATGTTCATCACCGTGCTGCCCAACTGCATGGCGCCGCTGATCGTCCAGGCCACCTTGAGCTTCTCCTCGGCGATCCTCGATGCCGCGGCCCTGGGCTTCCTCGGCCTTGGCGTACAACCGCCAACCCCGGAGTGGGGCACCATGCTGGCCTCGGCCCGTGACTACATCGAACGCGCTTGGTGGGTGGTGAGCCTGCCTGGTTTGACCATTTTGCTCAGCGTGCTGGCAATCAACTTGATGGGCGACGGCCTGCGCGATGCGCTGGACCCGAAACTCAAGAACGCCGCCTGAGGAGATTCCCATGTCACTGTTAGAAATCAAGAATCTCAACGTGCGCTTCGGCGACAAGACCGCCGTTCCGGTGGTCGATGGCCTCGACATTTCGGTCGACAAAGGCGAAGTACTGGCGATCGTTGGCGAGTCGGGTTCGGGTAAATCCGTGACCATGATGGCGCTGATGGGCCTGATCGAGCATCCCGGCATCGTCACCGCCGACGCGCTGAACTTCGACGGCAAGGACATGCTCAAGCTGAGCAACCGCCAGCGCCGCCAGATCGTCGGCAAAGACCTGGCGATGGTGTTCCAGGACCCGATGACCGCGCTGAACCCCAGCTACACCGTGGGTTTCCAGATTGAAGAAGTGCTGCGCCTGCACCTGAAAATGTCCGGCAAACAAGCGCGCAAGCGTGCCATCGAACTGTTGGAAAAAGTGGAGATCCCAGGCGCTGCCAGCCGTATGGATGCCTACCCGCACCAACTGTCCGGCGGCATGAGCCAGCGTGTGGCAATCGCCATGGCGATTGCCGGCGAGCCGAAACTGCTGATCGCGGACGAACCGACCACGGCGCTGGACGTCACCATCCAGGCGCAGATCATGGAACTGCTGCTGGCCTTGCAGAAAGAACAGAACATGGGCCTGGTGCTGATCACTCACGACCTTGCAGTCGTGGCGGAAACCGCCCAGCGTGTGTGCGTGATGTACGCAGGCCAGGCGGTTGAGGTCGGCCAGGTGCCGCAACTGTTCGACATTCCGGCGCACCCGTACAGCGAAGCGCTGCTCAAGGCGATCCCCGAGCACAGCCTCGGCGCCACGCGTTTGGCGACGCTGCCAGGTATCGTTCCAGGTCGTTATGACCGCCCGCAGGGTTGCCTGCTGTCACCGCGCTGCCCGTATGTGCAGGATTCCTGCCGTGCCCAGCGTCCGGGGCTTGATCCAAAAACCAACAGCCTTGCGCGCTGCTTCTACCCCTTGAACCAGGAGGTGGCGTAATGGCCGTCGTTCTTACCGCCCGCGACCTGACCCGTCACTACGAAGTGTCCCGTGGCCTGTTCAAGGGACACGCGTTGGTGCGTGCACTCAATGGCGTGTCCTTTGAGCTGGAAGCCGGCAAGACCCTCGCAGTGGTAGGCGAGTCGGGTTGCGGCAAATCCACCTTGGCCCGTGCGCTCACATTGATTGAAGAGCCGTCTTCCGGCTCCTTGAAAATCGCCGGCCAGGAAGTGGCCGGCGCCGACAAGGCCCAGCGCAAGCAACTGCGCAAAGACGTGCAGATGGTGTTCCAGAGCCCGTACGCCTCGCTGAACCCACGCCAGAAAGTCGGTGATCAACTCGGCGAGCCGCTGCTGATCAACACCAACCTGTCCGCCGCCGAACGCCGCGAGAAAGTGCAGGCGATGATGAAGCAAGTGGGCCTGCGCCCCGAGCACTATCAGCGCTACCCGCACATGTTCTCCGGTGGCCAGCGCCAGCGAATCGCCCTGGCCCGCGCCATGATGCTGCAACCCAAAGTGCTGGTGGCGGATGAACCCACCTCCGCACTGGACGTGTCGATCCAGGCCCAGGTGCTCAACCTGTTCATGGACCTGCAGCAGGAGTTCAACACGGCCTACGTGTTCATCTCCCACAACCTGGCGGTGGTGCAGCACGTCGCCGATGACGTGATGGTGATGTACCTCGGCCGCCCGGTGGAAGTGGGCCCCAAGGAAGACATCTACGCACGCCCGCTGCACCCCTATACCCAGGCGCTGCTGTCGGCCACCCCGACCATCCACCCGGACCCGAACAAGCCGAAGATCAAGATTGTCGGCGAACTGCCCAACCCGCTGAACCCGCCGCCTGGCTGCGCCTTCCATAAGCGCTGCCCGTATGCGACCGCGCGGTGCAGCAGCGAAGAGCCGCAGCTGCGTGCGTTGGATAACCGTCAGGTGGCTTGCCACTATGCGGAGCAGTTCGTGGCTTAAGCTCAGTTTCACAGCGTTCCACAGCCCTTCCCGCCAGATTGCGCATCAGTCTGGCCGGAGGGGCTTTTTCGTTTTTGTGGGGCGCAAACAGAGCGTCAGGCAGGGGAGGTCGCAGCGGCTCAACGATCAATTTGTAACAAAAAACACACATTCAAATCCCTTGGTTCTAGGGGGCTTGCGCCTTGAAAACATGAGAAAAACACTATTTTGAAAGTGTATAGATTGTAAATGCAATTTACTTTTATTTGAGAATCAATACCATTCCGGCGCATGGAGAGCGCCTGAAGACACGTTCGCTGCAAGACGGCGACTCAGGCGCATCTCGTTCAACTGCCCCTCCCTAAAGGACTTTGTGGACATGTCGTCTCGATTCAGGCTCAGCCATTTCTCCCTGGCGTTTATCGCTGCCTTCTCCTCGCCTGCCCTGCTGGCGGATACCGTGGAAACAGAACGCGACAAAGTACCGATCGAAGCGACAGACCTCCCCGTAGACGGCACGCCACAGGCCTTGGAGCTGGAAGTCACCCGCGTACTCGGGACGGCGGCAGAAGAACTCAAACAAGCCCCCGGCGTGTCGATCATCACTGCCGAGGACATCAAGAAGCGCCCGCCCACCAATGACCTGTCGGACATCATCCGTCGCGAGCCGGGCGTCAACCTGACCGGCAACAGTTCCAGCGGCAGCCGTGGCAACAACCGTCAGATCGACCTGCGCGGCATGGGCCCGGAAAACACCCTGATCCTGATCGATGGCAAGCCGTCGACCTCACGCAACGCCGTGCGTTACGGCTGGAGCGGTGACCGCGACACCCGTGGCGAAACCAACTGGGTGCCGGCCGAAGAAGTCGAACGCATCGAAATCCTGCGCGGTCCGGCCGCCGCCCGTTACGGCTCGGGCGCCATGGGCGGGGTGGTCAACATCATCACCAAGCGACCGACCGACCAATTGCACGGCTCGCTGACCGCCTACACCTCATTTCCCGAAGACGACGCCGAAGGCGCGAGTAAGCGCACCAACTTCAACCTCAGCGGCCCGTTGACCGACTCCCTGGCGTTTCGCGTCTACGGCGGCCTGAGCAAGACCGACGCCGACGATTCCGACATCAACCGCACCGAGCAAGCGACGGCCGACTCGCTGGTGGCCGGCCGCGAAGGCGTGCGCAACAAAGACGTCAACGGCTTGTTGAGTTGGCAATTCACCCCGGAGCAAACCCTCGACCTGGAAGCCAGCTACAGCCGCCAGGGCAACATCTTCGCCGGCGACACCATGCTCAACGGCGGTGGCACCTTCGTGGACAGCCTGGTGGGCAAGGAAACCAGTGTGATCCAACGCAGCAGCTTTTCCGCCACTCACCGCGGCGAATTTGACTGGGGTTCCACCCTCGCCTCGTTGACTCACGACCTGACCCGCAACGAGCGTCTCAATGAAGGCTTGGCCGGCTCCGGCGAAGGCGCGCCTTCCGCCACGGCAGGCCGTTTCGAATCGCGCCTGCGCAACACCCGGGCTACGGCAGAGGTCAACCTGCCACTGAGCTTTGGCGCCGAGCAGGTGCTGACGCTGGGCAGTGAATACCTCTATGAGTCGATGAACGATCCGGGCTCGTTGCGCCCGCAAACCTATGACCCGGGCACCGGCGGCGTGCCTGGCATCCCCGGTGTCAGTCGCAACAGCACCAAGACCACCGCGTCGAGCTACGCACTGTTTGCCGAGGACAACATCGAGTTGGGCAGCAAGACCATCGTCACCCCCGGCCTGCGCTTCGACGATCACGAAGAGTTTGGCGGCAACTGGAGCCCCAGCCTCAACGCCTCGCACCAGTTGACCGACGAGTTGAGCCTCAAGGGCGGTATCGCCCGGGCGTACAAGACGCCCAACCTGTACCAGTCGAACCCGAACTACTTGCTGTACAGCCGTGGCAACGGATGCAACGCCAGCGAAGCCAACCTGGGGGGCTGCTACCTGGTGGGTAATCGGGACCTGAAGCCGGAAATCAGCGTCAACAAGGAAATCGGCCTGGCCTACGACAAGGGCACCTGGCGCACCAGCGCGACCTACTTCCGCAATGACTACAAGAACAAGATCAATGCCAGCAACGAGGCGGCGTTCCGCCTGGCCAATGGCCGTCGCGTCCTGCAATGGGAAAACAGCGGGCCGGCTCTGGTGCAGGGGGTCGAGGGCAACCTGTTCGTGAGCCTGCGCAACGATCTGGACTGGAACACCAACCTGACCTACATGATTGATTCCAAGGACAAAGACACCGGCGAGCCGCTGAGCATCATTCCCAAGTACACCGTCAACACCACGCTGGACTGGCAAGCCACCGACAAACTTTCGTTCCAGGTCAGCGGTACCTATTACGGCAAGCAGGAATCGCCGACGCTCAACTCACGCAACGCCAGTAGCTACGATCGCAGCGCCCAACAGGATGTCGACCCGTACGGGTTGATGGGCTTGAGCAGCGGTTATGAGTTCAACAAAAACCTCAGCGTACGCATCGGTATCAACAACCTGCTGGACAAGCGCCTGTATCGCAAAGGCAATGCCGAGGACGCAGGTGCCCAGACCTACAACGAACCCGGCCGCGCTTACTTCGCCTCGGTCACTACATCGTTCTGATCGAAACACAGCGAGCACATAGCTGACTCCGCCCGGCTAACCGGGCGGTTTCGTTTCTGGCTGTGACTACGTCTGGCTGTCGCCTTCAGCGTCCGGATCATCGCTGTCCGGTTCGTCGGTGCTGGAGTCATCGTCGTCCTCGCTGCCACCCTGACCCTTGTCGCCAGGCTCCGCCTCGGACTTGGCCAGTTGCAAATCCTGGCTATGCCCCGACGACACAACACCGCTCTTCACCGGGTTATGCGCCCAGGCCGACGACATCCCCAACGACAACAGCACCAGCACCTTTATCAACAGCACTACACGTTGAAAAATACTCATGGTTGATTCCGTCCAGTCAGTAGGTAGATCCCACGCGACAGCCGTTTACCGCTGCCAGCCTTGACGCTAGTCCCAATGCCGGGTTTGCGCCAGGCGTCAGGTTTCGCCGTCGTCGTAGGTTTCACTGTCCTCACCCTCGTTGTAGGGGTTTTCCTGGTCTTCCTTCGGCGCGGGCTGGGCTTGGGGTTTCCAACTGCCGGAGTTGACCTCTTGTTGCTTTTTCTTGGTGACCGGGCCGGTGTCTTTCCATTGCGCAGTTCCAGCGCCCGCCAGTGCCGGGATCGTGGACAGCCCCAGACCGGCTAACAGCATCCAGCAGATGACGCGTTTGACACTAGGCACAGCGCTTTCCTTTTCAGTCAGTGGATAAATCCTGCACCCAAAAAACTAGACCCGATACGCCACTCTCGCCACAAAAAAGGGCGAAGCCATAACAGCTTCGCCCTTTTCTTTACCGCTCAGACCTTAATGGTGCTCACGGGTCGCACGGAATTTCACATCCGGCCAGCGCTCTTCCATCAACGCCAGGTTCACCCGCGTCGGCGCCAGGTAAGTCAGATGACCACCGCCGTCGACCGCGAGGTTTTCCACAGCCTTGTTGGAGAACTCTTCCAACTTCTTCTTATCGCTGCAATCGATCCAGCGTGCGGAGTACACGGTGATCGGCTCATACGAGCACTCCACCTTGTATTCCTCTTTCAAGCGGCTGGCGACCACATCGAACTGCAGCACGCCGACGGCGCCGAGGATGATGTCGTTGCTGCGCTCCGGGAAGAACACTTGGGTGGCCCCCTCTTCCGCCAATTGCTGCAGGCCCTGGCGCAGTTGCTTGGATTTCAGGGGGTCGCGCAGGCGAACGCGACGGAACAGTTCCGGGGCGAAGTGCGGGATACCGGTGAAGCCCAGGGCTTCGCCTTCGGTGAAGGTGTCGCCGATCTGGATGGTGCCATGGTTGTGCAGGCCGATGATGTCGCCGGCGTAGGCTTCTTCGAGCTGTTCACGCTCGGAGGAGAAGAACGTCAAGGCGTCGCCGATGCGTACGTCCTTGCCGGTACGCACGTGGCGCATCTTCATGCCTTTTTCGTATTTGCCGGAGCAGATGCGCATGAAGGCGATACGGTCGCGGTGTTTTGGGTCCATGTTCGCTTGGATCTTGAACACGAAGCCGGTGAATTTCTCTTCGACCGGTTCTACGGTGCGCTCGTTGGCGACACGGGCCAATGGGCGTGGAGCCCAATCCACCACGGCGTCCAGCACATGGTCGACACCGAAGTTGCCCAGGGCCGTACCAAAGAACACCGGGGTCAACTGGCCGTCGAGGAATTCCTGCTGGTTGAACTCATGACAGGCGCCCTGCACCAGTTCCAGCTGATCAACAAAGCGGTCGTACTCGTCACCCAGGTGGGCGCGGGCTTCGTCGGAGTCGAGTTTCTCGATGATCTTGGTTTCGGTGCGCTCATGACCGTGGCCGGCGGTGTAGACAATGATGTAGTCGTCGGCCAGGTGGTACACGCCCTTGAAGTCGCGATAGCAACCGATCGGCCAGGTGATAGGCGCAGCCTTGATCTTCAGGACGGCTTCGATTTCGTCCAACAGTTCGATCGGGTCGCGGATGTCGCGGTCGAGTTTGTTGATGAAGCTGACGATGGGCGTGTCACGCAGACGGCACACGTCCATCAGCGCAATGGTACGTGGCTCGACGCCTTTACCGCCGTCGAGGACCATCAACGCCGAGTCCACCGCGGTCAGGGTGCGGTAGGTGTCTTCGGAGAAGTCTTCGTGGCCCGGGGTATCGAGCAGGTTGACCATGTGGTCGCGATACGGGAACTGCATGACCGACGTGGTAATGGAGATACCCCGTTGTTTTTCCATTTCCATCCAGTCGGAGGTGGCATGGCGGTCGGATTTGCGGGATTTCACCGTGCCGGCCACCGCGATTGCCTTGCCCATCAGCAAGAGCTTCTCGGTGATAGTGGTTTTACCGGCATCGGGGTGGGAAATAATGGCGAAAGTGCGGCGTTTCGCGACTTCGGCGGCCTGGTGGGTCATGGGAAATCGCCTGGCAGGTGAGTCAAAAAAGGGCGGCGAGTATAGCGCAAACCCCAGGGGCCGGACCACCGTTCACCCGATTGGGGGTGGCTAATTGCTGCCAAGTGTGGAACCTTTTAAAAGGTAGAGACGTCCACTCCCCTGCTGCCGCACTCGGAACAGGGGCTGATAAATCAGCAAGTTAGCCTGACGAGGCTGCGCTCATGGCTCGATCGCATACCGCGTTGCCGGTATCGGCGAGCTGCTTTTCGCGAACTCATTCGCCGACAGCCAGGAATGGCATTGCCGCTCGGAAATGTGTTCGCCGACAAAAGAAAAAAGGAGTCCGCCTGTGGCTATTCGCTATGGCAAAGGGCTGATAGGAGGAGCGGTTGTCGTCGCCCTCTTGGCCCTGCTGGTCCACTGGATCGGCATCAACACGATCGAACTGTACCGCGACGATTTGTTGTTTTACCTGCAAGCTCATCTGATCCTCGTTCTTGTCTCCATGCTGGCCGCCCTCATTGTGGGCATCCCCGCCGGTATCCTGCTCAGCCGACCGCACATGGTCGGGCGCGCAGAACGCTTCATGCAAATCTTCAACATCGGCAACACCGTCCCTCCCCTGGCCGTACTGGCCATCGCCCTCGGCGTCCTCGGCATTGGCAGCGGCCCGGCGATCTTCGCGCTGTTCCTCGCCTCGTTGCTGCCCATTGTGCGCAACACCTACGAAGGCCTCAAAAACGTTCAAGGCTCGCTGAAAGAAGCCGCCACCGGCATCGGTATGACGCCGCGCCAGGTGCTGTTTCGCGTGGAATTACCCAACGCCGTGCCGATCATCATCGGCGGTGTGCGCGTGGCCCTGGCGATCAACGTCGGCACCGCCCCGCTGGCCTTCCTGATCGGCGCCAACAGCCTGGGCAGCCTGATCTTCCCCGGCATCGCCCTGAACAATCAGCCGCAATTGCTGCTTGGCGCCGCGTGCACCGCGTTGCTGGCATTGCTGCTCGACGGTCTGGTGACCATGGCCAGCCGCCTCTGGCTGGAACGCGGGTTGCGTCCGTCTTAAGGCTTGGCAAAGGAAATCACATGAAAAGACTGACCCTGATATTGAGCTGCGTCCTGCTGTTTGCAGGTATTGCGCAAGCTGCCGAAAAACCGGTGATCCGCATCGGCGCCCGGGTGTTCACCGAACAGACCCTGCTGGCCGAAATCACGTCCCAGTACCTGCGCACCAAGGGCTATGATGCCCGTGTGACCGGCGGCCTGGGCAGCAACCTGGCGCGCAGTGCCCAGGAAAGCGGGCAACTGGACCTGATCTGGGAATACACCGGTGTGTCGCTGGTGGCCTACAACCATGTCGACGAAAAGCTCGACAGCGAACAGTCCTACGCACGGGTAAAAGAACTCGACGCGAAAAAAGGCCTGGTCTGGCTCTCGCCCTCGCGTTTCAGCAACACCTACGCCCTGGCGCTGCCCGAGAATGTGGCCAAGGAGTTCCCGCAGATCAACAGCATCAGCGACCTTACCCTAGCCCTGGCAGAGAAAACCAAAGGCACGCGCCTGGTGGCTCTGGACACCGAGTTCGCCAACCGTTCCGACGGCATGGGCGGCATGGTCAAGCTGTATGACATGAACCTCACGCGCAAAAACACCCGGCAGATGGACGCCGGCCTGGTCTACACCGCTCTGCGTAATGGCCAGGTGTTTGCCGGTCTGGTCTACACCACCGACGGTCGCCTGAACGCCTTCAAACTGAAGCTGCTGGAAGACGACAAGCATTACTTCCCGGACTACACCGCCGCCCCTGTGGTGCGTCAGGTGTATCTCGACGCTCACCCGGAACTGGCCGCTGACCTCAAGCCATTGGCCGATCTGTTCGACGACGAAACCATGCGCCAGTTGAACGCGCGGGTCGACGTCGACCATGAAAGCCCCTCCGCGGTTGCCGCCGACTTCCTGCGCCAACATCCGATCAATTAATAAGAGGAGAAGACATGGAATTCCTGAACGCCTTTTCCCATCTTGATTGGGCCCAAGTCCTACAACTGACCGGGCAGCACATCACCCTGGTCGGTATCGCCGTGATCCTCGCGATCCTGATCGGTGTGCCCCTGGGCATCCTGATGACGCGCTTCCCGACGCTTGCCGGTCCGCTGCAAGCGAGCGCCACGGTGCTGCTGACCGTGCCGTCCATCGCCCTGTTCGGCCTGCTGTTGCCGTTCTACTCCAAGTTCGGCCAGGGCCTGGGGCCAATGCCGGCGATCACCGCCGTGTTCCTCTACTCCCTGCTGCCGATCATGCGTAACACCTACCTTGCCCTCACCGGCGTGGAACCGGGTATTCGCGAAGCCGCACGCGGCATCGGCATGACCTTCGGCCAGCGCCTGCGCATGGTCGAGTTACCCATCGCCGTGCCGGTGATCCTCGCCGGTGTGCGCACCGCAGTGGTGATGAATATCGGTGTCATGACCATCGCCGCCACCATCGGTGCCGGTGGCCTGGGTGTACTTATTCTGGCTTCCATCAGCCGCAGCGACATGTCGATGCTGATCGTTGGCGCCGTGCTGGTCAGTCTCCTGGCCATCTTCGCCGACCTGCTCTTGCAATGGCTGCAACGCTCGCTGACTCCAAAAGGATTGCTCAAATGATCGAACTTCAAAACCTGTCCAAGACCTTCCAAAGCAACGGCAAGACTGTCACCGCCGTGAACGATGTAAGCCTGACCGTCAATGAAGGCGAGATTTGCGTGTTCCTCGGCCCATCCGGTTGCGGCAAAAGCACCACGCTGAAGATGATCAACCGCCTGATCAAGCCCACTTCGGGCAAGATCCTGATCAATGGCGAAGACACCACCGACCTCGACGAAGTGACCCTGCGTCGCAACATCGGCTACGTGATCCAGCAGATCGGCCTGTTCCCCAACATGACCATCGAGGAAAACATCGTGGTGGTGCCCAAGCTGCTTGGCTGGGACAAACAGAAATGCCATGACCGCGCCCGCGAGTTGATGAGCATGATCAAGCTGGAGCCCAAGCAGTACTTGCATCGCTACCCGCGTGAATTGTCGGGTGGCCAGCAACAGCGAATCGGCGTGATCCGAGCCCTGGCGGCCGACGCGCCGTTGCTGCTGATGGACGAACCGTTCGGCGCAGTCGACCCGATCAACCGCGAGATGATCCAGAACGAATTCTTCGAGATGCAGCGCGCGCTGAACAAGACCGTGATCATGGTCAGCCATGACATCGACGAGGCGATCAAGCTGGGCGACAAGATCGCGATTTTCCGCGCTGGCAAGCTGTTGCAGATCGACCATCCGGACACGCTGCTGGCGCACCCGGCCGACGAATTCATCAGCAACTTCGTGGGCCAGGACAGCACCCTCAAGCGCCTGTTGCTGGTGAAGGCCGAAGACGCGGCGGACAATGCGCCGTCGGTGAGCCCTGAAACGCCGGTGGCCGATGCACTGGAATTGATGGACGAGCATGACCGCCGCTACGTGGTGGTCACCTGTGCCGAGAATAAAGCGCTGGGTTATGTACGACGTCGCGACCTGCACCGTCAGACCGGGACTTGCGGCCAGTACCTGCGCGAGTTCAACGCCACGGCGGCGTATGACGAGCATTTGCGCATCCTGCTGTCGCGCATGTACGAGTTCAACCGCTCGTGGCTGCCGGTGATGGATGCCGAGCGGGTGTTCCTCGGGGAGGTGACTCAGGAATCGATTGCCGAATACTTGAGTTCCGGTAAGTCTCGTGGGGGCAAGACCAGCATCGTTTCGCCTGCCGCCGCCCTGGCCTGAGGACTGCTTCGCGGACAGAAGCCTCCTCTGCCTCTGTTCGCGAAAAATGACTGATCCTGTTAGTCGTCGAATTTGATTGCCTGATCATTCCGATCAAAACTAAAACTCGCGTCTTCCTGAGGTGTTGATGGCAAGCTAAGGGAAACAATGGGCAGCGCGATTCCGGTTTCTGTCTCGAATGTTATTTGGTTTTCCCGCGCCTTTTTCTTACCTGCATCGTTATCCTTGAGATAGAAAAATGCTTGGAGAGGTAGTACGCCCCCAATATCCTGAGACCATTGAGGCATTAAAATTTCGTTGTATTCCCACGGTTGTTTAATCAACGCTTGCGCTTTGAGCACTGTCATAAAATCCGTGCGGGCGTGCTCACCTAAAACATCTCGTACATCGAACCCACACATATCACTATATGATCCGTACTTATTATAGTGAGCAATCCACTGATCGGCCGTGATAACACCTAGCGACCTGCACTCTGCACTAGTTGGGATGCCGGCGCTTTGACCACAGCCGTCATTTTCTCTGACGCTGCTAGCGGCATCTCGAGGGAAAAAGCAAGAAATAGAAATATGGATCTTATCGCGGGGCGCGTCCTGTCTAGAGTAAAAAATAATGCCATTATTTCCGGAGTACAATGTCCCATACTTCGAGTCTCGTCTCAAGAACGAGAACGCCACTCCCTTTTCGGCGGGGACAGGATTCCAAGGTTTCGACGTATCTGTGGTTCTGAGCAATACTCCTGAACACAAGTACGCCGTTCCTGGATAAAAAGGCGGGCACTCTTCTGTCACGCTGTTATAACGTTCATTCAATCGTTGCGCGGTTAACAATCCAGAAATTTTTGTTTTCGTTACACCAGAATCAACACATCCTGAAAGAAACATTACCAGGAACACTGTCAGTACTTCCTTCATGCGCCTTACTCCCTTAGCGATTAAAATCTATAAACATTTTTTTCAATCCTCCCTGCCACATAACTCTAAGCGATACCCGCGCAACACACACCTGTTAGAAATGACAGTAACCGACACTTAAACAGCATTAAAAACAACCGCGTTATAATTTAAATCTACAGATTCCACCGATACGGTTAATTCTGTCGCGCATGTACGAGTTCAACCGCTCGTGGTTGCCGGTGATGGATGCGGAGCGGGTGTTCCTCGGGGAAGTGACCCAGGAGTCGATTGCCGAGTACCTGAGCTCTGGTAAGTCGCGTGGGGGCAAGACCAGTATTGTCTCCCCTGCCGAGACGGCGCTCGCATGACCTGACGCGCCGCGCTCCCACATTGGATCTTCACAGTGCCTGAAACACCTCAAATTGCCCCCTCCGGGGAACATCATTCCGTCACACCTGTCGGTTACATAAGTAGCTGCACGGGTTCGCGCGACGAACGCGTGCAAAAACGCGACATTTTTAGTTGATCTCAAGCCCCTCACGCCCTAAAGTTCGCGCCGAACGTCCATGCTGGAAACGATCCATCCGGCTCAAGTACTGACGACGAGACAGCAAGGCCAAGGGAAGCGGTTATTCCCATGGCCTTTTTGCTTTCGGCGACATGCCTTGGGAAGTAGGCGAACCAAAGTGGGGATACGGAGGACGTTCATTTGCACCCATTGATCAATACAGTTTGCCCTTAGGAGTTCCCAGCATGTCGATCAACGTCGAAGATTATTTCGCGCGCGCCACTTTTGACAAAATGAAGGCGTTCGCCGACAAGCAAGAAACCCCGTTCGTGGTGATCGACACCGCGATGATCAGCCAGGCCTACGATGACCTGCGCGCCGGTTTCGAATTCGCCAAAGTCTATTACGCGGTCAAGGCCAACCCGGCTGTCGAGATCATTGACCTGCTCAAAGAAAAGGGTTCGAGCTTCGACATCGCCTCGATCTACGAGCTGGACAAAGTGATGGACCGTGGCGTCAGCGCCGACCGTATCAGCTACGGCAACACCATCAAGAAATCCAAGGACATCCGCTACTTCTACGAGAAGGGCGTGCGCCTGTTCTCCACCGACTCCGAAGCCGACCTGCGCAACATCGCCAAGGCCGCGCCGGGCTCGAAAGTGTATGTACGTATTCTCA
Source organism: Pseudomonas sp. TWR1-1-4 (assembly GCF_049897165.1). Lineage (NCBI taxonomy): Bacteria > Pseudomonadati > Pseudomonadota > Gammaproteobacteria > Pseudomonadales > Pseudomonadaceae > Pseudomonas > Pseudomonas sp. TWR1-1-4. The sequence goes on along the minus strand of NZ_JAFCVS010000007.1, from coordinate 149,254 downwards.
CCGAGGGCTCGACCACGGCTGACTGGCCTTTGTCGCGCAAATTCGGCTGCCAGACCGACATGGCCATGGACCTGCTGATCCTCGCCCGTGACCTGGGCCTGGTGCCGTACGGCATCTCGTTCCACGTAGGTTCGCAACAGCGTGACATCAGCGTGTGGGACGCAGCGATCGCCAAGGTCAAAGTGATCTTCGAGCGCCTGAAGGAAGAAGACGGCATCCACCTCAAGCTGATCAACATGGGTGGCGGCTTCCCGGCCAACTACATCACCCGCACCAACAGCCTGGAAACCTACGCTGAAGAAATCATCCGCTTCCTCAAGGAAGATTTCGGCGACGACCTGCCGGAAATCATCCTGGAGCCGGGCCGTTCGTTGATTGCCAACGCCGGTATCCTGGTCAGCGAAGTGGTGCTGGTGGCGCGTAAATCCCGTACCGCCGTCGAGCGTTGGGTGTACACGGATGTGGGCAAGTTCTCCGGCCTGATCGAAACCATGGACGAAGCCATCAAGTTCCCGATCTGGACCGAGAAGAAAGGCGAGATGGAAGAAGTGGTCATCGCCGGCCCGACCTGCGACAGCGCCGATATCATGTACGAGAACTACAAGTACGGCCTGCCGCTGAACCTGGCGATTGGTGATCGTCTGTACTGGTTGTCGACCGGTGCCTACACCACCAGCTACAGCGCGGTTGAGTTCAATGGCTTCCCGCCGCTGAAATCGTTCTACGTCTGATCATCCCGCCCGGGAACGATCAACCTTTGTAGGAGCCGGCTTGCCGGCGATGGCGTCCTTAAGATCGCTATCGCCGGCAAGCCGGCTCCTACGGGTTTAGGTGCATAGCGCGACCTTTGTATATTTCGGCCATCGCGCGGATTTGCGCATTGTCAGCCGCCTCCAACGCCTTCTGCGCCGTGCGCAGAAACTTCAAATTCCCGCCCGCCAACGCCTCTCGCAACCACTCCAGCGCCGCTTCGATTTGACCTCTGTCAGCCAACACCGCCGCATAGCTGAACTGCCCGCGAAAATCCCCGGCTTCGGCGGAGCGTCGATACCATTCCACGGCGGCATCCAAATCTCTTGGGCAGCATTGTCCGTCTTCCAGATAACGCCCCAACAGGTTCATCGACTTGGCATGGCCTTGTTCCGCAGCCTGGCGATATAGGCTCAGGGCTTGCGGTTGGTCCTCGGTAACACCGCGCCCGGTCGCCAGCAGATTGGCGTAGTTGTATTGCGCCCAATCCAAACCGGCCTCGGCGGCCAAACGGTATTCTCGCGCCGCTGCCGCTTCATCCGCCGCACAACCCCAACCATGCTCCAAACAGCGACCGGCCATATTGCGCGCCATCAAGTGCCCGCCCTGCGCCGCAATCTGGAACCAGCGCAGCGCCAAGGCTTCATCGCGCTCAATGCCACGCCCTTCCAGCAGGATTTGGCCGAGCAGCGCCTGGGCATCCACCACGCCTGCCTTGGCCGCGATCAGGATGGCCTGGGCTGCACGCACCGGGGAGTCGTCGAGCATGGATTGGAGTTGTTCGACGTTGAGTACTTCTTCACGACGTAACAAAAAACCCACGTCAGACCTCGACCCAGCGGCGCAACAGGTTGTGGTAAGTGCCGGTGAGCTGGATCAGCGCGGGGTGGTCGGGCACGTCGGCGCTCAGTTGCTGGATCGCGCCGTCCATTTCGTACAGCAGGGTGCGCTGGCTGTCTTCGCGCACCAGGCTTTGGGTCCAGAAGAAAGAGGCGTAGCGCGCGCCGCGAGTCACCGCGTTGACTTTGTGCAAGCTGGAACCGGGGTACAGCACCATGTCGCCGGCCGGTAACTTCACGCGCTGCAGGCCGAAGGTGTCCTGGATTTCCAGTTCGCCGCCGTCGTACTCATCGGGGTCGCTGAAAAACACGGTGGATGACAAATCAGTGCGCACGCGCTCGTGACTGCCTTTGGGCTGGCGTACGGCGTTGTCGATGTGAAAATCGAAACTGCCGCCAGCGGTGTAGCAGTTGAGCAACGGCGGGAAGACCTTGTGCGGTAACGCCGCCGACATAAACAGCGGGTTCTGCCACAAACGCTCGAGCATCGCCGCGCCGATTTCCTTGGCCAGCGGGTGGCCTTCGGGCAATTGCAGGTTGTGTTTGGCCTTGGCGGACTGGTGCCCGGCGGTGATTTTACCGTCGGCCCAATCGGCAGTTTCCAGGGCTTGGCGGATGCGCTGCACTTCCTCACGAGAGAACAGGCCGGGGATGTGCAGCAGCATGGGCAATACCTGAATTCGGAGAGATGCCAATGGTATTGATTCTTATCCGCCCTGTAAAACGCAGCAGACGTATGAGTTCGTAAAAACCGTAAGCAAAAAGTGTAAAGAATGTAAATTCAGTGCAATTAGCAATGTATCGCAATTGATAGAAATACTTGTTAACACTATATTCCGCGGCCTCACATCCTTGGGGAAAGGACACGTCATGTCGCGCACCACTACAAAAATACCTGCCAGTTCACCACGCATGCTGGCTTCGGCCATCGGCGTTGCCCTCAGCGCCAGCTCTGTCGCCCATCTGGCGCAGGCTGCCGAAGACACTGAACAAAAAGGCCAGCGCAACAGCATCTCCCTCGGCGCCACCAGCATTACTGGCGAAGAACAGGACAACACCTCCTACCAGGTCGAAAAAGCCTCGTCGCAGAAATACACCGCGCCGCTGGTCGACACGCCGCGCTCGGTCACCGTGGTGCCGCAACAAGTGCTCAAGGACACCGCCGCCACCTCGCTGCAGGACGCCTTGCGCACCGTACCGGGCATCACGTTTGGTGCCGGCGAGGGCGGCAACCCCCAGGGCGACCGTCCGTTCATCCGTGGTTTTGACGCCCAAGGCGACACCTACCTGGACGGTGTGCGCGACACGGGCGGCCAGAGCCGCGAGATCTTTGACATCGAGTCGATCGAAGTCAGCAAAGGCCCGAACTCTGCGTTCGGCGGTCGTGGTTCGGCCGGTGGCAGCCTCAACCTGGTGAGCAAGACCCCACAAGCGCGGGACTTCACCAACGGCGGCTTCACCTACGGTTCCGATCAGACTCGCCGCTATGTACTCGACGTGAACCGTCAGTTCCTCGACGACAGCGCCGCGTTCCGCCTGAACCTGATGAGCCACGAACAGAACGTGGCCGGTCGCGATGCGGTGAATTACGACCGCTGGGGTGTCGCCCCGTCGCTGACCTTTGGCCTGGGTACCCCGACCCGCGTCAACCTCAGCTACTACCACCTGGAAAGCAATGACCTGCCGGACTCGGGGATTCCCTACGGTTACGGCTCGTCGACCGCGACGGCCCATGTACATGACAAGCCCAACGACGGCGGCGACAGCAACAACTTCTACGGCCTCAAGGATCGCGACTTCCGCAAGACCCGCGCCGACATCAGCACGTTCTCCATCGAGCACGACCTGAACGACACCATGACGCTGAAAAACACCCTGCGTCACGGCAGCACCGGGCAGGATTACATCCTGACGCAGCCGGACGACAGCAAATTCAACGTCAACCGGTTCGGCACCGTATGGCGTCGCGCCAACAGCCGGGTCTCGACCACAACCACTACCACCAACCAGACCGACCTGTTCGGCAGCTTCCAGGCCTTGGGCTTCAAGCACAGCTACTCCACCGGCCTGGAATTCACCGGTGAAGAAACCCGCGTCAGCAGCTACACCATCAGCCCCAACGCCAACCCGATCTGCACCGTGGCCAAAGGCAGCCTGGGCGGCCAGTGCACCTCCCTGAGCAACCCGAACCCGGATGACGCCTGGACCGGCAGCATCGCGCGCAACTATTACGGCACCACCACCAAGGCCACCAGCCGTGGCGCCTATGTGTTCGACACCATTGAGCTGGACCCGAAATGGTTGCTGAACGTCGGCCTGCGCTACGACACCTTTGACACCGTTGCCAACACCGATTCCGCGACCGGCCGCAGCAAAATCAAAGAAGACAGCCAATTCTTCAACTGGCAGGCCGGCCTGGTCTGGAAGCCGGTAGAAAACGCCAGCGTCTATGCGTCCTATGCCACGTCGGCAACGCCTGCCGGCGGCCTGGTCGGTGAAGGTTCGGACGGCAACCCTCTGTCAGCCGGTGCCGCCACCAGCGACCTGCAGCCGGAAGAAACCGTCAACTACGAGCTGGGCACCAAGTGGGATCTGTTCCACGATCGCCTATCCCTGACCGCTGCGGTGTTCCGTACCGAGAAGAAAAACACGCGCATCCTGGTCGATGCCCTGACCTATCAGAACGCCGGTGAGTCCCAAGTCGACGGCGTGGAATTGTCGGCCAGCGGCAAGATCACCGACCAATGGCAGGTATTCGCCGGCTACAGCTACCTCGACAGCGAGTTGGTCAAATCCGGCCTGAACGGTCGCAACGGCGTGGTCAGCTCGGGTTCGAACAAAGGCAATCAAATGCCCAACACGCCGAAGAACACCTTCAGCCTGTGGACCACCTACGACGTCACCTCCAAGCTCACCATCGGTGGCGGCGCGTTCTACGTCGACCAGGTTTATGGCGATGCGGGCAACACCGTTTATGTACCGTCCTATACCCGTTACGACGCCATGGCCAGTTACAAGCTGACCAAGAACGTCGACTTGCAATTGAACGTGCAAAACCTGACGGACAAGTTGTATTACGACAAAGCCTTCTCGACACACTTCGCCAACCAGGCGGCCGGTCGCACGGCGCTGTTGACCACCAGCTTCCACTTCTAAGCAGCAACACCACGCAGTAAAAAGCCCCACGCATCGGATGCGTGGGGCTTTTGCGTGTCAAACAGAATGTTTCTCGACAAGCCACGGCATAATGCGCGCCGTGCCCTACATATCCGGATAAACGAGGCGGTCAGACGTGTTGAAGAAAACCCTATTCCAGTTGCACTGGTTCTTCGGCATTACCGCCGGGCTGGTGCTGGCCTTGATGGGGATCACCGGGGCTGCGGTCTCGTTTCAGGATGAAATACTGCGGGCGCTCAACCCCAGCGTACTGACCGTGGGAAAACGCGAAGCCGGCGTCCTGCCGCCCGCCGAGCTGGTGCGCAAGCTGGAAGCCACCGAAGGCCAGACCGTGGCCATGCTGTTCGTGGAGAGCGAGAGCGGCAACGCCGCCCGCGTGTTCTTCACCCCGCCACCCGGTGAACGCCGTGGGCAATTGCGCTATTTCGACCCCTACACCGGCGACTACATGGGCGACGTGGTCGGCCAGGAGGTTTTCGGCTTCCTGCTGCAATTTCACCGTTTCCTGGTGATGGGCGATACCGGGCGCAATATCACCGGCGCCTGCACACTGATCCTGGTGTTCTTCTGCCTGTCCGGTATGTACCTGCGCTGGCCGCGCCAAGTGGCGAGCTGGCGTGCCTGGCTGACCCTGGACTGGCGCAAAAAGGGCCGGGCCTTCAACTGGGACCTGCACTCGGTATTCGGCACCTGGTGCTTGCTGGCCTATCTGCTGTCGGCGCTGACCGGACTGTATTGGTCCTACGACTGGTACAGCCAGGGCCTGACCAAGCTGCTGTCCGACGCCCCACAGAATGAACGGGTGCGCAAACGCGGCCCGGCCCCCGAAGGCCCGGCGCCCGTAGCCAATTACGATGCGATCTGGAGCAGCATCTACAGCAACGCCGGCCCAGGCTTGAGTGCTTACAACATCCGCATGCCGGCCGTCGCCGGGCAACCGGCCACCGTCTACTACCTGCTGGACGATTCGCCCCATGACCGCGCGCTGAACCAGATCAACCTGGACCCGGCGACCGGCGAGGTGAAATCCCATGACCGCTACGCCAGCAAGACCTTCGGCTCACAACTGCTGACCAGCGTCTACGCGCTGCACACCGGCAGTTACTTCGGCCTGGCGGGGCGGATCATCCTCACGCTCAGCTCGGTGCTGATGCCGCTGTTCTTCATCACCGGTTGGCTGCTTTACCTGGACCGTCGTCGCAAGAAACGCCAGGTGCGTGACGCGCGTAAAGGCCTCTCGGCCAACGCCAGCGATGCGCCAGCCTGGCTGATCGGCTTCGCCAGCCAGAGCGGTTTTGCCGAGCAGCTTGCGTGGCAAACAGCAGGCCAATTGCAGGCGGCTGGTTTGCCGGTGAAGGTGCAGTCCCTGGGCAGCGTCAGCCAGGATGATCTGCGCCAGTCGGAAAATGCGCTGTTCGTGGTCAGCACCTTCGGCGACGGTGAAGCGCCCGACAGTGCCCGCGGTTTCGAGCGCAGTGTGCTCGGCCAAGACCTGTCCCTGAAGGGTTTGAACTACTCGGTCCTGGCCCTGGGCGACCGTCAATACGAACACTTCTGCGGCTTTGCACGCCGCCTGCACTTCTGGCTGACCAACCAGGGCGGCAACGCACTGTTTGCCCCGGTGGAAGTCGACAGCGGCGACACCACCGCCCTGCTGCACTGGCAACAACAACTGGGCCAGCTGACAGGCCACGCCCCGGCGGCCGCTTGGCCGACCGCCCAGTACGAAAACTGGACGCTGAGCCAACGCTCCCTGCTTAACCGCGACAGCGCGGGCTCGGATGTTTATTTGCTGGGCCTCACCTCGCCTTCACCGCAAAGCTGGCAGGCCGGCGACCTGGTGGAAGTATTGCCGCGCAACTGCCCCTGGGCCATCGAGCACTTCCTCGAAGGCCTGGGCCTGGCCGGCAGTGACGGCGTGCTGATCGACGGCATGGTGCACACCCTCGATCAAGCCCTGGCCACTCGCCAATTGCCGACGCATCGCGCCCACCTGGTCGGCCTGCATGCCCAGGCGCTGGTGGACGCGCTGGTACCGCTGGGCATGCGCGAATACTCCATCGCCTCGATTGCCAGCGATGGCGTACTCGAATTGATCGTGCGCCAGGAACGCCACCCCGACGGTAGCCTGGGTCTCGGTTCAGGCTGGCTCACCGAACATGCCGCCCTCGGCTCAAGCATCAGCCTGCGCCTGCGCCGCAACAGTGGCTTCCATCTACCAGATGTACCCGTGCCACTGATCCTGCTGGGCAACGGCACCGGCCTGGCCGGCCTGCGCAGCTTGCTCAAGGCGCGCATTGCCGATGGTCAGCAGCGCAACTGGCTGCTGTTCGGTGAACGCAATATCAAGCATGACTTCCTCTGTCAGGACGAGCTGCAAGGCTGGCTGGCCAGTGGTGACCTGGCGTTGCTGGACCTGGCTTTTTCCCGCGACCAGGAGGAAAAAATCTACGTGCAGGATCGTCTGCGCGAGTCCGCCGAGGTGCTGCGTAGATGGCTAAGCGACGGCGCGGCGATTTATGTGTGCGGGAGTTTGCAGGGAATGGCGGCTGGAGTGGACCAGGCGCTGGTGGACATCCTCGGCAGTGAGGCCGTGGAGCGCTTGATCGAGCAAGGCCGCTACCGGCGCGATGTCTACTGACCTTCCCCCTTTACTGCAGGAGCCGGCTTGCCGGCTCCTGCAGGGAGCGGGATTTAGGCGGGTTGTAGCTTTTGTTCGAACACTGAGACGCCATCCAGGTCGCGCAGGATTACGGTCAACTCCGCCGTCTGCCCATCAATCTGCACCTCACCAAAAAACTGAAAACCCGCGAACGGCGAGGTGTTCTGTGCCGGCGGAGCCTTCTCGAACACCACTTCGGGGCCAAAGGTTTTGTCCAGTGGGTTGGGCCCGAAACTCCCCGCATTCAACGGCCCGGCGACAAACTCCCAGAACGGCTCGAAATCCTGGAACGCCGCGCGATCCGGGTGATAGTGGTGCGCGGCGCAGTAGTGCACATCTGCCGTCAGCCACACGTGATTGCGCACCTTGTGCGCCCTTAAAAAGCCCAGCAGTTCGGCAATTTCCAACTCACGTCCTTGCGGTGCGCCTGGGTCACTATTGGCAATCGCTTCCCAACGCGGTACGCCAGGGCTCACTTCACCATCGGGTACACCCAGGCCAATCGGCATGTCAGCCGCGATGACTTTCCACTGCGCCTGCGAACCTTTGAGCTCACGCTTGAGCCAGTCCAATTGCTCGCGGCCGAGGAAGGGTTTTTCCCCGCCCAGGTTGTCATCGTTCGGTCCGCGATAGCTACGCATGTCCAGCACGAACACATCCAGCAGCGGGCCATAACTGAGCTTGCGATAAATCCGTCCGCCGCCGTCGGCGCTCTGCCGGCGCATCGGTGAATATTCCAGCCAGGCCTGGCGCGCACGGCCGACCAAGGTGTTGATGTCCTTGACCTGGTAACGCTCATCCAACTGCTTGCTTGGAGACCAGTTGTTCACCACTTCATGGTCGTCCCACTGCCAGATCTGCGGCACTTCGGCGTTGAAGCGACGGACGTTTTCATCCATCAGGTTGTAGCGGTAATTGCCGCGATACTCATCCAGGGTTTCGGCAACCTTGCTCTTGGCTTCGGTGGTGATGTTGCGCCAGATGCGCCCGTTTTCGACCGTAAGCTGTGCCGGCACCGGACCGTCGGCGTAGATGGTGTCGCCGCTGTGGATAAAGAAATCCGGCAGGCGCAGGCGCATGGCTTCATAGATACGCATGCCGCCAATGTCCGGGTTGATGCCGAAGCCCTGGCCGACGGTGTCGCCGCTCCACACAAAACGGATATCGCGGCGCTGTTGCGGCACGCTGCGCAGGTGGCCAAACCAGGGTTCGCTGGCGATGCCGGTCTGGGCATCTTCGAAGTGCACACGGTAGAAAATCGCCTGGTCGGCGGGCAGCCCGGTGAGTTCGACGCGGGCGGTAAAGTCGGTGCGGTTATCGGCCAGGGGCGAAACAAATCGACGCGGGTTGCTGAATACGCTGCGGGTGTCCCACTCCACCACCATGCGGGCCGGGCGGTCGCTGCGGCTCCAGATCATGGCGCGATCACCGAGCAGGTCGCCGGACTGCACGCCGTCGGTGAGTTGCGGCCGGCCCTTGACCGAGGCAATCACCGCCGGGGCCAGGCCCGGCAACAACAGGCCGGCGCCGACGGCTTGCATAACGCGGCGGCGGCCAAGATCGAAGTGGCTCATGCTGGTGCCCTCTTGATTATCAAAAGGGCCACTTAAGCATGGGGTTATGACACCGGTGCGACAGTCAACTCGACAGCTTCCGGACGTTTGATCAGCGCATACACCAGGCCGGTCAGCAAGCTACCGGCAACAATCGCCAGCAGGTACAGCAGCGCATGGTTCATCGCATTCGGAATGACCAGCACCGCCAGTCCACCATGGGGCGCAGCGAGTTTGCAACCAAAGTACATCGACAGTGCGCCAGCCAATGCGCCACCGGCGATACTGGCCGGGATCACGCGCAGCGGGTCTTTGGCCGCGAAGGGAATGGCGCCCTCGGAGATAAACACCATGCCGAGAATGATCGCCGCCTTGCCGGCCTCACGCTCCGTCTGGGCGAACTTGCGGCGTGCCAGGAAGGTGGCGATGCCCATGCCGATGGGCGGCACCATGCCCGCCGCCATCACCGCGGCTATCGGCGCGCCACTGTGCTCGGCAAGCATGCCGACGGAAAACGCATAGGCCGCCTTGTTGATCGGCCCACCGAGGTCGACGCACATCATGCCGCCCAACAGCACACCCAGCAGCACGGCGTTGGTAGTGCCCATAGTGTTGAGGAATCCCGTCAGGCTCACCAGCATGCGCGCCACCGGCGGCCCGACCAGATAGATCATCGCCAGGCCGGTGAACAGGCTCGCCAGCAATGGAATGATCAGGATCGGTTTGAGCGCATCCAGGCTTTGCGGCAATTTGACCGCGCGGGTGATCAGCTTGACGCAATAACCGGCCAGGAAACCGGCGAATATCCCGCCAATGAAGCCTGCACCCAGGGTCGTCGCCAGCAACCCACCGATCATACCGGGGGCCAGGGCGGGACGATCGGCAATGGAGTAGGCGATGTAGCCTGCCAGCAGCGGCACCATCAACATGAAGGCCTGGTTACCCACCGTTTTCAACGCGGCGGCCAGGGTGCCTTGCTCTTCAAACGCCGTGATGCCGAACATATAGGACAAGGCAATCAACAACCCGCCCGCCACCACCATCGGCAACATGAACGACACACCGGTCAACAGGTGTTTGTACACGCCGGTCTTTTCTTGCTTGGCCACGGCACCGCTGGCCGCGCTTTCCACCGCACCGTCCACAAGGGCCTTGTTGAGGGTGGCTTCGGGTTGCTTGAGGGCAATGCCGGTGCCACAGCGGTAAATCTTTTTGCCGGCAAAGCGCTCGGTGGCGACTTCGATATCCGCCGCCAACAACACCACGTCGGCGTCGGCGATAGCCTGCGGGCTCAAGGGCGTGCGCGCACCGACCGAGCCTTGGGTCTCGACCTGCAAGTCGTAGCCCAGCCGCTTGGCCGTCTGCTGCAAGGCTTCGGCGGCCATAAAGGTGTGTGCCACGCCGGTTGGGCAAGCGGTGATGGCAACAATACGCGGTGCATTCTTGGCCGCCTGCTGCGTAGCAACGTACACCTGGGCTTCTTCGGCACCGCGGCGCAACACCGCGTCGACATCCGCCAGCGCCTGGGCCGGCGTGCTCTGGAACACGCGCTTGCCGACAAACCGCTGCATAGCCACCGGGGTGCTGCTGACCAGCAACACCCATTCGGCGTCGTCGATCGTGGCTTGGGACAACTGGCGTTCCGGGCGCTGCACATCCACCACTTCAACGCTGGTGCTCCAGCCCTGGCGCTGTGCGGCGGCGTCCAACAAGCGGGCGCACAGCACACTGGTGACCATGCCGTTCGGGCAGGCGGTAACAATGGCTAACTTCATCACAAACCCTCTTATTGTTCTGTCAGCGCGCGCACGTGGACGCCGCTTTCGAGGCGCGCCAACTGCGCGTGATCGCTGATGCCGAAACCGATCTGCGTCACCGCCAGCGCGGCAATCGCCGTGGCGCGGCGCAAGGTTTGCTCCGGCGTATCACCCGTGAGCAGACCGTGGAGCATCCCGGCCAGTAGCGAGTCGCCGGCGCCGACGGTGCTGGCGACCACGACCTTGGGCGGTGTGGCGTGCAGCGATGCGCCTGGGCTGTACCAGCTCACGCCGGCGGCGCCGTCGGAAACCACCACGTGTTCCACACCTTGTTGATGCAATTGGCTGATGGCATCCGGGGCATTACCCAGTGCATCGGCCAGTTCTTCGGTATTGGGTTTGACCAGCCACGGGCCGGCTTTCAAACCGGCGCGCAGCGCTTCGCCGCTGGTGTCCAGGGCGACTTTCAAGCCACAGCGTTTCAACTGTTCCAACAGCGCTTGAAACCACTGCGGGCTAACACCGCGCGGCAAGCTGCCGGCCACCACCACGGCATCAAAGTCGGGGGCAATCTGCGCCAGTTTTTCCAGCAACGCGCTCTGCGCCTGCTCCGTCACCTGCGGCCCCGGTGCATTGATGTCGGTGACCCGGCCATCCTGCTCGGCAATCTTGATATTGCTGCGGGTTTCACCGGGCACGCGGATAAACGCATCAGTAAAACCACGCTGTGCAATCAGCGCTTCGAAGGCCTGCGGGTTGCCGTCGCCGAGGAAGCCGCCCACAGTCAGTTCATGGCCAAGATCGGCCAGCACCTGCGCCACATTCACACCCTTGCCGGCGGCATGGGTCAGCAGGGTTTCGCTGCGATTGACTTCACCCGGTTCCAGGCGCGCCAGGCGTACCGTCAGGTCCAACGCCGGGTTCAGCGTCAGGGTCAGAATCCTTGCCATCTACACGGCCTCCACTAGGGCTCGCACTTCGGCGGGCGAGCCCACCGCCAGTGCTTGTTGCGCCAGGCCCTGGGCCTCGCTCAGACTGAATTCGCGTACACGCGCCTTCACTTCGGGAATGCTGCGAGCCGACACGCTCAGCTCATCAACGCCCAGGCCGATCAGCACCGGCACGGCCAACGGGTCCGCAGCCAGCTCGCCGCACACGCCGACCCATTTGCCATGGGCATGGGCGGCGCGCACGGTGATGTCGATCAGTTGCAACACCGCCGGGTGCAGGCCATCGGCCTGGGCCGACAGGGTCGGGTGGCCACGGTCGATGGCCAGGGTGTACTGGGTCAGGTCGTTGGTGCCGACACTGAAGAAGTCCACCTCCTTGGCCAGCACCGGCGCGAGCAGTGCCGCCGACGGCACTTCGATCATGATGCCCAGTTGCAAGTCCGACACCGGGATCTCCAGGCGCAGGCGCTCGGTCATGTCGCGGGCTGCGCGCCATTCATCGACGCTGCCGACCATGGGAAACATGATGCGCAGCGGGCGGTTATCCGCAGAGCGCAGCAGCGCACGTAACTGCGCTTCCATGATCTGCGGGCGCTGCAGGGTCAGACGGATACCGCGCACGCCGAGGAAGGGGTTTTCTTCCTCGGCGATTGGCCAATACGGCAGCGGTTTGTCGCCGCCGACATCGAGGGTGCGCACCACCAACGGGCGACCGGCGAGGCCGTCGAGGACGCGACGGTATTCGGCTTCCTGGGTGGCCTCGTCCGGCGCTTGCGGGTGGGCCATGAAAATCAGTTCGGTGCGCAGCAAGCCAATGCCTTCGGCGCCCTGCTCCACCGCGCTGGCAACCCCGGCGCTTTCGCCGATATTGGCAAACACCTCCACGGCATGCCCGTCGCGGGTCAGGGCCGGTTCATGGCGCTGCGCCGAGGCGGCTTGCAAGCGTTGTTCGCGGGTGTCGCGCTCGACCGTTGCGCGCTGCAGGGTAGCGGCGTCGGCGTCCACATGCAGGCGGCCGCGCTGGCCATCCAGCAATAACGGCGTACCGGCGGCCAGCAGCAACACCGTCGGACCGGCACCAACCAACGCCGGAATACCCAGCGCACGAGCGACAATGGCGCTGTGGGCCGTCGCGCCGCCACGGGCAGTGAGGATGCCGGCGACGCGCGCCGGGTCCAGGCGCGCCACATCGGACGGACCGACTTCATCCATCACCAGAATGTAAGGTTCGCTCGGCTCCTGGGCGGTTTCGACGCCACACAGTTGCGCCAGCACGCGGCGACCAATGTCACGCAGGTCGGCGGCACGCTCGGCGAGCAAAGCATCCTGCAACGACTCCTGCTGCTTGGCGGCCGCCTCGATCACACTCATCCACGCCGCTTCAGCGCTTTCGCCTTGCTTGAGGCGGGTGTCGACTTCGTCGGTGAGTTCCGGGTCGTCGAGCATTTCCTGATGGGTGATGAAAATCTCGCGGATCGCCTTGGACGGGTTGCGTTCGATCAGGCCTTGGATATCACGACGCACATCACCCAAGGCGCTGTGCAGGCGCTGGCGCTCGATCGCCGAGGATTCGCCACGCAGTGGGTAATCGAAGACCTGCTGAACCTGGATATGCGCTGGGCCGATGGCAATGCCCGGCGCGGCGGCGATGGCCTGGATCTGGCTGCCGGCCAAGGGTGCGCTGAGCACTGGCTCGACATCGACGACTTCAGGCTGGATATTCACAGTCGGCAGCGGCTCGACCTCTTCACCCAGGCCTTCTTCCACCGCCGCCAACAGCGCGGGCAGCGCGTCGCCGGCAATGGTCGGCTCGGCGACAAACTCCAGCACCTGGCCGCGACGCGCACCGAGGCTCAGCAGTTTGCTCAGGCTTTTCACCGACACGGCGCCGACCGGGCCATCGACGATGCGCACTCGGAGGTCGCCCTCAAAACTTTTCGCCAACTGCGCAAGGATCTTCGCCGGGCGCGCATGCAGGCCGTGGGCGTTGGCCAGGGTGATGCGCGCAGTGGGCCAATCTGGAGGCAATTCACCGCCGAGCACTTCAAGCACGGCGCGGCTGCTGGTGGCGCGGCCGAGTTCCTGGCCGCGACCTTCGATCAGCAAGGCACATAGGCGTTCGAGCAACGTCTGATGGGCTTCGCCCAGGCTGGCCAGGCAGAACAGGCCGTTGAGCGGCTGACCGAGGTAACGCATGGGTTTGTCCGGGGTGACAAACGCCAGTCCTGGGCGCTTGACGGTCTGCTCGCTGTGCAACCACCACAGGCCATCGCCCAGGGGCAGCGCATCCACCTGCTGCAACACCGCGGCGAAACCATTGCTCACACAATCGGCCTGACGTAACAGGCGTGCGCCGCGCCATACCAGCTCTTCGAAATCGTCGGCGGACACGCCCAGGCTGATCATCTGCGCATCCAGCGCCAGTTCCTGTGGCGCACCTTGCAGCAGTTTCAACAGCGCTTCGGCGCTGCCGGCACGGCGCAGGGCCTGGCCCAGGTCGGTTTCGCCAAGGGCGCGGGTGAGCAGTTGCAACAGGCGCAGATGTTCGTCGGATTTGGCGGCGATGCCGATGGCCAGGTACACGATCTGGCCATCGCCCCAGTCCACCCCTTCGGGGAACTGCAGCAGGCGCACACCGGTGGAGAACACCTGGTCACGGGTTTCGGGGGTGCCGTGGGGGATGGCGATACCTTGGCCAAGGAAGGTCGAGCCTTGGGCTTCACGGGCTTGCAAACCACTGAGGTAACCCTCGGCGACCAGGCCGTCGGCCACCAGTTTTTCAGCGAGCAGGTGCAAGGCAGCAGATTTGTCCACGGCCACCTGGCCCATGGAAATCTGCTCTACAGTGAGCTCAAGCATGCCGTTCTCCTAGTTAGTGCGGTGGCGCACTAGGTATTGTTTTAAACAAACAGTGTAAATGGTGTTCAAGAATTACTGACTGAGCAGTCAATTGGCAGTAGCCACTCCGTCGCGAACGTCGTAAAAATACGCTGGCTGAAACGTTTAATCTAGATCTTATGGAAGACTACGCGTTAATTGCGCATCCTTGAAGAACCACTCGGCGCTTGAGCCAGGACATTGGTCGTGTACAGGAATCGGTTACGATTGGAGAAAATGTCGGGGCAAGCTCCAGAAAACAAGGAAATCCCGGTTTGAAACTCAGTGATATCGCGCGTCTTGCCGGTGTGTCCGTGACCACCGCCAGCTACGTCATCAATGGCAAGGCTGAACAGCAACGCATCAGCAGTGCCACCGTCGAACGGGTGCGTGCCGTGGTCGAAGCCCATGGCTTTACGCCCAACCCCCAGGCCGCCGGGCTGCGCAGTCGGCACACGCGCACCTTGGGCTTTATCCTGCCCGACCTGGAAAACCCCAGCTATGCGCGCATCGCCAAGCTCTTGGAGCAAGGCGCACGGGCACGCGGTTATCAACTGCTGATCGCCAGCTCCGACGATGACGCCGACAGCGAACGCCAACTGCTGCAACTGTTCCGCGCCCGTCGTTGTGATGCGCTGTTTGTCGCCAGCTGCTTGCCGGCCAGCGATGACAGTTACCGCGAGTTGCAGGCCAAGGGGCTGCCAGTGATCGCTATCGACCGGGTGATGGGCGCAGATCATTTCTGCTCGGTAGTCAGCGACGACCGCCAGGCGTGCCAGCAATTGACCAGCAGCCTGTTGCAACCCCTGCCCAAGCAGATCGTGCTGATCGGCGCTCGGCCCGAGCTAAGCATCAGCCAGGAACGTGCCGCCGGTTTCCGCGAGGCGCTGCGCGGGTTCACCGGCGAAGTGATCGTCGAACACGGCGAAGCCTTCAGTCGCGACTGTGGCCGACAGTTGATGGAGCAACTTCTGCAGCAACTGGGGCATTTGCCTGACGCACTGGTGACCACGTCCTACGTGCTGCTGCAAGGCGTGTTCGACGCACTGCATGATTTCCCGCTCAAATCACGGCCGCTGCGCCTGGGCACCTTTGGTGATACCCAGTTGCTGGATTTCCTGCCGCTGCCGGTCAACGCCATGGCCCAGCAACATCAACTGATCGCCGAGACCGCGCTGCGCCTGGCCCTGGCCGCGGTAGAAGACGAACAGTACCAACCCGGCGTGCATGCCATCGGCCGGACGTTCAAGCAACGCATTCGCGAGGCTTGAGCGTGGAGCTGATCGACACCCACACCCATTTGGACTTCCCGGATTTCGACAGCGATCGCCGGGAAGTCCTCGCCCACAGCCGAGCCTTGGGCGTGCAACGCATGGTGGTGTTGGGGGTGTATCAGCAGAATTGGCAGCGGTTATGGGACCTGGTGCAAGCGGATGAAGGCTTGTTCGCTGCCTTTGGCCTGCACCCGGTGTACCTCGATGACCATCGCCCCGCCGACCTGACGGAACTGGGCGACTGGCTGACTCGCCTGCACGGCCACCGGCAACTGTGCGCCGTGGGCGAAATCGGCTTGGATTACTTCCTCGAACAACTGGACCGCGAACGCCAGCAGAGCCTGTTTGAAGCGCAGCTGAAACTGGCGGTGGACTTCCAATTGCCAGCACTGCTGCACGTGCGTCGCAGCCACGCCGCCGTCATCGCGACCCTCAAGCGCATTCGCCTGCCCCGTGGCGGCATCATCCACGCGTTTGCCGGTAGCCGCGAAGAAGCCCGTGAATACATCAAGCTCGGCTTCAAACTGGGCTTGGGCGGCGCCGCCACCTGGCCTCAGGCCCTGCGCATGCACAAGGTGCTGGCCCACCTGCCGTTGGACACGGTGGTACTCGAAACCGACTCACCGGATATGGCGCCCGCCATGTATCCCGGCCAACGCAACAGCCCCGAACACCTGCCGGCTATCTGCACAGCGCTTGCCGAGCTGATGGATACCAGCCCTCTATTACTGGCTGAGGCGAGCACACGCAATGCGTGCGAGCTGTTCGATTGGTAGCGCGGGCGTGACCAACTGCAGATTCAACGTCATGCGCTGGCGGTAACGGGCGTATCGCAACACCAGGAAATGCACGAGCAACACCACCAGCGAGATGTTGAATTGGCCGATCACACTCATCAGACCCACCCACTCTGCCACCAGCGCAACGATCATTACCGTGCAGGTCAACATCACCATGCTCGGACGCACCAGTGCCCAATGATCCAGAGACCTGAATTGACGCAACTGTCGAGGGCAGTTCAACTGCAAGATCCACTGACAGTAAGGACAATCGAACGGTTCTTCGATGGCGATGGCATTCAGTTGCCAAGGCTTGAGATTAAAAGTGATATCACAGTGAGCGCAGTGCCCCTTGATGCCGATTACAGCGTTCATCGCTGCGCCTCCTTAGGACATTAAATCGAATGAAACAATTTTCACTCATTCAAAACTCCTGAAAAGAGACGCAGCGATATCAGGACAAGCACCACGCCAGCAAACGACAAATCCTACATTCCGAACTCACACACGAAACGCGCCGATCAATTGTTTCAGCTCAATCACCTGCAGCGACAACTGGCGACTCGCCGCTTCGGTCTGATGCGCGCCTTCGGCGGCATGTTCACCAGCTCGATTGATTGCAACGATGTTCTGGTCGATATCGTGGGCGACGGCGGTTTGTTGCTCCACCGCGGCGGCAATCTGCTGGTTCTGATCGACGATCATCCCGACGGCACCGAGTATATTTTCCAGGGCTTGCTGGACTTTTTCCGACTGTTCCACGGTGCCACTGGCCATTTCATGGCTGCTGCCCATGGCCTTCACGGCCGCCGCTACGCCGCTGTGCAAGCCGCTGATCATCTGTTCGATTTCTTCGGTGGAATGCTGGGTGCGTCGCGCCAGGGTGCGCACCTCATCGGCCACCACCGCAAACCCACGCCCTTGCTCGCCGGCGCGCGCGGCTTCGATGGCGGCGTTAAGGGCCAGCAGGTTGGTTTGCTCGGCAATGCTTTTGATCACCTCCAGCACGCTGCTGATGGACTGGCTGTCGGTGGCCAGTTGGTTGATCACCCGCACCGACTGATCGATTTCCGTGGCGAGCCGCGCAATGCTGCCCTGCTGAGACTGCACCAGGCCACGGCCGCTGACGGTTTCGGCGTTTACGCTGTGGGCACTGCTGACCGCCGCTGCCGCGCTTCGCGCGACCTCTTGGGCGGTGGACGACATCTGGTTCATCGCGGTCGCGACCTGCTCGATCTGCGTACGCTGCCCGGAAACCGCCTGATTGCTCTGGGCCGAGACCGTCTCCACCTGCCCGGCCTGCAACTCGACCTGGCTGACGGTGTGCCCGACGCGCTCGATCAAATCATGGATCTTCGCCACGGTACCGTTGAACACCTGGCCCAGGTCACCCAGCTCATCGCGGCTATGCGCAACAAAGGTGACGGTCATGTCACCGGCCGCGACCTTATCCATCATCGCGCCCAGACGGCTTAACGTGGTACGCGTTGAGGCGTAGAAGCCTGCATACAAGTAGAAAATCAACAGGAACACCGCGCTCAGGGCCACGACCAACACCACCATGTGCGTGCGGTTCTGTGCCAGGCGTTGTTCCAACTGCTGTCCGAGAAAGGTCAGCGTGGCGTCATCCAACTGATAGGTCTGGGCCATCAACCGGCTGACCCCGTCGTAGAAATCCTGCCAGGGCGCGTCGAGGGTTTCGGCCATCACCACCTGTTCTTCGAATAACTCGCTGCCTTGCTTGAGGCTGGTGTTGCTGGTACTGGCCAGGCTGTCGAGGGCCGCATGCGCGGCTTTGCTGGCGCCCAAGGCATCCTGCAACTTCAGGCCATATTCGGCCTGGAGTTTTTCCAATTGCTGCAACAGTTCGTCAAAGCGTGTGCTGGACGACGAATTGAGAAAGCCTTGGCCCAGAGAATAAGCGCCCATTGCCCGGCCTTCGCCCAATGTCTGGGTGACCTGCGGGGTCACGCTGGTGATCAGCTCACTAAGTTGGCGCAGATCGCTTTGCGAATCGCGGCTTAAGCCGGATTGGCTGGCGATGATCTGGCTGAGCATCTGAGCCTTGTTGAGCAATTTGCCGATCAGCGCACTTTTGCTCAGCAGCGACGTTTCCTGCTGCTGGGCCTTGAAGGCAGCGATCAACTCGTCGCGCTTGGCGTCAAACGCGGCCATTTGCTCGGGCTCGGTCGTCATGGCGTTGAGGCTTTGCAGGCGACTCAACACGCTTTGTTCCAAGGCGCTGATCTTGCCCTCAAGGTCGCCCGCCTTACCGGACTGGCCTAGCGTGGCGTTGATCTGCACCTGGTTGTTGAGGGTTTCCAGATCGCGGCGCAGGGCCAGGCTGCTCCCAAGCAAGTCGAGGCTTTGCAGCTCCACGCGTGTGCCATGGAATTCACGCCACGAATCACGCACCAGGTAATAGTTGGTCGCCAGCATCGGCAGCAGGAACAACACGCTGATCAAGCTGAACTTCATGCCGAAGCTCAGGCGATTCATCAGCGCGACGGCGGGATAGAGCAAGCTCTTCACAGGTGAACTCCCTTTCTTTTATTTTTATTGAGGCGCAGGGCGGCAGTTAGCCAGCATCTGTATAGCTCAATTTGAAAGGGAGTTTTGTAACTTAAGGTTAATGAGTTGAGGCGTTAGGGCAGCACCGTCCAGATCGCAAACCCGGCATACCACAGCACCGCTGCGCGCAGCAGCAGTTCCCACAGCCGGTCCAGGCTGTTGATACCATCGGGACCGACCGCCGGTGGCGGGATTTCCGCGGCAACCAGGCCGACTTTCTCCACCAGTTGGGCAGCGCTGATGTCCCAACTCAGCAGTTCGTGCAGCATCACACGGCCAACGGCGACGAAGTTGCCCACCAGGGCAAAACTGGCCGCCAGCAGACGCACCGGAAGCCAGTCAAATGCGTGGCGCAGTTGCCCGGCCCGCTCAGCCACCAAAGGGTTCTTGCTATGTTCACTGGCCAGTGCGAGCAGGCGATAAGCCAGCGCGGCAACCGGGCCCAACAGGAAGTACCAGAAAATCACCGCGAAAAAGCTCTGGTAGGCCT
The DNA here is from genome assembly GCF_049897165.1 of Pseudomonas sp. TWR1-1-4. Classification (NCBI taxonomy): domain Bacteria; kingdom Pseudomonadati; phylum Pseudomonadota; class Gammaproteobacteria; order Pseudomonadales; family Pseudomonadaceae; genus Pseudomonas; species Pseudomonas sp. TWR1-1-4. Next base: position 129,575 of record NZ_JAFCVS010000007.1, on the reverse strand, counting down.
GCCACAACAGATGGCCCTGGACGCGTTCGAGCAGTTGTTCGCCACTGTCGGCGCTCAGGTTCAGGTCACGCTCGGCCACATGCTCGGCGGCTTGCAGATCGCCACGTCGCCAGGCATCGCGGAAGGGGCCGAGTCCGGCGAGCAGATCACCACGGCCCAGGCTGTAGATCACCACCAGCAGGTGCACCGGCAGTGCCAACAGCCCGTAAGCCACCGGCTCCAACACCAGCAGCAGCAACGCCAGCAATGCCACCGGCAACAACACCAGCAATGCCAGGATCAGCCAGGGTTGCTTGCCCATGCGCGGGCTCGATTCCAGCTTGGCCAGTTCACGCAGCCAACCGCCATCACGCTGCAACCGCTGGCGCAGGGCCGAGAACTTCTCGATCCATACGGCCAACACCAACACCAGGAAACTCATCGTGCGTGTCCTCCATCCTGCAGGGCGCTGCGAAAGCGCGTCCAATCAAAAGCCGGGCCGGGATCGGTCTTGCGACCCGGAGCGATATCGCTGTGACCACAAATACGCTGGGGCGTAATGCCGGGGTAAGCCGCCAGCAACTGACGGGTCAGATCGATCAATGACACATATTGAGCGTCAGTGAACGGCTGGTCATCCGTACCTTCAAGCTCCACCCCCAGGGAAAAGTCATTGCAGGTTTCCCGACCCTCGAATTGCGAGATCCCGGCATGCCAGGCCCGGTCGAGACAGGACACAAACTGCGTCACCGCACCATCGCGCTCAATCAGAAAATGCGCAGACACCCGTAGGTCAGCGATCCCTGCAAAGTAGGGATGTTCCGTGACATCCAGGCGGTTCTGGAAGAATTCCTGCACTTTGCCGGTGGCGAACTGCGCCGGTGGCAAGCTGATGTTATGCACCACCAACAGTGAGATCTCGCCGGCGGGGCGCTCGTTGAAGTTGGGCGAAGGGCAATGACGAATGCCCTTGCACCAACCGCTGATGGGGTCCAACTGCATACCGGTTCCTTGAACGAGACAACGTTTGACCAGTATGCCGCGTTCGACCCTCCGGTTGCGATCACTTGCCGCGATTGAGTTGACGCAGCTTGCCCACCACGGCGGTCAACGCTCGCTCGAACAATGGGCCGTCCTCCAGGGTATGCAGCGCCCCCCCCTTGAACGCCAACGCCAGTTGGCCCGCGCTTTTCTCCAACACCTTGAGCCCTGTGCGACTGGTGAAGATATAGGTGTCGGCCGGCGCCATGATCGCCGTCAGCCGGCAGCGCAGCGTAGTGGCTTCGTCTTCCTCGAATACCACCCAGCCACCCACCTTGAGTTGTCGGGCTTTCAGCAGGTCGGGGTCGTTGTCCGGGAGGTCGTGGACCGGATCGAGTGAGGCCGAGGTCAACACAAAGGGTTCAAGCACTTCGATCCACTCGTCGACACCCTCAGCGGCCTGGACATGCAGGGCCTGCAAACGCACGAAGAATTCGCGGGTGCTGAAGGGGTCGAACGCGGCACTGGTCAACCCGTCACGCAAGGCCTTGAGCAAGCCCGGCAGTTGCTCCAGCAAATGACGCCCAGCTTCGGTGTCTTGCTGTAGGCCGACGCTCCAGATCAGTTCGTCCATGGTGCGCAGCCCCGCCTGCCACTGCACCGACTGCTCGCCATGCTTGAGACTGGCCAGCAACAGTACCTGGCTCCAGGCCTGCTGCAGGAACTGCACGACCGGACGCGGCAGGGTCTTGCCCAACAACCGCTTGTTCAGCACATCGGCCACGCGCTGGCGGGCCGCTTCAGTGCGCACGCGCCCGGCCTCGGCATCGCGGGTGTGTTGTTCAAGCAAGTCGCTGCGCCGCCGCTCATCCGCGGTAAACGCACTGAACTCAGCAAGTAACTGGGAAAAAATCGTCGGGTCTTCGACAAACTCGTTAAGCAAGCGCTGCACCACCTGTTCAATGCGCAGGTACAGATGGTCGCGCTGGCCGCCGCCCATGCCAGCCGCCGCAATTTCATTGAGCAGGCACCGCGCCGGGTGGCTGGTGCGACTGAAGAGGCTCTTGTCCAGCACCGCCACTTTCAGCATCGGAATCTGCAGGCGACCGATCAAGGCCTTGAAGGCATCGGGCACAGCGCGGTCGTTGAGGATGAACTCAAACAGCAGCGCGATCAGGTTGATCACATCTTCGTCCGCCTCCTCCACCACACGCGATTTACCACTCTTGACGCTGACGCGAGTGAGCAACTGCTCAAGCTGGTTGCGCAGGTCAAAATCATCCTCGACCTCAGGCTCCGGCACGTACTGCTGCAAATGGGAGAGCAAGCGCAGCAGGTCACGGGTAGCAATGGGCAAGGTTTCGGCGCTGGCTTCAAGGGTCGGCGCCACGCTACCGCGGACTGCGGTGAGCAACGGCTGGAGCGCGGCGAAGGCTTCCTGGCCATTTTCGTCGACAGGCGGCAAGGTTTCCTCGCGCGCAAGTTCACGGGACTCACGCGCCTCGATCCGACGGGACGGTACGGCCTTCAGCTCAGGCAAAACACCCGTCGCGACCAGCAATTGATTGGCTTCGCCGTACAGTTGGTCGGCGTCACTGAGCACGTACTTTTCAAACAACTTGAGCATGATCAGTTTGACGCGAATTTCCACGCCCAGGCTGCGCCCCGCCCGCAGGAAGAACTCACACAACAGTGCAGGCCCCAGTGGGTTTTCACGATCATCCAGGCGATTGCCGAGCAACGCGCTCAAGCGCGCCGTGAGTTGCGCCAAGGCCAAGCCATCACGGTGCCGCACCCGACCCAGCATGGCTTCAAGCGCCACGGCTTTTTCCAGGTCATCCTTGGATGAACCTGGTGCTGCGTCGTAGGAAACCACCGGCACCAACTGCAATTCCCCGCGCCCTGCCTGACCCAGGCTGGCGAAGGCTTCAAACAGGCGTTCCATGAACACACGCTCGAAATTCTTGCGCTTGAGGCGCAGGTCGCGCATGGCCTCGAAGAAAATATGGTGATCCAGGTTGTTACGCGCCTTGTCGGCCATTTCGAACAAGGTGTCGTCGGCGTTATCGAACAAGTCCTGCAGCCCTTGCTGCAACTGTTGCGCCGCCTTGTCGCGGACCTGCAGTAACACCACCGGCAGTCGGGCGAGCGGCGATGGCGTGGCGGGCGCCTTGTTGAAGGGCACCACCTTTCCGTCATTGTGCATCCTGGCCTCCTGAAACGGCGGTATTGGTCTGAACGTCAAAGCTATGACGCCAATTGCAAGGCGCGAGATTATCTTGCAAATGAGGGGGGTTGCGCCAGCAAACTCTGACTTTGCGCGGTAAATGAGTGGTGAGCCTGGGTTCGAACGCTCGCTGCCCCTATAATCGGGGCACTTTGTCTGTGGAGCCTGTTATGCCGAATCTCCGTCTTGCCGACCTCACCGCCGAAATCGAAGCCAACGTGCGCCGCGCACTGCTGGAAGACATCGGCAGCGGCGACATTACTGCGCAATTGATACCGGCCGAACGGCTGGCCACGGCCACCATCATTACCCGTGACACGGCTGTTATCGCCGGTACGGCATGGGTGGATGCGGTGTTCCGCCAGTTGGACCCACGGGTCGCGGTGCATTGGCAGGTGGCCGACGGTGAACGCGTCAGCCCCAACCAGGTGCTGTTCCACCTTGAAGGCCCGGCACGCTCGCTGCTGAGCGGCGAACGCTGTGCGTTGAATTTCCTGCAACTGCTGTCCGGGGTCGCTACGCGCGCGCAATTCCTGGCGGATTTTGTCGCCAGTACCCAAGTCAAGCTGCTGGACACCCGCAAAACCTTGCCGGGGCTGCGCCTGGCGCAGAAGTACGCCGTGACCTGCGGCGGATGCCACAACCACCGTATCGGTTTGTATGACGCGTTCCTGATCAAGGAAAACCATATCGCTGCCTGTGGCGGCATTGCTCAGGCGATCACCGCCGCCCACAAGATCGCGCCCGGCAAGCCGGTGGAAATCGAAGTGGAAAGCCTGGATGAACTGCGCGAAGCCTTGGCGGCGGGCGCGGACATCATCATGCTCGATGAGCTGAGCCTGGACGATATGCGTGAAGCCGTGCGCCTGAACGGCGGCAAGGCGAAGCTGGAGGCCAGCGGCGGGATCAATGAAAGCACCCTGCTGCCCATCGCTGAGACCGGGGTGGATTACATCTCGATTGGTGCGATGACCAAGGATGTGAAGGCGGTGGATCTGTCGATGCGCCTGAGCATCTAAACCGTTGCAAGCAGTAGTGAGCGGGCTTGCCCCGCGCTGGGTGGCGTAGCCGCCCCAATAAAACCACAGCGTTATATCAATTAGAACGCGGCGGTAGATTTTTGGGCGGCTACGCCACCCAGCGCGGGGCAAGCCCGCTCACTACAAACTTCAGACGACCAGGTCGTTCATCTCGCAGTACTCTTCCCATTCGACACCCAGCACCTCGGCCGCCTCTTTGTGCAAGGCCAGCCGCGCCGCTTCGAACTCTTCCGGGGTCGAGGTGTACTTGAGGGTCAGCTCCCAAGGCTGGTAGCCCTGGCTCTCGGCCTCGTCCTCAAATGCCCACTGGATCTGGTCGCGCTGATCATCGGCGCTCAGGTCCTTGATCTCTTCTTTGAGCTGCGGCGACTCCGCGAGGTATTTCTCGAGGGCTGCTTGATGCCGAACTTCCTGGGTCATTTCAGTCGTGGTCATGTCGTTCTCTTAGATCGAGGAATGGGGATGCATCTGGGTCATCAAGGTTGCGCAGATACAAAAGAGCGGGCGCAAATGCCAGCTCGTCTGGCCTTCAGAACCATTCTGGGATCAACGGAAAACAGTGCTGCCGATGTTGCCTTTTTGCCCGAGACAGGAATCGAACCTGCGACCTTCGCGTTACGAGTGCGCTGCTCTACCGGCTGAGCTACACGGGCGGTGGGCTAAAGCTAGCACCGCATCGGGAGTCCGGCAACTTGCCACCGTCAGCGGGCAATCACGCCTTGAGCCCAAAAGCGTGGTTGCAGCATGTTGTCATGGCTGCTCAGGTACTGCTGCTGGGCTCGCGCGATGTGAGGCACGTCACGCACGGCGATAACGATCAACAGACCAACGGCCAGCAGCCCCAGGGTTTTCCAAGCGCCCCAGGCCAATGGCAGTTGGCCGGTTTGCGGGGTTCGCCAGACATGCAACGCCATCAGCCAGCCCACCACCAACGCCAGCCAGACCTGGGAGTTAGGCATCACGATCACGCCGTCGACCATGGACTGCACTAATGCACCGACCAACGCCGCAAACAGACAGAGCCGCAGCAGGTCTGCCCACTCCGTGCTCTGTGCACGCTCACGCAATACACCGAGCGTGGCCCAACCTGCGCGCCATGCCAACACGGCGACGCACAACGCCGATGGCACACCCCACTCACTGGCCCATTGCAAAATGGCCTGATGAGGGTGAGCGGCAATACTGTTGGCGATATCGGCGAACTGCATTGGCCCGAACCCCAGCAAAGGCCGTTCGACGAGCATATGCCAGGCCTGCCACCAAATCGGACCACGTCCCGACAATGTGGTTGTGAGGCGATCGCTGGCGGCATTGGCGATTTCGATCCCCAGGTAATCCGCCAACACCTTGAACACCAGCCAATACAACAACAGTCCCCCCAGCATTGCGGCCAATTGCCAACCCAGCCAGCGCCGGCCCCATGGTCCTAGCACCGCCAGCACCACGCCCGTCGCGCCCATGCCAAGCCAGGTGCCACGCGTGCCGCCACCCACTGCAATCAGCCACCATACGCACAGCAGCGCAAACACCGCGGCCTTGAGTGGGCGAGAAAGCGTGGGGATCAACAAAGGAAGCGCCAGCAGCGGCAAGGTAAGTGTCTGGAACTGGCCGTAGAAACGCTTGTTGGAAAAGCCAGACAGCAACAAGTCGGGATCCAGCCTCCCCTCCGCGCTGATGAACGCCAGAGCACCGGCGTAGGTGTATTGAATCGACTTGATCAGGCACAGCAGCACCACGAACACAATCAAGGCGCGATCCAAAGACTGACCGCCCTGACGCCGCGCCAAGGCAAATGCTACGGCAATCGCGCCGCAGCTGATGAATAATACCACTTCGACAAGTGCCCACAGCGGTTGGTGAGCCCGCATTGAAGACACCAGCCCCAACCCGATGATGAGCATCAGGCCCAAGGCTGTGGGCCGGTCAACCAGCCGTTCAACGCGGGTGACCGACAGCCCATACAGCACCGCGCAAGCACCGATGGCAATCTGCATCACCCGCTGCAGATCATGCCCACTGAAGGGAGCACAGATCCCGACAACCAGCAGGCACACCACCGCCACCAGGAAAATACTGCCACGCTGCTCTAGGGATAACACCATCGGCCACCTCAACTTCCCTGTGGAGGGTTTAGCAGTCAAGCGCCGTCGGCGCCGCAGCCTTTGGCGACATATTTTGCGTCAGCGGTGGTGGTGCATTTCCAACCGGTGGTGGCATCGCGCGTCAGGTTGATGGTCTTGCCCAGCACCGGTGCCGGCGCATCAATTATTTCGCAACTGATCGAGCCTGCGCCTGTGGCAACGTCCCCAGCCACGCCAATCTTGCAGTTGGCTGTCGGGCTGGTGCCGCCGATCAATGCCAGCGTAGGAACCGTGCCCTGGTTGAGGGTGTCTTCATACCCTGGCTTCAACGCGGTGATTTCAGCCAGGCCGGCGGTGAATTTGGCCTTGGCCTGGTGGGTGGTGTACATGGGCAGGCCGATGGTGGCCAAAATGCCGATGATTGCCACGACGATCAACAACTCGATCAGGGTAAAACCTTTTTGACGTATCACATTCACTCTCCAGGATAGAACTCATGACAAGGCGCGTCCTGCGCCCCGTGTTGTGCAGCGGCGCCAGTGTACTCATGCGCAGCCGCTCAATCGCGTACAAGTCGCACATTCTGACATTTTATCCTGCTGCACCCGCCAGCCCGAATCCGTCACCTGACTAAGCTATAAATCTTCGACGACCTCTGTGCGGAACGCTGACATGGACGACGCTTTAACGCTGTACGCCTGGGAAGGCATCAATCGCAAAGGACGCAGGGTGTGCGGGCAAACCACGGGGCACAATCTTGCCTGGGTCAGGGCCCAGTTGCGCCAACAGGGCATCAGCCCAGGCCATGTGCGCAAGAAATCCTCCGCTCTACGGGGACTCACACCGCCGATCAAATCGACGGATATCACCCTGCTCACTCGCCAACTTGCGACGCTGCTGAAGGCCGGAATCCCCCTGCTGCAAGCCTTCGACATCATCGGCGAAGGCTTCGAAAACCGCGCTGTGCGTGAGCTGGTGCAAGGACTGAAACAAGCAATTGCCGCAGGTTCCAGCCTGTCCGACGCCTTGCGCAAAAAGCCTCGCTGCTTCGATGAGCTGTTTTGCAACCTGGTGGCCGCTGGCGAACAGGCCGGAGCACTGGAAACCCTGCTGGAGCGCGTGGCGATTCATCGGGAAAAGAGTGAGCAGTTAAGGGCCAGGATCAAAAAAGCCATGACCTATCCGATCGCGGTGCTGGCGGTGGCCTGTCTTGTCACTGGCGTCTTGTTGATCCACGTCGTGCCGCAATTCCAGAATCTGTTTGCCGGCGTCGACGGCACGCTGCCCGGCTTTACCTTGCAGGTGATCGCCCTGTCCGAGTTCATGCAGAAGGCCTGGTGGATCGTAGCGCTTGGCGTTCTCGCGGGAGGCATGGGATTGCGCCACTTCTATCGCGCCGTCCCTGCTTTTCGACGCTGGCTGGACGCCGGTTTGTTGAAAACCCCACTCGCAGGCAAACTGCTGACAAAATCGGCCGTGGCCCGCTACGCACGCACACTGTCCACGACCTTCGCAGCGGGTGTTCCATTGGCTCAGGCATTGGATTCAGTGGCCGGCGCCGTTGGTTCAGGGCCGTTCAAACAGGCAATCGAGCATATGCGACACGACGTATCCACCGGCATGGCATTGAATCAATCCATGGTCGCCAGCGGTCTGTTTCCTCGTATGGCAATCCAGATGACTGCCATCGGCGAGGAGTCAGGCACACTGGACCGCATGCTGGAAAAGGTCGCCAACCATTACGAGGCCGACGTGGACAACCTGGTCGACAACCTCACCAGCCTGATGGAGCCGCTGATCATGGTGATCCTGGGGAGCATTGTCGGTGCGCTGGTAATCGCCATGTACTTGCCGGTCTTCCAGCTGGGGAGCGCGTTTTGAGCCTGTTACTGGTTGCGCATCCGTGGGCTTTTGTCGTGATGGCGGGTGTACTGGGGCTGATCGTCGGCAGTTTCCTTAACGTGCTGGCATGGCGCCTGCCAAAAATGCTCGAACGGGAATGGCGCGCCCAGGCCCATGAAGTGCTCGGTCTACCCGCCGATCCCGCTGGGCCGACCTACAACCTGATGCACCCCAATTCCTGCTGCCCGCACTGCAACCATCCGATACGGCCGTGGGAAAATATCCCACTGCTCAGCTACCTGTTCCTGCGAGGTCGCTGTGCCCATTGCCAAGGTGCCATCAGCGCCCGCTATCCGCTTACTGAACTGGCGTGTGGACTGATCTCGGCCTGGGTCGCCTGGCATTTCGGCTTTGGCTGGCAAGCGGGCGCAGTGCTGGTGCTGAGCTGGGGTTTGTTGGCGATGAGCCTCATCGATGCCGACCATCAACTGTTGCCGGATGTGCTGGTGATGCCACTGCTGTGGCTGGGGCTGATCGTCAACGGGTTCGGCCTGTTGACGACATTGCCCGACGCCCTGTGGGGCGCGGTGTTCGGGTACATGAGCCTGTGGAGCGTGTTCTGGCTGTTCAAGCTGGCTACCGGCAAGGACGGTATGGGCCACGGCGACTTCAAGTTACTCGCACTGCTCGGTGCCTGGGGCGGCTGGCAGATCCTGCCGATGACGCTGTTGATGTCGTCGTTGGTCGGCGTGTTCGTCGGCTTGATCCTGATGCGCCTGCGCAAGGCCCAGGCGTCGGCACCGATGCCGTTTGGTCCGTATCTGGCAATTGCCGGCTGGATTGCATTGCTCTGGAGTGATCAAATAACCGACTTCTATTTGCAGTCTGTCGGTTTCAGATGACCACTTCTGTTGCAACACCCTGGATTCTCGGCCTCACCGGCGGTATCGGCAGCGGCAAAAGCGCGGCGGCGCAGCACTTTATCGACCTGGGTATCGACCTGGTGGACGCCGATCACGCCGCCCGCTGGGTGGTCGAGCCTGGCCGCCCGGCATTGGTACGCATCGCTGAGCACTTTGGTGCCGGCGTGTTGCAACCTGACGGCCAGTTGGACCGCGCCGCATTGCGCACGCTGATCTTTGAAGTCCCCGAAGAGCGCCGCTGGCTCGAAGCCCTGCTGCACCCGTTGATTGGCGAAGAGATCCGCAGCCACCTGGCGCGCGCGACGTCACCTTACGCGATCCTGGTGTCGCCACTGCTGATCGAGTCGGGCCAGTACAGCATGACCCAGCGCATCCTGGTGATCGACGTGCCGCAATCGCTGCAGATTCAGCGTACCCTGCAACGCGACGGCATCAACGAACAGCAGGTGCAGGCGATTCTCAAGGCGCAGTCCAGCCGTGAAGACCGCCTGAAACATGCCGATGACGTACTGGTCAATGACCAGGACCTCGCCTGGCTGCACAGCGAGGTCGAGCGACTGCACCACTTTTACCTTACTTTGCGTGGAGGCCGATCATGAGCCAACCCTTGACCGTCGACTGCCCAACCTGCGGCGCACCCGTGGAATGGAAAGCGACCAACCTCAACCGGCCGTTCTGCTCGGACCGCTGCAAACTCATTGACCTGGGCGCCTGGGCCGCTGAGGAACACAAGATCCCCGTGGCCCCGGAGGCCGAAGACGAGCTGTTTTCCGAAGACCTGCCGCCACGCCACTAAGGGCGCATAAAGGCGTATTCCTGCTGGTCGTCGAGGTTCTCTGCAAGGTATTGCAGCTCGTCGGCCAGGTCTTCGAAACTGCGCACACCCTTGCTCTGCTGCACCACTGCGCTGAGCATGGCGCGCAGGGTCAGGCCTGGGTCAAAACCGATTTCCTGTGCCGCATCCTGGCTTCTGCGCAACTCCTGCCGTGCCCACTCGTACACACTCATGTTTCATGCTCCTGAAAAATTCTGCAGAGCATGGGCCTGGCTGCGTGCGCTGGATTTGATCTGGGTCAACGCTGCGAATCTTCATCCTTCCAAGGTGTCGAGAGGTAGCGCGTGCGGTTGAAGGTCTCCAGCCATTCAGGGCAAAACACCACCAGGGCGCTGATGACCATGCCGTTGATAAAGGCTTCGGGGAAAATGATCAGCCACAGGTAGCCGATGAAATCTTCCAGCCATTCCGGCATGGCGAAACGACCGTCGAACCAGAGCAGCCCGAGCCCGAACAGCAGGCAAAGCAGCGCCGACAGAGCAGCAGCAAAAAAACCGGAACAGAAGATATACACAAAGGGATTGCGCGGTTGCGCTCGCTCCACCAGCAACGCGCAGGCCTCGGTGACCAGCACCGGCAGCCCGATCAGCAACAGGCCGTTGATGCCAAGGGCGGCCAAGTCCTGGCGACCCAACACCATCAAGCCCACCTGGGCGGCAAAGCCGCCGACGATTGCGAGGGGCCAATCCAGCAGCAGGGTCACGGCGGTCATGCCGATGAAGTGGTAGGACACGCCGGTATCAAAATCCCGCCGCACCAGCCACAGTATGAACAACGCGAACACGGTGCCGAACAGCAAATGTTGGCGTCGACGGTCGGCAAACAATTCGACCCAAGGTGACCGTATGACCGCCCATAGCACAACGGGGGCATACAACAGCCAGCCGACGCCCAGGGTTGTCGGCGCCAGCATCGCGGCACTGATCACGGCAGCACGCTCCATGTTGGAAAATCAGTCGGATTGTCAGTCTACACCGACGTTTTATAGCGGGACTTCCTGCGGTCATCATTTGAGCGCTAAGCTGCTAGCTATGGATGACTCAGATTACTTGCGCCTGCTCACCGTAGCAGCCGAACAAGCCAACGCGTTCCTGTCCAATGCCCGCAAATGGGAGCGTGAGCGTTGGGTCTGCCAGCGCCTGCTGCAAGGCTTGAACGTGCCCTACCGAGCCGAAGAGTTTCATGCCGCCGGGCAAGAGCCGCCGGACGTACTGTTTCGCGATGCCAGCTTCGAGGTGTTTTTCGTACTGGATGAGGGCCGCCGCCTGAACGACGAATGGCGCGACGAGTTGCTGCGTCGGCGCAGCGCCTTCTCCCTGAGCCAATTGGTGCGGCGCGAAGCCAAGCCGCGGCGCATTCCGGCCCACGAATTTTTATTGCGCCTGGCACCTACACTGCGCAAGAAGGCGCATAACTATAAAGAACGCGGGATGGACCTGGGGGAGCTGGATATCGTCGCCTTCACCAGCCTCAAGCGCGAAGTACTCGACCTCAACAGTCATTTTCCGCCGCCGACCGAATACCTGCGCCAGGGCTGGCGCTCGTTGTCGCTGGTGGGGCCGACCTTTGCACGGGTTTTGTTCGCTCACCCCGACGCACCGGATTTCTTGCGCAACAACCTGGGCCGCAGCATAGTGTTCGATGTGGGCATCAGCCTCTGATCCCCCGGACTGTAACGTGGCGCCCTTTTGCAACGTCTACCTGACGAGGCCTTTATGACCAGCCGCCTGAACCCCGATGACCAACAGCATGTCGAAGAGTACCTGCAACTCTCCCAAAACCGAATCGAGCGCAAGCCTTTCCGGCCGTGGCTGCTCCTGGGTGTGGTGCTTGTTGTGGTGATCGGCCTGGGCTTGCTGAGCCGACTTTTGAGTTACCTGACGCTATGAGCTGCCTGGCGCTCGCGGGGGTAACTGCTCCGATTTCTTTTAGCCTTGCGAGATATCCCCATGACCCATCGTATTATTATCGTCGGCGGCGGCGCCGGCGGCCTGGAGTTGGCTACCCGCCTGGGTAAGACTCTGGGCAAGCGCGGCACCGCCAGCATCACGCTGGTAGACGCCAACCTGACCCACATCTGGAAGCCCTTGCTGCACGAAGTGGCCGCCGGTTCGCTGAACTCTTCGGAAGACGAACTCAATTATGTCGCCCAAGCCAAATGGAACCACTTCGAGTTCCAACTGGGGCGCATGAGCGGGCTCGACCGTGAACAGAAGAAGATCCAGCTGGCCGCCACCCTCGACGAAGAAGGTCGTGAGCTGGTGCCCGCGCGCGTGCTGGGCTACGACAGCCTGGTGATTGCTGTTGGCAGCACCACCAATGACTTCGGCACCGAAGGCGCGGCGCAACACTGCCTGTTCCTCGACACCCGCAAGCAGGCCGAGCGCTTCCACCAGCAACTGCTCAACCACTACCTGCGCGCCCATGCCGGGCAGACGGATGTGGTGGAAAAGATCAGCGTCGCCATCGTCGGCGCGGGGGCAACCGGGGTCGAGCTGGCCGCCGAACTGCACAACGCCGCCCACGAGCTGGCCGCCTACGGCCTGGACCGCATCAAGCCGGAAAACATGCACATCACCCTGATCGAAGCCGGCCCACGGGTGCTGCCAGCCCTGCCGGAGCGTATCGGCGGGCCTGTGCATAAAACCCTGGAGAAACTTGGGGTGACCGTGCTGACCAATTCGGCGGTCAGCGAAGTGACGGCCGATGCGCTGATCACCAGCAGTGGCCAGGTGATTCCCGCCAGCCTCAAGGTCTGGGCCGCGGGGATTCGCGCACCAGGTTTCCTCAAGGACATCGACGGCCTGGAAACCAACCGCATCAATCAACTGCAAGTACTGCCGACACTGCAAACCACCCGCGACGAAAACATCTTCGCCTTTGGCGACTGCGCCGCCTGCCCGCAACCGGGCACCGACCGCAATGTACCGCCACGGGCCCAGGCCGCTCACCAGCAAGCATCGCTGCTGGCCAAGTCGCTGAAGCTGCGTATCGAGGGCAAGGACCTGCCGAGCTACAAGTACACCGACTATGGCTCGCTGATCTCGCTGTCGCGCTTCTCGGCGGTGGGTAACTTGATGGGCAACCTCACCGGCAGTGTGATGCTCGAAGGCTGGCTGGCGCGGATGTTCTATGTGTCGCTGTACCGCATGCACCAGATGGCGCTGTATGGGGTCTTCCGCACGGCGATGTTGATGCTGGGGAGCAAGATTGGGCGTGGAACCGAGCCGCGCCTGAAACTGCACTAACAACACGGTCCCGGAGGGGACTTGGTCAATGTGGGAGCGGGCTTGCTCGCGAAAGCGGTGTATCAGTCAGTACATCTGGCACTGAACCACCGCTTTCGCGAGCAAGCCCGCTCCCACATTCGTTTTGCGGTGAGTCAGATTTGCGTGCACAAAAAAAATCCCCGTATCTTTCGATACGGGGATTTTTAATATGGTCGGGGTAAGGGGATTCGAACTCCTGACATCCTGCTCCCAAAGCAGGCGCGCTACCGGACTGCGCTATACCCCGGTAAAAAAAAGGCGACCTTTCAGTCGCCTTCTTCGATCAGCGCTTTTGGCCTCTGATCTTAAGATTCGATTCCAGCGTTAACTGGTCTCAAAAATGGTGGGTCGTGTGGGATTCGAACCTACGACCAATTGGTTAAAAGCCAACTGCTCTACCAACTGAGCTAACGACCCAAATATGGTCGGGGTAGGGGGATTCGAACTCCCGACATCCTGCTCCCAAAGCAGGCGCGCTACCGGACTGCGCTATACCCCGATATTGAAATTGGCTCCGTGACCAGGACTCGAACCTGGGACCCAATGATTAACAGTCATTTGCTCTACCGACTGAGCTATCACGGAACTACATATTTCAAAGCACTACGTTGTTGCTTACTACCTTCTCTTCGACTTGTCCGTATCGCTACGTTCATGTCTCTGAGGCGCGCTATTCTACAATCTTAAAAACCCCTGTCAACCCTTTAAATTGCTTTTAAGACAATGATTTGCGCTTGTTTCTGATTTCTTCTTGGGGAGAAGAAACCCGTGGGCTGACGTTGCTGCGGGGCGCACTTTACAAGCCTTTGCCTTACAGTTCAACGCCCTATCGAAAAAAAAAGGCCCCGCAATGCGGGGCCTTCTCTTAATACCCAACAGACGGGGATCAGTGGAAGACAATTTCGTCGTTTTCCACCGTCGCCTCGACGCTGGTGCCCGGCATGAAGCTGCCGGACAGGATCAGCTGGGCCAGCGGGTTCTCGATCCAGCGCTGGATCGCACGTTTCAGAGGCCGTGCGCCATACACCGGGTCGTAACCAACCGCGATCAGCTTGTCTAACGCCTCGCCGCTCAACACCAGGTCCAGCTCGCGCTCTGCCAGGCGCCCACGTAGGCGGCCCAACTGGATCTCAGTGATGCCGGCGATCTGATCCCGTGCCAGAGGCTCGAAGATCACCACTTCGTCGACCCGGTTGATGAACTCCGGACGGAAGTGGCTGGTCAGCGCATCCATCACGGCAGCGCGCTGGCCTTCACGATCACCCACCAACTCCTGGATCTGTGCCGAGCCCAGGTTGGAGGTCATCACGATCACCGTGTTGCGGAAGTCCACGGTACGCCCGTGGCTGTCCGTCAGGCGTCCATCTTCCAGCACTTGCAGCAGGATGTTGAACACATCCGGGTGCGCCTTCTCGACCTCATCCAGCAGGATCACCGAGTAAGGCTTGCGCCGCACGGCTTCGGTCAGGTAACCGCCCTCTTCGTAGCCCACATAGCCTGGTGGTGCACCGATCAAGCGAGCCACCGAGTGTTTCTCCATGAATTCGGACATATCGATCCGCACCATGGCCTCTTCGGTATCAAAGAGGAACTCGGCCAAGGCCTTGCACAGTTCGGTCTTACCCACACCGGTCGGGCCGAGGAACATGAACGAGCCGCTCGGACGATTCGGGTCGGACAAACCGGCCCGCGAACGCCGTACCGCGTTGGACACCGCGACCACGGCCTCTTCCTGGCCAATCACACGTTGGTGCAACAGGCTTTCCATCTTCAGCAGCTTGTCGCGCTCGCCTTCGAGCATTTTCGACACCGGAATGCCGGTCCACTTCGAGACGACTTCGGCGATTTCTTCCTCGGTCACCTTGCTGCGCAGCAACTGGTTTTCAGGCTTGCCGTGCTGGTCGACCATCTGCAGGCTGCGCTCCAGGTCGGGGATCACCCCGTACTGCAACTCGGCCATGCGGTTCAGGTCGCCTTTACGGCGCGCGGCTTCCAGCTCCTGGCGGGACTGCTCGATCTTTTGCTGGATCTGCGCAGAGCCCTGCACTTCGGCTTTTTCCGAGGTCCAGATTTCTTCCAGGTCCGAATACTCACGTTCCAGACGGACGATTTCTTCCTGGAGTTTTTCCAGGCGTTTTTTCGCCGCGTCGTCTTCTTCTTTCTTCAGGGCCTGGGACTCAACTTTCAGTTGAATCAGGCGCCGATCCAGACGGTCGAGCACTTCCGGCTTGGAGTCGATCTCCATGCGGATGCGGCTGGCCGCTTCGTCGATCAAGTCGATGGCCTTGTCAGGCAACTGACGATCAGTGATATAGCGGTGGCTCAATTTCGCCGCCGCAATGATCGCACCGTCAGTGATCGCCACCTTATGGTGGACCTCATAACGCTCTTTCAGGCCACGCAGGATCGCAATGGTGTCCTCTTCGCTCGGCTCTTCCACCAGCACTTTCTGGAAGCGACGCTCAAGGGCCGCGTCCTTTTCAATGTACTGGCGATATTCGTTAAGCGTCGTGGCACCGACGCAATGCAACTCGCCCCGCGCCAAGGCTGGCTTGAGCATGTTGCCCGCATCCATGGAGCCTTCGCCTTTACCGGCGCCGACCATGGTGTGCAGTTCGTCTATAAACAGAATGATCTGCCCTTCCTGCTTCGACAGTTCATTAAGCAGGGATTTCAGGCGTTCTTCGAACTCGCCACGGAACTTGGCGCCGGCAATCAGCGACCCCATGTCCAGGGACAGCAGGCGTTTGCCTTTGAGGCCGTCCGGCACTTCACCATTGATGATGCGCTGGGCCAGGCCCTCGGCAATCGCGGTTTTACCCACGCCAGGCTCACCGATCAGCACCGGGTTGTTCTTGGTGCGACGTTGCAGGACCTGGATGGTGCGACGGATTTCATCGTCACGGCCGATCACCGGGTCAAGCTTGCCTTCTTCAGCGCGCTTGGTCAGGTCGACGGTGTATTTATCAAGGGCTTGGCGCGACTCCTCATGGTTGGGGTCGTTCACCGCGTCGCCGCCACGCAGGTTGTTGATGGCGTTTTCCAGGGCTTTCTTGCTCACGCCCTGGCCCAGCAACAACTTGCCGAGCTTGCTGTTTTCGTCCATGGCAGCGAGCAACACCAGTTCGCTGGAGATGAACTGGTCGCCCTTTTGCTGGGCCAGGCGGTCCGCTTGGTTAAGCAGGCGCGCCAAGTCCTGGGACATATTCACGTCGCCGGTAGGGTTTTGGATTTTCGGCAGTTGGTCGAGCTCCTTGCTCAACTCCTTGCGCAGGCTGTTGACGTCGAAGCCCACCTGCATCAGCAAGGGCTTGATAGAACCACCTTGCTGTTCCAGGAGCGCCTGCATCAAGTGTGCAGGCTCGATGGCTGGGTGGTCGAGGCCCACCGCCAGGGATTGAGAATCAGATAACGCCAACTGCAATTTGCTGGTTAAACGATCTATACGCATTAGTCACCTTCCTTTTGAGCAGGCCGGAGCTATAAAACATCCTGAATGAAGAAACCTGCCAGATACCCTTATAGATGGGGTGGATTCTGGGAGATTCAAGCTACGGACAGTTGACGCAGATCAGATGAGTCTAGCGTTCCAGCCAGATAAGGGAGGCAAACCGACCGGTGCGTGGGCTACGGCGGTAAGAAAAGAAGCGCGGGTCGGTCACGGTGCAGACCCCCCCACCATAAACAGCAGTGACGCCACGTGCGGCCAGGCGCAAACGGGCCAGCTTATAGATGTCGGCCATGAACTTGCCAGGATTACGGCTGGGCACGAAGGCTTCAGCGGTGATCGGCAATTGCTGCATGAAGGCTTCACGCACTTCCGGGCCGACTTCAAAGGCTTGCGGACCAATCGCCGGGCCAAGCCAGACCAGCACTTCACACGGATCGGTATCCAGGCTTTCAAAGGCAGCTTCCAGCACGCCCGCCGCCAGTCCACGCCAACCGGCATGGGCCGCCGCCACATGGGTGCCGGCGCGGTTGCAGAACAACGCAGGCAGGCAATCGGCGGTCATGGAGGTGCAGGCAATGCCAGGGGTGCTGGTCCAACTGCCATCCGCTTCGGCGGTGCGATTTGGGTCGGCTTCGACCACAGTCACACCATGAACCTGACGCAGCCAAGCCGGCTGAATATTGAAGGCATCGCTAAGACGACGGCGATTCTCAAGGACGGCCTCCAGGCTGTCCTCGACGTGATCGCCCAGGTTGAGGCTGTCGAACGGCGTCAGGCTGACGCCGCCCGCACGGGTGGTGACGCAGGCTTTCACCTGAGCCGGCGCAGGCCAGTCAGGAATCAGCCAGTCACTCATCCGATAAACGCCTCGCGATCCTGCTTGAGCAGCGACAGCAGCCAGACCAGATCGTCCGGCAGCGGCGATTCCCAGCTCATCCGTTTACCGCTCGTCGGATGGTCCAGCTCCAGGAAACGTGCGTGCAAGGCCTGGCGCGGGAAGGTTTTCAACGATTCAACCATGGTCTGGCTGGCCGCAGGCGGAATACGGAAGCGACCGCCGTAGGCCGGATCTCCGACCAACGGGAAGTTGATGTGCGCCATGTGCACGCGAATCTGGTGGGTACGGCCGGTTTCCAGCTTGACCCGCACGTGAGTGTGGGAACGGAAACGCTCCAGCACACGATAGTGGCTAACGGCCTGCTTGCCGCCTTCCATCACCGCCATACGCTGGCGCTGCTGGCCGTGGCGACCGATTGGGGCGTTGATCTTGCCACCCGCTACCACCACGCCGATCACGATGCACTCGTAGATCCGGCTGACGCTGCGGCTTTGCAATTGTGTGACCAACTGCGTCTGCGCCTGAATGGTCTTGGCCACCACCATCAAACCGGTGGTGTCCTTGTCCAGACGGTGCACGATGCCGCAGCGCGGGACATTGATGATGTCCGGCACGTGGTGCAGCAGGGCATTGAGCAAGGTGCCATCAGCGTGCCCGGCCGCCGGGTGAACCACCAGGCCTGCGGGTTTGTTGATGACCAGGATGTCGTCGTCTTCATAGACGATATCCAGCTCGATGTCCTGGGCGACCCATTCTCCCTGGGCTTCCTGCTCGGCAGTCAGCTCAAGAATCGCACCGCCATGGACTATGTCTCGCGGGCGGATAACCGCTCCATCCACAGTCAGGCGGCCGTCTTTGATCCAGGCGGAAAGGCGCGAGCGCGAGTGCTCAGCGAATAATTGTGCGGCGACTTGATCGAGGCGTTGGCCGCCCAATTCGGACGGCACCTCTGCGCGAAGTTCAATTTTATCGGACATGCTCAGACTAGGCGTGGCGTAGCCTTTGGTTTCGGCTGCGCGCTTGTGGTTAAATACGGCGTCTTTTGCCCCGAGGCTTTCAACGGGGCGCTCATCATAACAGGACGGCCCCGCCCAAGACAGCGGCCGTCATAGGGACGCAAGCCGCCATGCAAGTGAAACACCTGCTGCTGATCGCCATCCTCGCCATGACTGCTGCTTGCTCGTCAACAAAGGAAGTCGTCGACGAAAACCTGAGCGAAGTCGAGTTGTACCAACTGGCTCAGAAAGACTTGGACAATAATAGCTTCACCAGCGCCACAGCGAAGCTGAAGGCACTGGAGTCGCGTTATCCGTTCGGGCGCTATGCCGACCAGGCCCAGCTCGAGTTGATCTACGCCAACTACAAGAACGCCGAGCCGGAAGCTGCCAAGTCCGCCGCCGAGCGTTTCATCCGCCTGCATCCGCAGCACCCGAACGTCGACTACGCCTACTACATGAAGGGCCTGACCTCGTTCGACCAGGACGTCGGCCTGCTGGCGCGCTTCCTGCCGCTGGACATGACCAAGCGTGACCCGGGTGCTGCCCGCGACTCCTACAACGAGTTCGCCCAGTTGACCAGCCGCTACCCCAATAGCCGCTACGCACCGGATGCCAAGCAGCGCATGATCTACCTGCGCAACCTGCTGGCGTCCTACGAGATCCACGTGGCGCATTACTACCTGACCCGTCAGGCCTACGTAGCCGCCGCCAACCGTGGTCGTTATGTGGTAGAAAACTTCCAGGAAACCCCTTCTGTGGGTGACGGCCTGGCGGTGATGACCGAGGCTTACCAGCGTCTGCACCTGGACGAGCTGGCCAGCACCAGCCTGGAAACCCTGAAGCTCAACTACCCGGATCACCCAAGCCTGAAAGACGGCCAGTTCGTGCCTCAGGTTGCTGAAGCGGACAACCGTTCGTGGCTGAGCAAGTACACCCTGGGCCTGATCGAATCCCGTCCACCGCTGCCGCCGGGCGAAACCCGCGCCAACCAGGACGTGATCAAGCAGTACCAGGACGCCAAGGACGCCATTCCTTCGGAGCTCAAGCCGCATGACGAGAACGGCGACGTGATCGAAGAAGAAGAGCCGCAGGCCCTGGGCAACAACCAGGACCGTTCGTGGTTCAGCTACATGACCTTCGGTGTGTTCGACTGATTGCACCCGGCGTCATCAAGAAGGAGCCTTTCGAGGCTCCTTTTTTGTGGGTGATATTTATTGCGCTGTGCGCCTGGCACGTCCTTGGCTAAACTGGCGCATTCCTTGTCGAGAAACTGCCCATCATGCTTCGTCTATTGTTCTGGATTGCCGTCATTGCCGCCGCAGTATGGTTCTGGCGCAAATTCAAAAGCCCGGCCGCCAAGCAGCAACGTACCAGCGAGCCTGACGCTGCCCTGATGGTGCGCTGCGCCCACTGCGGCGTACACCTGCCACAGGATCGCGCCCTGAGCTCGCGCCAGGAGTGGTATTGCACCCAGGCGCATCTGGAACAAGGACCGAAGTCTATCCAGCGTTGATCCGACCTTTGGGCGCATAAGGCGCGGGGTCGATGATCGGCGTACGCGCCAGCAGCAAGTCGGTAAACAACTGGCAGGATGCCGGCGCAAGCACCAGGCCATTGCGGTAATGGCCGCAGTTGAGCCACAAGCCTTTGAAGCCCGGCACTTGGCCAATATAGGGGATGCCTTCCGGCGAACCAGGGCGCAATCCGGCCCAGTGCCCAACCACCTCGGCGTCCGCCAAGGCGGGAATCAACTCCACCGCTGATGCCTTGAGGCTTTGCAGCGCCGTGTCGGTAGGGGTCTTGTCGAAGCCTTCATGCTCCAGGGTACTGCCGATCAAGATGTGCCCGTCACGCCGCGGGATCGCATAACGCCCCTTGGCCAGGACCATGCTCGACAGGAAGTCCGAGGCGCATTTGTACAGGATCATCTGGCCTTTGACCGGCTCGACCGGCAGCGACAGGCCCAAAGTACCCAGCAGTTCACCACTCCACGCCCCGGCCGCCAGTACAACCTGATCACCGAAGATCGGCCCACCAGCTGTGTTCACACCCACGACATTGCCCGCATCCAGAACAAATCCGGTCACTTCACACTGCTCGTGGAGGGTCACGCCGGGCAACGCGAGCAGTGCCGCCTTGAGGGATTTGACCAGGCGCGGGTTGCGCACATTGGCGACGTCAGCCATGTAGACCGCGCTGGAGTACCCGCCGCCCAGCACCGGAACGGCATCATGGGCAGCCGAGACATCCACTTTGCTCAAGGGGCGGCCTTCTCGCGCAGCCCAGGCCAGGGCTTCGGCTTCGTCGTCCAGGTCTAGCCAGTACAGGCCCGTGGTATGCACCTCCGGGTCGACACCGGTCTGGGCAAACAGGCGCTGTGCCAACTGAGGATAAAAGTCTTGGGACCAATGGGCCAGTGCGGTGACGGCCGGGCTGTAGCGCCAGGGATACAGCGGCGAGACAATACCGCCGCCCGCCCAGGAGGACTCCCGCCCCAACCCCGCGCGCTCCAGCAGCACTACGGCTTGCCCTTGGGTCGCCAGGTTGAACGCTGTCAACAAGCCGATGACCCCGCCACCGACAATCACTACCTGCTGTTGCTCTGCCATCATTTGATCCAGCCGATAAATAGGAACACGCGCACTTGGCGCCCAGTCATCCAGCACCCTCATCATTGCCCCCAGCACAGCTTGCGCGACATTTCAGGTGCCGCGCCCGGATTGGTCCGCGCACCGGTACTGGCCAGGCTGAAGTCGCCGCAAGGATCGCCGGTCATCACCGAGCGGACGCCAGGCGTAGCCACCAGCTGGAAATCCTGAGGGTTCAATGCTGCGGTGATTCTATAGCGATCATTGCCCTCGCTGACGCTTGCATCAATAAAAGTACCGTTCCTTGTATAAAAACGCTCCAGATGCTGAGCCTGATCGGTTAATAACGCGACGATTTCCACGCGATAGACTTTTTTCATATGGCTGGTGTAGCCGGGGTAAGCAATCCCGGCCAGCACCGCAATGATCGCCACGGCGATCAGTAACTCAATCAGGGTAAAGCCCTGGCTGTCCATGCCCATTTCAACGCTCCTTATTGAAGTTGCCGCCAGGCCACCCGCCGGAAACGCGAGCCGCCCTCCTCTTCTACATGCGCATAGACGCTCTCCAGCACCGTGCGCAATTGGCCGCTTAACCCGACAGCCGTCACTCGATACGCGTCGGCCACGGTGCGTGGTGGCAAATGCGCCAGCCCCACCGAGGGTCCCAGGGATTGAATGCCGTATAGACCGCCGTCCAGTGCAGTCCAAGTGATCCCCGAAACAGGGTCCAGCCCCGCCCCAACCACCGAATAGGCGGCGGCCGGCGGTGCGCAGGTGACAACCGACCGGCAAGGCGGCAGCATCGCAAATGATCGCTTTACGACTGACTCCCCACGCCGCAAGCCACTCTCGGCGCTTTGCAGCGACTGATTGCGGTGCCAGAGGCTAGCGGTGACCTTTTGCTGGCTCACCGCCCCTTGCTGGGATGACAGCCCGATCAGCGACAACAGCAACAACAACACCAGGCTGATCAGCAGCACCATGCCCGCCTGCCGCAGACGAATAGGCTCTTTAAGCATCATGGCCGCCCTACCCCAGCCGGTTTCGCAGCGCCGCCACGACGCTGTAGGTTTGATCCTTCACGCGCCCGGCTGGGTCTTGCAGCGTCATCAGGATGCGCACACTGCGTATCAAGGCAAGGTCCGCCGGACTCGCGTCGTAACGCGCTACCTCCGTCGACGAAGGTTTGGCAGCCACGCCAAAGCTGATATCGAAAGCCTGCACGTTATCCACCAGCACGGCCTTGGCAGGCGCCGCAGGCGTACTGACTTTCAATTGGCCGGCTTCGAAGGTGTAGGTGATCTGGCGCAGCGCAAAGCGGATCTGTCCGGGGGCAGGCGCTGGCGCACTGCCAACATACGCCTGGGCGGTCCCCGTGCAGTCGGACAATACGGTCCAGTCAGGCTTGCCACTTTCCAGACCGACATCAGTTGTCACCAGCGACAGCGACTTCACCCCCGCCTCGGCCTTCCAACTGACCGGCTGATCAAAAGCGGATGGGGCATTGTCGATAGACGCCGTGGCCAAACAGCCAAACATGCCCGCCTGGCGAATATCCTGGGTCATCTTGCCCAGTGAGAACCGTGCATCGTCCTGCAGCAACATGGCGGCCTGCTGGCTGGCGTGAGTGGCTCTGGAACTGATCAGCACTTGGGTGACCCCAAGCACCACTACCAAGCCCATGGCCAACGCCAGTAGCAATTCCACCAAGCTGAATCCCCTAACGCTCCACCTCATTGCGCGCCCCTCGACTCATCATCGATGCGGCTGGTCAGGGTGAATGTTTCCCGGGCACCCGGTCTGTTTGCGCCCCGGCTATCGTCCCAACTGATGCTGACCGTCACCTCGCCTGCACTGACCGACACCGAGCCTTTGGCGCTCGCCCCGGCAAAACCGAGGATATTGGCCTCGAAATCATGCAAATCCAGGTCGCGCACGCTGGCTGACGCACTGCTGGCAGGAGCACGCTCGGCCCGCCCCCATGAGTAGTCGACAGCGGAATTGGCACGGATTCGGTCGAGCATGTCGTAGGCAATGAAACTCGCCTGGCTGGTCATCCTGGAACTGTCGGTGTACTTGAGCGCATTGAGCTGGATCACCGCCGCACCCAGCAGGCCAATGGCGAGAATCAACACTGCAACCAGCACCTCGATCAGCGTCATGCCGATTTGGCGCCTAGAAAAATCCTCGGGGAAACCGCTGTTGGGGCAAGCAAGCATTACCGTCGTCATCCGTGTCGAGGTCCGAAAAAAGCAGGAGAAATCTGCTGTACGACCCAAGACTAGCGTCGGTTTTTCGCTCGCGCTGCTCCCGGAACAAAGGGAAATACTTTGGACATGAAGGCCATCATTCGGCGCAACGTACTGGGCGCTATACCTAGTGCTTCACCTGAATCCAAGGACGGACGAGACATGCGCCAACAAGG
This sequence comes from Pseudomonas sp. TWR1-1-4, assembly GCF_049897165.1. Lineage (NCBI taxonomy): Bacteria > Pseudomonadati > Pseudomonadota > Gammaproteobacteria > Pseudomonadales > Pseudomonadaceae > Pseudomonas > Pseudomonas sp. TWR1-1-4. The sequence goes on along the minus strand of NZ_JAFCVS010000007.1, from coordinate 106,096 downwards.
CTTCACCCTGATCGAACTGCTGCTCGGGCTGATCGTGAGCGGCATCCTGGCCAGCCTGGCCACCCCCAGCTTCAAGGGTTTGCTGGAATCACAGCAGCGACAGGGCGTCGCGCAATCCTTGGCCACAGGCCTGCGCTACGCCCGGACTGAAGCCATCGCCCGTAACCAACCGGTGGTGATTCATGCGCGGAAAGACGACTGGAGCCAGGGCTGGCGGGTCATTGTGGATGTGAGCGGACGCGGCTATCTGGATGACGACAACCCAGTACTGCTGGAGCACCAGGACAATGGCGGCGTGGCGATCGTTGGCAATGGGCCTGTCAAGAATCAGGTGCGCTTCAGCGGACTAGGCGAACCGGTGTTTTCAGGAGGAGGTTTTCGCGCTGGCACCGTGCACGTATGCGCCACAGATCAGGCGCAGAGCCTGTATCAGGTCGTACTGGCGCCCAGCGGGCGCATCAGCCTGCGCAGCGAGCGTGCCGAGCAGGCGTTGTGCCGGAGCTACTCAGGCACACAGGTACTCAGAGCAGCGAGCGAACCCGCAGCTCCTTGGGCATGGAGAAGGTGATGTTCTCTTCACGGCCAGCCAGCTCATCGGCACCAGTGGCGCCCCAGGCATGCAACTGCTGGATAACGCCGCGCACCAGCACTTCCGGGGCCGAAGCGCCCGCCGTGATACCGATACGCTCGACGCCATCGAACCAGCTGCGTTGCATATCTTCGGCGCCATCGATCAGGTACGCCGGCGTTGCCATGCGTTCAGCCAACTCACGCAGGCGGTTGGAGTTTGAGCTGTTAGGGCTGCCGACAACCAAAACCACATCGCATTCATCGGCCAGTTGCTTGACCGCGTCCTGCCGGTTTTGAGTGGCGTAGCAGATGTCGTCCTTGCGTGGGCCGCCAATCGCCGGGAAGCGGCTGCGCAGCGCGTCGATCACGCGGCTGGTGTCATCCATGGACAAGGTAGTCTGGGTCACGAATGCCAGGCGCTCGGGGTTTTGCACCTGCAGGCTGGCGACATCTTTTTCGTCTTCCACCAGGTAAATCGCCCCGCCATTGCTGGCGTCATATTGGCCCATGGTGCCTTCGACTTCCGGGTGGCCGGCATGGCCAATCAGGATGCACTCTCGACCGTCACGGCTGTAGCGCGCCACTTCGATATGCACCTTGGTGACCAGCGGGCAGGTCGCATCGAAGACTTTGAGGCCACGGCCTGCCGCTTCGGTACGCACGGCCTGGGAAACACCGTGGGCGCTGAAGATGACAATGACGTCGTCCGGCACCTGGTCCAACTCTTCGACAAAGATGGCGCCGCGCGCGCGTAGGTCTTCGACCACGAATTTGTTGTGGACGACTTCATGACGCACGTAAATCGGCGGCCCGAAGACTTCCAGGGCGCGGTTGACGATTTCGATCGCCCGGTCCACGCCGGCGCAGAAGCCACGGGGGTTGGCGAGTTTGATTTGCATGCTGTGCCTCGTGTCTTGCAGGGCAAGAAAATGGATCAACTCGGGCCCTTGCGAGCGCCGAGTCCTGTAGGAGCCGGCTTGCCGGCGATAACATCACCGCGGTGTCGACGATACACCGAGGCGTCTGCATCGCCGGCAAGCCGGCTCCTACACAGGCCAGCGCTCGCAGGCGCCGGTTTCATCTGTTAGATCGCTTTAACGTCGATGATTTCAACATCAAAGGTCAAGGTTTTACCGGCCAACGGGTGGTTGAAGTCGATGGTCACTTGCGCGTCATCGAAGGTTTTTACCACACCAGGCAGTTCGGTATTCGCCGCATCGTTGAAGATCACCAACAAGCCTTCCGACAGGTCCATGTCCTGGAACTGCGAACGCGGGATGATCTGCACGTTTTGCGGGTTGGGCTGGCCAAAGGCGTTTTCCGGCAGGATCTGCAGGGTGCGCTTGTCGCCAGCCTTGAAGCCGAACAGGGCCGCTTCGAAACCCGGCAGCAGGTTGCCATCGCCGACCTTGAAGGTGGCCGGGGCTTTGTCGAACGTGCTGTCGACCGTATCGCCATTCTCCAGGCGCAGTGCGAAATGCAAGGTGACTTCCGTGTTCTGGCCGATGCGTTGCTCAGCCAATACCTGATCAGTCATTGACGGTCTCTCCGGTTTTCTTACTTTTGAACATGTCCAACGCCAGCATGATTGCACCGACGGTGATGGCGCTGTCGGCAAAGTTGAACGCCGGGAAGTACCAGCGGTTCTGCCAATGCACCAGGATAAAATCGATCACATGGCCGAGGGCAATGCGGTCGTAAAGATTGCCCAGCGCACCGCCCAATACCAGCGCCAAGGCGATCGCCAGCCAGGTGTCATCACGGCCAAGACGCTTGAGCCACACCACCAGCACCGCACTGACGACCACGGCGATCAAGGCGAACAGCCAGCGCTGCCAGCCGCCGCTATCCGCCAAAAAGCTGAACGCGGCGCCAGTGTTGTAGGCCAGGGTCCAGCTGAAGTAATCCGGGATCACCACGATCTGCTGGAACATCTGCAGGGAGCCTTCGAAATGAGCCTTGCTGACCTGGTCGATGACCAGGACCAGCAGACTCAGTACGAGCCAGCCCAGACGTCCGAAACGACTGGTATCAGGCATAGTGGCGAACCTCACCAGCACCCGAGATATTGTCGACGCAACGACCACAGATTTCCGGATGCTCAGGGTTCACGCCAACATCTTCACGGCAGTGCCAGCAACGGGCGCATTTAGGGAAGGCCGACTTGACCACTTTGAGCTTGAGGCCCGGCACTTCGGTGGCGACCGCGTCCGCCGGGGCCTGGGCGAATGGCGCCAGGCTCGCGGTAGAGGTGATCAGCACGAAGCGCAGTTCGTTGCTCAGCTTGGCCAGGTCGGCGGTCAGGCCTTCCTCGGCAAACAGGGTGACTTCGGCTTGCAGGTTGCCACCGACGGCCTTGGCCGCACGTTGCACTTCCAGCTCCTTGTTCACCGCAACCTTCACGGCCATCACGCCTTCCCAGTACTCGCGGCCCAGTTCGAAGTCGGCCGGCAGTTCGGTCAGGCCTTCGTACCAGGTGTTGAGCATCACGGACTCGTTGCGCTCGCCCGGCAGGTATTCCCACAGTTCGTCGGCGGTGAAGGCCAGGATCGGCGCGATCCAGCGCACCAGCGCTTCGGAGATGTGGAACAGCGCGGTCTGCGCCGAGCGGCGCGCCTTGCTGTTGGCGCCGGTGGTGTACTGGCGGTCCTTGATGATGTCGAGGTAGAAACCACCCAGTTCCTGCACGCAGAAGTTGTGGATCTTCGAGTACACGTTCCAGAAGCGATACTCGCCGTAGTTTTCCTGCAACTCGCGTTGCAGCAACAGGGTACGGTCCACGGCCCAACGGTCGAGGGCGAGCATGTCCTCAGCCGCCAGGATGTCGGTGGCCGGGTTGAAACCGGTCAGGTTCGACAGCAGGAAACGTGCGGTATTGCGGATACGGCGGTAGGCATCGGCGCTGCGGGCCAGGATCTGGTCCGACACGGCGATTTCGCCCGAATAGTCGGTCGACGCAACCCACAGACGCATGATGTCGGCGCCCAGGGTGTCGTTGATCTTCTTCGGCTCGATCACGTTCTTCAGCGACTTGGACATTTTGCGGCCCGTCTCGTCGACGGTAAAACCGTGAGTCAGCAGTTCGCGGTACGGCGCGTGGTTGTCGATGGCGCAACCGGTCAGCAACGACGAGTGGAACCAGCCACGGTGTTGGTCCGAGCCTTCCAGGTACAGGTCGGCACGCGGACCGGTTTCGTGACCCATCGGGTGCGAGCCGCGCAGCACGTGCCAGTGAGTGGTGCCGGAGTCGAACCACACGTCCAGGGTGTCGCTGATCTTGTCGTACTGCGGCGCTTCGTCGCCCAGCAGTTCGGCGGCGTCCAGCTTGAACCAGGCCTCGATGCCTTCCTGTTCAACGCGTTGGGCCACCTGCTCCATCAGTTCGACGGTACGTGGGTGCAGCTCGCCGCTTTCCTTGTTCAGGAAGAACGGGATCGGCACGCCCCAGTTACGCTGGCGGGAGATGCACCAGTCCGGACGGTTGGCGATCATCGAGTGCAGGCGCGCCTGGCCCCAGGCCGGGACGAACTGGGTGTCTTCGATGGCTTTGAGCGAGCGGACACGCAGCGTGTCGCCGCTGGCTGGCTCTTTGTCCATGCCGATGAACCACTGCGCGGTGGCGCGATAGATCAGCGGGGTCTTGTGGCGCCAGCAGTGCATGTAGCTGTGCTGGATGGTGGCGGTTTGCATCAGCGCACCGACTTCGCGCAGTTTTTCGATGATCGGCTGATCGGCCTTGAAGATGAACTGGCCGCCGAAGAACTCCAGCGACGGCACGTAAACACCGTTGCTTTGCACCGGGTTGATGATGTCGTCGTTGACCAGGCCGTACTTCTTGCAGATCACAAAGTCGTCTACGCCATAGGCAGGCGAGCAGTGAACGATACCGGTGCCCGAGCCCAGTTCAACGTAGTCAGCCAGGTACACCGGCGACAGACGGTCATAGAACGGGTGGCGGAAGTTGATCAGTTCCAGCGCGGAGCCGGTGGTGGTGGCGATGACCGAACCTTGCAGCTCGTAGCGGGCCAGGCAGGCCTCGACCATTTCCTCGGCCAGCACCAATAGGCGGTCACCGACGTCCACCAGGGCGTAGGTGAATTCCGGGTGCACGTTCAGCGCCTGGTTGGCCGGGATGGTCCACGGGGTGGTGGTCCAGATCACGATGGCGGCTGGCTTGGCCAGCGAAGCCAGGCCAAAGGCCTCGGCCAGCTTGGCCTCGTCGGCGATCGGGAAGGCCACGTCGATGGTCGAGGACTTCTTGTCTTCGTACTCGACTTCCGCTTCGGCCAGGGCCGAACCACAGTCGAAGCACCAGTTCACGGGCTTGAGGCCCTTGAACACGAAACCGCCCTTGACGATTTCGGCCAAGGCACGGATTTCCCCGGCCTCGTTCTTGAAGTTCATGGTCTTGTACGGGTTGTCCCACTCGCCGAGCACGCCCAGGCGGATGAATTCGGACTTCTGCCCTTCGATTTGCTCCGTGGCGTAGGCACGGCACAGTTCGCGGGTTTTATCCGCGCCCAGGTTCTTGCCGTAGGTCACTTCGACTTTGTGTTCGATCGGCAGGCCGTGGCAGTCCCAACCCGGAACATACGGCGCGTCGAAGCCCGATAGGGTTTTCGAGCGCAGGATCATGTCCTTGAGAATCTTGTTCAGCGCATGACCGATGTGAATCGTGCCATTGGCATAAGGAGGGCCGTCGTGCAGGACGAATTTCGGACGATCCTTGCCAATCTCGCGCAACTTTCCGTACAGGCCAATACTGTCCCAGCGCTGCAGGATCTGCGGTTCGCGCTGTGGCAGGCCGGCCTTCATTGGGAAGGCGGTGTCCGGAAGGTTTAGCGTGGCTTTATAGTCGGTCATTTAAGGCTCTTCGGTTAGCGATGGGCGCTAGGTGCGGCTAGTGCACGGGCGGCGGCGACATCCGCATTGATCGCCGTTTTCAACGCCTCAAGGGAGGCGAAACGCTGCTCTTCACGCAGCTTCTGGTGGAAAACCACCGTCAAACGCCGGTCATACAGATCACCGGCAAAATCCAGCAGATGTACTTCCAGGTGGGCCTTGCCATCACCTGCAACCGTGGGCCTGACGCCTATATTGGCGACTCCGGGCCACGATTGGCCGTCGATGTCGACGCTGACGAGGTAAACCCCGGTCAACGGCACACGACGGCGCTTGAGTTGCACGTTGGCGGTTGGCGTGCCCAATTGGCGCGCCAGCTTCTGGCCGTGCAGGACCCTTCCGGCAATGCGGAACGGGCGACCGAGCAAACGCTCGGCCAAGGCGAAGTCGGCAGCGGCCAGGGCATTACGCACCTGGGTACTGCTCACGCGCAGGCCGTCCAGTTCGACGGTTTGTGCGGCTTCGACGGTAAACCCCTGGTTGACGCCCGCATGCTGCAGGAAATCGAAATCCCCGACGCGGTCGCAACCAAAGCGGAAGTCGTCACCGACCTCCAAATGCTGCACGCCCAGGCCATCAACCAGGATGCGGTCGACGAACTCGGCGGCGCTCAGGCTTTGCAAACGCTGGTTGAAGGCCAGGCAAAGGACACGGTCCACGCCCTCTTCTGCCAGCAATTGCAGCTTGTCCCGCAGGCGGGCCAGGCGGGCCGGCGCGGTCTCGGGGGTAAAGTATTCCCGCGGCTGTGGCTCGAAAATCACCACGCAGCTGGGCACGCCCAACTCGACCGCGCGTTCGCGCAGCCGAGCCAGGATAGCCTGGTGGCCACGGTGAACACCGTCAAAGTTGCCAATAGTGGCGACGCAGCCCCGATGCTCGGGGCGCAGGTTGTGGAGACCTCGAACCAGCTGCATAACGCGCTTCTTGCTCATAAAGTGGTCGATTATAACCACACCCGGCCCCGGACGACAGGCAACAGCACAGGCCAAATGGATCGAATCGATAAAACAACCGTTTTATCGCGGCAAACTCTCTAACCCAGGGACTTGCGATTGAAATCCCTCAGGCGGAAGCCTTGCAGCAGCAACATCCCGAAGTACACCACCACACCCGCGACGACCAACACGCCAAGACGCATGAAGCGCTCCAGCATATGACCTTCATCCCACGCCGGCATGAAGTGCATCAGGCCCAACAGCACGGCCGACATCATGGCCACCGCCACCAGCAACTTGAGGGCAAACAGGCCCCAGCCTGGCTGCGGCTGGAACATCTGCTGCTTACGCAATTGGTAAAACAACAGCCCGGCGTTGATGCAAGCACCGGCACTGATCGCCAGGGCAAGGCCGGCGTGGGCCAGCGGGCCGATAAACACCAGGTTGAGCAGTTGCGTGACGATTAGCGTGAATATCGCGATTTTCACCGGCGTACGGATGTTTTGCTGGGCATAGAAGCCGGGAGCCAGCACTTTGATCACGATGATGCCGAGCAGCCCGACAGAATAGGCGACCAGCGCGTGCTGGGTCATCAAGGCGTCATGGGCATCGAACTGACCGTATTGAAACAGCGACACGGTCAACGGTTCGGCCAGGATCCCCAGCGCCAGCGCACATGGCAGCACCAGCACAAAGCACAGGCGCAACCCCCAATCGAGGATGCGCGAATACTCCTGGCGATCCTTGCTGGCGTAAGTGCGCGCCAGGGTTGGCAGCAGAATCGTGCCCAGCGCCACGCCCAGCACGCCGGACGGCAATTCCATCAGGCGGTCGGCGTAGTACATCCACGACACCGAGCCTGAGACCAGCAGCGAGGCGAACGCGGTATTGATGATCAGGGAAATCTGACTGACCGACACACCGAGGATCGCTGGCAGCATATTGCGCATCACGCGCCATACGCCGGTGTCCTTGAGGTTCAGGCGCGGCAAGACAAGCATGCCAATCTTTTTCAGGTGCGGTAGTTGATAGAGCAATTGCGCCAGGCCGCCGGCCAGTACCGCCCAGCCCAGAGCCATCACCGGTGGATCAAAGTATGGCGTAAGGAACAGCGCGAAAATAATCATGCTGACGTTCAGCAGGGTCGGCACGAAGGCCGGCACCGAGAAACGGTTCCAGGTATTGAGGATCGCCCCGGCCAGGGATGAGAGGGAGATCAGCAATATATAAGGAAAGGTCACGCGCAACAGGTCGGTGGTCAGCGCGAATTTTTCCGGGGTATTGGCAAAACCGGGCGCCGTGGCCCAGATCACCCAGGGGGCGGCGAGCATGCCGAGCACGGTCACCAACATCAACACCAGGGTCAACAGGCCCGAAACATAGGCAATAAAGGTGCGGGTGGCTTCCTCGCCCTGCTGGGTCTTGTATTCGGCCAGGATCGGCACGAAGGCCTGGGAAAACGCACCTTCGGCAAAGATCCGCCGCAGCAGGTTGGGCAGTTTAAAGGCGATAAAGAAGGCATCCGTGGCCATGCTGGCGCCGAAAATGCGCGCCAGCAGCGTGTCGCGTACAAACCCCAGAACCCGGGAGATCATTGTGATAGAGCTGACGGCGGCCAACGATTTGAGCAGATTCATTGAAAGAGTTTGCGCCTTTAGATAAAGAGCAGGCGAACAAAGCGCCTACTTATGCGATACTGCGCGCCTGCAACAGCACAGAGCCAAAGCTCGCGAGTTTACAGGTCAAGCGCCGGAAATAAATCACCCGCCTCTTCAGATCGACCACTCAGCAGTTCGCATCAGCCGCCCTTGACAACACATCAAGTCATCGGCATGATTCGCGGCCTATTTTGTTTGCTATTTCCTAAAAAGTCTTTCGAGGAGCTCGACGGTGGCCAACACACCTTCCGCCAAAAAACGTGCAAAACAGGCTGAGAAGCGTCGCAGCCACAACGCCAGCCTGCGTTCCATGGTTCGTACCTACATCAAGAATGTAGTTAAAGCCATCGACACCAAAGACGCTGAAAAAGCTCAAGCAGCTTACGTTCTGGCTGTGCCAGTTATCGACCGCATGGCCGATAAAGGCATCATCCACAAGAACAAGGCCGCTCGTCATAAGAGCCGTCTGAATGGCCACATCAAGGCTCTGAGCGTCGCTGCTGCAGCCTAAGTGGTAACAACTGCATCGCAACCCAGGTTGCGTAACAGTTAAGAAATGCCCCGTACCGAAAGGTCCGGGGCATTTTTGTTGGGGCCTGAAAATCCCCCCTGCGGGATGTGCGGCTTTTTTGTGGTGAGCGGGCTTGCCCCGCGCTGGGCTGCGCAGCAGCCCCAATACATTCAACGCGTTCCTCCAGACAGAACCCAATCTCAGGTTTTAGGGCCGCTTCGCGCCCCGGCGCGGGGCAAGCCCGCTCACCACAAAAAGCCCGCTCACCACTGGAAACCGGTCAACCAAAAAATGCAGGCAAAAAAACGCCCCGAACCAGTCGGGGCGTTTTGCTACCTATTGATCAAACCACGATCAATGGTGATGACCGCCTTCACCGTGGACGTGGCCATGAGCCACTTCTTCCTGGGAGGCGTCGCGGATGGCAACGATCTTCACTTGGAAGTTCAGGCGCTGGCCAGCCAGAGGGTGGTTACCGTCGACGGTCACGTCGTCGCCGTCCAGATCACGGATGGTGACGATCTGCATTTGGCCGTCCGGCGCGGATGCGTGGAACTGCATGCCCACTTCCAGCTCGTCAACGCCTTCGAACATGCTGCGGCTCAGAGTGCTGACCAGTTCGGCCGAGTACTCGCCGTAGGCATCTTCAGGTTCTACGGCAACGTTCAGCTCATCACCGACGTTCTTGCCTTCCAGGGCCTTTTCCAGGCCTGGGATGATGTTACCTGCGCCTTGCAGGTAGACCAGCGGCGCGCCGCCGGCGGAGCTGTCGATGACCTCACCAGCGTCGTTGGTCAGGGTATAGTCGATGGAGACAGCCTTGTTAGCGGCGATCGTCATGGGGCGAGACCTTTTGCATAAGAATGAAGAACGGACAAGTCTAAACAAGGATTTGCTCGAAAGCGAACAGAACCCGGACAGACGGGACCGATCAACGGCATCCTTCATCATCGGGTTCCGCCAGGACGACGATCAACACTGGGTCGCCGAGCTCTCTTGCGGCCACACCCAGCACCTGCGCCACCAGCCACCCTGGCAATCCCGCGCCTGGGTACTCGACCCCGCGCAACGCCTTGAAAAAATAGGCCAGCCCTTTGCCTGCGGCTGGTGTGCGCAAGCACACGAATAACGATAACCTTGGCGCCTGATTCCCGGTAGACGTTCAACCATAGAACCTCACCGAAGCCATGCACCTTCAGAGAATTCGCATGCAGACTTTTTTTATCGCGCCCACCGATTTTGGTGTGGGTCTGACCTCCATCAGCCTTGGGCTGGTGCGAACCCTTGAGCGGGCCGGACTGAAAGTCGGCTTCTTCAAGCCGATTGCCCAGCCGCACCCCGGCGATACCGGCCCCGAGCGCTCCACCGAGCTGGTAGCGCGCACCCACGGCCTCAAGCCGCCACAGCCCCTGGGCCTGGCCCACGTAGAACGCATGCTCGGCGACGGCCAGCTCGACGAACTGCTCGAAGAAATCATCACGCTGTACCAGCAAGCCGCCGTGGGCAAGGACGTGCTGATCGTCGAAGGCATGGTGCCAACCCGCAGCGCCAGCTATGCGGCGCGGGTCAACCTGCACCTGGCCAAGAGCCTGGATGCGGAAGTGATCCTGGTCTCGGCCCCGGAAAACGAAGTGCTCACCGAACTCTCCGGACGTGTGGAATTGCAGGCCCAACTGTTCGGCGGCCCCAAAGACCCGAAAGTACTCGGCGTGATCCTCAACAAGGTGCGCACCGACGAAAGCATGGAAGCCTTTGCGGCGCGCCTCAAAGAGCATTCGCCCCTGTTGCGCAGCGGCGATTTCCGCCTGCTCGGCTGCATTCCCTATCAACCGGAACTCAACGCCCCGCGCACCCGCGACGTGGCCGACCTGATGGGCGCACAGATCCTCAACGCCGGCGACTACGAAACCCGGCGCATGACCAAAATCATCATCTGCGCCCGTACCATGCGCAACACCGTGGAGCTGCTCAAGCCCGGCGTACTGGTGGTGACACCCGGCGACCGCGACGACATCATCCTCGCCGTCAGCCTCGCCGCGATCAACGGCGTCCCCCTGGCCGGCCTGTTGCTGACCAGCGATACCCTGCCCGACCCGCGCATCATGGAATTGTGCCGTGGCGCATTCCAGGCAGGGCTGCCGGTGTTGTCGGTGAGCACCGGTTCCTACGACACGGCGAACCAGCTCAACAGCCTCAACAAGGAAATCCCGATTGATGACCGCGAACGCGCGGAGATCATCACCGATTTCGTCGCCAGCCATCTGGATGCGCGCTGGCTGCACCAACGTTGCGGTACACCACGGGAAATGCGCCTGTCGCCGGCGGTGTTCCGCTATCAGTTGATCCAGCGTGCCCAGGCCGCCAACAAACGCATCGTATTGCCCGAAGGTAGCGAGCCACTGACCGTGCAAGCCGCCGCCATCTGCCAGGCGCGAGGCATTGCCCGGTGCGTGTTGCTGGCCAAACCGGCGGACGTGGAAGCGGTCGCCCGCGCACAGGGCATCGAACTGCCCGAAGGCCTGGAGATCCTCGACCCGGACCTGATTCGCCAACGCTATGTCGAGCCAATGGTGGCACTGCGCAAGAGCAAAAGCCTCAACGCGCCGATGGCCGAGCAGCAACTGGAAGACACGGTGGTGATCGCCACCATGATGCTCGCGCTGGACGAAGTGGACGGCCTGGTTTCAGGGGTGATTCACTCCACCGCCAACACCATCCGCCCTGCCCTGCAGCTGATTAAAACGGCGCCGGGCTGCACGCTGGTGTCGTCGGTGTTCTTCATGCTGTTCCCTGAGCAGGTGCTGGTGTACGGCGACTGCGTGATGAACCCGCACCCGAGCGCGGCGGAGTTGGCGGAGATTGCGCTGCAAAGCGCCGACTCGGCCGCAGCGTTCGGCATCACCCCGCGCGTGGCGATGATCAGCTATTCCAGTGGCGATTCGGCCAGCGGCGAAGAAGTGGAAAAAGTCCGCGAAGCCACCCTGCTTGCCCACGAGCAGCAAAGTTCGCTACTGATCGACGGCCCGTTGCAATACGACGCCGCTGCCAACGAAAACGTGGCCCGGCAGTTGGCGCCCAACAGCCAGGTCGCCGGCAAGGCCACGGTATTTGTGTTTCCCGACCTCAACACCGGCAACACCACCCACAAGGCCGTGCAGCGCAGCGCTGATTGCGTGAGCCTGGGGCCGATGCTGCAAGGCCTGCGCAAACCGGTCAACGACCTGCCGCGCGGCGCCCAGGTAGACGACATCGTGTACACCATCGCGCTCACCGCGATCCAAGCCGCCAACCGACCTATGGATATCTAAATGCTGGATTTTCTACCTGCCGCCGTGCGCGGGGTGATCGCTTCGCTGTTGCTGGCGCTGAACACGATCCTACTGTGTTCGTTCCTGTTTATCGTGGCGCTGTTCAAGGCGCTGCCATTTGCCAAGCGTTTCAGCGAATGGCTGATGAACCACACCCATGAGGCGTGGGTGACCAACAACAAGGGCTGGATGAACCTGGTAGGCCGCACCCGCTGGCACCTGACCGGACTTGAAGGCCTTGATTACCAGCACTCGTACCTGGTGACCAGCAACCACCAGAGCTGGGTCGACATCATGGTGTTGCAATACGTGCTGAACCGCCGGATTCGCCCGCTGAAATTCTTCCTCAAGCAGGAGCTGATCTGGGTGCCGGTGATTGGCCTGGCGTGGTGGGCGCTCGGCTTTCCGTTCATGAAGCGCTACACCAAGGCCTACCTGGCAAAACACCCGGAAAAGAAAGGCAAGGACCTGGAAACCACCCGCAAGACCTGTGCGAAGTTTCGCGACAACCCGGTGGGTATTTTCAACTTTGCCGAGGGCACACGCTTTACGCCGGGCAAACATGCCCAGCAGAACTCGCCGTTTCGCTACTTGCTCAAGCCCAAGGCTGGCGGCATTGCGTTTGTGCTGGATGCCATGGGCGAGCAGTTGAAGTCACTGGTAAACGTGACCATTCACTACCCGGCCGGGCGTCCTGGGTATTGGGATTTGCTGTGTGGGAATGTGAAGGACGTGGTGGTGCAGTTCGAAGAAGTGCAGATCCCGGCCGCGTTCATTGGCAAGAATTATGAGCAGGATGGGGAGTATCGGACGGCGTTCCAGGGCTGGATCAACCGGTTGTGGGAAGAGAAAGATGCGCTGCTGGACACGCTGCATCAGGAATATCCGCGCAAGCCTTGAGGGCCCCATCGCCGGCAAGCCGGCTCCTACAATTGCTCGCACTCCAATGTAGGAGCCGGCTTGCCGGCGATAGCGTCCGACGCAACACCCACAATGCAAAAGCCCGCCACCGATCACTCGGTGGCGGGCTTTTTGTGGCCGCGAGGGTTAGATCGCGCCGCGCTGACGCAACAGCTCCAGCACTTGCTTGACGCTTTCTTCCAACGACAAGGCCTGGGTGTCGATGACCAGATCGGCATTCAACGGCACGTCATACGGGAAGGACTCGCCAGGGATGTTATCCCCACCAGCAGCGTACAGCCCCTGCGGATCACGCTCGGCGCACACCAGCGGAGACGCCTGCACGTACACCGTCAGCAGGCGGTCGGCGCCGATCAGTGCTTTGGCCTGTTCACGGCCTTCGGCATCCGGGGCCACGAACGCGGCCAGGGTCAGCAGGCCCGCTTCGTTGAACTGACGCGCCACATGGGCGGCACGACGCCAGTTCTCGGTACGACCGGCCCGGTCCTGCGGCAAGCCCTTGTTCAGGTCGTGACGCAGGTTCTGGCCATCCAGCACGAACACTGCACGGCCCATGTCGAAGAGCTTGCGCTCAACCGCGTAGGCCAAGGTGCTCTTACCAGCGCCCGACAGGCCGCTGAATAGCACGGTAGCCGGTTGCTGACCAAAGCGCAGTGCGCGCTCTTCGGTGGCGACGTGAGCCAGCTTGCCATGATGCGCCGAGCTGCCGTGGGTGACCGGCGGCGCGATGATCATGCCCGCCGCCACGGTGCCGTTGGTCAAACGGTCGATGACAATGAACGCGCCAGTGGTGCGGTTGCTGTCGTAACCGTCCAGGGCGATGGCGGCGTCGAGACTGACCTTGACCCGGCCGATCTCGTTCAACTGCAGCGAACTCGCCGGGCCTTCGGCCAGGGTGTTCACATCCACGCGGTGCACGATGCTGGTGATGGAACCCGGCACGTAGCTGGTGGCGCGCTTGATGTCGTATTTTTTGCCCGGCAGCATCGGCTCTTCCGCCATCCACACCAGCATGGCGTCGAAGGCATCGGTCACTTGCGGCACGTTGTCGGCGTGTACCAGCAGGTCGCCACGGGAGATGTCGATCTCGTCTTCCATGGTCAGGGTCACGGCCTGGCCTGGGCCAGCGTGTTCCAGCTCACCTTCAAAGGTGACGATGGATTTGACGCGGCTGCTCTTGCCCGACGGCAGCACCACGACTTCGTCGCCCTTGTGCACGATGCCGCTGGCCAAGGTGCCGGCAAAACCACGGAAGTTCAGGTTCGGACGGTTGACGTACTGCACCGGGAAACGCAGGTCGGTGTAGTTGCGGTCGTTGGCGATCTCGACGGTTTCGAGGATCTCCATCAGCGACTGCCCGGTGTACCAAGGCGAACGCTCACTCTTGTTCACCACGTTGTCGCCCTTGAGCGCCGACATCGGCACGAACGCCAGCGTGCTCGGCTTGAACGCGATACCGTCGGCGAACTTCAGGTAATCGGCCTTGATCTGCTCGAATACGCTCTGGTCGAAGCCATTGATGTCCATCTTGTTGACGGCCACCACGATATGCTTGATGCCCAGCAACGAGGCGATAAAGCTGTGGCGACGGGTCTGGGTCTGCACGCCATAACGCGCGTCAATCAGGATGATCGCCAGGTCACAGGTGGAGGCACCGGTGGCCATGTTGCGGGTGTACTGCTCATGGCCGGGGGTGTCGGCGATGATGAATTTGCGTTTGGCGGTGGAGAAGTAGCGGTAGGCAACGTCGATGGTGATGCCTTGCTCACGCTCGGCCTGCAGGCCGTCGACCAGCAGTGCCAGGTCGATATCATCGCCGGTGGTGCCGGACTTCTTCGAATCGCGGGTGATGGCTTCCAGGTGATCTTCGTAGATCATCTTGGAGTCGTGCAGCAGGCGCCCGATCAGGGTGCTCTTGCCGTCGTCGACGTTGCCGCAGGTCAGGAAGCGCAACATTTCCTTGCGCTCGTGCTGGCCCAGGTAGGCGAGGATGTCCTCGCTGATCAAATCAGATTGATGCGACATGACAGCCCCTTAGAAATAGCCTTGACGTTTTTTATCTTCCATCGAGCCTGCACCATCGTGGTCGATGACACGGCCCTGGCGCTCGGAAGTTCGCGTCAGGAGCATTTCCTGAATGATGTCCGTCAGCGTCTCGGCTTCGGACTCCACCGCGCCCGTCAACGGGTAGCAGCCAAGGGTACGGAAACGTACTTTCTTTTTGACGATTCGGGCTTTGTCTTCGTCGGACAGGTGCTCGAGGATGCGGTCGTCGTCGATCATGATCAACGTGCCGTTCTTCTCGATCACTTCACGCTCGGCGGCGAAGTACAGCGGCACGATCGGGATGCCTTCGAGGTAGATGTACTGCCAGATGTCCAGCTCGGTCCAGTTGGACAGCGGGAACACACGGATGGACTCACCCTTGTTGACGTTGCCGTTGTAGACGTTCCACAGCTCGGGGCGCTGGTTTTTCGGGTCCCAGCGGTGTTTGCTGTCGCGGAATGAGTACACGCGCTCTTTGGCGCGGGATTTCTCTTCATCGCGACGGGCGCCGCCAAAGGCCGCGTCGAAACCATGCTTGTCCAGGGCCTGCTTGAGGCCTTCGGTCTTCATGATGTCGGTGTGCTTGGCGCTGCCGTGGGTGAAGGGGTTGATGCCCTGCGCCACGCCGTCCGGGTTCACGTGGGTGATCAAGTCCAGGCCCAGCTCCTCGACCATCTTGTCGCGGAACTTGTACATCTCCTGGAATTTCCAGCGGGTGTCGACGTGCATCACCGGGAACGGCAGTTTGCCCGGGAAGAAGGCCTTGCGTGCCAGGTGCAGCATCACGGCGGAGTCTTTACCGATCGAGTAGAGCATCACCGGGTTGTCGAACTCGGCGGCGACCTCGCGGATGATGTGGATGCTTTCCGCCTCCAGCTGTTTCAGATGCGTCAGTTTGTCGACCATGGTTACTCACGGAAAAACGATCTTATGGACGGCCAGCGGGCCGTGTTCGAGCGGGGCATGCTAGCACAGCACCTGCTTCTATTCAGGGAGCCATCTAGATCGAAACGGTATATGAATATACCTCCAGGTTTGGCCCTCAAATCGGGTTGGGGCAATCGATGAACAGATGCTCCAGGGCAAAGCGCCGCGCCAGGTAATCGCCCAGGGCCTGTACGCCGTAGCGCTCGGTGGCGTGGTGGCCGGCGGCGATGAAGCTGATGTCGTTTTCGCGGGCGCTGTGAAAAGTTTGCTCGGAGGCTTCACCGCTCAGGTACAGGTCGACACCGGCCGCAATCGCGTCGTCGATATAGCCCTGACCACCGCCGGTGCACCAGCCGACACGGCGGATCATTTCGCTGCCTTCGATCAGCAGCGGTTCACGGCCCATGACCTCCTGCACACGGCGGGCGAAATCACGGGGCGACAGGGGCTCGGCGAGGGAGCCAACCAGTCCGACGATCTTGGGGTTGCTCGGGTCCAGCGGGCCTTCGACCGTGATATCCAACTGACGGGCAAGTTGCACGTTATTACCGACGTCGGGATGCAAGTCCAACGGCAGATGGTAGGCCAACAGGCTGATGTCGTGCTTGAGCAGCGTCTTGAGGCGACGCTGCTTCATCCCTGTGATGCAGGGGTTTTCGCCTTTCCAGAAATAGCCGTGGTGCACCAGGATCAAATCGGCCTGGGCTTCGACGGCAGCATCCAGCAAGGCCTGGCTTGCGGTCACGCCGCTGACGATGCGCATCACTTGAGGGCGGCCCTCGACCTGCAGGCCATTGGGGCAATAGTCGGCAATTTTAGCGCTGCCAAGGTAGCGGTCCGCTTCCTCGACGAGGGTGGTAAGGGGGACGGCCATAAAAGACTCCTAAATATCCCGTTCGCAGGCGTCGCAGCCTCGTATAATGCGCGACATTATGGGCGCTCTCTCGCCCCCTGCAACCTGTCAGGACTTACTTGATGCTCAAGGCGCTGCGTTTTTTTGGATGGCCATTGTTGGCTGGCGTGCTGATCGCGATGCTGATTATTCAGCGTTACCCCGAGCTGGTGGGCCTGCCCAGCCTGGATGTGAACCTGCAACAGGCACCGCAGACCAGCGCGGTGGTGCAAGGCCCAGTGACTTATGCCGACGCGGTCACCATCGCCGCCCCGGCGGTGGTCAACCTGTACACGACCAAGGTCATCAACAAACCGGCGCACCCGCTGTTTGAAGACCCGCAGTTCCGCCGCTACTTCGGCGACAACGGGCCCAAGCAGCGGCGCATGGAATCCAGCTTGGGTTCGGGCGTGATCATGAGCCCCGAAGGCTACATCCTCACCAACAACCACGTGACCACCGGCGCCGACCAGATTGTGGTGGCCCTGCGTGACGGCCGCGAAACCCTGGCCCGCGTGGTGGGCAGCGACCCGGAAACCGACCTCGCGGTACTGAAGATCGACCTGAAAAGCCTGCCGTCCATCACCCTCGGTCGTTCCGATGGTTTGCGCGTCGGTGATGTGGCACTGGCCATCGGCAACCCGTTCGGCGTGGGCCAGACCGTGACCATGGGCATCATCAGCGCCACCGGGCGTAATCAGTTGGGCCTCAACAGCTACGAAGACTTCATTCAGACCGACGCGGCGATCAACCCAGGTAATTCCGGCGGTGCGCTGGTGGATGCCAATGGCAACCTGACCGGTATCAACACGGCGATTTTCTCCAAGTCCGGCGGCTCACAGGGCATCGGTTTCGCGATCCCGGTGAAGCTGGCGATGGAAGTGATGAAGTCGATCATCGAGCACGGCCAGGTAATCCGCGGCTGGCTGGGGATTGAAGTGCAACCGTTGACCAAGGAGCTGGCCGAGTCGTTTGGCTTGACCGGACGCCCAGGCATCGTGGTCGCTGGGATCTTCCGCGACGGCCCGGCGCAGAAAGCCGGCCTGCAACTGGGCGATGTGATCCTCAGCATCAATGGCGAACCGGCCGGCGATGGCCGTAAGTCGATGAACCAGGTGGCGCGGATCAAGCCGACCGACAAGGTGGCGATCCAGGTGATGCGCAACGGCAAAGAGATCAAGTTGCTGGCGGAAATCGGGCTGCGTCCGCCGCCTGCGCCGGTCAAGGAAGAGGAATAACCCGTCACTCACAGGTGCTCGTACGCGGGCACCTGTAAGCTTATATTTCAAAGCAATTCATTCTCATCGGTCATGTTATATTGTTTCAATATCGCTATTGGAACGCTCTATCATGCCGTCTCGAAGAATTGCCCCCTTGGCTGGCCTGGCCCTGGGTTTGCTGCTCGACCCCGCCTACGCCGAAGAAAACACCCTGGAACTCGACGCCATCAGCGTCACCACCGAGGCCTATGAGTCCACCACCGGGCCCGTCAAAGGCTACCGCGCCACCCGTTCGGCCAGCGCGACAAAGACCGACACCGCCATTCGCGACATCCCACAGTCCATCAGCGTAATTCCCGCCACGGTGCTCAAAGACCTCGGCAGCAGCAACGTGGAGCGCGCCCTGGAGTTTGCCGGCGGCGTGTCCAAGCAGAACAACTTCGGTGGCCTGACACTCTACGAATACAGCGTGCGCGGCTTTACCACGTCGGAGTTCTATCAGGACGGCTTCAGCGCTAACCGTGGCTACCCGAGCACACCGGACGCGGCGAACATCGAGCGCATCGAAGTGCTCAAAGGACCCGCCGCCAGCCTGTATGGCCGTGGCGATCCTGGCGGCACGGTGAATATCGTCACCAAGAAGCCCCAGCCTGAAGCCTTCACCACCCTGCAAACCAGCGCCGGCAGTTGGGACCGTTATCGCACGGCCATTGACGTCAACACCCCGCTGGACAGCGAAGGCAAGGTGCTGACTCGGGTCAACCTGGCGGTAGAAGACAACCACAGCTTCCGCGACCACGT
The DNA here is from genome assembly GCF_049897165.1 of Pseudomonas sp. TWR1-1-4. Classification (NCBI taxonomy): domain Bacteria; kingdom Pseudomonadati; phylum Pseudomonadota; class Gammaproteobacteria; order Pseudomonadales; family Pseudomonadaceae; genus Pseudomonas; species Pseudomonas sp. TWR1-1-4. The sequence goes on along the minus strand of NZ_JAFCVS010000007.1, from coordinate 87,405 downwards.
GCAAAGCAAGCGGGTATTCGTCGCGCCTTCGTTCAGTTGGCAACTGGACCCGGACACCAGCCTGCTGGTGGAAAGCGAATTCGTACGCCACAGCTCCACCTTCGACCGTGGCATTGTCGACGCCCCCGGCGTATCCCGCTCCACCTTCCTCGGCGAACCCAACGATGGCGATATCGACAACCACAACAACCGCATTCAGGCGACCCTCGAACACCACCTCAATGACGCCTGGAAACTGCGTCTGGCCAGCCACTACAAGCAAGGCAGCCTGTGGGGCGACGCCTCGGAAAACCGCGCGCTGAATGCCGACGGCCACACCATCGACCGCCGCTACCGCGAACGCTCCACGGGTTGGCACGACAGCATCACCCAGCTTGAACTGCGGGGAATGTTCGATATCGGCAGTTGGCAGCACGAGTTGCTGATCGGCACCGAATACGAGGACTACCGCAAGAAAGAACGCGTCACTGCGATTGGCGGTAGCCGCTACCCCATCGACATCTACAATCCGGTCTACGGCAAGCCCAAACCCAACGGCGCGCGCTCCGGTACTGACTTCTTCGAACAGACCAAAAGCCACGCGCTGAACCTGCAAGACCAAATCATCTTCACCGACCGCCTGCGCGGTATGGCCGGTGCGCGCTTCGAACATTTCGAGCAGAGCATCGACGACTTCACGCGCAACCACGCCAAGAGCAAGCAGACCCACGACGCCTTTACCCAACGCGCCGGCCTGCTCTATCAGCTCACACCGCAAGTCGGGGTGTTCGCCAATGCCTCAACGTCGTTCAAGCCCAACAGCGGCCTGGACGCCAACAACAAATCCTTCAAGCCCGAAGAAGGCGTGGGCTATGAAGTGGGAATCAAGAGCGAGCTGTTCGACGACCGCCTCAGCGCCACCCTCGCCGCCTTCCATATCGAAAAGGAAAACGTACTGACCCTGGACCCGGCCACCAATCTCAACCGTGCCGTGGGCAAGGCGCGCAGCCAGGGTTTTGACCTGCAACTGACCGGGCAAGTGACCGATGCCGTACGGGTGATTGGTGCATTTGCCTACATCGACGCTGAAGTGACCAAAGGCGATAAAGCCATTCCGGCCGGCAGCCGCATCCTTGGCGTGGCCAAGCGCAGCGGCAGTCTGTTGGGGGTGTATGAGTTCCAGGATGGCGCGTTGCGCGGCTCGGACCTGGGCGCGGCGTTCACGTATGTGGGCGATCGTTCAGGGGAGGCCGGCACGAACTTTGAGTTGCCGGCCTATCACACCGTTGATCTGCTGGCCCATTACAAGGCCACTGACAACGTCACTGTCGGACTGAACCTCAACAACCTGTTTGATGAGAAGTACTACGAGCGGTCGTACAGCAGTTATTGGATCAATCCCGGAGAGCCGCGCAATCTCACCCTCAGCTTGACCCTAAAGCTCTAAACGCCTCCCTGTAGGGGCGAGCTTGCTCGCGAAGACCCTGAGAGCGCGACGTTAACTCAGAAGCGCTGCGTTATCGTTGACGTCCTTCGCGAGCAAGCTCGCTCCTACAATGATTGCGGTGCCCGTTCGCAAAGGGTGGTCAGTGCCTTCGCCCACTGCGGGTCATCATTCAGGCACGGCACCAATACCAACTCTTCCCCCCCAGCCTCGCGGAACTGCTCGAGCCCACGATCGCCGATTTCCTCCAGAGTCTCGATGCAGTCGGCGACAAACGCCGGGCACATCACCAGCAGCTTTTTCACGCCTTGCTGAGCCAGGGCTTCCAGGCGCGCTTCGGTGTAGGGTTCGATCCATTTGGCGCGGCCCAGGCGTGACTGGAACGCCACCGACCATTTATCTTCCGGCAAGCCCAATCGTTCAGCAAAATCGCGGGCGACGCTGAAACATTGCGCGCGGTAGCAGGTTTTCAACACCTCAGGCGAGGCGTTCTTGCAGCAGTCGGCATCCTTGAAGCAATGCTGGCCTGTCGGGTCAAGTTTGGTCAGATGACGCTCTGGCAGGCCGTGGAAACTCAGCAGCAGGTGATCGTAATCCTGCTCCACATAGGAGCGGACACTCGCCGCGAGCGCGTCGAGGTATTCCGGCTGGTCGTAGAACGGCGGCAAGATCGAGAACTGCACGCTCAGCTTCTTATCACGTACAACCCGCTTGGCCTCTTCAATCACCGTGGTCACAGTGCTGTCGGCGAACTGCGGGTACAGCGGCGCCAGGGTGACTTTGCGGATGCCCTGGGCGGCGAGGCGCGTCAGCACGCTTTCAATGGACGGTTCGCCGTAGCGCATCGCCAATTCCACCGGGCCTTGGGTCCACTGCGCAGTCATCTGCTGTTGCAGGCGGCGACTGAGCACCACCAACGGCGAACCCTCATCCCACCAGATGGAGGCGTAGGCGTGGGCCGACTGCTCGGGGCGCTTGATCAGGATCAGCGACACCAGCAAGCGCCGCACCGGCCACGGCAGGTCGATCACATAAGGGTCCATCAGGAACTGATTGAGGTAGCTGCGCACATCGGCCACCGAAGTGGACTTTGGCGAGCCCAGGTTGACCAGTAACAACGCGTGATCCGTCATGCAACATCCTATCTCTAGAGGCGGCTGGACAAGTCATCCAGAGCCGCGCGCAACTCAGTGAACTGGAAAGTGTAACCGGCGGCCAACAAGCGCTCGGGCACCGCCTTCTGACCGCCCAACAGCAGGCCGGACAGCTCGCCCAGGCCCACCTTCAATGCAAAGGCCGGCATCGGCATGAACGCCGGGCGGTGCAACACCTGGCCGAGGGTTTTCGCAAACTCGCGATTGCGCACCGGGTGTGGCGCGCAAGCATTATAAGGACCACTGGCATCAGGCTTGTGCAGAAGAAAATCAATCAGGGCGATTTGATCCTTGATATGCACCCACGGCATCCACTGCCGACCATTGCCGATAGGCCCGCCCAGCGCCAGTTTGAAAGGCAGCAACAGCCGCGACAAAAAGCCGCCCTCGGCTGACAACACCAAACCGGTCCGCACCAACACCACGCGAATCCCTAACGCTTCAGCGCGTAGGGCGGTTTCTTCCCAGGCGATGCACAACTGGCTGGGGAAATCGTCCTGCACCGGGCCGCTGGCTTCGGTCAATTCGCGTTCGCCGCCGTCGCCGTACCAGCCCACCGCCGAACCGGAAATCAACACCGCTGGTTTTTGTTCCAGGCCTTCAAGCCACGCCAGCAAAGTTTCTGTAAGGCTGATGCGGCTGCTCCACAACAGCGCCTTGCGCTTGTGAGTCCACGGGCGGTCAGCGATCGGCGCACCCGCCAGGTTAATGACCGCATCCACCGGACCGACAACCTGTTGCAGGTGTTCGACGCCCGCGACTTGAGCACCGCATCGCATGGCAACCTGTTCCGGATGACGGCTCCACACCGTCAGCCTATGACCCTGCGCGAGCCAGTGCTGGCAGAGTTGGCGGCCGATCAGGCCAGTACCGCCGGTCAGCAAAATGTGCATGGGATGTTCCTCATGTAACGTTCGCCGCCCATCGCTAGTCTATTTTATAAGCAGGGATCAATTTGAACGGGCGTAACATTGGATTAAGCCTCTGCTTTAACCATAGGTCACGCCGTAAGAACAGGTAAGCCAAAACTTATACCAAAAAACAATATTGTACAGCTATTGGTGTCGGCGTAGTCTGTACCCAACGGTAAAACGAGGCCCCCTATGACTGTTCCCATCGCGATCATCGGCACCGGCATCGCCGGTCTTTCCGCCGCCCGAGCGTTACGAGACGCGGGGCACGTTGTACAACTCTTCGATAAAAGCCGTGGCAGCGGTGGCCGCATGTCCAGCAAGCGTAGCGATGCCGGCTCCCTGGACATGGGCGCACAATATTTCACCGCCCGCGACCGGCGCTTCGTCAACGAAGTGCAACGCTGGCAAAGCAATGGCTGGGCCGAGCAATGGAAACCCCAGCTGTACAACTTCAAGTCCGGCCAACTCACCCCCTCCCCCGATGAACAGATCCGCTGGGTCGGCACGCCGCGCATGAGCGCCATCACCCGCGCCCTGCTCGACGACCTGCCGGTGGAGTTCGGGTGCCGCATCACCGAGGTGTTTCAAGGCAAACAACACTGGAACCTGCTGGACGCCGACGGCGAAAACCACGGCCCGTTCAGCCACGTGATCATCGCCACCCCAGCGCCCCAGGCAACCGCCCTGCTGGCTGCAGCGCCCAAGTTGGCCAGTGCCGCCGCCGGCGTGAAGATGGACCCAACGTGGGCCATCGCCCTGGCCTTCGAAAAGCCTCTGGATACGCCGATGGAAGGCTGTTTCGTGCAAGACAGCCCCCTCGATTGGCTGGCGCGCAACCGCAGCAAACCGGGGCGTGACACCCACCTCGACACGTGGGTACTGCACGCCACCAGCACATGGAGCAAGGCCCACCTGGACCTGCCCAAGGAAGCGGTGATCGAGCATCTGCATGGCGCCTTCGCCGAACTGCTGCACAGCGCCATGCCCGCGCCCTCTTTCAGCTTGGCGCACCGCTGGCTCTATGCTCGACCGTCCAATAGCCATGAATTCGGCGTGCTGGCCGATGCCGACCTGGGCCTTTATGTATGTGGCGACTGGTGCCTTTCGGGCCGGGTCGAAGGGGCTTGGCTCAGTGGCCAGGAAGCCGCGAGACGCTTGATCGAACACCTGCAATGAACCGCATCAATCCTGCAAAACTGCTGCTGTCGAAATGGACAGCAGCTCAGCCTCGCAACAAAGAAAAACACTTCTTGGTCACCGAACTGTTTCGGGATGAAGAAGGCGTCGTGCTGGAAATCGAACTGCAAGCCGTCATGACCCGTCGCACCGAACGCTGCGCCTGGCAAACCCTGCAAAACGATGACGCCTGGAAAATCGGCTGGAAATAGCTGACCTGCAAAAACTTGTACAAATAATTTGACTTGTACAGCATCGAACCTATGATGAGATTTAGTTGTACAAGACTTTAATTTTGTACAGGAATCTTGCAGGGGTTCGCTTATGTCCAGCACCACCAAACCGAAGATCGGCATCAGTGCCTGCCTATTGGGCCAGAACGTGCGCTTCAACGGCGGCCATAAACAATCCCTGCTATGCAGCCAGACTCTCGCCGACTATTTCGACTTCGTGCCGCTGTGCCCGGAGGTCGCCATCGGCCTGGGCATTCCACGCGAACCGATCCGCCTGGTGGGCGACCCGGCCCACCCGCAAGCCGTCGGCACGGTACACCGCGAACTGAACGTCACTCAGCCACTGGACGATTACGGCCGGCAGATGGCGTCGGAGCACACCGACCTGTGCGGCTACATCTTCATGCAGAAGTCGCCGTCGTGCGGACTGGAGCGGGTCAAGGTGTACCGCGACAACGGCACCCCGGTCGACGGCGGCGGGCGTGGTATCTACGCCCAAGCATTTTGTGCGCGTCACCCCAATCTGCCAGTGGAAGAAGACGGTCGATTGAATGACCCGGTGCTGCGAGAAAACTTCCTGACCCGCGTTTTCGTCTACGCCGATTGGCAACAGCTGCTGGCCGAAGGCCTGACCCGCCACCGGCTGCTGGCCTTTCATTCACGCTACAAATACCTGTTGATGGCCCATAGCCCGGCGCACTACAAAAGCCTCGGGCACCTGCTGGGCAGCATGACCAAAGAGACCCACCTCGATGAACTGGCCACCTGTTACTTCAGCGACTTGATGACCGGCCTGAGCCAATGCGCCACCCGTGGCACCCATACCAACGTGCTGCAACACATCAGTGGTTACCTCAAACAAGTCATCAGTACCGACGACAAGCAGGAAATGCAAACCCTCATCGGCCAGTACCGCCAAGGCATCGTGCCGCTGGTGGTGCCACTGACCCTGCTCAAGCACCACTTTCGCCAACACCCGGACCGCTACATCGCGCAACAGGCCTACCTGCAGCCGCACCCGGAAAACCTCAGCCTGCGAAATGCGATTTAGACCATGAAAGCTGTCCTGCAAGACGACCCCGGCGAAGACATCACCCAAGCCCTCGAAGACGGCTGGCTGCCGATCCGCGAAGTGGCGCGCCAGACCGGCGTCAACGCCGTGACCCTGCGCGCGTGGGAGCGCCGCTATGGCCTGATCGTGCCCCAGCGCACGCCTAAAGGTCATCGGTTGTTCAGCGCCGAACATGTCCAACGCATCCACACCATCCTCACCTGGCTCAATCGCGGCGTGCCGGTGAGTCAAGTCAAAGGCCTGATCGACTCAGCGTTCACTGTTCCCGATATCGTTGAAAACGAATGGCACACCCTGCGCCAGAGCCTTGTGCAAGCCATCAGCGAATTGGCCGAACGCCGTGTGGATGACGCTTTCAACCAAGCCATGGCGCTATACCCGCCGCGCACCCTGTGCGAGCAGCTGTTATTGCCACTGTTGCAGGAGCTGGAAAAACGCTGGCAAGGCCAGTTCGGCGCGCAGATGGAGCGGGTGTTTTTCTTGTCCTGGCTGCGCAGCAAGTTCGGCGCGCGTATTTATCACAACAATCGTCAGTTGCATGGCGCGCCGTTGCTGTTGGTGAACCAGTCCGACGTTCCCCTGGAGCCGCACCTGTGGCTCAGCGCCTGGCTCGCCAGCAGTGCCGACTGCCCGGTAGAAGTATTCGACTGGCCGCTGCCTGCCGGTGAGCTGGCCCTGGCGGTAGAACACCTGCAACCGCGCGCGGTGCTGCTGTATTCGAGCAAGGCGCTCCATCTGTCGGCTTTCGCAAAACTTTTGGGTGGCGTCAGTTGCCCAAAATTGATGGTCGGACCAACGGTATGCATCCACCAAGCCGAGTTGACCGTATTAACCCAAGACATTCCTGATTTGTTCGTCGCCGAAGACCTGTTGTCGGCCCACCAGCTACTGATCCAGCGTGGACTTGTTTAAATGCATTTGATCTGGCTGCGCACCGACCTGCGCCTACACGACAACACCGCCCTGGCCGCCGCGAGCCAGCGGGGCCCGCTGGCGGCCGTGTACCTGATCACGCCGCAGCAATGGCTGGACCATGACGATGCGCCGTGCAAAGTGGACTTTTGGCTGCGCAACTTGCAAGACCTGAGCAAGACGCTGGGCGCACTGAACATCCCCCTGTTGATTCGCACTGCGGCCACTTGGGATCAGGCACCCGACGTATTGAGCAGGTTGTGCCGCGAGCTATCGGTGGAGTCAGTCCACGTCAACGAGGAATACGGCATCCACGAAAGTCGCCGAGACGCGGCCGTGTCCAAGGCCTTGGAAGCTGATGGCGTGACCTTCCACAGCTACCTCGACCAACTGTTCTTCCAGCCCGGCAGCGTGTTGACCAAGACCGGCACGTATTTCCAGGTGTTCAGCCAATTCCGCAAGGTCTGCTACACCCGTCTGCACAGCGCCCTGCCGCGTATCGTCGCAGCGCCAAAGGCCCAGGCACCGATCAAGCTGAACAACGACCCGATCCCAAAGACGGTCGAAGGTTTCGAACCACCCAGCGATAGCCTGCGCGCCCTCTGGCCGGCCGGTGAAGACGAAGCCCGGCGCCGCCTCGACGCCTTTGCCGATCAACAAATCAGCTACTACAAAGACGAGCGCGACTTCCCTGCCAAGCCCGGCACCAGCCAGTTGTCCGCCTACCTTGCGGCGGGTGTGGTTTCGCCGCGTCAGTGCCTGCATGCCGCACTGCAAACTAATGGCGGCGAGTTTGAAAGTGGCGACATGGGCGCCATCACCTGGATCAACGAGTTGCTCTGGCGTGAGTTCTACAAGCACATCCTGGTGGGTTACCCACGGGTTTCTCGTCACCGCGCTTTCCGCCCCGAAACCGAAGCCGTGGCCTGGCGCAATGCGCCCAAGGACCTCGCCGCCTGGCAGGAAGCGCGCACCGGCTTGCCAATCATCGACGCGGCCATGCGCCAACTGCTGGAAACCGGCTGGATGCACAACCGCCTGCGCATGGTGGTGGCGATGTTTCTGACCAAGAACCTGCTGATCGACTGGCGCGAAGGTGAGCGTTTCTTCATGCGCCACCTGATCGATGGCGACCTCGCCGCCAATAACGGCGGCTGGCAGTGGAGCTCATCCACCGGCACCGACTCGGCACCGTACTTCCGGATTTTCAGCCCATTGAGCCAGTCGGAGAAATTCGATAGCGAGGGCATTTTCATCAAGCACTGGCTGCCGGAATTGGCCGCACTGAATAAAAAAGAAGTGCACAACCCCGAAGCCGTCGGCGGCTTGTTCGGCGTGGCCGACTACCCGCGTTCGATTGTCGACTTGAAAAAGTCCCGCGAACGCGCCCTGGCCGCCTTCCGCAGCCTGCCTTCGCGCCAAGCTGTCGGAGGCGAACATGAGTGACTTCCTGCGCCGCTTCGCCCAGGCCTTCGCCACGCTGGACAAGCACAATCTGCATTTGCTCGACAACCTGTACAGCCAGGACATCGCCTTTGCCGACCCGCTGCACGAAGTACACGGTCTGCCCGCCATGCACCGTTACTTCGCAGAGCTGTACAGCAACGTCAGCCAACTGCGCTTCCACTTCCACGGCTTCGACCAGGTGGCCGAAGGCGAAGGTTACCTGCGCTGGGAAATGAGTTTCTGCCACCCGCGCCTGGCGGACGGCTACGTCATCCGCGTGGAAGGCTGCTCGCACCTGATGTGGCGTGACAAGGTGTACCGCCATCGCGATTACTTCGATGCCGGTGCCCTGCTGTACGAACACTTGCCCGTACTGGGCCGCGTCATCAGTTGGCTGAAAAGGAGAATGGGATGAGCAGTACATCGCCCCGCCGTTATTGGCTGACCGGCGCCAGCAGTGGCATCGGGGCCGCATTGGCCGTGGAGTTGCTCAACAGCGGCGCCCACGTGGCGCTCAGCTCGCGCACCAAAGGGCCTTTGGAAGCGCTCGCGCAACGTTATCCCGGCCAGGTGCTGGTGGTGGCGGGCGATCTGACCAACAGCCAGACCGTGCGTGAGATCGGCGAACATATCGGGGGGGCCTGGGGTTCGCTGGACACCGTGATCCTCAATGCCGGCACCTGTGAGTACGTGGACGCGCGGCAGTTTGATTCGTCCATCATCGAGCACGTCGTGCGCACCAACCTGCTGGCCAGCAGTTATTGCATCGAAGCCGCCCTTGCGCTGTTACGCGCCGGGCAAACGCCGCACTTGGTGGGTGTCGCCAGCGCCGTGACCTACCTGCCGATGCCACGCGCCGAAGCCTACGGCGCGTCGAAGGCCGGCCTGCGCTACCTGTTCGAATCATTGCGCATCAGCCTGTCGCCGGAAAACATCGACGTCACGGTGATCAGTCCGGGTTTCGTCGACACGCCGTTGACCGAACGCAATGATTTCCCGATGCCACTCAGTTGGCCGGCGGACAAAGCCGCCAAACACATCTTCAATAAATTGGAAAAGCGTCCGCTGGAAATTGCCTTCCCCGCGTTGTTCATCGCCGCTCTCTGGCCACTGTCGAAACTGCCCAACCGCGCACAATTGGTCATTGGCAAGCGCATGTTGCGCAGCCAGCCGCCGAAGAAGGACGACCTGTGAAGATCGCCATCATCGGCAGCGGCATTGCAGGGCTGACCAGCGCCTACCTGCTCAGCCGCCGGCATGAGATCACGCTGTTCGAAGCGGGCGACCGCATCGGCGGGCATACCCACACGGTCAACGTGACCGTCGAGGGCCAAAGCTATGCGGTGGACACGGGCTTCATCGTATTCAACGACTGGACGTACCCCAACTTCATCCGCCTGTTGGGGCAGATCGGGGTAACGTACAAGCCTACCGAGATGAGCTTTTCGGTGTGCGACGAGCACACTCGGTTCGAATACAACGGTAATAACCTCAACAGCTTGTTTGCCCAGCGCCGCAATATTTTGTCGCCGAGGTTCTGGGGCATGCTGCGTGACATCTTGCGCTTCAATCGCCAGGCGCCGCTCGACCTGCAGGAACAGCGCATCAGCGCCGAGATGACCCTGGGCGACTACCTCGACGCCAACGGTTACGGCGAGCGGTTTATCCGCCATTACATCGTACCGATGGGCGCGGCGATCTGGTCGATGTCGCTGGCCGACATGCTAGGTTTCCCCCTGCAGTTCTTCGTGCGTTTCTTCAAGAACCACGGTTTGCTGTCGGTGAGCAACCGCCCACAATGGTGCGTGATCGAGGGGGGGTCCAGCCGCTACATCGAACCGCTGACCCGCAGCTTTCGTGAACAGATCCGCCTCAATTGCCCTGTGCATAACGTCGAGCGCACCGACGATGGCGTGGTTATCCACAGCCCGGCCGGCAGCGAGGCATTTGATCGCGTGGTCTTCGCCTGCCACAGCGACCAGGCCCTGGCGTTATTGGCCGACCCGAGCCAGGCCGAACAAGACATCCTGGGTGCCCTGCCCTACGCCGACAACGACGTGGTGCTGCACACCGACACTCGCCTGCTGCCCGATCGCAAACTGGCCTGGGCCAGCTGGAACTACCGGCTCAGCGGCACTGCGCAGAAGCAGGCGGCAGTGACCTATGACATGAACATCCTGCAAGGCATCGACAGCGCCACCACCTTTTGCGTCAGCCTCAACCAGACGACGATGATCAACCCGCTGAAAGTGCTTGCCCGCTACACCTACGCCCACCCGCAATACAGCCTGGCGGCGGTGGCCGCTCAAGGGCGTCGGGAAGAAATATCCGGCGTGCGCAATACCTTTTATTGCGGCGCCTACTGGGCCAACGGTTTTCACGAAGACGGCGTGGTCAGCGCGCTGCACGTGGCCCAAGCCTTTGGGGAAACCCTGTGAACAGCGCCCTGTACAGCGGCTGGATTGCCCATCGCCGGTTTGCGCCCAAGGCCCATGCCTTTCGCTACCGCATCGGCTTGCTGTACCTGGATTTGAGCGAAGAACACGAAGTGCTTGGCCTTTCGCCCCTGGCCGGGCGTAGCCACCTGGCGCCCTTCGGTTTTCGCCAGCAGGACTATCTGCGTGAATTGACGCGCACCGGCATCAGCTTGAGCGATGCCGTGCGCCAGGAAGTCGGCAAGGCACTGGGGCGTACACCCCAGGGCGTTATCTGCCTACTGACCCAGGCCCGCAGTTGGGGCCTGGCTTTTAACCCCGTGAGTTTCTTCTACTGCTTCGAGGCCGACGGACGTCTGGCCGCGATCCTGTGTGAAGTGACCAACACCCCGTGGCGTGAGCGATATCACTACGTGCTGCCGGCCCTGGCCCTGGGCACGGATGAGCACCAGCATTTCGCCGTGGCCAAGGCCTTCCATGTGTCGCCGTTCTTGCCGCGCGACTTGGAATACCGCATGAGCTTCAGCCCGCCCGCCGCCAAACTCGGCGTGCACATGGCTGACTGGCAAGGCGAATTGAAAGTCTTCGACGCCACCTTGAGCCTGCAAAAAGAGACGCTCAACCGTGCCAGCCTGCACCGCTACCTATGGCGCTTTCCGTGGATGACCGCCAAGACGTGTCTCGCGATCTATTGGCAGGCCCTGCGCCTGTTGCTCAAACGCACACCGATTTTTTCCCACCGGGCCGCCGATGGCGCCTCTCGCACTGCAGTCGGGTACACCAAGGATCGCCGCCATGAAATCCCCTAGTTTATCGGTCAAGACCCATCGCCTGAACGTCAACGGCATGACTGCCGCGCTGCTGCGCAAAGCCGTGCTGCGTCAACTCAGCCAATTGCGCCATGGTCAGTTGGTGGTGATCGAAGACGGCGAGCGGCAAGTCTTCGGCGCACGCGAAGCGCACCTGCTGGGCGAAATCCAGATCCTTGATTCGGCCGTGTGGGGCCTGGTGGCGGCCAACGGTTCCATCGGTGCCGGCGAGGCATTTATCCACGGTTACTGGAGCAGCCCGGACCTCACCGCAGTGGTTCGCGTGATGGTCAGCAACCTCGACGTACTCGACGCGATGGAAGGCGGCCTGGCACGCCTGGCACGTCCCTTCACTCAGGGCCTGCACTGGCTCAACCGCAATACGCGCAAGGGCTCGCAGAAGAACATCGCCGCCCACTACGACCTGGGCAATGACCTGTTCGAGGAATTCCTCGACCCGACCATGATGTACTCGGCGGCTCAATTCCTGACCGCCGACGACACTCTGGAACAGGCGCAATTGAACAAGCTGGAGCGCATCTGTCAGAAACTCGCCCTCAAGCCCGGCGACCACCTGCTGGAGATCGGCACCGGCTGGGGCAGCATGGCGCTGTACGCGGCGCAGCATTATGGCTGCAAGGTCACCACCACGACGTTGTCCAAGGAACAGTTCGCCTACACCGAAAAACGCATCGCAGCCCTGGGCTTGCAAGAGCAGGTCACGCTGCTGTTGCAGGATTACCGCGACCTTACTGGCCAGTACGACAAGTTGGTGTCGATTGAGATGATCGAGGCGGTGGGCCATCGCTTTCTGCCGACCTACTTCAAACAGTGCGCGCACTTGCTCAAGAGCGACGGCCTGATGTTGCTGCAAGCCATCACCATTCGTGAGCAACGCTTTGAACAGGCCAAGCGCAGCGTGGATTTTATCCAGCGCTACATCTTCCCCGGCGGCGCCCTGCCCTGCGTGCAGAACATGCTGCACATCGTCAGCCGCGATACCGATATGAACCTGCTGCACATGGAGGATTTTGGCCTGCATTACGCGCGAACCCTGCGCCTGTGGCATGAGAATTTTCGCCGCGCCCACGGTCGCCTCGCCGAACTGGGCTACGACGAGTATTTCCTGCGCCTGTGGGAGTTTTACCTGTGTTACTGCGAGGGTGGCTTCATGGAGCGCACCATCGGCACGGCGCAATTGCTGCTGGCCAAACCTTCGGCGATCAACCCGCCGCTGCTCGGTCGCTTCAGTGCTTAAGACCCTGGCCAACGCCGCGCTCTTTCAGTGCGGCTGGTTTGCCTGCGTACTCGGCGGTGACAGTGCATGGTTATTCGTTGGGCTGGCGGTGCTGGCCGTTCATCTGTTGTGGATAAGTTCGTGGGCCGCAGACGCCAGGCTGATCCTCATTGTTACCGTCGTGGGTACGCTATTGGACACTGCGTTGCGCACGTTGGGCGTGTTTCAGTTCACCGAGCCGGGCCCGCTGATTCCCTTCTGGTTGATCCTGTTGTGGGCGTTGCTGGCGACGACGTTGCGCCATTGCCTGGCCTGGAGCGCCCGCCCCTGGTGGCGTGCGGCGGTACTAGGGGCATTCGGCGGCCCGCTTTCCTACTACGCCGGCAGCCAATTGGCGGGGGTGCAGTTTGGTTATGGCCTCGCCCCCACGATGGCGACGCTGGCGCTGCTGTGGGCCTTGGTATTTGTGGGGTTGCATCGGTTGGCGCGCTGACGTCTGTCAGTCGTTTCACACCTGCGTCATCCGCTTGCCTTACACTGCGCGCCTATGACCAACATCCCTCACACCCAAATCACCGAATCCGCGGTCACCTGCTCGACCTGCGCGGCTTGCTGCTGCCAGCTGGAAGTCATGCTGATCACCGACACCGGCGTGCCGGAGCGCTATATCGACACTGATGACTGGGGCGGCGAAGTGATGCTGCGCCTGGACGACGGCTGGTGCGCGGCGCTGGATCGGGACACGATGATGTGCACGATCTACGAGCGACGCCCGCTGATCTGCCGGGAGTTCGAGATGGGGGCACCGGAGTGCCTGACCGAGCGCGAAGGGATCGCAACGGCCTACCGCTGATCGTCTGGTGAGTGGAGCTCTAAATGTGGGAGCGGGCTTGCTCGCGAAAGCGGTGTGTCAGTCAAACATGTAGCGACTGTTACACCGCTTTCGCGAGCAAGCCCGCTCCCACAAGGGTTCTCCGGTGTTACAGCGGCAAGGTGTAGTGCAACGAGTAGCTCTCTACCCCATCGTTATTGCTGCTGATGCCCGCATTGGAATAATGCGTGGCACGAATGCCCACCTCATGCCCACCCGCGAAGCGCAGGCCAAAGCCCAGGCGGTCTTCGAACTGGAAGGCCTGGCCGATGTTGTTGTCTTCCAGCTTGGTGCGCGAGAACACCGCCACCCCGATCCCAGCCTCGATGTAAGGCTTCACCGATTCGCCGGCAAACTCATACACAAAAACTGGCGAGAACGACAGGCTGCTGGCGCTGGCGCGCTTGTCGCCATCCCAATAGGTGTAGGCACCGCTCCAGTAACCGGTCAGTCGACCGGTATCGCTCTGCCACCAGCTTTTGTCCCAGTCCGATGTCAGTCCCAGCCGATAGGTCATGGTCGAATCGCTGGTGCCCCCCACACCAAATTCCAGGCCAGCAGCCTGTGCCGAAACAGAGTGCCCCACTACAGCGGCCGCAATCGCGGCCAAACAGAACAAGCGCTTCATAAGAAACATCCTTTCCAAACGAAGTTATAGAATTTTTTACAGGCAATCTGGCTATAGAAGCTGGCGTGTAGTCAGAAGTTCCAGCTTATAACGCCGATATTTCACGAATTTTTCACGAAGCGAAGCTTCGCACATCGCCCGGATATTTCCATAGTGTCGGTAGGATATTTCTTAAGTGATACACATCGCCGCTGGTCCAGAACTGCGCAGGTTCTGGATTGCCGTCGGCCAGCAACTCGCGCTCGCTCAGCAAGCGCTTGAGCTGGCGGGCCACGGCGGCACCGGTGTCGATGAGAATGATGCTGGGGGGCAGCATCTGCGCCAGGAGTGGCTTGAGGAAGGGATAGTGGGTGCAACCGAGGATGATGGTGTCGCAGCCGGCGCTGAGCAGTGGTTCGACGTAACCCTGCAACATCTGGCGCAGGGCTGGGCTGGTCAGGTCACCGCTTTCAATCAGCTCGACCAAGCCCGGGCACGGCTGGGTGATGACCTTCACATCGGTGGCGAATCGGTCGAGCAACGCAGCGAACTTGGCGCTTTGCAGCGTGCCGGTGGTGGCAAGCACCCCGACGACGCCACTGCGAGTGGCCGCTGCTGCAGGTTTTACTGCCGGCTCCATGCCTACCAGTGGCCAGTCAGGAAAATCCAGGCGCAGGTCGGCGACAGCGGCGACGGTGGCGGTATTACAGGCAATCACGAACGCCTTGGCGCCCTGCTCCCGGAAAAACGCTGCCACCCGCCGAGAACGCTCGAGGATAAACGCCGGGCTTTTCTCGCCGTAGGGGATGTGCCCGCAATCGGCCACGTACAGCAGTGATTCGTGGGGCAGCAGTTGATGGATTTCCTCCAGCACGGTCAATCCGCCGATACCGGAGTCGAACACACCGATCGGCGCACCCTTACCCATGTTGCGTCCCGCACACGCTGCAACCGGGATCACGCTTGACGCGCAACTCGCGAAAGCGCGTGGTCAAGGCATCGATAAGCAACAGGCGGCCCACCAGCGGCTCGCCGAAACCGGCCAGCAGTTTCAAGGCTTCCAAAGCTTGCAGGCTACCGACCATCCCCACCAACGGGCCGATTACGCCAGCTTCGCTGCAGGTGAGTTCGATATCGCTGCCGTGCCCGTATAAACAGTGGTAACACGGGCTCTCTTCGCGGCGCGGGTCGAACACCGACAGTTGCCCTTCAAGGCGAATGGCGGCACCGCTGATCAAGGGTTTGCCCGCCGCGACGCAAGCCGCGTTGACCGCTTCGCGGGTGGAGAAGTTGTCGCTGCAATCGAGCACCACGTCCACCGCTTCGACCGCTGCCGCCAGTGAATCGGCATCCAGCGCGGTGCGGTGGGCAATCAACGTGATTTCGGGGTTGATGGCCGTCAGGCGGCGCAGGGCCGAATCGACTTTGGTCTGCCCGACGCTGTCGGTGTCATGGATGATCTGGCGTTGCAGGTTGGTCAGGTCGACGGTGTCGAAGTCCGCCAGATGCAGTTCGCCCACGCCCGCCGCCGCCAGGTACAGCGCAACGGGCGCGCCCAGGCCACCGAGACCGACGATCAAGGCACGGCCGTTTTTCAGGCGCAATTGGCCGTCAATGTCGACATGTTGCAACAGAATCTGTCGGCTATAGCGCAACAGCTCCTGATCGGTCAGCACGGCCGGCGCCCCAGGGTGATGCGCTCGTGGCCGCCGAGGTCGATGCGGCTGTGAACCTCTTCAAAGCCTTCACTCAACAGCAGGTCGCGCACGGCCGGCGCCTGGTCGTAACCATGCTCCAGCAACAGCCGGCCACCGGCATTAAGGTGGGCGGGGGCTTGTTTGATGATCAAGCGCAAGTCGTCCAAACCATCATGACCGGCCACCAATGCGCTAGCCGGCTCAAAACGCACATCGCCCGCCGCCAGGTGCGGATCATTGGCGGCAATGTAAGGCGGGTTGCTAATGATCAGATCATAGGTATGACCTTGCAGCGCGCTGAACCAATGGCTGTTCAGCACCATTGCGTTGTTAAGGTGCAGGCGCTGGCGATTGCGCTCGGACAGTGCCACCGCTTCCAACACTCGGTCGACGGCGGTGACTTGCCAGGCAGGGCGCTCGCTGGCCAGGGCCAAGGCGATGGCACCGCTGCCGGTGCCCAGGTCGAGGACCTTGGCGGGGGTGGCCGGTAACAATTCCAGGGCAGCTTCCACCAGCAATTCAGTGTCCGGACGCGGAATCAGCGTGTGGGGCGCGACCTCTAGGTCCAGCTTCCAGAAACCTTGCTGGCCGAGGATATACGCCACCGGCTCACCGCCACGACGACGTTGCAGGTAGCTGGCAAAAGTCAGCGCGTCTTCACTGGTGACGATTTTCTCGGGCCAAGTGTGCAAGTAGCTGCGCGACTTGCCCAGAGCCGCCGCCAACAACAATTCGGCATCCAGACGCGCAGTGGGCGAATCCGGAAGGTCAGCGGCGCGCAGAAGGCTGGCGATGATGGTCATTTATTCACCTATCGCCGCGAGTTGATCCGCCTGGTATTCGGCGAGCAATGGCTCGATTACGGCGTCTACGCCACCGGCGAGAATCTCGTCCAGAGAGTAAAGCGTGAGGTTGACCCGGTGGTCGGTGACCCGGCCCTGGGCAAAGTTGTAGGTGCGGATGCGCTCGGAGCGGTCGCCCGAGCCCACCAACAGCTTGCGCTCGCTGGCAATCGCGTTGGCGGCGGCGCTGGTCTGCTGGTCGTTGAGCTTGGCCGACAGCCAGGACATGGCCCGCGCACGGTTCTTGTGCTGGGAACGCTCTTCCTGGCACTCCACCACGATGCCCGACGGCAAGTGAGTGATGCGGATGGCGGAGTCGGTCTTGTTGACGTGCTGACCGCCAGCGCCCGACGAGCGGTAGGTGTCGACGCGCAAGTCGGCCGGGTTGATCTCGATGGCTTCCTGCTCGTCCGGCTCGGGCAGCACGGCCACGGTGCAAGCGGACGTGTGGATTCGGCCCTGGGACTCGGTCGCCGGCACGCGTTGTACGCGGTGTGCGCCGGACTCGAACTTGAGCTTGCCGTAGACGTTATCGCCTTCAACCCGCGCGATGACTTCTTTATAGCCGCCGTGCTCGCCTTCGTTCTCGGACAGGATTTCTACCCGCCAGCCGCGGCGCTCGGCATACCGCGAATACATACGGAACAGGTCGCCGGAGAAGATCGCTGCTTCGTCGCCGCCAGTGCCGGCACGGATTTCGAGGAATACGTTGCGCCCGTCGTTCGGGTCCTTCGGCAGCAGCATGCGTTGCAGGTCGCCTTCCAGCGCAGCCAGCTTTTCCTTGGCTTCGCGGACTTCTTCCACGGCCATTTCACGCATGTCCGGATCGCTATCCTTGAGCAGCGCCTGGGCGCCTTCGAGGTCGGCCTGGGTTTTAAGCCACTGCCCATAGGTGGTCACAATCGGCTCAACTTCCGCGTACTCCTTGGAATACGTGCGGAATTTGGTCTGATCAGAGATGACTTCGCCATCGCCGAGCAAGGCGGTCAGTTCTTCGAAACGGTCCTGGAGCACGTCCAGTTTATTGAGCAGTGACGCTTTCATTGCGGTTTTTTATCCGAAGAGCTATCTGACGCGCCCTCACCGAGGGCAAAGAGTTCCTGGGCCATGGCCAGCGCATCGAGGCGGCCTTCGGCGGTAAGCTTTTTTAATTGTACGCTGGGCGCGTGGAGCAGCTTGTTGGTGAGACCGCGCGCCAGTTGCATCAGCACTTCTTCGGCGCTGCTGCCGTTGGCCAGCAAACGCTGGGCCTTGATCAACTCCTCGTCGCGCAGGCGTTCGCCCTGCTGACGATACGCCTTGAGCACATCCACCGCCGCCAATTCACGCAGGCGCACCATGAAATCTTCGGCGCCCGTGCTGACCATCTCTTCAGCCGCCTGGGCGGCGCCTTGACGGCTCTTGAGGTTTTCGGCGACCACTTCGTGCAGATCGTCGACGCTATAGAGGTAAACGTCGTCCAACTCGCCGACTTCGGGTTCGATATCCCGAGGAACGGCGATATCCACCATAAAGATCGGTTTGTGCTTGCGCAGCTTCAACGCGCTCTCGACCGCGCCCTTGCCAAGAATCGGCAACTGGCTGGCGGTGGAGCTGATGACGATATCGCTGCGCACCAGTTCGGCCGGGATATCCGCCAGCAACACGGCATGCGCGCCGAACTGCTCGGCAAGGATGCTCGCACGCTCCAGGGTGCGGTTGGCGACAACAATGCGCTTCACGCCCAGATCGTGCAGGTGACGGGCGACCAGGGTGATGGTCTCACCGGCGCCGATCAGCAGGGCCTGGCTGCGCTGCAAGTCACTGAAAATCTGTTTGGCTAGGCTGACGGCAGCAAACGCCACGGACACCGGGTTTTCACCGATGGCCGTATCGGTGCGCACTTGCTTGGCGGAATTGAACGTCGCCTGGAACAGCCGGCCCAGCAGCGGGCCGACGGTACCAGCCTCACGCGCCACGGCGTAGGCGGATTTCATCTGGCCGAGGATCTGCGGCTCGCCCAACACTAGCGAATCGAGACCGGATGCCACACGCATCATGTGACGAACTGCCGCATCCTCTTCGTGCACATAAGCGCTCGCGCGCAGGTCGTCGAGGCTTAAATGGTGGTAATCGGCCAGCCAGCGCAGTACCACATCCGCTGAAAGATGTTCCTGCTCTATATAAAGCTCGCTGCGATTGCAGGTCGAAAGGATCGCAGCTTCGCGACTGTCGGTGAGCCGGCAGAGCTGCTGCAGGGCCTCAACCAACTGCTCTGGCGTAAACGCCACGCGCTCGCGCACGTCTACGGAGGCAGTCTTGTGGTTAATACCGAGTGCGAGGAAGGCCATTCAATATCGCTGATGATGTCGGGAAGCCGACAATTGTCCTACTTCGAAAGATTCAGAACAACCACCGTAAGCTATTGTCCTAATGCCTTGTGTCTATAAAGGCACCCGTTGAGACTCGGTTATGTTTGGCCGAAGGCTTGTGTCATGATGATCCGACCGCAGGTTAGTCGTCCTCTTCCTATATGAATAGATCTTCCGCGTTGCTCCTTGCTTTTGTCTTCCTCAGCGGCTGCCAGGCCATGGCACCCGTGTCGCCGGACGGTACGCCGCCGGTGGAAGACAGCACCCCCGCCCCTGAAAAGCCCAAGGTTTATTCCTCGTTCAGTGAAGAAACGGTGTACAGCCTGCTGACCGCGGAACTCGCCGGCCAGCGCAATCGTTTCGACATTGCGCTGGACAACTACGTGACCCAGGCCATCAACACCCAGGATCCGGGGATTTCCGAGCGCGCGTTCCGCATCGCCGAGTACCTGGGCGCCGACCAGGCTGCGCTGGACACCTCGCTGATCTGGGCGAAGAACGCACCGGACGACCTGGAAGCACAACGCGCGGCGGCCGTTCAACTGGCACGCGCCGGGCGCTATGACGACTCCATGGTCTACATGGAGAAGGTCCTGCAGGGCAAGGGCGACACCCATTTCGACTTTCTCGCGTTGTCGGCGGCCGACACTGACCAAGACACGCGCAACGGTTTGATGAAGAGCTTCGACCGCCTACTGCAAAAACACCCGAAGAACAGCCAGCTGATTTTTGGCAAGGCCTTGCTGCTGCAACAGGATGACGAAGCCGACGCGGCGCTGAAGCTGCTCGAGCAGAATCCGCCGGAAGAAGGCGAAATCGCGCCTATCCTGCTGCGCGCGCGCCTGCTGCAGAATCTCAATCGCGGCAAGGAAGCGATTCCGCTGCTGGAAAAAAGCATCAAGAAGTATCCGGAAGACAAGCGCCTGCGTCTGACCTACGCGCGCATGTTGGTGGAGCAGGACCGCATGGAGGACGCCAAAGTGCAGTTCGCCAGCCTGGTGCAGCAATACCCGGACGATGACGAATTGCGCTACTCCCTGGCGCTGGTGTGCCTGGAAGCCAAGGCCTGGGACGAGGCCAAGGGTTACCTGGAAGAGCTGATCCAGCGCGAAAGCCATGTGGATTCGGCGCACCTGAACCTTGGCCGTATCGCCGAGGAGCGCAACGACCCGCAGGCCGCCCTGCTCGAATACGCCCAGGTCGGTCCAGGCAATGACTACCTGCCCGCCCAGTTGCGCCAGGCCGATATCCTGATGAGCAACGGTCGCACCGATGAGGCGGAAAAACGCCTGGCTGCGGCGCGCGATGCCGAGCCGGACTATGCGATCCAGCTGTACCTGATCCAGGCTGAGACCTTGTCGGCCAACAATCAGGGGGAACGTGCCTGGAAACTGCTGCAACAAGCCTTGTTGCAATTCCCCGACGATTTGAACCTGCTGTATACCCGTGCTATGCAGGCGGAAAAACGCAATGACCTGGCCCAGATGGAAAAAGACCTGCGCCTGATCATCAAGCGCGACCCAGACAACGCCATGGCCCTCAACGCCTTGGGTTACACGCTGTCCGACCGCACCACGCGTTACGCCGAAGCCAAGGTGTTGATCGAACAAGCCCACAAGCTCAACCCGGAAGACCCGGCCGTACTCGACAGCCTGGGCTGGGTGAATTACCGCCTGGGCAACCTGGACGAAGCCGAACGCTTGCTGCGCCAGGCGCTGGAGCGCTTCCCCGACCAGGAAGTCGCTGCTCACCTGGGCGAAGTGCTATGGGCCAACGGCAAACAGCGTGAAGCACGACAAGTCTGGGAAAAATTCCTCAAGGAACAACCCGAAAGCCCCATCCTGCGCGGCACCATCAAGCGCCTGACCGGATCCGAGACCCTTTAAGCTTATGTTCTTGCGCCACGTAGTTATTTTCAGCTTCATCGCCCTGCTCGCCGGTTGCGCGGGCATAGGCAGCCGCGAATCCGTTGAAGGCCAGGGCAACCCGGCGCAATGGAAGCAGCACAAGGATCAGCTCAGCAGCATCGACGGCTGGCAAATCGAAGGCAAAGTGGGGGTTCGCGCGCCGAAGGATTCCGGCAGCGGCACCTTGTTCTGGCTGCAACGCCAGGACTACTACGATATTCGCCTGTCCGGCCCGCTGGGCCGTGGCGCGGCACGCCTGACCGGTCGCCCGGGGCAAGTCAGTCTTGAAGTGGCCAATCAGGGCCGTTATGAAGCGACTTCGCCGGAAACGTTGCTGGAACAACAGATTGGCTGGAAGCTGCCGGTGTCTCATCTGGTCTGGTGGGTACGCGGCCTGCCCGCGCCTGACAGCAAGAGTCGCCTGAGCCTCAACGGTGACAGCCGCCTGGCCACGTTGGAACAGGACGGCTGGCAGGTGGAGTATTTGAGCTACGTAGAGCAAAGCGGTTATTCGCTGCCTGAACGCATCAAGCTGCACGGTCCCGACCTTGACGTCACGCTGGTGATCAAGGACTGGCAACCGCGCAAACTGGGGCAATAACGTGACTGTACAAACACTGACCCTGCCCTCCCCGGCAAAACTCAATCTGATGCTGCACATCCTCGGTCGCCGTGAAGACGGTTACCACGAGCTGCAGACGCTGTTTCAATTCCTCGACTACGGCGATGAACTGACCTTCGCCGTGCGCGACGATGGCGTGATCAAGCTGCATACCGAATTCGAAGGCGTGCCTCACGACAGCAACCTCATCGTGAAGGCGGCGAAAAAACTTCAGGAACAATCCGGATGCGGGCTAGGCATCGATATCTGGATCGATAAAATTTTGCCCATGGGCGGTGGTATCGGCGGCGGCAGCTCGAATGCCGCGACCACCTTGCTGGGTCTCAATCACTTGTGGCAACTGGGTTGGGACGATGATCGCCTGGCCGCGCTGGGCCTGACACTGGGCGCCGACGTCCCGGTTTTCGTGCGTGGGCACGCAGCTTTCGCCGAGGGCGTGGGGGAGAAACTCAGCCCGGAATACCCCGAAGAGCCTTGGTATGTCGTGCTTGTGCCGCAAGTATCTGTAAGTACAGCAGAAATTTTTTCAGATCCGTTGTTGACACGTAACTCTTCTCCCATTAAAGTGCGCCCCGTTCCCAAGGGAAACAGTCGAAATGACTGCCTACCGGTTGTAGCAAGGCGTTATCCAGAGGTACGTAACGCTTTGAATTTGTTAGGTAAATTTACCGAAGCAAAATTAACCGGAACTGGAAGTTGTGTGTTTGGGGGCTTCCCAAGCAAAGCTGAAGCTGATAAAGTCTCGGCCCTTCTTACAGAGACCCTTACAGGGTTTGTAGCAAAAGGAAGCAACGTTTCGATGTTGCATCGCAAGCTGCAAAGTCTGCTCTAAAGGAACCGAGTGCTAGGCACTCGTTGCAACAGATACAGGGGCGTCGCCAAGCGGTAAGGCAGCAGGTTTTGATCCTGCCATGCGTTGGTTCGAATCCAGCCGCCCCTGCCATTTTCTATACTCATCCAGGTTACCCTCAGCCTCTAGGTACTGCGCGTGTCCAAGATGATGGTCTTTACGGGGAATGCTAACCCCGATCTGGCTCGGCGTGTTGTACGTCAGCTGCATATCCCTCTCGGTGACATCTCTGTCGGTAAGTTCTCCGACGGCGAAATCACAGCCGAGATCAATGAAAACGTTCGCGGTAAAGACGTCTTCATTATTCAGCCGACTTGCGCTCCGACCAACGATAACCTGATGGAACTCGTCGTGATGGCTGATGCCTTCCGCCGCTCCTCAGCGACTCGAATCACAGCTGTAATCCCTTACTTTGGTTATGCCCGTCAGGATCGCCGTCCGCGTTCCGCACGTGTGGCTATCAGCGCGAAAGTCGTCGCTGACATGCTGACCGTGGTAGGTATCGACCGTGTTCTCACGGTTGACCTGCACGCTGACCAAATCCAGGGGTTCTTCGATATTCCGGTAGATAACATCTACGGCTCCCCCGTATTGGTGGATGACATCGAAGACCAGCGCTTTGAAAACCTGATGATCGTGTCCCCGGACATTGGTGGCGTCGTGCGTGCACGGGCTGTTGCCAAATCCCTGGGCGTGGACCTCGGGATCATCGACAAACGCCGTGAGAAAGCCAATCACTCTGAAGTGATGCATATCATCGGTGATGTCGAAGGGCGTACCTGTATTCTGGTTGATGACATGGTCGACACTGCCGGCACCCTGTGCCACGCGGCGAAAGCCTTGAAAGAGCATGGTGCGGCTAAAGTCTTCGCCTACTGCACACACCCTGTGCTGTCGGGCCGAGCGATCGAGAACATCGAGAATTCCGTGTTGGACGAACTGGTGGTGACAAACACCATCCCGTTGTCCGCCGCCGCTCAAGCCTGTGCGCGTATCCGTCAACTGGATATCGCACCGGTCGTTGCCGAGGCGGTCCGCCGCATCAGCAATGAAGAATCGATCAGCGCGATGTTCCGCTAAGGGTCAAACCTTCGGCACATCTCACTGACGAAAAGCGCCCCGCCCCGACATTCTGTTGGGGCGGGGCTTTTTTGCCCATGTCGAGTACGGCGCTGGTCGCAAACGCCCCTCGATGATGGCTATTTTGGAGATACAAAATGACTGACTTTATTCTGAACGCTCAAGCGCGTACTGACCTGGGGAAAGGTGCGAGCCGCCGCCTGCGTCACGCCGCCAACATCCCAGCCGTTGTATACGGTGGTAACAAAGCTGCTGAATCCGTGACCATCCTGGCCAAGGAAATCGCCAAGCTGTTCGAAAACGAAGCTGCCTACAGCCACGTTATCGAGCTGAACGTCGACGGCACCAAGCAGAACGTCATCGTTAAAGCGATGCAGCGTCACCCGTCCAAGCAGTTCATCATGCACGCTGACTTCGTTCGCGTTGTAGCTGGCCAGAAACTGACCGCCATCGTGCCTGTGCACTTTGTTGGTGAAGACGCTCCGGTCAAGAAAGGCGGCGAGATCTCGCACGTCCTGAACGAAATCGAAGTGACCTGCCTGCCGAAAGACCTGCCTGAGTTCATCGAAGTCGACCTGTCGGCTCTGGAAATCGGCGCTATCGTTCACCTGTCCGACCTCAAAGCCCCTAAAGGCGTTGAGTTTGTCGCACTGGCTCACGGTGATGACAAAGCTGTTGCCAACGTTCACGCTCCACGCGTTGCTCCAGAAGCTGAAGAAGGCGCTGCAGAGTAATTCACTCTGTATTGCCGGAGCTTGAGGAAACATCGCGGACCGGAACGTAGCGAGAAAGCGGGCGATAACGCGGCGTTTACTCTTGAGTAAATAGCTTCTGTCGTCCACTTTCGCCGCACACCGGTTGCGGCGATGTTATCCACAACTCCAAAGGAAGGGCCCCTGTCGTGACTGCCATTAAACTGATCGTTGGCCTGGGAAATCCAGGCGCCGAATACGAACAGACCCGGCATAACGCGGGGGCCCTTTTTGTTGAGCGCATCGCCCACGCCCAAGGTGTGAACCTAGTGGCTGATCGCAAATATTTTGGCCTGACCGGGCGCTTTTCGCACCTGGGTCAGGATGTTCGTCTACTGATTCCCACCACCTACATGAACCGCAGCGGCCAGGCTGTCGCGGCGCTTGCGGGCTTCTTCCGGATCAAACCCGAGGAAATCCTGGTGGCCCATGACGAACTGGACCTGCCACCCGGTGTTGCCAAGCTCAAGCTGGGCGGCGGGCATGGCGGGCACAACGGCCTGCGCGACATCATTGCGCAGTTGGGCAATCAGAATAACTTCTACCGCCTGCGGCTCGGCATTGGCCACCCAGGCGTTGCTAGTATGGTTTCAAATTTCGTCCTGGGTCGTGCGCCACGCGCCGAACAGGAAAAACTCGATGCCAGCATCGACTTTGCCCTCGGCGTGCTGCCGGATATCTTCGCCGGTGAATGGAACCGCGCGATGAAAAACCTGCACAGCCAGAAGGCCTGACTCTTACCGAGGGGAAACACCATGGGATTCAATTGCGGCATCGTCGGCCTGCCCAACGTCGGCAAATCCACCCTGTTCAACGCCCTGACCAAGTCCGGTATTGCGGCGGAGAACTTCCCCTTCTGCACCATCGAGCCCAACAGCGGTATCGTGCCGATGCCGGATCCACGCCTGGACGCCCTGGCGGCCATCGTCAATCCAAAACGCATCCTGCCGACCACCATGGAATTCGTCGACATCGCTGGCCTGGTTGCCGGCGCGTCGAAAGGTGAAGGCCTGGGCAACAAGTTCCTGGCCAACATCCGTGAAACCGATGCCATCGCCCACGTGGTCCGCTGCTTTGAAGACGAGAACGTGATTCACGTCTCCAACAGTGTCGACCCGAAACGCGACATCGAGATCATCGACCTGGAACTGATCTTCGCCGACCTCGACAGCTGCGAGAAGCAACTTCAGAAAGTCGCGCGCAACGCCAAGGGTGGCGACAAGGACGCCGTGGTCCAGAAAGGCCTGCTGGAGCAGTTGATCGCTCACTTCACCGAAGGCAAGCCGGCACGCAGCCTGATGAAGAACATGGGTGTCGATGAGAAGGCTGTGATCAAGGGCTTCCACCTGCTGACCACCAAGCCTGTGATGTACATCGCCAACGTCGCTGAAGACGGCTTCGAGAACAACCCACTGCTGGACGTGGTCAAGGCCATCGCTGACGAAGAAGGCGCCATCGTTGTTCCGGTGTGCAACAAGATCGAAGCGGAAATCGCCGAGCTCGATGACGGCGAAGAAAAGGACATGTTCCTTGAGGCCCTGGGTCTGGAAGAACCGGGCCTGAACCGCGTAATCCGCGCCGGCTACGAGATGCTCAACCTGCAGACCTACTTCACCGCCGGTGTTGAAGAAGTCCGCGCCTGGACCGTCAAGGTCGGTGCCACCGCACCACAGGCCGCCGGTGTGATCCACACTGACTTCGAAAAAGGCTTTATCCGCGCCGAAGTGATCGCCTACAACGACTTCATCCAGTTCAAGGGTGAAGCCGGTGCCAAGGAAGCAGGTAAGTGGCGTTTGGAAGGTAAGGAATACATCGTTAAAGATGGCGATGTGATGCACTTCCGTTTCAACGTGTAATCGCTACTCGCGGTTTACGCCGAATATAAAAAGCCGATGCACTGCATCGGCTTTTTTGTGGGCGACGACTTTACGAATACTCTGACACAACAGATTAGTCTAAATATCAACAGTTTTCAGACTCTGCCTACTCTCCCCTGCACCGCTCTACTTAATACGTTCAGCGCCCGAAAACTATCAAACTTATCCCACATGACTTCGGCAACTAATCACCCTAAGGACCGGTGATAACTGTTATAAAATTCGCCCTATTGTGCAGAGCCTGCACGTTGTCTTTTCGACAGTGAAGCAAGAGCGAGTATGGAGTAATCATCCGATGTCGGCGCTTGACCACATGGAAAACGAAACAAGCACTTCACTCATTGAAGACGCTGACATTGAACATGTCTTGAGCAGCACTGCCCCCCTCAACGTTGACATCCTGTTGCTGGGAGAAACCGGCACCGGCAAAGATACCTTGGCACAACGCATTCATCGGCTATCAGGGCGACGGGGCAACCTGGTCGCGGTCAATTGCGCAGCCATTCCGGAGACCCTGGCGGAGAGTCAACTGTTTGGAGTCAACAGCGGCGCGTACACCGGCGCCGTGCAATCACGGGCAGGCTTTATCGAAGCCGCGCACCTGGGCACCTTGTACCTGGATGAAATCGACAGCTTGCCGCTCTCGCTCCAGGCCAAGCTGCTGCGAGTACTGGAGGCTCGTGGCGTTGAGCGCTTGGGTTCAACCCGCTTCATTCCGGTGGATATGCGCGTTATAGCGTCTGCCCAGCAGCTGCTGCATAAAATGGTCGAGCGAGGAGCGTTCAGGCGCGATCTTTATTTCCGCCTGAATGTGGTCACCATCCAGCTCGCGCCACTGCGTGAGCGCCGTGAACGCATTATCCCTTTATTCTTGAGCATGCTCAGGCAGGAGGCCGAGCGATTCAAACGCCCACCACCTTCACCACCCTGCACGCTGCTGCTGCAGCTGCTTGGCTATTCCTGGCTGGGTAACGTGCGTGAATTGCGCTCGGCCGCCAAGCGCTGCGTACTGGGACTGCCACCGCTGTGTGGGCCGGCCATGCCGGATGAAGGGGTCGAGATAGGCCTCAAGGGCCGCCTTCAACAGATTGAAAAGACGCTGATTGAAGAGTCCCTGCAGCGGCACGAACACAATGTGGACCGTGTGGCAGTCGAGTTAGGCGTGGCCAAACGCACGCTTTACTACCGAATGAAACAACTTCATATTTCGTTGGATTAACCCCCAGGCAATCAACTAATAATTCGAAACATTTGCACGAAAAACTTCAGGAACGCCATCCACATCAACGGCCACATAGTTAGTGCCAGCAGCGATTCAAATATTATGAATCAAACTGGTAAACCCACTATCTTTATTGCAGGCATCTCTGGAGAACACCCAATGACGATACCCTCCAACACTGGCTATAACCCTTATCCGGTTGGCAATGGTTATGGCTCAGGCGCACCGAGTTTGGAACAAACCACCGAAGGGTCTAAAGAAGACAACAAAAAGATCGCAGAGTTGGCTCGAGAAGCTAGGTGGCAAACCGGCTTGAAGAGTGTTGCTGATACCTACCGTTAAGAATGGCCAGCTTCCCCGAGGCAATCCGTCGGGGAAGTTTTCTACACCGGCGACGCTGACCCAGCTTCGCCCTCCTGAGCCCTTGATGCAAAAGGTCTGGCATGCAAATCAAAACCGTTTTTTCCGCAGAGCATGACGACACTGGCAGCGCACACAGATCAGTTGAATATTCACCCGCACCGCCTGCCGATATCCATCTCTTCACCTCAGCCCTGGCACAGCCAACCCCCCTGGCTGCCACCACGCATCGGGCTGAACGGAGCAGCCTGCTGGCAGACGCGTCAGACGCGCTCGCCCACTCAACAGAACGCATGGGCAAAAGTTTGCGCGCCCTCAGTAAAAAAAATAACGAGCGTGCAATGCGGGACTACCCTAGCCACCTTTCCAACACCTTGCTGCTGACTCACATCCTGGTCAAGAGTGTCGGGAAAACCGCCCAAGGCCTCGATAAAATCAGCAATTTGCAGTAGATGGGCATGAAGTCCCTCCTCCCCGCTCTGCTGCTTTTATGGCTCGCCTTCATGCTGAACGGTTGCAGTGAGCGCGTCGAACTCCACCGCCAATTATCCGAACAGGAAGCCAACGAGGTCATTGCCGAATTGGCTGACAAACATATCCGCGCACAAAAAGTGCCTGCTAAAGACGGTGTTGTCGTGGTCGTCAATGCCATCGACATCGGTCGTGCCGTGCGTACGTTGGAGGCGGTCGGATTGCCCAAGGTCGCACGTACCACATTGGGCGATACGTTTCGCAAGGACGGCGTCATTTCAACACCACTGGAGGAGCGGGCTCGGTACATCTATGCCCTGTCCCAGGAACTTGAGGCGACCTTGTCGAACATTGACGGTGTTATCGTCGCCCGGGTGCATGTGGTGCTTCCAGAGCGCATCGCGCCGGGAGAACCGGTGCAACCGGCCTCTGCTTCGGTTTTCATCAAGCATGATCCACGGCTAGACCCCGATAATATCCGTTCTCGGGTTCGCCGAATGGTTGCCAGCAGCATCCCGGGAATGTCCACGGCGGTGGATAACCCGCAAAAGCTCACGGTGGTCTTCGTGCCTTCAATCGCCTATCAAGAGCAACGGCAGCTGACGTATTTCGGGCCGTTCTTGATACCCGCAGATGACCTCGGTTTTTGGCGCGCCAGCATGACCCTTACGTTGGTTGCCATCGTGATGACGACGGCCGCGTTACTCTTCCTGCGCAACCGGCGACAGCGGGCAATCCAAGCTGCGGCCGGCTACTCCAATAATTCGCAAGCGACCCACCCGTGAGTGAACACCTGAGCTGGGCGCAATGGTGGGCGCGTCCTTGGAGGTCGGCGCACGATGACTGGCATACCCTCGGCGACCCAGTAATCAACGCGCTGCGCCTTATCGACGCCCCAGTGAACTGTACCGTCGAAGGGATTACCCCAGGCCTGCCCCCTGCTCCTCACCCCACGCTGCTCAAGCTGGCCTTGGCGTCGGCCTCGGAACTCGATTTCGTGCTCGACCTGATTGACAGCATTTGTAGGCCGCAAACCACCACCGCCTTGCAGGAGGATCATCACCTATGGTGCAAGCGAATTGCCAAGGCCTTGCCCCCGCAAACACTGTTACCTGCAGACGATCCTTTGCAACTGCTGCGTGCATGGGTTGAGCCTCCCGTCTGGCAACGCCTCCGATTGCGCTTTTGCTTTGCGCGTGTGCTCGAACTGGAAAGAAGCCACCGCCCATACGTCGGCGATGCGAGTCGCCTGGATACCCTGTGGCAAGCCGTGGTGTGGCGCATGACAACACGCACCAGCACTCGCATGGTGCCTGCGCCCCACGCAATGGACAACTGACGATGCTCTGCCGACGCAAAATCACACTGCCGCCCGACGCCCATAGCCTGTCGCACGGGCTGATTCCCAGAGAGGTGCTCGCTGACTGCACCCAAGCCGAACACCTGTTAACCCGCGCCAAGGCTCAGGCTGACGCGTTGCTCAACCGCGCACAACTCAGCCGCGAGGCGCTTTTGGAGCAGGCGGGCCAGGCGTTCTGGCAACGCGCCAACGCACAGCTGCATCGATGGGAAAACGAGCAAAAAGCATTGTGCGACAACCTGGAGCGGTACATCACAGGGGTCGTCAACCAGGCGATCAGGCACCTACTTGACGAGACGCCGCAGCCACAACGCCTGGCAGCGCTGCTCAAGCAATTGCTGGCAAGCCAGGTACCGGAGGTGAATGCGCTCCTGTTGTGTCATCCACGGGAAATCGAGGCACTCAAACATTGCCTCAGCCGCCATGACGCCGCGCGTTGGAGAGTTCAGCCAGACGACACCATCAGCACTCAAACCCTCGTTCTGAAAACCGACGAAGGCGACTTTCACATCAATTGGGCCTCCATGCTTGCCCCGTTTTCCAAAGAAGGTGATCGGGCTCCACTGGCTGGCCTGGCGCAATCAACTTGGAACTGAATAGCCAGCACTGACCACAGAGGTGAGGTCTATCAGGAGAGAATCATGGACTTCTATAACGGCTTCAAACGTGAGCTTCTGGGCCAAGTTAAGGCTGACACCCTGCGTTATAAAACCATCGAGCAGTCCCCTGCGGAGACCTCAGAGGACATGCTGATGTTTTACGAGAGCATGTTTAAAAGGCATCACTCCGATTGGGCGTTCAACGAGCACAGCCGGGTCAACCACATGCTGTTCAAAACCGCACTGGACGGTGTGCCATAAGTTGGAAGATCAACTTATTGACTGGTTGGGCGGCGACTCAGAACAGATGCTCGTCCTCGAGAACAACGATGAAATCATCCTGAAACGTCACGGCGACGCCGTGTTGATCTGCGTTCAACTGACGTCCTATCGGCCGGATCACGCACCGTTGCACTGTTGGCTGCGACTGGGTGCGGTCAGCCTGAATCACTTTCAAGGCTCGCTTGCCCAAGCGCCTGACAGTGGCGCGCTCTGGTTGGTCCAATGCCTGCGCACCGACCCGCACGAGACATCGTTGCTCAACAGCCTCGAAGCCCTGCTCAACCAACGCGACACGTGGCGCTCGACGGTCGCGCGCCTTACCCTGCCGGCTCATCAATCCAAACCTACTTCGTTACGTTCGCTGTCGTATTAACCAGAGAACTCTATGTACAACAAGACCCAGAGCTATAACCGCATGCCTATTGCCTTGCCCGGAACATCGTCAAGGCTTGCCACCTGGCGTTGCCTGCTCACACTCCCCTGGTTGCTGATACCTGCGCAAAGCGTCCTGGCCGCCATTCCCCCGGAATGGAAAAACACCGCATACGCCTATGAGGCCGAACACAAACCACTACGGGAAGTCCTCGAAGACTTCGCCCAGACCTTCGGCACGCAATTGCACATCGAGGGCCTGCTGGAGGGGGACGTCAACGGCAAGATCCGCGCGAACACCCCACAGTCACTACTGGACAGACTAGGTGTCGAACACCGTTTCCAGTGGTACCTCTACAACAACACGCTTTACATCAGCACGCTGGATCAGCAGGAGTCAGCACGCCTGGAGGTCTCATCAGAGACGATTTCCGACCTCAAGCAGGCGTTGACCGATATCGGACTGCTCGATAGCCGTTTCGGTTGGGGAGAGTTGCCCGAAGACGGGGTCGTACTGGTCTCCGGCCCCAAGCGCTATATCGAACAGATCAAGCAGTTCAGCAGCCAGCGCCGCTCACCGGATGAAAAACAGAGCGTGTTGAGTTACCCGTTGAAGTTTGCCAATGCAACGGACCGCCAGGTGGATTACCGCGGAGAAAAACTCAACATTCCCGGTGTCGCCAGCATTTTACGCGGGCTGCTGGAACCACGCTCTGCCTCTACGCTCGCGGGGCTGACCCCACGCCCATCATCCCAACCCGCGCCTCTCACGCCCAATGTGCCGCGACTGGGCAACCCGCTGCTGGGCCAAATGCTCGGTACACAGGGCAACACCGGGCCAGTGGACGCAGCACCCGCATTGACGCCGCGAGCACCGGTACCCGCCAGCCGGATCCGCGTCGAAGCCGATGTGCGCAATAACGCCGTGCTCATCTATGACCTGCCGGAACGCCACGCGATGTACCGCGAACTGATCACCCAACTCGACGTTGCGCGAAAGTTGATCGAAATCGACGCGATCATTCTCGATATAGAGCGTACGCAATTGCGCGAATTCGGGGTGAACTGGGGTTTCCAGAACAGCCGCTTCCGGGGCGGCGTCAACATGGCACCCGGCACATCGTCGCAGTTGTCGATTGAAAACCGCGATCGTTTCTACGCCGATATCCGCGCGCTGGAAGAGAAGGGACTGGCAACCATGGTGTCGAACCCATCGGTGCTCACCCTGGAAAACCAACCGGCGGTGATCGATTTCAACCGCACCCAATACCTCACTCCCGGCAGCGAAAACGCAACCATTTTACCCGTCACCGTGGGCACCAGTTTTCAAGTCGTGCCCAGGGTCACCACCAGCCGCGGCGATCACCAGATCCATTTGGCAGTGGACATTGAAGATGGCAATTTCGACGCGACCAACCCTGACCCCAACCACCTTGATGTACGCCGGGGCAAGGTCAGTACACAAGCCGTGATGGCGGAAAAGCGCTCGCTGGTGGTCGGCGGTTTCCATGTCACCGAAAGCACAGACAAACAAAGAAAGATTCCCCTGCTGGGAGATATTCCGCTGCTGGGCAAGGCGCTGTTTTCCTCGACGGAGCGCCAGAACAATCGACGTGAACGCCTGTTTATCCTCACACCCCGCGTTATCGGGGACCAGGACGACCCGTCTCGCTATTTGCCGCAGGCCGACCAGGCCGAGTTGCAAGCCGCCCTCACACCGCTGGCCAGGCGGATTTCACCGCACGAACCGGTGATCAAACGCAGTGACATTATCAGCACCCTGGCACGTATGGTCAGCGGGGAAGTGCCCAAAGCGTTCAACTCGGCGCCGATGCCTCTGGGACTGAACAGCGTGTGCAGCGCCCGTGACTTGCTGGCGCTCAATACCGACCGCAGCCAGTGGTACGCAGGCCCGCATTACAACGTGGCGGTCGTGGTGTTGCGCAACCAGTTCAAGCGCAACGTACGTATCGACGAAAAAGAGTGCAGCAACTCGCAGACCCTGGCGGTCACCGTGTGGCCGCGCGCCTGGCTCAAGCCAGGCGAAGAAGCCGAGGTGTTTATCGCCATGCGTCCGGTGGTGAAGGACGAACACCTCAGTGTGCCCCGCCCCTCCTTGATCACTCCAGCCCGGAAGGCCACGCCATGAAACACAGCTTGTTGTACGTCACCCTGATTTTCGCAGTCCTGCACCTCGCCGGTTGTACACCCACCTGCAAAGGTGATTCATGCTCACGCCCACAATCGACCCAGGACAAGATGGTGATCTGGTGGCCGCCGCAGATGCGCGTCGAACCTGGGCCCGCCGGCGAGCGGGCGGATTACCAGACAGTGTCGCTGGAACGGTGAAGCTTCCAGGTATGCCCGACGATCGACGCCAGGCATTCCTGGACGACCTGGTGAGCGGCACTGCCGCTCACCTGTCCCTCGCGCCCGGTATCAAGGTAGGCGCACTGAACGCTGGAAATTGCCCGGGACTTGCCCTGCACGTCGCTCGCGAAGCGTTGCAGGCCGGGCAATTGCAGCGCGTGCTGGAGCGACGCTTTGAGCAAGCGTTGGCGTTCGATGGCTGCTTTATTTACCTCGACGCCCAGAACGCGCTGGTGATCTGGCATGCACTGCCGGCAGCCGCCAGCACGCTCGACAGGATCCTCAGCCGAATGCTGTCGCTGGCCACGCTGCAAGCCTTGGACAGGTGATCAACGCCGCTCAAGCTCGGGCAGTTCCAGGGTTTCGCGCTTGGCCTCATCGTCGAGCTCGCGCAAGGTCCGGTAAATCAGCGCCACGGCCTGCAAGGTTTCACGAGGGATGCTGGCGCCCAGCTTTTTCGTGTAAAGCGTGCGCGCCAGCCATACACACTGGATCACCGGTACGTCGGCCGCCTTGGCACGGCGGATCAATGTGCGGGCTTCATCGTCCGTGCCTTTGCTCACTAACATCGGCAGCGGTGTCTTACCCGGTCGGTAATACAGCGCGACAGCAAAGTGCGTTGGATTGACCACCAACATGTCGGACTCCTCCAGCTTGGGCAGCTTGACCTTCGGTTCCTCCTGGGCCAACTGGTACGCCAACGAACGGCGCTGCCCCTTCACATGAGGGTCACCCTCCATGTCCTTGTACTCTTTGACGACCTCCACTTGAGTCATGCGCATGCGCTTGGCAAAAAAGTGCCTGGACAGGATCAAGTCGACAAGCGCAAGCACTAGCAGCACGCCAAGGCACACATGCAACAGATGACGGAACAGCGCGATCAACGCCACGATGTAGCTTTGCAGGTCACTGGTGGCCAGGTTGATCAGCGTGCTGATCGAAGGCCAAATCACCACATACAGAATCAAACCGATAAGGAATGCTTTCGCCACGCTCATCAACAGGTTCATCAACTGCTGCGCAGAAAACATCTGCTTGACCTGGCTCACGGGGTTGAGACGATTGAAATCCATCTTCAGGGCTTCCGGCGCAAACAGCAGCCCGAACTGCATCCAACTGCTGATCAGCTTGGTAGTAATCGCAACCCCGACCATCAACAGGGCGAAGGAGAAGAACACCCCCAGCCCGTCGAACAGCACCTCTTCCAGTGCGCGCGTGAAAGGCTGATTCAGACGTGACATCGGCAACAGCATCAATTGCTGAAAGCGTTGCAGACTGGTTTCGGCGGTGAACAAGGCGATTTCACTGATCGCCGTCAACGCCAGCAGTTTTGCGACATCCTGGCTCTGGGCGACCTGGCCTTTCTTGCGTTGGTCCCGCAGTTTCTTGGCGGACGCCGGGTGCTTTTTTTCGCCGGAATCACTCATGGCACCGCGACCTTAAACAAAACGCCCAATGAATGTTTAAGATCGCCCAGCAGGCTCATGCGCCCAACGATCAGATCCTCCAACAGCGCAAAGTACAACAGCAGAATGCCAATGCCCGCCAGGCTCTTGACCGGTGGCGCCAGGGTACTCACTTGTAACTGCTGGCTGTAGACCCCCAACAGTGCGATGCCGAACTCCAGCAACAGCAACACCGCAATAAAGGGCGCGGCATAGAGCAGCATGTGGGTGAAGGTATCGCCAAGCAGGTCGACGAACACACCGCTGCCATTCGCCGCAGGGAGCGGAAACCACAGGGTGGGCGGCCAGAT
Source organism: Pseudomonas sp. TWR1-1-4 (assembly GCF_049897165.1). Classification (NCBI taxonomy): domain Bacteria; kingdom Pseudomonadati; phylum Pseudomonadota; class Gammaproteobacteria; order Pseudomonadales; family Pseudomonadaceae; genus Pseudomonas; species Pseudomonas sp. TWR1-1-4. The sequence goes on along the minus strand of NZ_JAFCVS010000007.1, from coordinate 52,346 downwards.
CAGGTAACTGTCCCAGATCACTTGGGTCAACGTGCCCAACCCGAGACTGGTTATCAGCAGGAAAATCGCCAATTGCTTGAACAAGTGCCCGATTGGTGTCGCATCCGGCCCCAGTGAAGGGTTGAGTTGCCCGCCCGCCAAGGCACCGCGCTGGTTGTCCAACAGTGCCCCCACTGACTCGAACATCCAGAACGGCATTGCCAGAAGCACCCCCAGCAAGATACCCAGTGCCACCTCCTTGAGTACCAACGCAGCCAGCATTAGCGCGGAGTAATCCAAGCCCGCCAATGCGGCATGAATACCCGGCGCGGGCATCAACGCCATGACCATCACCAGCGTGTGCCGCGGCATACCGCGTATGTGTTGAAAGCAGAACGCCGCCACCAGGATGCCGCAGGGGTAGATGCGTGCCATGCCGATCACCAGGCTGGGTAGGTATTCGAGATAGACCAACATGAGCAGGACCTCAGTTCAGGGCCGAGCGGCCGATCATTTCAAAGGTCAGGTTGATCAATTGGATCAACTCCACACCAATCCAACGGCCCGTCATGATCAGCGTGACGCCCACCGCCACCAACTTGATACCAAAGGGCAGTGTCTGGTCCTGTATCTGCATCAACGCCTGCACCAGGGACGTCAGCACCCCCACCACTACTGCCACGATCAACGGCGGCGCCGTCAGCAGCACCACCAGCAGCATGCCCTGCTTGAACAGCACGATAGGTTCCATAGGGCACTCAGAGATAGGAGAGGAAAAGACTGTCGAGCAACCGCGACCAACCAGACACCATCACGAACAACAACAGCTTGAGCGGCAGGGAAATGGTCATCGGCGAAACCATTTGCATGCCCAGCGCCAACAACAAGTTGGAGACAATCAAGTCGATGACGATGAAGGGAATGTAAATCAGAAAGCCGATCTCAAACCCCGCCTGCAACTGCGATAAAACGAACGCCGGAATCAGCAGGATGAGGTCTTCGCGCTGTACCTCCTGAGCCATCTGCGCAGGCCATAAGCGCTTGGAATTCTCCAACAGGTGTGTCAGTACATCCGGGTCAATGTTGCGGAGCATGAAGGCACGTAGGGGTTTGATGGCCTCATTTCCCGTCTGCAGAAGCGTTTGCACGCTGCTCAAGTCAAGGGGTGAAACCTTGATACTCTCCGCGATTTCATATCCTACCGGCGCCATGATAAACAGCGTGGCAGCCAACGCGATGCCATTGATGGCCATGCTGGGCGGCACCTGCTGCACGCCTATGGCGTTACGGGTGATCATCAACACAATCACAATTTTCAAGAACGCTGTGCAGACGATCAACAGCATGGGCATCAATGACAATGCCGCAAGAAACACCGCGAGAACTAAGGGGTCCAGCCCTTGAAGTATCATCCGCCGAACATCACACGGGACAGCTGCAAGCCCAGGCGCCCGTCGATCTCTACCAACTGCCCCAGGCCGATCGGCCGGTCACCGTAATAGAGGCCAGCCATACCGGGAGCGTAACCGGAGACGCCCAATACGGCGCCGGGCGCGAGGCTGCGCAACTCGCCCAGAGTGAGGTTCAGCGTTCCGCAGCGTATGTTCAGTGCCATGCTCAACTCATCAAAGGGCTCATTGCCGAATACGTCCAATACCGGCTCATCTTCGTCATACCCCGAGTAGTGGGGAGGGGTAAATTCTTCATCCACGGATGTGCCCTCAATTGAAGTCAGTGTCAGACGCAACACGCCTGTGTCATCGTCAATGCGCCCATGCAGCCGCTGCCTGCCAACCTGTACATGGCCAGCGCCCTGGGCCTGGAAAAAACTTTGTTCCAATATCAGCACATCGCCAACGCGCAGGCTGCGCGCTTGTGCAATCGGCAATTGCAGGCGCCCAAGGATTACGGCAATTGCCAGTTGAAACGACGCTGGCAACGGCGCGGCATTGCTGCGCCACGCTCCGGCGTCACACAACGCGAGGAAGTTCACTGCCGTCAGCCACAGGTAGCCCATCGCCCGAGATGCCCCCAGCGTCACGCTGAGTCGGCAACCAAACCCCTTGGGGCGATCGACCTCCAGCAGTCGCACATAACCCAGCAGCGCTTGTACCTGCGGGCTTAGGTGGTGCTGGAACAACGCCCAGAACCAGGAGTCAGGATCGTTGCCCGCCTTGGCCAACGTCACCGGACATTCGCCCAGCAGACTGAGCAGGGGGCCCGCGTCGGCCAATGCCAGCACTCCGCGTGCCGTTTCGAAGCTCAATGATTGGCCCCCGGTAGGCGCACGACCCGGTTCGAGCGACAGCTCTCCACGCTGCCCCGCGACGTCGAACGGCAGGCGCAAGCCGCGTCCGAGACGACGACGCGCAGCAACCACATCGCCACTGACCCGAGGTAACGGCACCGCTGGAATCATCACCCCGACCCGACAGTGGGAAGCCGCAGGCTGACCGTCTGCCCCAACGTTTGCGTTAATCGACCCTCAACCTGTTGCCTCACGCCATTGAGCCAGCGCGTCGTCTCATCCTCTTGCGCTTCAAGCTCGATGCTCCAGGCGCTCTGTTCACGGCGCACACTGGCGTTGATGCGCCCCAGGCGAGGCAGGTACAGCACCGCCTGAAGCGGCCACTGCAAAGCGGCCTGCATACGAGGTGCCAATTGCTCGGCCAGCGCCTCGATCATCGCAGCACCGCCCAACGCCTTGGTTCCCGACAGCTGAGTCCCGCCACCAGAACCGTCACCGTCATCAGCCCACAACTGGGAAAACAATCGCGTCAGCTCCGTGGGTACAACGCCTGCCATTCCCGGTTCTCGCTCTTCTCGCGCGTCACGCGGTCGGGGACGCTCGGCGGGTTTATCTGAAACCTGGGTCATGTCGGCTCCTGCGCCAGTAAAAGAGATAACTCCTGAAGTTTTTCCACCTGACGCAGGCAGGCGGTGACCTGCTTCTGGGCTCTGCCGACGCTGATCTGTTTTTCTTCTTGCTGGCCCTGCAAGGCTTCCAATTGCCCGATGCCCCGGCGAGTAGTGGCAGACAACGAGCGCTCCTGAGCGCTCCAGGACTTCAGCGCCTGCATGTTCAATACCTGCCCCTGGTGTTGGCTGAGCAACTGGGCGCTTCGCTCGGCTTCCTCGCGTCGGGTCTGCTCAAGCGCATCCTCGGCCTGACGGATATTGGCAAGCAGGGCCTGCTGGGCCCGCTTAGCCTCACGCAAGGCACGCTCGGCCCGATCTGCCCGGTGCCGTCGCAGGCGTCGCAGCGTCTCGACTTCGCCAAGCAGCCCTTCAGAATGGGACATAGGCGGTCAGCTCCTTGAGTTGTTCCAGCGTCACAGCCATCGGCGCAGGCTCACGCAAGTCCTGGCGCAAGAAATTGTCCACAGCCTGGCGACTGTCCACGGCCAGATCGGTCAAGGCATCGCTACCGGGCTGGTACTCCCCCAGCTTGAGCATCAGTTCGATCTGCTGATACGCCGACAACAAGCGTCGCAACGCCGTACCCGCCCGGATGTCCGCAGGCTCGGCGACGTTGCTCAAAATCCGCGACAGACTCGCCAACACATCCACTGCGGGATAGTGACCACGCTCAGCCAACTTACGAGACAGTACGATGTGACCGTCGAGTAGCGAGCGGACTTCATCAGCCACCGGATCGTTCATGGAGTCCTGCTCGATCAGCACGGTGTAGATCGCCGTGATCACACCTTCACGGGTCAACCCGGCGCGCTCCACAAGACGCGGTAGCAGGCTGTATACCGAAGGCGGCAGACCGCCGCGGCCAAGGGGTTCGCCGGCGGCAAGGCCGATTTCGCGCTGGGCCCTGGCGAACCGAGTCAGGGAGTCAATCAGCAGCAACACGCGCAGCCCCTTGCGCCGATAACCTTCAGCCAGCGCCGTCGCCGTGAAGGCCGCTCGGGCTCGCTCCATGCTGGATCGGTCGGATGTGGCGCACACCAGTACGGCCTTGGAACGCAGTTGCTCATCGAGTTCATGATCAAGGAACTCGCGCAATTCCCTGCCCCGCTCGCCGATCAGGCCGAACACGATGACATCGCACTCCACGTTACGGGCGATCTCGGCCAACAGGGTGGTCTTGCCGCAACCTGCTCCGGCGAACAGGCCCACGCGCTGACCTTCACCCAGCGTCAGCAGGCCGTCGATCGACCGCACGCCGGTGGCCAGCGCACGGTTGATGCGCGGGCGCTCAGTGGGCAGCGGTGCCTCGCACAACACCGCACTGGTGTCCGACAAATCAGCCTCGACAAACGCACCGGGGCCTTCTCCCGTGATCGGCCGCCCAAAACCATCCAGCACTTGACCCAATAATGCCTCGCTGACCTGCACCCGATGCGAGACGCCAAGGCGCTCGACGCCCGCGCCCACCTGCACACCTTCCAGGTTGCCCAAGGCGCTTAGCACCGCGTCCTGCTGATCAAAACCGATGATCTCGGCCAGCATGTAGTCGCCCGGCTTTTTCTCGACCCGGCACAAGTCACCGATACGCGCTTGGGGCAGCCGACACTGCAGTAACATGCCATTGACGCGCTGGATGCGCCCCCGCATCGTCACCGGCGCGAAGGTGGCCAGCGACTGGACTTGACGCTGCTGCCAGGCCTCCAGGCGTGCTTGCAATTGCTCACTCACCAGCGCACCTCATAGCGCTGTACGCCATCGAATATCACCTTGCTGTTATCAATCAGCACCAGGCGCAGGCCATCCACTTCATCCCCGATAAACAGTCGGCTGCCCTCCTCCAGGACCACGTGGCCATTGGGCCCGCCCACGATCTGCACGATCTTGAATGGCAACACTCCATCGCGCGCGCGCACGCGGCTGATTACCGGTACCGCGCTGTCGAACTGCTCGCCAAAACGGCTGAGCATGCGCGCGACCAATTCAACCTCATCCTGCGAGACATCCCCACTGAGCGCGATCTGCCCATTGATCACCTGCAAACTGACGCGCTGGCTCAATTCACGTTCGCCGAGCATCTTCAACAGCTGCTGGCGGACCTCGAACGGCGAGGCCAACTCGTGCTTTTTCACCACAGGCAGCATCAGGGATGCCTGGGCTTCAGGCTTCCCGGTGGACGCCATGCCCACCACAATGAAGATCACCGTCACCACCAGCACCAGCGTGATCAGACGCTTCTGCTGAGCGTGCGAGATCGCCGATAGCTTGAGCACCGGCACGGGCACGGGCACCGGCACCGGCACCGGCTCACTGGCCCGTGCCGACACGGCCGGTGCGGGGGCTGGAGACTGGGGCCAAGGTTCATCGGCCAAGGTGACGCACAGCCGCACGTTCGCCACCGAAAACGTGACGTTCAGCGCCAGGTGCGCAATCTGTGCCAGCACCTGACCATCAGCATCCTGCAATAACCCGGCCTCAGCCTGCACCGACCAGTTCGAGTCCATGAGCCGCAGCCTGGCATGCTGTTCAGCGATGCCAGGATCGTTCAGCACCAAGTCAGCATCGGCGTGGGCACCGATGCTCCACTGCTCCCCGAACAAGGGCAGCGCAGCCCCCTGATGTCGCCCATCAAGCACTCGCAATTCGAACATCAGCGAGCCCTCCGGGATGGACATAGCCAAGTCTTCATGCCGCCGTACCGCGCATCAATTCGTCCTGGCCCAAGTCGAAGCGCCCCAGCACCTTGACCTTTGAGGCGCTACCCAGCTCAGCGAAAGACAGCACCGGCACGTGGTTGAATTCTTCCAGCAACAGCGCGCGCAGCGGGCTGCGCAAGTCCTGTGCGACCAGCATCACGCTCTTGAGTTTGGGCCGTACGGGAAAGGCTTGATTGAGCAGGCTGACCAACGCTGCGCTGTGTTCGTCATCAAGGGCGAAGAACACCCCGGTCTGGGTCTGGCGCAGCGCCTCACGCAGGATGTTTTCAGTCTGCGGCGACAGCAGCCAGGCATGCAGGCCGTCGGCTTCGCTGCACTGGTGGTAAATCTGCGCCTTGAGCGCAATGCGCGCGTAGTCGGCCAGCGCGTCTGGCTCACGTTCATGCTGGCCGTACTCGATCAGCGACTCGACGATCAGCCGTACGGCGCGCAACGGCACCCCCTCGCTGGCCAGGCGTTGCAGTACCGCCGAAAACCGCGACAGCGGCATGATCCGCTGCAGCTCCTGGACCAGTTCCGGTTGGTTGTGCTCCAGCCAACTGAGGATCGACTTGCTCTCCTGGATCCCCAGGAACTGCGGCCCGCTGAGCATCATTGCCTGCTTCATCCGCTCGACGATCAGGCTCGCTGAGGTGAAGCGCTCCAACTGCGGATCATCCAGCAGCGGATCATCCGGCGCCAACCAGAGCCAATCCTGTTCATCGCGCTCTGCCAGCCCCGGAATGGCGTGCGCAGGCTCGACCGTCAGCGCTTTACGCTCAACCGCCACATGGCTGACAACTGATGCCTTGACCATCGGTACTTCGTGGACACAGAAGCGCATTTCGTCGTCGGCGAGCGAATCATCGAGTTCCACTTCGAAAGGAGGCAGCGTCAGGCCGATATTGGCGACCATTGCATTTCGGGCCTGGCGAATCGAGTGAACAAGATCAGCCACCTCAGGCGTGCCCCGTAACACCGGGGAGAATTGCAACAGGTAGGGTCTCGACGGATCAAACCCACGCAAGTCCTCACGGCCGTTCTCTTCGGGGCGCACCGCTTCAGCGGTTTCAGCTTCGGGTTGCTCCAGCCGTTGACGCTGGCGCATCAGGTAGTACCCCAGGCTGCCGGTTACCAGTGCGATCAGGATAAACACCAACGTGGGCATGCCGGGCACCGCCGCAAAGGCGAGCATTCCCACCGAGGCGATCATCCAACTCTTGGGTTCGCTGGTCATTTGCCGGGCAATTTCGGCGCCCATGTTGCTGGCGCCCTTGCGTCCGTCCGGCGCCACACGGGTGATGATCATGCCGGCGGTGAGGGAGATCAGCAGCGCCGGGATCTGTGCGATCAGGCCGTCGCCGATGGTCAATACCGAGTACAACGTAATGGACTCGGAAGCGCTCAAGCCGTGCTGAAACATGCCGGTGGAAAAACCACCTAGCAAGTTCACCACAACAATGATCAAGCCCGCGACCGCATCACCTTTGACGAACTTCATCGCGCCATCCATGGCGCCGAACAACTGGCTCTCACGGGACAACTGCTCCCGTTTGTCCCGCGCTTGCATGCCGTCAATCAAGCCGGCCCGCAAGTCGCTGTCGATGGACATCTGCTTGCCGGGCATCGCGTCCAGGCTGAAACGCGCCGCCACTTCGGCCACCCGCTCCGAACCCTTGGTGATCACCAGAAAGTTGACCAGGGTCAGGATCAGGAAGATCACCATCCCCACGGCGAGGTTACCGCCAACCACAAAATTACCAAAGGCCTCGACGATATGACCGGCGTCCTGCTCCAGCAAAATCAAGCGCGTCGTGGCAATCGACAGAGACAGGCGGAACATGGTGGTCAGCAGAAGAATTGACGGAAACGATGAAAACGCCAGGGGGCCCGGAAGGTATAGCGCCAGCACGATCAACAGGCATGAGATGCAGATGTTGAGCGCGATCAGGATGTCCACCAGCCAGGTGGGCAGCGGCACGATAAAGATGAAGACGATGGCCATCACCACCACGGCGCCCAGTACTTCTGCGCGTTGCGCGACCTTAAGCAAAAAGCCGTTGATGGCCGAAAGTGCAGTCACGCCATGATCCCCAGCTCACCCGGAGAACGCGCAGGGCCACGCGTCATCCGATCCAGCTCCCCCATCACCGTCAGGAAACCACGCAGGGTTTCTTCGCGTACTCGACCGTCGAGCCATATCGCCAGAGGCAGTTGCTGGACCAGGGGATAAAGCGCATTGAGGGCCAGCAATTGCTGAACGTTCGAACTACCTGACAAGTCGCTTCCAAGCCGCAAGATTTCAGCAGCAGCGATACCTGCGCCTGCGTAACCCAGCAGGCGTTGCAACAGGCTCACTGCATCATGATCGATACCCAGGCGTTGGAGCAGGGCATTGCAACCGGACAACACGCCGCTCAACTGTCCGCAGCTTTGCAGGCCTTGCAAGAGGGAACGCAACAGCGGCGTAGGGAGTGAGGACACCTTGGCCGCGATGTCATCCACCAGAGCCTTGCGCATCATATTGAGCCCGTCGGCAAGCCGTTCGCCGCCATACACCCCCAACAGCGCCTGCATCATCGTCGCCAACGATTGGCGTGTGACCACACTGGCGTAGTAGAGCGCACGCAACGCCTGGCGCTCCTGTGGATCGGCACTGCCCGCCTGCAGCGCCAAGGCAATGTTCAGGCCTGCCTGGATCTGCCCTTTGAAGCGGACCTCCAACTTGGCGATGGCATCACGGGCCAACGCTGCTTCCGATGGGCGCACTTCAGCGTCTGCCTGGGTTGACACATATTTGAGTACCACGAATGCACGCGCGGGGTCCCCGCCAGCCAGCTCCAGCAATTTGTCGACATGGGGATGCTGCAGCAATTGCAAGCGGATGCGGCGCGAAAGGCTCGCAAGGGTCGCCTGGGCAGGGTGCCCCAACTGATCATAAATCTGCGCAAGCTGTTCGGCCGGAGGCACGCGCACGCTCATCTTCCGCTGACTCAAGGGCTGGCTGTTGTTCTGTACTTCCAGGCTGAACAGGTGAGCGAGCTCATCCAAGCCAGGAACTGGCGCCGACGTGGATGTCTGGCTGACAGCAGGTTTATCCAACTGCTGGACCGTTTGCACATCCGGGGAAGATTCGACTTTCATGGACAGACCTGAACAGGAAGAGTGTTTCCCTGTGTGGCAAGGCCAGCTCAAACGGTTCCATCAAGTCGAATGTCACGAGAAATTTGAAAAGACTTGCACGCACCTCAACGGCTCTATGCAAGGTCCTGCGCAAAATCACACCATTTCAAGATATTTATCTTTATAAATCAGCTGTTTACATAAAAAACCGTCTTGGCATAGCCAGTGCAAAAGGGGTTCCCGTCGACACCTTTTCGACTGCGTCTACACCAAGGAAACAATCATGAATATCCCTATTGAAGCTTTAGCGCACCTCGTGGGCAGCTCGCCTCAATTCATGCTTCACCTGACAGACGACCAGCAAAAAAAACTTCGGCGCTTCATTCACAAGCGCGTACTCAACCCGGAAGATGCAGATGATCTTCTGCAGTTGACGTATCTGGAAGCCTGGCGCAACCGAGAGCGTTTCAGCGGCAATGCCACGCTCAGCACGTGGATGTGTGGTATCGCGCAAAACCTGATCCGCAATCACTTCAGGCGCTTGTACGCCAAGCCCGTGCATTGCGAGTTTGATGAGTCGCTCTGGCATGGCCAGGAAGACAACCACAATCTGGATTGGGAGTTCGAGGTAAACCGTCGCCTGGAAAAAACCCTGAGCGCTATCGACCATTTGCCAATGGAAATGCGCAAGACGCTGTACGCCTCACTGGAAACCGACGGCAGCTATCAGGACACAGCCGACGCGCTGGACATTCCTATCGGCACCGTGCGTTCACGCCTGTCACGAGCACGCGAACAGCTTAAGCGGGCCACGCACAACCCGAAACATCCCTAGCGTCATTGCACGCGTTGAGCGGCAGGGATATCTGCTCAACGCGATCAAGTTTTGCGGGGCATTCGGCAGGGCGAAGAGTGATCCACTCGTCGCCAGATCCGCTGATTTCGCTTAAACAGTTGAAAGCGTAGATAAAAATTCAAAATAAATACTTGACGCATTCCCGTTCTACGCGAATAATGCGCGCCACTTGGCTACATAGCTCAGTTGGTTAGAGCATAGCATTCATAATGCTGGGGTCCGGGGTTCAAGTCCCTGTGTAGCCACCAAGTACCGATCCATAGATGTCTACAGCAGTCTATGAATCACCTCAAGAAGCCCGCCTCGTGCGGGCTTTCTTGTTTTCTACCGTTTCAAAAGACCCTAGCGCTGACAGCGCTGCCTCCTGAATGCCCTCCCCCAAACATCAACCCACATACGCTCATGACCCGGCTGCAATGGGGTTAACCGCGAGCGCTGAAACACCGTTTCCCCTTCAGTTGTGCGGGGTTTCCCATGCCCCCCTCCGAAATACCTGACACCCAAGAACATTTACTTCCGAGCATGATCCGCATCGCAGGAATACAGCCGCGCCGCCTGAACGACCCAGCCTGCTGGTAAAGATGCGGGACACAGGAACGGCAATCACGCTGGCCGAGTATCTGCCGTTGCGACGGGATTCGTTCGGGGCACTGTTCTTCTTTGATCTCATCGATGCGGTCGAAACGCTCGCCCCCCCCCCTACGAGCACTCAGACACCATCGAAGGGTGGAGTACACTCCGTGAGGCCAGCCGATATGCTGATGTCAAAGCAGCGCTGACCCATCCCGGGACGAGCAGCAACAACTTCAACTCGCTGAACGGCCTTGCATCCTCACGCGCAGGTCTCCCAGGTCAATCGTCAGATCAGGGCTCGGCAGACTACCCAGTGTGTCGTTCAGGTTCATCCGCAATGGCTTATCGGGGTCAAGCCCATATTCAAGGTTCAATGCCCTTGACCAACACGTCGCTGAGGTTCCACTGCGGGCGAAGGTCGTTTGCGTCACTCAAGGGCACACTGTGCAATTGCTGGCGTGCGTCTCTGTCTTCGAAACTCGAAGGTGTCTTCAACAGTTGCCCTTCATGGCTCAGGCCTAGGCGGCTAAAGGCTCGATTATCCGCATCGCCCCCCCAGGAAAGTGAGAGAGGTTCGACGCGAAACAGTCGCTGGCCAGTCAGGCGAAACTGCTGGCCATCAGGCTTTTTCACAACGGCGACTGCATTCGCAGGAAAAAACCGCTCATCTGTATTTTGACGCTCGCCCGCCCCACTGTTAGTGTCCGGCTCCACCCTTGCACGCATGCCGTGCTCTACCTGGAAGGCACGATTTATCTGTAAGAAGCAGTACCCCAAGGACAACAGATCATTCTCAAAATGAACGGAGTTCAGCGCTTGTTTTCGATTTCCCGCCGCCAACTGTCAGTGATTGCCGCAGCCCTTGCACTGGCTGCATGCAATACCTCTGTCAACGAACAGCCACCGGCGCCAGAGCTGGGCTCAGGCTATCGCACCGACCTCACCACCCAACAGGCTGAGCGTCATATGGCGGCCGCCGCCAACCCGCTCGCGGCCGAGGCCGGGCGAGAGATGCTGCGCAAAGGCGGTTCGGCTATCGATGCGGCGATTGCGATGCAGGCGGTGTTGACCCTGGTGGAGCCGCAGTCATCCGGCATCGGCGGTGGCGCGTTCATCATGCTGTGGGACGCAAACACCGTGCACGCCTATGACGGCCGCGAAACAGCGCCAGCCGGGGCGACGGAGCGGTTATTCCTGAAGACCGATGGTAAGCCGATGGCGTTTCCAGACGCGCAGATTGGCGGACGGTCGGTAGGCACGCCTGGGGTATTGCGTGCTCTTGAGATGGCACACAAGAAGACCGGTCACCTGCAATGGGCCGAGCTGTTCGAGCCGGCGATCCGGTTGGCGGAACAGGGCTTCGCCATTTCTCCACGCCTGCACAGCCTGATCGCAGCCGACCGCTACATCGCGCAATCGCCGGACATGGCAGCGTACTTCCTGAACGCCGATGGCTCACCAAAAGCCACCGGTACGCTGTTGAAAAACCCCGCACTGGCCAACGTATTCAAACGCATCGCCAAGGAAGGGCCGGATGCACTGTACCAAGGGCCGATTGCCGATGAGATCGCACGCAAGGTGCAGGGCCATCGCAACGCAGGCAGCCTGTCCCTGGCGGACCTCAAGGGCTACGCCGCCAAAGAGCGCAAGCCGCTGTGCACCGATTACAAACAGTGGAAAGTCTGCGGTATGCCACCGCCGTCATCGGGCGGAGTCGCCATCGCACAAATCCTCGGCACCTTGCAGGCGCTGGAAGCACGCGATCCCGCCCTGGCCATCGCAGCCATGCAACCGGTGAAAAGCTCGTCGCCTGCTGGCCTTGAGCCCACGCCCGAAGCCGTGCACCTGCTGGCCGAAGCCGGGCGCCTGGCGTTTGCCGATCGCGCGCTCTATGTCGCCGACGAGGACTTCGTTCCAGTGCCCGTGGCGGGTCTGGTCGCACCGAACTACCTGGCCAAGCGTGCGGCCTTGATCGGCGAACGCAGCATGGGCATCGCCAAGCCGGGTGTACCTGCAGGTATCCAGGTGGCCTACGCGCCGGATCGCTCGCCGCTGCGCATTTCCACATCACAAGTGGTGGCGGTGGATGACCAGGGCGGCGCTGTGTCGATGACCACCACGGTGGAAGCGGCATTCGGCTCACATGTGATGGTGCAGGGCTTCTTGCTCAACAACCAGATGACCGACTTCTCGTTTATTCCCGAGGAAAACGGCCAGCCAGTCGCCAACCGCGTCGAGCCCGGCAAACGCCCGCGTTCGGCCATGGCGCCGACCCTGGTGTTCGACCGCAAAAGCGGCGAATTACTGGCCACGGTGGGTTCACCCGGTGGCTCGCAAATCATCGAGTACGTGAGCAAGTCCCTGGTGGCCATGCTCGACTGGAAACTCGACCCGCAAGCCGCCATCAGCCTCCCTAACTTTGGCAGCCGCAATGGCGCAACCGAGCTGGAAACCGGTCTGTTCAGCCCCGCGCTGAAACAGGTCCTCAAGGACAAGGGCCATGCGCTGAGCGAGATCGATATGACCAGCGGCATCCAGGCCATCGTCCGCACGCGGGATGCCCAGGGCAAAGTGTCGCTGAGCGGCGGCGCCGACCCTCGGCGCGAAGGCGTAGCGGTTGGCGACTGACTATTCAATCAACGGAGAACGCGCTCGTGCAGCAGGCAGATAATCTCGGCGCCATCCCTGGCGTAGACCACGGTTTTTGTTCGATCAATGATCCGCTGCGCCCGGCAGAGGTGTTCATCTGCAAGCAGGTGCATAGCCCTTCGGTGATCGAGTGGCAAGCCGACCAGGCGCCCAATACCGTTGAAGCGGACGGGGTGTGCACGGGTGAGCATCATCCCATTGCGGTGATTACCGCCGACTGCCTGCCCCTTCTCATTGCCTCGCAGGGCGGCGCAAAGGTCGCTGCGGTGCATGGAGGATGGAAGGGCCTGCAAAGCGGGATCATCGCCAATGCCATCAAGCGCTTTACCGATGAAGGGATTGCGGTCGACCAGTTGCGGGTGGCGATCGGGCCGTCGATCAAACCGTGCTGCTATGAGGTAAGCGAAGGGTTTGTGGCGCAGTTTCAGGCTGACCAAGGGCACGTGTGGTCAACCGGGCAGGCGCCGTGGAGCACCGCTCAACCAGCGCCGTTGCTGCCGCCTGTGATCACACCACCCTACGCCCGGCAAGAGGGAAGTGCGTGGTTTGATTTGAGTGGTTATGGGGTGATGTTGCTGCAAGCCGCCGGCATCCGGCGGGAGCAGATCGAGGTGAGTGAGGTGTGCACTTACTGCACCTCTCCCACCTTTGCCAGCTACCGCCGAAGGACGCATCATCCAGAGGAAGTGAAGACGCTGATTTATTCGTGGATTGCTCGCATCACCGACTGATCTTCAACCCCTTGCGCCCCGCGTGCCGCTCCAACGCCAGCTCGATCAGCCGGCTCACCAGTTCGCTGTAGCTCATCCCCGCCGCCTGCCACAGCTTGGGATACATGCTGATGCGGGTGAAGCCGGGCAGTGAGTTGATTTCGTTGATCAGCACTTCACCGTCGTCGGTGAGGAACACGTCGACCCGTGCCAGACCGGAACAACCCAGCACCTCGAACGCCTCGATGGCCAGCCCGCGAATACGCTCGCTGGCTTCCTGGCTGATGTCGGCCGGCACCACCACCTGGGCGGCCTGGTCGTCGATGTATTTGCTGTCGTAGGAGTAGAAACCGCTGCTCACTACGATTTCGCCACAACCACTGGCGATGGGGTTTTCGTTGCCGAGCACGGCACACTCGATTTCACGGCCTTTTACGGCGGATTCAACCAACACCTTTTCATCAAAACCCAGGGCCAATTCGACAGCCGCGTGGTATTCGACTTTGTCGCCGACTTTACTCACGCCCACGGAGGAACCTTGGTTGGCAGGTTTGACGAACATCGGCAGGCCGAGTTTGTTCACCGCAGCCTCAAACGAAGTACGCGCCGCGTTGCTGCGGGTCAGGGTGATGAACGGGGTAACGGCGATACCAGCATCGCGCAGCAGGCGTTTGCTGATGTCCTTGTCCATGCACACCGCCGAGCCGAGTACGTCGGAACCGACAAAAGGCAGGTCCGCCATGCGCAACAGACCTTGCAGGCAACCGTCTTCGCCGAGAGTGCCGTGGACGATGGGGAAAATCACATCGACATGTTCCAGCAAGCCCGTGCCCGAGGTCTCCACCAGCTGCTGGTTGGCCTTGCCGGGCACCACCGCCAGTTCGCGGTTGGACTGGTTGAGTGCGATCAGGGACGGGTTTTCCTGGTTGAGCAGGAAGTTCGATGTGTCGTTGAGGTGCCAGTGGCCAGCCTTGTCGATACCGATCAACACCGGCTCGAAACGGGAGCGGTCCAGCGCGTCAACAATGTTACGCGCCGATTGCAACGAGACTTCGTGCTCGGCCGACCTGCCACCAAAAATAATACCTACCCGCACCTTGCTCATGACCCGGCCTCACTGTTGAAAGTAAGGCTTCTTACCACGGGCGGTCAGCGATTCGCTACCAGATGTGCACCGAACAGCAGGTAGCAGCCCCCGGCAAAGCGGTCGAGCCACTTGCGCGAGCGACTGTAGAGATCGGCCATGCGCTCGCTGGAAAACACCAAGGCCACGCAGGAATACCAGCTGAACGACAAGGTGGCCATGGTGATGACCGCCAGAGTCAGCAGCAGCGGTGAGGGAGACGGCGGCATGGTGGACGCGAAGATGGTGGCCACAAACAGCGCCGCCTTGGGGTTCGACAAGTTACCCAGCAACCCCAGCCGCCAGGCGGAAAACAGCGAGCGCCGAGCCTCGTCCGGCAGCATGCTCTGGCTCATGGCCGGTGCCGAGCGCTTGAACAACTTCAAGCCGAGGTAGATCAAGTAGCAGCCACCCAAGACCTTGAACGCCAGGTAAAGCATCGGCGCGGCGGTAAACAACGACTTGATGCCCAGGCCGCCGGCCAGTCCCCACAGGATGGTCCCCGTCGCCACACCGGCCGATGCCACCACGCCATGGCGACGCGAACAACTGGCGGCCAATTGCGCCGTATTGAAAAAGTTGGGGCCGGGCGTCACCACTGCCACCGTCCACAGCAGGGCCAGCGAAACCAGGGGCGCCAGGTAGGCGGGGTTGAAAAAATCCATGGGAGGCAGCTCCATCAGCGCAAGGCACGAACAGCGATCATAGGCCTCGCCCACGCCCTGCACAATCGTACAAGACCCCGGCAGACAACCCGAGCCAGACTGGGTTAACGTACTTATCTTTCCTTCTTTGTGACGCGCCATCATGGGCAAACCCACCGCCACCCTCGACTGGCTGCAACGCGCCCCGCATGCCAGTGGCCTGGACCGTATCGAGGCGTATTTTGCCGGCTTCGCCTTCGACCCTCATCGCCATGACACCTACGCCATCGGGCGGACGTTGACGGGCGTGCAGAGTTTTCACTATCGCGGCGACATGGTGCACAGCCTGCCCGGCACCACCATGGTGCTTCACCCCGACGAGACCCACGACGGTCACGCCGGCAGCGATGAAGGCTTCAAGTACCGGATGATTTACGTCGAACCATCGCTGATCCAGCAGATCCTCGGCGGCAAACCGTTGCCGTTTATCCCCAACGGTTTATCCACCGACCCACGGCTGTTTCGCGCCAGCGAAGTACTGCTGCAGAATCTGGATAACCCCATCGACCCGTTGCAGGAACAGGACGCCCTGTTTGACCTGGCCCACGCCTTGAGCAACGTCTCGGGCGGGATCGTCAGCCGCAAGACCTTCGACTATGTAGCCGCAGAGCGCGCGCGGGAATTTATCCACAGCGCCTTGGGCCGCAGCATCACCCTGGATGAAATGGCCGACCATGCCGGCCGTGACCGTTGGGCCTTGTCGCGGGATTTTCGCTTGCTGTTCGGCACCAGCCCCTACCGCTACCTGACCATGCGCCGGCTGGACCTGGTGCGCAGCCTGCTGGCCCAGGGCCAATCGCTGGTCGACGCGGCAATGACCGCAGGGTTTACCGACCAGAGTCACATGACCCGGCAATTTCGCAGCACCTACGGCATGCCGCCGTCGCGCTGGGTAAAAATGTCAGACCGCTTCCAAGGCAGATAACCCCGCCGGTTGCTTGAGACGCAGCGCCAATATCGCGCCAGCCAGGGCAATCGCTGCGCTCCACCACAACGCCCGTTCGATGCCCCCCGCGCTCGCCACCGACACCAGCACCGCCAGCCCCAGGGCCCCGCCGATCTGCTGGCTGGTGGAGGCCATCCCAGCCGCCACGCCCTGCTCGCCCGGACGAATGCCCAGGCCCGCCGCCACCCACATCGCGGTCCAGGTCATGCCCTGGCCGATGCTCAGGATGAAAATCCCCGGCAGCAGCGACCAGAACCCCACGCCGGTCGGCAACGCCCATACCACCAGCGCAATGCCCAGCGCGCCAGCCAGTTGCCCACTGACAAGGGTGTTGCGCAACCCCAGCCGCACCAGCGAGCGCTCCGCCAGCCAGATGCCGAACGTGCACACCAAGGTCGCCGGCAAGAACGCCAAC
This sequence comes from Pseudomonas sp. TWR1-1-4, assembly GCF_049897165.1. Lineage (NCBI taxonomy): Bacteria > Pseudomonadati > Pseudomonadota > Gammaproteobacteria > Pseudomonadales > Pseudomonadaceae > Pseudomonas > Pseudomonas sp. TWR1-1-4. The sequence continues at coordinate 35,656 of NZ_JAFCVS010000007.1, read as the reverse complement.
CCCGCCTGCAATACGCTGTAGCCGTAAACTTGCTGGTAATACAGCGCAAGGAAGTAGTACTGCACGCCAAAGCTGCTCATGAACACTGCCGTCAGCACCATGGCCATGCGCAGCTCACGGTAGGCAAACAGGCGCAGCGGCATCAGCGGGTCGCGGCCTCGGTGTTCGATCCAGGCGAACAGCCCGAGCAGTACCAATGCCATGCCCAGGCAGCCGAGGGTGGACGGGGCCGTCCAGCCCCATTCCGGGCCTTGTACCAACGAGAACACCAGCAAGGTACCGCCGACGGTCACGGTCAGCGCGCCACTGATATCAAAGCTACGCCCGCGCGCGGGCGCAGGGTCAGCGGGGATCCAGTACCGCGCCGCCCACGCACAGCCGCCCGCCAGAGGCACGTTCACCAGAAATACCGCTTCCCAACCCCACACCTGGGTCAGCACGCCGCCAAGCAACGCGCCCAACGCCAGCCCCGCCGCCGACGCCGCACTCCACACGGCAAACGCACGGTTGCGCGCCGGCCCTTCGGCGTAGTGAGTGTTGATCAGCGCGAGCGTGGCCGGGAACAGCATCGCACCGCCCACGCCCTGCACCGCCCGCGCCAGTACCAGCAATATCGCGCTGCCACCCAGCACCGCCGCCAGGGAGGCCAGGGCGTAGAGCGACTGCCCCACCCGGTACAAACGGCGCTTGCCGAGCAAATCCGTGGCCCTGCCACCCAGCAGCAGGAACCCGCCAAATGCCACGCTGTAGGCGCTGACCACCCACTGCAATTGCTGGGCAGAAAAATCCAGGTGAGCACCGATCTGCGGCAAGGCGACAAACACGATGGTGGCATCCAGCGCGATGATCAATTGCGCGGTGGCCAGCAACGTCAACATCCAGCCTGAGGGTCGAGAAGGAGACATCACAGCGTCCTGTCCGAAAATGAGAGGGCATCAGTTTCTTTCATGCCTGATCGATGATAAATAGCGCTATCACTCTTTCAGTAATGACTTTAATCATGGATCTGAACGCTGTTCGCCTGCTGGTCCGCGTGGCTGAAACCCGCAGTTTCACCCGTGCCGCCGGTGACCTGGGGCTGACCCAGTCCGGTCTGTCCCGCGCCATTTCGCGCCTGGAAAGCGAGCTGGGGGTTCGCCTGCTGCAACGCAACACGCGCAGCGTCAGCCTCACCCCCGATGGGCAGATGTTGTACGAGCGCAGTGCACCGTTGCTGGCGGAATTGGCCGAAGCCGAAAAACTGCTGCTCGACCGGCGCAGCAACCCGTCCGGTCTGTTGAAGATCAGCACGCCGTCGCTGTTCGGGCGCAAAGTGGTGATGCCAGTGATAGGCGAATTGACCTTGCGTTACCCCGAGTTGCGCATCGAGGCGGTGATGACCGACCGCCTGGTGGATATCGTCGATGAAGGCTTCGATGCGTTGCTGCGTACCGGCGAGATCCAGGACCAACGCCTGATCGCCCGCGCACTGCCGCCACTGCGTTGGGTCACGGTGGCCGCACCCGGTTATCTCGCACGTTTCGGCACCCCGCACTGCGTCGATGACCTCAAGCACCACAACTGCCTCACCGTACGTAACTTGCGCAGCGGCCGTCTGGTGGACTGGCAGTTCATGATCGACGGCAAGGTGCAGGATGTAAGCGTCGAAGGGCGGCTGATCTTTGACATCGGCGATGCCCTGGTTGACGGCGCCGTGGGCGGTTTTGGCATCGCCCAGGTGATGGATTTTGCCGTGCGCGACGACCTCGCGGCCGGGCGCCTGGTTCCGGTACTGGAACACGTCGCCGGGCGCCGTCGGGCGATCTCGCTGGTCTACCCGCCGTCCCGGCAGTACTCACCGAAGCTGATGGCGTTCGCCGAAGCCCTCAGCCAGGCAACATGGTAACCCTGTAGGAGCCGGCTTGCCGGCGATGCGGCCTGTGGAATAGACGTACTCCTCAAGACGGTTATCGCCGGCAAGCCGGCTCCTACAGGGGGCGTCAGGCCAGGGTCTTGCCGGTGATCGGCTGGCCGATGGTCAAGAAATGCCCGCCCGCCACATGGTGCAAGGTGCGCAGTTCATCATGGCCTTCGAAGTGCCAACGACCGTCGCTGAATACGCGCTCATCGGCATAAGCCGCCACCACTTCACCGAGGAACAGATCATAGGTCTGCTGGTTATAGGGCTCGGGCAACAGACGGCACTCCAGCCAGGCAACGCAACCTTCCAGCAACGGCGCTTCGGTGTGTTCACCCTTGAACGTCTGCAAGCCGTAGGCGGCAAATTTGTCAGTGTCGGCGCCGGTGATGTTACCCACGGTTTGCACAAGGTCGGCCTGGGCCGCGCAAGGCACCTGGAGCACAAAGGTGCCGGCGCCCTCGAGCAGTTGGCGGGTCCATGTTGCCTTGTCCAGCACCACGGCGACTTTCGGCGGTTCGAAATCCAGCGGCATGGCCCAGGCAGCGGCCATGATATTGCGCTGGCCATTGTGCGCGGCACTCACCAGTACGGTCGGCCCGTGGTTGAGCAAACGGTAGGCCTTGGACAGCGGAACGGGGCGACGGTGGGTAGGGCTCATGGACGGTCGGCTCTTCATGCAAGAAAGCGCCTACGATACCTGAAGCCCCAGGCTCAACTCGACAGTTGGTTGGCGAACTGCCCCACCGCGCTGACGACCTTCTGCGCGCCGTCCTGGATCTCCACGATCACCGTGCCCGCTTCGGCCGCCAGGGCCAGGCCTTGCTCGGCTTGCAGGCGACCTTCAGTCATCAGGCTCACAGCATCGCGCGCCATGTCCTGGTTCTGGCGCACCACGCCGACGATCTCTTCGGTCGCCTTGCTGGTCCGTGATGCCAACTGCCGAACTTCATCGGCCACTACGGCAAAACCACGGCCCTGCTCACCCGCGCGCGCCGCTTCGATGGCAGCGTTGAGCGCCAGCAGATTGGTCTGCTCGGCAATACCGCTGATGGTCTTGACGATGGTGCCGATGACCTGGGACTGAGCGTTCAGCGCCTCGATGCCGTCGCCGGCCTGCTGCATGTGCTTGGCCAGGTCGCGCATCACATCCACAGCCTGGGTCACCACGGTGGTACCGCGCTGGGCGCTGTTGTCAGTTTGCAGCGAGGTGCTGTAGGCAATGTTCGCTGCTTCGGCGACCGCCTGTTCCTGGTTGACCTGGTCGGTGATCACTGTGGCGAACTTGACCACTTTGTACAGCCGGTCATTGGCGTCCAGCACCGGGTTGTAGGTCGCTTCCAGCCACACCACACGGCCATGGCTGTCGACCCGCTTGAAGCGCGCCGCGACAAACTCACCGGCGTTCAAACGCTTCCAGAAGTCCTGGTATTCGGTGCTGTTGTATTCCTCCGGCTCGCAGAACATCCGGTGATGCTTGCCCTGGATCTGCGCCAGACTGTAACCCATGCCGCCGAGGAACCGATCATTGGCGGTGAGCACGTGTCCACCGAGATCGAACTCGATCACGGCCGTCGAGCGCACCAGGGCGTTCATGAGGTTTTCATGCTCGCGGGAGGCCTCGATCGTGCGGGTTAGATCGCTGGAATAAATCGAAAAATGCTTGATGCGCCCATCGGAACTGCGCACCGGCTGCACAATCGAGCGCAGCCAGGCTTCCTGGCCATTGCCACGCATCAGGCGCACGGTGCCGGCGAAGTGTTCACCGCGCACCAGCGCGTTCTTGAAGCGCTGCTGGAACTCATCCCGACGCACATGGACGGGCTCCAGGTCTTCGATCTTCCGTCCCAGCAGTTGGCCGCTCTGATAGGCCAACTCCTGCAGGAAGTTGGCGTTGGCCCATTCCACCCGACCTTCGGCGTCCAGCGTCAGGCACAGCATTTCGCTTTCCAGGCTCTCCTTGACCTGATTCAAGCTGGACAATTCTTCGCGAAGAGCCGACAGCTCCTGCTTCAAACGGGTGTTGAACATGGGGCACCGATGGTCAAGTGGGGAGAGTGATCTGACCTGCATCGGCGCTGCCTGCGTTTTCTGAAGAGAGCTTTAGCCTCAGGTCCAACAATATTTTTGGATCCATTAGCTGCCGTTGTTTCGGCACACGCCCATCACTTTATATTCAAGGGTATTGAGCTTGCCGCTGGAGTCTTCATAGGTCATGCGCGACGGCACCGCGTTGCACGAACGGATCGGCGGCGTGACGTTGACCACCTTGGCAATATCCAGCTCCAGGCCATAGCGATACACCTGGACCTCGGGCGCCGGCTTACCCTTTTTGGCGGCATAGTCGGCCATGGCTTTCTCATTGCGCTCCATCATCAGCGCGAACGTACGATCGCCCCCGCCCTCGGCCAATACACCGAAAGACAAAACTGCAGTTAACACGCCCAGCGCGACGGTATAAAAGTTCATGGTTAGTTCCTCGGTTGAAATGTTCAGTGCCGAGACTAACCAACTGACCCTGACGCAATCTTCACCAGAACATTACTTATTTGTTAGATAACGGTGAGCTTCCAGAATTGTAATGTTCACGCCACTTCTTCGTTATCCACAGTTTGCAACTATCAGCCCGGGCCAGATCAATAAGAACGCCCACTCCCATAAGAAGCTGAACACTGCCAGTACCCAGGAGCGAACCATGCGTATCCGTCACTACAGCCTTCCCCTTTCACTATGCGCCGCCTTGCCCTTGGCCGCCGTGGCTGCGCAAGAAAAACCCGAGGGGTTTATCGAAGGCAGCAGCCTTAACGTGCTGGCACGTAATTTTTACTTCAACCGCGATGATCGCAAGGGCCAGTCCAGCCCCACCGGCAACGGCTACTCAGAAGCCTGGGCGCAGGGATTGATTGGGCGCTTCGAGTCCGGTTTTACCCAAGGCACCGTGGGGTTTGGCCTGGACGCATTCGCCATGGTCGGCGTGAAGCTGGACTCGGGCACCGGCCGCAGCGGTGGCAAAGGCTCGTTCGGCGTGTTACCGGTGGACAGTAACAACCGTCCGGAAGACAACTACAGCAAAGTCGGTGGCGCCGCGAAATTGCGTGTGCTGGACACCGTTATTAAAGCCGGCGATGTATTCCCGCTGACCCCGGTCGTGGCATACGGTGACTCACGCGTTTTGCCGGAAAGCTTTCGCGGCGTCACCGCACAAAACACCAGTCTTGAGGGCCTTAGCTTGCAGGGCGGACACTTGAGCGGCATGAGCCAGCCGACGCAAAGCGGCATGGACAAGGGGTTTGCCACCTTCTACGCGGGCCCGGTCGACTCGCCCTGGATCGGCTATTTCGGCGGCGACTACACCGTCAACAAAAACCTTGGTTTCAGCCTCTACAGCAGCCGCCTGAAAGACGCCTGGAACCAGTACTACGTCGGCAGCACCGCCAGTTATCCACTCAATGATGACGTCTCGCTGTTCGGTGACTTCAACTACTACAAGGCAGTGGACGAAGGTAAGAAGCTGCTGGGCGAGTTCGACAACGACATCTGGAGCGCCAGGCTCGGGGTGAAGGTCGGCGCCCACAGCCTGGCCGTCTCGCACCAACGCAACAATGGCGATGACGACTTCGACTACCTGCGCCAGTCGGACTCGATCTTCCTCAACAACTCGATCCAGTACAGCGACTTCAACTCGCCCAAGGAGCGTTCGTGGATGGTGCGCTACGACCTGGACATGCAGGCGTTCGGCATTCCCGGCCTGTCGTTCATGACCCGCTACGGCAAAGGCAGCGGCGCTGACTACAGCAACGCCAACGCGGTGTACATGCGTCGCGATGCGGCTGGCAACCCGCTCACCGACCAACGCCGCTGGGAGCGGGACATCGAAGCCAAATACGTGGTGCAGGAAGGCAGCTTGAAAGACTTATCGCTGCGACTGCGCCAGGCGACAGTGCGCTCTAGTGCATTTGAGTCGGACCTGGAAGAAGTTCGGTTGATTGTCGAGTATCCCATTGCAGTGCTTTAAGGGATGTCCATTACATTCACTTGCCGATGGCCTACATCTGTTTACAAGTTGAAGTCTGTCAGAACTGTAATATTGGCCTCACCTTCTCGTTAAGTTGCACTTTTTACACTGCACATCGAACACAACTCATCTCTGCGGCTTTTGTGTAGCTCCTTTGGAACAGAGATGAACTTTTTGCGCCCCGCTTGGGGCGTTTTTTTTGTGCGCAGAGTCAGTGACGAATCGTCGCACTCGTCTGACGCGGCTTGACCCTAAAGCTACTTCACGCTTCAGAGTTTTCCTACAGATTACTCAGCCTCGCCATGAGGCCATGCCCCTTTTCGTTTTCTTTGAAGGTAACCCCCCATGCGTATCCTTGTGGTTGAGGACGAACAGAAAACCGCTGACTACCTGCAGCAAGGCCTGACCGAAAGTGGCTATGTCGTCGATTGCGCCGCCAGCGGCATTGATGGCCTGCACCTGGCCAGGCAACACAGTTATGAATTGGTGATCCTCGATGTCAACTTGCCCAACACCGACGGTTGGGAAGTGCTTGAGCAACTGCGCCGCGACGGCAACCAGCGCGTGATGATGCTCACCGCGCGCGGGCGGCTGGCCGACAAGATCAAGGGCCTGGACATGGGCGCCGATGATTACCTGGTCAAGCCCTTCGAATTTCCCGAACTGCTGGCCCGCGTGCGCACTTTGTTGCGGCGCAGCGAGCACATCCCGTTGCCAGACGTGCTGCGCGTCTCGGATCTGGAACTGGACCCCCGCCGACACCGCGCCTATCGCGGCAATCGTCGGATTGACCTGACCACCAAGGAATTCGCCCTGCTGCACGTACTGATGCGCCAGGCCGGTGAGGTGATGACCCGCACGCAGATCATCTCGCTGGTCTGGGACATGAACTTCGACTGCGACACCAATGTGGTGGAAGTCTCCATCAGCCGTCTGCGCGGCAAGGTCGATGACCAGAGCGAGGTGAAGTTGATCCATACCATTCGCGGCGTGGGCTATGTGCTGGAGGCGCGCCCATGAAGACCAGCAGCCTGTCGATGCGCCTGGGGCTGACGGTGAGCCTGATGGGCGCGGGGTTGGTGGTGCTGCTGGCGAGCCTGGCGTACCTGGCCCTGACCCATGAACTGGACAAGCTGGCACGCAAGGGCCTGGAAAACAAAATGGAACAACTGGCCCATACCCTCAACCAGGGCCTCGATGAACACCGCATCACTAACCGCCCTCATTCACTGCTGGACCTGGTGATGGGCCACGACAACATCTACCTGACCATCCTCGGCGCACGGCCCGATGCGCCAGTACTGCTCAGCGTCGGCGCCAAGCCCCAGCAACCGCTGCTGCTCGACGTGCCCACCGGCAAAAACCTGGCCTACTTGAACTGGGTCGACGGCCAGGGCAATCGCATCCTCAGTGCGACGCGCCTGATGCCCTTGCAAGGCGGCGAATATGTACGCGTGCTGCTGTCGCTGGACCGTTCCGATGATGAGGCGTTGCTCAGTGCCTACCTGCGCTCCACGGTGATCGCCCTGCCGATGTTGCTGATCCTGATCGGCATGGGCGCCTGGTGGCTGGTGCAGCGCGGGCTCGCGCCGTTGCAACAGTTCAGCCGCGTGGCGGCCAAGGTCACGACCCAGGACCTGACCCATCGCCTGTCCCTGGACAACCTGCCCAAGGAGCTAGGCGAGTTGGCCGAGGGCATCAACGTTATGCTGCATCGCCTCGACGCCGGGGTGCAGCAACTGTCGCAGTTCTCCGACGACCTGGCCCACGAACTGCGCGCGCCCTTGACCAACCTGATGGGCAAGGCCCAGGTGACCTTGTCCCGCGAGCGGCCTTCGGAGGAATACAAAGCCGGCCTGGAATCCTGCACCGAGGAAATGGAGCGCCTGTCGCGGATTGTCTCGGACATGCTGTTCCTCGCCCAGGTCAGCCACCCCGCCGCGCGCGCCGGGTTTGCCCCGGTGTCACTGGCACAGGAAGCACAGCGGGTGATGGAGCTGTTCGCCCTTAGCGCCGAGGACAAACACATTACCCTGAGCCTGCGCGGCGACGCCTGGGTGATGGGGGATCGCCTGATGATCCAGCGCGCCATTTCCAACCTGCTGTCCAATGCCATTCGCCATACCCCCGAGGCTTCCAGTGTTTTGCTGCTGGTGGAAAGCTACGACCAGAGCGTGTCGCTGTCGGTGGGCAACCCGGGGCGTGGTATCGAAGCTCATCACCTGCCTCACCTGTTCGAACGTTTCTACCGCGCCGACAACAGCCGCGCCCGTGCTGAAGGCGGCACCGGCCTTGGGCTGGCAATTGTGCAGTCGATCATGCGCCTGCATCAGGGGCACGCCGACGTCAGCAGCCAGCCGGGCCGGTTTACACGGTTCAGCCTGGTGTTTCCTCTTCCTTGCGATGCGCCCACTGATACAACGCCGGCAGCACCAGCAAGGTCAGCAACGTAGAGGAAATAATCCCGCCGATCACCACCGTCGCCAGGGGCCGCTGCACTTCGGCGCCGGTGCCGGTGGCGAGCGCCATGGGGATAAATCCGAGGGACGCCACCAACGCCGTCATCAACACCGGGCGCAGCCGGGTCAGCGCGCCCTCATTGATCGCCATTGACAGCGAGCGCCCTTCCTCGCGCAGGTTGCGGATGAACGCGATCATCACCAGGCCGTTCAACACCGCCACGCCGGACAAGGCAATAAAGCCCACACCCGCCGAGATCGACAGCGGAATATCCCGCAGCCATAGCGCCATGATCCCACCGGTCAAGGCGAACGGAATGCCGGTGAACACCAGCAGGCCGTCCTTGAGGTTGTTGAACATCATGAACAACAGCCCGAACACCAGCAGCAGCGCCACCGGCACCACAATGCGCAAGCGCTCGGACGCTTCCTTCAACTGTTCGAACTGGCCGCCCCAGGTGGTCCAGTAGCCCGCCGGGACCTTCACCTGGGCGAGAATCGCCGCCTCAGCCTCTTCCACGAACGAGCCGATATCCCGCCCACGCACGTTGGCGCTGACGATCACCAGGCGCTTGCCGTTCTCTCGGCTGATCTGGTTCGGGCCGAGCACCAGGTCCAGGCTCGCCACCTGAGATAACGCAATGAAACCCAACTGGCCAGACGCATTACCCGGCACCGGAATCAACAGCCGCGACAGCCCATCGATATCGGTACGCAGCGCGTCGGACAAACGCACGACCATGTCGAAACGCCGGTCGCCTTCGTACAACGTACCGGCCTGACGCCCTCCGACGGCGACGGCGATGGTGTCCTGCACATCCCCCACGTTCAGGCCAAATCGCGCGGCCTTGTCGCGGTCGATATTGATGGTCAGCACCGGCAGGCCGGAGGTTTGCTCAACCTTGACTTCCGAGGCGCCATTGAGCTTTTTCAGCGTCTCGGCAATTTCCCCGGCGGTCTTGTTGAGCACTTCCATGTCATCGCCAAACACCTTCACCGCCACATCGCTGCGCACGCCGGAAATCAGCTCGTTGAAACGCAACTGGATCGGCTGCGACAACTCGTACGCACTGCCCGGCACAATCGCACTGGCGCGCTGGATATCAGCGATCAGGGTTTCGCGGGACTTCTTGGGATCCGGCCATTCGTCCTTGGGTTTGAGCATCACGTAGCTGTCGGAAATGTTCGGTGGCATCGGATCCGAAGCAATTTCCGCAGTGCCGGTGCGCGCGAATACCCGCTCGATTTCCGGCACCTGGGCCATCAAGATTTTTTCCAACTGCTGCTGCATCTGCACCGATTGCGTCAGGCTGGTGCCGGGCACGCGCAGGGCCTGCTGGGCAAAGTCGCCTTCGCTGAGGCTGGGGATAAATTCGCTGCCCATGCGGCTAGCGACTACACCCGAAGCGACGATGGTCAGCACGGCCAAGCCGAACACCAGCGGCCGACGCGCCATCACCCAATCCAGCACTGGCGCATAGATCCGACGCGCGCTGCGCATGACGATATTTTCTTCTTCCTTGACCTTGCCGGTGACGAACAGCGCAATCGCCGCCGGTACAAAGGTCACCGACAGAATCATCGCACCCAACAAGGCAATCACCACGGTAAACGCCATGGGGTGGAACATCTTCCCGGCCACGCCGGTGAGGGCGAAGATCGGCAGGTACACCACCATGATGATCAGTTGCCCGAAGATCAGCGCTCGCCTTGCTTCCTTGGCGGCGGCGAACACTTCGTGCAGGCGCTCGCTGCGCGTCAACAGTCGCCCGTGACGCTGCTGTGCGTGAGCCAAGCGGCGAATGGCGTTCTCGACGATCACCACCGCACCGTCGACGATGATGCCGAAGTCCAGCGCGCCGAGACTCATCAGGTTGGCGCTGACTTTGTTGGTGAACATGCCGGTGAAGGTGAACAGCATCGCCAGGGGAATCACCATCGCGGTGATCAGCGCGGCACGGATGTTACCGAGGAACAGGAACAGCACTGCCACCACCAGCAGCGCACCTTCGAAGAGGTTTTTCTTTACGGTGGCGATGGCCTTTTCGACGAGGTTGGTGCGGTCGTAGACGGTGACGGCGACCACGCCTTCGGGCAGCGAACGGTTGATCTCTTCGAGTTTTTTCGCCACGGCCTGGGACACGCTGCGACTGTTTTCGCCGATCAACATAAACACCGTGCCCAGCACCACTTCGCGGCCATTCTCGGTGGCGGCGCCGGTACGCAGCTCACGGCCGATCTCGACCTGGGCCACGTTGCGCACGCGAATCGGCGTGCCGTCCGAGCTGGTGATGACGATATTGGCGATGTCGTCGATGGACGCCAATTGCCCCGGCGCACGGATCAGCAGTTGCTCGCCGCTGCGCTCGATATAGCCGGCGCCGACGTTGGCGTTATTGCGTTCCAGCGCCGTGACCAGGTCATTCAAGGTCAGGTTGTAGGCGGCCAGGCGCTTGGGATCGGGCGCAATCTGATATTCCTTGGCGAAGCCGCCGATGGTGTTGATCTCGGCCACGCCCGGCACGTTGCGCAGTTGCGGTTTGATGATCCAGTCCTGGATCACCCGCAAATCCGTTGGGGTGTAAGGCGTGCCGTCGTCCTTGAGCGCGCCGTCCTTGGACTCGACAGTCCATAGGAATATTTCCCCCAACCCGGTGGAAATCGGCCCCATTGCCGTCTCGATGCCCAGGGGCAATTGCTCACGGGCGACTTGCAGGCGCTCATTGACCAATTGACGGGCGAAGAACAGGTCCGTGCCATCCTTGAAGATTACCGTGACCTGGGACAAACCGGAACGCGACAGCGAACGGGTCTGCTGCAAACCGGGCAAGCCCGCCATGGCGGTTTCAATGGGAAAGGTGATGCGCTGCTCGGTCTCCAACGGTGAATACCCGGCCGCCGCCGAGTTGATCTGCACCTGCACGTTGGTGATGTCGGGCACCGCGTCGATGGGCAGTTTCTGATAGCTGGCGATGCCGACACCGGCCATCAACAGCACCGCCAACAGCACGATGATGCGCTGCTCGATGGCAAATTGGATAAGGCGCTCAAACATGGGAAATCACTCGCGGAATCAATGGGCGTGTTCGGCCGAGCCTTTGCCCAGTTCGGACTTGAGAATGAAGCTGCCAACGGTGGCCACCTGTGCGCCAGCGTCGAGGCCCTGGCGTACTTCGACGTAGCCGTTTTCACTCGCGCCAAGCTCCAGGTGACGGGTGACAAAACCGTGCTCGGTGCGCACGAACACTGAGGGCTTGTCCTCGACGGTCTGGATCGCCTCCTGAGGGACGGTGACCTTGGCCTGGAACGTGTCGGCGGCCAGTTGCACGCTGACAAACAGACCAGGACGCCAGGCGTCGTCAGGGTTGGGCACACTGATGCGCACCGTCGCGGTGCGGGTTTGCTCACCGAGCAAATTGCCGACATACGCCACCGTCCCCTGGACTTCAGTGCCCATTTCGGTGGAGCTGACCTTGACCGGTTTGCCGACCCGGACCTTGTTCAAGTCCTTGGGAAACACACCGAACGTGACCCACACCTGGGACAGGTCCGAGAGGATGAAGGCGTTAGTCGTCTCACTCACGACTTCACCGACACCCAGGTGTTTTTCCACCACCACGCCGGCGAACGGCGCACGCAATTCATAACGATTGCCACCGACCAGCACAGCACTGCCACTGAGGGCGGTCATCTTTTGTCGCGCATTGTTCAGGGCGATTTCGGCTTCTTGCAGGGTTTGGCGCGCCAGCAAGTAATCCTGCTCGGCGGAGATTTTGTCCTGCCACAATTGGCGTTCGCGCTGCAAGGTGGTGCGCGCCAGCTCGACCCGCCGCTCGCTGGCCGCCAACTCGCTGCGCTGATCGGAAATCTGCTGGCTGGCGATCACCGCCAACAGCTCGCCCTTCTTCACCGACTGACCGAGGTTGACCTTCACCGACTCCACCACACCCGCCGTGCGCGGGAGGATGTGGGAGGTACGGTCCTCGTCGAAACGTACCTCGCCCGGAAGCACCAGCAAGGTGCTGACCGAACGCGGTTGAGCCTCAGCGATTTGAATGCCGGCGGCCTGGATCTGCTGTTCGGTGAGTTCGAGTTCGCCTTCTTCATCGGCCTTCGCAAAACCGGACAGCATCAGGCTCAAGGCGACGGCGAGTGCCACGCCGTGTCTGTTGTTCATAGAGGACTCCAAAGGAAATCAAAAGCGGGCGAGGTCGCCGTAAATCCGTTCGATACGCACCCAGGCATCAGTGGCCTGGGCGGTGGCGGTGAGGTACTGCGTGCGCGCCGCGATCAGGGTGCGCTGGGCATCCAGCACGTCGAGAAAGCCGAACTTGCCCATTTCAAAACCGCGGGTGGCGCTGTCCACCGCGCTTTGGGCGGCGGGCAGGATCTGCTGATTGAACGCGCGCACTTCGGTATTCGCGGACTGCCACAGGTCGAGGGCCTGGCGGGTTTCGGTACGCAGGCGCAACTCGGTGGCGTTACGCAGATCGCGAGCCTGGTCGGCACGACGAGTGGCGGCGAGAACGTTGCCCTGATTGCGGTTGAACAACGGGATTGGCATCGACACCCCCACCAGGTTCACCCGCTCACGCACGCTGGCGTCGTACTGGCTGCCGATGGACACGTCGAGATCGGGAATGCGCTGGGCTTTTTCCAGGCCAACGCTGGCTTCGTTTTGCAGGATGCTCAGTTCGGCCAGGCGCAACTCGGCGGTCTGCTCAAGGCGCGCCAGCAACTGGGTGGCTGACGGCACGGTCGGTGCGGACAGGTTTTGTGTGGCGACAGCCTGGAAGTTCGGCGCGGCGCTGCCCGTGCTGGCGGCCAGGCGACGGTAGGCATCGGCAAGGCCAATTTGCGCGCGGTCAAGTTCCAGGCGAATCTCCGAAACTTGCACTTGGGCTCTTGTGGCTTCCACCGGCGAGGCTTTGCCTGCTGTCACCCGACCGTTGGCGACGACCAAGCCCCGTTCGGCCACGGCCATGGAACGCTGCGCCAGGTCGAGGCGTTCCTGGGCACGCAGAGCGCCGTAGTAGTTGTCGATGACTTCGGCGCGCAGGGTGTTGCGACGCTGCTCCAAGGTCAACGCGGCGGCGTCCTGGACGCGGGACGCCACATCGATGCGCGCCCCCCGTTTGCCGCCCAGCTCCAGGGCCTGGCTGATCTTGATGCTGGTGGTGCGGGAGTCACGGCGAGTGTCCTCCACATCCCATGAGGCCACCGGATTGGGAATCAACCCCGCTTGCTGACGACCACCCTGGGCAATGTCGATCTCCCATTGCGCGGCCGCCAGGTCCGGGTTGTTGGCGAAGGCAGTTTGCAGGGCCGAGTCGAGGGTGAGGGTTTGTGCCTGGGCAGCGCATGCGGCAGCCCACAATGCCGCCGCCCCCAACAGTGTTCTAACCGAAAGTGCCATAACGAAAGTTCCACGCCCATGAAGTCGCTGAGGTTTCCCAGCGGGGGCAATGTAGCGTTCGGTACTTATCAGGGCGGTGGGCAGAACATTACAAATCCGTTAGCCAGGATCAGGCATGCACTTCGTCATGCTCGTCATGCTGGAAGCCCTCCCCTTCGACCTGAATAGTGGCGTGGGAAATATCGAATTGTTCATGCAGTAATGCCGTCACTCGTCGCAGAATCTGTTGCTCGGAGCCCTGGGCCGCATCGGCGACCAAGTGAGTACTCAACACATTTTTGCCGCTGGTCAGGGCCCAGATGTGCAGGTCATGCACGTCCTTGACCCCCGGCACGCGGCGAATGTTTTGTTCGATCTGGTCGATATCCACGCCGTCCGGCACGCCTTGCAGCAGCACGTTCATGCTCTCCTTGAGCAACGTCCAGGTGCGTGGCAACACCCAGAAACCGATGGCCGCCGCGACCAACGAGTCGACCCAGCCCCAGCCGGTGAACATGATCAACACCGCCGCAATAATCACGCCGATGGAACCGAGCATGTCACTCCACACTTCCAGGTAAGCGCCCTTGACGTTGAGGCTCTCGCCGCTGGCCGCGCTGAGCAGGCGCATGGAGATCAGGTTGACGATCAGCCCCAGCACCGCAATCAACAGCATGCCGGTGGACTGGATTTCAGCGGGCGCCTGTAACCGTTGGTACGCCTCATACAGGATGTAGAACGCCACGGCGAACAACAGCAATGCATTGAACGCTGCGGCCAGGATCTCGAACCGCGCATAGCCGAAGGTGCGCTTGCGGTCGGCCGGGCGCTTGGCAATCTGGATGGCCACCAGGGAAATCGCCAGGGCCAGGGCGTCGGTCATCATGTGCGCGGCATCGGATAACAGTGCCAGGCTGCCGGTGACGAAGGCCCCGATCACTTCGGCAATCATGAAGCTGCCAGTCAGGCCCAAGGCGATCCATAGCTTGCGTTCGTGGCCGGCGCGTACTTGGGCGTGGTTGTGTCCTGCGCTCATGCGGAGTGCTCCTGATCTGTTGTAGGAGCCGGCTTGCCGGCGATAGTGATGTTGACGGTAGGCGTCGAGCTTACGGACGCCATCGCCGGCAAGCCGGCTCCTACAAAGATAGAGCCCTGGCGCAAAAACATTGGCATGCCTTGCAAAGTTGTCATCTGCACGCCAGCCCACCGTTATTTTTGGCGCACCAAAATCGTACACGAGCGCTCTGCAACGGTTCTATCAGGTATGCTTTTCGAACAGGAAACAAAAAGAAACAATTTTTCCAACCTGTTCGATAAGGAGTCCTGTTTTGGAGTTATCGACTGCCGCGTGGATGGTCCACGACACCCGCCTTATGCTCTGTGTACTGCTGGCCATCGCCAGCATCATCGTGCTGATCAGTGCGACCAAATTACCGCCGTTCCTGTCGATCCTGATCGGCACGTTTATCGCCGGTGTCGGCGCCGGCCTGCCGCCGGAAGAAGTGGCCAAGGCATTCAGTAAAGGCGCCGGAGCCATCCTCGGTGAAGCCGGGATCATCATCGCCCTGGGCTCGATGCTCGGCGCGCTGATGGCGGAATCCGGTGCAGCCGACCGCATCGCCACTACCTTGCTCGGGTTGGGCAAGGGCAAGTCATTGCCCTGGGTGATGGCGTTGGTCGCCATGGTGATCGGCCTGCCGCTGTTTTTCGAAGTGGGCCTGGTGATGATGGTACCGATCATCTTTGTGATGGCTAAACGTTCGAACCAGCCGTTGCTGAAAATCGCCATCCCGGCACTGGCGGGTATGACCACGTTGCACGCCCTGATGCCACCGCATCCGGGGCCACTGATTGCGGTGGGCGCGTTGCACGCCGACCTGGGCCTGACCATGTTGCTGGGCTTCTGCCTGGCGGTGCCAGCAGTGATCCTGGCGGGCCCGATCTACGGCAACTGGCTATCCAAGCGCCTGCATGTAGATGAGCCTGCCGACATCGGCGCGCTGTTCAGCGCACCGCCCAAGGCGCCGCGCCAGCCTAGCTTTGGTGTGTCGTTGTTGATCATTCTGCTGCCTGTGATTCTGATGCTGGGCAGCACCTTGGCCAAGGTCGCGCTGCCGGCTGAAAGCACCGTCGGCCTGACCTTGAAATTCCTTGGCGAACCGCTGATCGCCCTCGGCCTGGCCGTGATCGCCGCCGTGATCTGCCTGGGCTGGGCCGCCGGCATGCCGCGCGCCGAGGTCGGCAACACCCTGCGCAAGGCGCTCGCGCCCATCGCCGTGTTGCTGCTGACCATCGGCGCCGGTGGTGGTCTCAAGCAAACCCTGTTGGATGCTGGCGTGAGCCAGACCATCAGCAAGGTCGCCGAAGGCGCGCACATGCCCTACCTGCTGCTGGCTTGGTTGATCGCCGTGGCCTTGCGCCAGGCAACCGGGTCGGCCACCGTCGCCACAACGACGACCGCCGGCATCCTCGCACCGATGATGGCCGGGCTGGCGGCGACACAGAGTTCGCTGGTAGCCCTGGCAATCGGCGCCGGTTCGGTGTTCTTCTGCCACGTCAACGACGCCGGGTTCTGGATGGTGCGTGAGTACTTTGGCTTGCAGTTGAAACAGACGATCTGGGTGTGGTCGGTGTTGCAGACCATTGTTTCAGTCGTTGGTCTAGTCGGAACGCTACTGCTCTGGCACTTCTTGACTTAAAACCTAGGCAGCCAAGCTGTGGCGCTTACCAAACAGCGCCACACTCCCCACCCCTACCGCCCCCATCACCACGCAATACCCCACGCAAATCCACGGGCTGGTCGGCATCAGCGCAATCAGCAACAACGGCGTGGTACTCGCCCATAGCGCGTAGGCAATGTTGTAGGTGAAGGAAATCCCCGACACCCGCACCTGCGCTGGAAACAGGCCGACCATCACCGACGGCACCGCGCCCACCACGCCACAACTCAGGCCCGCCACGGCGTACGCCGCACCCAGCCAGATCCCCCCGCTGATCAGGCTGGCGTACAGGACCGCAATCCCCACCGGCAGCAACAGGCTGTAGACCAGCACCGCGCGCCAGGCGCCGATACGGTCGACCAGCAAGCCCGCCAGCACACAACCGATATTGAGGAACACGATACCTAGGGCGCTCAAGGCGAATGTGTGGCTAGGGCTCATGCCGAAGGTTTTCTGCATCATGGTCGGGGTGATGACCACCAGCACCACCACGGCGGAGGTGAGCACGCAGGTGAGGATCATTGCCGGTAACAACACGGCGCGGTGGTCACGCAACACGGTGCGCAGGGGGAGTTCGGCGGCGGCCTGGCGGCGGGCCTGCATTTCGAGGAACACCGGGGTCTCGCTGAGCCAGCGACGCAACCACACGCCAATCACGCCGAACACACCACCGAGCAGGAAGGGAAAGCGCCAGGCGTAGTCGAGGATTTCGGCCGGGGAGAAGACTTGCGCCAGCAGGGTCGCTGTCAGTGCACCGAGCAGGTAGCCGAAGGTCAGGCCAGCTTGCAGGAAGCCCAGGGCGTAACCACGATGGTGGGTCGGCGCGTGTTCAGCGACAAAGGTCCAGGCGCTGGGTACTTCACCGCCCACGGCGGCGCCTTGCAGCACGCGCAGCGCCAGCAGGATCAGGGGCGCGAAATAACCGATTTGCGCGTAGGTTGGCATGATCCCGATCAGCAGGCAGGGCAGCGCCATCATCAGGATGCTCAGGCTGAACACGCGCTTGCGTCCAAGGTGATCGGCGAAGTGCGCCATCAGGATGCCGCCCAGCGGGCGCGCCAGGTATCCGGTGACGAAAATGCCGAAACTTTGCAGCAGGCGCAGCCACTCGGGCATTTCCGGCGGGAAGAACAGTTGGCTCAAGGTCAGCGCGAAAAACACGAAGATGATGAAGTCGTAGATTTCCAGGGCACCGCCCAAGGCGGCCAGGCCCAGGGTTTTGTAGTCGGAGCGGGAAAAACGCTGCGCCTGTGTAGGAAAGGTGGCAGTCATGTAGAGGCTCGGCAGACAAACAAAATGGCGTGCAGGTTATGAGCTGAGCCCAATGATGGCAATCGCGGCAGATATATTTGTTTTCCTCATTGATCGATGAAGATAACTGCATTCCCATATCAATGGCTGTAGCGGAACATGCCGGAAAATTGCCTGCACCCTAATAACTATAAGAGGAAAGACTCGTGGCCGACGCTATCGAAGAAAGCCGCTATGCCCGATTTGCCCTGCGTTGCTCCAACTTCGCCGAACGCTGGTTTCCCGACTCCTGGGTGTTTGCGGCACTTGCCGTGATCATCGTCGCCGTGGCGACCCTGGGCATGGGCGCCGCGCCAAGCGAAGCCGCCAAAGCGTTCGGTGACGGGTTCTGGAGCCTGATCCCCTTCACCATGCAGATGGCCTTTGTGGTGATCGGGGGTTATGTGGTGGCCAGCTCGCCGCCCGCGGTGAAACTGATCGACCGCCTGGCGCGTACCCCCAAGAACGGCCGCTCCGCCGTGGCCTGGGTGGCGTTGATCTCGATGGTCGCCTCCTTGCTGAACTGGGGCCTGTCCCTGGTATTCGGCGGCTTGCTGGTACGGGCGCTGGCACGTCGTACGGATTTGAAGATGGATTACCGCGCAGCCGGTGCGGCGGCGTATCTGGGGCTGGGCGCCGTGTGGGCGTTGGGGTTGTCGTCGTCGGCCGCGCAGTTGCAGGCCAACCCGGCCAGCCTGCCGCCGTCGATCCTGTCGATCACCGGTGTGATCCCGTTCACCGACACCATCTTCCTGTGGCAATCCGGCGTGCTGCTGCTGGCATTGATCGTGGTCTCGCTGATCATCGCCTACGCCACCGCCCCCGGCCCGAACAGCGCGCGTGATGCCAAGGCCTGCGGCGTCGACCCGGCGTTCAACTTGCCCAAGATACAAGCACCGACTCGCCCCGGAGAGTGGCTGGAGCACAGCCCGTTGCTGACCATTCTCCTGGCATTGCTGGCGGCGGGTTGGCTGTTCCATGAGTTTTCGACCAAGCCGGCGATCAGTGCAATCTCGGGGCTGAACACCTACAACTTCCTGTTCATCATGGCCGGCGCCCTGCTGCACTGGCGCCCGCGCAGCTTCCTCGATGCGGTGGCCCGTGCAGTGCCGACCACCACCGGCGTGCTGATCCAGTTCCCGCTGTACGGCTCGATTGCCGCGCTGATGACCGTCGTCAAAGGCGGTGACGGCCAGACTCTGGCACACCACATCTCGACCTTCTTCACTTCCATCGCCTCCCACGACACCTACGCGCTGCTGATGGGCGTTTACTCGGCGGTGCTCGGTTTCTTCATTCCGTCGGGCGGCGGCAAGTGGATTATCGAAGCGCCCTACGTGATGCAAGTCGCCAATGACCTGCAGTACCACCTGGGCTGGGCGGTGCAGATCTACAACGCCGCCGAAGCGCTGCCGAACCTGATCAACCCGTTCTATATGCTGCCGTTGCTGGGAGTGCTGGGGTTGAAGGCGCGGGATTTGATCGGGTTTTCGTTCGTGCAGTTGCTGGTGCACACACCGCTGGTGTTGTTCTTGCTGTGGGCGCTGGGAACGACGTTGAAGTATTTGCCGCCGGTCATGCCTTGATCAACGGATGAAGCACCTGTTGTTGCAACGGGTGCTTCATACAACTGCGACGGGAAGACGCTCCAATAAATCAGGTAAAGCGCTCTGGATCGTGTTCCAAACCACATCAAGGTTAATATCGAAGTAACCGTGGGCGATTCGGTTGCGCATTCCGCGCATGCTACGCCATGGCACTTGTGAGTGAGCTGCCGCAAAATCCGGGTACTGGCCGCGCCTCTGCCAACACTTTCGCGCGAAACTTCAACGGCAAATCAGCAGGCGTCAGCAAGTCCACATTGACCCCAAGCAGATCCTCAAGCTCGACCTGCAGCCCGCCAAGATCAAAAAGGGTCGTTCCCGGCGGAGCATCGACCAACAAATCCAGATCACTGCCCTCTTGGTCGGTCCCCAGCAACACAGACCCGAATACTCTTGGGTTTGAGATGCGAAAGCGTCCTACCACCTCTCTGACGGCGGCTCGCTGTAGGTCAAGGGCGGTTGAAGGTTTCACGGTTCACCTCAATGGCAGCCAGTATCTAACCAGCCCAGCAGTGCAGGTCGCCGGTAGACACATGCATATAAAACACCTGGCCCTGAATACAATCGACAAGATAGAAGCCAACTCTCTGTCCAAACGCGTGGTCTTATCTCACTCAGATGGATGGCCCTTGCTGACTCCTCCCGCCAATGCCTTTGATTAACCTGTCTCGGCTTTCTCCTCACCTGACACCAAGGAAAATCCGATGACGCCCCTCTCCAAATCGCTGGAAGAACTGATCACTGATATCTACAAGGACGACAAGGTTTCGGTTCCTGAATACCGAACATTGCGCGACGACGCCGACCGCCGCATGGCCGCCGTGATCAAGGAGTTCGGCCTGCATAACAACATCACCGCGTTCCAGAAATCCATCGACGTGGCGATGCAGTTGTTGCAGACCAGTGTCATCGATGCAAAGAAGGCCAAGCTGACCGACACGGGCGAGGCCATCGTCAAGGATGCGGTGACGGCCCAAGTGGAGTACTTGCGCGCCGGCAGCCAACTGGCACTGCGTCTGCTGTGAAATCACTGTCTTCGTTCCGTCACATTGCATTGCTACCGTCCTGCGAAATATCTTGCAACATTTCGCCAAGGACTCCCCCGCAATGAGTGACGAGCACGAAGACCGCCCTTCCCCCGATTCCGCAGCCCAGCCGCCGGTCGACACCAGCCGCCGGCGCTTCCTGGGAGGCGCAGCGGTGTTGGGGGTCGGCGCGACGTTAAGTGCCTGCGGCAACACCAGCGAAGCGCCGGGCAAACCGGTTGCACGTCCGCTCACGTCGCAAGAGTTGGACAAGGCACTGCACGATCAGGTGAAAACCGTGGTGGTGATCTATGCCGAGAACCGCAGCTTCAACAATCTGTTTGCAGATTTCCCGGGGGTGGAGAAACCGCTGTCAGCACTGTCCGCCGCCGACACACAGCAACGCGATCGCGACGGCAGCCCGCTGACCACCCTGCCACCGGCCTGGGGTGGCGTGCTGCAAGTCGGGCCGCAAACGGTGGACGGGGTGACCTACCCCAGCGAAGTGCAATTCCAGGAAAACCTGCCTAACGCACCGTTCGCGCTTAAGGGCCCGAACGCGGAAGACCTGCCCCTGAGCCTGGTCACCCGGGACTTGTGGCACGTGTTCTACCAGAACCAGATGCAGATCAACGGCGGCAAGAACGACAACTTCGTCGCCTGGGCCGACTCGGGCGGCCTGGTGATGGGTCATTACGCCCAGAGCCGTTATTCCCTGCGCCTGTGGGACGTGGCCAAGGAGTTTGTACTCTGCGACAACTTCTTCCAGGGGGCATTTGGTGGCTCGTTCCTCAACCATCAGTACCTGATCAGCGCCACCGCGCCGTTTTACCCGAATGCCGCGCAATCGGTGGCTAAGGCGCAGATCGCCACGCTGCAAAGCGATGACCCAACCGACCCGCGCCTCAAGCCGTTGGACAAGTCCCCGGCCAGCGCGATGACCGGCCCGCCACAGTTCGGCCCTAGTGCGTTGACCCCGGACGGTTACGGCGTGAACACCCTGGCGCCGCCTTACTGGCCGACCTGGATCCGCGACCCGGAAAACCCGGATTACTCCAAACCCGACCTGCCCAACGTGCTGGTTCCGCAAACCCACGAACACATCGGCGACAAACTCTCGAAAAAGAATGTCGACTGGGCCTGGTATGCCGGTGCTTGGCAAGCCACCTTGGAGCAGTTCAAGGATTCGGGCGGTATCCCGAAGATTCCTAACTTCCAGTATCACCACCAGCCATTCAATTACTTCAAGCAGCAAGGCCCGGAGAATCGCGCCGAGCGTGACAAGCGCCTGCGCGATGGCGGTTTGGGTGATGAGTCCAGCACCAACAAGTTCTTCGCCGACGCCCAAGCCGGCAAACTGCCCGCCGTGACCTTCTACAAGCCTCAGGGCAACCTGAATATGCATGCTGGCTACGCCGACGTGGCCTCGGGCGACCGCCATATCGCCCGTGCCTTGAAGGTGCTGCAAGAGAGCCCGCAGTGGAAAAACATGGTGGTGGTGGTCACCGTCGATGAAAACGGTGGTTGGTGGGACCACGTGGCCCCGCCCAAGGGCGACCGCTGGGGCCCTGGCACGCGGGTTCCGGCGATTGTGGTGTCGCCATTCGCGCGCAAAGGCACGGTGGACCATACGGTGTACGACACGGCGTCGATCCTGCGCTTGATCACCCGCGTATTCCAGTTGGAGACATTGGACGGCCTCAAACAGCGGGACGACGCGATGACCGCCCGTGGCCAGAAACCCATGGGCGACTTGAGCAACGCGTTACAGTTCAGCCTGTAGGTTTTCTTATCCAATAGCGACACGCCTGGCGATTTAACACGCGGTTTTCCTGGTCAACCGCTACTGTGTGGAGGTGGGCTTTCACCCCGCGTAGACGGGCTTTCGCTGACAAGGAAACAACAATGTTTAAACCGACCAGGTTGTCCTTCACCCTGGCCGCACTGATGGCGAGTGCGGTCGTACAGGCCGACATCGAGGTGCCATTGGGGAGTACGCAACGCGTGACCCAACTGTTCGCCTTCCCCAACAATTGCAATGTGATCTGCTTTCGGCCATGGACGCTGGAGCAGACGGCTGAACATTATTTGAACCAGAGCCTGCAACGGGATGGCTACAGCCGCGCTAAAGTCAGCGTCAAGACCCATGACGGGCAGGTCTCAGCGACCTTCAGCGGTGTGCCTGACAGTTACGGTCACCCCCTGACCACGCTGCTCAATACCGCCGACCTGGCCTACCAAGGCGCCAACAAACTCAACACTGACGGCAAATGGGCCTACAACTGGTACTTGTTCCTGCCATTAGGCATGGCCCTGGAAAACCGCAAGAGCATCGAACTGCTGCACTTCCCGCCGGATTACTCGCTGACCCAGGCCCAGGACTATCTGGAATCCGCCACCACCGACCGCTGGGCCACCCTGCTCACGGACAATGGCATCCCGGCCACCGAAACGCCGGCTTACCAGACCATCATCGATATCGCCCCTATCGCCGCGCCCTCCAACGCGGGCAAGGACCTGGAAACCGTCTACAGCTACTTCACCGACTACCAGACACGCATGGTCCAGGAACTGAGCCTGCCCGCCAAAGGCGCGTTGCCGATGGTGGCGTTTGGCGCACCGGTGCGAAACTGGATCAAGCAGCAGTACGGCCAGACCGTGGGAGTGCTGGGCCTGGCGCAGATCAGCCCGACGGCAGGCAAGAGCGTGTCAGTGCTGGGCGCCAACCATCCAAGCTACATCTGGTATGCCGCAAGCCCCGACACCTACGACGGTAATGAACAGAAAGCCGACGAGGCCGGCTTGAAGGTGATGGGGCAAGACCTGAGCGCCGCCTGCTGGCAGGCCGGAATGGGTCAGAAACCCGCGAGTGATCCGAACGTGTTGCTCAAGGCGTGCATGAATACGTGGCAGGTCACACGCAAGGAGCAGACCTGTGAATTGTTCTACACCTCGGTGCGCAACTTGTCCCCGGAGGATGCGAACGCGAAATGCGCCACGCCCGCCATCAAGACGCAGTTGAAACAACTCAAGAATGCCGCCCCCACCCCAACCATTGCGGCCCCGGCGCTGTAGTTCGTACAAAAAGACCGATTTCTACTGTCAACATTGACAGTAGAAATCGGTCCCATCTTCAGCGAGTCTGGGGCGGCGCCCATCAGCTGCAAGACTGGTAGTCAGACACCACCCGCAAGTCGATGCAGCCTAAACCAGGAGAGTCATGAAAACTCAGGCCAAGGATAAGGCTGAAACTGCTGTGAGCGACTGTCTCTACCCGTTCAAGCCCACGCTCGGTAAGGGCTACCCTTCGAGCGAGAAATTCGAAGTGGTGCTGAACATTGAAGGCGTGGGGGTCGGAATCAGGGCACGCACGGCCTTTGACAGCCGTGTGTGCATCGCCAAAGTCTCCGGCTACGCCCTGAGCGAGCGACGCCTGCACACGTTGCAGCTATCGTCGCGTACCCACCTCTACGACTGTTGGTTCAGTGGCCTGTTTTCACATTCATGCAAACCGAATGTGTTTCTCGACCTGCACTACCTGGAGGCCTGGACCCTGTGTGAAATCCACCCAGGCGAGCTGCTGACCATGGATTACGCCATGACCGAAGACGTGCTGTTCCGGCAGTTCGCATGCCAATGCGCAGAGCTGAACTGCCGAGGCTGGATTACCGGTCACGACGAGCTGCTGAACGCCGAGGGCCAGGCATTCATGGCCCAGTGGCGTGAGCGAAAACGCCCTTAGGCTTCGCCCAACGGACGCAGGCGGTACTGCGGCGGCAATTGCTCGAAACCACTGATCGTGGTGTTCAAGCTCTTCCAGCGCCCATCCTTGATGCCATAGATGCAGCCATGGATCGACAGGCTCTGCCCACGGTGCCAGGCATTTTGCACAATGCTGGTGTGGCCGACGTTGGCCACTTGCTGGATCACGTTCAGCTCGCACATACGGTCGACGCGCTCTTCTTCGGTCGGCAACTGGGCCAGCACGTCACGGTTTTCGTAGTAGAGGTCGCGAATGGTGCGCAGCCAGCCGTCGATCAGGCCGAATTGGCGGTCCTGCATCGAGGCGCGCACGCCGCCGCAGCCATAGTGGCCGGTGACGAGGATGTGTTTGACCTTGAGCACGTCCACTGCGTACTGGATCACCGACAGGCAATTGAGGTCGGTGTGCAGCACCACGTTGGCCACGTTGCGGTGCACAAACAGGTCACCCGGCAGCATGCCCACGATCTCGTTTGCCGGCACGCGGGCGTCGGAACAGCCGATCCACAGGTATTCCGGGGTTTGCTGGCGGGCGAGCTTGGCGAAGAATTCGGGATCTTCCTGTTTGATCGCGTCCGCCCAGCGTTCGTTGTTATCAAGCAGGTCTTGTAGTTCGTTCATCAGGGAAAGCCTCAGGAATGATGCGCAGTTTTGTGACTGACAACCCCACGTCCAGGTCACGCCCTGCCGGTGAATAACAAGCGTGAATTAGCTTGAATCTTTGGGCCGCGCAGCCTGTCCACACACTATAAGCCCCACAGTATGAGGATTAGCCATGACTGAATCACGACGTCCCTACGGCGCTACGCAGCCTGAACCCATAGATGACAATGAGGACCGCATGGGCTCGATGCGCGAACTGGATTTTGACGAAGAGGAACCGACGGCGGAGATCGGCGATGAGATCCCTCGTCGCGAACGTGAACACCGAATGCCCGACGAACGGGTGCGTGAAGCAGGTTTCACCGGCGCGTCCACAGATGATCACGAGCCGACGGATGATGATTTAAGCCCGGAAACGTTGATCCGTGAGGATGGTGCGCGAGATGCCCGGGAAGAAGGCGAGGATAACCCGGCGAATTACGACCTGAGCATCGTCGATGAAGTTGAAATTGGCGGGGGTACTGGGTTGGATGAGGCCGAACTGGCGGATATCGACCCGATAGACGGTAAACCCTGATTCACCTTCGCCCAGACTATTAATCTCGACCTGTAGGAGCCCGGCGTGCCGGCGATAGCGCTCTCAAGATCGCCATCGCCGGCAAGCCGGGCTCCTACAAGGGCGTGTCGTTTAGTCGACCAGCGTGCAAGCCATTACGACCGCATCTTCGCGGCCGCCTACGGCGGGGTAATAGTCGCGGCGGCGGCCTATTTCGTTGAAGCCGTAACGCTCATACAGGCGGAACGCGCCGGTATTGCTGTCGCGCACTTCCAGGAAGCACTCACGCGCACTGGCGGCGTAGGCGCGGGACATCAGGTGTTCCAACAGCGCCAGGCCAAGGCCTCGGCCCTGGTTTTCCGGCTTGACGGTGATGTTCAGCAGGTGCGCCTCATCAAGGATGATCTGCACCACCCCATGTCCTACTTGCTGTTCACCTTCAAACATCAACCAGATCTGGTATTTGCCCAGCCCGTCGAGAAAGATCCCACGGGTCCAGGGGTGGCTGAACGCCGCGTATTCGATTTTCAGCACGGCGTCGAGGTCAGCCTCGGTCATCGGGCGGAAGGATAAAGCCTCACTCATCGGTTGTTTTCCAGCGCGCCATCAGCCGGCGCATGGCTTGCCAGACATCAGCCTTACGCTGTGGCTCTTCCATTAATAATTCCAGGCCCGGCAGGGCCCACACCGAGCCCAGGCCTTCGACCTGCAGTTCGCGGTACCAGGCTTCGGCATTGGCTTCGCCGGCAAAGCGCACCGCAGGCAGGCCGATCAGCCACAGGCACACGCAGGGTTCGTCTTCCAGGCGTGCCGACACAAAACCTTGCACAAAATCCCGAGCCGCTTCCGGACCCTGGTCCATGTTGCCGCGCACCAGCAGCGGCCAGCGCACCGGGTCCCCGACGATTTGCGGGCTGTCGGGCAAGCCGGCGGCGCGCAGCATGTCCTTGAGCAGCATGTAGGCGGGGTCGCGGGTCTGGAAGCGTTCGCCGGTAGGCAACTCGACCAGCAGCAGGCAGCGTCCGGCCCGCAGCAATTGCAGGGCGAAACGCGGTGGTGGCACCACCGGGGCCTTGACCACCGGGGCTACCTCTTCCACGACCTTGGCTGCCTTGGTCACCGGTGACGGCCGCGGTACTTCCACCTTCGCCCGCTCAACGACCGGGCGCGCTTCAGGTGCAGGCTTGACCACCGCCACCGGCGCGGCCGCCTCCTCACCCGACGACTCGAACGCCTCATAGGGCTCAAGCCCCTGCAACAGCTCCGGCCGCGAGGGCGCGGCAAACGGCAGTTCGGTGCGGGGCAGCCAGTTGACCACCTGCATGGCGGTCAAGTAAGCGCGACGTCGGGACTCGATAAGCACAGCTCGGCCACTTGTGGATAACTAAAGAGCGGGGATTCTACCGCTGTTCGGCAACAATCGCCCACTGCGCACTGACCGGCTGTGGATAAATCCCGCGTCCGATGCAGTACAATCGCGACTTTTAATCGCCAACCAGCCGGCCATTCCGATGATCGAACCCAAGCGCGTCTTGCGCGCCCTCGCCGAACACTGGGCCCTGCTTGAGCCACTGTGCGAACACTTCGACCAAGGCACCTTGAGCCTTGGCGAGTTGCGCGCGCAATTGGCGGCCCAACAACTGGACAGCACACCACAGGACATTACCAGCCTGTTGGACGTGTGGATTCGCCTGGACATCCTGGTGCCTGTCGCCAAGAGCCCGAACCGTTTCGAGCTCAACGCACAGATCCATGACTTCCTGGCTTATCTTCGCAAGGAGCACCGGCTTGGCCTGTGCCTGGAAATCGAAGCCTACCTGCGTCACCTCGAGCGCCTGGCCGGTTATATCCAGGACGCCTTCGACATCCGTGATGGCCACGACCTCGCCCGCCAACTGCGCCTGCTCGACATGCGCGTGCGGGACGTGCTGAAAAAGCTCGCCAATGACGAACAGGCCCTCGCCGCCGTGGCCGACCGGGCCAAGACCAGCGACCGGCAGATCCCGTTGCGCCAGCGTTACGCCGAAGTCCTGGCGACCTGGGACGAATACGTCGAACCGATGATCCAACTGGTGAACGCCGATGGCGCCTTCGAACAAGGCGTGCGCAAGGTGGAAAATGTGCTGCTGCGCATGCTCACCGAGCAGCAACGACTCGGCCACCTGGTGGACGATGACATGTTGCTGCGTACCCACGCACGCATCCTCGAAATGCAGACCAGCGCCCAACTGACCTTGCGTCATGCGCGGGAACTGCTGCTGCCGCTGCGTGAAGAAGCGCGCCGGCACAACGCCGTGACCCGTGGCGCGGCGCTGGCGTTGTCGGCGATTCGCCGCAAGGGCCTGGACGCGGTGCCGCAAGCGGCGATGCCGATGTTTACCCGACCGCAAAGTACCTTTCTCGGCAGTGCCAGCCAGGTCGAGGCGTATGTGTATGCCCTGGCGAATTTCGAGCCGAAACCGGCACGGTTCCCCAAGGCGCACAAGTCCCACAAGGGCGACGCCCAGCGCGCGCCGCGCACGGTCAAGGAGATGCTCGAGCGCTGCGAAGACGCGCTGCCGATGCCGGACCTGATGACCTGGCTGCTGGAGCAGGAACCGGACGGCGCCACCGACGAATTGCTGTACTGGTTCTCACGCCTGTCCCGCGAAAAACGCTTCAAGCGCGAACGCCTGGAACGCCGCGAGTACCACACAACCGAGCACCAGGTCAGCCTGCGCTCCTTCGCCCTGCTCCCGGCCGGATCCGACGCCGCCGAGCACTCTGCGAGTACACCCCATGCATCTTGATCTATCCGAACTGTCCCAACTGGCGCCGATCTTTCGCGAGCTGTTCAAGGGTTATCACGTCAGCCGCCGCGACCCGGAGCTGTACGCGCAACTGTCGAACTTCCAGGACCAGTACCGCACGCTGTTCAAGGCCCTGGGCTTTGAACTGGTGTGCGATACCCGTGGCTTCTACTACTTCGTGCCGGACACCGCCGTGGCCGCCGCGCAGGTGAACAAGACCGCCCAGCGCCTGGCGTTGTTCACCTTCATCATCGTCGAGCACCTGGCCGACCGGGGCCGCGACCCGATTGCCGTGCTCGATGGTGGCAGCCTGGGCCGTGATGAACTGCCGTCGCTGCTGGAGAAGTACCGCGACCTGTTTATCCAGGCCGAAGTGCAAACCCAGGAAGAACTCGAAGAAAAAATCATGCGCCGCATGACCCAGCTGGGTTTTGCCAGCGAAGACAACGGTATCTATCGCTTCCTGCCGCCCATGCACCGTTTCCTTGATGTGTGCCTGTCGGTGCAGCAAGACCGTGATCTCGCGGCCAGCGTGCACAGCGTGTTGCCGCTGCCGGCACCGGTGATCATCGACGAAGACAGTGATGAGAAATTGCTGAAAACCGATGACCCGCTGGACTTGAGTGACTTTGCGGACGAAAGCGAAGAAGACGCCCTGGCCCGCGCCATTGCCGAAGAACAGGAGACCGACGCATGAGTAAGGAACGCTACGGCATCCGCCGCTTCGCCCTATTGAACACTGCCGGTTACAGCCTGGGTTTGTTCCCGCTGGAAGAACCGCTGTCGGTGTATGGCGCGAACAACCTGGGTAAATCCGCGTCGATCAACGCCTTGCAGTTTCCGATCCTGGCGCGCATGTCGGACATGAGTTTCGGCAAGTACACCCTGGAACAATCGCGGCGCTTCTACTTTGCCACCGACACCAGCTACATCCTGGTGGAAGTCTCGCTGCCCCACGGCCCGCACGTGATCGGTGTGGTCGGACGCGGCCCGGGCGGTGGTTTCGGTCACCAGTTCTTTGCCTATGCAGGCAAGCTGGATTTGGCTCACTACCAGAAGAACGACACCTGCCTGCGTCAGAAAGAGCTGTTCACCAACCTTGAGCGCGAAGGCTTGAAAGCCTACGAACTCAAGCCGGATGAACTGCGTCGTTTGCTGGTGGGCGGCCACACGTCGATCCCGCTGGACCTCACGCTGATTCCCCTGCGCTCTACCAGTGAGCAAAGCCTGAAGACCTTCCGCGCGCTGTTTATCAACCTGCTGCATATGCGCGAAATCACCGCGGCCAAGCTCAAGCAGCTGTTCCTCGATGCGTTTGAACATAGCCTGCGGTCCGGCAGCGTGGATTACATCGCCGCGTGCGAAGAAGCGTTCCGCGATGTAAGACGCATGGAGCAGGATTACAACTCGCTGGTGGCCGCAGGGCCATTAGTCGAGGCCCTGTCCAATGGCGTTCGCCAGCGCGATGTGTTGCGCGGCAAACTGCATCGTCTGTCGCCATTGCTCGATTCGTTGCTTGGCACCTGGTCGGACTACGCCAGTGCGCGCAAGGAAGAGCTGACCATTCAGGCCGAGCACTACCGTAATGAGCAGGACGCGCTGCAGAACGACCAGCGCGGCGGCACCCAGGAGTTGATGCGCCTGGAGCGTGAGATCAGTGGTATTCAGCGTTGGTTGGGCGAGCTGTCGGTGCTCAAGCATCGCTTTGCTCTGGTGGATGACGTGAAAGTGCTGGAGCAGCAGTTGCTGGCGGCCAAGGATGCCCACGATGAATTGGCGGGCGCCCTTGCGCAGTCCCGACAGTTCAGCGCAGAAGATCTGGACGAGCGTCTGCGCGACCTGGAAAAGCGCCTGAAGTCGGTCAAGCAGCAGCTCGATCACGCCGACAACAACAGCTACGCCAAGCTGCGGGAGGAATTCTCACAGCAGGACGTCGAGCGTCTGATGCGCCTGTTCAACAGTTCGTTGTTCAGCCTGCCATTGGGCGAGCACGGCATCACCCTGGACGAGGATGGCCAGTGGGTCAAATCCCTGGAGCAGATCCTCGATGGCTTCAAGGGCGAGCGCTTTGAAGTGCCGGGGCTGTCCATCGACATCTCTCATATTGAACCGCCGGCGTTGCAAGCCCTGGCAGACCGCGCGGCATTGCGCGACCAGAAAGAGCGTCTGGAGAAAGAACTCAAGCAACTGAAAACCCAACAAGCCGTAGCCTCTGACCGCGCCGCGAGCAAAACCCAGACCGAAGCGTTGTACCAGCAGGTACTGGATGCGCAAAAAGCCCTGGAAGATTTCCGCCGCGCGCAAACCCTGAGCGCAGAAGAAGGCGAGAAGCTGGAAAACCTGGCGCAGATGGAAGCGGCGCAGGATGAACTGAAGCGCTCCAGCGATGCGTTCACCGAGCGCGTTCAGCAACTGTCGGCCAAGCTGCAACTGGTGGGCCGTCAGATCGGCGATATGGAAGCCAAGCAACGCACACTGGATGACGCGCTGCGCCGTCGCCAGTTGCTGCCGGCAGACTTGCCGTTCGGCACGCCGTTCATGGACCCGGTCGATGACTCCATGGACAATCTGCTGCCACTGCTCAATGACTATCAGGACAGCTGGCAAGGTCTGTTGCGCGCCGATGGCCAGATCGAGGCGCTGTACGCCCAGGTACGCCTCAAGGGCGTGGCCAAGTTCGACAGCGAGGATGACGTTGAGCGTCGCCTGCAGCTGCTGATCAACGCCTATGCGCACCGTACCGACGAAGCACTGACGCTGGGCAAGGCTCGTCGTGCGGCGGTCACCGACATTGCGCGGACCCTGCGCAATATCCGTAGCGACTATGACAGCCTTGAACACCAACTGGCGTTGTTCAACCGTGAGATCAACAAACGCCAGGTCTCCAACCTGCAAAGCTTCCGCATCGTGCTGGCGCCGAACAAGGAAGCGCTCAAGCACATCGACCAGATCATCCACAGTGCGGGCCAGTATGAAGAAGGCGAGACACTGTCGGTGTTCGATCTGAGCCAAAGTGCCGAGCAGGACAACAAGAACGAAGAAGCCAAGGAATACCTGGCTCGCCTGGTAGCTGCCAACCATAACCAGTTGGGCCTTAAGGACTTGTTCGAACTGGCGTTCGAGATCACCAAGGTGCATGGCCAGCCGGTGATCCATACCGACATCGATGGTGCCGCGTCCAACGGCACCACCATGACCATCAAGGCGCTGACCAACATGTACTTGTTGCTGCACTTGATGGACCGCGACCAGGCCGGACGCGTGCGCTTGCCGTACTACCTCGACGAGGCGGCGGACATTGATGAGAAGAACCAGGCAGCCTTGCTGGAGACCAGCTTGCAGCTGGGTTTTGTGCCGATCCTGGCCAGTGTTAAGCCGCAGGTGTCAGCCCAGGTGGCGATCGACCTGGAAGGTGGTAGCGGACCGAACGGGATCTATATCGATGAGGCGGACTGGAAGTACATCCGTCGCCACGATGTGGTGAAAGCGACGATGAATGTGCAGGCGGATGAGCCGGAGTTGGATGAGGTCTGATTTGTTTCGCTGAAATGCAAAAGGCCGCGATCTTCCAGATCGCGGCCTTTTTTTGCGCATGAAATGTGTAGTGATTTTAAGGCCCCTATCGCGGGCAAGCCCGGCTCCCACAGAGATAGGCATTCCAATGTGGGAACCGGGCTTGCCCGCGATAGCCGCAACTCAGTTTATTTGCCGAGTGGGATTTTAGGCGCCCAGGTCAGCCATTCATCTTCAAACTTGTCGAACAGCGGGAAGGTTTGTTGTGGCCTGGCGGCATTGCCCATGCGCTCGCCGTCCGGTGTCGCGAAGGCGATGCCACCGGCAACCAAAGTCTCCAAGGATTCAGTACGCACAGTAGCGCCTTTGAATAGACCGAAGTCGAGGCCAAACCCACTGGTATTCCAGAAGCGGCTACCGCCTCGCACCAGTGGTGCATATTTAGGCTCGATCAGGATATGGATCAATACGCGGTCTGCGGTCTGACCCAATTCGTAGCCGGTCACCTTGCCAACGGTGACTTCACGGTAAGTGACCGGTACACCTTCTTTCAGCGAACCACGGCGCGCGGCGCTGAGGGTCAGGCTCAAGCCAGCTTCCTGATGCACTGCTTCTGGCGGTTGATCCAGCGCGACGAAACTCTTTTGTGGGCCGGCATTTTTCGTCGCGGGTTGGACTTCAATGTATTGCCCGGTGACCAGGGTTTCCAGGTTGGACGTTTTCATCAGGCCCAGCTCAGGCTTGACTACCCAGAATTGGCTACCAACGCGTGCAATGCGGTCTGCCACCTGGGTGATACGGGCGCTGAGCAGTACTGACTGCATGTCGGCGCTGAGATCGACACTTTCAATCTTGCCCACGTCCAGGCCTTTGAAACGCACAGGCGTGCCAGGGCGCATACCGTCGGCGCGGTCGACCTTGATGGTCACCAGGGTGCCGTGCTGGTTGGCGGCCTCACGGTCGGCAAACAGACGGAAACGCGGGATGCGTTTTTTCAGCGGCACGTTCTGCTCTGGGGTTTCGAAGGCGATACCACCGGCCATCAGGCTAGCCAGGGATTCACTCTTGACCTGGATTCCACCGGTGAGGCCACCGGTCAGGGTGACGCCGCTGGCATTCCAAAAGCGCGTCGAGCCGTTGACCAGGTTTTCGTATTCCTTCTCGATGTGGACGCCGATCACCAATTGCTTGTTCTTGCGTGAGAACTGGTAGCTCTGTACCGAGCCGACCTTGACCTGCTTGTAGAGGATGGGGCTGCCGACATCCAGGGAGCCGAGGTTATCGGTGAACAGCACCATGTGCAGGCCAGGGGAACGCAGGTCCAAAGGCGGTGCCTTGGCGCGGGCAACGTACTCGCGTTGTGGTGGGGTCCCTTTATCTCCTGGGCGAATGGCGATGTAGTTACCCTTGACCAAGGCTTCAAGCCCAGTGATTCCTGCCAGGGAAATAGACGGCTTGACGACCCAGAATTGCGTGTCCTGTACCAGATAATCTTCGGCCAGGGGATCTAGTGTCAGTTCCGCGTTGGCACTGGAAAGGTCTGGGTTGATCTTCAGGGTTTTCAGGCTGCCGACCTGGATGCCTTTGTACATGACAGGGGTGCGCCCCGCCTGAAGGCCTTCGAAGTCGGTGAGCTTGACCTTGACCCTGATACCGGCTGCGGCGGCGTCGAAATCTTCGTACAAACGGAAGGGCAGGCTCGGATCAGTCGGCGGGCTGTCCTTGCGGTTCTCCGGCGTGGCGAAGGCGATGCCCCCAGCAACGATGCTGGAAAGGGATTCGCTGCGCACCTTTACACCGGAAAGGTTGGCGTCGATGCTGATGCCACTGGCGTTCCAGAAACGTGTGTGTTTGCGCACCAGGCTGGCATAGGTCGGTTCGATGTAGACCTTGATCTCGACCGTGCTCTGGTCTTCAGAGAGCAGGTAGCTTTTGACTTGGCCAACTTGGATCTGTTTGTAGAACACCGGACTGCCACGGTTGAGCGAGCCAAGGCGGTCGGCTTTGACGGTCAGATGCAGGCCCGGTTTGGCGTCGGACAAAGGCGGCTCTTCGGAGAGCGCCTTGAATTTGCGCGTCGGTTCACCGT
The DNA here is from genome assembly GCF_049897165.1 of Pseudomonas sp. TWR1-1-4. Taxonomy (NCBI): domain Bacteria; kingdom Pseudomonadati; phylum Pseudomonadota; class Gammaproteobacteria; order Pseudomonadales; family Pseudomonadaceae; genus Pseudomonas; species Pseudomonas sp. TWR1-1-4. The sequence goes on along the minus strand of NZ_JAFCVS010000007.1, from coordinate 1,939 downwards.
CGCCTGGGCTGGCGGCGATGTAGTTACCTGACACCAGGGTTTCCAGGCCGGTGATACCGGCAAGGCTGACACTCGGCTTGACCAGCCAGAAGCGCGTGTTGGTCTTGAGGTATTGTTCGACGTCCTTGTTCATCTCGATGGTGGCGATCACCCCGCGATTGTTGCCTTCGTCGTCCAAGGCCAGGGCCTTGACCTTACCCACCGGCATGCCTTTGTAGACCACTTCGGTCTTGTTGACCTGGATGCCTTCGCCGCTTTCAAAGCGCACCTGAATATCGATGCCCTGTTGGGAATAGGCACGCCATCCCAGCCATCCACCGATGATGAGGGCAATCAGGGGCAGCACCCAAATAGCCGACCAGTTGGAGGCGGGGCGGGTTTTAGCTTTAGGCAAATCACTCATGGTCGTCGTCCGACTCCGTGTTATCCCAAATCAGTCGGGGATCAAAAGTTACTGCGGCAAGCATCGTCAAGATCACCACACTGGCGAACGCTGCAGCACCGAGATTGGCCTCGACACTGGCAAGCCGCCCAAAGTTTACAACCGCCACCAGGATGGCGATCACGAAGATATCCAGCATGGACCAACGGCCAATGAATTCGATAAAACGGTACATCACAATACGTTGTCGCGCGGAGAGCGGTTGGTGACGCTGCACCGAGAACAGTAGCAGACCTATGCCGACCAGCTTGAACGTGGGCACCAGGATACTGGCGATAAACACCACGGCAGCGATAGGGAACATGCCGTGCTGCACCAGTTGGATCACGCCGGCCATGATGGTACTCGGATCCCCCTGCCCCAAGGAATTGATCGTCATGATGGGAAGCAGATTAGCGGGGATGTACAAAATCGCCGCAGTGATCAGCAACGCCCAAGTGCGTGTGAGGCTATTGGGGCGGCGCGCATGGATCAGTGCACCGCAGCGCGTGCAGAGTTGCTCGTCGCTATCAGCGTCTTGTTTGTTCAACTCGTGGCATTCGGTACAAATCAGAATGCCTGCATCAATCGCCCGCATGGTCATCGTCCCCTGACAACGCCTGCCAGATCTGGTGGGGCGACATCACCACCTCAAGCAGCACCTGAACCATTAATAAGCTTACAAAACAGGCAAGACCGAGGCCCACCGTGATGGCGGCCATGTCGGCGAGTTTAACGATAGCCACCAGTACGCCCATCAGATAGACCTCCAACATCCCCCAGTCTTTCATGTGATGGTAAATGCGGTACAACAACAGTCCATAACTGCGGCCGATGTTCCAGCGAATACTAAGCAAGACTGCCAATTGGCAAAGTAGCTTGAGCAAGGGAATGCCCATGCTGCACAAGAAGACGACAGCGGCGACGCCTTGCATGCCGGTATCAAACAGAGCGACGACGCCACTCCACACGGTGTCTTCAGAGGACTGCCCAAGTAGATTGAGCTGCATGATCGGCAAAAAGTTCGCGGGAATGTACAACAGCAACGCCGCCAGCACCAAGGCGAGGCTTCGCTCAACGACGTTGTGACGGTGAGCGTACAGCTCGTAACCGCAACGCGGGCATTGGGCTTTTTCGCCGAGGGCGAGCACTGGTTTGCGCATCAGCAAGTCGCACTCATGGCATGCCACCAGGTCGTCCAGTGGTAAATCTGATACCTCAAGGGCATCAACCGGATCGGGCATAAGTAGGGCTCGGACTCTAAAAAAGGTTAGGTGCCTATTCTAGTGGTCTGGTTCAGAAATAACTGTGCAAATTTGTCGGGGGATTTGCGGTGCCAAAGTTTTCGACCGTCCAAAACAAAACCCCATCTGCTTTCGCAAATGGGGTTTCGGAATTTAATCTTGACGATGACCTACTCTCACATGGGGAAACCCCACACTACCATCGGCGATGCATCGTTTCACTACTGAGTTCGGGATGGGATCAGGTGGTTCCAATGCTCTATGGTCGTCAAGA
>NZ_JAFCVS010000006.1:294337-614175 GCF_049897165.1 Pseudomonas sp. TWR1-1-4 | reverse complement strand
AGCATTGGAACCACCTGATCCCATCCCGAACTCAGCAGTGAAACGATGCATCGCCGATGGTAGTGTGGGGTTTCCCCATGTGAGAGTAGGTCATCGTCAAGATTAAATTCCAAAACCCCTGTTTGCTAACGCAAACAGGGGTTTTGTTTATGTAGAAGTCCATGAATTTCATCGGCACGTCGCTAGCGCAACGGTCCGATATACAGAATTTCTTGACGACCATAGAGCATTGGAACCACCTGATCCCATCCCGAACTCAGTAGTGAAACGATGCATCGCCGATGGTAGTGTGGGGTTTCCCCATGTGAGAGTAGGTCATCGTCAAGATTGAATTCCGAAACCCCTGTTTGCTAACGCAGACAGGGGTTTTGTCGTTTAGGACTATTAAGTCACTGCGCTTGGTATCTCCTCGCAAATGCCTACCGCTGGTCGGTTTCCTACATAAAAAAAGGAAACACCTCATAAATTCCTAAGATTTGCCAAGCCTTGGCCGAAAGCCTGACGAGCCATGCGTGCACCGAAATAGAGCGGCCCGAGAGTCCGCCTATACCGCTACATGGAATGTTCCACTCGGCACGCTCACCCCCCTTTGGCAAAAGAAGTCGATGAAATGAATCTCAAGTTCAGTCATAAAATTCTGTTGGCCGCGTCAGGCGTCGTGGTTCTGGCCTTCGCGTTATTCACCCTCTACAACGACTACCTGCAACGCAGCACCATCAAGCAGAACCTGGAGTCGTCCATTCAGCAATCCGGTGAGCTCACTGCTAGCAGCGTGCAAAACTGGCTTAGTGGGCGAATACTGGTACTCGAAAGTCTGGCGCAAAACGTAGCCCATCAGGGCAATGGCGCAGACCTTCCGGGATTGGTCGATCAACCCGCCTTCACTGCCAACTTCCAGTTCACCTATGTCGGTCAAACCAACGGCGTATTCACGCAGCGCCCCGACGCGAAGATGCCCGATGGCTACGACCCACGCCAGCGCCCCTGGTACAAACAAGCTGTGGCTGCTGACAAAACTATGCTGACTCCGCCTTACATGGCGGCGGTAGGCGGGCAGATCGTGACTATCGCTTTGCCGGTGAAAAAGAATGGTGAGCTACTGGGTGTCGTTGGTGGTGACCTGAGCCTGCAAACCCTGGTGAAGATCATCAACTCGGTGGACTTCGGTGGTATCGGTCATGCGTTCCTGGTCAGCGGCGATGGTCAGGTCATCGTCAGTCCCGACCAAGATCAGGTGATGAAGAACCTCAAGGACATCTACCCTGGCACTCAGGTGCGTATCGAGAAGGTCAGTCAGGAAGTGATCCTTAATGGCCAGGAACGTATCTTGTCGTTCACGCCTGTGAGCGGCCTGCCAGGTGCGGATTGGTATATCGGTCTTTCGATCGATAAAGGCAAGGCCTACGCACCGTTGGGTAAATTTCGTACCTCAGCGCTGATAGCCATGTTGATTGCCGTGGTGGCGATTGCAGTACTCTTGAGCCTGCTGATCCAAGTTTTGCTGCGTCCTCTGACCACCATGGGCGTTGCCATGCAGGATATTGCCCAGGGCGAAGGCGACCTGACCCGTCGTTTGGATGTCACCAGTAAAGACGAGTTTGGTGAGGTAGGGAGCGCGTTCAACCAGTTCGTAGAGCGTATCCACGCCTCCATCTCCGAGGTGTCTTCTGCAACACGCCAAGTGCATGATTTGTCCCAGCGTGTCATGGCATCTTCCAACGCCTCGATCATCGGCTCCGACGAACAGAGCGCGCGCACCAACAGTGTGGCTGCCGCGATCAACGAATTGGGTGCCGCTACTCAGGAAATCGCACGTAACGCTGCCGACGCTTCGCAGCATGCCAGCGGTGCCAGCGAACAGGCTGATGATGGACGCAAAGTGGTAGAGCAAACCATCCTGGCAATGTCGGAACTGTCGCAAAAGATCAGCCTGTCTTGCACCCAGATCGAGACCCTGAACGCTAGCACCGACAACATTGGTCATATCCTTGATGTGATCAAAGGCATCTCCCAGCAGACCAACCTGCTCGCGCTCAACGCTGCGATCGAGGCTGCCCGTGCCGGAGAAGCGGGTCGTGGGTTTGCCGTGGTCGCTGATGAAGTGCGCAACCTGGCACACCGTACGCAGGAGTCCGCCGAGGAGATCCACAAGATGATCACCTCACTGCAGGTGGGGTCGCGTGAAGCGGTGACCACCATGAACGCCAGCCAGGCCTCCAGCGAAGAAAGTGTCGAGGTGGCCAACCAGGCCGGTGAGCGGCTTATCAGCGTGACGCAGCGGATCGTTGAAATCGATGGCATGAACCAATCCGTCGCTGCCGCCACCGAGGAGCAGACGGCTGTGGTGGAAACACTCAATGTCGACATCAACCAGATCAACCTGCTGAACCAGCAAGGCGTGACCAATCTCAACGAAACGTTGAAGGATTGTGATGCGTTGTCTCAACAGGCCAGCCGTTTGAAACAACTGGTCGACAGCTTCAAAATCTGAGTCTGAATGAACAGGAGCGAATGTCTCGCTCCTGTTCTTCAACCAAGCATCTGGCGCACATTCCCCAGTGCGCTTTCGGCGAACTCTCGCACAAACTGCTCAAACCCCGCCTGCGCCATTTCTATCGACTCGCCGATCAGTGTCCATGTTGCCCTGGAGCGGCTTGAGCCAAGTGCTTCAACGTGCATCGCTGCCCACAAACGCGCCAGGCCCAACGTGTTGTAAATCGTGGTCCAGGTCATACACATGGCCTGTTCGTCCCGACTGTTGAGTTGTTCCACGACGCAATGACCATTGTGGAAGAATTTGGTGCGTAAAGCGCCCACGCCCTCACCTGTCATTTCGATGTGGGATAGGGCGGGAATGAAGGCATCAAAGCCTGCAAAGTGACCCACCACGCCCCACAGTCGGGTGGCCTCGCAGTCGACCACGACAGAGGTCACTACAGGCGTTCCACGTGGGTTTTGAATCAATGTATCGGGTTGCAGCGGTTTCATGGGGATGTCCTGAAGCGGTTCAAAGAAAGCCTATGGTTTTGAGGTGGTCGCAGCCCTTGCGTAGCAGCGACGGGGTCTTTTCGGGGTAGTGGGCACCCATTTCTTCCACGACCTTACGCGCGTTGGCGCAATGGATCATTGAAGTGTCGCCAATGTCTTCACCTAGCTCATCCAGATAAAAGCCCAATACACCAAACAGTGCGTTTTCGCGGCTGACGGTGCGTAAGGCCTGTTGCCAGTGCGCGACACTGACCCGGTCGAATACGTAGCCCGCCTGGTTGAACGCATCAAGATACTGAGCCCAGCTCAAAGGCTGCGGGTTATGCAGGTTGAATACGTATCGCGCAGCTTCAAAACGGCCGCAGTGGAACGCAACAAAGCCAGCAAAAAAATCCACAGGCATCAGGTCGAAATTCACCTCGAAACAAGGCACCACACCCAATTGCAGCGAGCCCTTGAGCATCAGCATCAGACGATTTTGCTGTGGCTGGCAAACACCGCTTCGGGTGTTGAAGCTGATGTTTCCCGGGCGGTGAATGTTCACCCAGGAACCTTGTGTTACCGCGTGCCCCAGCCAGCGCTCGGCGACCCATTTGGACAAGTTGTAGCCATTTTTGATGTAAATGGGAGGGGTCGACGCGGCAGGCGTTTCGAGGACGTGGCCATCCGCGTCGATGTTGCTGCATGCCGACAAGGTCGACACGTAATTGAGCACTTTTTTGCAGTGGGTCTCACACAGGCGCAGACACTCCAGCACGGGGTCTACGTTGTCTTTTACCAACGAGGCATAATCCATCACGTGATTGACCTGCGCTGCGTTGTGCACAACCACACCGTAGTTGCGTGCAAGGTGTTCATACGTATCGTCAGCCAAACCCAGGCGTGGCTGGCTGATATCCGCGGCATAGACCTGCACCCGGCTCAAGTCCAAGTGTTCAAGACGGTGCTCGCGCAATGCCTCGGTGAATCGCGCAGCTGCCGGTTGGTCTGGATGCTCTCGCACCAGACATGCAACGTGCTTGGCACCCTTTGCCAGCAGCGCTTCGACAATATGCACACCAATAAAGCTGTTGGCGCCTGTCACGATGACTCTGCCGCGATCACCGGCGCGTTGCTCAGGCAATACCTGAATAACGTTTTCACGCTGCGCATCCCGTACCGCAAGACCGGAAGACGTGTCGGGCAGCGCACCATTCTCAATCAACAGCGCGAGGGTACGGATCGTCGGTGTTTCAAAAAATCGGTTCAAAGGCAGGCTACGGCCAAATTGCTTTCGAATGCGCAGCAACAGCGTCGACAGCAATATGGAGTGGCCGCCAAGATTGAAGAAGCTGTCATCAATCGACATCGCTTCCATGGGCAACCGCAGCAACTCACGCCATAACGCCACCAGTTGCATTTGAAGGGGCGTTTGCGCAGTCTGCCCAGCGCCCGTCAACGTCGGTTGGGCCGGTAATGCGAGTAAGGCCGCGCGATCGATTTTGCCGTTACTTGAGCAAGGCAGGCTGGGTAGTTCGGTCCACACGCCAGGCTGCAAATAGTCTGGCAGCCACTGTTGTGCATGCTGCTTGAGGTCGCTCAGAGTGGCACCAGGTTCTGGTTGGGCGACGACACTGCGAATCCTGTATTTATCATCAATCACCACCGCCAGTTGGCGATACAGTCGACTGGCGCGCAGACACTGTTCGATTTCCTGAGGCTCGACCCGAATTCCGCGAATTTTCACCTGCGAGTCCCGCCGTCCGCCCAACTCGATACCTTCGGCAGTCCATTTCGCGAGGTCGCCACTACGATAGGCGCGCACGGTCTGGCCACCTGGCAGGGCCAGCTTTATGAAGGGGGAGACGGGCAACTGCACGGCATTCAAATACCCCAGGCTTACTCCCGGGCCGACGATGTAGAGTTCGCCTATTACCTGTTCATCCACGGGTTGCAGTTCATCGTCGAGGATCAACACCTGGCTGTTGGCGATGGGGCGGCCCACGTTGCGATTGCTGTCCCCGACCTGCAGCGTTCGATGGGTGACCAGTACCGTCGCCTCGGTGGGGCCGTAGAGATTGTGAAGGTGGCATTGACCCGCCAAACGCTCGATCACGTAGGGCTCGCAGGCGTCGCCACCGGTGAACAGATGCATCAAACCCAGGGGTTGATCCAGCGGCAGGATGCTGAGCAGCGCCGGAGGTAGGAACGCGTGGCTGATGTGTTGTTGGCGGATCAACTCGACCAATTGCAGCGGATCGCGCCGTTGCGTTTCGCTGGGGACGATCAATTGTGCGCCGGCGATCAGGGTGGGAAAAATATCCATCAGTGATGCATCGAAATTCACTGAGGCAAACTGCAACACGCGACTTTGTTCGCTCAGCGCCATTTGGCTACCAAACCAGGCGGTGAAGTGGGCGAGGTTGGCCTGGCTGAGCAGCACACCCTTGGGCCGTCCCGTGGAGCCCGAAGTGAAGAGCGCCATGCACGGTGATTCAAGCTCCGTGGCATGCTGCGAGGGGCTTGCTGTGTGTGGTATGCCAAAAGTGCTCACATCCAGTGAAACGAAATGCTCACGCAACGGGTGGGCGCCGCCATCCAGCAAAACGCGGGCCCCTGCGCTGTCCAGCATGGCCTGCTGGCGCTGTGGCGGGTCACTCGGTGCCAATGGCAGGTACACTGCGCCGCAGCCGAGCACTGCGAGAATGCTGGCGTACAATTCGATGGACTTCTCCAGGCAAACACCGACCACGGCTGGGCGCTCAATGCCCTCCAGTAACGGTTCCAGCTGTTGCTGGATGGCCAGGGCCTGAGCCTGCAGTTGCCGGTAAGTTGTCACGTTGCCCGCAATGTACAGTGCGGGTCGCTCGGCGAAGGCAAGAAGGCTGGCCTGCAATCGATCGATCATGGGTACTTGAGCCGCCTGCAACAGCGCTGGGTCTGCCGTACGATTGAACCGATGCTCAAACGCCAGCACGTCCAGCCGCAGGAGGTCTTGCTCAGGCCAGGCATTGGCATGTGCCTCTGGCGGCAAATACTCAGGGTCACGTGCGAAGCTGCTGACCTGCAACGCTACCCATTCCGCCAGCACCTGCGTTGCTTGCAAACGCAATCGCTGGCCGTTTCCGCTGGGCTCTGCTGCCAGCTCCAGTACAGCTAGCAGGTGTCGGTTGCGGTCATACCCGCGCAATTGCAGTGCAGGCAGCCCGTGTTCGGTCAGAGGGCCGATGCCCAGGCGCAGGCTGATATGGACGACTTCTGCCAAGTGCTTTGGCAATGGCTGGCTCCCGTCTTCGACCACCAAGTCGACGGCTTCTTCACCGGACCTATGGCCGTATTGCTCCAGGGCTTGCTTTACGCGGTCCAGGGCTTGGCTGACACCGACCCATCCAATGGTCAGGCATCTCATGCTGCTCTCCCGGCCAGTGGTAAATAGTCGCTCAGGGCGTGTGCCACGCTTGGCGTCTGCAACAAACCGCTATGGTGCAAAAAACTCGTGATGTTGCCGATCATCGGGTGTTGTCGGGTGATGGGGAAATCCAGAGCGTCTATTTCTTCCCTTAGTGCCTGACGGACGCTGGCGCTGACGTTCAGGTGTTCGATCAGTTTCAGGTCAAAGGATTTCTGCAGGTCGTTGGTCAGGTAGTGGGCCAGAAATGTTGGCAGGACGTGGGCGATGATGTCGCGATCTTCCGGGCTCGCCGCCTCCCAGTACAGGCGAACCAGGCGTGTCCAGAATTGGGCATGACGTCCTTCGTCAAAGAGATGATCGGCCATCATGCCGCGGATCGACGACTTGACGCTGTCGTCCTTGGCGAAAGCTGCCACGTCATGAGTCACGGTGTTCTCGGCGATGGCCACACCAATCAACCCGACGGCATCACGCAGGTGCGAAGGCGCCAGCGCCTGGGCTGCGGGCAGGGCACGGCTGAGTTCGATTTGCGCGGGCAGGTCGAGTGGTTGTATGCCGGTCATTGCCACGGCCTGTTGCAGAAAGTCCAGCGCGACCAGAGCGTGATAATCCTCGTCCACCACGATGGTCATTGCATCGTAGCGACAGGCGAGGGGGAAGGGCACGGCGAAGCGGTTCTTGGCGATGCGGCGGGCGACGTCATCGACGATTTCGGTTTCGAAAATCACCACGTCATTGATGAATTTGTAGAAGCTTTGTACCAGTACAAAATCGCGCCATTGCGAACAGTGATCGAGAAACGTCGCGCCCAATACCAGGGGTTGACGGCTCAGTGGATAGATCAGGTTTTCGTCGTTCTCCAATACGCGCCGAGGCCGTGTACGAATGGTTGCACGGCGCTCCCAGTCGTCTGCGATGGAGCGGTAGTCAGCGCTATTCATGAGTGCACCGCCTGCAACGAGGCCCGTACGGTGTCCCAGAACGCTATGCGGTTTTCCACGGCATCGAGAGCCGCTTCATTGGCTTGTTCCTTGTGGTTCACGTCGTTGCCGATCAGGTGTTGGAGCAACTGTTGCGCCCCGGGCTCATGGCCCTGGGTGTCCAGTTCGATGTGACGGTTCATATAATGGACCAGGACGGGAGCCTGTCGATTGATGACTTCGCTACCCTGCAACAAGCGTTCAAACATTGCTGGGATGACGCTTTCACGGCCATGTAGGAACGCCGCTGCTACAGAATGGGTAGGGGCGTTCAAGGCGATGAGCAGGGTGCTTTCGACAAAGCGAGACACGCCCGGTGGCACATCGATCTGCTGCAACGCTGCCCGAGCCTCGAGGCCTCGACGTTGTAGCGTGATAAAGGTATCGATGGCGGCGGTGCTGGCGCCCACTTCGATCATCGCCTCCCGGTACAGCTCGAAATGGCTGCAATAACCTCCCTCGGGACGCTCATCCGACTCTTCGCCCAGCACGATCTCGTTGATAAGGCGTGTGGCATGTGGGTCAGTCGGTGGAAGCCAGGGTAGTCGCGTGCAAGTCAGATCTTGTTGCAGGCGTTTGGTAAGGGTCATGAAGTCCCATACTGCAAATACGTGGCTTTCCATAAAAAGTTGTAACTTGCTAAGTGAAGTTATTTCTTCAAATAACAGGTGGTTGCATAATTGTTGTTTCTTTTGTTGAAGCAAAGTTGGGTGCATGGTTGATGCCTATAAGTTGTTGCAACTGCTCGTGGAGCAGTGATGGCTCTTGCAGCCGGAAGAAGACAGCTAACGTTTAACCAGGCCCAAGACAGGGTGCGCCATACACTTGAGCTGGCAAGGTCAATTTAAGTATTTGACTATCAGTGAGCGATAATAAGCTGATTAAGTGATGGGGTGAGGTTATAAGTGTATGAGATGTTTTTTCGAAAAGTTACATGTGGTGGGCGAATTGTTTTATAACGGTGGGAAGTTTCCGGAGTGGAAGTAGACTTAATCTAATAAGGCTTATAAGTTGGAAGTGTCAGCGCGGAGTTCACCCCGGATGGGAGAAACCCCGCAATGTCTGTGGGTCAAAGCGAAGTGCTGGGAAAACTATCTGTCGGGCGCGCCGAGGCCATTGAGATAAGTGGCGATGACCTCCATGCCACGCGTCAGGTGATTGCGCAGTGTCAGGATGCTTTCTTCGATCTTTTTCTGCGCCACCAGGTTCAGCAATTCGCGGTGATCTTCCTGGGAGGTCTCGCCCAGTCCCATTGCCTCAAGGTTGAAGCGTAAAAAACGTTCCTCTTCATTCAATCCGTGCTCGACCAGCTTGAGCAATCGCTGATTGGGTGCCTTGCCATACAGGACCATGTGAAACAGGCGGTTCAGGCGGCCAATCTCGGTATAGTCCTTTTCCTGTTCCAGGGCAGTTATATAGGACTCTGCCTCGGCAATATCGGCGGCGGTTAGCAATGGGGTCGACAAGCGCAGCGCTTCGGACTCCAGCAGCATGCGCAGGGCGTAGGTCTCAGCCGAATTGTCTTCGATCAATGGCGCAACCACTGCACCCTTGTGCGTCACCACATGCAGCAATGACTGTGCTTCAAGCTGTCGCAAGGCCTCGCGCACCGGCATGCGGCTGACCCCAAACAGGCTGGCCAACTCTTGCTGGCGCATGGCAGTCCCACACGGCAATCGACCATCGAGAATGGCGTTACGCAAGGTTTCTTCAATCACGGAACGAGCAAGATGGGCGGGAATAGGACCGCTGATCTTGATGCTGTTCAAAGGGTTCGGCTTCTGCGTCACGGCTACGCTATCCTACTACTTGAATGGGCATGGCTAATTGGATCCAATGAACACTAGAGACTGCCTACCAGCTTGTCAAACGGGCAAGGTTTTCGGCTTGTAAGCGGCTAAACATGGGGCTCTTGGTGCTCACACAGTATTTTTGCAACGTCTTACAGTCATGCTCTGAACTGAACGCTTCGCGTCGCAGATTTATTTCAGAGTGAGTGCCGGCAATGGGCATTCACCGGCACATTCCAGTCTATAGATATTCACTAACGGTATTTAAAGTGCTGGTCTTATATCTATAAAGTCACGCTCCTGTCTGACCGGGAGTGAATTCATGTCCGCCGCCTCTACTGTTCCAACAGCGACCCTTACCGCCCAAGCCTTCGAGATTCGCCCGCTTCCCGGCAGCGTGGGGGCCGAGATCATAGGCCTGGATCTGACCCGCCCGATCGATGACCATGACTTTGCGCGGATTCACCGCGCGCACCTCGATCATCATGTCGTGGTCTTTCGTGACCAACGTATCACTCCCGAGCAACAAATTGCCTTTAGCCGTCGCTTCGGCGTGCTGCAGATCCATGTACTCAAACAATTCCTGTTGGCTAACCATCCGGAAATCCTGATCGTCTCCAATATCATCGAAAACGGCCAATCCATCGGCCTGGGGGATGCGGGGAAATTCTGGCATTCGGACCTGTCCTATAAAGAACTACCAAGCCTGGGTTCAATGCTGCATGCCCAGGAGCTGCCCTCTGAGGGCGGCGACACCTTATTCGCCGACATGCATAAAGCCTGGGACCAGTTGCCGGAACATCTGCGCAAAGCTGTTGAAGGCCGCAGCGCGGCGCACTCCTACACCGCGCGCTACAGCGAAACCAAATTCGAAGGCAACTGGCGCCCCACGTTGACCCCTGAGCAGCTCGCCCAGGTTGCGGAAGTCGTACATCCGGTCGTGCGCACCCACCCGGAAAACGGCCGCAAAGCGCTATTCGTCAGTGAGGGTTTCACCACACGTATCCTCGGTCTGCCCGAAGACGAAAGCCGTGATCTGCTCGGCCAGCTTTATGCACACAGCGTACTGCCGCAAAACATCTATCGTCACCAATGGCAGCCCCACGACCTGGTGTTCTGGGATAACCGCTCGCTGATTCACCTGGCCGCCGGCTGCCCCAGTCATCTGCGCCGCAAGCTGTACCGCACCACCATTCAGGGCGACGCGCCTTTTTGAAAGGGCTTGCACTCCTTCCCCCAATCGCACGAGAGTTGAAATGAACGCGCGCTTGCCAGGCCACGCGGCCAGCAACTTGAACGCTGTCGAACCGCTGCTGGCGGTAGACCATGTAAGCCTTGAATACCGCACCCCCGAACGCGTGGTGCGGGCCACTCACCAAGTGAGTTTCGAGATCGACCCTGCCGACCGCTTCGTGTTGCTCGGCCCCTCGGGCTGCGGCAAATCCACCTTGCTCAAGTCCATCGCCGGGTTTATCAAGCCCTGCGAAGGCGAGATCCGCCTGTTGGGGCAAAAGGTCGAACAACCGGGCCCGGACCGCATCGTGGTGTTTCAGGAATTCGACCAGTTGCCACCGTGGAAAACCGTCAAACAGAACGTGATGTTCCCATTGCTGGCTTCGAAAACCTTGAAGCGCGCCGAGGCCGAAGCGCGCGCGCTGCACTACCTCGACAAAGTCGGCCTCACGGCGTTTGCCGATGCCTATCCCCACACGCTTTCCGGCGGGATGAAGGCCCGTGTCGCCATCGCCCGTGCGTTGGCCATGCAGCCGAAAATCCTGTTGATGGACGAACCCTTCGCTGCCCTCGATGCCCTGACCCGGCGCAAAATGCAGGAAGAACTGTTGCTGCTTTGGGAGGAGGTGCGCTTCACCCTGTTGTTCGTCACCCACTCCATCGAAGAAGCGCTGGTGGTGGGCAATCGCATCCTGTTGCTCTCGCCTCATCCAGGGCGCGTGCGTGCCGAAATCCACAGCCATCAATACGACCTGCACAGCCTCGGGGGTGTGGAATTCCAGGCGTCGGCGCGGCGGATTCATCGCTTGCTGTTCGATGAAGCGCCCGAGGCCGAACGTGAGTTGGGTTTCGCTGATATCCGCATCGCGTATTAAGGGGAACATCCATGCGCCAGGAATATGAAATTACCCTAGAACCGCTGCTCAGCGTCCCTGTCGAGCGCGAACTGCCCCTGCGCCAACGCCTGTGGCAACAAGGCTGGCTGCGCAAAGGCCTGATCCTGATCGTGCTCGCGATCCTCTGGGAAGCCGTCGCGCGCTACCAGAACAACGACCTGTTGTTGCCGAGCTTCCTGCAAACCTTTCACGCGCTGTACGACGGCCTGCTCAGCGGCGAATTGCTGAGCAAGGTGAGCATTTCACTGGTGGTGCTGATCAAGGGTTACCTGATCGGCATCGTGCTGGCGTTTGCCCTGACCACCTTGGCGGTGTCGACCCAATTGGGCCGCGATCTGCTCAGCACCTTGACCTCGATGTTCAACCCGCTGCCGGCCATCGCGTTGTTGCCGCTGGCGCTGCTGTGGTTTGGCCTGGGGCAGAACAGCCTGATCTTTGTACTGGTGCATTCGGTGTTGTGGGCGCTGGCGCTCAACACGTATTCCGGGTTCCTCGGCGTGTCCGAAACCCTGCGCATGGCCGGGCGTAATTATGGCCTCAAGGGCATGCGTTTTGTGCTGTTCATCTTGATCCCGGCGGCACTGCCGTCGATCCTCGCAGGCCTCAAGATCGGGTGGGCATTTGCCTGGCGCACGCTGATTGCCGCCGAGTTGGTGTTCGGTGCCACCAGTGGCAAGGGCGGCCTGGGTTGGTACATCTTCCAGAACCGTAACGAGCTGTACACAGACAAGGTGTTTGCCGGACTGGCGGTGGTGATCCTGATCGGACTGCTCGTGGAAAATCTGGTATTTGACACCTTTGAGCGCCTGACCGTGAAGCGTTGGGGTATGCAGCGCTAAACAGGAATGATTGCTCTTTGTCCGCCGTGAACCCGATAATGCTGACGGAATCTGACGCCCCCTTGGCGTCAGGCGTACCCGGTAAAAGGATTTACGACGATGCGGTTTTTTGTTTTGGCAGCGGCCTTGTTACTGTCGACCTCGGTCTTCGCGGAGTTTGTGCCCGAGGTGGTCAGCATGCCCAAGCCGCTTTATCCCAGTCACCTGACCTTCACCCAAGGGCATGCGCGCATCAGCTTGAATATTCACAACGACGGTACGGTCAGTGATGTCAAAGCGCTCAGCGCCACCAAGCCGGCGTTTGGTGAGGCTGCCGTGGCTGCGGCTACACTCTGGCGCTTCAAGCCGTGGACGGTCAGTGCCGATCGGCCGGCGGTGCTCGACGCGCAGAACGATATGATTTTCACGCCCGAACCGCCTAAGAAGGAAGCGACTCAGCTTACCTTCACCCAAACCACTTACCAATCCTGCAGTGCACTGACGGAAGAAGTCAGCCAGTTCCGTCGTGAGCATCCCACCCGGCCGTTGATTGCGATGAAGAGTTTTGCCATTACCCGGGTGGCGGTGATGTTCCCGGCGTTGAGCGGCAAAAGCGATTACAACGAAGGCCTGACGCGCGCCGACGAACTGGAAAACTCCCTGCCGGACATCGTGCGCAAATGCCAGGCTCATCCCAAGGCCACCTACGCGGATTACCTGCCGCGCAATTTGAAGCGTTACCTGTAAAGCCTGCTACGATTGCGCCCAGTTCACTCTCGATGGGTCACGAGTGCTTTGCATGCAACTACCGGATATGAACCTGCTGGTCGCCCTCGACGCCTTGCTCGACGAGGGGAGTGTGGTGGGCGCCGCACGCCGCATGAACCTCAGCCCGGCGGCCATGAGCCGCACCCTCACGCGTATCCGCGAAGCCGTCGGCGACCCGATCCTGGTGCGCGCCGGTCGCGGCCTGGTGCCAACGCCTAAAGCCCTGCAGTTGCAAGGCCAGGTGCGCAACGTGGTGGAGCAGGCGGCGCTGCTGTTCCGTTCGGCGGACCAAGTGGATTTGAGTACATTGCGCCGTCGCTTCAGCGTGCGCGCCAATGACTTTTTCATCGGCGTGTATGGCGGTCGCCTGTTCGACACCATGGAGCGCATGGCGCCATTGTGCGAGCTGTGCTTCGTGCCCGAAGGCGACACCGATGACGAAGCCCTGCGTGAAGGCCGGTTGGATTTACGCGTGAGCAACACCCTGCCGGTCACCCCCGAAGTGAAGGTGCAGAACCTGTTCTCCACCACTTTTGTCGGCTTGGCGCGGGAAGATCATCCGTTGTTCGACGAAGAAATCACCGCTGCACGTTTTGCCAGCTATTCCCACATCAGCATCTCGCGGCGCGGCATTGCCCGTGGGCCGATCGACACCGCGTTGAACGCCCAGGGCCTGGAGCGCCGTGTCGCGATGATCGCCCCCGGTTTTCACGGCGCGATGTTCATGCTGCCCGATTCCGACCTGCTGCTGCCGGTGCCCAAGGAAGCGCTGTTGAGCGCCAATCGCCTGAAGCTGCCCCTGCGGTCGTTCGCCCTGCCAATCTCGTTGCCAACACTGGTTCTCGCCCAATCCTGGCACCCGCGCTTCGATAAAGACCCCGCTCACAAATGGCTGCGCGAAACCATGCGCGAGAGTTGCCACGCCACCTGGCTCGAAGCGCAGCCCACCTGACACCCCAAGACCTCTGTAGCAGCCGGCAAGCCGGCTCCTACACGCGTTAAGGATTGCGTCTGGCGCAGTTATATCCTGCCAATAAGTAACTTTTTGTCATGTGTGTGCCTGATTAAACTGCTCGGGTATTTAACATTCCGAGTTACCTGTTCATGACCTCCCTCGCTGCCCCCACCCTTGCGGCCGCAGCCAAACCTACTGCCATGACCCCACCCGTATTCGGCCCGCGCATCATCATCGGGCTGGTCGGCGTGTTGCTGGCGGTACTGGTCTCCGGCCTCAACGAGATGGTCACCAAAGTGGCCCTCGCGGATATCCGTGGTGCGCTGTACATCGGTTTTGACGAAGGCACCTGGCTGGTCGCGGCTTACACCGCGACTTCCGTGGCGGCCATGGCGTTTGCGCCCTGGTGTTCGGTGACCTTTTCGCTACGTCGCTTCACGCTGTGCGCCATCGGCCTGTTCACTGTGCTGGGCATCTTGTGCCCGTTTGCGCCGAACTACGAAAGCCTGCTGGTACTGCGCACCGTACAAGGCCTGGCCGGCGGCGCGCTGCCGCCGATGCTGATGACCGTGGCCCTGCGTTTCCTGCCGGCCAACGTCAAGCTGTACGGCTTGGCCGGCTATGCGCTCACGGCCACCTTCGGCCCGAGCCTCGGCACGCCGCTGGCGGCGCTGTGGACCGAGTATGTCGGCTGGCAGTGGGCATTCTGGCAGATCGTCGCGCCGTGCCTGCTGGCCATGGTCGCCGTGGCCTACGGGCTGCCACAGGATCCATTACGCCTGGAGCGCTTCAAGCAGTTCAACTGGCGCGGTCTGCTGCTGGGCTTCCCGGCGATCTGCATGCTGGTTATCGGCATTCTGCAAGGCAACCGGCTGGACTGGTTCGAGTCGGGCCTGATCACCTTCCTGCTGTGTGGCGGCAGCCTATTGCTGGTGCTGTTCATGGTGAATGAATGGTCGCAGCCGATACCGTTCTTTAAATTGCAGATGCTTGGCCTGCGCAACCTGTCGTTCGCGTTGATTGTGCTGGCGGGCGTGCTGATGGTGCTGACCTCGGTGATCATCATCCCCTCAAGTTTCCTCGCCCAGGTCCAGGGTTACCGCCCGCTGCAAACCGCGCCGGTGATGCTGCTGATGGCGATCCCTCAGTTGATCGCGCTGCCGCTGGTGGCAGCGCTGTGCAACCTGCGCTGGGTCGATTGCCGCTGGGTGCTGGGGATCGGCCTGGGCATGCTGGTGCTGTGTTGCGTGGGCAGTGCGCACCTGACATCGGAGTGGATCCGCGACGATTTCTACGGCCTGTACCTGCTGCAGATCTTCGGGCAACCGATGGCCGTGTTGCCGCTGCTGATGCTTTCCACCGGCAGCATCCAGCCCATGGACGGGCCGTTCGCGTCCGCCTGGTTCAACACCATCAAAGGCCTGGCCGCCGTGATAGCTACCGGCGTAATCGACACCTTGACCACCCAACGCCTGCACTTTCACTCGACCATGTTGGTCGACCGCCTGGGCAATTCGCCCCTGGCCGACGGTGACGCGCCGGGCCTGGCGCACCGCCTGCACGAGCAGGCCGTGGTGCTGACTTCTTCGGATCTGTACTACGTCATGGCTGCGGTCGCGGTGGCGTTGATCTTGCTGATTTTCTGGATGCCCACGCGGATCTTTCCGCCTCGCGCACCGACTTGATAGAAAGGACTGTTCATGAAACGCAAAGACAAAATCGCCGTCTCCATCATCGCCGTATTTGCCGTCGGCGTGTTGGTGTACCTGGTCGCGCCGGGCGTGCTGGGCAACAAGCACCAGACCACCAACGACGCCTTCGTCGCTGCTGACTTCACCCTGGTGGCGCCGCGCGTGGCCGGCTTTATCAAAGAGGTGCTGGTGGAGGACAACCAGCGCGTCAAGGCCGGGCAACTGCTGGCACTGATCGACGACCGCGACTTCCGCGCCGCCGCGCAGGCGGCCGACGCCGATACCTTGGTGGCCCAGGCCCAACTGAAAAACGCCACGGCGACCCTGGAGCGGCAGAGTTCGGTCATCGCCCAGGCCCAGGCCACCGTCGCGGCAGATCGCGCCGAAATGGCCTTCGCCGAGCACGAGTTGAACCGCTACAACCACCTCGCCGGAGTCGGCGCCGGCACCGTGCAGAACGCTCAGCAAGCCAAGACCCGCATCGACCAGGCCACCGCGCGCCTGGCGAATGCCACAGCCGTGCTGGCGGCGGAACGCAAGCAGGTGGAAATCCTCACCGCCCAGCGCGATGCCGCCGAGGGTGGGCTCAAACGCGCCCAAGCCGCGTTGGAACTGGCCAGTTTTCAACTGTCGTACACGCGCATCGTCGCGCCGGTGGATGGCATGGTCGGTGAGCGTGCAGTGCGGGTGGGCGCCTATGTGACGCCGGGCAGCAAGATCCTCGCGGTCGTGCCGTTGGAGGAGGCCTACGTGGTGGCCAACTTCCAGGAAACCCAGCTCTCCCATATGCACGCCGGCCAAGCCGTGCAGGTGCGCGTCGACAGCCTCGACGGTGAGTTGCTCAACGGTCATCTGGAGAGCCTCGCGCCCGCGACGGGCGTGACGTTTGCCTCGGTCAAACCCGACAACGCCACTGGCAACTTCACCAAGGTGGTGCAGCGCATTCCGGTGAAAATCGTCCTCGAACCCAACCAGGCGCACACCGAGCGCCTGCGGGTCGGCATGTCGGTGGAAGCCAGCGTCGACACCTCGCCGGCCGCGCAGCAGCGTGAGGTGGCCCAGCAATGAAGCGAGTTGCCTGGCTCACCTTGAGTCTCATCAGCCTGAGCGCCTGCACGGTCGGCCCGGACTTCCACACGCCCCAGAGCCCACAAGTGACCCAATGGAGCGAACCCCAGGGCCGCCTGGCCGCCAGTCGTGCGGTCAACGACCCATTGCAGGAACGCTGGTGGGACGTGTTCCACGATGCGCAACTCTCGGCGCTTACACGCCGCGCGCTCACCGATAACCTCGACCTGAAACTCGCCAGCAGCCGCCTGCAACAAAGCCGCGCCGTGCGCCAGGTGACCACCGCCGAGCGCTATCCGAACGTCAATGCCAACGGTGATTACCTGCGCCAACGCAACAGCGGCAAAGGCTTGAGCGACCCGTCCGGCAACAATGGCCGTTCGGCGTTCAACCAGTGGGACATGGGCTTCTCGGCCTCCTGGGAGCTGGACTTCTGGGGCCGCGTCAAACGCGAAACCGAAGCCGCCGACGCCACCCTGCAAGTCGCCGAAAACGACCGCCGTGCCGTGCTGTTATCGGTACTCGCCGAGACCGCCCAGGACTATATCCAACTGCGCGGCGTACAGAACACCCGCGCCGTCACCGAGCAGAACCTCGACGTCGCCCGCCACAGCCTCAAGCTGTCACAGTTGCGCTTGGCTGACGGTGTGGCCACGGACCTGGACGTAGCGGAAGCCGCCGCTCAAGTCGCCGCCATCGAGGCACGGTTGCCAGATTTGCAACAGCGCCAAGACCAACTGATCAACGCCCTCAGCCTGTTGATGGGCGAGCCGCCGCAAGCCTTGCACGCGCAGTTGTCCAAAGACGCCGCCGTGCCGCAAACCCAACGCCAAGTTGCGATTGGCCTGCCTTCGGAGCTGGCTGAGCGCCGTCCGGATATCCGCCAGGCCGAGGCGCGCTTGCACGCCGCTACCGCGAGCATCGGTGTCGCCAAGGGCGACTTCTACCCGCGCATTACCTTGTCCGGCAGCCTCGGCTCCCAGGCCATGCAGCTCTCGGATTTCGGTTCCTGGGGATCCCGCGCCTTTGCTTTCGGCCCGCAATTCAGCTTGCCGCTGTTCAACGGCGGACGGTTGCAAGGCATGTTGAATCTGCGTGAAGCCCAGCAACAGGAAGCAGCGCTGGCGTACCAGCAAACCGTGCTGCGTGCCTGGCATGAGATCGATGACCAACTGACCCGCTATAACGCCAGCCAACTGCGCCGCGACAGCCTTGCCGAAGCCGTGCGCCAGAACCAGATTGCCCTGCGCACCGCGCAACAGCAGTATGTTGAAGGCGTGGTGGATTTCGTCAACGTGCTCACCGTGCAAAGCGCGCTACTGGCCACGCAGGAGCAGTGGGTGGAAAGCTCGACGGGCGTGTCGCTGGCGATGGTTGGGTTGTACAAGGCGTTGGGCGGAGGCTGGGAATCGGTGTATCCGCTGCAAACCGCCGGGCGCTAAGTACAAAGAGTTTTTGTCAGTCGCTAAATAAACTGTAATGATAATTGCTCTCAATAGTGTATCTGAGCTTTTTCATGGACAGCGCGACTGACGGCCAGCAACAGCTTCACCTCCTGTACCGCGACCATCACGGCTGGCTGCAAGGCTGGCTGCGCAAACGCCTGGGCGATCGCGAGCACGCGGCTGACGTGGCGCAGGACACCTTCCTGCGTCTGTTGGTGTCCGGGCGCTTCCCCGGCGACAAGGAAAGCCGCAGCTACCTGGCGCAGATTGCCCGCAACCTGGTGATCGACCAGTGGCGGCGCCTGCGCATCGAGCGCGCTTACCTGGAAAGCATCGCGCACCTGCCCGAGCCGGAGTCGCCGTCCCTGGAAACCCGTGCACTGATCCTTGAAACCCTGATGCAGATCGACGCCATGCTCGACCGCATGCCCGATAACGTGCGCCAGGCGTTTTTGCTGTCGCAGTTCGAAGGCCTGAGTTATGTACAGGTCGCGGAGCGCTTGAGCGTTTCCGTCAGCTCGGTGCAGAAGTACATGACCCGCGCCATCGTCGCCTGCTACCAAGTGGCCTACGCCGAATGAGACAGGACGCACCCATCGCCCCGGCGATTGTCGAGCAGGCCAGCGAATGGCTGATGCTGCAATGGGGCGGCGACCTGCAAGGCGAACAACGCCAGGCCTTTGCCCGCTGGCAGGCCGCCGACCCGGAGCATCGCCGTGCCTGGCAGCGTTTGCAGCAGCTGCAGCAAACCCTCGGCAGCGTGCCCGCCGACAGCGCCCGCGCGGTGTTGCGCGACACACCGGACACGCAGCGCCGCGCTGCGCTCAAGCTGCTCGGCGTGCTGTTGGTGGCCGGTGGCAGCGGCTACTTGGTGCAACGCAGCGAACCTTGGCACGCCGCCTTCGCCGAATACCGCACCCGCACCGGCGAGATTCGCCACCTCACCCTCAGCGATGGCACGCGCCTGGACCTCAACAGCGACAGCGCGGTCGACCTGCGTTTCAGCGCCAGCGAGCGACGTATCCGCCTCATCCGAGGCGAAATCCTATTGACCAGCGGCCACGATCCCGTCCGCCCATTGATCGTTGAAACCCCAGCTGGCGACGTGCAGGCGCTGGGCACCCGTTTTGCGGTGCGCGAACTGCCCGATGGCAGCCGTGTCGACCTGTACGAAGGCCGCGTTCGCGTGACGCCGTTACAGGGCGCAGCCGTGCAGATGAACGCCGGTGACAGCCTGTGGTTCAACCAACGCCAAAGCTCGGCGTTGGCAGCGGTGAGCGCCAATGCCAGCAGTTGGACCGAGCACCGTCTGATCGCCGAGCGCCAGCCGTTGGGCGAATTCGTGGCACAGCTGAGTCGTTACCGTCCGGGGCTGCTGCGGTGTGATCAAGCGGTGGCGGGGCTGCTGTTGACGGGCGTGTTTCCGCTCAACGATACCGACGCCATCCTCGCCGCGCTGGAGCGCTCGTTGCCGGTACAGGTGCAAGCGGTCACGCGCTACTGGGTGACGATCAAGGCACGGGCCTGAAAATTTTTTCACCTGCGCTTGTCGGTTTTTGCGTCCCGTTCGGGATACCTCTTGAAAGCCATTCAAGAAGCGATATCACGGGGAGTCCTGCAATGCCGCACCACCCAATCCAACCCTTGGCCCGCGCCCTGCGCCGTGGCTTGTTTGTCAGCCTGTTGGCGACGGTGCCGATGGTGCCGACGCTGGTCCATGCCGAAGAAAGTACCGAGGCGCTGCGCAGCTACAACATCCCGGCCGGTAGCCTAGACCAGGCACTGAACCGCTTTGCCAGCGCGTCGGGCATTTTGCTGTCGGTTGACGCGACGCTGACCGAAGGCAAGCGCAGTGCGGGCCTGCAAGGGCGCTATGGGGTCGGATCGGGTCTGGAGCGGCTGCTGGCGGGCAGCGGCCTGATGGCGATGCAATCCCAGGGCGGTTGGTCGTTGCAGGCGGTTTCCAATGGCGGGCCTTTGCAACTGGGCGCCACCCAGATCAGCGGCCAGCAAACCCAGGAAAATGCCTGGGGTCCGGTGGACGGTATTGTCGCCACGCGCAGTGCATCGGGCAGCAAGACCGATTCGGCACTGGTAGAAATTCCCCAGACCATCAACGTGATCACCGCCGCCGAGATCAAGGCGCGCGGCGCGCAAAGCGTCACCCAGGCGTTGCTCTACACCCCGGGCATGAGCGCGGGTGGTTTCGCCGATCGGGTGAAGCTCTTCGATGAGCCGACCTCTCGCGGTTTCTCGCCTACGCCCCTGTACCTCGACGGTCTGCACTTGCCCTATGGCGGCGGCAGTACCGGCGGCGCGTTGCAGATCGAGCCGTATTCCCTGGAACGCATCGAAGTGCTCAAGGGCCCGGCCTCCGTGCTGTACGGGCAGAACCAGCCCGGCGGCATCGTCAACATGGTCAGCAAGCGCCCCAGCGAAACGCCGATCCACCAAGTGGTACTGGAAGCGGGCACCTACGAGCACAAAAGCGCGGCCATCGACCTGAGCGGTCCACTGGATGAGCAAGGGCAATTTCTGTATCGCCTGACCGGCCTGGCCAATGACGGCCAGGACGAAATCAACTACGTCGAAAACAAACGCCAGTTCATCGCGCCGAGCCTCACCTGGCAGCCGAACGATGACACCAGTGTGACGGTGTTCGCGCAGTACCAGAAAGACAAAGGCGTGCCCGAAGCCCAGGGTTTACCGGCGTCCGGCACGCTGTGGGCCAACCCCAATGGCAAGATCAAGCGCGACCTGTTCATCGGCGAGCCTGGCGTCAACCAGTACAACCGCGAGCAATACGCGCTGGGTTACGAGATTTCCCATCGCCTGAATGACACGTGGACCCTCAAGCAAAACGCACGTTATGCCGAGGTCGACGACCGCTACACCGCGCCGTTGCACGGCTACCGTTTCGTCGCCAACCCGGCCACTGGCGTACAGGATCAACGCTACCTGCAACGCTTCGGTGTGGACTGGGCGCAGAACAACAAAGTGTTTGGCGTGGACAGCATTGCCCAGGCGGAATTTGATACCGGTGCCTTCTCTCATACGATGATCTTCGGCCTGGACTACTACCATTCCAACTCACTGTTCCACGGCTTGTACGACCGCAACCCGCCGATCATCGACCTGTTCAAGCCGGTCTACGGCCAGCGCCTGAATTTCGGCCAACCGTACCGCTGGGACCGCACCATCACCCAGACCGGCCTGTACGTACAGGACCAGATCAAGTGGGACAAATGGGCATTGGTACTGGGCGGGCGCTACGACTGGGCCAACGTCGTCAACAAAGAGCCCCTGACCGACACCCGCTTCGCTAGCAAAGACCAGGCCTTCACGGGGCGTGCGGGCCTGGTGTACCTGTTCGATAATGGCGTGGCGCCGTTTGTCAGCTACACGGAATCCTTCCTGCCACTGGCCGGCACGGACGCCAACCAGAAGCCATTCGAGCCGTCTACCGGCAACCAATACGAGGTCGGTGTGAAGTACCAACCGCCTGGGCAGAAGAGTTTCGTGCAGGTCTCGGTCTACCAACTGGACCAGGAAAATGTGCTCACCACCAACCCGGTCGACACCACCTTCAGCACCCAAAGCGGTGCCATGCGTTCACGCGGCGTGGAAGTGGAAGCCAAGGCCGTCCTCAGCGATGCCTGGGATATCGTCGCGTCGGCTTCGCGCAACGACATCAAATACACCAAGGACAACGATGGCCGCGAGGGTCGCCACCCGGCCGGCATCTCGCCGCTCACCGCGTCGATGTGGGTCAACTACAGCGTGCTCGGCGACACACCGCTGGCAGGTCTCGGCGCAGGCTTGGGCGTGCGTTACGCTCGCCAGAGCCTGGGTGACTACTACGAAGGCGCCTTTTCCGTGCCTTCCTACAGCGTCTACGACGCCAGCCTGAGCTATGACCTGAGTCGATCGCCGTTGAAACTCAAGGGCGTGAAACTGGCGATGAACGTGCAGAACCTCACCAACAAGACCTACGTGTCGCAGTGCACCAGTAACCTGGATTGCTATTACGGCGAAGGGCGCAGGGTGGTGTCGAGCCTGACCTACGACTGGTAATTCCCCACCTACTGTAGGAGCGAGCTTGCTCGCGAAAAACGCATGGACGACGCGCGGCTACCTGATAGCGCTGCGTTATCGTTGACGTCTTTCGCGAGCAAGCTCGCTCCTACAGGCCATGGTGAACCCTCATGGGTTTTGCAAAAACACCACGTACCCCCGAAACCACTCGTTCCCCTGCAAATACCCTGGTGCCTCCCACGTTCCACCCTGAATCAAGCCAATCTTGAACGGCAACCCCAACCGATTCATCCGCGGCAAATACGCCGCGTAATCCGGGATGCTGTGCCGCCCCTGATACGTTTGTACCACCACTTCATCCACCACCCCTTTGAGTTGAGCGATGGCCGCCGGATCAGCGTTGCTGCTCCAGTCCATCAAGCCGGTGATGCTCAGGCGCAGGTCGGCGGGCAGGCGCTGGCGCAGGTCGCGCAGGAAGTCGGCGTATTCATGCAGGTACTGAGTGCGGGCATCGAAGTCGATCTGGATGCCCACCACCGGATTGCCTGCGTCGCGCCAGCGTTGCACCTGGCCGAACAGTTGGCGGTAGACCTGCTCGGGCCAGTGCAGGGTGTGGGCGCGGTAGACGATCCAGATGTCGCCTTCGGTAAGGCGCGGCACGCTGATGCCTTGGGCAATCATCTGCACGCCGCGCTGGGGCGCGCGGCGCGTGGAGTTGATCTGGCCCTGGAGGATGTACAGGGTTTTTGCCTGCTTGAGCACCGGCTGTGGTGTAACCCCGCTCCACAGCCAGAAGGCGTCATAGTCACGGGCGTCGACGGCGCCGAAGGCCGGAATTGCCAGCAACAGCAAGCCGAGCCACAGGTGTTTCACCAGTAGTACTGCAGCGATTTGCCCCACTGGGTGTCGGCGTAGCTGGTTTTCAGCTGGCGGAACCAAGCCTTGCGCACGGCCGGTTCCACGTCGACGCCGCCGCAACTGTTGTAGCCCGACGGCCCGTAGCAGTTGATGGCGCGGAACAGGGCGTAGGCCTTGTCATTCTTGGGTGCCTTGGCGTTGCCGATCACCTGTTTGTAGCCATCCAGGCGCGAGAAGGTTTCACCCTTGAAGTCCGATGCACTGCTGCCCAGGCTGCCGGCGGCGCGCGCCTGTTCCAGTGGCATGCCGTCCAGGCCGTTACGCAGGATGAACTCACCCAGGCAGTTCAGGCCCTGTGGGTGTTTGGCATCGCTCTGCAAGGTCGCGGCGATTTGCGTGATGCTCGGACAGGCGTAGCCGGACTCGGCTTTGTCGCCGTTCCACTGGAACAGCTTCAAGGTCTGGCTGGCGCTGTAGACGTAGCCCAGGCTGGTGCCCAGTTTGTCTTCCGGGGCGGAGGCTGGCAGTTGCTTGAGGTCGTCGGCGAAGGTGGCGTACTGACCGCGCAGCAGGTCTTTGTAGAGCAGTACGAATTGCGCAGTCTGGCGTTCCAGCGGATCGCTGGCCTGGGCGATCTGCTGGCGCAGCAACTCGGGACCGGCGACGTTGCGCAGCAGGATGTAACGCACCTGCTTGGCGCTGATCGGCGAGTCGGCGGCAAACACCTTGGCCAACTGGCCGCTGCGTTCGTAGTTCATGGCCAACGCCAGCTCAAGCTGATCGCGTTGCAACGGCAACTTCGCCAGCGGCAGCAGTTGCAGCCAGAGCGCTTCGGCGCCTTTCCAATCTTGCTTGGCTTCCAGGGCCAGGGCACGCAGGGTTTGTTGGCTGAAGGCGAAGTAATTCAGGCTCGACGGCACGCTCTGGGGCAATTGTTTCAGCGCGGCGTCCGGCTGATGCTCGGTATACAGCGCAGACACTGCGAGCAAGTAGTCATACAGCTCCGGCGCGCTGGAAAACGCAGCTTTCTGCTTTTCCAGGTCGGTGCGGGAGAGGGCAGGCTGGTTGCCACCGCGCATCACCATCAGGTCGCTGACAAACTGGATCATCGGCGTGCTGACGGTTTCGCTATTGACCATCAACAGCTTGAGGTCGGCTTCCTCCACCAGATCATCTACCGACACATTACGCTGCGCGTCCGTTGCCTCGGTCATCGACCAGGCGTAGGCCTCGGCAAGCTTGGTGTTATCACCGGCCAACCAATAAACACGGCGCAACAGGCCACGGGCGGAGGCCAGGTAGTCGCCCTGTGGGTAAGTTTTCAGGTAACCGAGAAAGCCTTCCTCGGCATGGCTCAGGGCGGACTTATCCACATGCTCGAGTTGCGGCATGCCGTACTCGTCAAAGGCTTCAGCCTGGGCCTGGTTCAAAGACGTGCGCGCAGTCATATACAGCGCGGTTTCCTTCAGCCAAGGCACGTGGCTGGCGCTGGCGGCGGCAAAACCGCGCTCAGCGTCACCGAAGCGACCGCTGTAGAAGTCGGCGGCGGCTTGCAGGTAGGTACGGAACAGTTGGCCGTCGTTCGACTGGATCTGCTGGGCGTCCACCACCTGGCCTTCCCACGAACAGGCTGTGAGCAGTTGCAGGCGCGCTTTTATCAGCAGCTCACGCTCAGCAGCCGGCATGTCGGCCTTGATCACCTGGCTGATGAACGCCGTGGCGCTGTCATCATCGTTGCTGCGGCAACGGCTGCCCTCGCCAGTCAGGAACGCTTCGCCTGCGGTCTTGTACTCGTCGCGCTGGATGCCCAGGGGCTTGAGCAGGGTGTCGAGTTCGGCGGTGCGTGAATTGTCCGGCTTGTTGTCGGGCTCATCGTTTGTCGCGGGGATAGGCGCCAGGCGATAGACCGGGAACGGCACCGGGCCGAAGCCCTGAGACAGATCATCTTCGCTCAGCGCATTGGGCGTGAGCGGTTCGGCCTTTTTGTCCGCCAGCAGCAGGCGCAGGTTGACGCGACTGTCGTTGCCGGGGCTGAGGAAGGGCAGGTTACTGCAGGAATCGAGGCTATCACGCGAGACGCGCCAGTCGGGGTAGCACGAGTCGTCAGAGCTGGCCTGGGCCTGCTGGGTGATGCCGGCAAGCAGTGCCAGTGCCAGGGGTGACAGAAAACCGATGCGCATGACGTGTCCTTGATCCTGAGTCCTTGGAGGGAGGCAATAATAGCGTGTTCCTACGGTTGCTTCGGAGAAGCCCTGCACAAATTACTGATTTGTCCGATTCCAGCAGCCAGCCTGGATCTTTTGTCCTAGAGTGGCGGTGTTTGCGCTTGGGCAATCGGGGGAATCGAGGTGCGTCGGTCTGTGGTAGAGCAAAACGAAAAGGTCGGGACGTTACCCGCACTCAACCGCCTCAGTTGGGAAGGCGCCGGCTGGATCAGCCGCCTCTGGTGGGTGCCGATCCTGACGCTGGCCATGGCCCTGCGTTTTTACAACCTGACGTCGGCGGCGATTTGGGGCGACGAGGGCTCTAGCCTGCTGCTCAGCGAATACGCCCTGGGCGACCTGTGGTTCCACGCGGCACACGATGTGCACCCGCCACTGTATTTCTTCCTGCTGCGCGGTTGGATCGAACTGTTCGGCGACAGCATCTGGTCGATTCGCGGCATGAGTGCCATTCCCGGCGTGGTCGTCGTGGGCTTGGGCATCTGGCTGACGCGGCAACTGTCCACCCGCCGTGCGGCGGTGCTGGCGGGGATACTGCTGGCGCTGTTGCCGACGGCGGTGCGCTACAGCCAGGAAGTGCGCATGTATTCGCTGCTGGGTGTATGGCTGCTGGGCGCCACGCTGGCGCTGGTTTACTGGGTACGCCAGCCTGAGCGCACGCGGTATCTGGCGGTGTATGTCGTATTGATGACGGCCGGTTTCTACACCCATTACTTCACTGCGCTATGCGTGTTGGTGCATTGGGCTTACCTGGGCATGCTGAGTGTCACGATGCCGCGCGACCAACGACTGATCACGCGCCCGGCGTGGTGGTTGGCCAACGCCACTATTGTGCTGTTGTATCTGCCTTGGCTGCCGAATCTGCTGGACTTGGTGCAGCATGTCGAACAGCTCAAGGTGGGCGGTGATATTGGCTGGGAAGAGCCGGTAAGCCTGTTCTCCCTGCCGTCGATGGTCTGGCAATTCGTACTGCAGGATGAAGGTGTCGGTTTCTGGTCGCCACTGTTCTGGCTGTTCCCGTTGCTGCTGGTGGCTGTCGTCGTTGCCACCGCTTGGCGCGACCGCGACCGCTATCGGCCGGCCGGCCTGTTGGCGCTGTTTTTCCTGTTGCCACTGCTTTTGGTCTACGGGGTGTCGTTTATTTCCCCAGTGTTTATCGAGCGTTACCTGACGGTGTACGCCCTGGGCTTGCCGATCCTGCTGGCGATGGCCATCGATCGCCTGCCATCACGGTTTTCATTGCTGGGGGCAGCACTGTTCGTGCTGTTTGTCGGCGTGGAACTGGTGGGCTTGAAGAACAACTTCACCGTGGACGAACACGACCAATTCAACGTGCCGGTGGAGTTCGTCAACCGCAACTATCAGGAAGACGACCGCATCGTCCTCAGCGACATGATGTGGTACCTCAGCTACGTGTATTACGACCAGACCGACGCCCAGTTGCAGCTCTACACCCCGCCCAAACCCGACGGCACGCCCACCCGGCCGAATGCCTATGGCTTCGGCACCCTGGTGGACCAGGACGGCGGACGCATCTACCTCGACCACCTGTCGGCACTGCCCGCCGAAACCCGTCGCGTGTGGCTGATCAGCAGCAACGAAGCGCCGGACGATTTCGCCCCGCTGCCTGAGGGCTGGCGCGAACTCAGTCGCCAGGATGGCGGCGGCGCCAGGGCGCGCTTGTTCGTGTTGTGTAATGTCCCGTCGGCGCAACCCGAGGGCTGCCGCTAGACTGGGTGAATGCTTTTTTCTACCAGGAGCCCATCATGGAATCGCCCGTGCATAGCTTGCCGTCACTGTTCAAACAGCTGGGTCTGCCGGATGACCCGGTGAGTATCGAAAAGTTTGTGGCGGTGCATTCGCCGCTCAAGCCGGAGCTGAAACTGGCGGATGCGTTTTTCTGGACGGACAGCCAGAAGGCGTTTTTGCGCGAGGAGATTCTGGAGGATGCGGATTGGGCGGAAGTGGTGGATGAGTTGAATCTCATGTTGCGGGGTGGGCGAGGGGGGTAAAAAAACCTAGGGTTTTACCGCGTTAGTGAGCTTTTTCTGACGCACGCGCCTGTCTCCCCACGCTAAGACCCGGACGGGCCAAGCCCCGATCTAAATGTGGGAGTTGGCTTGCCTGCGATAGCGGAGTGTCAGTCGACATATACCTCGAGTGGCCCACCGCAATCGCAGGCAAGCCAGCTCCCACAGAGTTTTGCGGTGTTAGTAAATTCTGTACCGACGCACCGACCACCACCCATCCGCTAAATTGTTTCAAAACTTGACGCATCTGGATCCATCCACCATATTGATAGTTAGCAAACTAACTGTATGCGAACTATCCAGTGCCTCAATCCCTCGAACAACTCCAGATGAACCTCAGCAGCAGCATGGTGGTGGGCGCCCGTAACTGGCGCAAAATCTGCCAGACCACGCTGGTGAGCTACGGCATCTCCGAAGCCTGCGCCGTGCCGTTGTTGATGATCGGCCGCTTGGGCGACGGCGTGCACCAGGTCAAAGTGGCCCAGGCATCGGGGATGGAAAGCCCGTCGCTGGTGCGCTTGCTCGACCGGCTCTGTACCGACGGTTATGTGTGCCGCACCGAAGACGTTCACGACCGCCGCGCCAAGGCCCTGAGCCTAACCGAGCGTGGCCGCGAGCTGGTGCAAGCGGTGGAGGTGCAATTGGTGCGCCTGCGCAAGGAAGTGCTGGCAGACATGACCCCAGGTGATATGGAAGCCGCGCTGCGTGTACTGCGCGCCTTCGAGGCGGCGTCGCTTTGAACGGATTTTTTACCGGTTTCCCGCCTGCCCGTGATTGGTTCTACGGGGTACGCACCTTCGCGGCGTCGATGATCGCGTTGTACATCGCCATGCTCATGCAAATGCCGCGTCCGTATTGGGCGATGGCGACGGTGTATATCGTCTCCAGCCCGTTTGTCGGCCCTACCAGTTCCAAAGCGCTGTACCGCGCCATCGGCACCTTCATGGGGGCGGCGGCGGCCGTTCTTTTTGTGCCGATGTTCGTGCAGTCGCCCTACATGCTGGTGGTGGTGATTGCCTTGTGGACGGGCACCCTGCTGTTCCTCTCCATGCACCTGCGCACGGCCAACAACTACGCCCTGATGCTCGCCGGCTACACTTTGCCGTTGATCGCCCTGCCGGTGGTGGATAACCCCCTGGCGGTGTGGGATGTGGCAGAGGCGCGTACCGAAGAAATCTTCCTCGGTATCGCAGTGGCAGCAGTGGTGGGCGCAATGTTCTGGCCGCGCCGGCTGATGCCGGTGTTTGATGGTTCGGTGGCCAAGTGGTTTGCCGACGCTCAGGTCTACAGCCAGCGGTTCCTCACACGCAATGTAGAGCCCGACGAAATCAGCACGCTGCGCGGCGGTATGGTCGCCACCTTCAACACCCTCGAATTAATGATCGGCCAGTTGCCCCACGAAGGCGCGCGGCCGCAGACGGTGCGCAACACCAAGGAATTGCGCGGGCGCATGATCCACCTGCTGCCGGTGATCGATGCCCTGGATGATGCGGTGTACGCGATTGAACACCGCGCCCCGGAATTCGCAGATCAGCTCACACCGTTGCTGGAGGCCGCCAACGCCTGGCTGGAAAGCACCACCGAAACAGCCCCGCTTGAACGCTGGCGCGTGCTGCGCGACCAGGTCGACGCCGCTCAACCCCAGGGCGAAGCGCTGGATGACCGGCACACGCTGCTGTTCTCCAATGCGCTCTATCGTCTCGCAGAGTGGATCGACCTGTGGCAAGACTGCCGCAGCCTGCAAGCTGCCATCCAGTGCGAGAGCCAGGACACCTGGCGCGCCGTGTACCGTCACTGGCGCCTGGGCCGGCTCACGCCGTTCCTCGACCGTGGGTTGATGTTCTACTCGGCGTTCTCCACCGTCACCGCGATCATCGTCGCCTCGGTGCTGTGGATCCTGCTCGGCTGGACCGACGGCGGCAGCGCGGTGATCCTGGCCGCTGTCGCCTGCAGCTTTTTCGCCTCGATGGATGACCCGGCGCCACAGATCTATCGGTTCTTTTTCTGGACCGCCATGTCAGTGCTGTTTGCCAGCCTCTATTTGTTCCTGGTGCTGCCCAACCTGCACGACTTCCCGATGCTGGTGCTGGCGTTTGCCGTGCCGTTTATCTGCATCGGCACCCTCACCGTGCAGCCGCGTTTCTACCTGGGCATGCTGCTGACGTTGGTGAACACCTCGTCGTTCATCAGCATCCAGGGCGCCTATGACGCGGACTTCCTCAACTTCGCCAACGTCAACCTGGCGGGGCCGGTGGGCTTGCTGTTTGCCTTTGTGTGGACGCTGATCGCGCGGCCCTTCGGCGCTGAATTGGCGGCCAAGCGCCTGACCCGTTTCAGCTGGCGCGACATCGTCAGCCTCACCGAGCCCGCGACCCTGGCCGAACACCGGCACATGGCCGCGCAGATGCTAGACCGCCTGATGCAACACCTGCCGCGCCTGGCCCTGATCAACCAGGACACCGGCACCGCCCTGCGCGATTTGCGCGTGGCGCTGAACCTGCTCGACCTGCTGGCCTATTCGCCGCGCATCCTCGGGGTGCCACGGGTGTTGCTCAACCAGGTGGTGGAAGGCGTGGGCGGCTATTTCAAGGCGTGCCTCAAGGCCGGTGAACGCTTGCCCGCGCCCAGCGGTCTGCTGATGACCCTGGACCGCACGCGCCGAGCCCTCAACGGCCAAGGCCTGCAAGACGAAGACGACACCCGCCTGCATCTTTTGCATGCGCTGGCGGGCTTGCGCCTGTCACTGCTGCCGGGCGTGGAATTTATTGGCGGCACCGAGATGGAAGCGCCGCTGCCTGATGGAGCGCCTTTATGATCGGTGATCTGGATATCAGCGGGGTGTTCCTGCCTACGCTGCTGGTGCTGATGGGCATTACGTATGTGTTGTTCCTGGTGGTGCACGGGTTGTTGACCCGCGTCCACTTCTATCGCCTGGTCTGGCACCGGGCATTGTTCAATGTGGGGCTTTACGCGCTGTTGCTGGGCGCGGTGGACTCACTCAGTCGATACCTGATGACATGAAAAAACCTTTTTTGACCATCGGCCGTGTAGTCCTCACGCTGTTGATCGTGACGTTTGCGGTCGTCGTGGTGTGGCGCATGGTCATGTACTACATGTTTGCCCCCTGGACCCGTGACGGCCACATCCGTGCCGACATCGTGCAGATTGCTCCGGACGTGTCCGGTTTGATCCAGCGTGTGGACGTGCATGACAACCAGCTGGTGACCAAGGGCCAAGTGCTCTTCGCCGTCGACCAGGACCGTTTCAAGCTGGCCCTGCGCCAAGCCCAGGCCGCCGTGGCCGACCGCCAGGAAACCCTGGCGCAGGCCCAGCGCGAGTACAAGCGTAACCGTGGCCTCGGCAACCTGGTGCCCAGCGAGCAGCTGGAAGAAAGCCAGTCCCGCGTCGCCCGTGCCCAGTCGGCCCTGGCCGAAGCCCAGGTGACGGTGGATTCCGCCCAGCTCAACCTCGACCGCTCGGTGATCCGCAGCCCCGTGGACGGTTACGTCAACGACCGCGCGCCGCGCACCCAGGAATTCGTCACCGCCGGGCGTCCGGTGTTGTCGGTGGTGGACAGCAATTCTTTCCATATCGATGGTTATTTCGAAGAGACCAAGCTCGACGGCATCCACGTCGGCATGGCGGTGGACATCCGTGTGATCGGTGACAACGCCCGCCTGCGCGGCCATGTGCAAAGCATCGTTGCCGGTATCGAAGACCGCGACCGCAGCAGTGGCTCCAACCTGCTGCCCAACGTCAACCCGGCGTTCAGCTGGGTGCGCCTGGCCCAGCGGATTCCGGTGCGCATCGCCTTTGATGATGTGCCGGCGGACTTCCGCATGATCGCCGGGCGTACGGCCACCGTCTCGATCATCGGCGATAAGGTTAAAGACGGAGACCAGCCATGAAGCAGCTGTTGGCCACCGCCGCGCTGGGTGTGTTGCTGTCGGCCTGCCAGGCGGTGGGCCCGGATTACTCGCTGCCGGATAAAGCCGCGGTCAATCGTGGCGACCTGCAAGGGCAAATCGCCGGTGAGGGCAACAACGTGGTGTCGACGCCGGTACCGGCCGACTGGTGGAAGTTGTACAAAGACCCTCGCCTGGATGAGCTGGTGCGCCAGGCCATGGCGTCGAACACTGACTTGCGCGTGGCGGCTGCGAACTTGCAGCGTGCGCGCTATCAGACCCAACAAGCTGAATCCGCAGGCGGCTGGAGCCTTGGCGCAAAGGCGGAGGCCCAGCGCCTGCAAGAGTCCGGCGAAGCGTTTTTGCTAGCCGACAAAGTCCCGGTGGGTAACATCGGCAGCGTGGGGATTACCACCTCGTATCAGTTCGATCTGTTCGGCACCTTGCAACGTGGCATCGAAAGCGCCCAGGCCACTGCCGACGCAGCCCAGGCCGCTGCCGATATCGCGCGCATCACCCTGGTGGCCGATGTCGTGCGCTCCTACACCCAAGTGTGTGCAGCGAACGAAGAATTGGCGATTGCCAACGAGTCCCTAGACCTGCAAGCCCAAAGCACCCAGTTGACCCAGCGCTTGCGCGACGCCGGGCGCGGTGATGAAACCCAGGTGACGCGCTCGCAAACCCAATACAAATCCTTGCGTGCCGATATGCCGCGCTACGAAGCGGCGCGCCAGGCCGGTTTGTTCCGCCTGTCGATGTTGCTGGCCAAGCCGGTGGACCAACTGCCCGGGGGCACCGACACCTGCGCCGAATTGCCCCATATCGCCCAGCTGTTGCCGGTAGGCGACGGCGCCACGCTGCTCAAGCGCCGTCCCGATGTGCGCCAGGCCGAACGTCAACTGGCCGCTGCTACCGCGCGTATCGGCGTGGCCACTGGCGCGCTTTACCCGGATATCAGCATCGGCGCCACGGTGGGCACCGTTGGCCTGCTCGAAAACCTTGGTCAGCCTGCGACCAACCGTTGGGGCTTTGGCCCGATGATCAGTTGGACTGTCCCGACCAACGGCGCCCGCGCGCGCGTCCACGAGGCCGAGGCCGCCACGCAGGGCGCCCTGGCGCACTTTGACGGGGTGGTGCTCAACGCCATCCGTGAAACCCAGACCGGCCTTGCGCAGTACACCGCGCAACTGCAACGCCGCGACGCGTTGGCCGAAGCCGGCGAGTCGGCCAAGGAAGCGGCAGGGCAGACCCATCGCTTCTTCCAGGCCGGCCGCGCATCGTTCCTTGCCGACCTGCAAGCCACCCGCACCTATACCGATGTGCGAGCGCAACTGGCAGCGGCCAACACCCAAGTTGCCATGAGCCAGATCGATCTGTTCCTGGCCTTGGGCGGCGGCTGGGAAAGCGGACGAACGCAACCCGCGCCGGCCAGCAAACCCTGAGCAAATAGCTATGCTTTGACTGGCGGGCTCCCGTGATGGCCCGCCGGTCAACGTTCGCGTTTGCTCATGGGGATTCCAATAATGAAAAACCCTTATGCTCCCGCTTTCTGGTGCGTGTGTTTTGCACTGGTGTTGTTGTCGGCTACCTATTTCTACGGCGTCATGCTGGCTCACCAACTCGACAAGGCGATGGTGTTTCTCGACAGCGCCTGCCTGGTGATCGGCACCCTGTCCATCGGCGTCGTGGCGTGGGCCTCCTACCAGAATCAACGGGTGAAGAAAAAACTCCTCGAACAAGGCAAGACCCGCGTGGCGATCTGGGACACCAAGGTCGCGTTGCGCCGGGTCGAGACCGTGTTCGACCGCTACTTCTGGGGCAGCTACTGGCAACCGGGGCGCACCTTCCAGGAAGTCATGGGCGACCTGACTGGCACGCCCCTGGAAAAAAGCCTCGAAGTCCTGAAGAAACAGTGCGTGGCCCTCGATCAACAGGTCGCGGACGGTAGGCACTGGCTCAATAACGCGCGGGAATTGTCCGACGTGGCCACGCAAATGGCGCGCGAGCGCTATCAACTGGACTTCTGCGACCCCAAGGCCGACACCCCTGGCAATGCCGTGATACACCGCGAGTTTGAGGTGCTGGTGTACACCTGGACGGCGCGCCTGAAGAGTTTCGACCACCAGTTGGATGAAATTGAACTGGAGTATTCGTGAACTAGTACCGAACTGATCCCTCTGAAAAGCTGGGCCGTTCGCGGCCGCCAGTGCTAATCTTCCCCCGTTTTCGGCGGGCTTGAGCCAATCCCCCACGGGGTTCAAGGAAGACAGCCCACTTCTCACAGGATTTGATCAGGTCACTTCATGAATAAGCCAGCCGTTGTTCTTTTGGGTTTCGTTGTCGCCGTCGGCGTCGTCAGTGCAGGCGGTGCCTGGTACACCGGTAAGCAACTGGAGCCCGTGCTGCAAACGGCGGTGCAGGACGCCAACAAGGAGCTGCAACGTTCCATGGCCGGTGTCGACGGTACCGTTAACCTGGAGCTGGTGTCCCTGGACCGTGGCCTGTTCAGCAGCACCGCGCACTACCGCCTCAAGGGGCAAGGCTCGTTCTTCGGCGAGCAGAACCCGAACCCCGAGCTGCTGTTTGTCGATCATATCGAACACGGTCCGCTGCCCTTCTCGCGTCTGGTGTCGCTGAAGTGGCTGCCGGTCATGGCCACCAGTCATTTCGAACTGGAAAAGAACGCCACCACCGAAAAATGGTTCGCCGCTGCCAAAGACGTGTCGCCGCTCAAAGGCGTGGCCAATATCGGCTACAGCCGTTCGGTCACCGGCAACCTCGAATTGCTGCCGTTGGAGTTCAAGGACGAGACCTCCTCGGTGAACTTCTCGGGTCTGAACCTGGACTTTGACAGCACCGCCGAGGGCAAGAAGGTCAAGGTGGATGGCTACATGAACAGCCTCAAGCTGGACGTAGTCGATGCCAATGGCGCGCCGTTCAACGCCGAGTTCGCTGGCCTGACCGTGGCCAGCAACCTGGAAAAATCCACCTTCGGCTTCTACACCGGGCAGAACACCGTTGAGCTGACCGATACCAAGCTCACGTTCGGCCCGCAGAAAGCGGTGATGACCCTCAAGGGCTTTGAGCAGAAAGACACCAGCGAAGTCAAAGACAACAACATGTCCGGCCGCGTCGACTACAAGATCGACGAGATCGGCTATCAGGGCAAACCGGTCGGCTCTGCCGCCATGGCCGTGAGCTTGAAAAACATCGACGTGCCGTCGGGCCTGGTGCTGACCAAGCTGTATCAGGACAAGATGCAGCCGGTGCAAGCCGCTGCCGCCGCCGGTCAACCGGTGCCTGAGCTGCAACTGACCGAAGCCGAGCAAGCCCTGGCCGAAGCCAATGTCAACCAGTTGCTCGCCGCCAAGCCGCACCTGGCATTGGAAAACCTGTCCCTGAAAACCACCCACGGTGAAAGCAAGTTCAACCTAGTGGTAGACCTGGCCAAGCCTACGTCCATGGAACTGCCGCCGGTTGAACTGGGCAAGCAGATGGTTGCGCTGCTGGACGCCAACCTGACCCTGTCCAAGCCGATGATTGCCGACGTTGCCGCTCTGCAAGCGCAGGTCGGTGGCGTGACCGACCCTAAAGCCATCGAGCAGCAATCCCAGATGGCCAGCGAAATGGTCAGCAGTATGGCGGTAGGCACACAGCTGGCAACCCTGGTCGGCAGCGACGTGGTGTCCAAGCTGCATTACGCCAGCAATGAAGTGACCTTCAACGGCCAGAAAATGACCGTCGAGCAATTCATCGGTTTCGTGATGTCCAAAGCCGGTGCGGTTGGCGGCGCGCAGTAAAGATTTCGCCATCGCCCAGAAATAATTAATGGGGGAGCGGGGTTGTCCGCGATAAGGGTCAAAAGGTCGGCGCTCATGTCGATTAGCCACCCTTCATTGCAGGCAATCCCGCTCCCCCATTGGCTTTTCAGATTCGTAGGGCAATTCTGAACAATTGTTATGAATTGTCCTTTTTCATACAGGTGTCGGGGATAGTTCATACAGGAAAGCTAGGTCGGGTCACGAGACGCCGACACCCTGATGCAAACCGCTCAGGACCACCTATCGTTACAGCTTTCCGTGTGTAAGGAAGCTCACGATATGCTGCGAACACTCCCACTCAGTGCCTCAGGCCGGTTACGGCTGCTCATCGGGGTAACCTTGTGCAGCCAGTTGCTGATGCCCACCTTCGCCATGGCCGACCCGGCCTATGACGCCCTGATCATCCAGGCGCGCAATGGCAACTTCACACCCGCCCTGACTCAGTTGCGTCAATTGCCTGCCGAGCGCCAGACGCCAGGCCAGATCAGCGATCACCTGGTGATCGCCGGTTGGGCCGGCCAGGATGCCGAAGTGCTCAAGGTATACGAGGCACAGGGGCAGAATCGCAACTTGACCGCCCAGGCGCTGGCTACGGTCGCGCGGACTTATCGCAATCAGAAGCAGTGGGCACAGGCCGAGGCGGTTTACCGCAAGGCACTGCTGCGTGAGCCGAACAATGTCGACCTGCAACTGGGCCTGGCCCTTACCCAGGCTGACGGCGGCAAAGCCAGCGAAGCGGTGCAACGCGCTCGCGCGCTGGTGGCCGCCAAGCCGGATGATCCGAATCGTCGTATGGCACTGGGTTATGCGCTGACGCGCGCGGGCTTGCAGTACGACGCGCTGTTTGAATTCGACCAGGCGTTTACCCGCGCCGGTGACAAGCCGGAAGTGGCTCGCGAATACGTTGTCGCCTTGCAAAAAGCACGTCTGCCCGAGCCTGCGTTGCGCCTGTCGGCTCAGCGCCCTGGTCTTGTCGATCCGGTGACCCAGCGTCGCCTCGAAGGTGACCTGGCCGCTGAGCGCGTGCGCATGGCCGAGTTCGCCACGCGTACCGAGAAAGAGCGTTATGTGATTGCTGATCGCGCCTTGCAGGGGTACGACCAGCTCCTTGCCCGTTGGACCCCGGACCCTACGGCCAAAGACGATGTGGTGCGTTGGCGCATCGACCGCCTGGGTGCGCTCAAGGCGCGGGCGCGCACTGCCGAGGTGATCCGCGAGTACCAAACCCTCCAGGCCGAGGGTGTGCAGTTGCCCACCTATGCGGTGCGTTGGGTAGCCGCGTCCTACCTCGACCAGCGCCTGCCGGAAAAGGCTGCGCCGTTGTATCGCCAAGCGCTGAGCGCTCCCGATGCGGACGTGGGCGACCGTGTTGAAGACAGCACCGCCTTGTTCTACGCCTTGCTCGAAAACGACCAAGTGGATGAAGCGCGGGCGGTCGCCAAGAACTTGGCCGACAGCCAGAAACCCCGGGTTGAACTCAAGGGATTGCCCATCGGCAACCCTAACGATGAGTGGATGGACGCCCAACAACTGGCCGCTCAGGCCGGCACCTATGGTTCCGACCTGCCGTCCAGCGAAAAGGCCCTGGAAGAACTGGTCGGCAAGGCGCCTGGCAGCATCGGCCTGCGCCTGGCGCAAGCCGAGATGTACCGCGCCCGCGACTGGCCACGGCGCGCCGAGCAATCGCTCAAGGAAACTGAAGCGCAAAGCCCGCGTGACATCGGCCTGGAGATGTCCCAAGGCTTCACGGCCCTGGACCTGCAGGAGTGGCGTCAACTCGACATCCTCACCGACGACGTGGTCGCCCGTAACCCCGACAACCGGCAGGTGCAGCGCCTCAAACGCCTGCGCGATGTACATGATATGGCCGAGCTGCGCGTCGAGGCCTACACCGGCAAAAGCTTCGGCGGCGGCAACAACGGCGACGCCGGTGCCGTCTCGGGTAGCCGTGACTGGGGCATTGAAAGCCGTATCTACACGCCGCCTATCGACGAAGACTGGCGCCTGTTCGCCGGTGCCGGTTATGCCACCGCCGACTTTGAGGAAGGCACCGGCCATCACCGCTGGCAAGTGGTCGGCGTAGAGCGTCGGACCCGCGACATGACCATTGAAGCCGAGGTTTCCAACCACTCCTACGGCGATGGCTCCAAACAAGGCGCTGCTGTGTCGATTGCCCGCGACATCAACGACAACTGGCAATACGGCGGTAGCCTCGGCTACCTCCTGTCCACCACGCCATTGCGGGCATTGAATGACGGAATTACGGCCAACGGTGGCAGCGGTTTCATCCGCTGGCGCGCCAATGAAAGCCGCGAGTGGAAGCTGACCCTCAGCCCCTCCCATTTCAGTGACGGCAACGATCGTTTCGAGGCCTTGCTCAGCGGCCGCGAAGGCCTTTACAGCTCACCGAAAGTGCAAGTGGACCTGGGCCTGGAAGTCGGCGCCAGCCGCAACAGCAAGGAAGACACGGTCTACTTCAACCCGAAGTCAGACTTCACCGTGTTGCCTGTCCTCAACATCAACCATGTGCTCTATCACCGCTACGAGACCCAGTGGAGTCAGCAGTTCCAGGTCGGTGCGGGTACGTATAGCCAACAGGATTATTCCACGGGTGGCATCGGTCTGGTGGGCTACGGCCAACGCTATCGCTGGAACGATGTCCTGGAAGCCGGCGCCAACCTGAGCCTGATCAGCCGACCTTACGACGGCGATCGCGAACGCGATCTGCGTCTGCTCGTCGACCTCACTTACCGTTTCTAGAAGAGCCTGACCATGACCGTCCTCAGCCGTTGCTTGTTGATTCTGGGCGTAATGCTGGCCAGTGCCTGTGCCCAGCAACCCGCGCCTTTCACTCCACCCGCCGAGCGGCCGACACCGGCCAACGAAGCGCCGTGGCCGAAAAACCATTTCCTGGGCATTGCCTACCACGACGTCGAGGATCGCGACCCCGATCAGGCGGTGGTGGCGGTGCGCACCGAGCGTTTGATCGAACAGTTGGCCTGGCTGCGCGAGAACGGCTACAAGGCGGTCAGCGTCGATCAGATCCTGGCGGCTCGCAATGGTGGGCCTGAGTTGCCGCCTAAAGCGATCATGCTCAGTTTCGACGATGGCTATTCCAGCTTCTATACCCGCGTAATGCCGATCCTGCGCGCCTACCGTTGGCCAGCGTTGCTGGCGCCGGTGGGCTATTGGATCGACACGCCGATGAACCAGCCAGTGGACTTCGCAGGCCAGCCACGGCCGCGTGGCGAGTTCCTCACCTGGCAGCAGATCCGCGAAGTGTCTCAATCGGGCCTGGTGGAAATCGCTGCGCACACCGACAACAACCACAAAGGCATCCTGGCCAACCCCCAGGGCAACCTGGAGCCGGCGGCGACCTCGCTGCGTTTTGATCCGGCCACTGGGCGTTATGAAAGCCAGGCGCAGTTCGATGCGCGGATGCGTGCTGACGTTGCCGCGATCTCCAACAAGATCCAAAAGGTCACCGGCAAGAAACCGCGGGTGTGGGTATGGCCTTACGGTGCCGCCAAAGGCACCTCGCTGGCGATCATTGGCGAGCAGGGCTACCAGATGGCCCTGACCCTGGAAGATGGCCTCGACAGCTCCAGTGACCTGATGAACAGCCCACGCTTCCTGGTGGCCTCCGACCCGGACGGCGAGCATTTCGCCAACAGCATGGTCGCGGTACAAACCAAGGCGCCGATGCGCGTGTTGCATGTGGACCTGGATAACGTCTACGACCCGGACCCGGCTCAACAGGCACGCAACCTCGACCAGTTGGTACAGCGCGTGGTGGACATGGGCGCCGGCACCGTGTTCCTGCAAGCCTTCGCCGATCCCAAGGGTGATGGCCTGGTGCATTCGGTGTACTTCCCCAACCGCCACTTGCCGGTACGCGCCGACCTGTTTAACCGCGTCTCCTGGCAGTTGCACACCCGTGCCCATGCTGCGGTGTACGCCTGGATGCCGGTACTCAGTTTTGCCCTCGACCCCAAGCTGCCACGCGTAACGCGCTGGGACCCGGAAACTGGCAAGGTCGGCCTCGATCCAGACCAGTACAAACGCCTGTCGCCGTTTGACCCGCAGGTGCGCAAGATCATCGGTGAGATCTACGAGGACCTGGCGCGCAACAACGCGATCGACGGTGTGCTGTACCACGATGATGCGGTGTTCAACGATTTCGAAGATGCCAGCCCCGCCGCGCTCAAGGCCTATACCGCTGCTGGCCTGCCGAACACCATTGAGGCGCTGCGTGCCGATCCGGCCGTGATGCAACGCTGGACTCGTTTCAAGAGCCGCTACCTGATCGACTTCACCAAGGAGCTGACCGCCAAGGTCCGCGCCATCGGTGGGCCGCAGATACAGACCGCGCGCAATATCTTCGCCGAGCCGATGCTCAACCCCGGCAGCGAAGCCTGGTTTGCGCAGAACCTTGATGATTTCCTGCAGACCTACGACTGGACCGCGCCCATGGCCATGCCGCTGATGGAAGGCCAGGAGTACAGCAACTCCAACGCCTGGCTGGAGAAGCTGGTCGCCACGGTCAAGGCGCGCCCCGGCGCCATGGAACGCACGGTGTTCGAACTGCAAGCCAAAGACTGGCGCACCAAGGCCGCCCCGGACATCGACGCCAAACAGATGGCTGAATGGATGGGTGTACTCAAGCGCCAGGGTGTCACGAGTTTTGGCTACTACCCGGACAACTTCCTGGAAAACTCCCCGGACCTGAAGACGGTGCGTCCGGCCATTTCCAACCAATGGAACCCTTGACCATGTTCGACAGACTCTTGGCTTTATTCGTGCTGGCATTGGTATTGGGTGTGCCCCTGGGCCTGATCTTCCTGGTCACCGGGCAGTTCCTGATGGACTTCGTGTTTTTCTACCCGCTGTTCATGTCGGCGTTGTGGATCGCAGGCGGCCTGTATTTCTGGCTGCACTGGGAGCGCCATTGGCCGTGGGAAGAGGACACACCGGCACCTACCTTGGCCGGTAACCCGCTGATCTCGATCATCATCCCTTGCTACAACGAAGGGGATAACGCCGCCGATACCATCCATGCGGCACTGGGTCAGTTGTACCCGAACATCGAAGTGATCGCGGTGAATGACGGCTCCAAGGACAACACCGCCGCGGTACTCGACGCCCTGGCGCTGGAGAACCCGCGCCTGCGTGTGTTGCACCTGGCGCAGAACCAGGGCAAGGCAGTGGCCTTGCGCATGGGGGCCGTGGCGGCGCGTAGCGAGTACCTGGTGTGCATCGACGGCGACGCGTTGCTGGATAAAAACGCGGCAGCCTATATGGTGGCGCCGATGCTGGATAACCCGCGCCTTGGCGCAGTGACCGGCAACCCGCGCATCCGTACGCGCTCGACCTTGATCGGCCGCGTGCAAGTCGGCGAATTCTCTTCGATCATCGGTTTGATCAAGCGCA
This sequence comes from Pseudomonas sp. TWR1-1-4, assembly GCF_049897165.1. NCBI lineage: Bacteria > Pseudomonadati > Pseudomonadota > Gammaproteobacteria > Pseudomonadales > Pseudomonadaceae > Pseudomonas > Pseudomonas sp. TWR1-1-4. The sequence continues at coordinate 573,851 of NZ_JAFCVS010000006.1, read as the reverse complement.
CGCAACGGGTGTTCGGGCGGATCTTCACGGTATCGGGTGTGGTGGTCGCGTTCCGTAAAAAGGCGCTGGACCGCATCGACTACTGGAGCACCGACATGATCACCGAGGACATCGATGTCAGTTGGAAGCTGCAGCTTGATCACTGGAGCATCTTCTACGAACCCCGCGCTTTGTGCTGGATTCTGATGCCCGAAACCGTCGGCGGCCTGTGGAAACAACGCCTGCGCTGGGCCCAGGGTGGCGCTGAGGTGCTGTTCAAGAATATCCGTGGCATCTGGCAATGGCGTCATCGCTACCTGTGGCCGCTGTTGTTCGAATACTGCCTGTCCACCGGTTGGGCGTTCACCTTCCTGTTGTCGGTGATCTTCTGGGGCGTGGGTAAATTCATCCCGATGCCTCAAGCGATTGCGGTCGACTCCCTGATGCCACCGGCGTTTACCGGGCTGGTTTTGGCGATGGTGTGCTTGTTGCAGTTCGCCGTGAGCATCATCATCGACCGCCGCTACGAGAAGGACCTGTGGAAAACCCTGTTCTGGACCGTGTGGTACCCGATGGTGTTCTGGCTGGTCAGTTTGTTCACCACCCTGGTCAGTTTTCCCAAGGTGCTGTTCAACCAGCATCAGAAGCGTGCGCGCTGGGTCAGTCCCGATCGCGGCATCAAACCTACTGAAGAGGAGGCGTGATCATGAAATTGGTCAGAACTCGCCAACGTACGGTGATGTGGATCATCGACGTGCTGTTGACCTTGATGGCCTGGGCAGGCCTGATCTGGTTGCTGGCACGTGGAATCAGCTCGATGCTGGAGACCCATGATGGCCCGCGTATCGATGCGCCGATTTTTGCCGCGCTCAACACCCTGCAGATCTACCTGTGGATTGCGCTGTTCAACGCTGTGATCCTGATCAGCTGGGCGCGCTACCAGCAGCGCCGGGGCCGCAAGTTCGCCCAGCGTCGCGCCGAGGCCAAGGCGCTGACCGACCAGAACCTGAGCGAGAGTTTCAGCCTGGCTGAAGGGGATCTGGAGCAGTTGCGTAAGCCTGGGGTGCTGGTGATCCATAACGACGAGGAGGGTGGTGTGGCGGAAGTGAAGTCCCATGTCTCCCGCGATGTCGAGAAGCCGGGGCTGACCCTAGTGCCTGCCAAGGATCAGAGCAAAGACGCCAGTTAAGGCGAACGCTGGAGGATCGTTCCCATGCAAGGTGGGAACGATTCGGTTTAATCCCGACAAATGGGATCCAATTCACAAAAATGCCGCGAACTTTTCTGCTTTTTCCGATACTAACCTAACTCGGCAAGAAGTTGATGGCCAATTAATGGCAATCTATAAGTTCTCCGATGAATCGCTATCAAGAGTGCTGCCGCCTGTCGGAATAAAAATTCCATGGCCCGTCAGCTTTTCTCTTTGATAATTTTTAGTTGTTATAAATCAATATGTTGCATGACTAATTAGTACTAATGTCCAACTAGCTCGGCTTTTTGAGTTGTCGGAAGTTAGGTGTTAGTTTGCCGCCCCTTGATTTTCGATGGATCGAATATGTCTTCGTTATTACCACGGACTCGGTTACTGCTATGCACTTTCATGCTCGCTTATTTGGGCCTGAACAGTGCCATGGCCGCCCCCACGCCCGGGGATCAGGACCTGATCCGCGATCGGCAGAACCGCCTGCTTGAAGAGCAGCGCCGGCGTCTCGAAGAACTCAAGGACCTGCCCGGTAAAGAAGCCAGGCCCCAGGCCCCGGCGACGCCCGCCGACACACGTTGCTTCCCGATCAAAGACATCGAACTCAAGGGCGCTGACAGCCTGTCTGCCGACGACCGCGCACGCCTGCTCAAACCCTACACGGGCCAATGCCTGGGCGTGTCGCAGCTCAACGAACTGCTCAGGGTCATTACCGACTACTACATCGAAAAAGGCCGCGTTACCAGCCGTGCCTATCTGCCGCAGCAAGACCTTTCCAGCGGTCACCTGCAAGTGTTGGTGGTGGAAGGCAAGCTCGAAGGCTTGAAAGGCGCACAAGGCAGTACCGTTACCGACCGTGAGCTGGCGATGGCCTTTCCCGGCAAGGTTGGCGAGGCGCTCAACTTGCGTGAAGTCGAGCAACTGGTGGACCAGCTCAACCGGTTGCCCTCCAAGCAGGCTCAGATGGAGCTGACCCCCGGTACGCAGATCGGCGGCAGTGAAGTGGTGGTCAAGAACACCCCGCAAAAACCCTGGCGCGCCAGCCTGTCGCGCAATAACGATGGGCAGAAAAGTACCGGCGAGCAGCAGTGGGGAGCCGGCCTGGAGTGGGACAGCCCGCTGGGCCTGGCCGATCAACTGGTACTGCGTGGCGGCCACGACGCCGTGAGTGACCACCAGAAAACTTCAAAAAACAGCATGCTCTACTACAACGTGCCGTGGGGCTGGTGGAACTTCAGCTACACCTACAGCGAGAGCGACTACCGCACCTATGGCAGGGTCGACGACTTCATATTCAAACAGAACGGCGACAACCAGAACCACCAATTGCGCGCTGAGCGGGTGATCCACCGTGACGACGTGAGCAAGACATCGGTGAACGTGGGCCTTGCACACCTGCGCACCAACAACTACATCCTCGACACCCGTACAAAGCCAAGCAGCAACCGCCTCAGCGAATTGCAACTGGGCATCAACCACGGGCGGCGTATCGGCAACGCGTTCGTCAACGTCGACCTGGGCATGCAGAACGGCATCGGCTTGTTCGACGCGCAATCTCAAGATGAGCGCGACCCGTTCGGTAATCGTCAACCCAATGCGCGCTACCGCAAATACACCGCCACCGTCAGCTATCTGCAACCGTTCGCCTTGTGGGGCGAGTCGTTCAGTTTTTCCAGCCTGGCCACCGGCCAACGCAGTGAAGACATTCTGTTCAGCCCGCAGCGCATGAGCCTGGGTGGTTCGGCCTCGGTGCGTGGTTTCAAGGATCAGCAGTTGATTGGCGATAGCGGCGGCTACTGGCGCAACGAAGTGCGCTGGGCCCGTGCGGTGACCGTCGACTGGTTGCGCCCGGCTTTTGCTGAATACGGCGCCAGCGTCGGCTACGACCAAGGGGTGATCAGCAATGATCGCTATAACGGCGGTGTACATGGCCGGGTGTCGAGTAACTCCCTGGAGCTGTTCGCCCGCGGCAAGAACCTGAGCACCAGCGTGACCTTTGCGCATTCTTTGGAACGCCCGGCAGTGATGAGCGAGCGCGAAGCGCCGATCTACTTCCGTATGGATTTCTTCCTGTAATTAAACGCCCCGCAGCAACGAGAATCTGAAAATGGATGTTCGCCAATTTGCCTTCCTGGCCCGCCAACCTTCCGCTGCATTGATCCCGCGCAACTCGTTCTTCGGCCTGCCCAAGCGCGGGCTGGTGCTGGTCCTGGCCAACGCGCTGTTCTGGCAGCCGCTGCTGGCCCAGGCTGAGGGGATCGTAGTCAGTGCGCCGGGGACCACCGTTGGCGCGGCGGGCAATGGCGTGCCGGTGGTGAACATCGCGACGCCTAACGGCAGTGGGTTGTCCCACAACCAGTTCAAGGACTACAACGTCGGCCCCAACGGGGTGATTCTCAACAATGCCACGGGTGCCGTGACCAATACCCAGTTGGGCGGCTATATCGTCGGCAACCCCAACCTCAAGGGCGGTGCAGCCAGCGTCATCCTTAACGAAGTCAACGGCGGCAACCCCAGCCAGTTGCGCGGCTTCACCGAAGTGGCGGGGCAATCGGCCAAGGTCATCGTGGCCAACCCCCACGGCATCACCTGCAGCGGTTGTGGTTTCATCAACACGCCAAATGTCACCCTGACCACCGGTAAGCCGGTGCTTGATGCGAACGGCCAGTTGCAGCGCTACCAGGTGGATGGCGGCGCCGTGACCATCGATGGCCAGGGCTTGAACGCGAGCAACGTCGATCGCTTCGAAATCATCACCCGCTCGGCCAAGATCAATGCGCAGATCAACGCACGCGAACTGAACGTGATCGCCGGTCGCAATGACGTGGACGCACGAACACTGAACGCGACTCCGCGCGCCGATGACGGCAGCACCAAGCCAGAGCTGGCGATTGATTCCTCGGCCTTGGGCGGCATGTATGCCGGTGCGATCAAGCTAGTGGGCACCGAAGCCGGTGTGGGGGTGAAGCTTGACGGCACGCTCGCGGCCAGCGGCGGCGATATCCAGATCGATGCCAATGGGCGCCTGAGCATGGCGCAAACGCAGGCCACCGGTAACGTCAAGGTCGCCGCGAAGAACGTCGACCTCACCGACAAGGTGTACGCCACCGGCACTGTGCAGGTGACCAGCGCCCAAGCCCTGGTCAACCAGAAAAGTGTGGCTGCCGGCCAACGTATCGAGATCAACGCGGCCACGGTCACCAACCCAGGCATCATCGAAGCGGGTGTCGCGCCTGACAACAGTCGAAACACCACCGGCGACCTGGTGATCAATGCGCAAACCGTCAACACCACTGGCAACTTGCTGGCCAGTCGCGCCCTGGCGATCACCGCCGCGCAAGCGCTGACCAACCAGGGTGCAATCATCCAAGCCAAGAGCGTCAGCGTCAGCAGCGCCAAACTGACCAATCAGGGTGCCAACGCGCGCCTGTTCGGCGAACAAAACCTGGCGATCAACTCCCCGGCCATCGTCAACCTCGGCGGCCTGATCCGCTTCGGTGATGGCCAGGCAGCCACGCTCGACAGCGCGTCCCTGGACAACCGCCAGGGCCGTATCGAAATGGCCGGTGGCAGCTTGGTACTGAGCAGTGCGGACCTGAACAACAGTGGCGGCCAAGTCATCGCCAACGAGCTGACGGTCAACGCCGGCAAGCTGAACAACCAGAATGGCGTGCTGGTGGCCAAGACCGCCACAGTCAATGCCATCGATCTCGACAACAGCCTTAAGGGCCTGATCCAGGCCGACGGTGGCGCGCTCAACCTCACCGCCTCCAACAGCTTCAATAACAACCAGGGTTTTGCCCAGGCCAACACCGACCTCACCATCAAGACCGGCAACCTCAGCAGCAACGCAGGCGGCGTACTGAGCGCCAACACTGGCAAGTTGACGCTGACCGCTGCGCAACAGCTCAACAACGCCCAGGGCCGCTTGCAAGCCGGGCAGGGCGATGTCGAGCTGCACGCCGCGAACCTGGACAACCAGAGCGGCGTGATCGTCGGTAAGCAACTGCTGCTTGACGTCAAGGCAGGGGACATCGACAACCGCGCCGGCCGCGTACTGGGCGACAAGCTGGACGTGCGCGCCTCCGGCCTGGATAACCGCAACGCCGGCCTGCTGGCCGGTGGCACCGAAGGCGTGAGCGTGCTGCTCAAAGGCCCAGGCCAGTTGCTCAACGCCCAAGGTCGCATTCAAAGCGAAGGCCTCTTGCACCTGCAAGGCGAGCGCCTCGACAACAGCGCCGGCACCCTGCTCGGTAAAACGGTCGAGGTGACCGCGCAAAGCCTTAACAACAGCAGCAAAGGCGCGTTGGTCAGCGATGGCGGTGACATCACCTTCAATGTCAGCGACCTGCTGACCAACGTCGACGGCGTGATCGACGCCGGCGAGCGCAGTATTCTGGTCAAGGCCCTCACCACGCTCAACAACGACAGCGGCACCCTGCGCGGCAAGCGCCTGGACATCGCAGCCCAGCATTTGAACAACGACAACGGCCAACTGCTGGCCGGCAACCTGGGCCTGGGCTACAGCGGCCAAAGTGTGACCAACCGTAAAGGCCTGATCCTCAGCGGCGGGGCGCACACCGAACTGAACACCGCAAGCCTGGATAACCAGGGTGGCACCGTGCAAGGCGATACCTTGACTGTCACCGCCGGCACGGCCGACAACGGCAGCGGTGGCCTGATGGCGAGCTTGCTGGGCGACCTGCAACTGACAGTCGAAGCCCTGACTAACCGTGGCGGCAAATTGTTCGGCAAAGAACAAGTCACCGTCAGTGGTGCGACCCTCGACAACAGCGCCAGCGGTCAGATCAGCGGCAACCTGCTCAACCTGACCTCACGCGACACCCTCACCAACCAGGGGGGCCTGATCGAAGCCAACCAAGGCCTGACCCTCGTCGGCGGTAATCTCGACAACAGCGCCGGCGGCCAGGTGCGCGCATTGGGTGGTGCCAACAGCAGCCTCGACTTCAGCGGCCAGGTCAACAACCAGAACGGTATGTTGGAGTTCGCCAGCCAGGCTTTCAGCCTCGACGCCGCGAACCTCAATAACCTGGGCGGCATGTTGCAGCACGCCGGCAGTGGCCTGTTCCATATCAACACTGCCGGACTCACTGGCAGCCAAGGCAACATCCAGGGCATGGGCACCGCTGACTGGGCATTCGGTAAAGTCGAAAGCCTCGGTCGGGTACAACTCAACGAAGTCCTTACCTACAAAAGCGCCCAGGGCCTGACCCTCAAGGCTGGCGACCGCATGGCCAGCGGCAAGGGTTTGATCCTCGACGTCGCCAGCCTCGACAACGGTGGCGAACTGCTCAGCGATGGTGATTTGAGCATCACCACTGCCGGCGACATCACCAACAGTGGTCGTGTGTCGGCGTTGAAAAATCTCAGCGTGACGGCGAATAACCTCAGCCAGAACGGCGGGCGCCTGGCGGGCAGCCACACTCAACTGAACCTGGGCGGTACGCTGGATAACCTTGGCTTCCTGACTGCACGTCAGCAACTGGATATTGCGGCGACGCAGATCAATAACCGCGGAACCCTGGGCGCTCAGGGTGCGGTGAACCTGCTGGCGTCGAACGGCATCACCAATGCTGCCGATTCACTGTTGTTCAGTGGCGGCGAAATGATCTTGCGTGGCAACAGCTTCGGCAATACCTACGGTGACGTTTATAGCCAGGGCAACCTCAGCTTTGCCGCCATTAATGGCGGACCTGCCGCCGGTTTCAGCAACCTGTCCGGCACCGTAGAAAGTGCCGGCAATATCCGCATCAATGCGGCGTTTGTGGAAAACGCCAAGGCCGAATTCGAACTCGGGCAAACCCTGCAGGGTGGGCGTGTAGAGTGGCTATGCGGCCAGCATTGCGACGGGCATGATTCGTTCAAGCGCGGCCAAATCAACATCTACCAGACCTACCTCGAATCAGCGATCAAGGATTCGGCACCCGCTCGTCTTGTGGCGGGCAAAGATCTGCTGATCCAGGCAGACATGGTGCAAAACCGCTACAGCCTGCTGGCCGCTAATGGCAACCTGGGCATCGTCGCCAATGACCTGCTCAACCAGGGCGCGGGTACGCGCACGGGTCAAAACACCATCGTCATCGGTACGCCGCGCAGGATCGACCTTGGCTATTGGGACCAGACGGAGTACGTCGAAATTCCGGCGTTCAACGCCGCTGTCGCTGCGGGCAACTTTGACCTGGCGCGTTTCGAAGCACTCAAGGCGCGGTCTTCGGATGCGCGTTTCGCTGAGGTGAGCAACGTCACCACCTGGACCGACAATGCCGGCCCGGGCTATGGCGCCACGCTGCAAGCCGGCGGCACCGTCAACCTCAACGTCGCCCGTACCCTGCAAAACGGCACACTGCACGAAAACACCCTGGCGCAACTCACCGGCACCCTGGGCGATGACCAGACTGGCATCCCTGTCGGTGGCATCAACATCAACCTGAGCAAGCACGCCAACGACGCCAGCGCCCAGGCGCCCGGCAGCGTGCTGCCAGTGGCCGGTGTCGCGCCCGGCGGTGGATTCGTACCCGTGGACTACACGGGCACACCGTTCGCGCCGGTCGACCCCACCACTGCGCCCAACTTCCAGCTGCCCAAGGGCGAATACGGTCTGTTCGTTAAAAACGCCGACCCCACCAGCCATTACTTGATCGAAACCAACCCCGAGTTCACCTCGTTAACGGGCTTCTTCAGCTCCGACTACATGCTCGGCAAGCTTGGCTTCAACGCCGACAACGCCTGGCGTCGCCTCGGTGACGGCCAATACGAAACCCGCCTGATCCGCGACGCGGTGCTCGCCCAGACCGGCCAGCGCTTCCTCGCTGGCGGCCTGTACAGCGACGCCGACCAATTCCGCTACTTGATGGACAACGCCCTCGCGAGCAAAGACGCCCTGCGCCTGAGCCTCGGTGTGACGCTTACCAGCCAGCAGGTCGGCGCCCTGACCCACGACATTGTGTGGATGGAAAACCGCGTGGTCGACGGCCAGACAGTCCTCGTCCCAGTGCTGTACCTGGCCCAGGCCGAATCGCGCAATGTACGCGGCAACAGCCTGATCCAGGGGCGCGACCTCAACCTCGTCACCGGTGGCGACCTGGTCAACGTCGGCACCCTGCGCGCCAGCAACAACCTCTCTGCAGCCAGCACGGGCGGCAGCATCTACACCGGCGGCCTGGTCGAAGCCGGCAACAACCTGAGCCTGCTGGCCGACGACAGTATCCGCAACGCCATGGCCGGCGAAATTCGCGGCAAGCAAGTCAGCCTCGCCACGCTCAAAGGCGACATCACCAACGACACCACCGCCATCCAGGTGCGTGACGGCGCCGGCATGCGCACCCTCACGGACACCAGCGCCGGCACCATCGTCGCCCGCGAAAACCTGGCCATGGACGCCCACCGCGATCTCACCAACCGCGGCGCCCTGGTCGCCGGCAACGACGCCAACCTCGTCGCCGGCCGCGACCTCAGCCTCATTGCCGCCAGCGATACCAGCGTGAAACATGAGTTCAGCGACGGCGGGCACAAGTCCACCATCACCACCGACGTCAAAAACCTTGCCGCCACCGTCACGGCGGGGGGCAACCTGAACATGAAGGCGGGTCAGGATGTAAACATCATCGGCAGCACCGCCACTGCTGGCAAAGATATCAATGTCGACGCCGGGCGCGATTTCAACGTGGCGTCGGTCAGCGATGTGCATAACGTCGAGGGCAAGGAGAAGGACGGCAAGAAACGCATCAAGACTGCAGACGAGCAGACCACTCAAGTGGCGAGCGTACTGGCGGCGGGTGGGAACTTTGTCAGCCGGGCGGAGCGTGACACCACGATCGTGGCGAGCAAAATCAGTGCGGGGAATGAGGCTTATTTGTATAGCGCAGATAAGTTGAGTCTGCTGGCGGCTGAGAACAGCACGCACACGCTGTACGACATGAAGAAAAACAGTGGTTGGGGCTCCAAGAAGACCCAACGTGACGAGGTCACCCGCATAACCAACGTCGGCACTGAAATCAAGACTGGCGGCAACCTGATACTCCAAAGTGCAGGCGACCAGACCTATCAGCTTGCCAAGCTGCAAAGTGGTAAGGACATCACCCTGGACAGCGGTGGCACCATCACGTTTGAAGCCGTCAAGGATTTGCATCAAGAGAGCCACGAGAAAACCAACAACAACGCGTTCTGGGTGTCCTCCAAAGGTAAGGGCAACACAGATGAAACCGTGCGCCAGAGCCAGCTGATTGCCCAAGGCAATGTGGCGATCAAAGCCGTCGATGGTTTGAAGATCGACATCAACCAGGTCAACCAGGACACCGTTAGCCAGTCGATTGATGCAATGGTCAAGGCCGACCCGCAATTAGCCTGGCTCAAGGATGCCGAAAAGCGCGGTGATGTGGACTGGAGGCAGGTCAAGGAAATCCATGACAGCTTTAAATACAGCAACTCAGGCCTGGGTCCGGCTTCGCAGATCATTATCGCGATTGTGATGGCGGCCGTGGTTGGCCCCCTGGCAGCAGGTGCCATGGGCACCGCGACGGGCGGCATGGTCGCCGCCGGAACAATTTCCGCAGAAACGGCGGCCGGCATATCCGCTGCGGCCGGCGCCGTTGCAGCAGGCGCCGCGACAAATGCAACGGTCAGCGTTATCAATAACCGTGGCAACTTGGGCGCTGTGTTCAAGGACGTGACCTCTTCGGATGCGATGAAGGGGTACGTGATTTCCGGTGCTACTGCGGGCCTGACGGCTAGTTACTTCGACGGTTGGACCGGCACAGAGACCAACTACTCAACCGGTAACATCACTTCCCCGCCGTTGAATACATGGACCGGAGTCGGCCAGTTCGCGGCCAGTCAGACCTTGCAAAACGGCACGTCAATGCTGGTTGGCAAGGCATTGGGGCAGGGCGGCAGTGGCAGCGAGGCGTTGAAAAGTGCGCTGTTCAATACGTTGGCGGCGGTGAGTTTCAATGCGGTAGGCGACTACACCAAAGGGCGTTTGACCGATGGTTACCCGCCGAAAATCATTGTGCACGCAATGGTCGGGGGCTTGCTTGCGGAGGCGACGGGGGGCGACTTTAAAACGGGAGCGCTGGCCGCCGGGGTCAATGAAGCGGTGGTTGGCCATTTGAACGCCTTGGTTAAAGGTGACAAAACCCTGCTGTCCATGAGCTCACAAGTGGTAGGCGTTCTCGCGGCAGCTACACAGAAAGATGCTGACGCCAAATCCCTGGAGAAGGGAGGTTGGGTGGCGAAAAATGCCACGCAGTACAACCATTCGCTCCACGAAATGCAGACCGTTGCACTCGATGAGCTACGTCGACGCGACCCAGAAAACAAGGCGAGATATGACGCAGCGGCATGTGCATTGACCCATTGCAGTGCATCTGTTCCTCCGGATGACAAGAATTACAAAGCCCTTGTTGAGTTGGAAAATCAGGGGCAGGGGTATACCGAGGAAATTGCATTACTCAAAAGTACAGGGCAGTTCAATTACACCTTCAAGGATCGAGTAGACGACGCCCTTAGCGCGAATGATGAGCTACTTACGAATCTCGGGCACGTCACAAGCGCGGTGGGTGGCGCGGGTGCCGGCACCGCTTCTTACATTGGTATGGTCGGATCCTCGCCGGCCTGTGTGACCATTGTTGGTTGCGCTGCTCCGTTCACCCTGGGTGCTTTCGGAACGGTCGCGTTTGCAGGTGCCGCCAATTCATACGATCAGATCGGTGCACCTTACATCTCTACGGAGGGGGACCGAGTTCTAGCTTCGCTCCACCCAGAGCAATATCCTGGAGAGGCGAGTCCCCTTGGCGATCTTAGCTACAGGGCTGCTGAATCGCTGGCGGAGTTGGCAGCGGCGCATTATGGGGGTAAGGCGTTATCAGGGGAGCTTTCATCAGTTATTAAAGGCAGTTCCTCTCCGTCAAAGGTTGTCGACACTACAAGAGGGCAGCCTTCGATTGGTGCAACGGCAGACAACGAAGCCGGGGGTTACTCTTACTATGATCAATTTAAGGCTGGCGACGGGGGATGGGCTTGGCCGAAGGATCTTGGTTTTGCGGGTGCGCGCGAGCAGGGCATACTGCCTATTGGCACAAAGTTGGATCGTTATGGTTCACCGAAGGGTTCTTTCCTGTCACCTCAAGGCGTGCCCTTTGAGCAGAGAGCCTTGGCTCCGGGCTCAAGAGCTACGGATTATTATCAATACGAAGTTGTAAAGCCGCTTCCTGTTGTAAGAGGTGAGATTGCCCCGGCGTTTGGTGAGCCAGGGGGTGGCATTCAAATTTTGCCCGACTTTGCTGAAAGATATAATGTTGAAAGATTGATTCAAGAAGGTTATCTGAGGAGAACAAATTAATATGGCTTCTGGGTTGGATGATCTGCAACGTTCAGTCGGGTTGATAGGCGAGAAACTAGGAGCGCCGAAGTCGTTGCTGTTGGTCAGAGACCGCTCCCCTGAGGACGGAAGCCCCCACGTTGAGTTTAAAGATGATGGGTTTGATTATGTTTCTTCAGAAAGAGGATATGAGGTCTTCAGGAAACATGCGGGCTCCTTGGATGAGCTGCTTTTTTTGATAATAAGTGGTGTGGCTTTTGAGATGGCCGTTGAGTATGAGCTTCATCATCGAGTTGCTGGAAGGGATTCCAGAAGAGTGATGTTTGAAAAGTATATTTCAGATCTTAATAAAATTAATCCAGAGTGGGCAAGAAAAGCGTCGGATGAACTTGATGCGGTACTGCTCTCCAACCCGTTTGTAGATAGTTGATGATAAGTGTCGTCTGCAAATCGAAGCGGAGAAAGAGCGTGAAAATTAGTAAATGGCTGCTAACAGTATTATTGTCGGCCTTGGGGGGGTGCGCACCTTCCCATTCCAATTGGGAAAATGGAATGAATCTCTGGGTAGGTACTCATTTTGATTCCCATCTTTACAAGGACTGCACGCGAGGCTGTGGCGACTCATATTGGTCGCCTGTAAATAAGAACAAGACGTTTGATAAGGTTGTTGATGAAAGCGGAGGCAAACGGTATTACATAACTTGGATCAGAGATTGTCGATATTCGGTTTTTGTCGCTGCGGATCGGCTAATAAAGTCATGGAGATACGAAACGTCTAACGTAAAAGGATGTTATGTCTTTTAACTGCTGTCTTCAGCGCAGAGAAAGAATACAGATGTATTTAGTAATTACTTGCCGATCAGTGCCAAGCCTAAATAAATCCGTCCCCATTTTCGCTATATAGGTGGCTCGTCAGAAGTTCTTGGAAGCAGTCTGGGTGCCTACGGTTCTGAAGTTATTAACGGCGTTATAACCACTGCTGGAGAGAAGAAGTGATCAAGCCGAGATCAAGGGTGCAGGCATTTATATTGTTATTGATTTATGTGTTTTTGTTATTTCTGTTGATGGGGGTGATTGCAAAATTTTTGGGGGCGCTGATTAATTATTCAAAGAGTGATGTATGGCGCTTTGGTTGGGCTGATAGTGTTGATCTCTTTCCGGGTGTTTTCGCTTACGCACTTCCTGTTGGCGCAGGCATTTTGGTGCAGTCATGGTTGAAAGATCGTAAGAGAAGTAAGTCTGACAGTGGGGAGGGGTAAACGACTGAATGGGGTAATCGTTGTTCTGGTGTTCCTGGCCGGCTGTGCTCTGGGTCTCCAGCAACGATGGAACGACCGTTGAGTCGCCTGTTTACAGTCTTTGCTCGCGCGTGCCCCGTACCTCCAGTTGCTACCTGTTTTAGAAAAAAGTCGGACCACGGGTGTGATGTGATGGCGACGCGGGTAGATCTTGATTTCTGTGCTCAACTACGCATCTTGCCGATACAGCCCCGAACCTTTTCGTAGATCCCAATGTCTTTACCCCGCCCAACTACATCCGGTTGGGCTGCATGGACTGCAACGTTTTCAACAGCATTAAGGATTGATGTGAGCCTTTCCCCCCTATTCCCTGCCTCGTCACTGCCTTTCGCGGTGCGAAGGGTTGCACCTGCGCATCCGGCACGCGCGACAAGGGTATGCACTCGGATCCTTTGATCCTTCGCTTGGTACATCTACGGCCGCCGGGCCTATTGGCGGCTTTGACCTGTAGTTCATGGAGTTAGAAATGAAGCGCAAGCAGTTCCAGAAAAGCCTGTTAGCAGTCATGGTCGGCGCAATCAGCACCCAGGTGCTGGCGGTGGATGTCGACCTTGGAGCGGGCAAAACGATGTTCATCAGCGAAACCTACAATGAGTCGTTGGTGCTCACCGGGCAGACCACCCAGGTGGTCGATCAGAACAGCACGGCCGCTGCAGGGCTGGGGGTCGCCAATACCCACATCCAGGGCTCGTTGATCAACCGCGCGGACATTACGCTGAATGCCGATGGCCGTACCATCCGTGGCATTGCGCTGGACCCGATGTACTGGACCGGTCCTCAGAACCTGAGCCCTGGTTCCGTCACGGGTAACGTAGAGCAGGCCGGTATCATTTCGATGAACAATGGTGGCGACGAAGGCATGGAGATCGGCAAGACGGTCATTGGCGGCAGTGTGATCAACTCCGGCACCATCCGTTCGACACCGCCTTCGACACCGGCACCGTTTCCCTCCTTCATCGGTGGGGGCGAGGGTATTTACCTGCATGGCACCACCATCGCCGGGGATGTTTCCAACACTGGCCTGATCGACATGGCGGGTGAAGGCGCGATCGGCATCATACTGGACCGTGACAACAACACCCCGACCACCATCGGCGGCAAGATCCTCAACTCCGGCACCATCAAGGCGACAGGCGAAGGCGCCTGGGGCATCGAAGTTGAAACCGATACCAGCCCGCTGCGAATCGAAAACAGTGGCTTGATCTCGGCCAATGGTTTGGGGGCGCGTGGCATGTTGGTGTACCAGGGCACCTTCGATTACATCCTCAATACCGGCACCATCGAAGGCCTGGGCACCGATGCTGGGGCTTTCGAATTCTCCGGGGCCGACTTCGCGCAAAACAGCGCGGCGGGCTCACGCGGTATCGTCAACCGCGGGATCATCCGTGCGGATGGCACCGCCATCAGCGTCAACCCGGCCGATCAGGTTTCGACCTTTGAAATCAACCAGCAGGCCGGTGAAATCCGCAGTAATTCCGGCACCGCGATTGATGCAGCCAACCTTGCGACGCTGAATTGGACGGGTGGCAACATCATCGGTGACGTGCTGAACCTGAACGCGGTGAACATCGACGGCCAGGCGGGTTTCACAGGCAGCCGCATCATTGCGCCGGTGTCGATCAACTCAGGTTCCCTGAACCTCTCCGCGCCAGGCACTGCCATTACCGGCAACCTCAACGTAGCCAGCGGCGCCGGCATTGATATGCACCTTTCCGACAGCGTAGTGCCGACCACGCCGTACTTGACCGTCAACGGCGCAGCCAACTTTGCCCAAGCCTCGAAGCTGACGGTAAGCGCCAACCCAGGTGATTTCGCCAGCACCAACAGCGGCACCCAATACACCCTGCTGCAAGCCACCAGCGTGCAAGATGGCGGGCTGTCCGTGGCCAGTTCTTCGTCGCTGCTGGACGTGCTCAGCTATTCGGCCGACGCACAAACGGTCAAGGCCGTGGTGGCGGTCAAAGACAACCAGCAAGTGCAGCAGGAACTGGCTGGCGTAGGCGCGAGCGCGGCTTCGGCCACGGCGGTCAACACCTTCAAGAACGACGTATTGAGCCGACTCGGCCAAAACGATCAGGTGTTCCAGGCCCTGGCCAACGCCGGTACGGCGCAGCAACTGGCGCAGATCGGTGACCAGCTCAAGCCTGACGTCAACCGTGGCGCCCTGGATGTGGCGTTGTCCGGGCAAACCGTCATCAACGGCGCGATCTTCAATCGCCTCACTGACCAACGCGAAAGCCGCCAGGCCGGTGGCGTGTGGGTGCAGGGCCTGAGCAGCAACATGGACCAGGACGGCCGTGGTGGTGACAACGGCTACTCGGCCAACAGCAGCGGCATGGCAGTGGGTGTGGACAGTCGTGTGAACGACACCACCACGTTGGGTGTGGCGTACAGCTACCTTAATTCCAACATCCATTCCGACCTTGGCAACAAAACCGATGTCGAGGGCCACGCGCTGTCGCTGTACGGCAACTGGGCGCTGCAGAACTGGTTTGTCGACGGCAGCCTCAGCTACGGTCATAACGACAACGACAGCAAGCGCCACATTGCTGGCACCACGGCCAAGGGCAGCTACGACAGCAACGTGTTGTCGGCCAGTGTGATCGGCGGCTACAGCTTCAAGCCGTCCGAGACGGTTGTGATCGAGCCTCGTGTGGCTGCGCGTTACTCCAACGTACGCATGGATGGCTACGACGAGAAAGGGTCGTCGGCCGCTCTGAGCACACGTTCGCAGCGTTATGAGGTGGGCGAGTTGGGCGCCGGTGTGCGCCTGGCTGGCAATCTGCCGATGGGCGCAGGCAGCCTGCAGCCGGAAGCGACGTTGATGGCGTATCACGACTTGATGGGCGATCGCGTGGCGCAAACTTCCAGCTACATGCTCGGTGGTTCGGCATTCACCGTGACCGGCGCGTCAGTGGCACGTGATAGCTACGAGGCCAGTGTGGGTGTGAACTACCAGGTTGCAGACTTCACCGTGGGCGCCAGCTACACCCGTCAGGCGCGCAGTGGGTTTGATGCCGATGGCGTGATGCTCAAGGCGCGGTATGCGTTTTAAGCTCGGTTAAGGCATTACGCTGTACCGGTGGCGAGGGAGCCCGCTCCGTCGCCACCGGTTTCATCAGAACAACTTACGCTGCACCGCCTCATCCAGCGTACTGCGCGTCAACGCTTCGACCACTTCCCGCGTGTCGGTCTGGAACGGCAGGCCCACGATCAACACCAGGTGCACCCAGGTGCGCACCGACTCACTCTTTTTGACCCGGCCCAATTCCTTGCCGTCCTTGTCCTTGAACACCGTTTCAAGGGTGAAGATGTTCTTTGCGGTGGTGGGGATGATGCAGAACGTGAAGCCGGTGATGAACGCCGACACCGGGCTGTACTCTTCATTGTTGTGCAGCGTGGCATCCACATAGAGGTCCGAGTCGACCTTGTCGGTGCTGACCCGCGAAAAGCGATTGGACTGTTGGAAAGTGTCGGACACCGCCTTTTCCCACAGTACGACCGGGGCCCCGACCGCCGCATTGCCCGGGCCGCCGTTGACGTGGTTTTGCGCCGTGGTGCGCACATACACCGTCGGTTTTTGCGCCGGCGCGTTAGCCGTCGGAGGCCAGGTCTGGACCGCTGGCAGTTCGTGTTGTGAGTAGGACACACAGCCGGTCAGCAAGACGGCCGCGAGTACCAGGCAGTGTTTGATCAATCCTTTCATGTGTTGCTCCTGAAACTAAGGTTTCGCCAGGTTGGCGGTAGCGGTGTCGAGCAGTTGCGTGACCAGTTTGGTCAGTTGCTGGCCGCCCATCGACGGCGCCCAGTACTGGCCGCTGTACAACCCGACGTTGTGTTCGAACTTGATCGACTCCTTCGCCGACGCCAGTTCTTTGCCATCGCGATCGACGATGACCAGGTCGCCGGCGACGTCAAAGCTGTCGACGTAGATCGGTCCGTTGACCCAGATCCAAATGGTCAGCGTCAGCAGCGCGCCGGGTACATAGGCCGGGTGCGGGGCGCGATGCCCCTTGAGGGAAGTCATATTGAATTTGAGGGTGACGTCGTGTTCGCCCAGGCGTACCGGATACTCGGTCACCTGCTTGAAATAGCCCGCCGAGCGTACGTACTGATTGATCTGGGCCGTCAGGGAGCGGCTGATGGCCGTTTTGTTGGCCTCGTTGACGTCGCTGGCATTCACCGTCACATCGGCGACTTGGGCACTGCGCGCGCTGCTGACGGATGCTGGGTGGAGTGGGGCGCCGATAGGGCCGGTGACGGTGTAGGAAACACAGCCGGTCATCGACAACGCCGTCAGCAGGGCCGCAGCCCGAAGCAGTACTTTAAACACGCAATATCCCTATAAGTGAGCAGGCCAAGTCAGTGTCTCGACTGGGCGGCGGATAACTTGAGGCGTATTCGTCACTGCACGAAACCTGTCGAAACACCTTGAGAACCGCTCTCAACCCCGTAAAATGCCGCGATTGTTTAAAGCACGATACTTTTCAGGGACGAATTCAGACATGCGCATACTTGCCGTGTTTCTCGCGGCCTGCCTCATGGCGGGCTGTGCCTCCAAGCCGGACTACTACATCTCTCCGGCGCCGGTGACCATTCCCAAGACGGCTACTTACTGGCTCGACACCTTTGATGTTGAGGTGGTGGGCAAGAACGAACGCTTCCTGCCGGATGACAAAGTGCGCCAGCAACTGGGTGTCGATCTGGTCGACCGCCTGCTCAAGGCCAAGCGCTACGCCAGCAGCAAGGACAAGGCCGATTACCTGCTGGATGTGAACGTCATTTATACCCGGCGCATACAAGACACCCAAGGCGGTTTCATGACGGCCATCGTCGATGACAAGACCATCCTCGCCAGTGTCGACTTCAACTACCAGGTCAAGGTCAAGAAAGCCGGCGCCGAGGTGCTGCATTTCTCTCAGGTTCGCCAAGGGTTGATGCCAGGTGGGTACAAGGGCGACTGGCAGAACATGAAAACGATGGCCGGTGTGCTGACCAACTCTGGCAATTCCAGCGTCGAGACCTTCTACACCGGTTTATTGAGCCGATTCATCGTTGACGACCTTCGCGACATTCCGTCCCGCTAGCCTTAGCTGCCGCACCCGTTTTTCCACTTAGGAGCACCCTGTGAAAACACTGTCAAAAATCCTGCTGTCCGGCCTCACCGCCGCAGCGCTGTTGACCGTGGCCGGTTGCGCCACGGAGAGCAACCGCGCCATGCCGGTGGAACAAGTCGCCAGCGCCAACGTCGCCTATTCAGGCGTGCGTGTACCGATTGCCGTGGGTAAGTTCGACAACCGCTCCAGCTACATGCGCGGCATCTTCTCCGACGGCGTTGACCGCCTCGGCGGCCAGGCCAAGACCATCCTGATCACCCACCTGCAGCAGACCAACCGCTTCAGCGTGCTCGACCGCGACAACATGGGCGAGATCTCCCAGGAAGCCGCGATCAAAGGCACTGTGCAGAAGCTCAAGGGCGCTGACTACGTGGTGACGGGCGACGTGACCGAATTCGGCCGCAAAGAAACCGGCGACCGCCAGCTGTTTGGCATCCTTGGCCGTGGCAAGACCCAAGTGGCTTACGCCAAAGTCGCGTTGAATATCGTCAACATCAGCACCTCCGAAGTGGTGTATTCCACCCAGGGCGCCGGTGAGTACGCGCTGTCCAACCGTGAAGTGATCGGCTTCGGCGGCACCGCCAGCTACGACTCCACCCTCAATGGCAAGGTCCTCGACCTGGCCATGCGTGAAGCTATCAACCGCCTCGTCGACGGCATCAACGCCGGCGCCTGGAACCCACGCAACTGATCAGCAGCACCTCAAGGAGCAGTACAAGGATGAGCAAGGCAGTCAAGTTGGCGCTGGTGCTGACAGCAGTGGCGACGGTCGCGGGGTGCCAGACGGCGCCCCAACCCCTGTATCAGTGGGAAAGCTACCAGCCGCAGGTCTACGAGTACTTCAAGGGCGAGCCCAAGGAAGCGCAGGTCGAGGCGCTGGAGCGGGATCTGCAGAAGATCAACGCCAGTGGCCGCAAGGCCCCGCCGGGTTACCACGCCCACTTGGGCATGCTGTACCTGAGCATGGGCAAGGATGACCAGATGGTGCAGGAATTCCGCACCGAGAAGGCGCTGTTCCCTGAGTCCGCTGCGTACATGGATTTCCTGCTGAAAAACGCCAAGACTGGAGTCGCAACCAAATGAGCCTGTTGAAACTCACCGGCGCCTTGCTGGCCCTGGCCTTGCTCGGCGGTTGCGCGGCCCCCAAGACCATCGACTACACGGCGTACAAGCAGGCGCGGCCCAAGTCGATCCTGGTACTGCCGCCGCTCAATGAGTCGCCGGAAGTGCAGGCTTCCTACAGCATGGTCTCGCAAGTGACCTACCCGTTGGCCGAAGCCGGTTACTACGTGTTGCCGATTGCCCTGGTGGATGAAACCTTCCGCCAGAATGGCCTGACCACAGCCAACGATATCCAGGCCGTACCCCCGGCCAAGCTGCATGACATCTTTGGCGCGGATTCAGCGTTGTACATCACCGTGACTGATTACGGCACCAAGTACATGCTGATCTCCAGCGATACCTCCGTAACGGCCTCGGCCAAACTGGTCGACCTGCGCACCGGCACCACCCTGTGGACCGGTTCGGCGCATGCGTCCAGTGAGGAAGGCAACAACAACGGCGGCGGCATCGTCGGCATGCTGATCACGGCGGCGGTCAAGCAAGTGATCAACAGCTCCACCGACGCGGCGCACCCGATTGCCGGTATCACCAGTGCGCGCCTGCTGTCGCCGGGGCAGCGTGCGGGGATCCTGTACGGTCCGCGTAACCCGAAATACGGTACGGACTGATTGAGCGGTTCGGCAGGGCAGGTGTTTCTGTCCCGCCGAACGGTTTAACCCGAACAGCCAGCACCTTGCGTCTGACCTTGTGAACGGATCATTCATTCACGAGGTTTAGCCCATGTCCCGTCCTCTGCTCTTCCTGCGTCCTGCCGCCCAGGGCTTTGCGGTTACCTTGCTGGTGACGCTGACCGGTTGTGGGCTGTCCTCTTCCCATGATGTGGCCAAGCGTGACGAAGCGGCGCCTGTTTCCGAGTTGCAAAGCATCCCCGTGCAAGGCGCGTTAGCTAAACGCATGCCCATGCCCGCACCCATGAGCGCCAGAATGGTGATGCAGGAGTCCGCGGCGATGGATTACCGCAGCGAACCTCGCGAACACTACGAAAACCTGCCGGACAACCCGGTGCATCGCGTGGTTGAAACGCCGGTGTCTACCTTCAGTGTCGACGTCGACACCGGCAGTTACGCCAACGTAAGACGTTTCCTCAACCAAGGCAGCCTGCCGCCCGACGGAGCTGTACGACTGGAGGAAATGGTCAACTATTTCCCCTACCACTACGCGCTGCCCACCGACGGCTCGCCCTTTGGCGTGACCACCGAAGTCGCCTCCACACCTTGGAACCCTCACACACAATTGCTGCGCATCGGCATCAAGGCCTCCGACCGCGCCGTGGCGCAGTTGGCGCCGGCCAACCTTGTGTTCCTGGTGGATGTGTCCGGTTCCATGGATCGCCGCGAAGGCTTGCCACTGGTGAAAAGTACGCTGAAATTGCTGGTGGATCAGTTGCGTGAACAGGACCGCGTTTCATTGGTGGTCTACGCCGGGGAATCCCGTGTGGTACTCAAGCCCACGTCCGGACGGGACAAGGTGAAGATCCGCAACGCCATCGACCAACTCACTGCCGGCGGCTCAACGGCGGGCGCATCCGGCATCGAACTGGCCTACCAGATGGCCCGCGAAGGGTTTATCGACAAGGGCATCAACCGCATCCTGCTGGCGACCGACGGTGACTTCAACGTGGGTATCAGTGACTTCGACAGCCTCAAGCAGATGGCGGCTGAACAGCGTAAAAGCGGCGTGTCCCTCACCACCCTGGGGTTCGGTGTGGATAACTATAACGAACACCTGATGGAACAGCTGGCCGATGCGGGCGACGGTAACTACGCCTACATCGACAACCTTCGCGAGGCGCGCAAGGTACTGGTGGACCAACTCAGTTCGACCCTGGCGATTGTGGCTCGGGACGTGAAACTGCAGGTGGAATTCAACCCTGCGCGTGTCAGCGAATATCGCCTGCTGGGCTATGAAAACCGCGCCCTGAAGCGTGAGGATTTCAACAACGACAAGGTCGACGCGGGTGAAATTGGCGCAGGGCATACGGTCACGGCGTTGTACGAAATTGTGCCGAAGGGCCAGAAGGGTTGGCTGGAGCCCTTGCGCTACGCTGCTGCGTCGACCGCCGAAGATAAATCCACTGAGCTGGCGATGCTGCGTGTGCGCTACAAGCCTGCGGCGGGTGGTGAAAGCCAGCTGATCGAGCGGCCCATCAGTAATGAGTCCACCAAAGCCAGCGATGACCTGCGCTTCGCGGCAGCCGTGGCCGCTTTCGCCCAACAGCTCAAGGGCGATGGCCGCTACACTGGCAGCATGAGCCTGCAGGACACTGCCGCACTGGCCCGCTCAGCCCGAGGCAATGACCCGTTCGGCTTGCGTAACGAGTTCGTGCAACTGGTGGAGCTGGCTCAAAGCCTCAAACACTGAATTTGCCTGCAGCGTCGAACCAATGTGGGAGCTGGCTTGCCTGCGATAGCATCAATGCGGTGTGACTGAAACACCGAAGCGTCTGCATCGCGGGCAAGCCCGGCTCCCACAAGAAATCTGCATTGATCCATCGAAAGGAGTTCGCCACCTACATGGCCGTACCCGATGATTCACCCAGCGACGAAGCGCTGCTGGCCCGCTACCGAACCGGCGACAGCGCCGCGTTCGAAGCCCTGTACGCCCGGCACCGCCAGGGCTTGTACCGATTCCTCGTGTCCTTGAGCAACAAGGCCGAACTGGCCGAGGAAATCTACCAGGAGACCTGGCTCAGCCTGATCCGCAGCGCCACCCAGCCACAAGGCCGGGCGAGTTTTCGTACATGGTTGTTCCAGATCGCCCGCAACCGCCTGATCGATTACTGGCGCAAGCACGGCATCCACAACCCGCTGCACGACAGCTACGACGAGCAACTGCACGCCCAGGCCGACGACAGCGCCGGCCCCGAGCAGCAACTGAGCCTGAGCCGTGACCAGGCGCGGCTCGATGCTGCGCTGCAAGACTTGCCCGAAGACCAGCGCGAAGTCTTCCTGCTGCGCCTGCATGGCGACCTCGAAGTCCCGCAAATCGCCGCTCTCACCGGCACCCCGCTGGAAACCGTCAAAAGCCGCCTGCGTTACGCCCAGCAGAAACTGCGCCGCCTGCTGGCCGAGGAGATACCCGCATGACCGACTCCCGACACACCCCGGACCCCGACGACGTGCTGCTCCAGCACATGCGTCAACACAGCACCGGCGAACCGCCAGCGTCCCTCGACGCCTTCATCCTCAACGCCGCCCGCCGCGAAGCCCCGGCACCGCAACCGAACCTGTGGCAACGCTGGCTGCAAGCCTGCCAACGGCCACGCTGGCAGATGGCATTCGCCACCGTCGCAGGCTTGGCATTGATGATCGGCGTGGTGACGCGCGAACCCGTGCCGCAACCCGAAATCTCCACCGCGACCTTCTCTGCGCTGCATGAGCAAGCCGCCCCTGCCGCTGCGCCACCGATGTCTGCGCCCGCGCCCGTGGCCCGACTGGCCATCGCGCCTAAGGCCGAAAGTGCGCAAGTCATGGGCTCGATGGCGGATGAGTCGAGCGCCAAGCTCAGCAAGCGCGCGCCAGTGGTGTTGCCTTCGTTGGAGGAGGGGTTGCAGGAGATCCTCAACCTGCGTGAGGTTGGGGAGACCAGAGCGGCGGATGAGAAATTGTTGGCCTTGCATCAGCGCTTTCCTGAGGAGGACTTGCCGGCGCGGTTGGAGGCGTTGCAGAAACACTGAATCGTCGTCCACAAAAAAGCCCCAGGCCTTTCGACCTGGGGCTTTCTCATCATATCTGGTGCACCCGGCGGGATTCGAACCCACGACCCCTGCCTTCGGAGGGCAGTACTCTATCCAGCTGAGCTACGGATGCTTGTGCGGGCGACATCATACCCATGTCGACCTTGGGCGTCCATGCTGGTCTTTGGGCGTTTATACGTAGGAATTGGCCCCGCAGAGGCCCTGCGCCGGGTGCCGGTGATCGATGTGCTGGAACCTGGCTGAAACACGCTGATCAGAAAGTTTCGGCAAATGCGCCGTTTTCGTTCTTTTTTTCGAACAGACTATTGCCCTGCACCCCCATTGATCCTAGGATTCGTTTGAGATTTCAAACGCTCTGTCTCCCGCGCGCGCTTCCACTTCTCTTGCGCGCTGGGGCTGATTTCCCTGACGGCAGCCCACAAGGCGCCTTTCAACAACTCTAATTCGCTCCGCGTGCGCGCGGTGCTGTTAAGGAAAGCCGACATGCAGCTCAAAGATACCCAGTTGTTCCGCCAGCAAGCCTTTATCGATGGCGCTTGGGTCGATGCGGACAACGGTCAGACCATCAAGGTCAACAACCCGGCCACGGGTGAGATTCTCGGCACCGTGCCGAAGATGGGCGCCGCTGAAACACGCCGCGCCATCGAAGCCGCCGACAAGGCGCTACCGGCCTGGCGTGCACTGACCGCCAAGGAGCGCGCCAACAAGCTGCGCCGCTGGTTCGAACTGTTGATCGAAAACCAGGACGACCTCGGCCGCCTGATGACCCTCGAGCAAGGCAAACCACTGGCCGAAGCCAAGGGCGAAATTGTCTACGCCGCCTCCTTTATCGAGTGGTTCGCTGAAGAAGCCAAGCGCATCTACGGCGACGTGATTCCTGGCCACCAGCCTGACAAGCGCCTGATCGTGATCAAGCAGCCGATCGGCGTGACCGCTGCGATCACCCCGTGGAACTTCCCGGCCGCGATGATCACCCGTAAAGCCGGCCCGGCCCTGGCCGCCGGTTGCACCATGGTGATCAAGCCGGCTTCGCAAACGCCGTTCTCGGCCCTGGCCCTGGTTGAGCTGGCGCACCGTGCCGGTATCCCGAAAGGCGTGTTGAGCGTTGTGACCGGCAGCGCCGGCGACATCGGCGGCGAGCTGACCAGCAACCCGATCGTGCGCAAATTGTCCTTCACCGGCTCGACCGAAATCGGTCGCCAGCTGATGGCCGAATGCGCCAAGGACATCAAGAAAGTCTCCCTGGAACTGGGCGGCAACGCGCCGTTCATCGTGTTCGACGACGCGGACCTGGATAAAGCCGTCGAAGGCGCGATCATTTCCAAGTACCGCAACAACGGTCAGACCTGCGTCTGTGCCAACCGCCTGTACATTCAGGATTCGGTCTACGACGCCTTTGCCGAAAAACTCAAAGTGGCAGTCGCCAAGTTGAAGATCGGCAACGGTCTGGAAGACGGCACTACCACTGGCCCGCTGATCGACGAAAAAGCCGTGGCCAAGGTCCAGGAACACATTGCTGATGCCCTGAGCAAAGGCGCCAAGCTATTGGCCGGTGGCAAGGTGATGGAAGGCAACTTCTTCGAGCCGACTATCCTGGTCGACGTGCCGAAGGACGCTGCCGTGGCGAAGGAAGAAACCTTCGGCCCGCTGGCGCCGCTGTTCCGTTTCAAGGACGAAGCCGAAGTGATCGCGATGTCCAACGACACCGAGTTCGGCCTGGCCTCCTACTTCTATGCCCGCGACCTGGGCCGTGTGTTTCGTGTGGCCGAAGCCCTGGAATACGGCATGGTCGGCGTCAACACTGGGTTGATCTCCAACGAAGTGGCGCCGTTTGGCGGCATCAAGGCCTCGGGCCTGGGCCGTGAAGGCTCCAAGTACGGGATCGAGGATTACCTGGAAATCAAATACCTCTGCCTGGGCATCTAAGCTCAGCAAGAGATCGCAGCAAACGCAGAGGGCACGAGAGCGCTGACCCTTTGCGTGTTTCACCCCGTAATTCGTAGTGGCCGGGAAAGCTGTGGCAGTCGATCATCGCATGCTGCCGCAGTTGCCTCCCCGCCACGTATTCCTTGGACCACGCCACCCGATGAGTGGCGAATGAGGACTTTATGAGCAAGACCAACGCATCCCTGATGAAACGCCGCGAAGCCGCTGTCCCGCGCGGTGTTGGCCAGATTCACCCGATCTTCGCCGAATCCGCGAAGAACGCCACCGTGACCGACGTTGAAGGTCGCGAGTTCATCGACTTCGCCGGCGGTATCGCCGTGCTGAACACCGGCCACGTGCACCCGAAAATCATCGCGGCCGTGACCGAGCAACTGAACAAGCTGACGCACACCTGTTTCCAGGTACTGGCCTACGAGCCTTACGTGGAACTGTGCGAAAAAATCAACGCCAAGGTCCCAGGTGATTTCGCCAAGAAAACCCTGCTGGTCACCACCGGTTCCGAAGCCGTCGAAAACGCCGTGAAAATCGCCCGCGCCGCCACGGGCCGTGCCGGTGTGATTGCCTTTACCGGCGCCTACCACGGCCGCACCATGATGACCCTGGGTCTCACGGGTAAAGTCGTGCCTTATTCGGCCGGCATGGGCCTGATGCCAGGCGGCGTGTTCCGCGCGCTGTTCCCGAACGAACTGCACGGCGTGAGCGACGACGACGCCATCGCCAGCATCGAACGCATCTTCAAGAACGATGCCGAGCCGCGTGATATCGCTGCCATCATCATCGAGCCGGTGCAGGGCGAAGGTGGGTTCTACGTCGCGCCTAAATCCTTCATGAAGCGCCTGCGTGAACTGTGCGACAAGCACGGCATCCTGCTGATCGCTGACGAAGTGCAAACCGGTGCCGGCCGTACTGGTACTTTCTTCGCCATGGAGCAGATGGGCGTTGCCGCCGATCTGACCACCTTCGCCAAGTCCATCGCCGGCGGCTTCCCGCTGGCTGGTGTGTGCGGCAAGGCCGAGTACATGGACGCCATCGCGCCAGGCGGCCTGGGCGGCACCTACGCCGGTAGCCCGATCGCTTGCGCCGCGGCCCTGGCCGTGATGGAAGTGTTCGAAGAAGAGCACCTGCTGGACCGCTGCAAGGCTGTCGGCGAGCGTCTGGTGACCGGTCTGAAAGCTATCCAGGCCAAGTACCCGGTGATCGGCGAAGTGCGCGCTTTGGGCGCAATGATCGCGGTCGAGCTGTTCGAAGGTGGCGACAGCCACAAGCCAAACGCCGCTGCGGTTGCCGCCGTGGTAGCCAAGGCACGTGACAAGGGCCTGATCCTGTTGAGCTGCGGCACCTACGGCAACGTGTTGCGCGTACTGGTCCCGCTGACCTCGCCGGACGAGCAGTTGGACAAAGGCCTGGCGATCATCGAAGAGTGCTTCTCCGAGCTGTAAGCGGATGCTGACCTGATCGACAGAAAAAACCCGCTTCGGCGGGTTTTTTTATGCCCATTGCCGCACATTCAGGCCGTGTTCATTGTACGCAGGCGTCTGCATTGTCTAAGGTTGCAGCATTGCCGATGAAGCGTGCTGGATGACTGCTGTTGATTTACCCGCTGTACCCCGTGTGTTGATTGCCGAGGCGGACCCTTGGTCGCGGGATTTGCTCAAGCAAGTGCTGTTGAATGTGCGCTGCGACGCGCGGCTGGATGTGTGTGCCGATGGGCAACAGGCGGCGACGTTGCTGCGAGAGAAAGCCTACGATCTGATCCTGGCCGATTGGGAGCTGCCGGGTGTCGACGGCTTGAGCCTGTTGCGCACTGTACGCCAGAAGCGTCGCTCGCCCGGTCTGCCGTTCATTCTGCTGAGCAGTCGCAATGACAGCGCCAGCGTGCGCGAAGCCTTGCCACTGGCGCCCACGGCGTACCTGACCAAACCCCTGAACATGGAAGGCCTGACCCAGCGCCTGCAAGACCTGCTGCTCAATGAAGGCGAAACGGTGTACTGCGAGATTCCGCCGCTGGCGCCGGGCATGACCTTGCCGGTGTTCCTTGAGCGCCGCCGCGAAGCGTCCGATGGCGCACCCTTGCGAGTCGATGTGAAAGCCGCCGTGCAACACAGTCTCGGCCCCGATGGCTTGGACCTCAAGCGCCTGGAAGACCAGGTGCGCATGGACCCGCAAATCACCGCCGTGCTGATCGCCGCCGCCAACAGCGCCGGCCATCACGGTACCCCCGTGCAAACCTTGCCTGCTGCATTGCAAAAACTGGTGCCGGGGCAAAGCATGAACCTTATTCTTGGCCTGGCGCTCAAGCACAACGTGGTGTTGGGCGACCCGGCCTTGGTGGCCTATGCGGAGCGCCATTGGCAGTTGTCCCAGGACACCGCCGACTACGCTCGGCGGCTGGCACGCATGCTGGAGTTGGACCACGAACGCTGCTACAGCGCTGGTATCCTCCATCGGCTCGGTGACCTGGCGCTGTTGCGCTGCCTGGAAGATTGGCGCCAGGGCGGTGGTGCATTGGATGAGGAAGCGATTGGTGAGTCGCTCTACACCTTCGGCGCAGCCTATGGTTCGGCACTGCGCGCACGTTGGCGTTTGCCGCTGGAACTGCGCCAGTTGATCGCGGCGACTTACTCGTTGGAGGGCGGTGTGTATGCCAGGGATGCATTGGTGGTGAACCTGGCGGCGCAGATGGCGCGTTTGACTGAGCATGAAGGTTTGGAAGCGCTGGCCAGGGGCAAGACTGCGCGATTGCTCAAGGTCGGCTTGGCGGAACTGACGCGGATCCGCAAGGCCTGATGTCCACACCGAACCCCTGTAGGAGCTGGCTTGCCAGTGATAGCAGTGGAGGCTGACACACCGCCATCGCTGGCAAGCCAGCTCCTACAGGGTGATCGGTGTTAGCCCGCTATGACACGGTTCTTGCCCTGGCGCTTGGCCTCGTACATCGCTGCATCGGCGCGGGCGAACAGGCTGTCCAGTGTCGAGTCTTGTTCGGTGAGGCTGGCCAGTCCCTGACTGATAGTCACGCTGAAAACCTGGCCTTCATAGCTGAAACTCAGTTCCTGAATTTCCCTGCCCAGCCGCTCCGCCACTTGCAAGGCCATCTCCGGCGCGCAACCGGGCAGGACGGCTGCGAATTCTTCGCCGCCAATGCGCCCGAACAGGTCGCCACGGCGCAATACCCCGCGACCGCTCTCGGCGATGCGGCGCAACACCTGATCACCTTCCAGGTGGCCATAGCTGTCGTTGACGTCCTTGAAGTCATCGATGTCCAGCAGCAGGAAAGCCAACGGCGCACCTTGGGCACAGGCCGTATCGAAGGCCTGGTTGGCGCATTCGAAGAAGTGCCGGCGGTTGCTGCTCTGGGTCAGCACGTCGGTGGTGGCCAGACGGTGCAGTTCCAGCTCCAGTTGTTTCTTTTCAGTGATGTCTTCGGCCATGCCCACCACGATCAACGGTTCGCCGGGTTCGACCTGCTGGTTGATGTAGCACTTGTCGCTCAGCCAGCGGATCTGCCCGTCGGCGGTGATGATGCGATACTCGCGGTCCTCCACGGCACCCTGTTCCAGCACGCGGGCCAGGCTGTGCTCGGCGTAGTCGAGGTCTTCGGGGTGAATACTGTTGCGCCATTCCCGATGGTCGGCCAGCAGCAGTCCGGCGGAACGTCCGAAAACGCGTTCATAGGCCGGGCTCACGTACAGCACGCGGCGCGTTTCCCAATCGATGGCCCACAGCACGGCGTTCACGCTCACCAGCATCGAACTCAACAGCTGTTCGCGCTCGCTCAACCGCTCGACTTCACCCTGGGCATGCACCAGCGCCAACAGGGTCGCGGCGGCAGCCGGACGCGGATGTTCAGCGGTGGGAGGATCGGGCAAGTATGGATTTTCGTGAACCATCGGCACAACTCTCTCTGGGCGCGCCGCAAGTTGGAACAGCGGTCACTACAAGGGGCCACCATGATGGCGAAGTGTTCATTGAGAGAGGCGAATTGCAGTGAAGTTCCGTCAACAGGACCGATTGCCGGTGTCCGAGAAATGACGCCAAAAAGCCGATGGCTGGGAGGGCAGGCCCTCCCAGCGCACTGTCAGACCGCTGCAGGACGCAGTGAATAGGTCTTCAATTGGTGGGCAAAATCCCGCAGGGACTGGATGCCGCTGGCCTCGGCCTCATGCACCCATTCCTTGATGGCCGCGAGCATATCGTGGCCATTGGAACTGGTCTTCAGCCAGATCTGCTGCAGCGCCAGGCGCTTTTCGTAGATCACTTTCAGCGCCTGGCTGTGTTCCAGCATGCTCTGGATACGCACATGGTGGCGGTCATCCAGCAAACTGGTTTCTCGCGATAACAGGCGCTTGGCACGGTGGAATTGGTGGCGAACGGAGTGATCGACCTTTTCCAGCTCCTGCTTGACCAATGGGGCGATCACCAACTTGCGGTACTGGGCCATGATCTGGAAACGGTTATTGAGGATCGCCATGGCGGTGTCCATGTCCAGATGACCCTTGCCTTCCACACGGTGGGCGATGGGCGCGACGCGTTGCACCTTGGCCAGGCGCAGGAAGCTGAAGACTTTGATCCATGCCCAGCCCATGTCGAATTCCCACTTCTTCACCGACAGCTTGGCGGAGTTGGGGTAGGTGTGATGGTTGTTATGCAGCTCTTCGCCACCGACGATGATGCCCCACGGCACCAGGTTGGTCGCCGCGTCACGGCATTCGAAATTGCGATAACCCACGGCATGCCCCAGGCCGTTGATCACGCCGGCGGCCCAGAACGGGATCCACATCATCTGGATCGCCCAGATGGTGATGCCGATGGTGCCGAACAGCAGCAGGTCGATCACGCCCATGATCGCCACGCCCAGCAACGGGTAGGGCGTGTAGATTTTGCGTTCGATCCAGTCTTCCGGGCAGTTCTTGCCGTAGATGCGCAAAGTCTCGGAGTTTTCGGCCTCGGCGCGGTACAGCTCGGCACCTTTGCGCATCACGGTGGACAAGCCCTTGATGACCGGGCTGTGCGGGTCGTCGACGGTTTCGCACTTGGCGTGGTGCTTGCGGTGAATGGCGGTCCACTCGCGGGTGTTCTGCGCCGTGGTCAGCCACAGCCAGAAGCGGAAGAAGTGTTTCAGGCCGGCATTGAGCTCCAGGGAGCGATGGGCTGAATAACGATGCAGATAGACCGTGACCGCAACGATGGTCACGTGGGTCATCAACAGAGTGACCGCCACCAGTTGCCAGGCTGACAGGTCAAGAAAACCGTTGTACCACATAGGCTGTATGGCCCTCAGATAAAGAAAAGAACAGCTCACGCATTATCACTAAGCCTACAGAGAAAACCAGCCGCCCTTTCAGATAGGAGTGACTGGATGTTTCTTATTCTATAATCCGCAGCCTTTGTAGGGCGATTCTGTTTTTTGGTAAGGATTACTGACCATATGCTGTTTTCATACCGAGGTGCCCTGCGTGCTGGGCTGGTATACCTGCTGGTTTCCGTTCTGTGGATCGGCGTAACCCAGCGCGTATTGATCGAGTTTCTCGATAACCCGAGTGAGCTTACCCACTGGCTGCAGGTGCGCGGCTATGTGTGGGTGGCGCTCAGCGCCCTAGCGATTTACCTGATCTGCGCCCGGTTTGCCCGGGCCAACCAGCTGCAACAGCCCCTGAAAGAAAACCGTGAACGCCTGCGCCAGGCCGCCGCCGTGTTCGATTGCACTCGCGAAGGCGTGTTGGTCACCGACGCACAGGGGCTGATCGTGCACGTCAACCGGGCGTTCATGGAGATCACCGGCTACAGCCGCGAAGACGTCATGGGGCATCAGCCCAGCCTGTTCAAATCCGGTCGCCATTCGTCGAATTTCTACCAACAGATGTTCCAGAGCCTGGAACGCACCGGCGAATGGAGCGGTGAAATCTGGAACCGACGCAAAAGCGGTGAGATTTATCCACAGTGGCAAACCATTCGGGTGATTCACGATGACCAGGGCAAGGTCAGCCATTATGTGGCGGTGTTTTCCGACATCAGCGCCATCAAGGACTCCGAGCACGAACTGGCCCACCTCGCGCACCACGATCCGCTGACCGACTTGCCCAACCGCCTGCTATTCACCGACCGCGCCGAGCAGGCGCTGGCCTCGGCGCAGATCCACAAGCGTGGCTGCGCCTTGCTGTTGCTGGACCTGGACCACTTCAAGATCATCAACGACAGCCTGGGCCATAACGTCGGAGACCAATTGCTCAAGCTGGTGGGCGAGCGGCTCAAGGCACTGTTTGGCCCCGGCGTGACCCTGGCGCGCTTGGGTGGAGATGAATTCGCCGTACTGGCGGAAAGTTGTCCACAGGTGGCCCAGGCGGCGGGTCTGGCGCAGCGCATGCTGGAGGCGATGAAACAGCCCTTCATCTTTGATGGCCACCAGTTGTTTATCAGCGCCAGCATCGGGATCAGCCTGTTCCCCAACGATGCCCTGAGCGCCGAGCAATTGCTGCGTAACGCCGACTCCGCGCTGTTCAAGGCCAAGAGCGCCGGGCGCGAAGGCTACGCCTTGTACACCGAGGAACTGACTGCCCACGCGCAGAATCGCGTGGAAGTCGCCAGCGAACTGCGCCGCGCCCTCGAACAGCAGGAACTCTGCGTCTATTACCAACCCGTGCACGATCTGCACAATAGCCGTCTGATCGGCGTCGAAGCGCTGGTGCGCTGGCAGCATCCGGAACGCGGCCTGGTGCCGCCGGGGGAATTTATCCCGATCGCCGAGCGCACCGGGTTGATTGCCGAGATTGATGCCTGGGTGATGGACCAGGCGTGTCGGCAGATGTGCCAATGGCTGGCCGAGGGGGCACCGTTGAGTTTTATCGCCATCAATGTGTCTAGCCGCCTGTTTGCGCGGCGTGAGCTGTATGAACAGGTCGCCCAGGTGTTGCATGACACGGGCCTGGATCCGGCCTTTCTCGAGCTGGAAGTCACCGAAAGCGCTGTTATGGAAGACCCGGAGGTCGCGCTGGAGCAGATGCACCGTCTCCGAGAGTTGGGGCTGCGCCTGGCGATCGATGATTTTGGCACCGGTTACTCGTCACTGCTGCGCCTCAAGCGCCTGCCGGTGCAGAAGCTCAAGATCGACCAGGGCTTTGTTGCCGGTCTGCCCTGGGACGAAGATGACGCGGCCATCGTGCGCGTGGTGATCGCCCTCGCTAAAAGCATGGGCATGCAGGTGCATGCCGAGGGGATCGAGCAGGTTGAACAGGCGCGGTTTCTGTTGGATCAGGACTGCGATATGGGGCAGGGGTATTGGTTTGGCCGGCCGATGCCGGCCCACGAAATTGATTGGCACCGAGCCCCCCCAATCCAGACCTGAAATGCAGTCAAAAGGTGGGAGCGGGCTTGCCCGCGAATGCGGTGCATCAGTTAACACATTTTTAGCTGACACACCGCTTTCGCGGGCAAGCCCGCTCCCACATTTGGATCTTCTCTAGGCTTTATTTACGTACTTGGGCACCAAACCCGCACGCAACCCCACGTTCCACCAGAAAATTCTTTCTGGTTATATAAACATTCTTAAATAGTATTTTTAAGAATATCCGCGCTTATCTACTATCGCTCTCACGCCGCAAGCAGTGCCGCCACTGCGAGGCACTATTCATTTCAGGAGCGAGACCATGAGCGCATCTTTACGTAGCGTCGACGGCCAGGACGAAGCAGCCATTTTGCGTGAGATCCAGAGCGCCTTGCGCGATCTGCGGTTTGGCGCGGTGGAAATTACTGTGCACAACGCTCAAGTGGTACAGATCGAACGCAAAGAAAAATTCCGTTTGCAGAACCCGGGTAACAAACCGAGCTAAGCACTGACGGCGATAGACCCGCACTTAATAAGAAAAAGCCAACACCCCAGAATTTCAGGAGCTTCTATGTCGTCGATTCGCCGTTATGCCCTGGCCGCCCTGGCCAGCGCCGTGTTTGCAGGTTCCGCCGTTGCCAAGGACTACGAGTTGCTCAACGTCTCGTACGATCCGACCCGTGAGCTGTACCAGGACTACAACGCTGAGTTCACCAACTTTTGGAAACAGTCCCACCCCGGTGACAACGTCAAGATCCAGCAATCCCACGGTGGTTCGGGCAAGCAAGGCCGCGCTGTGATCGACGGCCTGCGCGCCGACGTGGTCACCCTGGCCCTGGCCGGTGACATCGACGAAATCGCCAAGCTGGGCAAGACCCTGCCGGAAAACTGGCAGACCCGCCTGCCAGACGCCAGCACCCCGTACACTTCGACCATCGTGTTTCTGGTGCGCAAGGGCAACCCTAAAGGCATCAAGGACTGGGGCGACCTGATCAAGAAAGACGTGTCCGTGATTACCCCGAACCCGAAAACCTCCGGCGGCGCCCGCTGGAACTTCCTCGCCGCCTGGGCCTACGGCCTGAAAACCGGTGGCAGCGAAGCCAAGGCCCAGGAATACGTGAAAGAGCTGTTCAAGCACGTGCCTGTGCTGGACACCGGTGCTCGCGGCTCGACCATCACCTTCGTCAACAACGGTCAGGGTGACGTGTTGCTGGCCTGGGAAAACGAAGCCTTCCTGGCCCTGAAAGAAGACGGTGGTGCTGACAAGTTCGATATCGTCGTGCCTTCCCTGTCGATCCTCGCGGAGCCGCCAGTGGCCGTGGTCGACAAGAATGCCGAGAAAAAGGGTAACACCGAGATCGCCACCGAATACCTTAAACACCTGTACAGCCCGGCTGGCCAGGAGATTGCGGCGAAGAACTTCTACCGCCCACGCGATGCAAAAGTGGCCGCCAAATACGCCCAGCAGTTCCCGAAACTGGACCTGGTGACTATCGACAAAGACTTCGGCGGCTGGAAAACTGCCCAACCGAAATTCTTTAACGACGGTGGCGTGTTCGACCAGATTTACACCGCGCAGTAAACGCATACCCCTGTAGGAGCTGGCTTGCCAGCGATGAGGCCAGAGAGAACACTGCAAGCCTCAAGGGCCCCATCGCCGGCAAGCCGGCTCCTACAATTAGAGCCCGCATTCACCTGCGGGTTTTGTGTGTCAGTTCCCTTAACCAAGGACTCTTATGTCGCGTCGTATCTCCCCCGTCATACCCGGCTTCGGGCTGACGCTGGGCTACACCGTGGTGTACCTCAGCCTGATCGTACTCATCCCCCTCGCGGCGATGTTTGTACACGCCGCTCAACTTACCTGGGATCAGTTCTGGAACATCATCTCCGCACCGCGCGTGCTGGCTGCGTTGCAACTGAGCTTCAGCACCGCGCTGTACGCCGCGCTGATCAACGGCGTAATCGGTACGCTACTGGCCTGGGTGCTGGTGCGCTACACCTTCCCCGGCCGCAAGATCATCGATGCGATGATCGACCTGCCGTTCGCCCTGCCCACCGCCGTTGCCGGTATCGCGTTGACCGCGCTGTACACGCCTAACGGCCTGGTCGGCCAGTTCGCCGCCGACCTGGGCTTCAAGATCGCCTACACCCCGCTGGGTATCACCCTGGCGCTGACCTTCGTCACGCTGCCGTTCGTGGTGCGCACGGTGCAGCCGGTACTGGCCGATATCCCCCGGGAAGTCGAAGAAGCCGCTGCCTGCCTGGGCGCCAAGCCGTTGCAGGTGTTCCGTCACATCCTGGTGCCCGCGTTGCTGCCTGCCTGGTTGACCGGTTTCGCCCTGGCGTTCGCGCGTGGTGTCGGTGAGTACGGCTCGGTGATCTTCATCGCCGGCAACATGCCGATGAAAACCGAGATCCTGCCGCTGCTGATCATGGTCAAGCTCGACCAATACGACTACCGCGGCGCCACGTCCATCGGCGTGCTGATGCTGGTGGTTTCCTTTGTCCTGCTGCTGCTGATCAACTTGTTGCAGCGGCGCATCGAACGTCCATAAGGAGGCGCGGAACATGTCCCAATCGTCTATTTCCGCCGCGTCCTCGGCCAACGCTGCCCGGCGTGGCAGCGCTGCATCGCGACGTATCCTGATCGGCCTTGGCTGGCTGGTATTTGCGCTGTTCCTGCTGTTGCCGCTGTTTATCGTGGTGACCCAGGGCTTGAAGAACGGCCTCGGCGCGTTCTTCACCGCGATCCTCGAACCCGATGCGCTATCGGCGTTGAAACTCACGGTGATCGCCGTGGTGATTTCGGTGCCGCTCAACCTGGTGTTCGGCGTCAGCGCCGCCTGGTGCGTGAGCAAGTACTCGTTCCGTGGCAAAAGCATCCTGGTGACGCTCATCGATTTGCCGTTCTCGGTGTCGCCAGTGATCGCCGGTCTGGTCTATGTGCTGATGTTCGGCGCCCAGGGCTTTTTTGGGCCGTGGCTGCAGGACCATGACATCCAGATCGTGTTCGCCTTGCCCGGTATCGTGCTGGCAACCATCTTCGTCACCGTGCCCTTCGTGGCCCGTGAACTGATCCCTCTGATGCAGGAGCAGGGCACCCAGGAGGAAGAGGCCGCGCGCCTGCTCGGTGCCAACGGCTGGCAGATGTTCTGGCATGTGACCGTGCCGAACATTAAATGGGGCCTGATCTACGGCGTGGTGCTGTGTACCGCACGGGCCATGGGTGAGTTCGGCGCGGTGTCGGTGGTGTCCGGCCACATTCGCGGCGTGACCAACACCCTGCCGCTGCACGTCGAGATTCTCTACAACGAATACAACCACGTTGCCGCGTTTGCGGTGGCGAGTCTGCTGCTGATCCTGGCGCTCTTCATCCTGCTGCTCAAGCAGTGGAGCGAGAACCGTATTAATCGCCTGCGCGCCGGTGCGGCTGAGGAATAAGTCATGTCGATCGAAGTCCGTAATGTCAGCAAGAACTTCAACGCCTTCAAGGCCCTGAACAGCATCAACCTGGACATCCAGAGTGGCGAGCTGGTGGCGTTGCTTGGCCCGTCCGGCTGCGGCAAGACCACCTTGCTGCGCATCATCGCCGGCCTGGAAACCCCGGATGACGGCAGCATCGTGTTCCACGGTGAAGACGTCTCAGGCCACGACGTGCGTGATCGCAATGTCGGCTTTGTATTCCAGCACTACGCGCTGTTCCGCCACATGACCGTGTTCGACAACGTGGCGTTCGGCCTGCGCATGAAACCGAAGAACCAGCGCCCGAACGAAAGCCAGATCGCGGTCAAGGTGCACGAGCTGTTGAACATGGTGCAGCTGGATTGGTTGTCGGATCGCTACCCGGAGCAGTTGTCCGGTGGTCAGCGCCAACGTATCGCCCTGGCCCGCGCCCTGGCGGTCGAACCCAAAGTGCTGCTGCTGGACGAACCCTTCGGCGCCCTCGACGCCAAAGTGCGTAAAGAACTGCGCCGCTGGCTGGCACGCCTGCACGAAGACATTAACCTGACGTCGGTGTTCGTGACCCACGACCAGGAAGAGGCCATGGAAGTCGCCGACCGTATTGTGGTGATGAACAAGGGCGTGATCGAGCAGATCGGTTCACCGGGTGACGTCTACGAAAACCCGGCCAGCGATTTCGTTTATCACTTCCTGGGTGATTCAAACCGCCTGCACCTGGGTGAAGACAAACACGTGCTGTTCCGTCCCCACGAAGTGTCGCTGTCACGGCATGAGCTGGAAGACCACCATGCTGCTGAAGTGCGGGATATTCGCCCGCTGGGCGCGACCACGCGTGTGACGTTGAAAGTGGAAGGCCAGAGCGAGCTGATCGAAGCTGAAGTGGTGAAAGACCACGACAGCCTGACCGGCCTGGCGCGCGGCGAGACGCTGTTCTTCAAACCCAAGGTCTGGCAAAAAGCCTGAGCCTAAAACACCGCAAAACCCTTGTGGGAGCCGGGCTTGCCCGCGATGGCGGACTTTCAGTCGACAATGATGTTGGCTGGTCCACCGTCATCGCGGGCAAGCCCGGCTCCCACAGTGGATCTTCATTAATCTTCAGACCGTGGCGCGTTTTCCTCTAACGGCCACCGGGCCCGAACGCTCCTCGATCTGTTGCTTGAGGTCATGGCGCAACCCCAGCAGAAACGCCAACTCCGCCACCACAAACAACGGCCCCACGATCAGCCCCGACACGTCATCCACAAACGCCGGCTTCTTGCCTTCGTAGTAATGCCCGACGAACTGAATCACCCAACCCACCACAAACATCCCAATGCCGCTGCTGAGCCACACCATCGTGCTCTGCGCCGCCAGCACATGCCCGGCCCATACCGACAAGCCCATCAGTAGCGTCATCAACACACCCAGCGCCAGTTCCAGGCGTAGGTAAAACCACGCCGACAGCAGTGCGACGATCGCCGCTGGTGAAATCCACACCCCACCGATCGCCCATTCCGGGCGCGACAGCAGCACGGCCACCGCAACAACAATCAGTGGAATGCCGATAAAGTGGCTGGCGATATTGCGCGGGTCGCGGTGGTACGCGGCATATTGACTGAGGTGGTCGACGAGGCTTTTCATTGTTATTCCTCCTGTAGGATGTTTAATCATCTCCCGTCAGCCGGCGACTGACTGTCAACTGGGCGACAATCTCTGGAGTTCTCATGATTGCGGCAACATGGCATGCCCGATTGGCCACCGGCCAGTGGTTCAGCCACCTGCCTGTACCGCTACAGGATAGTTTGCTGGCGGCGGCTCGGCTGCGTCAGCTGACGGCGGGGCAGTACCTGTTCAGGCGCGGTGATCCGCCCTGTGGGGTGTATGCGGTATTGGAGGGGGCGGTGCGGGTCAGCGCGGTCAATGCGCAGGGCAAGGAAGCTATTCTGAGCCTGGTTGAAACGCCTTACTGGTTCGGCGAGATCTGCCTGTTCGACGGTTTGCCGCGTACCCACGACGCCTTGTCGGTTGGGCCGTGCACGCTGTTGCAGGTACCGCAATCGGCGATGCTCGAGATTCTTGACCAAAGCCCGACGTATTGGCGCGACATGGCGTTGTTGATGAGCCAGAAGTTGCGCCTGTCGCTGATCAATATCGAACAGATGAGCCTGATGCCGGCGTCGACACGTATCGCTCACCGGCTGCTGATGATTGCCGGCGGGTACGGCGAGATAGAGCATTCCCGTCGCGTCCTGCAACTGCCCCAGGAAGATCTGGCCGCGATGCTGAGCCTGTCGCGCCAGACCACCAACACTTTGCTCAAGGCGTTAGAGCAGCAGGAGATCATCAAGCTGAGTTACGGCGCGATTGAAGTGCTCGACCTGCCGCGCTTGCAGCAGGCCGCCGGGGCTGGCTAGGAACCGCGATACGTCGAAAAGCCGTAAGGGCTCAGCAGCAGCGGGATGTGGTAGTGCTGGTCGGCCTGCTTGACCTCGAATATCACCGGGACTTCCGGGAAAAACGTCTCGCGATTGGCTTTCTTGTAGTAGTCACCGGTCTTGAACACCACGCGATACTCGCCCGGCTTCATGGCTTGGTTGGCCGGGAACAGTTCGGCGATGCGCCCCTGCTGGTTGGTGACACCTTCGGACAGCGACTGCCAGTGATCGCCTACGTGTTGCTCCAGGGTGACGCTGACACCGGCAGACGGCAGGCCGTTTTCCAAGTTCAGCACATGCACGCTCAGCGGGTTGCCGGCCGCCAGGGCCAGGCTGCTCAAGCCGCTCAGGCTGAGGGCGGCGAGGGTCATAGTCAGGGTTTTCATCGAGGTTTCCTCAAGGGGTGATTGTCAGGCCAAGTTGATTGGCCGCCTTTACCGCGCACGCTTCGTCCTGCTCGGCACCGCCGGCACCGGCAATGCCAAGCGCGCCTACCAGTTCAGAGTCGGCGAACAGCGGCACGCCGCCCCCGAGCAACAGCAATTCGGACAAGCTGTTAAGGTTGGCGGCCTCGGGGTTGTTGCGCGCACGCTCGGCAAACAACCGAGTGGGGGTTTTAGTCGACAACGCCGTGTACGCTTTGCGTTGGCTGGCGATGCTGTTGTGTGGACCTACGCCGTCGGCCCGCAGGCTCAGCAACGGATTGCCGCCCCGGTCGAGTACGGTAAGTGCCGCCGTGCACTGCGCCAGGCTGGCGTCTGCCAGTTGGCGTGCGGTGTGCAAATCCAGGTCGGCGTGGCGCGGCAGCGGTGGTGCTGCCAGGACGCTGGCGCTGATGGCGAAGCTCAAGAAGAAGGCATTGCGGTACATGGGAACGGCTCCAGAAAGCAGGCCGCTACCTTAGCCAGCGGTCTCGGTCAAAAGCCGAACAATTCGATTACAGGTTTGTAATGAACCAAGAGGTAGGCATGCAGGTGTTGTTAGTGGAAGACCAGCCGAAATTGGCGCAAGTCATGGCCCAGGGCTTGAGTGAGGCCGGCTTCGCAGTGGAAGTCGCAGCCAATGGCATGGCCGCTCAGCGGTTTGTGGAAAGCACTGACTATGACTTGGTGATCCTGGATGTCATGTTGCCGGGTTTGAATGCCTGGAAGTTGCAGCAGGCGATTCGCAAGAAGGGCGAGACGCCGGTGTTGTTCTTGACGACCCCGGAAGGGATTGAGGACCGTCTGCGCGGGTTGGAACTGCATGAGGATGATTACTTGCTCAAGCCGTTTGAAGCCAAGGCCTTGGTGGTGCGGGTGAAGAAGTTGTTGCGGCGTGACCGTGGGCGCTGATTGATCCGGCATCTTCAATACCTGGACCACCGCCATCGCAGGCAAGCCAGCTCCCACATTTGGAATGCATTCCCGTGTGGGAGCCGGGCTTGCCCGCGATGGGGCCATCACGAACACCGCACATCCACCTACCGCAACCCATCCCTGAACTGCCCCGGCGTCATCCCCGTCCAGCGCTTGAACGCGCGGTTGAAACTGCTGGTATCAGCAAACCCCAGCAAATGACTGATTTCCGCCAATGAGCATTGCGGATCCCGCAAATGCAGCAACGCCAAATTCTCCCGGCACTCATTGAGCAACGCATCAAACCGGCAGCCTTCATCCGCCAGATGGCGTTGCAGGCTGCGCAGGCTCAGGTGCAGCGCCTGCGCAACCCGCTCGGCGCTGGGTTCGCCGTCGGGCAACTGCGCTTCGATCACCCGGCGGACCTTGCGCTCCCAGGTCAGCGGTTGCAGTTGGGCGAGGGTGCGCTTGAGCACGGTTTCATTGTGCTCGGCCAGTTCGGGGTTGGCGTCGTCCAGGTGGCTGTCGAAATCCTGCGCGGCGAACTCCAGGCGGTCTTCCTCAGCGCCGAAAAACACCGGCGCGCGAAACACCGTGTGCCATGGCTTGGGATCGGCCGGTTCCGGCCTTCGCAGGTACACCGCCAGCGGCGCGTATTCGCGCCCCAGGCGATTGCGACAAGTGCGCACATAGATCGCCGCAAACGCATCGATGGCCTCGGACGCTGGCGCTGGGTTTCCTGGTAGTTGCAGCAAGCGGAACCGATAGCGTTCGCCGTCGCCGCTCAGCTCCAGGCTCAAGGCATCGCTGACCACCTGGTGATACCGCACGATGCGCTCGAACACTTCCCGCAAGCTGCCACTGGCCACCAGCGCATACCCCAATGCATGAAACGTGGTGGGGCTGACGAACCGCGACACCCGCAACCCAATCGCTGGATCGCCGCTGGCCTGCACCGCCAGCTCCCACAAGCGCGTGGTGGCCGACAGCGGGTAGCGCGCATTCGGGTCGTCCATCTGCTGTGGGTCGAGCCCGGCTTGCACGCACAGCGCGGCGCTGTCGAGGCCCAGGGCGTCGAGCTGCTTGCGCAGGGCGCGGGTCCAGCTGGCAAGGGAAGTGGGTTCGGTCATGGCGATTGGCGCTTGCGGTCAACAGGTTGGCGTCCGGGGCTAGCATCCTGATTGATCGCTTGGGGCAGGATGTGAGCACCAATAAGCAAGAGGATGGAAGCATGGACGGTACTTCTGCAAGTCCCCAGCAGATGAACGCGCAACAGCGTTCGGCGCATATCCGTGAAGTGGTGCTGGCCGAAGGCGTACGTCTGCGCCAGCAGCACCCCTGGTTGCTGCATCAGGACGCGTTGGGCGCAGGCATCCTGGCGTTTGCGTTGCTCGGCATGCTGGGCTCGGCGGCGCTCTACATCACCGGGCACATGGCCTGGTGGGTGTGCCTGCTGCTCAACGCGTTCCTGGCGTCATTGACCCACGAGCTGGAACACGACCTGATCCACAGCATGTATTTTCGCAAGCAGCGCCTGCCCCACAACCTGATGATGGGCCTGGTGTGGCTGGCGCGGCCGAGCACGATCAACCCGTGGGTGCGCCGGCACCTGCATCTCAACCATCACAAGGTCTCCGGCACCGAGACCGATATGGAGGAGCGCGCGATCACTAACGGCGAGCCCTGGGGTTTCGCGCGGTTGCTGATGGTCGGCGATAACGTCATGTCGGCCTTCATCCGCATCCTGCGGGCCAAGACCTGGAAGCACAAACTCACGATCCTCAGGCGCTCGCTGCTGGTGTATGCACCGCTGGCATTGCTGCATTGGGGCGCGTGGTACGTGTTCCTTGGCTTTCATGCCGCCAATGGCATTGCCAGTCTGCTCGGTGCGCCCATCGAGTGGTCAGCCGGCACCGTGCAGATGATGCAGGTGATTGATATCGCTACCGTGGTGATCATCGGCCCTAACGTGCTGCGCACCTTTTGCCTGCACTTTGTCAGCTCCAACATGCACTACTACGGCGATGTGGAACTGGGCAATGTGATCCAGCAGACCCAGGTGTTGAACCCGTGGTGGATGTGGCCTCTGCAGGCGTTTTGCTTCAACTTCGGCAGCACCCACGGCATCCACCATTTTGTGGTGAAGGAACCGTTTTACATCCGCCAGATGACCGCCAAGGTGGCGCACAAAGTGATGGCTGAGATGGGCGTGCGCTTCAATGATTTCGGGACGTTTGCGCGGGCCAATCGGCTGGGTTTTCCACCGCCTGCAGGGTTTCGATCAGCGCCTTCGCGGCAGGCGACAAACGCACCCCAGCGCGGCTGATCACCCCGCAACGGTTGCTGAGGCTGTCCAACGCATGTGGCAGATTACGCCAATGCAGCACCTGTAATTGACCACTGGCGAATGCCTCGACGAAAGCCTCTTCGGCGCCCAGGCCGATGGCGTCGGATTGCTTCACGATGGTGGCCAATGCGGCCAATTGCTCAAGCTCGATGGCAGGCGCAAAGTCGACGCGCCCGCTGAGGTTGGCCAGCAGCTTGCGAATGCCGGGCGCGATCAGGGGGGTGGCCAGCGGGTAGCTGAACAGGTCGTTGGTGGAAAGGCTGTCCTTGGCCAGTAGCGGGTGCCCGGCGCGGCAGAAAAACACGCTGCGCCGAGGCGTCAGGGCCTGGGTCTGAAAGTTCGGGTCAGCCTCGAAGTGACGCACATCGGCGATAAAGAATTCGATCTCTTCACGGTTCAGGCTGCGTCCGAGTTTTTCCCAGTTATCCACCTGCAATGCAGTGCGCACCTTGGGGTAGGTGGAGACAAAGCGCGCCATCGTCTGGGGCACCAGGTTCACGGCGGCCACCGCATCGCTGCCGAAGCGCACTTCGCCGGCGTCGAGCTTGGTCATGCGCGTGACTTCATGGCTCAGCAACGCCGCGCCTTGCACCAGGCTCAATGCGTGTTGCAGCACCACCTGGCCTTCGGGGGTGGGACGCAGGTCTTTGTTCGCGCGGTCCACCAGCACACAGCCGAATTCCTGCTCCAGGCCTTGGATGCTGCGGCTGAATGCTGGTTGCGTGATGCCCATGGCGTCCGCCGCGCGCACGAAACTGCGGTGCTCGTTGAGCGCGATGAAGTAGCGCAGTTGGCGAAGGTCCATGGTATGCCCGGCATCCTGTAGGGGAACCGGGATTTTAAGGGTGATGCTTATTCCGTCAATGAAGCATGTTTGTTTTATCTAGATCTTAAATGCATATCTATAGAGCGGGTGCCGTGCGGTAAGTGGCGGGGCTGAATACCCGGGTCACCACCAGCATCGCGACCGCCGTCACCGTCAGCACCACCCAGGCGCTGACAAAACTGCCGGTGAGTTCACGCAGCCAGCCGGTCAGCCACGGCGAAATCGCATTGATCAAAAAGCCCACGCCCTGCACGAACGCCGCCAGTTGCCCGGCCTGGCGCGGGTCGCGGTGGTGGTCGAGGGTCAATAACAGGCTTAGGGCAAAACACGCGCCCAGGCCGAAGCCACACAGCGCCACCCACAGATGAGGAAACTGCAACGGCGCGATCAACAGGCCGAGGTAGCCAATGGTCTGGGCCAGCAGGCTGATCCACAGCAGTGGCCGCCGATCGATCCCGCGTTGTGCCAGCACCGGCATCAACAGCGCGGCGATGACCTGAAAGATCGTCATGAAGGCCAGCAATGAACCACTGGGCAACACGCCCCAACCCAGTTGCTGATAGTAGGCCGGCAGCCACGCCACCATGCTCATGTAGCCGCAATTGACCAGGCCGAAGTACAGCGCCAGCAGCCACGCACGGCGATTGCGCAGGCCCTTGAAGGCGGGGATGACATTCGCGCTTTTTCCCGCACCCAGGGGCAACCAGGCCCACAACATCAATGCGGCCAATGCCGGCAGCAACCACACACCGAGCCCGGCTTCCCACCGCTGAAAATGCGTGGCCACTACTGGGCTGAGCAGCGCCGCCAGCCCACCACCGGCCATCAGCGAGGCTGAGTAAACCCCCATCGCCACCGGCACGCGGTGATGAAATTCGCGCTTGATCATCGCCGGCACCAATGCCTGGATTAACGCGACACCGGCCCCACCGAGCAATGCGGTCACCAGCAGTGTCGAGCCCTGGCCCATCAGCCAGCGGGCCAGGCACGCCAGCAGGATCATCATCAAGCCCAGGGCAATGCCACGCCGCTCACCGAGTTGCGCTTCAACACGCACGCCCACCAGTGCCACCAGGCCCATGCACACCACGGGCAGGCTGGTGAGCAAGGCACTGCTCTGGAAACTCAAGCCGGTGGCCAGGCGAATCTCGCCGAGCAACGGGCTGATGGAGCTGAGGATCGGCCGCAGATTGAGGCCGAGGACCACCAACAGGCCCCAGCCGGCGAGGGATTTATTCAGGGGCATGCAGGTTTTTCCAGTGCTGGTACAGCGTAGTCATGGCCGCATCAGGCAGATGCTGGATCGGCAGGCGCTGCTCACTCACTGGCAGGCCCACCTGCTGCCCGATCGCCGCCGTGGACAGGCCAAAGGGCTCGGCCATTTCGTTGCTGGCTGCAAATACCACCCGTTCCACACCGCACAGGTACATGGCACTCAGGCACATGGGGCAAGGTTGGCCGCTGGCGTAGATGACGCAACCGTCCAGGCGCGCGCCGAGCTGCTGGCTTGCTGCGCGGATTGCCAGCAGTTCGGCGTGGGCGGTGGGGTCTTGGGTCAAGTGGATTTCATTCACGGCCTCCACCAGCACTTCGCCGTTGCGCGTCAACACGGCGCCAAAGGGCCGGCCACCGCTGGCGACGTTGGCCTGGGCCAGTCGGATGGCGCGTTGCAGGTGCGGGTGATCGTCGGTCATGGGAACCCCTCTGGGCAGGATGGAGGGTGAAGTATGGGCAGCCGCCGAGGTATTCTGAAATTAAATATAACCATGCTAACCAGTGGCAAATGGAATGGTGAGTGCCATGTTCGACCCCGTGTTGTTGCGCAGTTTTGTCGCCGTGGTGGA
Organism: Pseudomonas sp. TWR1-1-4; assembly: GCF_049897165.1. NCBI lineage: Bacteria > Pseudomonadati > Pseudomonadota > Gammaproteobacteria > Pseudomonadales > Pseudomonadaceae > Pseudomonas > Pseudomonas sp. TWR1-1-4. Next base: position 529,600 of record NZ_JAFCVS010000006.1, on the reverse strand, counting down.
TTGCGGCAATTTCACCCGCGCCGCCGAGCGCCTGCACCTGACCCAGTCCACCGTCAGCCAGCAGATCCGTCGCCTTGAAGACGCGGTAGCGTGCCAGTTGCTGGACCGCGATCAGCGTCGGGTGGTGGCGACCGCTGAGGGCGAGCGCCTGCTGGCCTATGCGCGGCGCATCCTCGCGCTGCATGAAGAAGCCGCCGATGTGTTGATCAACCAGCAAAGCGACGGTGTGCTGCGCCTCGGTGTGCCGGAGGACTTTGCCGCCGAGCGCCTGATGCCGCTGCTTTCGTCGTTTGTGCAGGCCTATCCCCGGGTGCGCCTGGAGGTCACCAGTGGCCTTGGCCCCGAGTTGCAGCGCCAGTACCGCAGCGGTGAGTTCGACGTATTGTTGGTCAAGCAGATGGGTGACAGCGATGACTGCCAGGCCTCGTGGCCGGAGCCGTTGTGCTGGGTCGACAGCCGCAGCACGCCGTCGTTGGGGCGCGACCCATTGCCGTTGGTGGCATTTCCGGTGGGCGGCCTGTATCGCAATGAAATGCTGCAACACCTGGAAGTGGGCGGCTGGCGCTGGCGCATTGGTTACTCCAGCGCGAGCCTGGCCAGTGTGTGTTCCGCGGTGGCGGCGGGGCTGGGTATCAGTTTGTTGCCCCGTCGAGTCGTGCAGGACGGGCATGTCGTGCTGGGTTCGGACAGCGGTTTGCCGAAGGTCCAAGGCGTGCGGTTGGCGTTGTACGGCCGCACTGGCTTGGGCGCGGCGGGGCAGAGCCTGCAACGGCAATTGCTCGATTTGTGCGCAAACAGCCCTGCTTGACCCATGCCTTTACTGAATATTTTTTATGCCTGAAAGGCATTCAAATGTGGTGCCTCGGCGCCAGGCCACGTAGGACGTGGGTTGGCCATTTCAGGACCTTTCATATATTCAATTTAGATCTATGTATAACTTTAAAGATTACTTTAAGCGATAAGTGTCTGGCCCCGATGATTCAGCCCTCGACGGCCTCCCATGCAGGCCTGTCGGTTTTTTTGTTTCAAAACCGTAGGGAGTGAATCAATGGGCAATGTCCAGACCGCCGCCAGTGCACGCGAGGCGCAATGGCGCCAGGCACCGAGCGGTGAGTTGGTCGACCTTGGCCGGCCGCACCGCGCGCCGTTGGGGCAGCTGCGAACGCAGAAAACTCCAAAGCGTTTCTCTAGCCGTCGCGAAGGGATCCTGCTCGGTTTGCTGGTGCTGGCCTTGCACGGTGCGGTCATCTACTGGGTGAGCCAGAAGCCGACCCCGGTGTTGCCGATCGTGCCGCCGGAAATCCCACCGATGACCATCGAATTTTCCCAGCCGGCGCCGCCGGTGGTGGAACCGCCACCGCCCGTGCCGCCGCCACCGCCACCTGTGGTCGAGCCACCGCCGCCGGTCGTGGATGAATTGGCCGCCAAGCCAGCCCCACCCAAACCGATTCCAAAACCCAAGCCGAAGCCGGTTCCAAAGCCTGAGCCCAAGCCTGCACCGAAGCCGGTCGAGCAACCGCCTGCGCCACCCACGCCAGCCCCACCGGCCCCCGCGCCCGTTGCTCCGCCTGCGCCGGCGCCGGTAACGCCTGCTTCGGCCAACGCCGCGTACCTGAAGAACCCGGCACCGGAATACCCGTCACTGGCTCAACGACGCGGCTGGGAAGGCACGGTGTTGCTCAGGGTGCATGTCCTGGCCAGTGGCAAGCCGGGCGAAATCCAGGTCCAGAAAAGCAGCGGTCGCCAGCAACTCGACGACGCCGCGTTGTCAGCGGTGAAGCGTTGGAGTTTCGTACCGGCCAAGCAGGGCGATGTGGCCCAGGACGGCTGGGTCAGCGTCCCGATCGATTTCAAGATTCACTAACTATTCGGCTGCGGTGTGTTGCACACGCCGCGACCTGCACAGAGGGAAAACATCATGGCATTAGCATCTCCACTTGAATCCATCGAAAGCGCGGTGATCTGGCTGCTGGTGGTCTTTTCGGTCGCCACCTGGGGCCTGGCCCTGCTCAAGGGCGTGCAGTTCGGTCGCCTCAAGGCGCAGGATCGCAAGTTCCACAAACAGTTCTGGGCGGCGTCGAGTCTCGACTCGGCTGCCGAGCTGGCCGAAACCCAGCCGGGCGCCGCTGCCCGCGTGGCCCAGGCCGGTTATGCCGCGATTCAGGTGGGCGAAACCCCGCACGCGGCGGACCTGAGCCAGGCGATTAACCACCAGGACCGCCTCGAACGCGCCCTGCGTCAGCAGATCGTGCGTGAGCGCCGCTCCCTGGAAACCGGCCTGGCCGTGGTTGCCAGTATCGGCAGCACTTCGCCGTTCATCGGTCTGTTCGGCACCGTGTGGGGCATCATGGAAGCCCTCAAGGGCATCAGCGCCGCCGGTTCCGCCAGCCTTGAAACCGTGGCTGGCCCGATTGGCGCGGCATTGGTCGCCACCGGTGTGGGTATCGCCGTCGCGGTGCCTGCGGTGCTGGTCTACAACTATTTCCTGCGTCGCCTGAAGCTGACGGCTGCGGACCTGGACGACTTTGCCCACGACTTCTACAGCCTGGCGCAGAAAAATTCCTTCCGTGTGCTGCTGCACCCGACCCTGAACAAAACCACTGCCAGTAACCCGCAAAAAGTGAAGGAGGCGTCCTGAGATGGCCTTTTCCACGCAAGACAGCGATGAGGTACTGAGCGAGATCAACGTCACGCCGCTGGTGGACGTGATGCTGGTGCTGCTGGTGGTGTTTATCGTCACCGCGCCGTTGCTGACCAACGCGATCCCGATCAACTTGCCCAAGACTGAGGCGGTCGCGCCGGTGGAGCAGAAGGACCCACTGGTGGTGAGCATCGACGGTGCCGGCAAACTGTTTATCAACAAGGACGAAATCCAGCCGGACCTGCTGGAGTTCAACCTGCAGGCGGCCAAGGCCAAGGACCCCGATGTGCGGGTGCAACTGCAGGCTGACGATGGCGTGAACTACGGCGAAGTGGCGCGAGCCATGGCGTCTATCGAACGCGCGGGCATTACCAAGCTGTCGGTGATTACCGCTCGTTAAGTTACACAAGCCTCGACAATTTTTTGGCCGTCTCCTTGGCAGGGTGCGGCCTTTTTTTTTATGTAAAACCCATATGCATTTTTGGTTATTAATAAATAGCTTCTTATTCCTTAACGAATATAACACCCGTCCCTATACTGTTCAGCAACGTTAAACGCTGCAGGAGGGCACACCCATGCACAGCGAGTCGATTCGTTATCTGATCGTGCCGGGCTGGCAAGGATCGCCAGAAGATCATTGGCAAAGTCACTGGCAGAACAGCCTGCCCAATAGCGCCCGCGTGGAGCAGGCCGACTGGCTGACCCCGCGTCGCGAAGACTGGGTCGCCGCGCTGGCCGAGGCCATTGCGGCCGACAGCACGCCAGTGATCCTGATCGCCCATAGCCTGGGCTGCATCACCGTGGCGCACTGGGCGGCCACTGCACCGGTGCAGTTTCTGCGTCAGGTACGCGGCGCCTTGCTGGTGGCGCCGGCCGATGTCGAGCGTCCTGCTTGCTCTCCGGCATTGCGTAATTTCGCGCCGATCCCGACCGATCTGTTGCCGTTTCCCAGTCAGGTGGTCAGTTCCGATAACGACAGTGCCGTCAGCGCACCACGGGCCTTGGAATTGGCGCGTAACTGGGGGGCCGAAGCGGGCATTCTCTCCGGTGCTGGCCATATCAATGTCAAGTCCGGCCACCAACGCTGGGAGCAGGGATTTGCCTACCTGTACCGCCTGCAAAGTCGCCTTGAGCATCACGCCCGGCGCACTGCCTGAACATTTTTCAACGCCCCGTCCCTTAAGTGGATTTGGGGCGGGAGCCTGCCATGAGTCTGCATGAAACCTACGGTCAGCCCTTGCTGACCTTTCCCGACGCGGAAAAAAGCCCGCTGAGTATCCGCGCCAAGGCGCTGGTGTTTGTCGATCCCCGTTCGCGCCAATTGCGCGAAGACCTCGAGAGCCTCGCGCCGCGCGCCTTGCCCGTATTGATTCGTGGCGAAACCGGTAGTGGTAAAGAGTTGCTGGCGCGGCATATCCATCGTGGCAGCGACCGTACCGGCTTGTTTGTCTCGGTCAATTGCGGTGCGATCAGCCCGACCTACGCCGATGCTGAATTGTTCGGCTACGCCGCCGGTAGCCACAGTGGTGCAGCCAGCAGCCGGGCCGGTTGGTTCGGTTCGGCGAATGGGGGCACCTTGTATCTGGATGAGATTGGCGATTTGCCGTTGCCGATCCAGGTAAAACTGTTGGCCGCGCTGGAAAACCACGAAGTCACCCGTGTCGGTGCCCATCAGCCGAGCCCGGTGGATGTGCGCCTGGTCGCCGCCACCAGCATCGACCTGGCTCAGGCCGTGGCGGCCGGCAAGTTCCATGAGCGCCTGTTCCACTATCTGAGCGAAGGTCGGTTGGATTTGCCGGCGCTGCGCGAGCGGGTCGGTGACATCTTGTCCCTGGCCGAATACTTCCTGGGCATCTACAGTCAGCGCCTGGACCTGCCGGTGCCGCTGATCAGCGATGCCGCGCAGCGTGTGCTGGAACACCACAGCTGGCCGGGCAATACCCGTGAGCTGGAAAACGTCATTCACTTCGCGTTGCTGGTGAGCAGCGGCGACGAGATCCTGCCCGAGCATTTGAACCTGCCGGTCGCAGGTTCGCCGTTGGAACAGGTGCAGCGCATTTTCCAGAGTGCCAGCCCCGCCGAGCAGGAAACGCTGCGTAAATTCCTACATGAACAAAATGGAATATCAACGTGAATAAAAGATATTGTTCGGGAATAAAAAATCTAGGTATTGTCCCCTCCACGCCGCGATAGCACTTCGCTGGCACACCTCATAAAAAACGGTCGTCAGAGACGCCCCGGAATTTCGATAAGGACACTGCATGAAAAAGGTTCTGTTGTTTACCGCACTGGCGGCTGCCCTGACTGCAAGCTTCGCCCAGGCCAACGAGAAACTGGTGGTGGCCGCCACCCCGATCCCGCACGCCGAGATCCTCGAACTGGTCAAGCCTACCCTCGCCAAAGAAGGCGTGGACCTGGAAATCAAAGTCTTCACCGACTACGTACAGCCCAACGTACAGGTTGCCGAGAAACGCCTGGACGCCAACTACTTCCAGACCCTGCCGTACCTGGAAAACTTCAACAAGGGCAAGGGTACCAACCTAGTGACTGTGGTCGGCGTGCACGTTGAACCCTTCGGCGGCTACTCGAAAAAGATCAAGAAAATTGAAGATCTGAAAGATGGCGCCACCGTGGCCATCCCGAACGAAGGCTCCAACAGCGGCCGCGCCCTGTTGCTGCTGCAGAAAGCTGGTGTGATCACCCTGAAAGACCCGACCAACGCCCTGGCCACGCCAAAAGACATCAAGGACAACCCCAAGCACCTGAAATTCAAGGAGCTGGAATCGGCCCTGCTGCCACGCGTGCTGGACCAGGTTGACCTGGACCTGATCAACACCAACTACGCCCTGGAAGCTGGCCTGAACCCAGCCAAGGACGCGCTGATCATCGAAGACGCCAAGTCGCCATACGTGAACTTCTTGGTGGCTCGTCCGGACAACAAGGACAGCGATGCTATCCAGAAACTGTCCAAGGCCCTGACCAGCCCGGAAGTCAAAGCGTTCATCGAGAAGAAGTACAACGGCGCGGTAGTGCCTGCGTTCTGATGTAACCCAAACCCCCTTCAAGGTTTGAACGCCGACGGCTGTTACAGCGTCGGCGTTTTTTTATGCTCGGCATTGGAATGCGGTTAAAACTGTGGGAGCTGGCTTGCCTGCGATGGCGGTTTGTCAGCTAATGGCGTGCTGGCTGATCCACCGCTATCGCAGGCAAGCCAGCTCCCACCTTTGTCGGCGGTGTATTTTAGAGAGCGCGGCTGTTGATAGCCCGCCGCAGCGCCACCAACCATTTCACCAGCTCCTGCGGATCAATCGGTTTCACTTCTTTCATGGTTCGATCCCTCGAATCTCAGACCCTCCAACCATAGCTGTCACCCGTCAAACCCGCGAATCCGGGGGTTATCTTTTTGGGTGATATCAATATGCTATTTAGGTATTTAAATTTTCTTTTTTATACCTTTAAAGTTCGCGCTACCCGGCGTTACCCATGCCGGATCGGATTGCGCTCGCTGCATTACCCTTGCGGCGTCATGGACTGGAAATGACCTTCGATTTCGCTTTTATCCTCAGCACGCTCCCGGCGTTTCTGAAAGCCGTGGGCGTGACGCTGCAAGTCGGTCTGATCGCCATTGCCACCTCGTTACTGGTGGCGCTGATCAACGCGGCGCTGCTGGTGTTTCGCATGCCGTACCTGTCGCGCCTGGTGGCGCTCTATGTGGAGCTGGCGCGCAACACGCCGCTGTTGATCCAGCTGTTCTTCGTGTACTTCGCGCTGCCGGCCCTGGGTTTCAATATCTCCGGGTTCTGGGCGGCGATCATCACCATGACCTTCCTTGGCGGCGCCTACCTCACCGAAGTGTTGCGTGCGGGCGTGGAGGCCGTGCCGCTGGCGCAGATCGAGTCGGGCAAGTCCATCGGCCTGTCCGACTGGCAACTGCTGCGCCATGTGATCCTGCCTCAGGCCGGCATCCTCAGCCTGCCGGCGTTGTTCGCCAATTTCATCTTCCTGCTCAAGGAGACCACCGTGGTTTCCGCCGTGGCGGTGCCGGAGATTCTCTACACCACCAAGAGCTACATCGCCCTCTACTACAAGACCTACGAAATGCTCGCCGTGCTGACGTTGATCTGCGTGTTGCTGTTCTTGCCGCTGTCGCTGTTGCTCAGCCGCCTGGAAAGGAGGCTCCAGCATGGCCAGTTCGGGTCTTGAGTTGCTGTGGGTGTCGTTGCCGCAACTGGGCAAGGGCGCTGCGCAAACCCTGTCGATCTCGTTCTTGAGCATCGCGTTCAGCACCATCGGCGGCGTGTTGTATGGCGTGCTGCGGACGTTGAACAAACGGTTGATCAACGCGGTGCTGCGGGTGTACCTGGAGCTGTTCCGCGCGATCCCGGTGTTGGTGTGGTTGTACCTGCTGTTTTTCGGGCTGCCGATTTTCTTCGGCCTGAGCATTCCGAGTTTCTGGTGTGCGGTGCTGGTGCTGTCACTGTGGGGCGCCAGCGAGGTGGGCGAAGTGGTGCGCGGTGCCTTGCATTCGCTGCCACGCGGGCAACGTGAAGCGGGGTTGTCGATTGGTCTCTCGGACCCGCAGCTCTACGGTTACGTGCTGCTGCCCCAAGCCCTGAAACGCATGACGCCGCCGACCATCAACGTCTACACACGCATCATCAAGACCAGCTCCCTGGCGGTGCTGATCGGCGTGGTGGACGTGATCAAGGTCGGCCAGCAAATCATCGAACGCACCTATGAGTCTGTATTGATCTACGGCGTGCTGTTCCTGTTTTTCTTCTTTATCTGCTACCCGTTGTCGGCCGCCTCCAAGGTGCTGGAACGGCGCTGGGCCCAAGCATGAGTGCATTGATCGAGTTCCAGGGTTTCAACAAATTCTTCGGCGAGGCGCAGGTGCTCAAGGGCATCGACCTGAGCGTGCAAAGCGGCGAAGTGCTAGTGATCCTTGGCCCCAGCGGCTGCGGCAAAAGCACCTTGCTGCGTTGCCTCAACGGCCTGGAAGTGGCGCATAGCGGCAGCCTGCGGTTTGCCGGCAAAGAACTTTTGGACAAACACACCGACTGGCGCCAGGTGCGTCAGGACATCGGCATGGTGTTCCAGAGCTACCACCTGTTCCCGCACATGAGCGTGCTCGACAACATTCTGCTCGGCCCACTGAAAGTGCAAAAGCGCGACCCGCGCGAAGCCCGCGAACAGGCCGAGAAACTGTTGGAACGCGTGGGCTTGGCCGACAAGCGCGACGCCTTCCCGCGCCAGCTGTCCGGTGGCCAACAGCAACGCATCGCTATCGTCCGCTCGTTGTGCATGAACCCTCAGGTCATGCTGTTTGACGAAGTCACCGCAGCCCTCGACCCGGAAATGGTCAAGGAAGTGCTGGAAGTGATCCAGGGCCTGGCCCGCGATGGCATGACCTTGCTGATCGTTACCCACGAAATGGCTTTCGCCCGCGCCGTCGCCGACCGCGTGGTGTTCATGGAGGCCGGTCGCATCCTCGAACAAAACACCCCTGAGGCATTCTTTACGAACCCGCAAACCGCACGCGCGCAGCAGTTCCTGGAGAAGTTCTCCTTTGTTTCAACACTGCCCAAGAAAACCAAGGAACTGGAGCTGATATGAAAAAGTTACTGCTGCCACTGTTTGCCGTCGCTCTGCTGGCCGGCTGCGATAAAAAGGCCGAAGAGCCTGTAAAACCTGCCGCTGTCAGTTACATCGATAAGATCAAGGCCCGTGACAAACTGATCGTCGGTGTCTTCACCGACAAACCGCCGTTTGGTTTTGTGAACGAAGCTGGCCGTTACGTAGGCTTCGATACCGACATCGGTCGCCAATTCGCCAAAGACCTGCTGGGCGATGAAAACAAGGTCGAGTTCGTTGCCGTCGAGCCGGCCAGCCGTATTCCGTTCCTGCAAAGCGATAAGGTCGACCTGATCCTCGCCAACATGACCGTGACCCCTGAACGCAAGGAAGCAGTCGACTTCACCAACCCCAACCTGAAAGTCGCGGTGCAGGCCCTGGTACCAAACGACAGCGCGGTAAAAAGCCTGGATGACCTGGCCACCCGCACCACCATCGTCACCACCGGCACCACCGCCGATATCTGGCTGACCAAGAACCACCCGGACTGGAAACTGCTCAAGTTCGAGAAAAACTCCGAGTCGTTGCAAGCGCTGTCCGCCGGCCGTGGTGATGCCTATGCCCAGGACAACCTTGTGCTGTTCAGCTGGGCCAAGCAGAACCCGGGCTACCGTGTGCTGGAAGAAAAGCTGGGTGATGAAGCGCCGATTGCACCCGCGGTGAAGAAGGGCAACATCGAACTGCGCGACTGGGTGAATGCCGAGCTGGCCAAGTTGGGCGAGGAGAAATTCCTGCTCAAGCTGTACGACCAGTATGTGCGTAAAGAGCTGAGCGATGACACCAAGCCGGAAAGTGTGATTGTTGAAGGCGGGAAGTGGCAGGGCTGATTCAGCTATCGCCGGCAAGCCGGCTCCTAAAGGTCACCGTAGTCCTTGTAGGAGCCGGCTTGCCGGCGATGAGGCCCTCCCAGTCACCGGCTATTGCGGCCAATGCCACGCCGGCGCGTCCAGAATCCCTTGCCCAACTATCCGCGTCTCCCCCAACACCTTCTCCAACACAATCGAATTGCACCCCTCATCCTGCTGCAACGCCGCAATCAAGCGGCTGGCATGGGACACCACCCACACCTGGCACTGTTGGGATGCCTGGATGATCAAGCGCGCCAACGCCGGTAGCAGGTCCGGGTGCAGGCTGGTCTCCGGTTCGTTCAGTACCATCATGGTCGGTGGGCGAGGTGTGAGCAGCGCCGCGATCAGCAGTAAATAACGCAAAGTCCCGTCCGACAGCTCCGCCGCCGACAATGGCCGCAGCAAACCTTCCTGATAAAACTCAATCGCAAAGCGCCCGCCTTGTAACGGCTCGATATTCAGGCGTGCGCCGGGGAAAGCGTCACTGACTGCGCGCTGCAATGCCTCGGGATCGCCGATTTCACGAATGGTCTGTAACGCCGCCGCCAGGTCGCGCCCGTCGTGATGTAGCACTGGCGTGCGTGTGCCCAGTTGAGGTTGGCGCACCGGCGCGTCGACATCGCTGCGAAAGTGATCATAAAAGCGCCAGCCACGGATGCTTTCGCGCAGCAGCAACACCTCCGGCGAACCGCGCAGGCTGCCAACCTGATCAAACAGGCTGTGGTAGTTCGGCGTGTGCTGGGCCAGCACATCCCAGGCGCGGCCCTCACGCGCCCGCACCATCGGCCCGGAACGCTGCACCAGCAGGCTGGCCGGGCGGTAGATAGGGCCGGCCCAGATGCATTCCTTCTTCACTTCCGGGTCCAGCGAGAAATAGGACAGCGTTTTTTCCGGCAGCCCCAGGGAAATGGCGTAGCTGAAATCTTCCCCGGCAAAGCCCAGGCGCAAGCGTTTGACGTCCTGACGCACGATGGGCTCGACCGGCACCTCACCGCTGCGCATGCGCCGGCTGATGGTCTCCGGCCCGGCCCAGAAGGTCGAATCCAGCCCACCCTCACGGGCCAGCGCATTGATCACTCCGCCCTGGGCGGTTTCCGCCAGCAGGCGCAGGGCGCGGTACAAGTTGGACTTGCCGCTGCCATTGGGGCCGGTGACCAGGTTGAGTCGGCCCAGGGGCACTACCAATTTATTGATCGAGCGGTAATTGGCCACCGCGAGGGTCTTGAGCATGGGCATTCAGTCGGCGTGGGAACCATTGGAGTATGGGAGCCTCCATGCAGATAAGGAACCCTGAACTAAGCTCACAGTCGCATACACACTGGCACGTCGGCATCACGCACAAGGAGCCTGCATGGGCGGTCGCATTTGCACCTGTATTTTCGGAATTGGCCTACTCGCGCTGCTGAGCGGCTGTGGCGAGGAAAAGGCTGAGCCCAAGCAGCACTCGCGGGTATTCGTGCAGACCGTGCAGCCGGCGGATTTTGCCGCAGCAGTCACGTTGACCGGCGATATCCAGGCCCGTGTGCAAACCGATCTGTCCTTCCGTGTGGGCGGCAAGATCATCCAGCGCATGGTGGACGTGGGCGATCGCGTCAGCGCCAAGCAAGTGCTGGCCAAGCTCGATCCCAAAGACTTGCAGACCAACGTCGATTCCGCCCAGGCCCAGGTCGTGGCCGAGCAAGCGCGGGTCAAACAGACGGCCGCCGCCTTCGTGCGCCAGGAAAAGCTCCTGCCCAAGGGCTACACCAGCCGCAGCGAATACGATTCCGCCCAGGCCGCGTTGCGCAGCAGCCAAAGTGCCCTGGCCGCCGCCCAGGCCCAACTGGCCAACGCCCGCGAACAGCTCGGCTATACCGCGCTGATCGCTGAAGCGCCGGGAGTGATTACCGCGCGCCAGGCAGAAGTCGGCCAGGTAGTGCAGGCCACCGTGCCGATCTTCAGCCTGGCGCGCGATGGCGAGCGCGATGCGGTGTTCAACGTCTATGAGTCGCTGCTGGTGGAGCCGCCGCCGGAGGCGCCGATCACCGTCAGCCTCTTGGATAACCCGAGCATCAAGGCCGTGGGCAAGGTGCGTGAAGTCACGCCTGCCGTGGCGGCCAACACGGGTACCGTGCAGGTGAAGATCGCCCTGCAAGCGCTGCCCAAGGGCATGGAGTTGGGTTCTGTAGTGAGCGCTACCGCCAACGGCCCGGCCAAGGCCAGTATTGAATTGCCTTGGGCCGCGCTCACCAAGGACCTCAGCGAGCCTGCCGTATGGCTGATCGACAGCGACGGCAAGGCGCAATTGCACAAAGTCACCGTGGCGCGCTACCTCACCGGCAAAGTCATCATTGGCGATGGCCTAAAGGGCGGCGAAAAAGTCGTGGTGGCTGGCGGGCAATTGCTGCACCCCGGCATGATCGTCGAGATCGCCCAGCAAGGAGCCCAGCCATGAAGCGCCTGATGGTGTTACTCGCCGCCAGCCTGTTGCTGGTGGCTTGTTCGAAGGAAGAGCCGCCACCCGAACCGGTGCGCCCCGTGCTGTCCATGGAAGTGAAAGCCGAGGACCAGGAAAACCTCGGCCGTTTCGCCGGCACCATCCAGGCCCGTTATGAAAGCAACCTGGGTTTCCGTGTGCCAGGCCGCATTGCCCGCCGCGCCGTGGATGTGGGCGCCGAGGTGGAGAAGGGCGCCTTGCTCGCCGTCCTCGACCCTACCGATCAACAGAACCAGCTGCGCGCAGCCCAGGGCGACCTGGCCCGCGTCCAGGCGCAATTCATCAACGCCCAGGCCAACGCCCGGCGCCAGCAGGAACTGTTCAACCGGGGCGTCGGCGCCCAGGCCCAATTAGATATTGCCCAGACCGACCTGAAAACCACCCAGGCCTCTCTCGACCAGGCGCAAGCGTCCGTCAACCAAGCCAAGGACCAACTCAACTACGCCGAACTGCGCACCGACCACGCCGGCATCGTCACGGCCTGGAATGCCGAGGCCGGCCAGGTAGTCAGCGCCGGCCAGCAAGTAGTGACCCTGGCCCGCCCGGACATCAAGGAAGCGGTGATCGACCTGCCCGCCGGCCTGGCCGAGCGCCTGCCCCATGACGTGGTGTTCCTGGTCGCCGGGCAATTGGACCCCAGCGTCAACACCACCGCCATCGTGCGCGAGATCGAACCCCAGGCCCAGAGCGCCACACGCACCCGTCGTGCGCGCCTGACCTTGGCCGAAACACCGCTCGCGTTCCGTCTTGGCACGGCGATCAGCGTGACCTTGAGCACCGCCATCGCGCCGCGCATCGAAGTGCCCCTAAGTGCCTTGCAGGAGGTCGACGGCAAGACCCGCATCTGGCTGCTCGACACCCAAAGCCAGACCGTGCAACCGCGCGACATCACGGTGATCAGCCGTGACGCCAGCAGCGCCTTGCTCAACGGCGGCGTCAAACCCGGCGAGCGTATTGTCACCGCCGGCGTGAACAGCCTGAAGCCTGGGCAAAAAGTCAAAATCGACGAGGACAGCCCGCGATGAAAGGGAGCTTCAACTTATCCGACTGGGCCCTCAAGCATCAGTCCTTCGTCTGGTACCTGATGTTCGTCGCGCTGTTGATGGGCGTGTTCTCGTACATGAACCTGGGTCGCGAGGAAGACCCTTCGTTCACCATCAAGACCATGGTGATCCAGACCCGCTGGCCGGGTGCGACCCAGGAAGAAACCCTCAAGCAGGTCACCGACCGCATCGAGAAAAAACTCGAAGAGCTCGACTCCCTCGACTACGTGAAAAGCTACACCCGGCCGGGCGAGTCCACGGTGTTCGTGTTCCTCAAGGACACCACCAGTGCCAAGGCCATCCCCGAGATCTGGTACCAGGTCCGCAAGAAGATCGACGACATTCGCGGCACCTTCCCCCAGGGTTTGCAGGGGCCGTCGTTCAACGATGAGTTCGGTGACGTGTTCGGCTCGGTGTACGCCTTTACCGGCGACGGCCTGTCGATGCGTCAGTTGCGTGACTATGTGGAGCAGGTGCGCGCCGAGATCCGTTCGGTACCGGGGCTGGGCAAGGTCGAGATGATCGGCCAACAGGACGAAGTGATTTACCTGAACTTCTCCACGCGCAAACTGGCGGCCCTGGGGATTGACCAGCGCCAGGTCGTGCAGAGCCTGCAATCGCAGAACGCGGTGACGCCGGCCGGTGTGATCGAGGCCGGGCCGGAGCGCATTTCGGTGCGCACGTCGGGGCAGTTCGCCTCGGAAAAGGACCTGGCCAACGTCAACCTGCGGCTCAACGACCGCTTCTATCGCCTGGCGGACATTGCCGACATTAGTCGAGGCTATGTCGACCCGGCGCGGCCGATGTTCCGCTTCAACGGCAAGCCGGCAATCGGCCTGGCGATTGCCATGCAGAAGGGCGGCAATATCCAGTCGTTCGGCAAGGCCCTGCACACGCGAATGGACGAACTGACCGCCGACCTGCCGGTGGGCGTCGGCGTGCACAAGGTGTCCGATCAGGCAGAAGTGGTGGAAGAGGCTGTCGGCGGCTTTACCAGTGCGCTGTTCGAAGCGGTGATCATCGTGCTGGTGGTGAGCTTCATCAGCCTCGGTATGCGTGCCGGGCTGGTGGTGGCGTGCTCGATTCCGTTGGTGCTGGCGCTGGTATTCGTGTTCATGGAATACAGCGGCATCACCATGCAGCGGGTGTCGTTGGGCGCGTTGATCATCGCCCTCGGCCTGTTGGTGGATGACGCGATGATCACCGTCGAGATGATGATCACGCGTCTGGAAAAAGGCGAAACCAAGGAGCAGGCGGCGACCTACGCCTACACCTCCACGGCGTTCCCGATGCTCACCGGTACCCTGGTGACGGTCGCCGGTTTTGTGCCGATCGGTCTCAATGCCAGCTCGGCGGGCGAGTACACCTTCACCCTGTTCGCGGTGATTGCCGTGGCGATGCTGGTGTCGTGGGTGGTGGCGGTGCTGTTTGCGCCGGTGATCGGCGTGCATATCCTCAGTGCCAACGTGAAGCCTCACGATGCTGAGCCGGGGCGGATTGGCCGGGCGTTCAATGGCGGCATGCTGTGGGCCATGCGTAACCGTTGGTGGGCGATTGGCATCACCGTGGCGCTGTTTGTGGGGTCGGTGTTTTCCATGCAGTTCGTGCAGAACCAATTCTTCCCGTCATCGGACCGCCCGGAAATCCTGGTTGACCTGAACCTGCCGCAAAACGCCTCGATCAACGAGACGCGCAAGGCCGTCGACCGCCTGGAAGCGATCATCAAGGACGACCCGGACATTGCACGCTGGAGCACCTACATTGGCCAGGGCGCGATCCGGTTCTACCTGCCCCTCGACCAGCAACTGGAAAACCCCTACTACGCGCAGTTGGTCATCGTGAGCAAGGGCCTGGAAGAGCGCGGCGAATTGATCGCGCGCCTGCAAAAGCGCCTGCGCGATGACTTCGTCGGCATTGGCAGCTTTGTGCAGCCGCTGGAAATGGGCCCTCCGGTAGGTAGGCCGATTCAGTATCGCGTGTCGGGCAAAGACACCGATCAAGTGCGCAAACACGCCATCGAATTGGCGACCTTGCTGGACAAGAACACCCACCTGGGCGAGATCATCTACGACTGGAACGAGCCGGGCAAAGTGCTGCGTATCGACATCGCCCAGGACAAGGCGCGGCAACTGGGGCTGTCGTCGGAAGACGTGGCGCAGTTGATGAACAGCGTGGTCAGCGGTGCCTCGGTGACTCAGGTACACGACGATATCTACCTGATCAACGTGGTCGGCCGTGCCGAAGATGCCGAGCGCGGTACGCCGGAAACCTTGCAGAACCTGCAGATCGTCACGCCTAACGGCACCTCGATTCCGCTGCTGGCGTTCGCCACGGTGCGCTATGAGCTGGAGCAGCCTTTGGTGTGGCGTCGCGACCGTAAACCGACGATCACCATCAAGGCGTCGGTGCGTGATGAGATGCAGCCGACGGACCTGGTGAAACAGCTCAAGCCGGAGATCGACCAATTCAGCGCTGGCTTGCCGGTGGGTTACAAGGTCGCCACCGGCGGCACTGTGGAAGAAAGCGGCAAGGCCCAGGGCCCGATTGCCAGCGTGGTGCCATTGATGCTGTTCCTCATGGCGACCTTCCTGATGATCCAGCTGCACAGCGTGCAGAAGATGTTCCTGGTGGCGAGTGTCGCACCGCTCGGTTTGATTGGCGTGGTGTTGGCGCTTATCCCCACCGGCACGCCCATGGGCTTTGTGGCGATCCTGGGGATCCTGGCGCTGATCGGCATCATCATCCGTAACTCGGTGATTCTGGTGACGCAAATTCATGAGTACGAAGTGGCGGGCTATACGCCGTGGGATGCGGTGGTGGAAGCCACCGAGCATCGACGCCGGCCGATCCTGCTGACGGCGGCAGCGGCGAGCCTGGGCATGATCCCCATCGCCCGTGAGGTGTTCTGGGGGCCGATGGCCTACGCGATGATTGGCGGGATCATCATTGCGACGTTGTTAACACTTTTGTTTTTGCCTGCGCTGTATGTGGCTTGGTACAAGATCCGCGAGCCCAAACACGAACAGAGCTGAACATGCCCCACTTCCTGCGCCACGGTTTGTTGATCTGCACCCTGTTGCTGTCGCCCGTGGCTTTGGCCGGTACCGTTCTGGAAAACGCGCTGTGGCGGGTCGAACTCGACCCGGCCACCCTTGCGATCCGCGTGACCCCCGGCGGGCAACCGACAATACAAGCTTCCAGCGGCGTAGCGGCGCGTGCCGTCAGTCAGCTTGTACACAGCGACCAACAGGCCGATTGGCAGTGGGATGACGGTGCCTTTCGTGTGAGCGCTACCCTTGAGCAGCGCGACCTGGCGCTGTCCATCCGTGCGCGTGAGCCGGGTGAAATCCCCATTCTTCAACAACCGGCCAGTGCCTTGGGCAAAGGCTTTATGTGGCCTTTGGCCGAAGGGCATTACGTACCCGCCGATAACGCCGTATGGAAAACGTTTCTGCGGGAGCAAGGCGACCTCAATACGACCCAGGATCTCAGCCTGCCGCTTTGGGGTGTCGACCATGGCACGTTTACCCTCAACTGGTTGCTGACCAACCCCTACAACAATCGCCTGCGCTGGCAACAGGACCGGACGCTGTCCCTGGCCCATGAATTCACCTCGCTCGACCCTGGGGCGCCGATGACCTTGCGGTTGCATCTGGGCGATGGCGATCCTTTGGCCGGCGCCAAGCGCTATCGCCAGTGGCTGGTGGAGCAGGGGCGGTACGAGCCTTTGGCGGACAAGCTGCGTCAGACGCCCGAGGCGCAGAAGTTGCTGGGCGCCAGTCATATCTACCTCTGGGGCAATGACCTGCTGGCATTGGAGGATGTGCTTGACTGGCCGCTGCTGCTCAAGCGCTTACGTGGGCATGAACTCAAAGGCTTGCTGGATAAGGAGTCTGCCAAGGTACTGGCGCAGGCCTCGGCGTTGAACCGCTATGAGCAGACGGTGCTGCTGCGAGGTCTGAACGCAGCGATCAACAAGAAGGCCCGGCAGAGTTGGCAGATAGCAGAGCCCGATATGGCACGGCTCGCTGCGCGCTATGGCGAATTGCGCAGCGAGTTGGCCGTGGACTTTGCCGGTGCCCTCAGTGAAAACCCGTCAGCCTGGGGCAACCCAGTGATTCAATCGCTGAGCAACGCCGGCTTGCCCCGTGTATTGCTGACCCTTGGCGAAGGCTGGGAAGGCGGCCTGTGGCACCCCGAGGCGATTCGTGCCGGTGTCGATGCGGGTTTCCTGATGGCGCCCTACGACTCTTATGAAACCGCGTTATCTGCCACGGAAAACCCCGATTGGACCACCGCCCACCTTGGCAGTAATGCCTACCGCAACTGCGCGATTGTGTTAAAGGGCGGCAAGCTCAAGACCGGTTTTCAACAGTCCGGGCACTACACCGACCCGCGCTGTGTGCGGTCGTTGCTGGAGGCGCGGGTGCAGGCCGTCAAAGCCAAGGCCGGCTTCAACGCCTGGTTCCTGGATGCCTACGCCACCAGCATGGTGTTTGACAGCTACCGCGACAGTGCGCCGATGACCCAGGCGCAAAACGCCGAGGGCAACATCGACGCCTCCCGCTGGATCAATACCGCGCTCAAGTTGCCCACAGGTTCTGAAGACGGCAACGCCATCACGGCACAGGGCATTCTGTTTGCCCATGGCATGCAGACGCCGGTGATCGGTTGGGGTGATCCAGCGATGACCAAGGACAAGCAGTCACCCTATTACGTCGGTAATTGGTTCCCGCCGGAGCAGCCGGCAGTGTTCTTCAAGCCGGTGCCGCTGAAGGAACCGTTTCGCACGCTGTACTTTGAGCCGAGCATGCGCCTGCCGCTGTATCAGACGGTGTTCCATGGCTCGGTGATCACGACCCATCACTGGTTGTTCGATAGCCTGAAACTGAGCAATGTGCAGGTAGAAAACGAGCTGACCCAACTGCTCTACAATGTACCGCCGCTGTATCACTTGAGTGCTGCGACCCTGAAGCAGCGACTGCCACTGATCCAACGCCAGGATGCCTTTTTCCGCCCACTGCATCAGCGTTTGGCCACGCAGGAACTGACCGGGTTTCGTTGGCTGACAGCGGATCGGTTGGTGCAGGAAACCACGTTTGCCGATGGAACACGGTTGGTGGCGAATTTTTCCAGTGAGGAAAAAGCAGGGTATGCCGCTCGGAGTGTGACGGCGCTACTGAAGGGTGAAAAAGCCGAGGTATATCAGGTGAAATAACCTGTGGCGAGGGAGCACGCTCCCTCGCCACAAAAAGCGGTCAGGGTTTGCGCCAGACGCTGGCTAGCCAAGGCTGCTGGTCACGAGGCAGCCCGGCGGGGCGGTAGTAGTGTTCCAATTCGACAAAACCTGCGGCGGTGAGCAACGTTTGCCACGCCTCCAGGTCGTGATAAGACCCATACCGCGGCCCATTCCAGCCTTCCTGATTCTCGCCCCGAGGATTGGAGCTGAACAGCACGCCCCCAGGCTTCAACGCCCCCTGCAACTGCTTGAGCACGCGCGGCAATTCCTGTTTGGGAATATGAAACAGCACCGCATTGGCAAACACCCCGTCGAAGCGCTCGACAGGCAAGTCCAACTTCAGGAAATCCTGCTGCAACACCTCGCAACCACTGTCTTCCCGTGCCATCTGCGCAAACCGCTCCGAGCCGTCCAACCCCACGGCGATATGCCCCATGCGCGTAAACGTCTGCAAATCCCGCCCCGGCCCACAGCCAAAATCCAGCACGGTAAACGGCCCTGTGCCCTGGATATGTCGCAACAGCGCGTCGATGTTCTGGCTCACATCGTGATCGCGGGTGCCTTCACGGAAGTTCTCGGCCACCTTGTTGTAGTGGCCGAGGGTGGTGGAGGTGATCTGGATGAGGTCGTCGGGAGCAAGTTTCATGGCAGGGCGCACTGAGGCTGAGATCTTTGGACTATACCTCAGGGCAACGTCTGATTCAGTTGAAAGACGCGTGCGCTGTGTAGGGCGATTCAGTGCGTATTCAGTGTAAGCATCCGACATCCTGGCCGCAGGATTCTGGGTACCATTCGCTTCTCACTTAAAGAGGCGTCATATACCCATGGATCAGGCACCCCACTCCCCTGCTGATGAAACCGCTCAGCCAAACAAAATGGACCGATACGCCAATGTCTTGAGTAACGGACTGTTATGGCTCAATGAACGCGCATGGCCTTTGACTGTGGGCATTTTGTCTGTAGCCGGCCTGTACCTGTACCAATACATCCAAGTGGAAAAGGTGCCGCTGAGTATTTTGTCGGCCGCCGCGTTCACCGCATTGCCAGCGATGTTCGCCATGTTGGTATTTGTCATCGGCATGATGGGCGCGTCGATCCTGATGCCGACGTTCATCTTGTTTCATCGCCTGAACGACAAAGGCGTGCGTCTCAGTGATCAGCTCAACCCCAGCACGCGAACGCCGGAACTGATGGCCCGACATCGCCGTTTAATCCTGCATTGGGCGGCCAGTGTGGGCGTGGTTGGGGTTTTCTGGCTGTTCGCCGTGTCTGTGTTCGCAACCCTCGACAGCGGTCCTTTGCTGGCGACGGGGTGGGTCGTGGCGATAGTTATAGCGACCTTGGCCTATGTGTGCCTCATCATTCGGGCCCGCCCCGCCGAGGTCCGGGTGCGCGACATATCCATGGGCTTCTGGGTGGCAAGTATCAGTGCAGGTTTCATTCAAATGCTGGTGATTCTCGTGGTGACGGTTGCGGTATCCCGGGCATTCAGTGAGTACTCCGACAGCGTGATGCTCTTTGTGCCCTTCATGGCGGTGGAACTGGTGGTTCTGTTTGTGATTCAGGGGGTAGGTGCGTGTCTTGTGGTGGGCATGAAGAATCATAAAAATCCGATCGCGCTGACATCGCTGGCCGTGCTGTTACTTCTCGTCTTTCTCGGCCTGGTCCCTGAGACTGGCGCGAAATTGGGAGGGCTGCCTCTACAAGCCTCCGCATCCGGAGGGCGGATGTGTACGCTCATGATCTGGTCAGGCGACGCCAAAGTCCCCGGCCTGCTGCTGGACACCGAGAACCAGACACGCAGCATAAAACTGCGTGTGCTGGCAGATTCAGACGGCAGTTATATCGTGCGCCCTTGGCAGGCCAGGGAAAAGACCGTCACGTTCGTAGCCCATTCCAGCGTCGCCCAACTGGATGAGTGCCCATAACCTCAGCGCTTGTTCAGCACCCGCGCCAACCGATCACCCCCCAACTGAATCACCGCCACCAGAATCACCAGCAACACGATCACCGTGAGCATGATCTGCGTATCAAAGCGCTGATACCCATAACGGTAGGCAATATCGCCCAACCCTCCCGCGCCAATCGCGCCCGCCATGGCTGACGAGTTGATCATGGTCACCAGGGTGATGGTGAACCCGCCGACAATCCCCGGCAGCGCTTCCGGCAGCAGCACATGCCAGATGATGTGCCAGCGACGGCAGCCCATGGCTTGCGCAGCCTCGATCAGACCGTGATCGACTTCACGCAGGCTCACCTCGGCGATCCGCGCGAAAAACGGCGTGGCGGCGATGGTCAGCGGCACGACGGCGGCCCATACGCCATAGGTGGTGCCGACGATCAACCGGGTGAACGGAATCAACGCCACCATCAGGATCAGGAATGGAATCGAGCGGAACAGATTGACGAACGCCCCCAGCACGCGGTTAAGCGTCGGTGCCTGGTAGATGCCGCCTTTGTCGCTGGTCACCAGGAACACCGCCAGCGGGATACCCACCAGCAACGCTATCAGCGACGACACGCCGACCATCAACAAGGTGTCGATGGCGCCCTGCACTAAACGATCAAACCACATAGCCCAGTACCTCCGCCTGTTGTGCCCAATTGCCGGCGCGGATGCGCAGCTCGTTGGCGTCGTGGGTCGATCCACTTACCGCCAGCAGCAGTTGCCCGAGGGCATGTCCCTGGATGCGTTCCACGCCGCCTTGCAGCAAACGCACGCGCCCGCCGAGGGCGCTGAACAGCGCAGCCAGGTCCGGCTCGTCGGTATCGCTGCCGGTGAACTGCAAGCGCAGCACCACGGCGGCGTCGGCGGATGCCGGTGTGGCTTGCAAACGGCTCTGCAACTCGTCCGGCAGCCCGTGTTGCAGCGGCGCCAGCAGGGTTTTGCTGACGTCATGCTGCGGGTTGCCGAACACTTGCCACACCGGGCCTTGTTCAACGATATGCCCGTGTTCCAACACCACCACGCGGTCGCAGATTTCGCGGATTACTGCCATCTCATGGGTGATCAATACGATGGTCAAGCCCAGGCGCTTGTTGATCTCGCGCAGCAGGCCGAGGATCGACTGGGTGGTTTCCGGATCCAGGGCCGACGTGGCCTCGTCACACAGCAGAATCTGCGGGTCGTGCACCAGCGAACGGGCGATACCCACGCGTTGTTTTTGCCCGCCGGACAGTTGCGCCGGGTAAGACTTGTGTTTGTCCTGCAAGCCCACCAGCTCCAACAACTCGCGTACCTTTTGCTCGCGTTGCAGCTTCGGCACGCCCGCCACTTTCAACGGCAACTCGACGTTCTGCCACACCGTCTTGGCCGACATCAGGTTGAAATGCTGGAAGATCATGCCGATGCGCCGACGCAGTTCCACCAGGCGGTCTTCATCGAAGCCGCCGATGTCCACCTGATCGATCAGCACGCGCCCGCTGCTGGGCTGCTCCAGGCGGTTGATGGTGCGGATCAGCGACGACTTGCCGGCACCGCTGCGGCCGATGATGCCGAACACTTCACCGCGCTGGATCGCCAGGTCGATGCCTTGCAAGGCGTGCACGGTGCCGTCGTAGGTCTTGCCCAAGTTGATAAAGCGTACATGGGCGCGGTTCAGGTCAGGATGCAGCTCGGTCTGCTCGGCGTCCCTGGGCGGCAGGCCCAGGTCGCGCAGTTGGGCGTTGGCGGCGGTCATTTTTTATCTTCCCAGCCGACCTGGTAGAGCTTGCCCAGGGATTTGTCCAACGCGGCGCGCACGACCGGCGAATGTTGGTAGATATCGACGAACTTGATCACCCGAGGGTCGGTTTTGCTTTTCGGCTGGATCACGAACTGGATCACGTATTCCGGGTGGTCGAGGCCGTCGAACAGCAGTGCCGACTCGGCATCGAAGGTCTTGGACAGGCGTATGTACGCTGGGTAGCCCTGCACCAGATCGGCGTCGTCATAGGCGCGTACCAGCTGCACGGCCTCAACCTGCAGGATCTTGATCTTCTTCGGATTGGAAACGATGTCCTCTTCGGTGGCCTTGTAGCCCACGCCCGGCTTGAGGGTGATCAGTCCGGCCTTGGCCAGCAATTGCAGGCCGCGACCGCTGTTGATCGGGTCGTTGGCAATCGCCACGCTGGCGCCTTGGGGCAGCTCGTTGATGCTCTTGTACTTCTTCGAATACAGGCCGACGTTGTTGATGATCCCCGGCGCGTACGGCACCAGGTCAAAACCGGCGGCGGCCTTGGCGTTTT
The DNA here is from genome assembly GCF_049897165.1 of Pseudomonas sp. TWR1-1-4. NCBI lineage: Bacteria > Pseudomonadati > Pseudomonadota > Gammaproteobacteria > Pseudomonadales > Pseudomonadaceae > Pseudomonas > Pseudomonas sp. TWR1-1-4. Next base: position 507,492 of record NZ_JAFCVS010000006.1, on the reverse strand, counting down.
CCAGGAACGGGATGTGCTGGAAGTAGTTCACGTCGATATCGCCGGCCGCGAGGCTGACGTTCGGCGCGATCCAGTCGGTGAATTCCACCAGCTCGACCTTCAAGCCTTGCTTGCCGGCTTCGGCCACGGCGGCTTCAAGAGGAATCGCAAAGGCCGCAGTGGTGCCGATTTTCAACGGCGCATCGGCGGCGAACACCGCCGAACTGAACAATCCGAAAGCCAGGGCCAGTGCTTTGACTGGGTGAGCGAGCAGTGTCTTTTTCATAGGGTATTTCCAGTCAGAGAAGCCGTTTGGCGGTAGGTGGAACCGGTGTGTTGTTCGGGTAGACGGGCGCTGCCGTGGAAGACTTTTTCGCGCAGCGTGCCGGTCTCGTACGCGGTCTTGTAGGACCCGCGCTTTTGCAGCTCCGGCACCACCAGGTCGATGAAGTCCACGTAGCTTTCCGGGGTGACGATGCGTGTGAGGTTGAAGCCGTCCAGGCCGGTTTCGCTGATCCAGGATTCCAGCTCGTCGGCGACCTGTTCGGGTGAGCCGACCAGGGTGATGTAGCGGCCACCGAGGGCATGCTGTTCCAGCAACTTGCGCCGGGTCCAGTCGTTGTTCTGCAGGTTCTTGGTGGCCGACTGGATCGCGTTGCTTTTCACGTACTGGATCGGTTCGTCCAGCTCGTACTGGGCGAAATCAATCGCAGTAGACGCCGAGAAATGCGCCACGCCCGCCTCCGGACTGGCGTAGCTCAGGTACTCGGCGTGCTTCTCCCAGGCCAGCGCTTCGGTGGCGCCCACGATCACGTTGAGGCCCATGAACACCTTGATGTCATCCGGATTGCGCCCGGCCTCGACCGCACTGGCACGCACCTTGTCCACCTGGACCTTGGTCGCCGCCTTGTTCTGCCCGCTGATGAATACGCATTCGGCGTGCCGGCCGGCGAACAGCAATCCCCGATCCGAACTGCCGGCCTGGAACAGCACTGGTGTACGTTGCGGCGAGGGCTCGCACAGGTGATAACCCTCCACCTGGTAGAACTCGCCGTGGTGCTCGACCTTGTGCACCTTGCCCGGCTGCGCATATACCCGCGCCTGCGGATCGTTGAGCACCGCGCCGTCTTCCCAGCTGCCTTCCCAGAGCTTGTACAGCACCTCCAGGTACTCGTCGGCCTGGTCGTAGCGACGGTCATGCTCGACCTGCTCGGTCAGGCCCATGGCCTTGGCGGCGCTGTCGAGGTAGCCGGTGACGATGTTCCAGCCGACCCGGCCACGGCTCAGGTGATCCAGAGTGGACATGCGCCGGGCGAACAGATACGGCGGCTCGTAGGTGAGGTTGGCGGTGAGGCCGAAGCCGAGGTTTTGGGTGACGGCCGCCATGGCCGAGACCAACAGCAACGGGTCGTTCACCGGCAACTGGATCGACTCTTTGAGCGGTACGTCTATCGAGTTCTGATAAACGTCATACACGCCGACGATATCGGCGATGAATAAACCATCGAACAGCCCGCGTTCCAGCGTCTTGGCCAGCTCGGTCCAATACTCGATGGTCTTGTATTGGGTGGACGTGTCCCGTGGATGGGTCCACAGGCCGTGGTTGATGTGCCCGATGCAGTTCATGTTGAAGGCATTGAGCAGGATTTTCTTCTTAGCCATCAGATGGTCCCCCGCAGCGGTGGGTTTTCATCGTTGAGGTAGTAATTGCCCACCGCGTGGTACTTCCAACGCACCGGGTCGTGCAGGGTGTGCACGCGGGCGTTGCGCCAGTGGCGATCCAGACCGTGCTCGGCCAGGGTCGCCTGGCTGCCGGCGAGTTCGAACAAGGTGCTGCCGGCGGCCAGGGAAATTTCGGTACTCAAGGCGCGTACTTCAGCGACGGCGATCGAGGCGGCCGCAACCGTCTCGGCATTGCTGTCGGCCTGGGCCCGGTCGAGGAATTCACCCGAGCGCTCCAGCAGCGCCTCGGCGGCGTGCAGGCGGATGCTCAGGTGCCCGAAGCTTTTCAGGGTCAAAGGGTCTTCGGTGGCTTTGTCGTTGCCGGAGTCGATCCACGGGCGGGTCTTGGTGCGCACAAAGTGCAACGCATCCTCAAAGGCCGCGCGCGCGATGCCTGTGTCGATGGCGGCGTGAAGGATCTGCGCCAGGGGGCCGACGGTTGTGGGGCGTTCAAAGGCGCTCTGGAACGGGATCACGTCTTGCGCGGCGACCCACACGTTGTCGAACACTACCGACCCGCTGCCGGTGGTGCGCTGGCCGAAGCCGCTCCAGTCGTCGATCACGCTCAGGCCTTCGCTATCGCGCGGCACAAAGGCGAGTTGCTGCACGCCCTGTTCATCCACCACCGACGTAGGGATGCGTTGCGCGTAGATCGCGCCGGTGGAGTAGAACTTGCGACCGCTGATACGGAAACCGTCACCGTCGCGGGTGATGGAGGTTACGCGGTCGTGAGCGGTCTTAGTGCCCAGTTCCGCCAGCGCGTTGCCGAAGCGTTGGCCGGCGAGGACTTCGGCGTACAGGCGTTTTTGCTGCGCCGGGCTGCCGTTTACACGCAGCACTTCCAATGCATAAAAATGGTTCTGAGGAATCTGGCCCAGGGAAGCATCCGCCTGGGCGATCAGTGCAATGACCTTGGCCAGGGTGACGTTGGACACACCCGCGCCACCGTACTCCTTGGGCACGCTGATACCCCACAGTCCGGAACGCGAGAATACATCCAGCTCAGGCAGCGGCAGGCGGCGCTCGCGGTCGCGCTGGGCGCTGTCGCGGCGGAAGTCTTCGGCCAGGTCGCTGGCGACAATAAGGGCTTGTTCGTCGCTGGTGATAACCGCGACGTGAGTAGAGACAGTCATTGTGTTCTCCAGAGGTCTGGTCGGTTAAATCCAGGAGTGACGAGCCGGCAACGTGCCGTTCAGTCGATAGGCGCCGATGGCGTGATATTTCCAGCGCACCGGGTCGTGCAGGGTGTGCACGCGGGCGTTGCGCCAGTGGCGGTCGAGGTTGAATTCGGCGAGGGTCGCGCGGCTACCGGCCAGCTCGAAGAGTTTTTCGCTGACCAGCAGCGATACCTCGGTCGTAAGCACCTTGGCCTCGGCCACGGCAATCGACGCACGGGCCGCAGACTGCGCGGTGATCGGCGCAGCGCTGACCTGGTCCAGCACCTGGCCGGCCTTGCGCAGCAGGGCTTCGGCGGCGTGCAGTTCGATTTTCAGCTTGCCGATATCGGCGATCACATACAGGTCATCGCTGGCGCGTTCGACCTTGGCATCGATCCATGGGCGTGAGCGTTCACGTACGAAGGCGATGGTGTCATCCAGTGCGCCGCGTGCGATGCCGGCGTCGATGGCCGCCTGGATCAATTGGGATACGGCGCCCTGGATATTCGGGGTTTCGCCGATGCGCCAGTTTTCCACGACCAACTCGGCATCGATCGGCACCTGGTCCAGCAACACGGTGCCGCTGGCGGTGGTGCGTTGGCCAAAGCCGGACCAGTCATCGACGATGCGCAGGCCGTCGGCACCCCGACGCACGAAGGCCATGACCTGCTTGCCGTCATCGTTGAGTGCCTTGACGGCAACCCAGTGGGCGAAGAGCGCACCGGTGGAATAGAACTTTTGGCCGCTGATCACATAGCCGTCACCCTCAGCGGTGATGCGAGCCTTGAGTTCCAGGGTGTTTTTGGTACCGCGTTCCGGGCCGCCATTGCCGATGCGCCAGCCGTCGAGGACGCTCTGGAACAGCTGTTTTTTCTGGCGATCGGTGGCGGCGCCCTGCAACAGGTGCAGGATGCCGAAATGGTTCTGCGGGATCTGCCCGAGGGCTGGGTCTGCCGCACTGATGATCGCGAACACATCGGCCAGGGTCACGAAAGACACCTGTGGGCCGCCGTATTCACGGGGAATGGAAATACTGCCCAACCCACTGCGGGTGAACTGTTCGATCTGTGCCCATGGCAGCTTGCGTTGCTGGTCGCGCTTGGCGGCTTGCAGGCGCGCAGCCTGGGCGAGTTCATGGGCAGCCTTCAGCGCCTCTGCATCGTTGCGCAGCACGGCGGCTGGCAACAGCAGGGGGGCAATGTCCAGATCGCTCTGGGGGGGTGTTTGAGCCAAGTTAGACATCAGCGCCGCTCCTTGGCTGCACGTAATGCCCTGGCGTTGTGCACCGGGGTAATCCTGACCATACCGACCTCGCATTCAATGAAATAAAAACAGAAAAATCAGCGATGTCCGGTGGTCCGGTGCATATACCCTAAGCGTGTTAAATATTTAAATAAACTAACTTTTGGGAATATGCATAGAAGGTCTGTCACCCAGGCTCGCAGGGCGATCCCAGTGGACGCGGTTGATAGATCAGCGCCGCCCCGGCCTGGCGGGGCGGCGCCTCGGCGGCAATGCGTAATGTCCGGGCGGGCGCCCAGCGTGAGTTGTTGCCGACGCGATCCAGAATGCAGTACGTCACCTCCAACCGACAGTCGTCGCCGGCTTCGGTGATCATCGAGGAGGGCACCCATACCTGCACCGCCAGGCCGACCTCAAGGGCCTGGATCTTCGGCAGGTCCAGGCGCACATCGCCCCAGCGCAGGGTGATCGCATCGCCAGTGTCCATGTTCAGGTAGGGCGCGATGGTCAGCGGGATACCGCGCCGCACCTGGCTGGCGTTGACGCCGAAGCGGCGGATGGTGTCGGGCAACCCCACGGGGGCGAGGTTCTGGTTTTCGTCGCGGTACAGGGGCGAAGGCTGGCCGCCCGGGCAACAGGTCTTCACACGTACCCGCCTGACGGCAGAGCGGGCCGCGCAGTGGCCGACTTGCATCACCTGGTAATGCACCCGGGCCGGGCCATCCAGCACGAAACTCTCCGGCACCCGCAGGTGAGTGAACGCGCCGACCTTACAGGCGGTTATCCGACGCGAAGCGGCAAAACAGTTATTCCAGAACAGCTCAATCAAGTCGCCTTCGTCCATGCCGGGATAGGGGGCGATGTCGACCTGCAGGTGGGTGGCGGCCAGGGCATTGATGCCATCGCCGATGGCCTGGGGCAGTGTCGGGGCAGTGAGCAGGGGGTGTGTCATAAATAATCTCCTTGATGCAGCCAGCAGCAATCGCTCCGGACCCTTGGCGCAGGCAAGCGCGGTGGGCCGAACAGAACGATTCAGTGAGTAGCCGGGATAGGATCCAATCCTCTGGGCGCTAGATAAGAGGGTTGGGCACGGAGCGTCAATGGCGGCAAAGGGCTAAACGGCGGGTTTGGAGATATTCAGAAGGGTCTGACTGGTATGGGGATATTCGGGCGGATGCGGTGGGTGTGTTTTACCTGTTGGAGCAGCGATTCCCGTGTAGGAGCTGGCTTGCCAGCGAAGAACGTCAACGATTACGCGGTCATCAGATTTACCGCGTTGTCTGGTCGTTTTTCGCTGGCAAGCCAGCTTCTGCAGGGGGGGATGTCAGTGGGCGAGAAACTTGCTCAGGAACTGTTTGGTACGCTCTTCCTTGGGGTTGGCGAACAGTGCCTTGGCTTCGCCTTGCTCCACGATCACGCCCTTGTCGAAGAAGATCACCCGATTGGCTACGTCGCGGGCAAAGCTCATCTCGTGGGTGACGATCACCATGGTGCGGTTTTCTTCGGCGAGGCTGCGGATGGTTGCCAGCACTTCACCCACCAGTTCCGGGTCGAGGGCGGAGGTGGGTTCGTCGAACAGAATCACCTCCGGCTCCATGGCCAACGCACGGGCAATCGCCACGCGCTGTTGCTGGCCGCCCGACAGACGCCGGGGATATGCGTCCTCCTTGCCCGCCAGGCCGACCCTGGCCAGCAGCTTGCGGCCGAGGGCGTCAGCCGCTTCCCGTGGCATCTTCTTGACCACGGTGGGCCCTTCGATGACATTTTCCAGCGCAGTGCGGTGGGGGAACAGGTTGAAGCTCTGGAACACAAAGCCCACGTGCTGGCGCAGGCGCCGCACCAGGCTTGCCTGCTGGTTGATCGGCTTGCTGCTGTCGATCTCGATATCACCCACCTTGATACGACCGCTGGTGGGTTGTTCGAGGAAATTCAGGCAGCGCAGGAAGGTGGTCTTGCCGGAACCGCTGGGGCCGATGATGGCGATGACTTCGCCTTCCTTGACCTCCAGGTCGATGCCGTTGAGCACCACCTGTCCCTTGAATTGTTTGGTCAGTTTTTCAACCACGATCATGCTTCAGGACTCCAGGTCATGCCGGTTGACCCGGTCTTCCAGGCGATTCTGCAAATGCGCCAGGATGCTCGCCAAAATCCAGTAGATCAGGGCAGCGGAGAGATACATGGTGAAGATTTCGAAGGTCCGCGCCGACACCAGTTGCGCCTGGCGAAACAGCTCGGGCACCTGAATAGTGGCGGCCAGCGCCGTGTCCTTGACCAGCGAAATGAAGCTGTTGCCCAGCGGCGGCAAGGCCGTGCGCATGGCCTGCGGCAGGATGGCCCGGCGCAGGGTCTGTGCACGGGTCATGCCGATACTGGCCGCAGCTTCCCATTGGCCGCGTTCGATGGAACCGATGGCGGCGCGCAGGATTTCACAGGCGTAGGCCGCCATGTTCAGCGAAAAACCGATCATGGCCGCCGGGATCGGATCCAGCTCGATGCCCACTTGCGGCAAGCCGTAGTAGATCAAAAACAGCTGTACCAGCAAGGGCGTGCCGCGAAAGAACGACACGTAGACTCGGGCGAGCCAGCTCACCAGCTTGAAGCGCGACAACCGCATCAAGGCCAGGCCGAAGCCCAGCAGCAAGCCAAAAAACATCCCGCCGAGGCTGAGGATCACCGTGTAATACGCGCCCTTGAGCAGAAAGGGCGCAGAGTCCAGCGCGAGTTGGAAACCTGCTTCCATTATTGAGTGACGTCAGCGTTGAAGTACTTCTGGGACAGCTTCTTCAAGGTGCCATCGGCGCGCAGTTTGTCGAGAGCCTTGTTCACCGCATCGAGCAGTTCTGGCTCGCCTTTGCGCAGGGCAATACCGGCTTCCTGACGGGAGAAAGCGTCGCCGGCGGCGGCGGTATCTGGCGCTTTCTTGGCGTATTCCAGGGCGGCCAGGCGGTCGATCAGGATGGCGTCGATGCGGCCGATGCGCAGGTCCTGGAACTTGGTCGGGTCGTCGTTGTAAGTCTTGATGATGGCTTTAGGTTGGTTGTCCTTGAGCCATTGTTCGTAGTTGGTGCCCAGGCCCACACCGACTTTCTTGCCGGCCAGGTCGTCGGCGGTCTTGATCGCGTCAACGTTCTTCTTCAGGACCAGTGCCTGGATACCGGACACGGTGTAAGGCTTGGAGAAGTCGTACTTTTTCTTGCGCTCTTCAGAGATGGTCACTTGGTTGACCACGGCGTCCAGACGCTTGGATTCCAGGGCGGCGAGGATGCCGTCCCATGGCGTCGCTTGCAGCTTGACCTTCACGCCCAGCTCCTTGGCCAGCGCTTCGGACAGCTCCACTTCGAAACCACTGAGCTTGCCGCTTTCATCGACGAAGCTGAACGGCGGGTAGGTGCCTTCCAGGCCGATCTTGATCTCGCCTGCTTTCTTGATGTTGTCCAGCTGTTCACCCGCGACCGCTTGGCCGATCAGGCCAGCCCCGAGTGCCAGGCCCAAAGTGCCCACCAGCAATGTGCGACGGAATACAGAAATAGTCATGAAGAGCCCCTGTGTTTTTTATGTTGAGCGAAGCAGGTGACGTAGTAGTCGTATCCTGCCCTAAAGCGCGTAGCGCGTCTTCGCCTACGGCGCGACTATAAAGCGGGTTTTTAAGACTTGAAAATAATATAAATCTGAATTGATATTCATATTTGGAATATGTGGCAGTTTCAATGTGGGAGCGGGCTTGCTCGTGAATGAGCAGTGTCATCCAGCATATGCGTTGACTGATACACCGCATTCGCGAGCAAGCCCGCCCCCACATTTTGATCCCTGTTCCTTCAGCTGAATGCGGCGCCATAAGCAAACAACGCTGGCGCCCCACCCGTATGCAGGAAAATGATCGGCCCGTCCTCAAAGCGCTGACGCCCGATGCCATCCAGCAAGCCAGCCATGGCCTTGCCAGTGTAGACCGGGTCCAGCAGCAGGCCTTCCTGGCTCGCCAACAGCTTGACCGCCGCCAGGGTGCCGGCGTTCGGTTCGCCATAGCGCGGGCCGAAGTATTCGTCCCACAGGATCACCTTGAAGGCTTCGGGAATATCCACACCCAGCAACTCGGCGGTACGCTCGGCCAGGCCCTCTACTTTCGGACGCTGGGCTTCTTCAGTGCGTGAGACGGTGACGCCAATCACGGGCAGGTCTGGCAATACCTCGCTCAAGGCCAACGCCAAGCCACTGTGCGTTCCCGCACTGCCGGAGGCCAAGACCACGGCGGCGAACTCGATGCCACTGTCTTCGATCTGCCCGGCCAGCTCCAGCCCGGCGCGGACATAGCCGAGGGCGCCGAGGGCATTGGAGCCGCCAATAGGCACCAGGTACGGCTTCTTGCCGTTGCTGCGCAAGCGGTCGGCGAGGGCGTTGAGCTGGCCGTCGACGTTATCAAGGTTCTCCACCAACTCCACCTTGGCGTCGAACAGTTCCAGCAGCAGGCGGTTGCCGTTGCCCAGGTAATTGGGGTCTTCGGTGCCGGTGGGGTTTTCCAGCAGGGCGACGCAGCCCAGGCCGAGCTTGGCGGCCAGCGCGGCAGTCTGGCGTACGTGGTTGGACTGGATCGCGCCGGCGGTCACCAGCGTGTCGGCGCCTTGGGCGATGGCATCGGCGGCGAGGTATTCGAGTTTGCGCAGCTTGTTACCGCCCATGGCGAGCGGTGTGGTGTCGTCGCGTTTGACGTAGATATCCCTGCCCAACCAGGCCGACAGCCGCTCAAGTTTTTCCAGGGCAGTGACGCCGCCCAGCAGTTCCAGGCGGTTAAAACGGTCGAGCTGTTGTTTGATCATGGCTACGCACGGTTGATGAGTATGAGGCGACTATAGGCAGGCACTTTTCATCGGGCAACCGCAATCGCTTATTCCGGATGGTTCTTAGTATCACACCATTGGTTCTTAAGGGCGACCAGGGTGCATACCGTAAAGTGATGGGCATTTCGTCAGGAGTGAATACCGTGAGTGAGCGTTCCAGTCATTGGCAATTACAGACCATCGTCGGCCAACTGCGCAGTGCCCGGGACCAGTGGCGAACGCGCAATGGCCGCTTGAGTGGCGAGCATGGCGGGCGCGAGCTGCCGTCCCGCGAGGCCGTGGCGCAGATTCTAGAGTCGTTGTGCGGCGCACTGTTCCCCATGCGCCTGGGGCCGGTGGACCTGCGTGAAGAGAGTGAAGACTTCTACGTCGGCCACACCCTCGACGTCGCCTTGAATGCCTTGCTCGGCCAGGCCCGCCTGGAGCTACGTTACGCCGCACGCCAAGGCGCTAAAGATGACAGCGAAGTCGACGCGCTCGCCATCCGCCTGATCCAGGATTTCGCCCTGGCCCTGCCGTCCCTGCGCAGCCTGTTGGACACCGACGTATTGGCGGCCTATCACGGCGACCCGGCCGCGCGCAGCGTGGATGAAGTGCTGTTGTGCTACCCCGGCATCCTGGCGGTGATTCATCATCGGCTGGCCCACCACCTGTACCGCGCCGGCCTGCCGCTGTTGGCGCGGATCAGCGCAGAGATCGCCCACTCGGCCACCGGTATCGATATCCACCCCGGCGCACAGATCGGCCCAAGCTTCTTTATCGACCACGGGACCGGTGTGGTGATCGGCGAAACCGCGATCATCGGTGAGCGCGTGCGCATCTACCAAGCCGTAACGTTGGGCGCCAAACGCTTCCCGGCGGACGAAGACGGGCAGTTGCAGAAAGGCCACCCTCGTCACCCGATCGTCGAGGATGACGTGGTGATCTACGCCGGGGCGACGATCCTGGGGCGCATCACCATCGGCCAGGGTTCGACCATCGGCGGTAACGTGTGGCTGACCCGAAGCGTGCCGGCGGGGGCGAATATCACCCAGGCCAATCTGCAGCATGATGATGGCACGCAAAAATAAGTCGAACACGGACCCACATGTTTGTGCGCGTTTCACGCCGAAATCGCTGAACGATTTGCCATCTCCATCCGTCATACCTTTCCTTGAGCTAGTGTAGGAATGACCTACCACTCAGCCCTGCGATTAGTCCCAAACCGCCTATCCATGTTTAACTTGAATGCTCGTTCAAGTTAAACCCGGTGGTTCGCTGCCCGCTCACAACAGGAGGCTTACCTTTGCTGAGTCCGTTATTGACAGCCACATCTCATACCCTCGGGGTGCATCGCTCATGAGTGCATCGTCCACCCCATCCAGCGGCCTGGTGCGCATGAATGCGCCGGTCTTCTACTTCGCCGCGACGTTTATCCTGCTGTTCGGCATCACTGTCATCGCTATCCCGCAACAGGCTGGTGCCTGGCTGCTGGCCGCGCAAAACTGGGCGGCCAATACGGTCGGCTGGTACTACATGCTGGCGATGACCCTGTATCTGGTCTTCGTGGTGGTCACCGCGTTATCGGGCTACGGCAAGATAAAACTCGGTGCCGACCACGACGAGCCCGAATTCAGTTACCTGTCCTGGGCCGGCATGCTGTTCGCCGCCGGGATTAGCATCACGCTGTTTTTCTTCTGCGTCTCCGAGCCGCTGACGCACCTGGTGCAGCCGCCTCAGGGCGCGCCGATGAACGCCGACGCCGCGCGCCAGGCCATGCAGATCCTGTTTCTGCACTGGGGCTTGCACGGTTGGGGTGTGTTCGCGTTTGTCGGCATGGCCCTGGCGTACTTCGCCTACCGGCATAACCTGCCGCTGGCACTGCGTTCGGCGCTGTACCCACTGATCGGCAAGCGCATCAACGGCCCTATCGGTTACGCGGTGGATGGCTTCGGCATCATTGCCACGGTGTTCGGCCTGGGCGCCGACATGGGCTTCGGCGTGTTGCACCTCAACTCCGGTCTCGACTATCTGTTCGGCATCGCCCATACCCAGTGGATCCAGGTGGGTTTGATCACGCTGATGATGGGCGCCGCGATCATCGTCGCCGTGGCCGGTGTCGATAAAGGCGTGCGCGTGATGTCCGACATCAACATGCTGCTGGCCTGTGCGCTGCTGCTGTTCGTCTTGTTCGCCGGGCCCACCCAGCACTTGCTCAATACCCTGATCCAGAACATTGGTGACTACCTGGGCGCCTTGCCGACCAAGAGTTTTGACGTATACGCCTACGACAAACCCAGCGACTGGCTCGGCGGTTGGACGGTGTTCTACTGGGCCTGGTGGATCGCATGGTCGCCGTTCGTGGGCCTGTTTATCGCGCGTATTTCCCGTGGCCGCACCATCCGTGAGTTCGTGTTCGGCGTGCTGCTGATCCCGCTGGGTTTCACCCTGGCGTGGATGTCGATCTTCGGCAACAGTGCCATCGACCAGGTGCTCAACCACGGTATGGCCGCGCTCGGTCAGTCGGCCATCGATAACCCGTCGATGAGCCTCTACCTGCTGCTGGAAACCTACCCATGGAGCAAAACCGTCATTGCGGTCACGGTGTTCATCAGCTTCGTGTTCTTCGTAACCTCCGCTGACTCGGGCACCGTGGTGCTGTCCACTCTCTCGTCCAAAGGCGGCAACGCTGATGAAGACGGGCCGAAATGGCTGCGGGTGTTCTGGGGTGCGATGACCGCGCTGGTCACCAGTGCCTTGCTGTTTGCCGGCAGCATCGACTCGCTCAAATCGGCGGTGGTGCTGACCTCGTTGCCGTTCTCGATGATCCTGCTGCTGATGATGTGGGGGCTGCACAAGGCGTTCTATCTGGAGTCGCAAAAGCAGATCGCCCAGCTGCACTCATTGGCGCCGATTTCGACGGCGCGCAAAGGACGTGGCGGCTGGCGCCAGCGTTTGAGCCAGGCCGTGCACTTCCCGTCGCGAGACGAGGTGTACCGTTTCCTCGACTCGACGGTGCGCCCGGCGATCGAAGAAGTGACGGCGGTGTTTGTCGAAAAGGGTTTGAATGTCGTGACACAACCTGACCCCGCCAACGACAGCGTCAGCCTGGAAATCGGCCATGGCGAGGAGCGTCCCTTCATCTACCAGGTGCAGATGCGCGGCTACTTCACGCCGTCATTTGCCCGTGGCGGGATGGGCTCCAAGGAGCTCAACAACCGTCGCTACTACCGGGCTGAAGTGCACTTGGCCGAGGGCAGCCAGGACTACGACCTGGTGGGCTACACCAAGGAACAGATCATCAACGACATCCTCGACCAGTACGAGCGCCACCTGCAGTTCCTGCATCTGGTGCGTTGAGGTTCAGGCCCTGATCACCAGCTCCGACATCAGGAGCTGGTGTCGGTGCTTTATCCGCACAACCGACACCTGTCGCCCAGGGTGCGAGTGTTCGTCGACTGGCTCGCCGAAATCTTAGAAAATGCCCGCTAAGCCGCGTAGTAGAAGGGTTTCTTAAATTTAATTTCATCCGTCCGCGCCGCTGTTTGACGCGCAACTGTCATCTGGCCACTGCGTAATTGTGTGAAGCGTTTGACGCTTTCATTTCAGAACAGTGACGGAGACCGGTAACAATGAAGACGTTGATAAGCCCCATGGTGGGTGCCGCCATGGCGAGCTTTATGCTGTCCGCCCACGCCGATTTTATCGATGACAGCCACGCCGATGTGACCCTGCTCAACCGCTACCTCAACCAGCAGGGGCGGGATGTGGTGAACAGCAATGCCAAGGCCCACAGCATTCGCGATTGGGGCCAGGGGTTCGAGTTCAACTTCAAGTCCGGCTACACCGAAGGCCCAGTGGGTTTTGGCCTGGACCTGCAGGCGTTCTACGGGTTGAAACTGGACTCCGGCGGCGACCTCAACGACAAGGATCACCAGGGCCGCTACCCCGGCAGCATGTTCCCGTTGGACAACGGCAAATCCGCCGACCAGTTCGGCGTGTTGAGCCCGACGTTCAAGGTGCGTTTTGCCAAGGATGAACTGCGTGTCGGCACGCTCTACGGCAACAACCCGATACTCGCCAACACCGACGGGCGTCTGTACCAGCAGACCAATACCGGTGTGCAACTGGTGTCCAAGGACCTCAGCGACTTCACCTTCACCGGCGGCGACATCTTCAAGACCAAGATCCGCAACGAAACCGGCGATCAGGGCATGATCACCGCCGGCGGCACCAAAGAGAGTGATCGCTTCGTGTTTGGCGGTGCGGATTACACCGGCATCCAGAACACCACAGTCAGCCTGTGGTATTCCAACCTTGAGGATTACTACCAGCAGTTCTTCCTCGGCGCCAAGCGGCATGACGCGTTGTCCGTGGGCGCCATCGACACCGACGTGCGCGTGTTCCGCAGCCTCGGTGTGGGCGGCAACGCCGACGGTGACAAAGACTTCGCAGCGGCTGGCCTCTACGGTGACGGCACGGGCAAGGGCCGTATCAACCAGACCACCGCCAGCTTGCTTGAGAGCTACAGCCTCGACGGTCATACCGTCGGCCTGGGTATCCAGAAGAACAGCGGCGACAGCGACTTCCCCTACCTTGATTCCGGCCTGAACAGCGGCGACAACCGCCAGGGCCCAGGCTCAGGCGCCGACACCCCGGCGCTGACCAACATGCAGTTGAATAAATTTCAACACGCCGGTGAGCGCACGTGGCTTGCGCAGTACAAGTATGACTTCGGTAAGCTTGGCCTCACGGGCCTGACGTTCTCAGCCGCCTATGCCCACGGCGATGACATCCGCACGCCGCAAGGCACCACCAGCGAATGGGAACGTAACGTCGCCGTGGCTTATCAAGTGCCCACCGGTACCCTCAAAGGCCTGGGTGTGACCTGGAAAAACGCCCACGCCAGCCCCGACATCAGCGGTGCCACCGTGCAAGATGAAAACCGCTTCTATGTGAGTTATGTCGTTCCACTCTGGTAGGCAATTGCTGTAGAACGGAACGGCAGACTTAAGCGATTCAGCTGGTTAAAAGGCCTGGGAATAACCTTATTCCCAAGCCTTATTTGCCGACGTCCAAGAGAGGATTCGATGACTTACATTGCTGCCGAAAACCGCTATGAATCTATTCCGTACCGCCGTGTAGGCCGCAGTGGATTAGTGCTGCCTGCACTGTCCCTGGGCCTGTGGCACAACTTTGGCGACAGCACCCCGATCGACACCCAGCGCGCCCTGCTGCGCACCGCGTTCGACCTGGGCATCAACCACTTCGACCTGGCCAACAACTACGGCCCGCCCTACGGCAGCGCCGAGATCAACTTCGGCCGTTTACTGCGCGAAGACTTCAAGCACTATCGCGACGAACTGATCATCTCCAGCAAGGCGGGTTGGGACATGTGGCCCGGTCCTTATGGCCAGGGCGGCGGCTCGCGCAAGTACGTGCTGGCCAGCCTGGACCAGAGCCTGCAACGCCTGGGCGTCGACTACGTGGACATCTTCTACTCCCACCGTTTTGACGCCGACACCCCGCTGGAAGAAACCGCCAGCGCCCTCGCCACTGCCGTGCAACAAGGCAAGGCGTTGTACATAGGTATCTCGTCCTACTCGGGGGTAAAAACCCGCGAAATCGCCGCGCTGCTCAAAGAGTGGAAAGTGCCGCTGTTGATTCACCAGCCGGCCTACAACCTGCTCAACCGCTGGGTGGAAAAAGACCTGCTGGACACCACCGAGGAACTCGGTGCCGGGGTGATTGCCTTCACACCGCTGGCTCAAGGGCTGCTGACCGACAAGTACCTCAACGGCGTGCCGGCGGATGCGCGGGTGAATCGTCCGGGGGGTGGTTCGTTGCAGGCCAAGCACCTGTCCGAAGCCAACATCGCCCACGTGCGCGCGCTCAATGAAATCGCCCAGCGTCGTGGCCAGAGCCTGGCGCAATTGGCGTTGGCCTGGACCCTGCGTGATCCACGGGTGACCAGCGCGCTGATCGGTGCGAGCCGGCCGGAGCAGATCATCGAAAACGTCGGTGCGTTGAAGAACTTGAACTTCAGCGCTGAGGAATTGGCAGAGATTGATCGGTTTGCCCAGGAAGGCGGAATCAACCTGTGGGAAAAGCCATCCACGGCTGAATAACCTGGCGTAACCCGGTCACTGTGGGAGCCGGGCTTGCCCGCGATAGCGGTGTGTCAGTCAATGAATCTGTCGCTGACTCACCGCCATCGCAGGCAAGCCAGCTCCCACAGTGATTTTCAGTGTGTTTGAGAGCTAGAACGGCACATCCCCCAGAATCGTTGCGCGATGCATCACCCGCCGCTGCGGCCGGTAGTCGTCCACCGCGTAGTGCTGGGTCACGCGGTTATCCCAGAACGCCACATCGTTTTCCTGCCAACGCCAGCGAATGGTAAATTCCGGGCGTGTCGCGTGGGCGAACAAGAGCTTCAGAATCGCTTCACTCTCCGCCGGCTCAAGTTCATTGATCTTGGTGGTGAACCCATCACTGACAAACAGCGACTTGCGCCCACTCACCGGGTGCGTGCGCACCACCGGATGCGACAGCGGCGGGTTCTTCCTGCGAGTCTCTTCCCAACGCGCCAGGTCTTCAGCGGTGTTGCCAAAGCGCTCCAGCGGGAAGGACTTAGTGAAGTCATGGGTCGCCGTCAGCCCATCGAGCAAGCGCTTCAACGGCTCGGACAACGCCTCATACGCCGCAATCCCACTGACCCACAGCGTATCGCCGCCAAACGCCGGCAGCAGCTTGGCGCTGAGTACGGCGCCCAACGCCGGCGTCGGCAGGAAGGTCACGTCGGTGTGCCACACGGCGTTGTCGCGCACGTCGGTGACGGCGGTGTCGAGGATCAGCACTTCGGGCTGCTCCGGCACGTTGGGGTAGATCGGGTGGATATGCAGGTCACCAAAATTCGCCGCGAACCGTGCCTGCTGTTGCGGGTTGATCGGTTGATCACGGAAGAACAGCACCGAGTGTTTGAGCAACGCCTGTTCAATGGCATCGCGTTCTTCAATGTTCAACGGCTGGGTGATATCGACGCCACTGATCAGGGCGCCCAATGCGGTGCTGATGGGGGTAACGGTCAGGCTGCTCATACGGTTCTCACTCAATGTGCCTGGCCATGCCAGGGCACCCATTTACGCTGCAGGGCACGCAGGCCCATTTCCATGGCAAAGGCGATCAGGGCGATGACGAGGATGCCCAGCACCACCACGTCAGTGACCAGGAACTGCGCCGCCGACTGCACCATGAACCCCAGGCCGCTGGTGGCCGCGATCAGCTCGGCGGCGACCAATGTCGACCAGCCCACGCCCAGGCCGATGCGCACGCCGGTGAGGATGTCGGGCAGGGCACTCGGCAGGATCACATGGCGAATCAGCTGTGCGCGGGTAGCGCCCAACGACTGCGCCGCGCGCAGCTTGGCCGGGTCGACCGTGCGCACGCCGGTCGCGGTGGCGATGGCAATCGGCGCGAAGATCGCCAGGTAAATCAGCAGCACCTTGGACAGCTCGCCAATGCCGCACCAGATCACGATCAGCGGCAAGTAAGCCAGGGGAGGAATCGGGCGGTAGAACTCGATCAGCGGGTCGAGAATGCCCCGCGCAATCCGGTTGGAGCCGATGGCAATCCCCACCGGCACGGCGGTCAGCACCGCAAAACCCAGGCCCAGGCCGATACGGCTGAGGCTCGCGCCCAGGTGCTGCCACAGGGTTGAGTCCATGTACCCCGTGGTCGCCAGCAGCCAGCCTTTTTGCAGCACGGCGGACGGCGGTGGCAGGAACAGCGGCTCGATCAAGCCGGTGGCGGTCACGGCCCACCAAATGACCAGCAAGGCGACCAGGGTCAGCAGGCTGATCCAGCGGGTGCTCAAGCTGCGTCGCACCGGGACAACTGCGTGCGCCACCGGCTTGGTGGCGGTGGCGGGAAGTTCGTAGCTGCTCATGCGGACACCTGCCGTTGGGAGAACACTTTGCCCAGCACGTGTTCGCGGGTTTCGATAAATCGCAGGTCGGACTTGATCGCCCGCGCCGACTCACCGGCGGCGTAGCGTTGGCCAAAGTCCAGGCTCAGGCGTTCGACGATCTGGCCAGGGTTGGGCGCGAGCAGGATCAGGTCAGTAGCGAGGAAGACCGCTTCTTCGATGTCGTGGGTAATCAGGAACACCGGCTTGGCCGTGCGCCGCCAGACTTGTAGCAGCAGCTCCTGCATCTGTTCGCGGGTGAAGGCATCGAGGGCGCCGAAGGGTTCATCCATCAGCAACACGCGAGGGTCGGCCGCCAACGCGCGGGCCAGGCCTACGCGTTGCTTCTGCCCACCGGAAAGTTGCCAGATACGGCGGCTGTCGAAACCGGCCAGGTCCACCAGCTCGAGCATCTCCCGAGCGCGCACTTCGCGTTGCGCCTTGGGCACACCGGCCAGCTCCAGGCCGAAGCCCACGTTGGCCAGCACATCCTGCCAGGGCAGCAGGGCGTCGTCCTGGAACACCACGCCGCGCTCGGCGCTCGGACCTTTGACCGGCACGCCGTCGAGGGTAATGCGCCCGGCGGACGGTTCGACAAAGCCGGCAATCAGGTTCAACAGCGAAGTCTTGCCACTGCCGGACGGGCCGAGGGCCACCAGCAATTGCTGGGGCCCCAGGTCGATTGAAATGTCTGACAGTACCGGTTCTGTGGCGCCTGGGTACTGTGCGCTGATGCGCTCCAGTTGTAGCAAGGCCATCGCAATGAACTCCTGATCAGTTAGTAATGAACTTGGCGCTGACGTAAGGGGCGTAGTCCGGCAGCACGGCGTCGACCTTGCCTTGCTCCTTGAGGAACGCGGCGGTATCGGTCACGGCCTTGGTGGTTGGCGCGCCCAGCAGGGTCACTTGGTCAGCGGCCAGCGGGTAGACGTTGCCTTGCAGCAGCAGGGGGATGTCGCTGGCCTTGGCGCCGGAGAGTTTCACCAGCTTGTCGACGTTGCCTTTGTCAGCGAGCCAGGCTTGTGGGTCTTTGCGGTAGGCGGCGTAGGCATCCAGCGTCACTTTGGCGAACGCCGTGACGATTTCCGGGTGCTTCTCGGCATAATCCTTACGCACGATCCAAGCATCGAAGGTTGGCGCGCCGAACTTGGCCAGTTCGCCGGAGGTGATTAGCACCTTGCCGTTTTCCTTGGCCACACCCAGGGCGGGGTCCCATACGTAGGTGGCGTCGATATCACCGCGCTTCCAGGCGGCGATGATGGCGGGTGGTGCGAGGTTGAGGATGGTCACTTTGGACGGGTCGATGTTCCAGTGTTTCAGCGCGGCCAACAGGCTGTAATGGCCGGTGGACACGAATGGCACGGCGATTTTTTTGCCGATCAGGTCCTGCGGGCCGTTAATCCCCGCGCCGTTGCGCGCCACCAGCGCTTCGGCACCGCCGATCTGGGTGGCGACGAGGAAGGTTTCCACCGGCACTTTGCGAGTGATCGCAGCGGTCAGCGGGCTCGAACCGAGGTAGCCGATCTGCACATCGCCGGACGCGATGGCGGCGATGATGTCCGCGCCATTGTCGAATTTGCGCCAGTTGATCTTGGCGTTGGTGGCTTTTTCATAGGCGCCGTCGGCCTGGGCGACTTTGGCCGGGTCCACGGTGGTCTGGTAAGCGATGGTCACATCCGCCGCCTGGGCAAACAGGCTGGCACCGGCCAGGGACAATGCGGCCAAGAGGCGCAGAGGGGTAAGCAGTTTCAAGGGGAAGCTCCTCAATCAGGCGGCCGAGGGTCGGCGTGTGAGGAGACTAAATGATCTAAGAATCCGAAAATAAATAACATTTTCGAATTAGCTTATGAGAGGAAATGTGGTCGCGGCTAATACGACAAAACCCTTGTAGGAGCCCGGTGTGTCAGCTCGTTGATCGTTCCCATTCAAAGCGTGGGAACGATCAAGGGGGTGAGTCAGTTGCTGATGGCGAGGATGCTGGCCTGGTACGATCCGACAAACACATCGAAATCGCCCACTTCGTTCTGCTCCAACTCAGCTTGCTGCGCCAGCGAGGTCCGTGCCAGCTCCTCAAAGCGCGCCTGCTCTTCAGCCGGCAACGGCTCCTTACGGAAATGCTCGGCGTGCAACTGGCTCTGGTGCAGGGAGAACTGCGCAAAACTTTCCTTACGCTCGGCCATCGTCGCCAACACCTGGGCTGACGGGGTCAGGGACGAATCCTTGACCTTCGCCAGCTGAGCATCCAGCGCCTGGCTGTGCTCGGTGATGCCGTGGCTCTCATCCAGCAAGGCGGCCAGTGGCGCAATCTGCTCCAGCAGTTCGGCAGCCCATTCCTTCATGTCCACAGGCTGGCCCTGACGCTGCAATTGCAGGCCGGGACGACGACCTTCCTTGACCACGCTGAGGAAGTTGGAGGTGGCGTTACCGCACTCGTTGTCGGCGAACAGCGGGCTGTCGTTCAACGCGCAGTACAGCAGGAAGGCGTCGAGGAAACGCGACTCCGGCAGGTCGATACCCATCGGCAGGAAGGGGTTGATGTCCAGGCAGCGCACTTCGATGTACTGGATGCCACGGGCCATCAGCGCCTGGATCGGCCGTTCGCCGGTGTAAGTCACACGCTTGGGGCGGATGTTGGAGTAGTACTCGTTTTCGATCTGCAGGATGTTGGTGTTGAGTTGCACCCACTCACCGTCCTGATGCGTGCCGATTTCGACGTACGACGCGTAGGGCGTTGCCACCGCTTCGCGCAGGCTGTCGGTGTAGCTGGCCAGGTCGTTGTAGCACGGTGTGAGGCCGGCCTGGGCATTGCTCTGATAACCCAGGTCGCTCATGCGCAGGCTGGTGGCGTAAGGCAGGTACAGCGTATCGGCGTCGAGCACTTCCAGTTGGTGCGAACGACCGCGCAGGAAACCGGCGTCCAGGGCAGGGGATGCGCCGAACAGGTACATCAGCAGCCAGCTGTAGCGACGGAAGTTACGGATCAGCGCGATATAGGCGGTGGACTGGTAATCGCGGTCGGTGCCGACAAACCCTTCCGTCTCTTTGAGCAACGGCCACAGCGCTTCCGGTAACGAGAAGTTGTAGTGGATACCAGCGATGCACTGCATGGTCTTGCCGTAACGCAGGGCCAGACCCTTGCGATACACGTACTTGAGCTGTCCGATATTGGAGGTGCCGTAGTAGGCAATCGGAATATCTTCCTCGGCCGGCAACGGGCACGGCATCGAGGGGCTCCACAGGTATTCGCTGCCCAGCTTGGTGTAGGCAAAGCGATGGATCTTGTCCAGGCTGCTCAGGGTATCGGCCGGGTTGGGCAGGGCGGGAGTGATGAACTCCAGCAGCGATTCCGAGTAGTCGGTGGTGATCTGTTCGTGGGTCAACGCGGCGCCCAGGGCTTCAGGGTGCGGCGTTTGCGCCAGTCGACCCTCACCGGTGACACGCAGGCATTCGCGCTCGATGCCGTGCAAGCACTGCTCTAGCAGGGAGAGGTGTTCGCGCTTGCCGAGCAGGGCCAGGCGGCGGTTGAGAAGTTCGCTCAAGTTGGATTCCTTCACGCGTCAGTCGCCCCAATATGGGGGTGGGCAGGACGGTCTACAAGGGTGAAGTTAAAACTGGCGTGATCGCCTGGTTTAGAGTCGATTTAACCCGCTCTGAAAATGCCGACTTCACTCCATGAATTTGGCTACAGCGCAGCGAGAAAATTCCGACGCCGTGATTGCAGCGCCGAAATTAACTCAAATCGGGGGTGGGGAGCTATAGGACAGCGAAGGTGCCCTGCGCTTTTGCGACAAGTCTTTCGTCTTGATACACGTCTGCCTCGACCACCAACGTGCGGCGACCGGCATGAATCACTCGGCTGGTGCACAGCACGTCACCGTCAGACACGGCGCGGATATAGTTGATCTTGCACTCGATGGTCGCGCTCTGCTGGTCGAAACCATGGGAGCTGGAACACGCCAGCCCCATCGTAATGTCCACCAGGCTGAAAATCGCCCCGCCATGGAGCTTGCCCGCGCGGTTGCGCAGTTGCGGCTCCAGGGTCAGGGCCACCTCGGCAACGCCCTCTTCAAGGCGTTGCAGGCGGCAGCCGATCAGTTCGCTGAACGCGCTCTGGGTCAAACCGGCAGGGATTTCCATCAGCGTTTCTTCAACTGTTTGGCGTTGGCGAACAGCGAGGCCATGGCGTTGTTGCTTGGCGCTGCGGTGGCGGTTTCCTTGCGCGGTGCGTTGTTCTGCGACTGGCGCGGCGCCGAACCCGGACGCGCGCCACGGGCACCGTCGATTTTCTCGCCGGGGGTGTCGCTCATGCGCATCGACAGACCAACGCGTTTGCGTGGGATGTCGACTTCCATGACCTTGACCTTGACCACGTCACCGGCTTTCACCGCTTCACGCGGGTCCTTGATGAATTTCTCCGAAAGCGCGGAGATATGCACCAAACCGTCCTGATGCACGCCGATGTCCACAAAGGCGCCGAAGTTGGTCACGTTGGTGACCACGCCTTCGAGGATCATGCCCAGCTCCAGATCCTTGAGGTCTTCGACGCCGTCCTGGAACTCGGCAGTCTTGAACTCGGGACGCGGGTCGCGGCCCGGTTTTTCCAACTCTTGCAGAATGTCGGTGATGGTCGGCACGCCGAAGGTTTCGTCGGTGTACTTCTTGGGATCCAGGCGCTTGAGGAACGCGGCGTCGCCGATCAGCGAGCGGATGTCGCGGTCGGTCTCGGCGGCGATGCGTTGCACCAGCGGGTAGGCTTCCGGGTGGACTGCGGAGGAATCCAGCGGGTTGTCGCCGTTCATTACGCGTAGGAAACCGGCGGCTTGTTCGAAGGTTTTCTCGCCCAGGCGTGCGACCTTTTTCAGCGCTGCACGGGTTTTGAACGCGCCGTTTTCGTCACGGTGGGTCACGATATTCTGTGCCAGGGTGGCGTTGAGGCCGGAAATACGTGCCAGCAATGCAACAGAGGCGGTATTCACGTCCACGCCCACGGCGTTTACGCAGTCTTCCACCACCGCGTCCAGGCCGCGCGCCAGTTTCAGCTGCGACACATCGTGCTGGTACTGGCCGACGCCGATGGATTTAGGGTCGATCTTCACCAGTTCGGCCAGTGGATCCTGCAGGCGACGGGCGATGGACACCGCGCCACGGATCGACACGTCGAGGTCCGGGAATTCCTTGGAAGCCAGTTCCGACGCCGAGTACACCGAAGCGCCGGCCTCGGAGACCATGACCTTGGTCATCTTCATGGCGGGATACTTTTTGATCAGTTCGGCGGCCAGTTTGTCGGTTTCACGGCTGGCGGTGCCGTTGCCGATGGCGATCAGGTCCACCGCGTGCTTGGCGCACAGGGCGGCCAGGATCGCGAGGGTCTGGTCCCATTTGTTGTGCGGCACATGCGGATACACCGTGGCGTGGTCCAACAGCTTGCCGGTGGAGTCGACCACGGCGACCTTGCAGCCAGTACGCAGGCCCGGGTCAAGGCCCAGGGTGGCGCGCGGACCTGCCGGGGCGGCCAGCAGCAGGTCGTGCAGGTTGTGGGCGAACACGTTGATCGCCTCGGTCTCGGCGCCGTCGCGCAGCTCGCCGAGCAGGTCGGTTTCCAGGTGGGTGTAGAGCTTGACCTTCCAGGTCCAGCGCACCACCTCACCCAGCCACTTGTCCGCAGGACGGTTCTGATTCTGGATGCCGAATTGTTGACCGATCATGCCTTCACAGGGGTGCATGGTGCCCGGCAATTCGTCGCCGACCTTCAGCGCAGAGCTGAGAATGCCTTCGTTGCGACCACGGAAAATGGCGAGCGCACGGTGGGACGGCATGCTTTTCAGCGGTTCGTCGTGTTCGAAGTAATCGCGGAACTTGGCGCCTTCCTCCTCTTTGCCGGCGATGACGCGGGCACTGAGAATGGCTTCCTGCTTCAGGTAAGTACGCAGTTTTTCCAGCAGGCTGGCGTCTTCGGCGAAGCGCTCCATGAGGATGTACTTGGCGCCTTCGAGGGCGGCCTTGACGTCGGCAACGCCTTTTTCGGCATTGATGAACCGGGCGGCTTCGGTGTCCGGAGTCAGCGACGGGTCGTTGAAGAGGCCGTCGGCCAGCTCGCCCAGGCCGGCTTCTAGGGCGATCTGGCCCTTGGTGCGGCGCTTCTGCTTGTACGGCAGGTAGAGGTCTTCGAGGCGGGTCTTGGTGTCGGCGAGCTTGATGTCGCGCTCAAGCTGTGGGGTCAGCTTGCCCTGTTCCTCGATGCTGGCGAGGATGCTGATGCGCCGTTCGTCGAGTTCTCGCAGGTAGCGCAGACGCTCTTCCAGGTGACGCAACTGGGTGTCGTCGAGGCTGCCGGTCACTTCTTTACGGTAACGGGCGATGAAAGGCACTGTGGAGCCTTCATCCAGTAGAGCGACGGCCGCTTCGACCTGTTGTGGGCGTACACCGAGTTCCTCGGCGATGCGGCTGTTGATGCTGTCCATAAAACCACCTGAAATTCTGAAAAGCAGCTCGCAGGCCCGGAAAACAAGGCCCTGGGAGGCTGGTTGAGCGGCCCGACTGGCGCCGCTGCCTGGGTCAAGAGGCAGCCTATTGACCCTCGAAATCGAAAAAATCACACAAGCGGGTAAAAAAAGCCTCGGCATCAAACGGTAACGATCGGACGTTGCCCTGCACGACGGCGCCGCATTATAACCAGCGTTCTGCCCTAGGGGGGGATTGCGCCAACGGTTGTACGGCGCGGGTTCGCTGGCAGTAGAGGAAAAATCTGCTAACAATGCACACGGTGCGTATAACGGCAGCTAGGCCATAATGCGCGCCGAGATAAGAGGAGCATCTAATGAGCAGCACTGCACAAACTGCTGAAGGCGAAAAAATTCTCATCGTTGATGACGATCCGGGGCTGAGTAGCCTGCTGGAGCGTTTTTTCAACTCCAAGGGCTACCGGGCCCGCGCGGTGCCGAACACCGAACAGATGGACCGCCTGTTGGGGCGTGAGGTGTTCAACCTGGTCGTACTCGACCTGATGCTGCCCGGCGAAGACGGCCTGACCGCCTGCAAACGCCTGCGCGGCGCAAACAACCAGATTCCAATCATCATGCTCACCGCCAAGGGCGATGAGCTGAGCCGCATCAAGGGCCTTGAACTGGGCGCCGATGACTACCTGGCCAAGCCGTTCAACCCTGACGAACTGATGGCTCGGGTCAAAGCCGTACTGCGTCGCCAGGCACCGCCGGTTCCAGGTGCCCCAGGTAGCGAAGACGAGAGTGTCACCTTTGGCGACTACGAACTGTCGCTGGCGACCCGTGAGCTCAAGCGTGGCGATGAAGTGCACATGCTCACTACCGGTGAATTCGCCGTGCTCAAGGCTCTGGTGATGAACGCTCGCCAGCCGCTGACCCGCGACAAGCTGATGAACCTGGCCCGTGGCCGGGAATGGGATGCGCTGGAGCGCTCCATCGACGTGCAGATCTCCCGTCTGCGCCGGATGATCGAGCCGGACCCGTCCAAGCCGCGGTATATCCAGACGGTGTGGGGCGTGGGTTATGTGTTTGTGCCGGACGGCAATAAAACCAGTTGATCGGTGATTTGCAGGGGCGGGCATCCTGGCGTTTGACTCCATAAGAGTCGGCGGGGTGTCCGGCGTCTGCAATTCTGCGAGCGCCGCTCGTTTCTGCAAGGTATCTAGCAGTCTTCTATGAAAACCCCGCTGTGGTTCCCCCAAAGTTTCTTCTCCCGCACCCTTTGGCTGGTGCTGATCGTCGTTCTGTTTTCCAAGGCACTCACGCTGGTTTATCTGTTGATGAACGAGGACGTGCTGGTGGATCGACAGTACAGCCACGGTGTCGCCCTGACGCTGCGCGCCTATTGGGCGGCGGACCCTGAGAACCGCGAGAAAATCGCCAAGGCCGCGACCCTGGTGCGTGTCGCCGGCGCGGGAGTGCCGGAGGGCGAGCAGCATTGGCCCTACAGTGAGATCTACCAGCGCCAGATGCAGGCCGAACTCGGTGAAGACACCGAGGTGCGGCTGCGCATGCACGTGTCGCCTGCGTTGTGGGTGCGTGCGCCAAGCCTGGGCGAGGATTGGCTGAAAGTGCCGCTTTACCCGCATCCGCTGCGGGGGCAGAAGATCTGGAACGTGTTGGGCTGGTTCCTGGCGATCGGTTTGCTTTCAACGGCGTCGGCGTGGATTTTCGTGCGCCAGCTTAATCAGCCTTTAAAACGCCTTGTGTTTGCCGCCCGTCAATTGGGCCAGGGGCGCAGCGTTCGCCTGCCGGTCAGCGACACGCCCAGTGAGATGACCGAGGTGTACGGCGCGTTCAACCAGATGGCGGAGGACGTCGAACAGGCCGGCCGCGAGCGCGAGCTGATGCTGGCGGGGGTGTCCCACGACTTGCGTACCCCGTTGACGCGACTGCGTTTGTCGCTGGAGTTGATGGGCAACCATACCGACCTCACCGACGACATGGTCCGCGACATTGAGGACATGGACGCGATTCTCGACCAGTTCCTGGCGTTTATCCGCGATGGCCGCGATGAAGTGGTGGAAGAAGTCGACCTGACCGACCTGGTGCGAGAGGTGGTGGCGCCCTATAACCAGAACGGTGAACAGGTGCGCATGCGCCTGGAGCCGATCCAGCCGTTTGCGTTGCGTCGGGTATCGATGAAACGCCTGTTGAACAACCTGATCGGCAACGCCCTGCACCACGCCGGTTCCGACGTGGAAGTGGCGGCGTATGTGTCTGGCGACAGCGCTGCGCCGTATGTGGTGCTGAGCGTGATGGACCGTGGCGCGGGCATCGACCCGGATGAGTTGGAAGGCATCTTCAACCCCTTTACCCGTGGCGACCGTGCCCGAGGTGGCAAGGGGACAGGCCTGGGGTTGGCGATTGTGCGGCGTATAGCCTCGATGCATGGCGGCAATGTTGAGCTACGCAACCGCGAAGAAGGTGGCCTGGAGGCGCGCGTGCGTTTGCCGCTTGGGCTGATGTTGCCCCGCGACGCGGTCTGACCTTGTGTAGGAGCCGGCAAGCCGGCTCCTACAGGTATTACGCTGGGGTCAGCCCTTGCCTTTGGTCCTGGTCATATTCGGCCCACCATTCTTCTCCAGATGCTGAATGATGATCCCCGCCACGTCCTTGCCCGTGGTGGTTTCAATGCCTTCCAGGCCCGGTGACGAATTCACCTCCATCACCAGCGGCCCGTGATTGGAGCGCAGGATATCCACACCCGCCACACTCAACCCCATCACCTTGGCGGCCCGCAGCGCGGTCATGCGTTCTTCCGGGGTGATCTTGATCAGGCTGGCGCTGCCGCCACGGTGCAGGTTGGAGCGGAACTCCCCCGGCTTCGCCTGGCGCTTCATCGCTGCAATCACCTTGTCGCCCACCACGAAGCAGCGGATGTCCGCACCGCCGGCTTCCTTGATGTATTCCTGCACCATGATGTTCTGCTTGAGGCCCATGAATGCCTCGATCACGGACTCCGCCGCTGTCGCGGTTTCACACAGCACCACGCCGATACCTTGGGTGCCTTCCAGCACCTTGATCACCAGCGGTGCGCCGTTGACCATGTCGATCAGGTCGGGGATGTCGTCGGGAGAGTGGGCAAAGCCCGTCACTGGCAGGCCGATACCCCGGCGCGACAGCAACTGCAGCGAGCGCAACTTGTCCCGTGAACGGGCAATGGCGACCGACTCATTGAGGGGGAACACCCCCATCATTTCAAACTGGCGCAACACTGCGCAGCCATAGAACGTCACCGAAGCGCCGATACGTGGGATCACCGCATCAAACCCCTCCAGCGGCTTGCCCCGGTAGTGGATCTGCGGCTTGTGGCTGGCAATGTTCATATAGGCCCGCAACGTGTCGATCACCACCATTTCGTGGCCACGTTCGGTGCCGGCCTCAACCAGGCGGCGGGTGGAATACAGACGCGGGTTTCGCGACAGCACAGCAATCTTCATGCAGCACCTGGGACAGAAAGAGTAGAGACCGGGAACACCGGCTTGTCTTGAACGTACTTGATGCCGGGGTTGACCACCAGTTGGCCGTCAATCAAGGCTTTGGAGCCCAGCAACAGCCGGTAACGCATGGCTTTGCGGCAGGCCAGGGTGAACTCCACCCGCCATACCCGATCACCCAGCGCCAGGGTGGTGCTGATGACATAGCGCACCTGCGCATGCCCGTTGGAGCTCTTGATGGTTTTCATCGTCACCAGGGGCGCTTCGCAGCGGCGGTGACGCAGTTGCACAACGCTGCCCAGGTGCGCGGTAAAACGCACCCACTTCTCACCGTCGCGCTCAAATGGCTCAATATCGGTAGCGTGCAGGCTTGAGGTGCTGGCACCGGTGTCGATCTTTGCGCGCAGGCCTGCCACTCCCAAGTCGGGAAGTGCCACCCATTCACGCAGACCCACAACGGTCAAATGGTCAAATGTCTTCAATATGGGTAACCGATCAATTCGCCCAGGCCTGAGGGGAAACCTCGGCCAGGGCCTTGAATGCAGGCTTGGCGAACCAATAGCCCTGCATCAGAAAAATTCCGCAGTCGGACAGGAAGTCACGCTCGCCGGCACTTTCGATGCCTTCGGCGATGACAGTAACCCCCAACTGCTCACAGATTGTGACAATTCCCTGAACGATGACCTGACGAACACGATCCTGATCGACATCGCGAATCAGCGCCATGTCGAGTTTGATCAAGTCAGGTTGGAAATCGGCCAGCAGGTTCAGCCCCGAATAGCCCGCGCCGAAATCGTCGATGGCGGTCTTGAAGCCGAATTCGCGGTATTCACGCAGAATATTCGTCAAATGGCGATAGTTATCTACGTGCTCGCTTTCGAGTGTCTCGAAAATCAGCTGGTTCAACGGAAAATTATGCGCGCGAGCCGCCTCCAGGGTGCTACGGATGCACAATTCCGGACGGTACACGGCGTTGGGCATGAAGTTGATCGAAAGGTGGGTTTGCATGCCAAGGGCCGCTGCCCCGGCAATTGCCTGGGTTCGACAGCGTTGGTCGAAGCGGTAGCGGTTGCTTTCGTTGACCTGGTCGAGCACCGACAGAGCCCCTTCGCCGTGGGGGCCACGCACCAGGGCCTCGTGGGCAAAGATCGAATGATCCCGCAGGTCTACGATAGGCTGGTAAGCGAATGCAAAATCGAACCCGAGGGGCTCGCTTTGCTGGCAACCCACGCAGCGCTGGTTGGGCGAGGTGAGTGAAAGGGGGAATTCGGTCACAGCATATCCTCGCGAAAACAGGGTGCTACCTGGCGTATCTTAGGTGAGCCTTGGGGTTTATGCGTCGAAGGGTTTCAACGGTAAAGTTGCGACATTTTTCAGAGCGAGGAATTCAAGTGGCTCAAAAGCAGGAAGAGGAAGAAAAGGTCCGTCTGGACAAGTGGCTATGGGCGGCGCGTTTCTATAAAACCCGTGCCCTGGCGAAGGCCGCTATCGAGAGCGGCAAGGTGCATCATCGTGGCGAGCGCTGCAAGCCAGGCAAAGAGCCACGTGTCGGCGATGAGTTGCAGATTCGTGTTGGATTTGATGAAAAGACGGTCGTGGTTCAGGCGCTTTCCATCGTGCGCCGTGGTGCGCCTGAAGCACAGGCGTTGTACACCGAGACCGAAGCCAGCATCGCCAAGCGTGAAAACGCGGCCGCCATGCGCAAGGCGGGCGCCACCGGTATGACCACCGATGGCAAGCCGAGCAAGAAACAGCGCCGCGATCTGTTCAAGTTTCGCGGCAGCGGCAATGACGACTAGCCTGAGTCGAATGGGCCTGTGTGGTGAGCGGGCTTGCCCCGCGCTGGAGTGCGTAGCGCTCCCGTTTTTTTGAGGCCGCTCCGCAGCCCAGCGCGAGCAAGCTCGCTCACCACAAATTATTGCGCAGTTCTAACGACGCTCATTCGCCCGACGATTGGTAGGCGTGCAGCCAGCCCGAACACCGGCGCCGTGAGCCGCAGCAACCCAGCCGACACCTTCGCTGCGAACGGCGTGTAATACCCCCACCCCAGCGCCAACAGCGCCAGCAATACGCCGCCGATGTAATCGTCCTGGCCCCAATGGGCACCAGCCACCAGGCGCGGCATCATGAACAGCAGCGCCAGGCCCCAGATCACGAGCAACTGGCCGACGCGCTTGGCGAACACCGTCATGAACATCCCCCAGATCAACAGCACCGATGCGTGATCCCCTGGAAAACTCTGGCTCGAGCGATCCTTCAATTCCCAGGTCTTTTCCAGCCCCGGGAAGTAGTCGCTCATCTGGATCGCTCCGCTGATCACCATCGATGGGCTGCTGTGTTGCCAGCCCATGTGCGCCGCGAATTTGGAAAACAGCATGCGGATAAACAGCAACAGCAGCAGAACGCCGACAAAACCGAACAGTGCCTGGCGCACCTGCACGGCCTTGAACACCCAGTCGCCGCGAATCAACAGCGCCAGCAGGATGACCCCGACCACCGCATCGAACGGCCGCAGACTGGCTACCGCCCACACGTGCAGCCAGGTCGAGTTGCTGGCCAGCGGGTCATTGAGCAGATGAAACAGCCACTCGTCGAAAAGCACACACAGCATCTGGCCCGTGGGCCACAGCCAGAAACACAGCAGCCCGATAGCCAGTAGATTGCAGAAGGCCCATCGCCCGAGGTTCCACTTGGCTTGGAACAAACCCGGATTGTTCATAAACTGTCCCTCACGGCTCTAGAAAACCGCACCAAAACGGTGCTAAAGCGTTTAATTCTATAAACTTTGTAATCAATTTGTCATCAATTCAGATACCCAGACCTATGACTGATCTACCGGATACCGACTTCACCCAACGCTTCATCTTTGACGAGAGCGACGCCCGCGGCGAGCTGGTCTCGTTGGAGCGCAGCTATGCCGAAGTCCTTGCCAAGCACCCCTATCCGGAGCCGGTCGCGCAACTGCTCGGGGAGCTGATGGCGGCGGCGGCGCTCCTGGTGGGCACCATGAAATTCGACGGGTTGTTGATCCTGCAGGCACGCTCCGAAGGGCCGGTGCCGATGCTGATGATCGAATGCTCCAGCGAGCGCGAAATCCGTGGTTTGGCCCGTTACGAAGCCGACCAGATTGCCCCGGACGCCACGTTGTCCAACCTGATGGCCAACGGCGTGCTGGCGATCACCGTCGATCCGACTGAGGGCCAGCGCTACCAAGGTATCGTCGATCTGGACGGCGAAACCCTGTCGGACTGCTTCACCAACTATTTCGTGATGTCCCAGCAGGTCGGCACCAAGTTCTGGCTCAACGCCGACGGCAAACGCGCCCGCGGGATGCTGTTGCAGCAATTGCCACCAGATCGCATCAAGGACGAAGACGAGCGCACTGACAGCTGGCGTAAGCTGACGGCGCTGGCCGGCACCCTCACCGCTGAAGAGCAACTGGGCCTGGACAACGAAACCATCCTGCATCGCCTGTACCACGAAGAAGCCGTGCGACTGTTTGACGCACAAGGCCTGCACTTCAATTGCAGCTGCTCGCGCGAGCGTTCGGCCAATGCCTTGGTCAGCCTAGGCCTGGAAGATGCGCAAAACCTGGTGGTGGAGCACGGCGGCCATATCGAGATCGACTGCCAGTTCTGCAACGAACGCTACCTGTTCGACGCGGCTGATGTCGCCCAATTGTTCGCCGGCGCAGGCATCGACACCCCTTCCGACACCCGCCACTAAAACGTTTAAGCACAGGTAAATCACCTGACAAACGCCGGATTAGCGCAGTTCTGACGGGAGGGCCCTACTCTTTTTGGGCTTTTCTGGCATAATCCGGCCCACTTTTTTCGCGGTAGTAGTGCGCAACTTTCTACTACAAAACGTTTGGAGCACTCGGCCATAGGCCGACGGGGAACCTCATGACGCAAGCCAACAACGCCGTATACACCGATCTGAGTGTTGACGATCTGGTTAAAGAAGCCCTGCAGCGTGGTGAAGGCGTGCTCGCCGATACTGGCGCGCTGGTCGTCGAAACCGGTCACCGTACTGGCCGTTCGCCGGTCGACCGTTTCATCGTTGAAGAGCCTTCCACCCAGGCTTCCATCGCCTGGGGCCCGATCAACCGCAAGTTCCCTGCCGACAAGTTCGATGCCCTGTGGGCTCGCGTCGAGGCATTCAACAACGCGCAAGAGCATTTCGTTTCCCACGTT
The DNA here is from genome assembly GCF_049897165.1 of Pseudomonas sp. TWR1-1-4. NCBI lineage: Bacteria > Pseudomonadati > Pseudomonadota > Gammaproteobacteria > Pseudomonadales > Pseudomonadaceae > Pseudomonas > Pseudomonas sp. TWR1-1-4. Next base: position 476,482 of record NZ_JAFCVS010000006.1, on the reverse strand, counting down.
CACGTAGGGGCGGCTGAAGACCACTACCTGGCCGTGAAAATGACCACCCAGACTGCCTGGCAGAACCTGTTCGGTCGTTGCCTGTTCATCAACCCGGCCCAGTACAACCCGGCCGGTCGTGAAGAATGGCAAGTGCTCAACGTGGCCAACTTCGAGTGCGTGCCAGAACGTGATGGCACCAACTCCGACGGTTGCGTGATCCTCAACTTCGCCCAGAAGAAAGTGCTGATCGCCGGCATGCGTTACGCCGGTGAGATGAAGAAAGCCATGTTCTCGGTGCAGAACTTCCTGCTGCCGGCTTCCGACGTGCTGCCGATGCACTGCGCTGCCAACATCGGCGAAGCAGGCGACGTGACCCTGTTCTTTGGTCTGTCGGGCACCGGTAAAACCACCCTGTCCGCCGACGAAAGCCGTTACCTGATCGGTGACGACGAACACGGCTGGGGTGAAGGCGTGGTGTTCAACATCGAAGGCGGTTGCTATGCCAAGTGCATCGACCTGTCCGAGAAGAACGAGCCGGTCATCTGGAAAGCCATCAAGCATGGCGCCGTGCTGGAAAACGTGGTGATCGACGAGGCCAAGCACGCCGACTACACCAACGTCAGCCTGACCCAGAACAGCCGCGCCGCCTACCCGCTGGAGCACGTTGCCAAGCGTTCCGAGAAGAACCTGGGCGGCGAGCCAAACGCGGTGATCTTCCTGACCTGCGACCTGACCGGCGTACTGCCGCCTGTGTCGATCCTCAGCGAAGAACAAGCGGCCTACCACTTCCTGTCCGGTTACACCGCACTGGTGGGCTCGACCGAAATGGGTTCCGGCGGCGGCATCAAGTCGACCTTTTCCACCTGCTTCGGCGCACCGTTCTTCCCGCGCCCGGCTGGCGAATACGCTGAGCTGCTGATCAAGCGCATCCGCGGCTTCGGCTCCAAGGTCTACCTGGTCAACACCGGCTGGACCGGCGGCGGCTACGGCGTTGGCAACCGTTTCAACATCCCGACCACTCGCGGCGTGATCGCAGCGATCCAGAGCGGCGCGTTGATCGGTGCAGAAACCGAACACCTCGACACGATCAACCTCGACGTGCCACTGGCCGTACCGGGCGTTGAAACCGGCCTGTTGAACCCACGTAACACCTGGGCTGACAAGGCTGCCTACGACGAAGCGGCGAAGGCGCTGGCGGGTCTGTTCATCGAGAACTTCAAGAAGTTTGAAGTGAGCGATGCGATCAAGGCTGCGGGTCCTAAGTTGTAAGATTCGAGCGTTGTGAAAAAGCCGCCTCTTGCAGGCGGCTTTTTTGTGCGCGAACGCTTAGTCGGCGATGTGCAGAACCACTGCGCCGACCAGTACCAGCACGACGCCCAATACCTGCACCACCGACAACCGCTCCTTGAAAAACACAAACCCCAAAATCGCCGCAATACCACCTGACAACGTACTGATCACCGTCACCACCGACACCGACCCCGCCATCGCCCCCCAGGAAAACGCCGAGAACCCACCCAGGTTCATCAAGCTCGCACCGGTCAGCGTCGCGCAGTTTTTCAGCGGTGGGATTTTCAGGCCGTCCTTGATCTTCAGCACCATCACCACCAATACGCATAGCCCCACCAGGTAACCGAGCCAGAGCATGGTGATCGGTCCCAGCGCCGGCAGTGTGTAGCGGCCTTGCAGCCAGAAACTGGTGCCATACAGCAAGGCGGCGAGCATGGCGTAGGCGATGGACAGGCGTGGATTGTTGTGGGGGACGCCGTTGTCCTTATGAATGCTGGAGAGGATCACGCCGATCACGCACACGGCGATGCAGCCCAGTTGCGTCAGGCTGATGTGCTCGCCGCTGGCCCAGGACAGCAGTGTGGTCACCACGCCGTAGGACGTCACCAGCGGCGCGACGATGGCGGCTTTGCCAAGGGCGAAGGCCTTGGACAGCGCAAGGGCGCCGGAGACGGTGAGCAGGGCGGCGGCGACGCCCAGGAGCCAGACGCTCAGCGGGGCGTCGAGGGATTTGAACAGCAAGCTTGGGAGAATGACCAACAGCAGGGTCATGATCAGAAAGCCCAAGGCCTGACCGAAATACACCGCGCGTTTAACGCCCACGGCTCGGGCGTTGAGGCCCACGAGAAAATCCGTACCACCCCAGAGCAGGGCGGCCAGCAGGCCCATCATTACGTCCATGTAAGGTCCTTTTCGAAGGCTCAATTTCCTGTAGGAGCCCGGCTTGCCGGCGAGGAGGCCCTCAGGACCGCCATCGCCGGCAAGCCGGCTCCTACAGTGAGCTCAGGTTTTCCAGCGTCTGCGTGTCCCAGCTGTGGGTCTTGATGGCCAGGTAGAGCATGCCCAGCGTCAGCGGCACTTTTTCGCCGCGGCTCTTGGCGCGGCGTTTGAGAAACACATCGAACGTCGGCGGATTGAAGTAACGATAAGTGTCGAAGTCGCCCAGGTCGAGCGCAAATTCCTGCTCCAGTGCTTCCATCAGTTGCTTGGCCTCACTGCCGTCGCAGCCGAGGTCGAAGTTGATTGAGGTTTGCAAGCGGATCGTCTTGTGTCTTGGCAGGCCGATTTCCTCGTGCAGCAGTTGCAGGAGTTGCTGCATGACGGGGTCTTCGGGCAAGTTGGGGGCGAGGTTCATGGTGGGGGCACGCAGGAGTGGGTGATTGGCTTTTACTTTGCTTACTTTGCAATAGATATTTTGGGTGCTCAACAACCCGATGCCTGTCACAAAGGCAATTATCGGCAAACTTTCAAGCTGTGCCCCTCTGATCCATGAGGTGGCATAGAACAGAAGTACTGGGCCGGTTACCAAGAGGCAGCGTCCAGCCCATCTCCTGAGTACGGGCAACGTTATTATCCTGTCGATTATGGCGGCCAGTGCGAGGAGGACGAGCAGATAGATCCACTGGGTGTATTCGCTCATCGTCTTGGCCACTCCGGAGCTGTAGATCCATGGCCGATATGTTGAGTCCTTTCGATGTTCAAAGGTGTTTGCCAGGGTCTGTTGAAAGGGCGCTAGTTTCGGTCAGAGAAAGGTGGGTTTTGTAGAGTGGCGGGCAGGAGTTTCAAGTAGTTTCGGAAGGGGATGTCGAGGCGTATGGAGGTTTCTTACAGGGCTTTCCGGGATTTGCGGCTTGCAGTGACTTAACAGCAAAACAGGTGAGTGGTGTGGGTCGAGCTGGCGTGTGATCAGTTGCTGACAGGCCGAGTCACACACCGCTCAAAAATCGCCTCCAACCCCCGGTAATCACACGCCACCGCATCAATATTCGCCGGTATCCACGCCGCGTGTTTCACCAGCCACCAATTCACCGAAAACCCCGCGTTGACGATGATCTGCTCGAACAAGATCCGTTGCGCCCGGCCGTTGCCTTCGCGGAAGGGGTGGATGACGTTGAGGTCGCCGTAGGCCTCGGCAATCTGCGTGATCAGCTCAGCCTGACTCACACCGACATACCAGTTGGACGCTTGCATACGCCGGATGATCTTTGCCGCTTCCGGCGGGATGCGTTCCGGGGTGCAGAACAGGGTATCGCCTTTCTGGATATTGACGCTGCGCAATTCGCCGGCCCAGTCGTAGAGGTCGCCGAACAGGGTGCGGTGGATATGTTGCAGGCGGTCGAGGTCGTAGGGCGGTGGGAAGAGGGGAAGGTTGCCTACGGCGATTTCGGATAACTCCCGCTCGGCCTGGTGCAAGCGGGTCTCGTCGTGCAAATCGAGGCGGTTGCGCAGGACGCTGCTACCGGGATAGCAGTACGGATCCTGGCCCACCCCGTATTTGTCGAGCATCAGCGTGGGGTGTTGCGGTACTTGGCGAGGACGGCTTCGCGGGTCGGCAGGGGTTTGTCGACGTCGGCCGGTTGGGTGTCGAACCCTTCGAGGCGCAGGCTGGCCAGGTAATTGGAACGGCGGATCTTGTGGTAGTGATCCTGTTTTTGCTCAAACGTCGGTTCGCTCATGGCAGCGTACTCCTGGGTAGCAAGGCTTGATTGTAGCGCAATGCTTCAGTAGGTAGGCGTGATAAAAACCACGTCACATTCTGTACAAAAATTCCGCCAGCGGCCGGATTTCAGCGTATGTTTCACCGCAAAATCTTGTAGGGCGATTCCGTCCACTACTTAAAGGGAGTTAAGCATGGGTTTGCTGCGTGTCGCCTCGGCGATGTCTTTGTGTGCGGTGGCGTTTTCGGTCCAGGCCGAGCAATTGCCGATTGAAGTGCTCAGTGCGGTGGTCAAGGACCAGAAAATCGCCGACGCCGAAGTGCTGCTGCAGCGCAACGGCGCGCAAAACGTGGTGGGCCGCACCAACGCCCAGGGCCAGGTCACGCTGACCAGCGAAGCTGCTGACGACGCCACCAGCCTGCTGATCATCAAGAAACCCGGCTACTCCAACCTGGTGGTGAAGTGCCCGTGCAAAGGCATGACCTACGCCATCAGCCCGGTCATGGAAAACCTCGACGGGCTGCGCGTGGTACTGACCTGGGGCAAAACCCCGGAAGACCTCGACTCCCACATGATCTTCCCCGGCAATAATATCTACTTCGAGAACAAGACCGGCACCGACGCCGAACTGGATGTGGACGACGTCGACAGTTACGGCCCGGAAACCATCACTCTGCAGAAAAAGCACTACGGCGAAAGCTACGTGTATGCCGTGCATGACTTCACCAACGGCGGCAATCCAAGCTCGCGCCAACTGTCCAACAGCGAAGCCAAGGTGTTTGTGTACATGGGCCAATCCCTGGTACGCACCTACTACGTGCCGAAAAACCGCAGCGGTAACCTGTGGACCGTGTTCCGCATGACTGGCAGCGGCGACTTCCAGGACATCAACACCTTCAGCGGCGTGACCGTGAATGCCGCGAATGTGCTGAACGAAGTCAAACCGCTGCTGGATGACAGCGTGGCCGTGACCGCTGTTGCGGTCAGCTCTTCCGCACAAACCGATGCGAAACGTCTGAACGTCCAAGGTGAAGCGGCCTACCAGGCGGGTAACCTCGACCAGGCCATCGACCTGTTCCGTCAGGCGATCGAGTTGGACAATGGTTTCGGCAAGGCCTACGGCAACCTGGGCTTGGCGTATCAGAAGGCTGGCAACACGGCCGAGTCGATCTGGGCCAATCGCAAGGCCATCGCCCTGGCAACCGGTGCGAATGCTGCGACGGTGCGTGCTGGCGCCTATTACAACATTGCGCGGATCTATGAAGCGGCGGGGCAGTTTGCCGATGCGTTGCGTCACTACCAGTTGGCCAAGGAGCAAAAGGCCAACCCGGTGTACGACACGGCGATTGAGCGGGTGCAGAACCGCTGATCGATAGCCAACACGTTTACCGACAACGCGCCCCATTGGCGCGTTGTTTGTTTGGGGGATGGCTAGAGCCGCGAGGCTGCGTCGAGGTCCATCAATCCCCGTCCATAGGCGCCACTGACCAACGCTGCGGCCGGCGATGTGCCGGTGGTGGGTCCGTAGCTGCCATCCTTGTCGGGGTAGGTGATCTGGCGTGTTACTGTCTGCGTTTTTGCGCGGGCTTGCTGGTTTTCTCTGTATCAGTTTGTAGCGTTTATCCCCGACCTTTTCTTGATCGCTGATCTATGTTTTTGATTCCTTCAGCGGTCAACGGAGTGACAGCCTATGCACGACACCCTCCAGCAGGTTTTTGGTTATCCACAGTTTCGTCTGGGCCAGGAAGAGACAGTCAGTGCGGTACTGGCCGGCCGTTCGGCAGCGGCTATTTTCCCAACGGGTTCGGGCAAGTCCCTGTGCTACCAGTTGTCGGCGGTGTTGCTACCGCACCTCACGCTGGTGGTGTCGCCGCTGTTGGCGTTGATGCAGGACCAGTTGGGTTTCCTGCAGCGCCACGGCATTTCGGCAGGCAGTATCGATTCGGCCCAGAGCCGCGAGGACGCCAATGAGGTGATGACCCGCGCGCGTTCGGGCGAGTTGAAGATCCTGATGATTTCCGTTGAGCGCCTGAAGAACGAGCGCTTTCGTAACTTCCTGCAAAGCGTGCGGATCTCGCTGTTGGTGGTGGACGAGGCGCACTGTATTTCCGAGTGGGGCCACAACTTCCGTCCGGACTATTTGAAGCTGCCGGACTACCAGCGTCAGTTCAATATCCCACAAGCGCTGCTGTTGACGGCTACAGCGACGCCCAAGGTGATTGCCGACATGCAGGCCAAGTTCGCCATTGCGCCGGACGATGTGGTCACCACGGGCTTCTACCGGCCCAATCTCAACCTGTTGGTGGAGCCGGTCAGCGGCGCGGACAAGCGTCGCCGGTTGGTGCAGTGGATGAGTGAGCGTGCCGATCAGCCGAGTATCGTCTACGTCACCCTGCAGAAAACCGCCGAACAGATTGCCGATCATTTGAACCGCAACGGCATCCAGGCCGAGGCGTATCACGCCGGTTTGCCTCACGATAAACGCGAGGGTATCCAGCAGCGTTTCATGGGCGGGCGCTCCAATTGCATCGTCGCGACCATCGCGTTTGGCATGGGCATCGACAAAAGTGATATCCGCAATGTGGTGCACTTCGACCTGCCCAAGTCCATCGAGAACTACAGCCAGGAAATCGGCCGCGCGGGGCGTGATGGGCAACCATCCGATTGCCTGGTGTTGGCCAACCGCGACAGCCTCAATGTGCTGGAAAACTTCGTGTACGGCGATACGCCGGAGCAGGAGGGCATTCGGCGGGTGCTCGAAGAATTGCAGGCTGCGCGAGGCGATGGGCAGTGGGAGTTTTTGCTCAGGTCCTTGTCGGACCACAGCAACATCCGCGAGCTGCCGTTGAAGACGCTACTGGTGCAGTTGGAGCTCAAGGGCGTGATTGCGCCGCGCTATGCGTTTTATGCAGAGTACCGTTTCAAGTACCTGATCGAACCTGAGGCTTTGCTCGCGCGCTTCTCTGGTGAGCGGCAGCAGTTCGTCGCGGCGATCATCCAGGTGTGCAAGCGGGCCAAGACCTGGGCGACGGTGGATTTTGACGCGCTTTATCAACAGCACAATGCCGAACGCAGCAGGGTGGTGAAGGCGCTGGATTACTTCCAGGAGCAAGGCCTGATCGAGCTTGAGAGCAAGCAGATGACGGAGGTCTATAGCTTGCTTGATACCGCGTTTGACCCTGATGTATTGAGCAAAGAGTTATACACAGGCTTCAAGCAGCATGAGGTGGGCGAAGTCGCACGGATTCACGCCATGCTCGATCTGTTCGCCACCGAACACTGCCTGGGTCAACGCCTGGCGCAGTATTTCGGCGATGAGAACGCGCCCCAGCGCTGTGGGCACTGCTCGGTGTGCCACGGCAATGTGGCGCACCTTCCACCGCCGCCAGGTTTGCCGCCGCTTGTGGATAAAAACTTCATGGGGCTTTGCGGTGATTTTATCCACAGGCATCATGAACACACCGGCCACTTGCCGGGAGCGGAACGCCTGACGCGTTTCCTCGGCGGCATCAGTGTGCCGTTATTCACCAAGTTGAAGGCGCGGGGCATTCCGGGCTTTGCTGCGTTGGAGGATTATCCGTACGCCGAGGTACGCGAGTGGGCCCAGGCCCATTTGAATGACCTGTAACTCACTTTAACGAGATGACCCGATGCCTGACTCAGTGCCTCAACGCAGCGATTACCCGCACTTCCAACCGATCATCACGCGCTGGCACGACAATGATGTGTATGGCCATGTGAACAACGTGACCTACTACAGCTTTTTCGACACGGCGGTGAATACCTACCTGATCGAGCAAGGTGGGCTGGATATTCATGACGGTGAAGTGGTGGGGTTTGTGGTGAGTTCGGCGTGTGATTATTTTGCGTCGATCGCCTTTCCCGAGCGCATCGAAATCGGCCTGCGGGTGGGCAAGCTGGGCAACAGTTCAGTGCAGTACGAATTGGCGGTGTTCAAGACAGGCGAAGAAGAAGCGTGTGCGGCGGGGCGCTTTGTGCATGTGTTTGTGGATCGGGGTTCGAACCAGCCGATGACGATTCCGGGGATGTTGCGCGAGGCGTTGCAGCGGTTGGTGGTGTAGGCGCGAACGCCTACACCCTCAGGCCTTAGCGGTGACGGTAGTGATGCTTGTTCTTGCGATGGCCATAGGCATGCCCGCGGCCAGGGTGATCATCGCGGTCATAACGACGGTTATCACGCCCACGGGAGCGACGATCATCGTCATCGCTCTTGTTGCCCATGTAGTTGCCCAGCGCGCCACCTGCACCGCCGCCGGCCGCTGAGCCGATCAGAGCACCGGTGCTGCCGCCGACACTGCGGCCCACTACGTTGCCGCCGGCCGCGCCCAAGGCGCCACCAATGGCCGCTTCGCCACGGCTGCGTTTGTCCGCACCCACCGCACTGCCGCCTGCGCCGCCCAGGGCTGCGCCGATGGTCGAGCCGGTGTTGCCGCCGATCGACTGGCCGACTACCGAACCTAAAACCCCGCCCAATGCGCCGCCCACACCGGCTTCGGTGGTGCCACCGGCCATGGCTGCGCCACTGACCAGGCCAAGGGACAACAAGAGAATCGAGGAGAACTTCATTAGGGGAAACCTCAAGGGGATGACGGCGCGATCCTGAGGCTGTATCGGGAGGGTGACAACAGAAATCCGACCAGTAACACGAGTTGTACACAATTCTCTAAGTTACTGTTTTTGCTTGGGAACTTAAGCCGTTTTTGTGAGTCTTTAACTACTTCGGATAGGCCGCTTTTATGCAAAAGCGGCCTTTTTTGTGCCCGAAGATTTATGCAGAGCGCGCCATGATCAGGCCATTATCACTCGCCGCTTCCAACCGAATTGCCACGAACTTCGACGTCGGCGTATGGCTGCCATCCCCGGTGCTTTCCAGCGGCACCAGCGGGTTCACTTCCGGATAATAGGCCGCAGCCTGCCCGGCCGGAATATCAAACGCCAGTAGGGTAAAGCCCTTCACCCGGCGCTCGCGGCCGTCTTCCCACAGCGACACGATGTCGGCCTTCTGCCCCGGCTTGAAGCCCAGGCGGATGATGTCGGCCTCGTTGACGAACAGCACGTCACGCTGGCCCTTGACCCCACGGTAGCGGTCATCCAGGCCATAGATGGTGGTGTTGTACTGATCGTGGGAGCGCATCGATTGCATGATCAGGTCTGGCACCTTGCCTGTCGCGTGGGTGCGCTCGTGGATCAGGTCCTTGGGCAGGATGTTCGGACGGAAGTTGGCGCGCCCCGACGGGGTGTTCCAGCGGCGTGCGCCGGCGGAGTTGCCCAGATAGAAACCACCCGGATTCTTGATCTTCTCATTGAAGTCCTTGAAACCCGGGATGGTATCGGCAATCAGGTCGCGGATGCGGCCGTAATCGGCCACCAGCCAGTTCCAATCCACAGGCTTACTGCCCAGGGTGGCGGCAGCGATACCGGCCAGAATCGCAGGCTCTGACTTCATCAGCTTCGACAGCGGCTGCAACTGGCCGTTGGAGCCGTGGACCATGCTGAACGAGTCTTCCACCGTCACCGCTTGCGGGCCGTCGGCCTGGATGTCGATGTCGGTACGGCCCAGGCACGGCAGGATCAGCGCGTCTTTGCCGTGCATCAGGTGGCTGCGGTTGAGCTTGGTGCTGATCTGCACGGTCAGGTCGCAATTGCGCAGGGCTTCGAAGGTGCGCGGGCTGTCCGGCGTGGCTTGGGCGAAGTTGCCACCCAGGCCGATAAACACTTTGGAACGACCTTCGAGCATGGCGTGAATCGCTTCGACCACGTTGTGGCCGTTGACGCGCGGCACTTGGAACTGGAAGCGACGTTCCAGGGAGTCGAGGAACGCCACGGGCGGACGTTCGTTGATGCCCATGGTGCGGTCGCCCTGCACGTTGCTGTGGCCACGCACTGGGCACAAGCCGGCGCCTGGGCGTCCGATGTTGCCGCGCAGCAGCATCAGGTTGGCGATTTCCTGGATGGTCGGCACCGAATGGCGATGCTGGGTGATGCCCATCGCCCAGCACATGATCACGTTCTTGCCTTTGGCGTACATGCGCGCCGCTTGCTCGATCTCGACCAGGGTCAGGCCGGACTGCTCGACGATTTCATCCCAGGAGGTGTCGTCGATCTTGCCCAGGTACTCCAGCACGTTGGCCGTGTGTTCGTTGAGGAAGTCGTGGTCGAACACGGCTTCTTTGCCTTCGGCCTGGGCCTGGCGCTCCCACAGCAGCAGGAACTTGGCCATGCCGCGCAGGATGGCCATGTCGCCACCCAATGCAGGTCGGAAGTAGGCAGTGTTGGTCGGTTTGTCACCGTTGGTGAGCATTTCCAGTGGATGTTGCGGATGCTGGAAGCGTTCCAGGCCGCGCTCTTTCAGCGGGTTGATGCACACCACTTGGGCGCCGCGTTTGACCGCCTCGCGCAGCGGTTCGAGCATGCGCGGGTGGTTGGTGCCGGGGTTCTGGCCCCAGACGAAGATCGCATCGGCATGCTCAAAGTCATCAAAGGTCACGGTGCCTTTGCCGACGCCCACGCTTTGCGCCAGGGCAACGCCGCTGGCTTCGTGACACATGTTCGAACAGTCGGGAAAGTTGTTGGTGCCGTAGGCACGCACGAACAGCTGATACAGGTACGCTGCTTCGTTGCTGGCGCGGCCCGAGGTGTAGAACTCGGCCATGTCCGGGCTCGGCAGGGCGTTGAGATGCTTGCCGACCAGGTCGAAGGCCGCTTCCCAACTGATGGGCTGGTAGCGGTCGGTTTCGGCGTCATAGCGCATCGGCTCGGTCAGGCGGCCCTGGTATTCCAGCCAGTAGTCACTTTGCTCCAGCAGGGCAGTCACGCTGTGTTTGGCGAAGAACGCCGCGTCGACGCGGCGCTTGGTGGCTTCCCAGTTCACCGCCTTGGCGCCGTTTTCGCAGAACTTGACCATGCCGCTTTCCGGCGAATCACCCCAGGCGCAGCCAGGGCAATCGAAGCCGCCGTTCTGGTTGGTCTTGAGCATCATGCGCAGGTTTTTCAGCGCGTTGTCGCTGGTCAGCCAGGCCTGCGCCACGCTGATCAGTGCGCCCCAGCCGCCGGCCGGGCCCTTGTAGGGCTTGTAGCGCGGGGTTGGGGTTTGGTCGGCTTGGTGGTGCTGGCTCATGGCTGATTCTCCATCGCAGGACTGTAGACCCGCGGCGCACTTTTCTGCGGCAGGTGGATGAGATTGAGGTTATGCCGGCGGGCCCATTGCAGGGCCAGGCCGGTGGGTGACGACAGGCTGACCAGGGTCTGGATGCCCGCGCGCAGGACTTTCTGGATCAACTCCAGGCTGCAACGGCTGGTGACAATCGCCAGGCCGCCTTCGGTCGGAATCTTTTGGCGGATCAAGGCGCCGATCAATTTATCCAGGGCGTTGTGCCGGCCGATGTCTTCCCGGCCGAGCAACAACTCGCCCTGGCCGTTCATGAACACCGCTGCATGCACGGCGCCGCTGTATTGGCCCAGGGGTTGAAAGGCGCTGATGCGTTGGCGCAGGCCATCCAGCCATTCGGCGGGCGGCAAGGGTGCGCCGGGCAATACCTGGAGGTCTGGCAGGGCCTGTTCAACGGCTTCCACGCCACACAAGCCACAGCCGCTGGTGCCGGCCAACTGGCGGCGCTGCTGCTTGAGGTTCCAGAAGGCGCGGCTGGAGATTTGCACCTGAGCGTATTGGGCCGACCCCGAACCGCTGAGTTTCAAGTCATAAATATCGCTAACGTCGGCGATAATGCCGCTACCGATACTGAAACCGACTATAAAGTCTTCCAGGTCCGTCGGCGTTACGAGCATCACCGCTTGGCTGATGTCGTTGTAGGCAATCGCCAACGCCACTTCTTCTGCCAAGGCGGTGGTGGCGGATTCCGTGTGTTCAAGATTGCAATACTGGTAGCTCTGGCTGGCGGCGGGCGCTGGCGTTTCGAGAGCGGGCGCCGCGCAGACTGGGCGCTTGGCGTTCATGGGGCAGTACCACCGGCGGATTGATCAGTGTTTAGACTAGGCGCGACAAAGCGTCGCGTCTAATTGCCAGTACTGATCTACCGATAGATGACGTCGATCAAGGTTCGTTTTGCGATTTCTGATACAGCGCGAAACACGCCTCGGCCAGTGCGGAGCGCGGGGCGCTGCGCCGCATGATCAGCCCTAGGCGCGCTAGGGTGTGGGCGTCTTCGATCGGCTGCAGCCGCAGGTGCTCGGTGAGTGCGTCCAGGCCGCCATCTAGCGGCATGACCGCGCAACACAATCCACCGTGCACGGCTTGTAACAATTGATGGACGGCGTCGGTCTGCAGCAGCGGTTGCGGGTTGAGCCCACGGCTGTGGAAGTTGTGGTCGATGGACTGGCGAAAGTGCATGCCGCTGGTGAGCATACCCAGCGGCAACTCGATCAGCGCTTCCCAGCTCAACGGCGTATCACCGAAGCTGAAGAAGCGCTGGTCGTAGAGCAGGCCCATACGGGTTTCGCCCAAGGCCAGCGAGTCGAAGCGCTCGTTATCCAGACGCTCCAGGTAAGACACGCCCAAGTCCAGCCGGTTACTCGCCAGCTGTTCAAGAATCTGCTCCGAGCTGAGGGCCGACAGCTCGAAGCGCAGGCTTGGGTGTTCTTTATGCAGTTGCTGCATCAATGCCAAAGGATCAAAGCTCGACAGCGGCACCACGCCCAGGCGCAACGTACCCACCAGGTTGCCGCGACAGGCTGCCGCCTCGGCCTGCAAGCCGTCATAGGCGGCCAGCACGGTGCGTGCCCATGCCAACACGCGCTCGCCCGGTGCGGTAAAGCTTTCAAAGCGCTGGCCGCGATTGACCAACGGCAGGTCAAGCTCTTCTTCAAGGTTACGCAAGCGCATCGACAGGGTCGGTTGGGTGATGTGGCAACGCGCCGCCGCCTGGCCGAAGTGACGGGTTTCGTCGAGGGCGATGAGGAATTTCAGCTGTTTGATGTCCATCTTCGCTCCAGGGCTTATTCCAATGGCGGGGGGATTCTAGCGCGTTTGGGTCTTTGGTCGGGCTGGAACCCAAATCTGTAGGACTGGTCTAGTCTTGGGCATCTGGAAATCAAAACCCAAGGAGAGCGCACTATGAGTATTTTTAGCTTTGTAAAGGAAGCGGGCGAGAAGTTGATTGACCTGCTGACTCCGGGTAACGCCAACGCGAGTGAGGACCTGAAAAAACATATTGAGAAAGTCGGCCTGGGTAATCCAGACGTTCACGCCACCGTCGAGGGCGACAAGGTCACGCTTACCGGGACAGTTGCCAGTCAGGAAGAGAAAGAAAAAGTCCTTCTTGCGGCAGGTAATATCGCCGGTGTGGCCAGTGTTGATGACCAGATCACCGTATCCGGCCCGGCCGTGGCTGCCGCCCGTTTCGTCGTGGTGAAAAAGGGCGACACCCTGAGCGCGATCTCCCTGGCGGTGTATGGCAATGCCAACCAGTACACCAAAATCTTCGAGGCCAACAAGCCGCTGTTGTCGCACCCGGACAAAATTTACCCAGGGCAGACACTGCGTATTCCTGAGTAAAACGCAGAGCAAAATGTGGGAGCGGGCTTGCCCGCGAAAGCGGAGTGTCAGTCACTGGATGTGTTGCTGATACACCGCATTCGCGGGCAAGCCCGCTCCCACATTGGTTTAGAGCCCGGCAATGAGGTCGCGATAGTCATCCACCGCTGCGAACTCCGCCGTGTCCTTTGGCCCCTTCTGGCTGTCCGGTTCCTTCACCGCCAGCAAATGCCCCACGCCAAAGTCCCGGGCGCTACGAAGGATCGGCAGTGTGTCGTCAATAAACAGGCTGCGGGCCGGGTCGAAGTGGATGTCGGCTTGCAGGGCATCCCAGAACTGCGGGTTTTCCTTGGCGAAACCGTAATCATGGGAGCTGATCAATCGTTCGAAATACGGCGCCAGTTCAATGCGTTCCAACTTCAATGACAACGAATCACGATGAGCGTTGGTGATCAGGATCACACGTTTGCCGGCCTGTTTGATTGCCGCGAGGAAGGTGTCCGCATCCGGGCGCAGGGCGATCAGGTGGGCGGTTTCCAGCTTGAGTTCGCGTACCGGGATCTTCAGTTCCGCACTCCAGAAATCCAGGCAGTACCATTGCAACTGTCCGGCGTTACGCTCGAACAGGGGCTGCAAGTCCATCTCCGCCATGGCCCGGCTCACCCCGTGCAGTTCGGCGTAGCGTTGAGGCAGGTGCTCCATCCAGAAGTGGTTGTCGAAATGCAGGTCGAGCAAGGTGCCGTCCATGTCCAGCAGGACAGTGTCGATGGCGTGCCAGGGCAAAGAGGGCATGGGGCGTTCTCATGTAAGTAAAGATATCCGACACAGACAATCGGAAAAGCCACGGTATAGTAACCCGATCACGCCAAGGAGCCGCTCATGCGCCAGAAACCCACCGTCCTCGCCCGCGAAATAGTCGCCAGTAGCCGTTTGTTCCGCGTGGAGGAAGTGCAACTGCGCTTTTCCAATGGCGTTGAACGGACCTACGAGCGTCTGGTGGGCCGCGGTGCCGGTTACGGCGCGGTGATGATCGTGGCGATGATCGACGCGGACCATGCGTTGCTGGTGGAAGAATACTGCGGTGGCACCGACGAATATGAATTGTCCTTGCCCAAGGGCTTGATCGAACCCGGCGAAGACGTACTGGCCGCCGCCAACCGCGAGCTCAAGGAAGAGGCTGGCTATGGCGCGCGGCAGTTGGAACACATCACCGAACTGTCGCTGTCGCCTGGCTACATGAGCCAGAAAATCCAGGTGGTATTGGCCACCGATCTCTATGAAGAACGCCTGGAAGGCGATGAACCTGAGCCGATGCGTGTGGACCGGGTCAACCTGCGTGAGCTGTCGATGCTCGCGCAAAACGAGCAATTCAGCGAAGGCCGCGCCCTGGCCGCGCTGTACCTGGTACGAGACCTGTTGACCCAGCGTGGAGCGTTTACCGCATGAGCGAACTGTTTTTAGGCCATCCGTTTATTGCCCCTGTGATCGAACTGGCTCGTCAGGCCGGTGAAGTGATTTTGCCGTACTGGCGCGCCGACGTGGCCGTGACCTCCAAAGCCGACGATTCGCCCGTGACGGCAGCGGATCTGGCCGCTCATCACCTGATCCTGGCGGGTCTGACCGCGCTGGACCCAAGCATTCCGGTGCTGTCCGAGGAAGACGCCGACATCGACCAGAGCGTGCGCGCTGGCTGGCAGCGCTGGTGGTTGGTGGACCCATTGGACGGCACCAAGGAATTTATCGCCGGCAGCGAAGAATTCACCGTGAACATCGCCCTGATCGAACAGGGCCGCGTGGTGTTCGGCGTAGTGTCGATGCCCACCAGCGGTCGTTGCTATTTCGGTGGCGCCGGCCTGGGCGCCTGGCGTTCGGATGTGAATGAGGCACCCAAGCAGATCCAGGTGCGCCAGGCACCGGCAGCGGGCGAGTCGTTTACGGTAGTGGCCAGCCGTCGGCATTCCAGCCCCGAGCAGGAGCGTCTGTTGGACGGTTTGAGCGAAGGCTTGGGCGCATTGAAGCTGGCGAATATCGGCAGCTCGTTGAAGTTCTGCCTCCTGGCCGAAGGCAGTGCGGATTGCTACCCGCGACTGGCGCCGACGTCACAGTGGGATACCGCCGCCGCCCAGGGCGTGCTGGAAGGGGCGGGGGGCGAGGTGTTGGAGTTGAGCGGTGAACCGTTCAGCTATCCGGCGCGGGCATCGTTGTTGAACCCGTTCTTCCTGGCGTTGCCGGCCAAGGCTGCATGGCGTGAGCGGTTGCTGACCCTGGCCCAGTCCTGACTTCTTCTGTAGGAGCGAGCTTGCTCGCGAAAAACCTGAGAGCGCCGCGATCAACCAGGATCGCTGCGTTATCGTTGACGATTTTCGCGAGCAAGCTCGCTCCTACAGGGCGGTCCCGCGGCTTTTAGCGGTGCAGGACGTATTGGCCGGTGAAAGCGACTGCGTGCTCCTCACTGCCCTCATTCACAATCCATGTCTCCAACGTCAGCCGTGCGCGACCATAGCGCTTGTAGGTCGCCAGAAACCGCTGCCACACCTTTTCCTCCGGCGCCGCGCAAATTGCCGTCGCATCCCGCGTGACCGGTAGCGGATAACTGATCTGCCCTTCCTGAATCACGATATGCCCGTCTTCAATCCCTTCTTCACGCAATTGCAAGTGCAGCCAGCCCCAACCCGCCAGCACTGCGCCGCAGTACAGGCTGCCGCCGAACATGGTGCTCTTGTGGTTGATGTTGGCCTGCAAGGGCAGATGCAGTTCCAGCCGCCCCTGTTGCCAGTCGAGCACCTTGAGGCCCATTTCCCGGGTGAGGGGGATGTCGTGGTGCAGGATGGATTCCAGGTAACGGCTGTCGCGGCTCATGGGGGCCTCTTGGCGGGTGGGGGCTGTCATTCATCGTCGCTGCTTTGGTTGGCGAAGTTCAGGCCATGCTTGCGCAGCTTGTCGTGCAGGGTCTTGCGCGGAACACCCAGGGCTTCGGCGAGGCTGCGCATGGAGCTGTGGGGACGGGTCAGTTCGGCGGCGATCAGGCTTTTTTCGAACTGCTCGACCTGTTCACTCAGACCGCCGGGCGTAGAGGTCAGGACACCGGCCGATGGATTGTCCGGCGTGTTATCCAGCGCCAGCTCCAGGCCCAGCGCGAAACGTTCTGCAGCATTCTGTAGCTCACGCACATTGCCCGGCCAGCTATGGCGCAACAGCAGCGCGCGCTGGCCCGGTTGCAGTTCGTGCAGCGGCAAACCGTGACGGCTGCTGGCTTCATCGGCGAAGTGCTGGAACAGCATCAATGCATCTTCCCCACGCTCGCGCAGCGGTGGAATACGCAGCGGCGCGACGTTGAGGCGGTAATACAGGTCGGCACGGAAACGGCCCTGGTCGGCGGACTGGCGCAGGTCTTCCTTGGTGGCGGCGATGATGCGGATATCCAGCGGGATCAGCTGATTGCCGCCCAGGCGTTCCACCACCCGCTCCTGCAACAGGCGCAACAGCTTGACCTGCACATCCAGGCTCATGCTTTCGATTTCATCCAGGAACAAGGTGCCGCCGTTGGCGAATTCGAACTTGCCGATACGGCGTTTCTGCGCGCCGGTGAAGGCGCCGGGCTCGTGGCCGAACAGTTCGCTCTCCACTACCGACTCGGCCAATGCCCCGGCGTTGATCGCTACAAACGGGCCACTGCGACGGCTCGACAAATCATGCAGCGCGCGCGCCACCACCTCTTTGCCGGCACCGGTTTCGCCGAGGATCAGTACATCGGCCTTGGTCGCGGCCAGTGCGCCGATCTGCTCGCGCAGGCGCAGCATTTGCGGCGAGTGGCCGACCAGACGCGTGCTCAGTTGCTGACGGTCGCTGAGGGCCAGGCGCAGGCTGCGGTTGTCCAGCACCAGGCGGCGCAGGGCCAGGGCGCGGCGCACACTGTCGAGCAGGGCGTCACTGGCGAACGGTTTTTCCAGGAAGTCATAGGCCCCGGCGCGCATGGCCTGCACCGCCAGTGGTACGTCGCCGTGGCCGGTGATCAGCAGCACAGGCAGCTCCGGGTCCTGGCCGTGCAGTTCGGCGAGGAGCTCCAGGCCGTCCATACCGGGCATGCGGATGTCGCTGACCACCACGCCCGGCCAGTCCCGCGACAGGCGCGCAGTGAGGCCAGTGGCTTCACCCAGGGTCAGGACTTTCAGCCCGGCCAGGTCCAGGGTCTGGCACAGGGCCTGACGCAGGTGTGGATCGTCGTCGATCAACACCACCTGAATCTGGTTATCGATACTCATACACTGCGGTCCTCGGACGGTTGCAGACTGACGCCCGGCGCACCGGCACGCAATTTCAAGGTTAACAGCGCGCCGCCTTCCTTGTGGTTGGCGAACAGCAGTTCGCCGCCAAAGGCACGCATCAGGGTGTCACAGATCGCCAGCCCCAACCCCAGGCCCTGAGTGCGGGTCTTGGTGGTGTAGAACGGCTCGCTGGCGCGGCCGAGGGCTTCCATGCAAAAACCCGGGCCGTTGTCGCGAATGTACAGGTTGACGCCCTGTTCGGTGGTTTCGGCACTCAGCCAGAGTTTACGCGGCGGGCCTTTTTCAGTGAGGGCGTCGAGGGCGTTGGCCAGCAGGTTGCCCAGCACTTGGCGCAGGCGGGTTTCACCGGCCTGCACCCACAAGGTCGCTTCGGGCAAATCGCGAATCAGCTCCACCTCCATCGACCGCCGCCGCTTGGCGAGCAACGCCAGTGCATCGTCCAGCGCCGGTTGCAGGGCCACGCTCTCGGGCGCATGGCGGTCGCGGCGGGCAAAGGCGCGCAGGTGGGCGATGATCGAGGCCATGCGACCGGTCAGTTCGCTGATCAGCTTGAGGTTGCCCCGAGCCTCTGTGGTGCGTTCATGGTCGAGCAGGATTTCAGCGTTTTCCGCATAGCTGCGAATGGCTGCGAGAGGCTGGTTGAGTTCATGACTGATGCTCGCCGACATGGTGCCCAGTGCCGACAACTTGCCTGCCTGCACCAGGTCATCCTGGGCGCGTACCAATTCCTGCTGGGCGTGTTCACGTTCCAGCACTTCCTGCTTCAGGCGCCGGTTGAGGCCTTCCAGGTCACTGGTCCGCTCGACCACACGCGCTTCCAGCTCGCGACGGGCCTTGGCTTCGAACGCAATGCGTTCCAGGTAATGGCGGCGACGTTGCATCATCAGGCCGAGCAGCAACATCAACACCAACAGCGTGGCGCCGCCGACTGCAACCACCGTGCGCACGGGGCGGTTGATCAGTGAGCGCGGCGCGAGGATCTCCACGTTCCAACCGGTCTCGGCGATGGCCGTGGATTGGCGCAGCCAGGCGGTGTTGCTCAGGCTCAGCGGCTGCGGGTCGCGAGTCGGGTAGGGCTGGATGGCGATGATGGCCTGGCGCTCTTCAGCGGTCAGTGGCCGGGTGGCGCGGAATCGCCATTGCGGGCGCGAGGTCAGGATCACCACGCCATTGTGGTCGGTGACCAGCAGTTGTTCCGGCGTGTTACCCCAGAGGCTTTCGGTGTGGTCCAGGTCGACCTTGACCACCAGTACGCCGATGATCGTATCGCCATCGCGCACGGCGGCGGCGAAGAAGTAACCGCGCTTGGCCGAGGTGGTGCCCAACCCGAAAAACCGCCCCAGGCGCCCGTCCATGGCTTCGCTGAAATAAGGCCGAAACGAGAAGTTGCGCCCGACGAAGCTGTCTTGCTTGTCCCAGTTGGACGCGGCCAGGGTCTTGCCGGTGGTGTCCATCAGGTACATCACCTCCACCCCGGCCTGGGCGGCGACGTCCTTGAGCAGCAGGTTGGCGTTGACCAGGTTGGTGCTCACCCCAGGCGCATCCAGCGCGGTGCGCAAGGCCGGCAAGTCGCCGAGGATCTGCGGCAGCACTTCATAACGGTGCAGGGTCCCGAGCAGGTTGGCCACGTACAGGTCGAGGGTCTGGCGGTTCTGGCCGGCCAGTTCGCTGCGGTAATAACGCTCGGCCAGGTGCTCCAGCGGCCACAGCAGCGGTGCCAGGCACAACGCCAACAAGGCGAGGCTTCGCCAGCGGGGTCTACGCGGGAGGGGTGGAGTCATGGGAGTCGTGCGCCTGTGGGTACAGGCGCATTATGCCTAGTGCTGCTATGCAAGACACTCGCGCAATGCATCTTGCCAGTGTGGCTGGCTGACGTGCCATTGCTGTAGCAGTCTGCTGCAGTCCAGGCGCGAGTTCAGCGGACGCTGGGCGGGTGTCGGATAAGCGCTGGAAGGGATGGGCTCCAGTTCGGCGCAGGCTTTGCCCTGTTCGCGCAGGTGCTCGCCAATGGCCTGGGCAAAACCGAACCATGAGGTCTCCCCTCCGGCGGTCAGGTGATAAATGCCCCATTCTCCCTGTTCGCCTGCTTGCCAGCGCTCGATCAACGCACGCGTGCTGTTGGCAATGCTGCCGGCCCAGGTTGGCGCGCCGATCTGGTCGGCGACGATGCGCATCTGCGGTTTCTCTTGCAGCAGGCGCTGCATGGTCAGCAGGAAGTTCTTGCCGTGGTTGGAGTAGACCCAACTGGTGCGCAGAATGAGATGTTTGCCACCGACGGCCGTAATCGCCTGCTCGCCCGCCAATTTGCTTTGGCCGTAGACGCCCAGCGGGTTGGGCGTGTCGGTTTCGGTATAAGGCGCAGGTTTGCTGCCGTCGAACACGTAGTCGGTGGAATAGTGGATCAGCGGGATGCCCAGCGCCTTGGCTTCCTCAGCGAGAATGCGCGGGGCGATGGCGTTGATGGCAAACGCAGCGTCCGGTTCGCTTTCGGCCAGATCGACGGCAGTGTGGGCTGCTGCGTTGATGATCAAGCCTGGGCGATGGGCTCGCACTTGCTGGCGGATCTGGTCTGCGTCAGCCAGGTCAAGCTGGTCGCGTCCCAGGACGATAAGCTCGCCCAGGCCTTGGAGACGCAGTTGCAGTTCGCGGGAGACTTGGCCATGTTGGCCGGTGATCAAGATCTTCATGGGAACAGGTCGGCTTCCAGCAAGGGTTTACCCGCCTGGTCCTTGGCGGACAACTGTGGCGCCTCGCCCAGCTCCCAGTCGATGGCCAGTGTCGGGTCATTCCACAGGATGCAGCGTTCGGCACTGGGCTGGTAGTAGTCCGTGGTTTTGTACAGGAATTCGGCGTGTTCACTCAGTACCACGAATCCATGGGCGAAACCTTCCGGCACCCAGAGTTGGCGGTGGTTCTGGGCCGATAAGCGTACACCTACCCACTGGCCGAAATTCGGCGAGCTTCGGCGGATATCGACGGCTACGTCCAACACTTCACCGGCGGTGACACGCACCAGTTTGCCCTGGGTGTGTTCGAGTTGGTAATGCAGGCCGCGCAGCACGCCTTTTTGCGAGCGCGAGTGATTGTCCTGCACAAAGTGACGCTTGAGACCCGTTGCCTCTTCGAAAGTCCGGGCGTTGAAGCTTTCGTAGAAGAAGCCACGCTCATCACCGAACACTTTGGGTTCGATGATCAGCACGCCGGGCAGTGAGGTTTCAATGACGTTCACTGGTTTTCTCCGGCCAGCGAGTACAGGTATTGACCATAACCGGTCTTGCCGAAGTACTTGGCACGTTCCAGCAGGTGGTCGCGGTCGATCCAGCCGTTTTCATAGGCGATTTCTTCGAGGCAGGCGACTTTCAGGCCTTGGCGGTGCTCGATGGTCTGCACGTACTGCGAGGCTTCCAGCAAGCTGTCATGGGTGCCTGTGTCGAGCCAGGCAAACCCACGGCCAAAACGCTCTACATGCAGGTCACCGCGCTTGAGGTAGGCGTTGTTGACGTCGGTAATCTCAAGCTCCCCACGAGGCGAAGGCTTGACCGCCTTGGCGATCTTGATCACGTCGTTGTCGTAGAAATACAGGCCGGTCACCGCGTAGCTGGATTTTGGCTTCGCCGGCTTTTCTTCGATGGAGAGGGCACGGCCCGCGCTGTCGAAATCGATCACGCCAAAGCGCTCAGGGTCCTTGACCCAGTAACCGAAAACGGTAGCGCCAGAAGGCCGTTTGGCCGCTCCAAGCAGTTGTTCACCGAAATGCTGACCATGGAAGATATTGTCGCCCAGGATCAGGCACACAGGGTCATTGCCAATGAATTCCTCGCCGATGATGAACGCCTGGGCCAGGCCATCCGGGGTGGGCTGCTCGGCGTAGCTGAAACGCACGCCAAACTGGCTGCCATCGCCCAGCAGGTTGCGGTATTGCGGCAGGTCCACGGGTGTGGAAATCACCAGGATTTCCTTGATACCCGCTAGCATCAACACCGAGATCGGGTAGTAGATCATCGGCTTGTCATACACCGGCAACAGTTGTTTGGATACACCCAGGGTAATGGGGTGCAAACGGGTGCCGGAACCGCCGGCCAATACGATTCCCTTCATCATGCGATCAAATCCTTAAAGTCGGTGTTGCCTAAACGTTCGCCCTGATAGCTGCCATCCTGGACCCTACGGCACCATTCCAGGTTATCGAGGTACCACTGCACGGTTTTGCGCAAACCGGTTTCGAAGGTTTCTTCAGGAACCCAGCCTAGCTCACGTTCAATCTTGCTGGCGTCGATCGCATAACGCTGATCGTGGCCTGGGCGGTCTTTGACGAACGTGATCAGGTCGGCGAATTTTTCGACGCCGCTGGGGCGTTGGGGTGCCAACTCTTCCAGCAATTGGCAGATGCCACGCACGACATCGATGTTTTTTTGCTCATTGTGGCCGCCGATATTATAGGTTTCGCCGACGACACCCTCGGTTACCACTTTCAGCAGCGCGCGGGCATGGTCCTCGACGAACAGCCAGTCACGTACTTGTAAGCCATCACCGTAGACCGGCAATGGCTTGCCCGCGAGTGCGTTGAGGATCACCAGGGGGATCAGCTTCTCGGGAAAATGGAACGGCCCATAATTGTTCGAACAGTTCGTAAGCAGCACCGGCAAGCCATAGGTGCGTTGCCATGCGCGTACCAGGTGGTCGGACGCGGCCTTGCTCGCAGAGTACGGCGAGCTGGGCGCATAGGGCGTGGTTTCGGTGAACAGGTCATCCACACCGTGCAGGTCACCGTACACTTCGTCAGTGGAAATGTGATGAAAACGGAAGCTGCCTTTGGCGGGCTCGGCCAGTTTCTGCCAGTAGGCGCGAGCGGCTTCCAGCAGGCTGTAGGTGCCGACGATATTGGTTTGAATGAAGTCCGAGGGGCCATCAATCGAGCGGTCCACATGGGACTCTGCCGCCAGGTGCATGATCGCCTGGGGCTCGAAGCGCTCCAGTACAGCGCTGACAGTGGCCTGATCGATGATATCGGCCTGGACAAACTCATAACGGCTGTTGGACGCGATGCTGGTCAGCGACTCCAGATTGCCCGCATAGGTGAGTTTGTCCAGGTTGAGGACTTCGTGCTCAGTGTGTTGAATCAGGTGTCGGATCAGGGCAGAGCCAATAAAACCGGCACCACCGGTGATGAGAATGCGCATGTCGGAGGGCCTTTTCCTTATACGGACATTAAGCGAATGGAGCATAGCTTGAGTTGTGTGGCGAGGTGGTGCAAGCGCGGTATGCGTAGGGGTTGCGTTATCCACCAGAACAATGGCGATATAGACGCCTAAAAAAATCGAGGTCGTCACAATGCCGCTCGCCACTCTGGTCCATCGCGCCAGCCTACCCTGCCCGCAAGTGGGCTCCGATCAGGCGGCTCACCTGCTCAAGCAACATTACGACCTCACTGGCACCTTGCAATCATTGGGCAGCCAGCAAGACCTCAACTACAAAGTCGACAGCCCCCGCGGCCGGTTTGTTCTGAAAATCTGCCGGGGCGACTACGACGCTGTTGAGCTGCACGCCCAGCACGCAGCGCTCAACAGCCTGCAGGCTGTGCGCGTACCCAAGGTCATCAAGTCTTTGACGGGGGAAGAGTTGTTGACCCTGACCCTCGACGGCCAAGCCCTGCACGTGCGGGTACTGGATTACATCGATGGCCAGCCGTTGACCCATCAGCCTCACTTGGGCCGTGGGGTGATCGCAGGGTTTGGTGACCTGTGTGGGCGGATGAGCCAGGCGCTGGCGCGGTTTGAGCATCCGGGCCTTGCGCGCACGCTGCAGTGGGACCCGCGCCATGCCCAGGCATTGATCAAGCATCTACTGGCGACGCTGGTAAACCTCCCGCATCGCGCGGCACTGGAGCAAGTGGCTGAGCAGGTCGAGGAGCGTATCCGCCCCCTGGCCGATCACCTGCCGTGGCAGGCGGTGCATATGGACATCACCGACGACAACGTGGTGTGGCAGCGCGATGCGCAACGGCACTGGCAGGTTCAGGGCGTGATCGACTTCGGCGACCTGGTGCATACCTGGCGCATTGCCGACCTGTCGGTGACCTGCGCCGCGCTGCTGCACCATGCCGAGGGCGATCCCTTTGCGATCTTGCCGGCGATTCAAGAGTGTCACGCGGTGACGCCGTTGCAGCACGAAGAATTGCGGGCGCTGTGGCCGTTGATCGTCGCCCGTGCGGCGGTGCTGGTGTTGAGCAGCGAGCAGCAGCAACGCCTGGATCCGGATAACAGTTACCTGCTGAAAAACGCTGAACATGAGTGGGAAATCTTCCATGTAGCGACGTCAGTGCCGTTTGAATTAATGGAGGCGGCCATTCTGGGGTGCGTCGGGCAGGCGCCCGCACCCATCGCCAGCCAGGGCTTTGCGCCGTTGCTGCCAGGGTTGGTTGGGCGTGAGTTTGCGTTGATCGACCTGGGCGTGCTCAGCCCACATTTTGAGGCCGGTAACTGGGAACAACCCGGCGTTGATCAACGCTTGTTGCAGGAGGCGGCGGCGGTGCATGGCCTGGCGGCGAGTCGTTATGGGCAATACCGTTTGTCGCGTACCCAGCCCGACAGCGCGAATGAGCCAGAGACGTTCCCGTTGCATGTCGAACTGCACGTGCCGTCGGGTACATCGGTTGAAGCGCCGTTTGCGGGTGTTGTGCGACGGGGTGCCAACGGTGAGCTTCAGGTGCACAGCAGCGAGGCAAGCGTTTGGCTATGGGGCGTTAAAGTACAGTTGCAGCCAGGTGCCGCAGTGCTCAAGGGCCAGGTGATCGGTGAGGTCGAAGGCCCGCTCACCGTGCAGCTATGCCGTGCTGACATACCCGCACCGTTGTTTTGCACGCCGTCACGGGCACAGGCATGGCAGTCGCTGTGTCCGTCGCCGGCCGCGCTGTTGGGCCTGGCCTGCGACGCCGAACCCGAGTTGGACCCCGAGGCCCTGCTGGCCCGCCGCGACGCCAGTTTCGCCCGTTCGCAAAAGCACTATTACGTCGACCCGCCGCGTATCGAGCGTGGCTGGCGCAACCACTTGATAGACATGCAGGGCCGTTCCTACCTGGACATGCTCAATAACGTCGCTGTGCTGGGCCATGGCCATCCGCGCATGGCGGCGGTGGCCGCGCGGCAGTGGTCGCTGCTCAATACCAACTCGCGCTTCCACTACGCGGCGATTGCCGAATTTTCCGAACGTTTGCTGTCGCTGGCGCCAGAAGGCATGGACCGGGTATTCCTGGTCAACAGCGGCACCGAGGCCAATGACTTGGCGATCCGCCTGGCCTGGGCCTTCAGCGGCGGGCGCGAAATGCTCAGCGTGCTGGAGGCCTATCACGGCTGGTCGGTGGCGGCGGATGCGGTGTCCACGTCGATTGCCGACAACCCTCAGGCATTAAGCAGTCGCCCGGACTGGGTACACCCGGTGACCGCGCCCAATACCTATCGCGGCGAGTTCCGTGGGCAGGACAGTGCGCCGGACTACGTACGAAGCGTGGAACACAACCTGGCGAAAATCGCCGCGAGCCAACGCCAACTGGCGGGTTTCATCTGCGAGCCGGTGTATGGGAATGCCGGGGGGATCTCGTTGCCGCCGGGCTATTTGCAGCAGGTGTATGGGCTCGTTCGTGCCCAGGGCGGCGTGTGTATCGCCGATGAAGTGCAGGTGGGTTACGGCCGCATGGGGCATTTCTTCTGGGGCTTTGAAGAGCAGGGCGTGGTACCCGACATCATCACCATGGCCAAGGGCATGGGCAATGGCCAGCCGCTTGGCGCGGTGATTACCCGCCGGGAAATCGCCGAAGCGCTGGAGGCCGAGGGTTACTTTTTCTCGTCGTCGGGAGGCAGTCCGGTCAGTTGCCGCATTGGCATGGCCGTGCTGGACGTGATGGAGGAGGAAAAACTGTGGGAAAACGCCCAGGTGGTTGGCGGGCATTTCAAGGCAAGATTGGAGGAACTGATTGACCGTCATCCGTTAGTGGGGGCTGTTCATGGCTCGGGTTTTTATCTCGGGCTGGAGTTGGTGCGCGACCGCCAGACTCTGGAGCCTGCCACCGAAGAAACTACCTTGCTGTGTGATCGCCTGCGCGAGCTGGGTATTTTCATGCAGCCCACCGGTGACTATCTGAACATCCTCAAGATCAAGCCGCCGATGGTCACGTCCCGGCGTAGCGTGGATTTTTTCGTCGACATGCTGTCGAAGGTGCTCGATGAGCATTTGTAATTTGCCGATTGTTATCGGTTAATTGTTGTAATATTTTCCCGTTATTATCTTGTGTCGCTATTAAAGCCGATTTTTATCCATTATAAAGTCGGCCTTCACCCCCATTCGGAGTCCTGATCGCCATGACCACCCTGCACAGCACCCCCCGCGCCGATGGCTTTCATATGCCTGCCGAATGGGCGCCACAGACCCAGACCTGGATGATCTGGCCGGAGCGCCCGGATAACTGGCGCCTGGGTGGCAAACCCGCGCAAGCTGCTCATGTGGCGGTGGCCAAGGCCATTGCGCGTTTTGAGCCGGTCACCGTGGCGGTTTCCGCTGGCCAGTACGAAAACGCGCGCGCGCGCCTGGATGTGCCGAATATCCGCGTGGTGGAGATGTCCAGCGATGACGCCTGGGTACGCGATACCGGCCCGACCTTCGTGATCAACAACAGCGGCGAAGTGCGCGGCGTGAACTGGGACTTCAACGCCTGGGGTGGTTTTGACGGCGGTCTGTATTCGCCATGGAATCGCGACTCCCAGGTCGGCGGCAAGATTCTCGAAATCGAACGCGCCTCGCGCTATCGCACCGAAGGTTTTGTGCTGGAAGGCGGCTCGATCCATGTCGACGGCGAAGGCACCCTGATCACCACCGAGGAATGCCTGCTCAACCGCAATCGCAACCCGCACCTCGACCGTGCCGAGATCGAAGCGGTGCTGAGCGCCAACCTGGCTGTGGATAAGATCATCTGGTTGCCGGACGGCCTGTTCAACGACGAAACCGACGGCCATGTGGATAACTTCTGCTGCTACGTGCGCCCAGGCGAAGTGCTGCTGGCCTGGACCGACGACCCACAAGACCCGAACTATGCGCGCTGCCACGCTGCCATGGACGTGCTGCAAAGCAGCACCGACGCCCAGGGTCGCTCGTTCACAGTGCATAAAATGCCGATCCCAGGCCCGCTGTATGCGACCGAAGAAGAATGCGCCGGCGTTGACCCGGTTGACGGTACCCAGGAACGTAATCCGACCGTGCGGTTGGCGGGTTCCTACGTCAACTTCCTGATCGTCAACGGTGGCATCATCGCGCCAAGCTTCGACGACCCGCTGGACAGCCAGGCCAAATCCATCCTGCAGGAGCTGTTCCCGCAGCATGAAGTGGTGATGGTGCCGGGCCGCGAACTGTTACTGGGCGGCGGCAACATCCACTGCCTGACCCAACAACAGCCGGCCCCGCACAAAAATTGAGTGCAGTTGTAACAGCGCTATGAGGATGAACCGGCGTTGATCGGTTCAGTCCTCCACAACAAGCCCGCGACCCAGACAGGTCGCGGGCTTTTTTGTGTCCAAACGCCTATGGGCACGAGACATTGGCATAGCTCTTGTATCGCCGTTGTCACAGTGGCCCAAGGCGATGACTGCGCAGTTCTGTCATAAACCTTGAGTAAGTTAGCCGCTCACGCAGTAGGAGAGAGCGCTGAAATGAATGCCGATATCAACCTGATGTACACGCGCACGTTTCACCCTTTGCGGGTCAACGGCGACGCGATCCATGCGCTGGCGCTCTGGTTGAAGGAAAACGGCTCGCGACAGATCAGGCAACAGCCTGACTTGCGCTGCGTGATAAATGAACGTTACCCGGCGGGGTTGTTCAGTGAGGATGAAGTGCACGCGTTGTGCGAGTTGATGAACTGATGCACTTGTAGGAGCGAGCTTGCTCGCGAAGGTCGCCAACGATAACGCAGCGATCCTGGTTAATCGCGGCGCTCTCGGGTTTTTCGCGAGCAAGCTCGCTCCTACAGGAAGACTTTTAGAAGCTGTAGGTACCTGTCACCACCACACTACGCGGTTCCCCTGGCTGAATCTGCGCCACACTGGTCGCCGACGCGTAGTAGGTTTTATCCGCGATGTTGTTCAGCGCCGCCCTCACGTCCCATTCCTTCTGACGAAACCCGGCCAACGCATCCCAACGACCATAACCCGGCAATACGACGGTGTTGAGGCTGTCGGCGTAACGGTCGCCCACCAGCGTCAGGCCGGTTTCTGCGTACCAGCCCATCTCTGGCTTCCAGGTGATGAACACACTGGCATTGCGCTTGGCCACATCGCTGACGCGTTTGCCTTCGAAGCCGTTGTTGTCCTTCTCGACCTTGGCATCCTGCAGGCCGACACCGCCGCGCACATACCAATTGCCGACGATCTTGCCGGTGGCGGTCAGCTCCACGCCACGTGAGCGCTGCAAGCCGCTGAGCAGGGTGATGGTACGGTCCAGCGGGTCGCTGGTGCGGCGGTTGTAGAGTTCCAGCTCGTACACCGCCAGGGTGGTGCTCAGGCGGTCGTCGAGCCAGTCGCTCTTGACGCCGATTTCCTTCTGCTTGGTCAGCTCCGGGCTCAGGTCGTTGACGCTGCCGGCAGCGTTGGGAGTGATACCGATCAAGCCACCGCCCGCAGGCGAAAATGTCTTGCTCCACGATGCGTAGAACGAGTGATGTTCCAGCGGCGTCCAGACCAGGCCAAAGCGCGGGCTGGTGCTGTGGCTTTTGACGTCCTGTTGGGTGTTGAGCAGCTTGTTCTTGGTGTCGACTTCAAAGCGGTCGTAACGCAGGCCGGCCAGGACTTGCCATTGATCATTCAGGCGCAGTTGATCCTGCACATAAAGGGCACGGCTTTCGACTTCGGTGTGGTTGTTACTCGACACGCTCATACGGCCGGTGTGGCTGAGGTTACGGTTGGGTTGGTTGAGGTCCAGGCTCGGCACGGCCTGACCGCCTCTACTGACGGCAGTGGCGGTGTACAGCTTGGGATCGCGGCGCTGGCTGCCCAGTTCGAGGCCGGTAAGCAGGCGGTGCTCCAGGCCGTAGGTGCTGAAGCCACCTTCCAGCTCGACGTTGTTGAAGATGTTGAGGGTGTTCAGGTCTTGCTGCCAGCGTTGGCGTGTGACGCTGTTGTTCGCCGGCACGTAGGCGGTTTGGTAGGTATTGTCGAAATCACTGTCGAGCTTGAACACACCGAGTGTCTGGCGCAGTTGCCAGTTGTCGTTGAGCTCATAGGCCAGCTTGGAGCGCAGCGACTGGGATTTGTCGTCGATGTAGTCGCGGTTATCAAAATAGGTGGTGCTGCGGCTCACATCGGCTGGTCGGCCGTTAACCCCCGGAATGCCACGGTCCGGCGTGCGGTTGTAGCGGCTGTATTCGTATTGCACCAGCCAGTTAAGGTCCGGCGTGAGCTGCCAACTCATGGACGGTGCGAACAGCTGGCGATTGCCGCTGACGCCGTCGCGAAAGCTATTGTTGTCCTGGTTGCCCATGTTCAGGCGCAGGCTGATGTTATCGGTGGGGTCGGTGCTGAGGTCGGCATACAAGCTACGCAGATCGTTGCTGCCGCCCTGCGCCTCGATACTCGATTTATGCCCGGCCACAGGCAGTTTGCTCACGCGGTTGACGATCCCTCCCTGACCGCCTCGCCCGTAGAGTACGGCTGCCGGCCCCTTGAGCACTTCAATGCGCTCGATGTTGTGCAAGTCGCGCACATATTGGCTGTCGTCGCGAATGCCATCCAGATAGAAGTCATTGCTCGCGTCGAAACCGCGGATGCGCAAGCTGTCGAAGCGCGTGTCGGCGCCGCTGCTGACGTTAGGGATGCCGCTCAATGCCTGGCCGAGGTCATTGGTGCCGTAGGAGCGCAGGCTTTCGGTTTTCACGGAGTCGATCGCCTGGGGCACATACCGCACAGGTGTGGCGGTGCGGGTGGCGGTGCTGGTTTCCTTGATGCGCGGGTCGTCTTCGTCAGCTTCGGCGCTGATCGACGTTTCGGGCAAGGTCGTGGCCGCACAGGCAAAACCGGCAGACAGCAGAACAGAAAGCCCAAGGGTGATGGGCGTTAGGCGAGGGGCAGGCATGGAGGAATGTATCCGAATTGTTAGGGAGGAAAACTGCGCGTTAATGGTAATGCTTTGCATTTGCGCGCGTTATCCATTACCAAACGTATCGGCTTTGAAATGTGTTACGAGATGTGTTTTTTGCCGTTTTGAGTGCGGTTTTTTGTCGCTTACAGGACTGCTGTAGGCGCTTGCTTAGAATTATTTCGCCTAAATACAGACGATTCGCGAAATTGACACATAGTTCCGGGCGCGACTAGGATTGCGCCCAACGCCTGTGGCTAACCGCCATGACTCATCCAATAAAAAAGGCCCGCGGCCTGTTAAGTCGTCCGCGGGCCTTTTTTTTTCCGGAATCAGTCGACACCAGAAAAAGCGACACGGAGCCTGGTGTCACAGCGCGTACTCAACCAGGAATAAGGAATACAAGAAAATGTTGAAGCAACGGATGAGTCTGATCGCTCTGGGGATTTTGAGCGCATCGACAGCAATGGCAAACGACCAGGACCAGTCCAAGGGTTTTATCGAAGACAGCCACCTGAACATCGCCGCACGTAACGCCTACATCAGCCGTGACTACAAGAACGGCAAGCAAGACAAAGCCGAGTGGGGCCAGGGCTTCATCGGCAAGCTCGAGTCCGGCTTCACCCAAGGCACCGTCGGTGTGGGTGTGGACGTGATCGGCCAATACGCTATTCGTCTGGACGGCGGTAAAGGCCGTGCCGGCGCTGGCGGTATCGACTTCTTCAAGCAGGGCAATGGCACCACCAACCCTGATGGCTCGAACAACCCTGGCTCGGCACCACACGACCTGGCCAAGGGCGGCGCTGCCGTGAAGTTCCGCGTTTCCAACACCGTGCTCAAGTACGGTGATCAGTTCCCGGCCGTGCCTGTGCTGCAGTACGACAACTCCCGTCTGTTGTCGGAAACCTACACCGGTACCTCGATCGTTTCCAAAGAGATCGCCGGTCTGCAACTGGACGCAGGTCACTTCACCAAAGAAGCCCGCAAGAGCATGGAAGGCACCGACAGCGGTCGCCTGAAAAGCATCGACTACATCGGTGGTAGCTACAAATTCACCGAGAGCCTGTCGGCCGCGCTGTACGCCTCCGACATGCAGGACGTGCTGAAGAAGCAATACGTCAACGTCAACTACGTGCTGGCCCTGCCAGAGAAGCAGTCGCTGACCTTTGACTTCAACGGCTACAAAACCAAGCTGGACCGCAGCTTCGCCCTGGAAAACCAGAAAGACGCTGACGCCCGTGACAACAAGATCTGGAGCCTGGGCGCTACGTGGGCTGTCGGCCCGCATAGCTTCACCGTCGCGCACCAGCGCAGCACCGGCGACACCGGTTACCTCTACGGCGGATACCGCAACGCTGGCGGCATCGGCGACGGTGGTAACACCATCTTGCTGGCCAACTCCTACTGGTCCGACTTCAACGGCAAGGACGAGCGTTCGTGGCAGCTTGGCTACGGCATCGACTTCGCCACCTTCGGCGTACCAGGCCTGACCTACAACGTTGCCTACGTTCGCGGTACCAACATCGACGACGGTACCAACCGCGGCGACGGCACCGAGCGTGAGATCTGGAACCAGTTCAAGTACGTGGTCCAGAGCGGTCCAGCCAAAGACTTGAGCCTGCGTGCTCGCGCCTCCTGGCTGCGTGTCTCCAACAACGCTGACCAGTACAACGTAGGCGGTAACGAAATCCGTCTGTTCGCCGACTACCCGATCAACGTTTTCTAATTGATCCGACGTAGCGCCTGATTCCGGGCGATAAAAAACCCCGACTGGTTCGGGGTTTTTTTATGCCTGGCATTCCAGCGCTGTCTTGTTACACCGCAGTACGAATGAAGTACCCGGCCCCGTCTTTATCCCCTCCTGACGCAAGCCTAAATTGACCCCACTGCCCGCCCATCACCCCGATGGCCGGCCACTGGAGTCATTGCCATGCCCTTTGTCAGCCTGCGCATCACCCGTGACGGCGTTACCCCGGAGCAAAAAGCCCAGGTCATCGCCGAGTTCACCGAAACCCTCGAACGCGTCCTGCACAAACGCCCGGACCTGACCCACATCGTCATCGAAGAAGTCGATACCGATAACTGGGGCTACGCCGGAATCACCACCACCGAATACCGCAAATCCCAAGCCTGAATCCCTACCGGAGAACTCTCATGAAAAAAGTCGTCATCATCACCGGCGCGTCCCAAGGTATCGGCGCCGCCGTGGTCCAGGCCTACCGCGCTTTGGATTACCGGGTCGTCGCCACTTCGCGCTCGATCCAACCGTCCACCGACCCGGACATCCTTACCGTCGCCGGCGACATCGCTGACCCGGCCACCGCCCAGCGCGTCATCCGCGAAACCCTGGCCACCTTCGGGCGCATCGACAGCCTGATCAACAACGCCGGTATTTTTATCGCCAAGCCCTTCACGGCCTACACCCAGGAGGACTACGCCAATGTGCTCGCGGTGAACCTCAACGGCTTCTTCTACATCACCCAACTCGCCATTGCCGAGATGGAAAAGAACAACGCTGGCCATATCGTCAACGTCACCACCAGCCTGGCGGACCACGCAATCCACGGCGTGCCATCGGTACTCGCCAACCTCACCAAAGGTGGGCTGAACTCAGCGACCAAGTCCCTGGCGATTGAGTACGCCAAGCGTGGCATCCGGGTGAACGCGGTGAGCCCAGGGATCATCAAGACGCCGATGCACAGCGAAGAAACCCACGCGGCGCTCGGGCAATTGCATCCGGTCGGGCATATGGGGGAGGTGAGTGACATCGCCCAGGCGATCGTCTATCTGGAGCGCGCTGGGTTTGTCACCGGCGAGATTCTGCATGTCGACGGTGGGCAAAGCGCGGGTCATTGATGAACACGTCCCGGCCTACCCCGGTCGGGCGTTGTCCTCCCGTGGCGGGCGACCAAAAAAGGCTTTGTAGGCGCGGCTGAACGCCGCCTCGGACTCATAGCCAATCGCAAAGCCAATTTCGCCGATACGAGCGTCCTGTCTGGACAGCATGGTTTTCGCTAGGACACCTCAGAAACACCCAAGCCTTCACGTGTTTGTCAGGGCTTGGTTGTTTCTGAGTAAGGGGGCGGTGAAGGTGACTCGTACAGCACACGGGTTTTTAGGTGCGTGATGTCGAGGCGTCCCTAAAATGAAATTGGACGAATCTTGGACTGAAGGGGGGGGTAGCGGTTTCAGAAAGAGTGATTTTCCAAACCCCAGAAACCACAAAGCCCCGCATTGCGGGGCTTCGAGATATGGTGCGGCACCAGGAGTCGAACCAGAACATTTGTTATTGAAATTAAAGGTAAATTTTTAGTTGAGAAACTATCTCTACCTCCATTTGTATCCTCAGATACTCCCGAAGCTGACGGTTTTGGCTTGGTTGTCACGCTTTTATTCCGACTTTTCGCTAACAGAGTTTCGGCATTCTCCGCTAGATGAGCCTCGTTCGATAAGAAATGGTGCTATAAAGCCACTAGTACAGCTGCACTGCCGGATAGCGATGCGTCGAGGTATCACCATAGGAAGTGGGAAATGGAAGAAATAAATGTACTGAAAGAAATTCGCGAGCTTAAAAGCCAGCTGTCATACGCTAAAAACCTCGGATTTTTTATGGGGGCAGGTACTTCCTGTGCATTAGGACTGCCAAATATCTCGCAATTAACTGTTCAGGTCGAAAAATCTTTAAACGTCGAGCTGTTAGAGTTTTTTAATATTATAAAAGCTGATTTGTCTAAACCTGCGGAGACAATCAGTATTGAAGATATTCTTAATCAAATAAGACGTATACGTGAAATTACTGAAGAGCGAGCCGATAGAGATTTTCTTGGAGTTACAGGCGTAAATGCTCGCGATTTAGACGTGGAAATATGTAAGAGTATTTATAATCTAATTACAGAAAAAGAGGTGGGCGCGGACCTCACAATTACAAAGAAATTTTTTGCATGGATGAACATGCAAAGTCGAGACTTTTCAAAAGAGGTCTTTACTACAAATTACGACTTGGTTATAGAGAAATCGCTTGAAGCTATTAGAGCACCATATTTCGATGGTTTTGTTGGTTCTTATGAGCCATTTTTTTGGCAGGAAAGTGTTGAAAAACTCGTTCGAAGAAGCGATCTAACTCAAAATTGGATCCGTCTATGGAAAATTCATGGTTCTCTTAGTTGGTTTTGGAAAAAAACTGCAAATCTGAAGTCACACAAAATTGTGCGTCTCGGAAAAGTTGAAAAAATAGAAGAAGAAAAAAATGAGATAGTTATTTATCCTTCAAAAGAAAAATATGATTCATCTCGTAGACAGCCCTTTCTGGTTTATTTTGATCGGCTTAAAAATTATCTGTTGAGTGGTGAGCTTCTTTTTGTTTTTAGCGGGTACTCATTTTTAGATCAGCATATTAATGAGATTATTTTCAATTGTTTGCGCCAAAATAATCGGCTTAGTGTGGTGGTGTTTTTTTATGCTGATAGCGAAGTTGAAAAGCTACACGCTCTTTCAGCGGGGTATTTAAATCTATCGGTGTTTGGTCCGACCACCGCAATCATTAATGGAACGTTAGGGGTATGGCATTTCGATAAGGCAGAGCTCAAAAACAAAGAGAGTAGCGATAGTTTTTGGCACGAAGGTAATAAGAAGTTATTGCTAGGTGATTTCAATCACTTGGTGGAGTTTCTGGTAGGCAACTCAGGACGCCGTAGCGAAATTGAGGTGTCTATAGATGAAAACTGATTCGACATTTTTGGGTAAGGTCATTCGTGTTGACTCAAGCACTGTAGAAGTAGAGGTGTCATCCGAAATTCCCTCGGCTGCTCCAATAATAAACGGACGTTTGTATAAAATCGGGCAGATTGGTACGTTCATAAAAATGCCGATGGGGAATATCACTATTTACGCTATCGTTGCAGCAGTAAGTGATAGACCATTTGCAGACGATGGTGACGGCGAAAATCGTAATAGCTCGAAATTTCTTGCTGTTCAACTTATCGGCGAAAAAATTGGCGACGGAGAATTTGAGAAAGGGGTTGGTACCTACCCGACAATAGGGGATGAAGTACATCTAGTGATTGAGCAAGATTTGTTTGAGATTTACGGAGAAAAAGATGCTGGCTCCATTGAAATAGGAAAACACTCCTCGTCCGACAACTTAGGTGTCTACGTAGATGCGCATAATTTGGTTCTACGGCATTGCGGCATTTTGGGGTCCACAGGAAGCGGGAAATCAAACGCAACTGTAAGTATTCTAAAATCTATTTTGGATGGCTATGTTGGCTCAAGGGTCATGTTGGTAGATCCGCATGGAGAGTACGCTTCAGCTTTTCCTAACTCCAAAGTACTTAGAATTAATGAAGTCGTTGAGCCATTGGTTATCCCGTTTTGGCTCATGACATTTGAAGAACTCGCTTATTTTTTGGTGGGGGCGGATTATCGTGATGAGCAAAAAATTGAATATCGTTTGCTTCGCGATCTCGTAACTGAGTTAAAACGGGAGAATGTTAATTTAAAAGCAGGTGTAGTCAATCGTGATCTTATAACTGCGGACTCCCCCATTCCCTTCAGTGCCCGACGTCTATGGTACGAAATGAATTGGAGTATAAATGCTTCTTTTTCGACGAGTGTAAAAGATGAACAGTTGAAAAATACTGCTCAACAACTTGCACCTGGTGATGCGGAACAATTGATTCCGGCATCATTCGAAGCGTATGCAATGAATAATGCGGCGCCTTATAAGTCGAAACATATGGAGTACTATTCATATGAGAAGAAACTACTTTCTCGGCTGAAAGACTCCCGATACGATTTTTTGTTTGATCCCGGGGATTATAAGACTGCTGACTCACCGAAAGACTTGCATGACTTACTAGCAGATTGGATAGGCTGCCCGCAGCGCTTAACAATTTTGGATCTCAGCGGTGTACCGTTTGAAGTTTTAGATATAACGATTGGGTTGATCACAAGATTTGTTTACGACAGCATGTTTTGGGGGCGTCGAGAGCCATATACGGGTAAGCAAAGACCTCTTCTATTAGCGTTTGAAGAGGCCCATACGTATTTAGGAAAAAATGACAAAAGTAGTTATTCCAAAGCGGCCGTTGAAAAAGTTTTCAAAGAAGGGAGGAAGTTTGGTGTAGGGGCTCTTGTGATTTCACAGCGGCCATCTGAGTTATCTGAAACAATTCTTTCTCAAATCGGAACTTTGATAGCTCTTAGGCTCACCAACTCAAGTGATCAGTCCATAGTGAAATCTGCGGCCCCTGATAATCTTAATAGTTTAATGGATCTCCTGGCATCATTGCGCGTTGGCGAGGCTGTGATATCTGGAGAAGCTATAAAAATCCCATCCAGAGTTCGACTAAAGCTAAATTACCCGCGTCCGACTAGTGAAGACCCCAAACTGATTGAATGCTGGACTCAAGAATTTCCTCCTGATGGAGAAAACTACAAGGCGGTAGTGACAAAAATACGTGAGCAAAAACTTTAAACAATGGAGATTCACATGGAACGTAGAAGCGTATCATCCAGCATGATTAGAAGTATTGGCTACGAGGATTCGATCTCTACTTTAGAGATTGAATTCAATAGCGGTGTGATTTGGAACTATTATGACTTTCCGCTTTCAAGTTGGTACGAGTTTGATGCGGCAGAGTCACATGGAAAATTTTTTCACAGCTCTATAAAAGGGCATTATCGAGAAGCTCAAGTTGGATGATTTGGCATTTCTATAAACATCTGCTAGGCATAAATTTTACCGAGAGCTGCCAGCTGTAATTGGCAGCTTTTCGCTGTTATTTACGGACATCTCATCACGATTAGTTATAGATGCTAAGTTCACGCTGAACTGCCAGGGTTTGTCTATTCGGAAAGCGAGCAAACGTACAGTTAATAGTTAGTAATAACGCATTGACGCAGCGTGTCGGTTCACATGTTGTTTGAGAAACCAGACGAGGTGCTTTTGCTGCCATCAGCAGTAATGCCAAACCAAAAAACTTCCTAATAAGCACACCTGTTTCTCTAATGAAAATTGAAATCTACAACTACAAACATGGGATGCCACTCAACATCCCCCTTAAAAATTATCGAGAATCGAGAATCGAGAAAAAGAGGTGATCTATTGGATAACAGGGACGCTCATTAGCTGGTCCTACGTCAAGATTCAAAGTTCCTTTTTGAGGCCGTAAGCATTGGTCAGTAAAAGCACCTCAGACCTTTCTGGCTTCTCGGCTCCCAGTGGAATTCAAATGATGGCTGATCGATGTCGCGCCGGTGTACATTCGACGTCAGTACATCACTAATCACAAAGGGACTTGTATGAAAAACGATGCCTTTGGAGCACGCGACTTGTCGCTGACATCATTCACCCTGCCGGGAGGTGCGTGCTTTGGATCGCATTGATTCGGAAATGAATGATGCGTTTGATTTCCAGGTGTTTCATGCGCTTATGGGAGAGCAACAACGCTGGGCCCAGCTGCGTATAAACCTTCAAGAAGCTTCCAAGGAAGCTGCGGTGCTTTGCCGCGATCTGGCTCGGTTCGACCCCGCGTCTGCTGTGCCGATGATATCGGGGTTGTTGACTATCCCGGAATACCAATCTAACTGCATCCGCCTTGAGCTTTTGGTTGCTTTGGCGCTGATTCATTGCAATGGGCGCAAGACACCGAGCATTACCGATTTGCAGCGATGGTTTGCCGAGTTGGGGAAAACGCGCTGTGTCTTGGGTGAAGACCCTGCGGAAGACGTATTTGTCTCTTTGGTGCAGACAGATCTCGGCGATTACCGGCTGCTGGAGGGTGTATGGGAGTCGGCCGGATTCTATACGCAACGCGTGATCAACGTGGTGGCCACGATGCCAGATCGGGGATCTTTCAGTCGGTTGAAGCGGGCAGTGCGATCGCTTCTGGTCATATCTGATCTCGTATGCTCAGCAGGCAGACTGAGTCGCTACCAGTTGGGATCAGACGTTCGGCACGCGTCTCTATCGCCCAATGGTATTGGGTCACGTACCTCCTTGATGTCGCGGGTCACGATTCCGTTTACTCAACTGACGGAGCATGGCGTAGCACTTGATGACCTTGAGCCATTTTTTCTGTCACCGAAGATGCGTTCCAGTTTGCTGTCGCAAGAAGTGGGGTTAAGTGTACTCGATCGAATGCCGTTGCTAGTTCAACGCGACATGTTGGTTGTCGCTCTACCTACGGCACTATCGACCGCACTACGCAGTTTTGTGATCGAATTCCTCCAAGATTCTGGACATGTCGATGTCTTCGATAAAGTAATTGCCGATGAGTTCGCGTTGCTGTTAGGCAACACCCCGTTGTTTGGTGGCCCCTTACGCGCACCGGCCTCATGGCGTTCCATAGGTACCCATCGATGGGCAACGTTCGTTCACGAAGTTGATCTCGGACACATCCTGGCGTTCCATCTGTTCTTTCCTTCTGTACGAGGGCATGACGCAGGTGGCTTAAAGCACGATGGTGCACTGGATGTGGAACTCGTTGAGGTCCTACATCAATCGATGCGAGGCGCCGAACAGCATTTCGGAGCCAAGGAAAACTTCCGTAGAGGTCTGCACGTGGTCGTTGGATGCGGCTGGGGCAAAGGCTACTCGGCGGCTATTGTTCCACCGGAAAATGGGAAGTGGGCCTTTGAATCTATATCCGCGGCTGACTTGGTGCGCTTGAGCGCCATGAGCGATATGACACCGGCTCATTTCTGGCGCTTAGAGGAGGGGCTCAGCGCCATCAAGCGTGCAGGCGTCGAATTGGTTAATCTCAATGGAGTACTCAACCTTCTTGGATGGATGCGGCGGAACCACGGTCATTTGGTGCCGCACGATGAGCTTCCGCCAGGCCGCATTTCCCCCGAGCGTCCGGTGCTCCTCAACCCACCACTAAACCTCTTGCGCGATGTCCGAGCAGAGGCGGACCTCGCCTACGACCATCATAGTGTGCGTGATACCTTCGGAACGTGGCACGACGTGTGCCATATCAATCCAAACCCGCTATTTCAGAGTACGGCCGAGCGGCGACTTTACAGCTGCTTGGACTGCGCGGGGAAAGGCCTACTGATCGCGCTCTATGAAGGCCGCCTGCATTTGTGGGTAGAGTTAGATACGCCCGAAATGGGAGTTCGGGATATTCCGTATCGGCTGTGGGATATGGTATGCGCCTGGCTGCCCCGTATCGGGGCCGCACTCGATGTGCGGTTGTCAGAACAATTATCGCAAGTATTAAAAGTCAAAGTTGTCTTTGAAGATGATCAAACATCTTTGGAAACACAGGTTGTAGATGACCTTCTGACACTGTGTTCTACAAGGTCGACCGAAGAGCCGCAGGCGCGCATGGTGGTGTTCGCTAAAGGGTTCATGAGTGGATTCAGGATTCCCACCAACGTCGCCGAACGAGCGGTTGTGCGTACGTTGACGCGGGCCTATTTGGAGTTAGTAGGTGAGCCGCAGGCCGACTCCGTCGCTCGTGAGCTAGAGTCCGCCATTGTTGAAAACGATGAGGCCCGGAGCTTTCATGTGCACCATGCACATAGATTTTTGGACTACGTTCAGGATCAGCTACCTGAGGAGTTGATCGAAATCGACGTCCTCGACATCGCAACAGTGCGGCTCGGCCTAGGCTGGCGGGTCGAACGAAATGATGACTCAGATACCATTAAGGGTAAGCACGCTTGCAACGCCTACCTCAATGGACTTGTTATGGTGCTCGTTGGCGACATCGTGGCAGGTCTAGGCCGCTTTAATCGAGTCGAGACTCTTCATAGGCTCCTGCTCAACTGCGAGAAAGCAGGATCAAAGGAGCGTCATTGGAAGCGTACGTCGGCGGCGGTAATAGGACTGCACGGTACGGCTCCTGATGCGATCCAGACTGTTGTAAGAGAGATGTCTAGATTCGCCGGAACGAATATCTCAAGTCGTGTTCTTGCAGAAATTGCGTTGTGCGCCTGCCCACTCGAAGGTGGCATCCTACCGGCTGATCTGGAGCTGAGTACCTTATTGGCTCGCGTATCATTGTTGATGCGGTTAGGGGGGTTGTCGGATGCTATCCACTACAACGCGCTGACGCCACAGTTGGTGATCTCGCCGCTTGGCGACATCTTATTCAAGGATGATTTTGGCAACAATGTTGTCGAGCCGATGCTTGCCCAAGCGATCGGGGACAACTATGTCGAAAGTGCTCCTCAACAGCGTAAGCATTACTTGCCGCCGGAGATTATCCAGTCTACTCGTGGGCGATTAAGTGAGGAGTTCTGGAGCGCATGGACAGTGGAGATGGGCTTCGACTGCGATGAGGCGCGTACTATCATCGGCGCACTTGAAGATATGGCAATACGGGAAAATGTCCCGGTCCTGAAAATCCGTCGAAGTGCATATTACGCCCTCGCCGAGGAGCATGTTGGCGAGGGACAGGTACGTAGGTTTCTAGAGCAGTTCAGTCTGGTGTCCCGGCCTCGTTGGGACAAGCCGCCCAAAAAATTTGCTGGTAAGGACATCTATCCATGGCGCTTCGGACGGCGCCTATCTCTGGTCTCACGTCCGATTCTTCAAGTGGATACTAGCGACGATCCACTTTTGCTAATTGCTCCCGACCTGCTCAGGAGGGGCTTCGCTTACGTCGTTGATGGTGCCTTTCGTGGTGAGCTTGACCAGTCATTTTTCCAGAGCAATGAGATGAGGAACATCTGGTGGGGCAAGGCTAGTGAGGGGCACACGTTTAATCGAAAAGTCACACAAACCCTCATCGAGGCCGGCTGGGTGGCTCGAGAGGGTGTAGTGCTGCCTGAGCTTCTGCAACGCAAGCTAGAGCGCGATTTTGGTGACATCGATGTCCTCGCCTGGCGGCCCAATGATGGTGTCGTGCTTGTTATTGAATGTAAGGACCTGTCATTCGCCCGCAATTACTCGGAAGTTGCCGCTCTTCTGTCGGAATACCAGGGAAGTGTCGTCGATGGAATTCCTGACAAGTTGCGCCGCCATCTAGACCGCTTCGAATTTTTGGAGGCTAACCTGGAGTCGGTGCGACGTTTCACCAACCTGCCGTCTCCGAGGTTAGTATCGTGCCTCGTGGTCAGCGGCATCGTTCCTATGCAGTACGCCAGAATCGATGCATTGACACACACTTTTGTCGGGAGCGTCGAAGCATTGTTGGAGGTTCATTGATGCAGATTGATCAGGTGGAAGAGCGAGAGTAAATACAGATAGTCACTCTGTTTATTGGGTGATGTTCAGGCGGTGGCGCTTTGTTTTTTAGGGGCGCTTGGTCCCTGTTGGGCCAAAGTGTGTTTCTTGGATTCAGGATGTTGCGCAAGTTAGGTGGTCATCAGGCGGTGGCCGTCCATAATGAGCAAAGGTTGCTGGCGGCGCGCAGCATAGCGCAAAGCCTTGCGCAGGTTTGCGACGCTGGCCAGGTCGATTTCTGCCGGTCGCGGACCTACGCTTAACGGTTGAAATACCAGGATTCTCCTAAGCGAAGAGTGATCAAGCGTATGGTTAGTACATAGTAATAGCGCGTCGATTCAGCGTGCGGGTTCATGCGGTGAGTTAGAAACCAGACGAGATGCTTTTGCTGCCAGGTCCATGGATTGTCGCGTTGCCAGCGATCAGCTATTGCTGTTTGGATAGCCTTCGCCTGACGCAGGTGGCGTTGGCGTGTGGTATGAGATCCAGTCAGGACGCTCGCCAGGAACAGCTCCATATCGAATGCCTTACTCATGCTCGGCCCCCGATGTAAGCCGAAACTACGTCGATACGACCGTGC
The DNA here is from genome assembly GCF_049897165.1 of Pseudomonas sp. TWR1-1-4. Taxonomy (NCBI): domain Bacteria; kingdom Pseudomonadati; phylum Pseudomonadota; class Gammaproteobacteria; order Pseudomonadales; family Pseudomonadaceae; genus Pseudomonas; species Pseudomonas sp. TWR1-1-4. The sequence goes on along the minus strand of NZ_JAFCVS010000006.1, from coordinate 434,886 downwards.
CCCAGCTCATAGCTGATTTGCCCCCGGGCCTCCTGATCGAGGTGTCGGTCGAGCTGGTAGCAACGGCCACCGTTGATGGGCGCAGGATGCTGGGTGATTTGCTCATATCGTTCGCACGCATAGGCTGCCCGCAACTCGTGAAAGCCTTTGAGGTTGTGCTTATGGATGATGTCCCGTGCGGGTCGGACGATTCCCTGCAAAAAATCGAGGTAGCGTTCGTTCGGTGCAAGCAGGTTGCGGCTACCGTCGGGTGAGACCTTTTCGGCAAACCTCAATGCGTCACGAATATGATCATCTACCGTAATCCAACGAGGTGCTGACGCGCCTGAACGGCCACCTTTGGTACCGTCCTGGATGTTGATCTTGCCGAATTGCTTGGCTTCACGTTTTAGACGGGGAAGGTCGGCCAAGATCGTCTCGCGTAAGCGCATACCGGTGGCTCGGGCCAACAATGTGATAGCGGCTGCGCGCGACTGCTGATGTCCACAGAGCGCTTCTACGACCCGCTTCACGTGTTCGAGGTCTTGGCATTGCGGCACCGAGCTGCGAACACTAATGCGCTGCATGCCCAACGCCTCGCTCGGACTCGGGACGTTCGCGTATTGATCGCCGCGAAGTGCGGCCATGGTCCGATTCACGCTGGACAAGCGGTTTTGCGCGGTGGCGATGGCGAGCTCACCTTGTTCAACTTGCTGGCGCAGATGTCCGGCGTAGTCGAGCAGCGTTTTCTGATCTATTTGACGCGCATCGTTGAGCCCTGGCCCATCCTCTGAGTGACACCACCGCACGAATGCCCGCCACCGATCACTATGCGCCTTGACCGTGCCGTAATGCCCGCCGCAAAACATGTCCCGCAACGCCTGTGGCCCGGCATAACTCAATTGCCGGCCATAGCCAAAATTTCGCCCGTTTCGTCTACCTACCAATGCCATGATCAAACTCCTCTCGAACCCAAAACCTTTGAAACTTTCCCCACGTCATCCCGCCAAGGATGTTGAGTGTTATCAGGGATCAAGGCCCCTGCGACCTGTGAGGGTTGTCCACTAACGCGGGACTGGCGGCTCTTTACGACCGAGAGCTTGGGCATCTCATGATCTGGCCTCCTGAACACTTCCGAAGACGTGGGCGGGTGGAGGCTGCGCTGGCTGACGAGACCGACGCCGCGAGATCCTGAGTCGGGTGAAGGCAGCTATGCAATGACCGGGGCATGCCTGACTGTCAGTCAGGTGCAGTCCATTCCGTGGGCTGCGGCACCATCATCTGCATCGCTGTTGCTGGTGACTTTTCGGTGTTTGTCACGCCGATTGTCACGAAGGGGAATGCCGCAAAGCCTTGTACGAGTTGGGCTGCAGCAGCGGTAGGAGCGCCCGTCTCTTTCCGGAAGAAAGAGACGGGCGCAGGTTGGCGCAGTGAAATGGCCAAGCGGATAGGTTGCTGCAGAGCAGCTATGAAAGGGGATGAGTTGCCGCAGTGGGCACTGGTAAAAGTAGGCATCCATCACATTGCTGTGACCGTGCGAGCCGCCGGACGCTAATCGCACTTTGGGAGAACCACCACAGATGTGGCGTAGCCTTAAAGGTTCTGGCTACCTGGGTTGCTGTCAACGACAGCGCTTTGCCCGATCTTTTCTACGCCTGTGGATAATTCGGGTCAAGGCTCGAATTTTCGGGAGTTCTGCGGCTGTGGATGAAATTATCCACCGGTGGAAATCAGTGGTTTTCCACAGACAGTTGTGTGGGCTTTGGATCTTTTTAAGTGAGGTCCATCCAAGCAGGGCGGCTTTGCAGCCCTGCTTGGATGGACCCGCGTGGACAAGCGGATCACTGAGATATGAAGACCGAGCGCTTACTCGGTTGCGCCACGTTTTGCTTTTAGGCGAGTGACGTTCGCTCCGGTCTGGTTCGCGAATTCGTGTGGAGTGACATGCTCATGCTGGTTGGCCTCCAGATACCGGCTCCACCAGTTCATGATCAGCCTGCGCTCCTCGATGAACTCGGCCTTGTGGATGTAAGCGGCGCGGACGTTGTTGCGCTCCTTGTGGCTCATCTGCCGTTCAATAGCTGTCTCCGACCACAATCCCGACTCGATCAGTGCGCTGCAGGCCATCGAACGAAACCCATGCCCGCAGATATCGGTTTGGGTGTCGTATCCCATGGTCCGTAGCGCGTTGTTCACGGTATTTTCGGACATGGGCTTCCAGGGTTTGGCATCACCTGCGAAGACCAATGCGAATTTGCCTGTGAGTGCATGGATTTTTTCGAGTAGCGCCACTGCTTGCGGCGATAAGGGTACTAAATGGATATCCCCTGCCATCTTCGTACCCCTTGTGGAAAAGGGTACTCCCTCCAACGCGGGTCGAGTGTCCGGTATCTCCCAGGTGCCGCGCTTGAGGTCGAACTCGCTCCAGCGGGCGAAACGCAGTTCGCTGGATCGTACAAACACATGCAGCGATAGCATCACCGTCAGGCGGGTAAGTGCGCGGCCTTTATAGGTGTCGATCCGCTCCTGTAGTTCCGGCAGTCGCGATAAGGGTAGAGCGGGGCGATGTACCACCCGCGGGGCTTTGATCAAGCCTTCGAGGTCGTAAGCAGGGTTTGCGGTGATAAGCCGGAGGCGTTTTGCCTCGCGCATGATGCTCTGCAGGTAGTTTTGTACCCTTAAAGCTACGTCTATCGTTCCGCGCTTCTTGATCGCTTCCAAGGGCTGCATGAGGTCATGGGTGTCGAGGTCGACAATGGCGCGGGCGCCGATCAGCGGGAACACGTGGGTTTTGAGGCGGCTCATCACAGTCTTGGAATGGCCTGGTGCCCACTTGGCCGACATTTCCGTATGCCAGTCGAGCGCAACGCTTTCAAAGGTTCTGCCTTTGATTACGGCTTCCGCCTTGGCTTGGTGCTTGGTCTCTATAGGATCAACGCCATCCGCCAGCATTCGCTTAACTTCCAAGCGCTTGCGGCGCGCATCGGCGAGGCCAATGACGGGGTAGTTGCCGAACGAGGTCAGTCCTTCGCGTCCGTCAGGTTTGACGTAACGGAGCCGCCAGCCTTTGCGGCCATTGGGCTGGACTAGGAGGTAGAGGCCATCGCCGTCGAAAAGCTTGTAGGCGCGGTCTGTAGGTTTTGCCAAGCGGCAAGCTGCGTCGGAGAGCGGAGCTGTGGTGCGCGACATAAGGGTACTCCCTTTTATCGAAGTGACCTGTATCCCAAACTCTACCCTTAAAACGGTTGGAATCCACCAGTTTCTGACGGAAACCGATGGAACGCCAAAACGAAAAAACCCGCCAGAAGGCGGGTTTTTCGGGGGTTTCAGAGATTTTGAAAGCCTTCTCTGGAACCTTGTATGGTGCCGGCACCAGGAGTCGAACCCGGGACCTACTGATTACAAGTCAGTTGCTCTACCAACTGAGCTATACCGGCGTGTTAGGGCGACGATTATAGCGATTGAAAAGGTTCTGTAAACCCCTGAATTCTGACTATTTTTGCAGAACCCAAGGTTTTTTCATCCGCGCCCCTTTTTCCGATCAGCAAGGGTAGGATTCTTCCTGGGTCGCTGAAGGGTCTAACCCGGTGCAATCTCATCCCATCCAAAGGACGCCCCACGTGAAACGGTCGCTTCGTCATTACCTTCTACCGCGACGCGCAGCAGACTCAGGTGATCCAGACCGAGCAGGGTTCATGGTCAGCGGCCAATGGCAAGAATGAGTTGCGCACGGACGGCGTACGTTCGCCGGATGTGTACACCTATTAAGCTGCTCGACGCCGACACCGTTCACTACGTGAGTGTGTCGTCGGACCCTACCATCGATTGCCAGGATGACTACGCGTTCACCGAGCGCCGCGTGCGCCAATAAGGCGGGCCCGCTCCAATACTGGGCGCCCGGGTGCCCGGTTGTCATGGGTATCAACGCCCCTTCCCACAGTTCTTCTCGAACTTCTTGTAGCCCACTGCCTATTTCTGTCGGCATTTGCAGCAAAAGCCAACAGCCAACAGGCTGACTGCGATCAATTTAGTTTAGTTAATGGGCGGTATCCTCCGGGCTTAGCAGATTGAGTGCCTTAGGGGAGTCGTGCGGCGCGGGTTTTGCTTCGCTGTCCAGCGAGGCGCCGCCTGTACGCACCGATACACGGGCCGTGGCTTCGCGGGTGATTCGAATCAACCGCTCGGCTGGTTTTCCCTTGAATACAGGTGAGGTTTCCGTATTCTGTTGCGCGATATAAACCGTCAGATTAATCGCGGTTTGATGTAGGTAATTTTTCGAGACCATGTTGGGCAATCGAATATTTATTGATGGGTATGTCAGTTTTGCGCCGTTGTTGTCCACGCAGACAGCAATTTTCGCGAAATAACAGCGCAAGTTCATGTTCTTACAGCGAATGAATTTTTTATCACGCAAAAGTCATAAAAATGGCGCTATGCCGTTCGTCGGATTAATTTGAACTAAAAGCATCAAAATACTGACACCATCAATGTGATATCACAGAATGCGCCCGACACCACATAACTAGAAAAATACAAGGTCAGCTTATTGCTGACCTTTTTATCGCCTTTAGAGCGCAAACAGGTGGGGAGGGGCAGTGAGTGAGTCGAGCAGATGACATTTCAAAACTATTCAACAAGCTGGGTGCCAACCCGAGTGGCTACCGCGAGATCGACTTCGTCCATGAGTTTATTGAGGACGATGTAGAGGTTCTCGAGACCCCAGTAGTCACTCAAGCCCTGCCTGTGATCGAAGCGCCTTCAGCGCCTTTGTTGCGTCTGCTGGAGGAGCTTAGCCAAGGCGAAGCCGACCACCTGCGGCCGCCCGAAGTGATGGAGGGGCGTGACGGTGAAGTGTATTCGGAGCAATCCAACCCCAACGTCGTGGTGGTTGTCTCGGTGAAAGGCGGCGTCGGTCGCAGTACCCTGACCGCCGCGATTGCCAGCGGCCTGCAGCGCCAGGGTCGCCCGGCGCTCGCCCTGGACCTGGACCCGCAGAATGCTTTGCGTCATCACCTGTGCCTTGGCCTCGACATGCCTGGCGTCGGCGCGATCAGCTTGCTCAATGAAAGCTGGGAAGCCCTGCCTGAACGCGGTTTTGCCGGTTGCAGGCTGGTGGCATTTGGCAGCACCGGCCATGAGCAGCAGCAGAGTCTGAACCGTTGGTTGGGTGAGGATAGCGAGTGGCTGGGCAAACGATTGGCCAGCCTTAAATTGAATGGCCAGGACACTGTGATCATCGACGTCCCGGCCGGCAATACCGTGTACCTCGGCCAGGCCATGTCGGTGGCCGATGCGGTGCTGGTAGTCGTGCAGCCGGATGTGGCCTCGTTCAGCACCCTCGACCAGATGGACAGTGTGCTTGCGCCGTACTTCACTCGCGAAAAACCGCCACAGCGCTTCTACGTGATCAACCAATTGGACGCGGCCCACCGCTTCAGCCTGGACATGGCCGAGGTGTTCAAGACCCGTCTGGGTGCTGCCCTGCTGGGGACGGTTCATCGCGACCCAGCGTTCAGTGAAGCCCAAGCCTACGGTCGCGATCCCCTCGACCCCACCGTCAACAGTATCGGCAGCCAGGACGTCCACGCCCTGTGCCGCACCTTGCTCGAACGCATCGACTCGGACCTTCCATGACCGACAATACGTCCTCCACGCCCTTCGTCGAAGGGCGCGCTGAACAGCGCCTAAATGGCGCGATTGCGCGCTTCAATCGGTGGCCTGCGGCGCTGCGTACGGTGCTGGTTGTTGCCAGTTGCGTGCTCGGGGCCTTGCTGTTGCTGGGTATTATCAGCGCACCGCTCGACCTCTACAGCCAATGCCTGTTTGCCGGCGTGTGCTTCTTGGCGGTGCTGGTGCTGCGCAAAATTCCCGGACGCCTGGCGATCCTCGCGCTGGTGGTGCTGTCGCTGGTGGCGTCGTTGCGCTACATGTTCTGGCGGCTCACCTCCACCCTCGGGTTCGAGACCTGGATCGACATGTTCTTCGGCTACGGCCTGGTCGCCGCCGAGTTCTACGCCCTGATCGTCCTGATCTTCGGCTACGTACAAACCGCCTGGCCGCTGCGCCGTACGCCGGTGTGGCTCAAGACCGAGCCCGAAGAGTGGCCGACGGTCGACGTGTTCATCCCGACCTATAACGAAGCGCTGAGCATCGTAAAACTGACCATCTTCGCTGCCCAGGCAATGGACTGGCCCAAGGACAAGCTGCGCGTCCACGTGCTGGACGACGGCCGCCGCGACGACTTCCGTGACTTCTGCCGCAAGGTCGGCGTGAACTACATTCGCCGCGACAATAACTTCCACGCCAAGGCCGGTAACCTCAACGAAGCGTTGAAGGTCACCGACGGTGAATACATCGCCCTGTTCGACGCCGACCACGTGCCGACGCGCTCCTTCCTGCAAGTGAGCCTGGGCTGGTTCCTGAAGGATCCGAAGCTGGCGATGCTGCAAACGCCGCACTTCTTCTTCTCGCCGGATCCATTCGAAAAGAACCTCGATACCTTCCGCGCCGTGCCCAACGAGGGCGAGTTGTTCTACGGCCTGGTGCAGGACGGCAACGACCTGTGGAACGCCACCTTCTTCTGCGGCTCCTGTGCGGTCATCCGCCGTAAGCCGCTGCTGGAAATCGGCGGCGTAGCCGTCGAGACCGTGACCGAAGACGCCCACACCGCGCTCAAACTCAACCGCCTGGGCTACAACACCGCCTACCTGGCTATCCCGCAAGCCGCGGGCCTGGCCACCGAAAGCCTGTCGCGCCACATCAACCAGCGAATTCGCTGGGCGCGGGGCATGGCGCAGATCTTCCGCACCGACAACCCGCTGCTGGGCAAGGGCCTCAAGTGGGGCCAGCGCATCTGCTACGCCAACGCCATGCTGCACTTCTTCTATGGTTTGCCGCGCCTGGTGTTCCTGACCGCACCGTTGGCCTACCTCGTGTTCGGCGCGGAGATTTTCCACGCGTCGGCGCTGATGATCGTTGCCTACGTATTGCCTCACTTGGTGCATTCAAGCCTGACCAACTCGCGGATCCAGGGGCGTTTCCGTCACTCGTTCTGGAACGAGGTGTACGAGACGGTACTGGCCTGGTACATCCTGCCGCCGGTGCTGGTGGCGCTGGTCAACCCCAAGGCCGGTGGCTTCAACGTCACCGACAAGGGCGGCATCATCGACAAGCAGTTCTTCGACTGGAAGCTCGCGCGCCCGTACCTGGTGTTGTTGGCGGTGAATCTGATCGGCCTGGGCTTCGGTATCCACCAATTGATCTGGGGCGATGAGTCCACCGCTGTGACGGTAGCGATCAACCTGACCTGGACCCTCTACAACCTGATCATCACCAGCGCCGCCGTGGCCGTGGCTTCGGAAGCGCGCCAAGTGCGTTCCGAACCGCGTGTCAGCGCCAAGCTGCCGGTGAGCATCATTTGTGCTGACGGCCGTGTGCTTGAAGGCACGACTCAGGATTTCTCGCAAAACGGCTTCGGCTTGATGCTCTCCGATGGTCACTCGATCACCCAGGGTGAGCGCGTGCGATTGGTGCTGTCGCGCAACGGCCAGGACAGTTTGTTCGATGCCCGCGTGGTATTCAGCAAGGGCGCGCAGATCGGCGCCCAGTTCGAGCCCCTCAGCCTGCGCCAGCAAAGCGAGTTGGTTCGCCTGACCTTTTCCCGCGCCGATACCTGGGCCGCGAGTTGGGGCGCCGGCCAGCCGGATACACCGCTGGCGGCCCTGCGTGAAGTGGGCTCCATCGGCATCGGCGGCTTGTTCACCCTGGGCCGCGCCACCCTACATGAACTGCGTCTGGCCTTGAGCCGCACCCCCACAAAACCGCTTGATACGCTGATGGACAAGCCATGACCTCGAAGATATTCGCTCGCCCTCATCCGCGCCGTGCACTCGCGCTGATGATCGCCTCGCTGATGGGCCTCAACACCCTGGCGCAAGCTGCCGAGCAAGCGGCCACCACCGTGCCGGTACAAAGCACCGATAACGGCTACAGCCTGACCCTCAAGCAGTTGGGTCGTCGCGACACCATGAACCTGCAAGGCGTGGAGTCGTCCGACAGCGTCAACTTCGATATCCGTGCCGATGAAGTGGTGAAGGGCGCGCAACTGCTGCTCAAGTACAGCTACTCGCCGGCGCTGCTGGCCGACCTCTCGCAGATCAACGTGTTGGTCAACGGCGAAGTCGCCGCCAGCCTGGCGCTGCCCAAAGACGGCGCGGGCATCCAGCAGGAGCAACTGGTGCAGCTTCCGCCGAAGTTGATCACCGAGTTCAACCGCTTGAGCCTGCAGTTCATCGGCCACTACACCATGTCTTGCGAAGACCCGCTGCACAGCAGCCTGTGGGCCAAGATCAGCAACAGCAGCGAGCTCAAAGTGCAGGTCGAGCCCATCGTGCTCAAGGATGACCTGGCCGTGCTGCCGCTGCCGTTCTTCGACAAGCGTGACGCGCGCCAGGTCAGCCTGCCGTTTGTGTTCGCCACTGCGCCCGACAGCGCCGCGCTGGAAGCGGCCGGTGCCCTGTCTTCATGGATCGGCGGCCTCGCCAGCTACCGGGGCGCGACGTTCCCGACCACCCTCGGTGAGCTGCCGGCCAAAGGCAACGCCATCGTACTGGTGCAAACCGCCGACGCACTGGACGTGCACGGTGTTGCGGTCGCCAAGCCGACCGGTCCGACCCTGACCCTCATCGCCAACCCCAATGACGTCAACGGCAAACTGCTGATCGTCACCGGGCGTGACGGCGAAGAACTCAAGCGCGCCGCCAACGCGGTCGTGCTGGGCAACCCGGTATTGGCCGGCAACAGCGTGGTCATCACCAAGCTCGACAGCCTGGCACCGCGCCGTCCGTACGACGCGCCCAACTGGTTGCCAAGCAACCGCCCGGTGCGCCTGGGCGAGTTGATCGAACAGCAGAAACTCAGCGTGTCGGGCTACAACCCTGGCGCGATCAGCGTCGATATGCGCCTGCCGCCGGACCTGTTCAACTGGCGTGAAGAGGGCGTGCCGCTCAAGCTCAAATACCGCTACACGCCACAGCAAGTGTCGACCAATTCGTCGCTGCTGATCGGCCTGAATGATCAGTTCATGAAATCCGTGGCATTGCCGTCGGTGACCAACCTGGGCGGCGGCCAGACCCTGCTCGACCAGTTGAAGAAAGACGAAAGCCTGCCGCGCGAAGTGACGACGCTGTTGCCGATCAGCTCGGCATCGCCCAAGTCCAAGCTGCAACTGCGCTTCATGTACGACTACATCAAAGAAGGCGAATGCCGCGACATCATCGTCGACAACATGCGTGGCTCCATCGACCCGGATTCCACCCTCGACGTCACCGGCTACCAGCATTACATCGCCATGCCGAACCTGGGCGTATTCAACGACTCCGGCTTCCCGTTCACCCGCCTGGCTGACCTGTCGGAATCCGCCGTGGTCATGCCCGATAACTTCGGCACCGACGAGATGACCGCCTACCTGACCGTGATGGGCCGCTTCGGCGAAGCCACCGGCTACCCGGCCACCGCCGTCAAAGTGGTGCAGGCCAAGGACGTGCAAAGCGTTGCCGACAAAGACCTGCTGGTGCTCGCCACCGCCGCCAACCAACCGCTGCTCAAGCAGTGGCAGCAATACCTGCCGGCCACCAGCGATGGTGAACAGCACCAGTTCCTGCTGTCTGACCTGCCACGTTATGTCCGTAGCTGGGTCAGCCCGGACCCGGCGGCCAACCAGCACCCAGCCAACGCCGGCATTACCTTCAAAGGCCTGAGCAACAGCACCTGGCTGGCCGGTTTCCAATCGCCACTCAAGAGCGGCCGCAGCGTGGTGCTGATTGCCAGCAACCAGCCGCAGGGCCTGTTGGAAGCCACCTCGGCGCTAATTGGCGGTGACGATTACAAAGACTCGATCCAGGGCAGCCTGGCCGTGGTGCAGGGCACGACTATCAGCTCGCTGGTGGGTGACGAGCAGTACTACGTCGGCAAGCTCAACTACTTCAAATTCATGCAATGGCAGCTGTCGCAGCACCTGGGTTGGATGTTGTTGATCACCTTCCTGGGTCTGGCGGTGGTTACTTCCCTGATCTACCTGTCACTGCGTGCACGTGCAAAACGGCGGTTGGCATGAGCCCGCTCAAGCGCATGGCCCTGGCAGCGCTGGGCGCGGTGATGTTGGCCGGTAGCGCGCAGGCGCAAACCTGTGACTGGCCGCTGTGGCAGAACTACGCCAAGCGCTTTGTGCAGGACGATGGGCGAGTGTTGAACTCGTCGATGAAACCCACCGAGAGCAGTTCGGAAGGGCAGTCCTACGCGATGTTCTTTGCGTTGGTCGGCAACGACCGTGCGAGCTTCGACAAGCTGTGGACCTGGACCAAGGCCAACATGTCGGGCTCCGACATCGGCCAGAACCTGCCGGGTTGGTTGTGGGGCAAAAAAGCTGATAACACCTGGGGTGTGATCGACCCGAACTCCGCCAGCGACGCTGACTTGTGGATGGCCTACGCCTTGCTCGAAGCGGCCCGCGTGTGGAATGCACCGCAGTACCGCGCCGACGCGCAATTGTTGTTGGCCAACGTTGAACGCAACCTGATTGTGCGTGTGCCCGGCCTGGGCAAGATGCTGTTGCCGGGGCCGGTGGGCTACGTGCATCCGGGCGGCTTGTGGCGTTTCAACCCGAGCTACCAGGTGCTTGCACAACTGCGTCGCTTCCAGAAAGAACGCCCGAACGCCGGCTGGAACGAAGTGGCTGAAAGCAACGCGCGTATGCTCGCCGATACCGCCAGCAACCCTCATGGCCTCGCGGCCAACTGGGTCGGCTATCGCGCGACCAGCGCCAACGCCGGGCTGTTTGTGGTCGACCCGTTCTCCGATGACCTGGGCAGCTACGACGCGATCCGCACCTACATGTGGGCCGGCATGACCGCCAAAGGCGATCCATTGGCGGCGGCGATGCTCAAGTCGCTGGGCGGTATTTCCCGCGCAACGGCCGCGTCGGTCACGGGCTTCCCGCCGGAAAAAATCCACGTGCTGACCGGCGAAGCCGAGAAAAACAACGGCTACACGCCGATGGGTTTCTCCGCGTCCACCATTGCCTTCTTCCAGGCCCGCGGCGAAACCGCCCTGGCGCAGCTGCAAAAGGCCAAGGTCGACGAGGCACTCGCCAAGGCCCTGGCGCCTTCAGCACCCGAGAGTGCACAGCCGATCTACTACGACTACATGCTCAGCCTGTTCGGCCAGGGCTTTGCCGATCAGAAGTACCGTTTTGAACAAGACGGTACGGTCAAATTATCCTGGGAGGCCGCATGCGCCGTCACACGCTAGCCATTGCGATTCTCGCCGCCCTGGTCTCGACGGCCAGCGTGGCTGAAACCAGCGACCCGCAGTCCCTGCTGATTGAGCAGGGCTACTACTGGCAGTCGAAAAAGAACCCTGAGCGCGCGCTGGAAACCTGGCAGAAACTCTTGAGCCTGTCTCCTGAGCAACCGGATGCGCTGTACGGTATCGGCTTGATCCAGGTGCAACAGAACCGTCCGGCTGAAGCGCAAAAGTACCTGGCCCGCTTGCAAGCGCTGAGCCCGGTGCCGCGTCAGGCGTTGCAGCTGGAGCAGGACATTACCGTGGCTGTGCCGGACAACGCCAAGTTGCTGGAGCAGGCGCGCGAACTGGGCGAGCCGGATGCCGAGCGTGAGCAGGCCGTGGCCTTGTATCGCCAGATTTTCCAGGGGCGTCAGCCGCAAGGCCTGATCGCCCGTGAGTACTACAACACGCTTGGATTCACCGCCAAGGGCACCAATGAGGCCATCGCTGGCCTGCAGCGATTGACCCGTGAGCGTCCCAACGATCCGATCGTTGCGTTGTTCCTGGCCAAGCACCTGGCGCGCAACCCGGCCACGCGGCCTGACGGCATTCGTGCCCTGGCTAAACTGGCACCGAATAACGACGTGGGTGGCAATGCCGATGAAACCTGGCGCTTCGCGCTGATCTGGCTCGGCCCGCCGAAGCCGGACCAGGTGTCGCTGTTCCAGCAGTTCCTCACCGTGCATCCGGATGACGCCGAGATCCGCGCGCTGATGAACAAAGGCATTGCCCAAGGCAAAGGCGGCGGCACCTGGCAGCGTGACCCGCAGATGACCAAGGCTTTCAAGGCGCTGGATGACGGCGACCTGAAAACTGCCGAACCGTTGCTGGCCGCGCGCCTTGCGCAAAAATCCAATGACGTCGATGCCCTCGGTGGTATGGGCGTACTGCGCCAACAGCAAGAGCGTTACAGCGAAGCCGAAAACTACCTCGTCCAGGCCACCCGCTTGCCCGGTGGTGCCGCGTGGCAGTCGGCCCTGAATGACGTACGCTACTGGAACCTGATCAGCCAAAGCCGTGACGCCCAACGCGCCGGCCGCAGCGCCCAGGCCCGTGACCTGGTGGCCCAGGCCGAGCGCCTGAACCCAGGCCAGCCTGGCGCGGCGGTCGCGTTGGCGGGTTTCCAGTCTCAGGACAACCAGTTCGAAGAAGCCGAAGCCGGCTACCGCAAGGTGTTGGCCCGTCATCCCGGTGACCCGGATGCCTTGAGTGGCTTGATCAACGTGTTGTCCCAATCGGGTCAACCGGATGAGGCCTTGAAGCTGATCGACTCGGTCTCGCCGGCGCAGCGCGCCAAGTTCGCACCGAGTGTGAAAATCAACGCATTGCGCGCGACCCAGGTCGGCAAACTGGCGGAGCAACGCGGTGACGTGAAAGGCGCACAAGCTGCCTATCGCCAGGCTCTCGACGCTGACCCTGAAAACCCGTGGACTCGCTTTGCCCTGGCGCGCATGTACCTGCGCGACGGCCAGATCCGCAATGCCCGTGCGTTGATCGACGGCTTGCTCAAGACCCAGCCCAACCAACCGGACGCGCTGTACACCAGCACGCTGTTGTCGGCGCAACTGAGCGAGTGGAAACAGGCCGAGACGACCCTTGGGCGTATCCCCGCGGCGCAGCGCACGGCAGACATGAACGAGCTGGCGATCGATATCGCGCTGCACCAGCAGACCGACGTGGCCATCGAAACCGCTCGCCGTGGCCAGCGCCCGGAAGCCTTGGCATTGCTGGGGCGTTCCGAGCCGTTGACCCGTCAGAAGCCTGAGCGTGTGGCCGTACTGGCCGCCGCCTATGTAGAAGTCGGCGCCGCGCAGTACGGCCTGGACATGATGCAGAAGGTGGTGGAGAACAACCCCAACCCGACGGTCGACCAGAAACTGCTGTACGCCAACGTGTTGCTCAAGGCCAACAAGTACAGTGAGGCGGGCGAGATCCTGCGCGAAGTGCAAGGCCAGCCTTTGAGCGAAATCGGTCGCCAGCGCTATGACGATCTGATTTACCTGTACCGGGTCAAACAGGCGGATGCCCTGCGCGAGAAGAACGACCTGGTGGCCGCCTATGACATGCTGTCCCCGGCCTTGGCCCAGCGTCCCAATGACGCGCTTGGCGTCGGCGCATTGGCGCGGATGTACGCCGCCAGTGGCAACGGCAAGAAGGCGATGGAGTTGTACGCGCCGTTGATCCAGCAGAACCCGAACAACGCACGCCTGCAGTTGGGCCTGGCGGACATCGCCCTGAAAGGCAATGACCGCAGCTTGGCGCAGAGCGCCAGTGACAAGGCGCTGGCGCTGGAGCCGGGTAACCCGGAGACACTCACCTCGGCCGCGCGCATTTACCAAGGGCTGGGCAAGAACAGCGAAGCTGCCGAGTTGCTGCGCAAGGCCCTGGCGATTGAAAACGCCATGAAGGCCAAGACTCAAGTGGCCCAGGCTGGCGCTCCAGGAACTTCGTACAACCCGTTCGTAGGCTTGCCGGGCCAGCGCCGCCAGGTCACCGACCTGACCGTTGCCGGCGCCGTACCGCCACCGATCGATGCGCCAACCAAGAGCGTGACGTCCAACGCGTTTGCGAGTGCAACGTCCAACGACCTGAGCGATCCGTTTGTGCCGCCATCGAGCATTGCCTCCATCGACAGTCCCGAGCTGAGCCCGGCGCGGCGTGCGCTGGATACCATCCTGCGTGACCGTACCGGTTATGTGGTGCAAGGCTTGAGCGCTCGCAGCAACAACGGTGAGAAAGGCCTGAGCAAAATCACCGATGTGGAAGCGCCGTTTGAAGCGCGGATGCCGGTGGGTGATAACACGGTGGCGCTGCGCGTGACGCCGGTGCATTTGACGTCTGGTGCGGTTAAAGGCTTCGCAGCACAGCGCTTTGGCGGTGGGACCAACGATGAGCTGGGCAAGCAAAGCGACAGCGGCGTCGGTTTTGCCATCGCGGTAGAGAATCCTGATCAGGGGTTGAAGGCGGATCTCGGGGTCAGCCCGATAGGTTTCACCTACAAGACCTGGATCGGTGGTGTGAGTGTTGCGCGACCGTTTGAGGCGAATTCGAACTTCCGCTACGGCGCCAATATTTCTCGTCGCCCAGTAACTGACAGCGTGACCTCGTTCGCCGGCTCAGAAGATAAGCGCACTGGCGAAAAATGGGGCGGTGTGACCGCTAACGGCGGCCGTGGCGAGTTGAGCTACGACAACCAAAAGCTGGGTGTTTATGGCTATGCGTCGTTGCATGAAATGCTGGGTAACAACGTAGAGGACAATACCCGTCTGGAACTGGGCAGCGGTATCTACTGGTACCTGCGTAATACCCAACGGGACACTCTGACCTTGGGCATCAGTGGTTCGGTGATGGGCTTCAAGGAAAACCAGGGTTATTACACCTACGGTCATGGCGGTTACTTCAGTCCGCAACGTTTCTTCTCTCTAGGCGTGCCGATCCGTTGGGCCCAGAGCTTTGACCGTTTCAGCTACCAAGTAAAAACTTCGGTAGGTGTGCAGCATATCGAGCAAGATGGCGTCGATTACTTCCCGGGGCACAACGATCTTCAAGACAGCCAGACCGTGGGTAATCGCACCTATGCCAGCGACAGCAAAACCGGCCTCGGCTACAGCTTCAACGCCGCCGCCGAATACCGCTTGAGCTCGCGGTTCTACCTGGGTGGCGAAATCGGTGTCGACAACGCCCAGGACTACCGCCAGTACGCCGGTAATGCTTATTTGCGCTACTTGTTCGAAGACCTGAGCGGGCCTATGCCGCTGCCGGTCAGCCCGTACCGTTCACCTTATTCCAACTGATTAATCGGAGTCATTCATGCCTGTTTCTGCGATTGCCGGCCTAACCATGCTGGTATTGGGCGAAAGTCATATGAGCTTTCCCGATTCGTTGCTCAACCCGTTGCAAGACAACCTCACCAAGCAAGGCGCGGTGGTTCACTCCATCGGTGCGTGCGGTGCCGGTGCGGCGGATTGGGTTGTCCCGAAAAAAGTCGAGTGCGGTGGCGAACGCACGCCCACCGGCAAGGCCGTGATCTATGGCAAGAACGCCATGAGCACCACGCCGATCCAGGAACTGATCGCCAAGGACAAGCCCGACGTGGTCGTGCTGATCATCGGCGACACCATGGGCTCTTACACCAACCCGGTGTTCCCGAAAGCCTGGGCCTGGAAAAGCGTGACCTCGCTGACCAAAGCCATCACCGACACCGGCACCAAATGCGTGTGGGTCGGCCCGCCATGGGGCAAAGTCGGTTCCCAGTACAAGAAGGATGACACCCGCACCAAGCTGATGTCGTCGTTCCTGGCCAGCAACGTGGCGCCGTGCACCTACATCGATTCGCTGACGTTCTCCAAACCGGGCGAGTGGATCACCACCGACGGCCAGCACTTCACCATCGACGGTTATCAGAAGTGGGCCAAGGCGATCGGTACTGCCTTGGGTGACCTGCCGCCATCGGCCTACGGTAAAGGAAGCAAATAATGAAACGGATGACCCTGGGCCTGGCGACTTTGCTCGCCAGCGTCAGCGCCTACAGCGCCGACATCCCTTTGTACCCGACGGGCCCGGAGCAAGACGCAGCGTTCCTGCGTTTTGCCAACGGCACGCCTGGCGAGTTGAAGCTGGTGGCCGAAGGTTCCAAGGCCAGCCTGGTGTTGAATGGCGACAAAGCCGTTTCGGCCTTCTTGCCAGTGGTCGGCGGTGACAAGCCGATCAAAGGCGTGTTGAGCAGCGCCGGTAAAAACACCGATTTCTCCGTGAAAGTGGCGCCTGGCGAATTCGCCACGGTGGTTGCACTGGTCGATGCCAAGGGCGCCACGCGCCAATTGGTGGTGCGCGAAGTGCCGGACGACTTCAACGCACTCAAAGCCTCCCTGGCCTTTATCAACGCCGACGCCACCTGCGCCGACGCCAGCCTGGAAGCCGTGGCGCAAAAGGCCGAGCTGTTCAAAAAGGTCGCGGAAGGTGCGGTGCAGCGTCGCATGATCAACCCGGTGGAACTCTCGGTGCAGCTCAAATGCGCCGGCGCGCCGGTTGGCCAGCCGCTGACGTTTACCCTCAAGGCGGGCGAGCGCTACAGCGTTTTGGCCGTTCCTTCAGACGAAGGCTCGAAGTTGCTGTTCGCCTCTGACGCACTCGCTAACTGATCGGGTCCGACACCACCATGGTCTTTGCCTCACTCGAATTCCTCACGCTGTTCCTGCCGGCCTTCCTGTTGATCTATGCCCTGGCTCGTCCGAGCTGGCGCAATGTCATCCTGTTGATCGGCAGCTGGTTGTTCTACGGCTGGTTGAGCCCGTTGTTCCTGTTCCTGCACATGGTGTTGACCGTGGTGGCGTGGGTCGGCGGCTTGCTGGTGGACCGCTCCCGTGAGGATGGCAAGGGCCGGGTGCGCCTGTTGATCGCGTTGATCGTGTTCAACACGGCGGTGCTGTGTTGGTACAAATACGCCAACATCGTCGCCGGCACGGTGAGTGAGGTGATCACCTGGTACGGCTATATGCCGCTTGATTGGCAGCGTGTGGCTTTACCGGCCGGTCTGTCGTTCATCGTGTTGCAGGCGATTTCCTACCTGGTGGATGTGCACCGGCATACGGTGCCGGTGGAGCGCAGCTTCATCAACTACGCCACCTATATCTCGATGTTCGGGCACTCGATTGCCGGTCCGATCATCCGTTATGACTGGGTTCGTCGTGAGCTGAACCAGCGCTATTTCAACTGGGCGAATTTCTCCCTCGGCGCGCGACGCTTCATGATCGGCATGGGCATGAAAGTGTTGGTGGCTGACACCTTGTCGCCGCTGGTGGACATTGCCTTTCACCTGGAGAACCCAAGCCTGGTAGACGCCTGGATCGGTTGCCTGGCGTACTCGCTGCAACTGTTCTTCGACTTCGCCGGTTACAGCGCCATGGCCATCGGCCTGGGCCTGATGCTGGGCTTCCACTTCCCGGAAAACTTCAACCGGCCGTACCTGGCCAGCAGCATCCAGGACTTCTGGCGGCGTTGGCACCTGTCGTTGTCCAGCTGGTTGCGCGACTACCTGTACATCGCCTTGGGCGGTAACCGCGACGGCGTATGGCGCACTTATCGCAACCTGTTTCTCACCATGGCGATTGCCGGGTTGTGGCACGGTGGCGATAGCTGGAACTACCTGTTGTGGGGTTCGGCCCATGGCGTGGCGTTGTGCGTTGACCGTGCGTGGTCGCGTTCGAGCCTGCCGAGCATTCCGCCGGTGTTGTCGCACCTCCTCACATTGCTGTTTGTGTGCCTGGCCTGGACCTTGTTCCGTGCGCCGGACTTCCACTCGGCCCTGACCATGTACGCGGGCCAGTTCGGGATGCACGGCATGGGCCTGGGTGACGCGATGGCCGTGGCCATGCGCCCGGCCCATGGCATGGCGGCATTGTTGGGCCTGGTGTGCATCATTGCGCCGATCTGGCAGGTGCGTTGCGAACAGCGTTTCGGCACCCAGCCCTGGTTTGTGGTGGCGGCTTCGCTGTGGCCGGTGGCCGGGTTTGTGTTGTCGTTTGCGCTGATTGCCAGCCGCGACGCCGTACCGTTTCTGTACTTTCAGTTCTAAGGACGCCCGACCATGCCTGCTCCTACCGCGCCGACTCCACCGAGCGACCTGGCCGTTCGCACCAGCCCCCTGGCGGCCTGGGTGCTGGTGCCCTTTTTGGCGGCGGGACTGATCTCCTGCGCCTGGCTGATGGTGAAGGGGCCGATCAGTTATATGCCGGCCAAGGTCAACAGCGACATGCTGCTGCACGGCGACCTGACCCACCGTTTTGCCAAGGAGCTGGCCAAGGCACCGTTGGCGATCCAGGCCGCGAACCTGGAGCGTGGTGGCAGCTGGCTGGCGTTTGGCGATACCGGGCCGCGCGTGCGTCCGGGGTGTCCTGGCTGGCTGTTTATCAGCGATGAGTTGCGCATCAACCGTCACGCCGAAGCCAATGCTCAGACCAAGGCCCAGGCGGTGATCGACCTGCAAAAACAACTGAGTCAAAAAGGTATCGATCTGCAAGTGGTAGTGGTGCCGGACAAGAGCCGCATTGCCGCCGCCCAACGCTGCGGCCTGTACCGCCCGGCGGTGCTCGATAGCCGGATCCAGGACTGGACCCAGTTGTTGCAGGCTTCCGGCGTTTCAGCGCTGGACCTGACCGATACGCTCAAGCCGCTGGGCGCCGAGGCTTACCTGCGCACGGATACTCACTGGAGCGAAATCGGCTCCAACGCCGGTGCCCAGGCTCTGGCGCAACGTATCCAGCAACGCGGCATCAAGGCCACGCCGGAACAAACCTTCGGCATTACCCAGGCACCGCTCGCCGTGCGCCCCGGTGATTTGGTACGCCTGGCAGGTCTCGATTGGTTGCCGCCCAAGTTGCAGCCAGCCGGCGAATCAGTTGCCGCCAGCACCGCCCATGAAACCGGTGGCGCGACCAGCAATGCCGATGACCTGTTTGGCGACGCGGGCCTGCCCAATGTGGCACTGATCGGCACCTCGTTTTCGCGTAATTCCAACTTTGTTGGCTTCCTGCAGAAAGCCCTGAATGCGCCGGTCGGCAATTTCAGCAAAGACGGTGGCGAATTCTCCGGCGCGGCCAAGGCCTATTTTGAAAGCCCGGCGTTCAAGCAAACGCCGCCTAAGTTGTTGATTTGGGAGATTCCGGAGCGGGATCTGCAAACGCCCTACGATGTGATCAGTATTGGTCAGTAATTTGACTATTTGCCGCTTGTCTAAAAAATAGGCAACTATCTCATCAAAATAATGACACTTTTACGCTCCTGAAGCAGACTGCTTGCACTAGGGCGACCACAAAAAGACCTGCGGTAAGCAGTCGTATCAGCTGACCTTTTCACGTCTTTGAGCTTCGCCGTGATGAGGGGTTTGTTATGGGCATTACTGATGGTCTTTTAGCCTTGCTCGGCAAGGACATCTGCCAGGATGAGCGCGGCATGGAGTCGCGTTTGCATTTCTTCGGCAGTATTCCCCGCGCGGATGATGTTGCCGTCAACCAGGACGCAGACACCGTGCCCCTCAAGCCAAAAGTGGTGGCGCTGGTGTCGATCAATGGCGGCGTCGGCCGTAGCACCCTGGCCACCGCCTTGAGCAGTGGTCTGCAACGTCAGGGTGAGTCCGTCGTGGCTTTGGACCTGGACCCGCAGAACGCCTTGCATCTCCACTTCGGCGTGAGTCCGGCGTTGCCGGGCATCGGGCGCACCAGCCTGGAACATGGGCCATGGAGCCCGCTTCAACAGCTCAGCTTCGCTGGCTGCCAGGTGATCCCCTTTGGCGAAATCGATACCCCACAGCAGGAAAACCTGGAGCGCTGGCTCAAGCACGAGCCGTGCTGGCTGGCTCAACACCTCGCGTCCCTGGACTTGAGTGCGCGGCATACGGTGATCATCGATACCCCCGCCGGTAACAACGTCTACTTCCATCAAGCGGTGAGCGTTGCCGATGTGGTGCTGGTCATCGTGCAGGCAGATGCTGCATGCCTGGGCACCCTTGACCATCTGGATGTACTGCTTGCCCCGCATCTTGAGGGGCAACACCCGCCTCGCGTGCAAGTGGTTATCAACCAAGTGGATGAAAGGAATGCCTTCAGCCTGGACATGGTCGAGGCCTTCACGCAAAGGCTGGGGAAAGCGGCGCTGCAAGTGCACCGCGACATAGCGATCAACGAAGCACTGGCGTTTGGTGTCGACCCATTGGATAGCGTGGAGAAGGGGCTGGCAGCTGACGATATCAACGATCTTTGCCGGTTGTTGAAGGCGCCAAAAACAAGCGCCTGAAGCGTTGGTTATACGCTGAACGCCAGATGCTTATGCACAATCGGTTGGATGCGGCTGTCACTAAACAGCCATTTTGTGGAGCTGTTCTCATCACGCCGCAACTGCCTGTTTTGCGTGCGTTTTATTTTGTGAACAAAAAATGACCAGCTCGGTTTGTGACCTGCAGCGCAGATGGCTACAGGCTCCGTAAAGATTTCATCAACAGAGTTATCCACAGGCTGTGCTGCAACAAATTTGCCCTTTATTCGCGCTCGGCAAGCACCATCAAGTTGCGCGGTGTCAGTACGGGTTCGCAGAAAGTGCCTATCTGGACCTTGTAGCCGTTTTCTTCGAGAAATAATGCCCGATCCAGCACCAGCCACACTTCCAGCGGGCGCCGGAATAGACCGCGTACCAATTCCAGATTTCTGACCTCGGCCAGACGGCGCCAGCCGTACGCCTCCAGGCCCGTCCAGTCCTGTTCGCCTGTGGATAACCCTTTGAAGCTGGCCAGTTCCTGGCAATAGTCGGCAAAGGGTTTGTCCAACCAGCTGGCGGGCAGGGAGGGTGTAGGCAGGTACTCGTCGACGCCACGAAGTTCACGTTGCAGTTGATCGAAACCCAGGCGCCGCGCCATGGACGTGTCCCGTTGCAGACGCACCCGTTTGCCTGCGGTGACGGTTTCGCTCAGCGGCAGGCCGAGGTCATCGATCGATAACTGCAGCCGTGATGCGCGGCCGGCGTTGGACAGTGGTTGGTAGGAATTGGCGTTGATGCGGTTGTAGCAGCAGGGCGCCAATGCAAGCTGTTTGCAGCCGGCCGTGCTCGCCAGTTGCATCAGCCGCACATGCAAGTCGCCACAGGCATGCAGGGCGACGGGCGTGTGTGCTGAGCTGATTGCCACGTCGGCCATCACGTCTTTCAGGCGATGGGTGACCGGCAGGCGGTGATGGTCGCTCAAGGCTTGGCCTGCGGCGATCAGCGCCGGGTCGTATTCCAGGCAGGTCAGCGCTTGACCGGCTTGTAACAGGCGGCGTCCGAGGTGACCCTTGCCCGCACACCAATCCAGCCAATGCTTGGGCGTTTGTGCAAACTGCAGCGCCGCGCCGAAGGCTTCGATCTGTTCCCACTTGCGGCCCGGCACATCGACGTTCAGGCGATGGTGAGCCGGGGGCAGGGGCTGCGTCGGTAACTTATCCACAGCACTGAGCTGTCTGGCTTGCACGGCAAGTTGTGGAAAAGGTGCCGGCGCCGGCAGGTCAAAGGGGTGGTTGTGACTGGCTTCCGCATCGTCCAACGAGCGTTGGCGCAGCCACTGGGTGAGTTCCGGGTGCTCGGTTTCCCAAGGTAAGTGCAGGTGAGTAAAGGGCCGTGGTTTCCACAGCCCTTGATGCTCTATCAGGAACGCATCCAGCGCCTGGAAGCGTGCCTCAACGTCCTTGGCAGGCATCGACGCGTAGCCAGCGTTCCAGCAGTTTGAAGCCGCGCACCAGAATGTAGGCCATCAGCAGGTAGAACAGCCCGGCGGCGAAGAATATTTCTACCGGCAAATAGGTGCGGGCGATGATGGTCCGCGCCATGCCGGTCAATTCCAGCAAGGTGACGGTACTGGCCAGGGCGCTGGCCTTGAGCATCAGGATCACTTCGTTGCTGTACGCCGGCAGGCCGATGCGCGAGGCGCGTGGCAGGATGATGTAGAAGAGTGTCTTCGGCTTGGACATGCCCAACGCACGTGCCGCTTCAATCTCACCCGGCGGAATGGCCTGGATCGCGCCGCGCAGGATCTCGGCAATATAGGCCGCAGTGTGCAGGGTCATGGTAGCGGTGGCGCACCAGAACGGATCGCGCAGGTACGGCCACAGGAAGCTCTCACGCACGGAGTCGAACTGCGCCAGGCCGTAGTAGACGAGGAACAACTGCACCAGCAAGGGCGTGCCACGGAAGAAGAAAATGTAGGCATAGGGCAGGGCGCTGACATACCAGCGGCGCGATGAGCGGGCGATACCCAGTGGGATTGCCAGCAGCAGACCGGCGATGACGGCAATGGCTACCAGTTCCAGGGTCAGGGTCGCGCCCTGGGCCAATCTTGGCAGCCACTTGATGATCACGGCCCAGTTCAGGCCCAGGTCGAAATGCGCCAGCCAGCTGTAGTCGCCGCTCATTGGGTGCTCCTTGCAAAGCCGCGGGCGGCGCGTTTTTCCAGGAAGTGCATGCCGGTCATGGCCAGCACGGTCAGGCCCAGGTACATGAAGGCGGCAACCATAAAGAAGGTGAAGGGTTGCTTGGTGACGGTCACGCCGATCTGCGCATGGCGCATGATTTCTTCCAGGCCTATCACCGATACCAGCGCGGTGTCTTTCATCAGGATCATGAACAGGTTGCCCAGGCCCGGCAGGGCGATGCGCCACATCTGCGGCATGATCAACCGGGTGAAGATCCTGAATTTCGACAGGCCCAATGCCACGCCGGCTTCGCGGTGGCCCTTGGGAATGGCGAGGATCGCGCCACGGAACACTTCCGTAGCGTACGCGCCAAAGCACAGGCCCAGGGCGATAACCCCGGCGGCAAAGGCGCTGAGGGAAAGGTCGGGGTTGCCGAAGAACTCACCGAGGGCACGCATCAGGTTGACCGTGCCGAAATAAATCAGCAGCACCCACAGCAATTCGGGAATGCCACGAACGATAGTCGAGTAAGCACCGCCCACCCATTGCAGCGGCTTGTACGGCGAAGTCTTGGCCAGGGCCCCGGCCAGGCCGAGCACCAGCCCCAGGCACAGGGCCGTGAGCGCCAGTTTGACGGTCATCAGCGCGCCAGCGGCAAGCGCCGGGCCGAATCCGTAGAGATCGAAATTCATGGTGTTTTCATATCGCGGCAGGCAGTGCAAAAAGCCGACGCGCTCAAGTGAGCGCGCCGGGCATACCGTTCAGATCATTCGATGCTGAAAGGGAAGTACTTGTCGTTGATCTTCTTGTAGGTGCCGTCTGCCTTGATCTCTGCCAGGGCTTTGTTCAGGCGCTCGCGCAGTGGGTCGCCCTTGCGTACGGCGATACCGATCTTGTCGCTTTCTACCACCGGGTCGCCTTTGAATTCATAGGCCGAACCGTCTTTGCTCTTGAGCCATTCGTACTGCACGTACTTGTCGGCGAGGATACCGTCCAGGCGACCGGAGGTCAGGTCGAGGTAGGCGTTTTCCTGGGTGTCGTACAGCTTGGCGGTGGTGTCTGGCAGTTCGTCTTCCAGATAAGTGCCAGCCAGGGTCGCGCGCTGCGCACCGATGGTCTTGCCCTTGAGGTAGGCAGCGTCGGTCTTGAAGTCGGCGGTGGCCTTAGGCGCGATGAACTGCAGCTTGTTGGAATAGTACGGGTCGGTGAAGTCGACGGCCTGCTTGCGCTCATCGGTGATCGACAGCGAGGACACCAGGAAGTCGAACTTCTTGGCGTTCAGAGCCGGGATGATGCCGTCCCAGTCGGACACATACACTTCGCACTTCTCGACTTTCATCTTGGCGCACAGGGCGTCGCCGATGTCTTTGTCGAAGCCGACGACGTTGCCGCTGGCGTCTTTATTGTTGAACGGCGGGTAAGCCGCTTCGATCCCCATTTTCAAGGTTTCTGCCATGGCCGTGGCGCTGAACGCCATCGAGACGGCCGCGGCCAGAAGGAATTTTTTATAGTTCTGCATGCATGTTGCTCCGTTAGCGGTTGCTGGACATGAATTGTTTGCAGCGCGCCGAAAGCGGGTTTTCAAACACCTGCTGTGGCGATCCTTGCTCTTCGACCAGGCCCTGGTGCAGGAACACCACCTCACTGGACACCTGACGGGCGAAGCCCATTTCATGGGTGACCAGCAGCATGGTGCGGCCTTCTTCGGCCAGCGCGCGGATCACATTAAGTACTTCCTGAACCATTTCCGGGTCAAGCGCCGAAGTGGGTTCGTCAAACAGGATGACTTTAGGCTGCATCGCCAGGGTGCGAGCAATGGCCGCCCGTTGCTGCTGGCCGCCGGACAGTTGCGCAGGGTAGGCGTGACGTTTGTCAGCAATGCCGACCTTGGCCAGCAGGGCTTCGGCCGTTTCGATGGCGTCGCGTTTGCTTTGGCCAAGCACACGGCGAGGGGCCTCGATGATGTTGTCGAGGATGCTCATGTGCGGCCACAGGTTAAAGTTTTGAAACACAAACCCGATTTCGCTGCGCAGGCGATTGATCTGCTTACCGTCGGCGGCCATCAGCTCGCCGTTTTTCGCGGCCTTGAGCTTGAGCTCTTCGCCGGCGACCAGGATCTGGCCCTGATGCGGGTTTTCCAGCAGGTTGATGCAGCGCAGGAAGGTGGACTTGCCGGAACCGGAGGAACCCAGGATCGAGATCACGTCGCCGTCGCGAGCGGTCAGCGAGATACCTTTGAGTACCTCCAGCTCACCATAGCGTTTATGCAAGTTGCGGATTTCAAGCGCGGGCGTGGCCTCGGCCATGTGGGGTCCTCATTGTGTTCGTTGCAATCCTGCTGTTGGGCCGCCTTCCTGGCGAGGCGCCAAGCTAGCATAGCGTCTTGATGGCAGCCAACAGCATGGCCGGCGGTAAACAGGTGGTGTGCGGCAAGGTGTCGCATCGGCACAGCAGCGTGTCGCGCCATCAACAACCGAACATCCGTTTGAACCCGAAAAACCGCAGGCTTCGCGTAAAAAAGGGCGCGATGGTGCCAGCTTTGGCCGGGTGTTGGAAGGGTTAACCGGGCAAACGGTGCATATCAGCCCTTTTGTGGGGCGTCACGTACTTTTTGTGTGTGTTTATGGTGCGTTTGTTCGTCGTATATGTGGGTCGCACGGTAACGCTATAGCGGAATGCCATTGTTCTCAATGACTTGCAAGTGATGTTGAAACGTCCTACAGCCCGCGTCAATCGCGGCTCTGTAACATTTTGGCGCAAATCTTGCGTAAAAAATAAAGAACGCCCTGTTGGTTTCTTTTCACGAGAAAGATCCCGGGCCGGGCGGACCGTTTTCGCAATTCCTCGTAAAGGTGTGTCAATGAGTAGTACGCAAAGCTCCAATGACCTCGAACAGGGGCTCAAACCGCGTCACGTCACCATGCTGTCGATTGCTGGCGTCATCGGTGCCGGTTTGTTTGTCGGCTCCGGCCACGCGATTGCTGCCGCCGGCCCGGCCGTACTGCTGGCTTACGCCGCTGCGGGCACGCTGGTGGTGTTGGTGATGCGCATGCTGGCCGAAATGGCCGTGGCGTCGCCGGATACCGGTTCGTTCTCCACCTACGCCGACCGGGCAATTGGCCATTGGGCCGGTTTCACCATCGGCTGGTTGTACTGGTGGTTCTGGGTGTTGGTGATTCCGCTGGAAGCCAACGCGGCTGCGACCATCCTGCATGCCTGGTTCCCGGATGTAGCCATTTGGGCCTTTACGCTGATCATCACCTTGCTGCTGACGGCGACTAATCTGTTCAGCGTGAAGAACTACGGCGAGTTTGAGTTCTGGTTTGCGTTGATCAAGGTTGTGGCGATCGTGGGCTTCGTGATCCTTGGTCTGGCTGCGATTTTCGGTTTCCTGCCGACCAGCCAGGTCAGCGGCGTTTCGCACCTGTTCGACACCCAAGGCTTCATGCCCAACGGCATGGGCGCCGTGTTGGCCGCGATCCTGACCACCATGTTCTCCTTCATGGGCACCGAGATTGTCACCATCGCCGCCGCTGAATCGAAGAACCCAGGCCAGCAGATTACCAAGGCCACCAACTCGGTGATCTGGCGCATTGGTTTGTTCTACCTGTTGTCGATCTTCATCGTGGTGTCCCTGGTGCCATGGAACGATCCGACCCTGGCGGCCGTAGGTTCCTACCAGACTGTGCTGGAGCGCATGGGTATCCCGAATGCCAAGCTGATCGTCGACCTGGTGGTACTGGTTGCCGTGACCAGCTGCTTGAACTCGGCGCTGTACACCGCCTCGCGCATGCTGTTCTCCCTGGGTCGTCGCGGTGATGCACCGGCGGTGGCCAAGCGCACCAACAAGAGCGGCACGCCTTACTGGGCGGTGTTGTTGTCTACTGGCGCGGCGTTCCTGGCGGTATTCGCCAACTACGTGGCCCCTGCGGCGGTGTTCGAGTTCCTGCTGGCCAGCTCCGGCGCTATTGCGCTGCTGGTGTACCTGGTCATCGCTGTGTCGCAACTGCGCATGCGCCAGAAACGCACGGCGGCGGGCGAGAAGATTGTCTTCAAGATGTGGCTGTTCCCAGGCCTGACCTACGCGGTGATGGTGTTCATCGTGGGCACGCTGACCATCATGCTGTTTCAGGAAGCGCATCGGATCGAGATTATTGCGACCGGTGTCCTGAGCTTGTTGGTGGTGGTGGCGGGACTGATTGTGGCGAGCCGTCGCAAGGCGCAGAGAGTAGGCGCTGCAGTACTGAACTAAACGATGACTGTAGGAGCCGGCTTGCCGGCGATGGCGTCCTAACGGCCCCCATCGCCGGCAAGCCGGCTCCTACAGGTTCAAGGTTGTGACAATTCTTTTGAGGCCGCCACGTAATCCGCCTGGAATTGCGGAGACTCGATCCACGCCAGTGCTGCGGCTTCATCATCGGTATCTGTAGCCCACTGCCGATACTCGATCAGCGCTGCAAGGATAAAGTCGGTGGCTTCTTCTTCGCCTTCCTGTTCCAGCACCAGTGCCAGCAACGGGTGGGCCAAGAATACGGCGCACAGGGCTTGTTGGCTGGTCTCGCCCGCGGTGCGCATCTCTACGAACAGCTCGGTCAAATCCACTGACTCAAGGTCAATGCGGCTGTCGTCGCCGGCAAACGCATCCGGTTTGGTCGCTACGGCGCGCTGGGTACGGTTCTGCTTGGCCTTGGCCTTTGCCCGGTGGGCACGTTTTTGCTGCTTGTTCGGCGAGGCCATGGGCTCAGCGTCCTAGGTTTCGGCTCGGGATGGGGTATTGAAGCGCAGGTTGAGGGAAATCCCAAGGGTATCTGCAGCCAATTGGCCGTTTTGAAGCCACGCCAATGCAATCGGCCACAGCCGATCCTGATACTCGCTGCGAAAAAATGCGAAATGGCCGACCGTCTTTTCACCAATGTCCTCAGGCGCGATCCGCAGATGAGTGAGCTCACTGCCGTCGAAGTAACCCAATAATCGCTCGATGGCGGCCACGGTCCCGAACGGGTCGTCAGTGATGCTGATGGCCAGTATCTGCGCTTTTACACGACTGAATGGCAGCTCGCCCAAGGCCCGCCCGCTGGGACGTGTTTCGTAGCTGGGCGTCGGTGTACTCCAGTCCCTCACCACGCCCGCAGGTGTGTCTTCCAGCCAGCCCAGGCGCTTGCCGGGGAAGTACCCGTACAGTGCCGTCAGCAACGGCATTGTCACATGCCACTTGGCAAACATCCGCCAGCGCACACTCGCTGCGTAGTCGCGCCAGTACGCAAACTGCGCGCCTACGGTCACGATCCGCCGAATGACCGCGCCCGACGCCCCGAGCCCTGCCGCGCAGCCACCGAAGCTATGGCCGACGACATCAATCGGCTGCCCCGGAAACTCCCGTTGCGCGCGCTTCAGCATTGCCTCGAAATCCAGCGCGCCCCAATCCGACCATGAGGCCTTGAAGCCACGCAACGAGCCGCTGCGGGATTCGCCGATGCCACGGTAGTCGTAGGTGATGACGTCAACGCCGTTGGCGAACAGGTAGTCGGCAAAGCGGGCGTAGTGGCGGCAGCGGACGGAGGTGGCGGCGTTGATGATCACCACGGGCCGCGTTGGATCGGTTCTGATGTGTCGCCAGGTGAAGCCGCTGATGAGGTGACCGTCGGCGGCGGCCTCCTTGAAGGATTCGCGGTGTTCGCGCGCAGGTGAGGCCGAGGGCAATCGCAAAGAGGCGTCGTTCAAATTCATTGGGTTCTCGGCCTTAATAGGTTTCTTATTTTTTTAGTAACAGTTCACCAGTTTGCCAGCAGTTGCACCGCGTCTGGCAGGCATCCATTAAGGAGGTCTCTATGAGCATCCCACTATCTCCCATCGTTTCAGAGTTTGAAACTGAAGAGCAGGCTGCCAGCTATGACCGTTGGTTCCGCTCCACTCGACCTTGCGCCAATAGATACATAGGCTTACACCTTTGCGATCTACCAAGGCGTTTTCATGACCCGCGATACCCTCGAACGCAACCAGATCCCTTTGTACTTCGTAGTCGTGCTGCTGGCTGCCGGTTTCGGTCTGCTCGCCCCCTCATTCGCCCACCACCTCGGCACACTGATCACACCCGCCATCGCAGTGCTGATGTATGCAATGTTCCTGCAAATCCCCTTTCTGGACCTACGTCAAAGCCTGACCAACAAGCGCTTCCTGTCAGCGTTACTGTTCGCCAACTTCATCCTCATTCCGTTACTGGTGTGGGCATTGACCCAAGGCCTCGCAGGACGCCCGGCACTGCTGGTAGGAGCGTTGCTGGTATTGCTGACCCCGTGCATCGACTACGTGGTGGTGTTTACTCATATCGGCAAGGGTGATTCGCGGTTGATGCTGGCGGCGACGCCGGTGCTGTTGTTGCTGCAGTTGGCGCTCTTGCCGATCTACCTGGGCGTGATGCTAGGGGCGCAGTCCGGAGTGGTTGTTGAGGTGCAGCCATTTATCGAGGCATTCCTCTGGTTGATCGTGCTGCCCATGGTTGTGGCAGTTCTCACGGCTTCAGTGGCGCGGCGATCATCACTCGTCAGTGCTTGGAACGGCGGCTGGGCGTGGATACCGGTGCCGGCGATGGCATTGGTGCTGTTTGTGGTGATCGGTTCGCAGATCACGTCGGTGGTGCGGGATATCAACCTGTTGCTGCCGGTGATCCCGGTGTACGTCGGTTTCCTGTTGCTGGCGCCGTTGATGGGCGCGCTGGCGTCGCGGCTGTTTGCACTGCCTGCGGTTACGGCCAGGGCGGTGACGTTCAGCGCATCGACGCGCAATTCGCTGGTGGTACTGCCCTTGGCGCTGGCGCTACCCGAAGATGTGCGTGGCTTGGCGGCGACTGCGGTGATCCTGCAAACCCTGGTCGAGCTCGTTGGTGAGCTGATTTACGTTCGGTTGATCCCGAAATGGGTGTGGCCCGCAGGTCGGTAAACGCGGGAATGTTCAGGTCTGTTCAGGCGCTATTCAGCAGGGCATTCGGCACCATAAGTCGGCGCCCCTAACTGACAGGTCAACCGATGGATCACCGCAACCGTTTTCGCCTGGAATCCCTGGGCATTTTCCTGTTTGCCCTGCTGCTGTTCACCCTGGGGATCTGGGATCAGCAGCCCCAAGGATTTGACGGACGCTGGGCGCTGTTCCTGCAAGAAATGTTTCGCCATGGCGCGAGTCTTTTCCCGACCACCTATGGTCAGCCCTACGCGGATTACCCTGGAACCGCGACCTTTTTCAGCTTTGTGTTTGCCCGACTGTTTGGCGCGCCCAATCATCTGGCCAATGTGCTGCCCACCGCTCTGGCTTCGGCTGGCGTAGTTGCCTTGATCTACCGCTTGCTGGCCCCGTCGAATCGTCAGTGGGCGCTGCTCACTGTGCTGTTGACCTTGCTTACCACCCAGCTGCTCGAAAAATCCCGCTCTGTCTGCCTGGATCAGATGGTGGCGTTGTTGTGTGTAGGAAGTTTTTACCTGTTGCACAGTGGCGGGCGCTGGAGGCGGCTTGCGGTGTTTGCGTTGTTCATCCTGGGCTTTGCGATACGCGGGCCGCTGGGGTTGATCGAAGTCTGTGGTGTGGTCTGTGTGTACTGGGCGTTGGGCAGTCCAGGGGAGCGAGTGAAGCAGGTGCTGATTCACGGCACTGTTGGCCTGGTGCTGCTGGCAATCTGTTGGTGGTTGCTGATGAAGTTGGCGCGCATCAGTGGGGGCGACGCCTTTGCAGACGAGGTGTTCAGGATGCAGGTGGGCGGTCGTCTCGATGAAACTGGAGAACCGTTTTATTTCTACTTCCAGTTGAGCCTCTACCGCTACTTCCCGGTGGTGCCGTTGGCGCTGGCCACCCTGATTGCGCTGCGTCATCGCTGGTCCGAGCGGTTCGAAGGCGACATGCAACTGGTGGTGCGACTCGGCGCCTGCGGCTTGATGATCTTGCTCGGGCTGTCGGTGCCGCACTTCAAGCGCGCCTATTACATCCTGCCGATGGTACCCATGTTTGCGGCTGTCGCGGCCTATGGGCTGCTCCAGGCGCCGAGTTGGCTCTCGGGCGTGCGCCGATGCTACGAAGGGCTGGTCGTGGCGCTACCGGCGTTGTGCGTGGTTGTAGTCTTCGTCTGTCGACATGCGTGGCAAAAGCATGGTTACTGGCCTGACGTTTCGCTGCCGTTGCTGATTGGCGTGTTAGGGGTGTTGCAAGTGGCGGCGCTGATCGCCTGGCGGCGAGCGGGGCGGTTGGTGTGGCTCAGCCTGATCGCATTGCTGGCGCAATGGTTGTTGTTGGTGACGGTGGTGGAGCCGTCCAAGGATATGCAGTTCGATACCCGCAAGTTTGTCGGTCAGGTAGAAGCTCTGCGTGCAGAGACGCCTGGACCGCTGGTGTTTATCAATTTGGGGCGAGACACTTGGGCGGTGCGCTACATGATGAACCTGGACCATGATGAGCAACCGCTGTTTGTCGGCGGTCAACAGCTCGAGGGGCTAGAGGGCTTGCCTCGGCCCGCCTGGGTAATTGTGTCGCGCAAGGAGACCGCACTGCTGCAAGGGACGCCGCTTGAGCGTCAGGCGCCGACCTTTGAGGGGCGGCTGAACGACAATCCACTGATGGTGTTTTTGCTGAAATGACTCAGCAAGTTGCTGTATGTTCGCCAGCTGGGTGACCGATCAGTCATTCAATTGAGCTGTTTTTTGGAATTGCCGTACTGGAAGCCTCATGGATATGACGAAAAAGGACTTTAAGCGGCCTGACTGTGGCCACGTGATCGGCCGTTCGCGAATTGGCTGGTTGAGCATCTGCTTCGACGGCGGCTGCAGCTACCCTGCGATGATCAATGTGCTGAGAGCTGTCTTCAAGCGCTATGGGCGCCTGGTGCGGTTTGGCGAGAAGCTGTCGGCGCAGGGTTGGATTGATCGAGTCGAGGAGCGGGGCTTTCAGATCTCCGATCAGGAGCGGGTGGCGGTGTTTACGTTGATGTGGGATGGAAAGTGAAAGATCTACTGGGGTGATGCTGAATCGCCTCAGGCTAGGCCGATAAATGCCAGGCAACAAAAAACCCGCACTAGGCGGGTTTCTTGTGTGTTTCAGATGACGTTTGCACCACCTGAAACTGAATAGTGGTGCCCAGAGACGGAATCGAACCGCCGACACGGGGATTTTCAATCCCCTGCTCTACCGACTGAGCTATCTGGGCAACGGGGCGCATTAAACGGGTTTTTCAGGGGGTCGTCAAGCAAGTTTTCAAAAAATATTTAATTATTACCGTCGCTTACGTGCAGACCCCGGTTTTTGATCAATTATTGAGCAGGCGGCACGTAGCCGTCAGCCTTGGCGTATTCCTCGCCGGAAAAGAACTTGTCCATCTCGCCTGCCAGGTATTTACGGTCTTCGGCGTTCATCATGTTCAGGCGTTTTTCGTTGATCAGCAGGGTCTGGTGTTTCAGCCAGTCGCCCCAGGCTTTGGCGGAGACGTGCTCGAAAATGTCCTGGCCCTTGGCGCCTGGGTACGGAGGGCGCTCGAGGCCTGGCAATTCTTCTTTGTACTTGCGGCACATGATGGTGCGGGTCATGACGGAACTCCTGCATTCAATACGTCGGCCGCGCGCTTCAGCAGTTTTTTTACCGGGGCGGCAAGGCCCAGGCGCGGCGGGGTGGCGAGGTTATACCAGAGCCAGTCTGCCTCGGCCACGTGATGGGCGGATTCCTCGACCTGGACCAGCCAGGGTTCGATGGCGAGTTGGAAGTGGCTGAAGGTGTGGATCAGCCCTGGCAGCGCCTGTTGCTTGCCCAGCTCCAGCGCGTGCTGGTGGGCCAGGTGTTCCAGGTCTTGCAGGTCGTCCAGCTCCGGCAAACTCCACAGGCCGCCCCACAGGCCTGTAGAGGGACGGCGATAAAGCAGGATCGCGCCCTCTGCATTGGCCAGCAACGGCATCAGCGTGCGCTTCTGCGGGATAGCCTTGCGCGGCTTGGGGATTGGGTAGCGCGTCTCCAGGCCGAGCATGTGGGCTTCACAGCCTTTTTCCAGTGGGCACAGCAGGCAGCTGGGTTTGCTGCGGGTGCAGAGCGTGGCGCCCATGTCCATCATCGCCTGGGTGTAGGCGTCGACCCGATCATGAGGCGTGAAGCGTTCTGCGGTGGCCCATAGCTGCTTGGCCACCTTGGGCTCGCCTGGGTAGCCCTCTTGCGCGGTAAAGCGTGCCAGCACGCGTTTGACGTTGCCGTCGAGGATCGGTGCACGCAGGCCCATGCTCAGGCTGGCGATCGCACCAGCCGTGGACAAACCGATGCCGGGCAGCTCGGTGAGCTTCTCGACATCCTTGGGAAACTCGCCGCCGTACTCGGCCACGACAATCTTCGCGGTCTTTTGCAGATTGCGCGCCCGGGTGTAGTAACCCAGGCCGGTCCACAAGTGCAGCACTTCATCTTCCGGCGCGGCCGCCAAGGCCTCGACCGTTGGCAGCGAAGCCATGAAACGATCGAAATAGTTGAGCACGGTGCTCACCTGGGTCTGCTGCAGCATGATCTCCGAGACCCACACCCGATAAGGCGTGATGCCCTGTTGCCAGGGCAGGTCGTGGCGACCGTGGCGGTCGTACCAGTCCAACACCGCCGCTGAAAACTGCTCGTTTCTCATCGTTTGAACAGGCCTTTCAAAGCGTCTTTGAGTTGTGGATTAACCTTGTCGAGCTTCTCTTCCAGCTTTTCGTTCAGGCGGTTGCCGGCCGCCTTGATGGCGACCTGGCCCAGGCCGTCCTTGTCCAGGCGGCAGGCCTTGGCTCCCAGCTCCAGTGGGCCACGGCAGCGCAGCGGTACTTCGATACCCTGGAAGTTCGAGCCCACCTGACAGGCCGGGTCCGGCGTTGCACGCTGGTCGCCTTCGACAATGATGCCTACGCGGTAATCCATGCCCAGCACACGCAGGTCGATGTCGCCGTTGCCATTGACGGTCAGGCCGGGGATGCGCACTTTCAGGTCAGGGTTGCTGGCTACGCCGTTACGGAAGGTCAGGTTGCCCTTCAACTCCTGGAACGGCGTGTCCTTGCCTTGCGGTGTGCTGCTCAAGGTCTTGCGGTTGAGCAGGGCAATACCGGTGCACAGTTGCTGTTCAAGGTTGGCGTTGAGCAACACGCCGTTGTTGATCACAAAGCTGGCGGTGCCGTTGAGGCTGTCGATCAGGGCTTTCTGGCTATTGCCACGGCCCGTGAGGTTGCTGTCGAAGGTGATCTGGCCCTTCACCGGTGGGTTTTGCCCTTGGGCTTGCAGGATGCGTTCGACCGGCACTTGCTTGATATGGCTTTGCAGCGCCAGCACCGGAATATCCTGGCGCACATCGAGGCTGCCGTTGGCCTGGAAAGTACCGTTGTAGAGGCCACCGCTCAGGGTATCGAGCTTGAGTTGACCATCGACGCCCGACGCCTTGAGCGCCGCATTCTGGATTGGCAGCTTGCTCAAGGTCAGTTGGCCGAAGGCCAGGTCGGCGTTCACATCCAGCGTGCGCAGACGCGCCAGCGGCAGCAGTTTGTCGGTACTCCAGGCACCTTTGGTCGGTGCGTCGGGCAGCGGTGTGGTGCCGCCGGCGGCCATGGCACCGGCTTCGCTGTTCTGTACTTCGGCCTGGCGGGCTGCGGCTGCACCCTTGGCGGATTCAGACTTGGCCGGCAGGTAGTTGTCGGCGTTGAAGGTATCGCCCTTGAGCTGGACGCGCAGGGATTGCTTGGCAAAATCCTCCACGGCGAGGCGGCCGGTGAAGGTGCTGCCGTCGAGTTTCAGGTTCAGGTCTTCCAGGGCCACGCTGCTCGGCGTGCCCTTGAGGCGGCTGACCAGTTCGACCTTGCTCAGGCTGCCCTCGGCCATGGGCGGCAGCGGGTGGCCAACACCGTCGAGAAACTTGGCCAGGTCAAACTGGGCAATGGACAGCGCGCCGCTGAGCTGCGGAGTCTTGTCCAGATCGTTGACCTTCAGCTCGCCCAGTGCGCGCAGTTGATTGGCCGACAACTTCATATTGGTCCATTCGGCGATATTGGCCGCCTGGTCCACCAGCAATTGGCCCTGGGTGGAGAACGTCACGGTCTTGCCTTGCAGCGGCTCGCCCGTGGCTTCACCGCTGATCTTCATGTCTTCAAGCTGATAGCGCTTGAGCGCACGCTGGATGCGCAGGTTGCCGTTGAGTTCGGTCTTGACGCGCATCACCGGCTGGTTGCTGCCGAAGAACGCAGTGAGCTTCACCGGAATGCTGGCGCCTTCGTGCACGGCACCGGCGCTCAGTTGGATGCTTTCAGCGCTGAACTGCTTGCCGGTCTGCTCGTCGTTGTATTCGACGCGAGCGTTGTTGACCGTCAGGCTGTCGATGTCCAGGCGAATGGGCTTCGAGGGTTTTTCCGGTTCGGGTTCGGAGGGTTTCTCGGTCGAGCCTGGGCTGCCGACGGTCGCCTCGGTCACGTTCTTGCCGATGTCTTCCCAGTTGCCGTGGCCTTGCTTGTCACGGTTGAGGCGCAGGTTGAGGCCTTCGACGCGCACATCGCTCATCTGTACTTCGCGGCGCAGCAGCGGCAGCACGCGGACAGAGAGACCGAGCATCTGCAGGTCGGCGAATGGCTGGGTCGGCGCGGTCAGGGTCGCCACGCTGGCTTCGTGCAGTTCCAGGCCTAGCCAGGGGAACAGGCTCCAGCCGATATCGCCATTGAGCGTCAGCTCGATGTGGGCCTTGTCGCGGGCAATCTGGCGAATCTCGTCTTTATAGTCGTTGGGATCGAAGAGATGGGTCAGGGCAAAGCCTAGAGCCACAATGATCAGCAACAGCCCGAGAAGTACCAGACCCAGGATTTTGCCGAACGCTTTCATGGGCGAGTCCTTGTATGTCGATTTCAAAATTTAGCCGCAGAGTATAACGCCCGACGGCCTGCGTCAGTGCCCCGATCGTTACATTGTATCCAGGGACGGGAAACGGGTTTTTGGCGTCAAACAAAACAGATTTCCTTAAAAAGGTGATATCAGTTTGGTTTTTCTGTCATCCACAGGTGCTAATCTGCGCAGGTTCGTCTGCCTTCTGCGACATAGCGTCGCGCTCAAATGGAGCTTTACTCAACAACAACGGCCAACGCTTTGCGTGCAAGGCCGAGGGAGAGAGCGCCTGACGGACACATACTAACAACTGGGGGAAACACCAATGAGCACTAGCACTGTGGCAGGTTCAACTGCCGCACAGCCTGCGTTCCTGTCCAAGGAACGTATCATCGCCAAGCCCGGCTTCAACCGCTGGCTGGTTCCACCGGCCGCCCTGGCCATCCACCTGTGCATCGGCATGGCCTACGGGTTCTCGGTGTTCTGGCTGCCATTGTCCAAGGCACTGGGCATCACCAAGCCGGTCGCCTGCGCGCCGGACATGAGCTTCATCACCCAAGTCTTCTCGTCCCAATGCGACTGGCCCATCTCCATGCTGGGCTGGATCTACACCCTGTTCTTCATCTTCCTGGGCTGCTCGGCAGCGATCTGGGGCGGCTGGCTTGAACACGCCGGGCCACGTAAGGCCGGTGTTGTATCGGCATTGTGCTGGTGCGGTGGTCTGCTGATCTCGGCGTTGGGTATCTATACGCACCAGATCTGGCTGATGTGGATCGGCTCCGGGGTCATTGGCGGTATCGGTCTGGGCCTGGGCTATATCTCGCCCGTGTCGACCCTGATCAAGTGGTTCCCGGACAAGCGCGGCATGGCGACCGGCATGGCGATCATGGGCTTCGGCGGCGGTGCGATGGTCGGCGCTCCGTTGGCAGCAGCCTTGATGGGCCACTTTGCCACGCCCGACAGCGTGGGCGTGTGGCAGAGCTTCCTGGTAATGGCTGCGATCTACTTCGTGTTCATGATCGGCGGCGCCTTGTCCTACCGCGTGCCGCCTACCGGCTGGAAGCCTGAGGGTTGGACCGCGCCGGCGAAAAAGGCCAGCAACGCGATGATCACTCACCGTCACGTGCACGTGAACGTGGCGTGGAAAACCCCGCAATTCCGCTTGGTCTGGCTGGTGCTGTGCCTGAACGTATCCGCCGGTATCGGCATCCTCGGCATGGCTTCGCCACTGCTGCAAGAAGTGTTCGGCGGCAAGCTGCTGGGTGTGGATGTGCCGTTTGGCCAACTGGATGCGGGCCAATTGGCTTCCATCGCAGCCATC
This sequence comes from Pseudomonas sp. TWR1-1-4, assembly GCF_049897165.1. Classification (NCBI taxonomy): domain Bacteria; kingdom Pseudomonadati; phylum Pseudomonadota; class Gammaproteobacteria; order Pseudomonadales; family Pseudomonadaceae; genus Pseudomonas; species Pseudomonas sp. TWR1-1-4. The sequence goes on along the minus strand of NZ_JAFCVS010000006.1, from coordinate 398,484 downwards.
GCTGCGGGTTTCACCGGTCTGTTGAGCCTGTTCAACATCGGTGGCCGGTTCTTCTGGGCGTCGTTCTCCGACTACCTGGGCCGTAAAAACACCTACTTCGTGTTCTTCGCGTTGGGCTTTGCCCTGTACGCGCTGATCCCGAACCTGGGTCACCTGGGCAATGTGGCGCTGTTCGTGGCGGCGTTCTGCATCATCCTGTCGATGTACGGCGGTGGTTTTGCGACCGTTCCGGCCTACCTGGCCGACCTGTTCGGCACCCAGATGGTTGGCGCGATCCATGGTCGCCTGCTGACCGCCTGGGCTGCAGCTGGCGTGCTGGGCCCGGTACTGGTGAACTACCTTCGCGAATACCAGCTGAGCATCGGCGTTGAACGCGCCGCGGCCTACGACATCACGTTGTACATCCTCGCCGGCCTGCTGGTGTTGGGTTTCATCTGCAACCTGCTGGTTCGTCCGGTGGCCGACAAGTACTTCATGACCGACGCTGAACTGGCCGCCGAACAGGCGCTGGGCCACGACAAAGGCGCGGACGCGACTACTTCCCTGGAGTGGAAAGCTGCCCCTGGCACCGTGCCTTTGGCGATTGCCGCCTGGCTGGTGGTGGGTATTCCGTTGGCGTGGGGTGTGTGGGTGACCCTGCAGAAGACCGCAGTCCTGTTCCACTGATGCAAACCCTGTAGGGCCTGGCTTTGTGTGGTGAGCGGGCTTGCCCCGCGTTGGGTCGCGAAGCGACCCCAATGAGACCAGCGCGTTTTTTCAGTTAAAACGCGTAGGTAGGTTTTGGGGCTGCTTCGCAGCCCAACGCGGGGCAAGCCCGCTCGCCACATAAGCTGGTGCCCACATGTATGCACATGTCTATCCCCGACATTCCTCGCTTCAACTCGTCAGTCTTATCCCCTTCGATGTTTCTGTTTAGCGCCCGCGCCCCTATAATGGCTGCCTTTTTCGCCCAATGATTTTGCGGAGCTGGTGATGGCCGAACGTAAGGCGTCCGTCGAGCGCGACACTCTGGAAACCCAGATCAAAGCCTCGATCAACCTGGATGGCACCGGAAAGGCCCGATTTGATATCGGTGTACCTTTTCTTGAGCACATGCTGGACCAGATCGCCCGTCACGGGCTGATCGACCTGGATATCGAAGGCAAGGGCGACCTGCACATCGACGACCACCACATGGTGGAAGACGTGGGCATCACCCTCGGCCAGGCATTTGCCAAGGCCATCGGCGACAAAAAAGGCATCCGTCGCTACGGCCACGCCTATGTCCCGCTGGACGAAGCGCTGTCGCGCGTGGTCATCGACTTCTCCGGCCGCCCAGGCTTGCAGATGCATGTGCCGTACACCCGTGCCAATGTGGGCCGCGGCTTTGACGTCGACCTGTTCCAGGAATTCTTCCAGGGTTTCGTCAACCACGCACTCGTCAGCCTGCACATCGACAACCTGCGCGGTACCAACACCCACCACCAGATCGAAACCGTGTTCAAGGCTTTTGGCCGCGCGCTGCGCATGGCCGTTGAGCTGGACGACCGCATGGCCGGGCAAATGCCCTCGACCAAGGGCGTCCTGTAATGCAGACGGTCGCGGTTATCGATTACGGCATGGGTAACCTGCACTCGGTGGCCAAGGCCCTCGAACACGTAGGGGCCGGCAAGGTGCTGATCACCAGCGATGCCAGCGTGATTCGCGAAGCTGACCGGGTGGTGTTTCCCGGTGTCGGTGCGATTCGCGATTGCATGGCCGAAATCCGCCGCCTGGGCTTTGATAGCCTGGTGCGCGAAGTCAGCCAGGATCGTCCGTTTCTCGGCATCTGCGTTGGCATGCAAGCCTTGCTCGACAGCAGTGAAGAGAACGACGGCGTCGACTGCATCGGTCTGTTCCCGGGCCAGGTGAAGTTCTTCGGCAAGGACCTGCATGAAGACGGCGAACACCTGAAAGTCCCGCACATGGGCTGGAACGAAGTCCGCCAGACCGTGGATCACCCGCTGTGGCACGAAGTGCCGGACATGGCGCGCTTCTACTTCGTGCACAGCTACTACATCGCTGCCGGTAAGCCGGGCCAGGTGGTGGGTAGCGGGCACTACGGCGTCGACTTCGCCGCCGCGCTGGCCGAAGGTTCGCGCTTTGCCGTGCAGTTCCACCCGGAGAAGAGCCATACCCATGGCCTGCAATTGCTGCAGAACTTCGCCGCCTGGGACGGGCGCTGGTAAATGGCCAGGAAGCCGAAGCCGCCGATCTTGAACCTCACGCCCGAGCAGGAGAGTGAGGCCACCCTCAAGATCAAGCGCTTCATGGAGGACCGCTTCGAGCTTAAATTGGGCTCGTTCGAGGTCGCCGAGATTCTTGAGCTGTTCACCACCGAAGTGGCTCCGCACTATTACAACAGGGCGATTTTCGATACGCAGACGCTCCTTAAAGAAAGGTTCGAAAGCATCGAAAGCGACCTGTGGTCGCTTGAGAAACCCTGATTTCCCAAGCATTGCTGAATTTCGAATAAGGTTTGCCAGATGCTGATTATCCCCGCTATCGATCTCAAGGACGGCGCCTGCGTCCGTCTGCGCCAAGGCCGCATGGAAGACTCCACCGTGTTCTCCGATGACCCGGTGAGCATGGCTGCCAAATGGGTAGAAGGGGGCTGCCGTCGTCTGCATCTGGTGGACTTGAACGGCGCCTTCGAAGGTCAGCCGGTCAATGGCGAAGTGGTCACGGCCATCGCCAAGCGCTACCCGAGCCTGCCGATCCAGATCGGCGGCGGTATCCGCTCCCTGGAAACCATCGAGCACTACGTCAAGGCCGGCGTGAGCTACGTGATCATCGGCACCAAGGCCGTGAAAGACCCGGCATTCGTCGCCGAAGCTTGCCGCGCGTTCCCTGGCAAAGTGATCGTGGGCCTGGACGCCAAGGATGGCTTCGTCGCCACCGACGGCTGGGCTGAGATCAGCACCGTGCAGGTCATCGACCTGGCCAAGCAGTTCGAAGCTGACGGCGTTTCTGCCATCGTTTATACCGACATCGCCAAAGACGGCATGATGCAGGGCTGCAACGTGCCGTTTACCGCCGCGCTGGCTGCTGCGACCAAGATCCCGGTGATCGCTTCCGGTGGTATCCACAACCTGGGCGACATCAAGTCGCTGCTGGACGCCAAGGCCCCAGGCATCATCGGTGCCATCACCGGCCGCGCGATCTACGAAGGGACCCTGGACGTCGCCCAAGCCCAGGCTTACTGCGATGCCTACAACGGCTGAGGACTGACCATGGCGCTGGCCAAACGCATCATCCCTTGCCTGGACGTCGACAACGGTCGCGTGGTCAAGGGCGTCAAGTTCGAGAACATCCGTGACGCCGGCGACCCGGTGGAAATCGCCCGTCGCTACGATGAGCAAGGTGCCGACGAGATTACCTTTCTCGACATCACCGCCAGCGTCGACGGCCGTGACACCACGCTGCATACCGTCGAGCGCATGGCCAGCCAGGTGTTCATCCCGCTGACCGTGGGCGGTGGCGTGCGTACCGTGCAAGACATCCGCAACCTGCTCAATGCCGGCGCGGACAAGGTCTCGATCAATACCGCCGCCGTGTTCAACCCGGAGTTCGTCGGCGAAGCCGCGCAACACTTCGGTTCGCAATGCATCGTGGTTGCCATCGACGCCAAGAAAGTCTCTGGCCCGGGCGAAACCCCGCGTTGGGAGATCTTCACCCACGGCGGGCGCAAGCCGACCGGCCTGGATGCGGTGGAGTGGGCGATGAAGATGGAAGGCCTGGGCGCGGGTGAAATCCTGCTGACCAGCATGGACCAGGACGGCATGAAAAACGGCTTCGACTTGGGCGTAACCCGCGCTATCAGCGACGCCTTGGGCATCCCAGTGATCGCCTCCGGTGGCGTCGGCAACCTGCAGCATTTGGCCGATGGCGTGATCGAAGGCCACGCCAGTGCGGTGCTGGCGGCGAGTATTTTCCACTTTGGCGAATACACCGTTCCCGAGGCAAAAGCCTACATGGCCGCGCGCGGTATCGTCGTTCGCTGAATGCTGCTGGACACCATGGCAAGTGCGCGGCACTCTTTGCGCTTGCCATGGATTCCGGTCGCCCTTCATGTTCAGACATCTTCTGCTTGCCCTCGCCAGTACGTCCATCCTTTTGGCGGGCCCAGCCCACGCCGAGGAGCTGTCTGACACTTCCCTGGTGTTGCTGACGGAAAACTTCCCGCCGTACAACATGGCGAAAAACGGCAAGAACTTCGCCAAGGAAGACAACATCGAAGGCATCGCCGTGGACATCGTGCGCGAAACCTTCAAGCGCGCCGGCATTTCCTACAACCTCACCCTGCGATTTCCTTGGGAGCGCATCTACAAGCTCGCCCTGGAAAAACCGGGTTATGGCGTGTTCGTGATGGCCCGCCTACCGGACCGCGAAGCCTTGTTCAAATGGGTCGGCCCCATCGGCCCGGACGATTGGGTGCTGCTGGCCAAGGCTGACAGCAAGATCCAGCTCGACGACCTCGAACAGGCGCGCCGCTACAAGATCGGCGCCTACAAAGGCGATGCTATTGCCGAGACCCTTGAAAAACAGGGTCTCAAGCCAATGATGGTTCTGCGCGATCAAGACAACGCGCAAAAACTGCTGGATGGCCAAATCGACCTGTGGGCTACCGGAGATCCCGCGGGCCGCTACCTGGCGCGCCAGGTGGGCGTGACCGGGCTCAAGACCGTGCTGCGCTTCAACAGTGCCGAGCTGTACCTGGCACTGAACAAGAACGTGTCGGATGAACTGGTGGCCAAGCTACAGGCGGCCCTGGATCAGTTACGGGACGAGGGTGTTGTCGCTGACATCATGGGTCGCTACCTCTAAGGTGGTTTCAGCGGCAGGTGGCAAGGCCTCGGGTTCCACAGTCTGGGCGGGCACCTGTTCGGCAGGCTCGTGAAAGTGCAGCTTCACCTCGCTGAAGTAGCCCAGCTCGGGGCCTGACTGGCTACCGTCCTTTCGTAGCAACGTGTAGTTGCTCTTGGTGATGTAGGCGTCGACATATTGGTTGGCGGGCACATAGACGATGACCTCTACGATCGTCATATTTCCCCAGCCGTGAGTCGATGAACCGTGGGTGAACTCGCTGTCGAGCCTGGCAGAGAAATTGAGTGCCGATGCTGGGGTATTCGCGGCCCATTCACCGGATATCTCGATACCGGTCAGGGTCTTGAGTTGCAATGAATAATTGTAGCTTTCCCCCTTCGGACTCTGCCAATTGACGATTTTGCTGCTGTCTGTTTCGTTGCGCTCGCTGGCGAATAAGGCATGCCGGTCGGTCCTCTCCAGCCGGTAGATCGGGGAGCTTTGCAGTTGCTCCACGGGGCTCAGTACAGCGTCCTTTACCGTAAACCATGGCAGTTCATAAGCGCTGGGTGCACTCTCCGGCCCTGGACGCCAGTGTGCCGGTTCCGGCGGTAAGGCGGGATAATGCAGTGTCAGCGCAATACGTAGGGCGTAAGCCGTTGGTTGTAAGCGCGGTTTTGTATAGGAACCTGCCCCGGCAAAGGTGCCGGGGGCAAGCACCGCCTCTCCGGGAGAGGCCAGCGGGGGAGCAACCGTCCAGGCGCTGAAGGATGTGAGAGCGCCACTGCCCTTGTCGTTCCAGATCAAGGCATCAGCCTGGGATTCGACCACGAGATCTGCGCGGATACAGCGCAGGGTGCTGCGCGGCGGCTTGTCATTGCCAACACCGCACACCAGCCCCATCGCCACATACCCATTGGGTGCAATCGGCCGCCAGACCGAGCAGGCAGTCGTTACCCTTGGCCCCGAATGCTTCCAGACCAACTCGAAATCATCGGGCATGCGCAGTGCCGTGCCGTTGTCCTTGTCCACTTCGCTGACTACCGCGACGATTTTGTGCTGGTTGATATTTTGGTAGTCACCCACCGCCACGTCGCCCAGGGAATAAAACGGGGTCAGGTGGTCGGCGCTCGTGCTCGGTCGCCAAAAGGTCACGGCCTGCTTGGCGCGAGTGCCTTTGTCATTCCAAAGTTGGGTGAATTCCGTGGTGAAGCTGATCAGCAGGTCTTTGTACTTAAGCGGTTCCATAGGTTTTCCCGATGCCAAAAGTGCACTGTCGTGACGTGGCGTTCTTGCCACATGTACGCGCACTATTCGGGAACATGGAACTGCGTGAGTGGTAACTATCTAGCGATAGATGCCATCTTTGCCGTGACCGGCCATGGCGCGATTGCTGCGCACGCTGATCATCAACTTGATATCAATCCAGTCGACGCCCTGGGCCTTGAGCTTGGGCAGCTCGCGCTCCAGCACCGCCAGGGTTTGTGGATAAGGGTGGCCGATCATCACCGCTGAACCCTGCTTGTGCGCCAGTTTGATTGCGGTCTGCAATTGCGTAGTGATCGCTGCTTCGGTGCGCTCGTCATCCAGGAACACATCTCGCGAGACGTGGGCCAGGCCGATCTTCTGCGCTTCGGCCGCCGCGACGGTCTGTGCGCTGGTGCGGCTGTCGACAAAGAACTTGTTGCGCCGTTGCAGCTCGGCCATCAGCCAGGCCATGGCAGCCGGTTGTGCGGTCATGCGGCTGCCCATGTGGTTGTTGATGCCGGCGGTGTAGGGCACTGCCTTGAAAGCGGCGTCCAGGCGCTTGCCCAGTTCTTCGATGGTCAACTCGGGGTGCCATGCGAACGGACCGGTGGCTGGGTCCATGGGCATGTGCAGGATCACGATCTTGCCGGCCTTATGAGCTTCGCGGGCAAATTCGGCGGCGTGGGGCGTGTCGGGCATGATCGCCGTCGTGACAGGCCCAGGCAGGGCCAGCACGCGACGGTCCCGGGGCAGGTTTTGCCCGAGGTCGTCGATGATGAGCGTCAGGTAGGCTTTGTGAGGCTCGCCGGCTGAGGTCGCTTGGGCGACCCCGGCCAGGCTGCACAGCACAGCGATGATCAGGGCAAAACGCATATCAACGGCTGCGTGTGATGCTCAGGCCTTTGAGCAGGCTCAACGCCTGGGCCAACTGGTAATCGTCATCCTGCGGCATCGGCTTGGCTTTCTTGCTGCTACCGGTTGGCTGGTCGGCGCCACCGTTGCCATTGCCCAAGTGACCTTGCAGGTCTGCCTCTTTGTAGTACTCGCTGTCGATCTCGTTGGTGATCTTGGCCTTGCGCACCTCGATGTCCGGCACGATGCCCTGGGCCTGGATCGAGCGACCGTTCGGCGTGTAGTACAGCGCGGTGGTGATTTTCAGCGCGCGCTCGTTGTTCAGCGGCAGCACGGTTTGTACCGAGCCCTTGCCGAAGCTGGTGGTGCCCATCAATACACCGCGTTTCTGGTCTTGCAGGGCGCCGGCGACGATCTCCGAGGCCGAGGCGCTGCCGCCGTTGATCAGCACGGCCAATGGCACGTTTTCGCTGAGGTCGTTGCCGGTAGCCGAGAAGCGTAGTTCGGAGTTGGCGATACGGCCCTTGGTGTAGACGATCAGGCCCTTGGTGATGAAATGGTCGACCACTTCCACCGCCGACTGCAGCACGCCGCCTGGGTTGTTACGCAGGTCGAGCACGATGCCGTTGAGCTTCTTGCCGTTGTCCTTGCGCAGCTTGGCCAGGGCCTTGGCCACTTCGTCGCCGGTCTTGACCTGGAACTGGGTGATGCGGATGTAACCGTAGCCCGACTCCAGCAGCTGGCTCTTCACGCTTTTGACTACAATGGTCGCGCGGGTCAGCGTCACGTCGAACGGGTTGCCGCCGTCGCGTACCAGGGTCAGGGTGATTTTCTGGCCGATCTTCCCGCGCATCTTGTCGACGGCTTCGGTCATGGTCTGGCCACGGGTCGGCTGGCCGTTGATCTTCACGATGAAGTCGCCGGCCTGGATACCGGCCTTGGACGCCGGAGTGTCATCAATCGGCGAGACCACCTTGACGTTGCCGTCTTCGGAACCGACTTCAATACCCAGCCCGCCGAACTCACCGCTGGTGCTTTCCTGCAGCTCGGCGAAATCTTCCGGGCCCAAGTAGGCGGAGTGCGGGTCGAGGTTGCTGAGCATGCCCTTGATGGCATTTTCCAGCAGGGTCTTGTCATCTACGGGTTCGACATAGGCGGCTTTGATCCGGTCCATGACCTCGGCAAAGGTGCGCAGCTCGTCCAGCGGCAACGGCGCCTTAGTGGTTGCGGCAGAGGTCGCGGCTGTGGCGGGTGCAGCCTGGTCGGCAAATGCCAGAGGCGCGCCGATCACCAGGGCGATCGTCAGGGCCAGCGAAGTGAGGCGGGACAAATGCAGCATGTCGAACGAACTCCTAATGTAGATGCAGCCCTATCCTTGGGAACGGCACCATTGTGCAGGATCGCTCGGGCGACCCTGCTGACGAATAGCGAAGTACAGCGCCGGCGTGTCCTGGCCACCACTGTTACCGACAGTGGAGATGGATTCACCGGCTTTTACAACGTCACCTGCCGACTTGAGTAAAGTCTGATTGTGGCCGTAAAGGCTCAAATAGCCATTACCGTGGTCAAGAATCACCAACAATCCGGCGCCGCGCAGCCAATCGGCAAACACCACGCGCCCACCGTGGACGGCGTGCACCTGGCTGCCGGCGGAGGCGCTGATCATCACGCCATCCCACTTCGCGCGGGTGTCGTCGCCGCGGGTTTCCCCAAAGCGTGCCAGTAATCGACCATCAACGGGCCATGGAAGTTTGCCGCGAGCTGAAGCAAAAGGGCCGCCGAAGTTCTCACCGGCGCTGGAAACCAGCGGGCCAGGGGCTGCATGTGCCGGTTTACGCGGGGCCGGAGCGTCCGAGCTGGCAGCCAGCTCAGCTTCACGCTGACGCTTTTTTTCGGCTTCCTGCTGGGCGATCAGCGCTTTCTGCCGCGCTTCTTCGGCCTCGCGTGCCTGGCGGGCCAGGGTTTCTTCGATGGTCTTGAGCACTTTGGCCAGGTCGGCCTGGTCCTGCTCGCGGGCCTGCAGCTTGGCGTCACGGGCCTTTACGTCGTCATTGAGTTTGGCCAAGGCCAGTTGGCGTTCCTTGCGGACCTTGTCCAATTCGTTGCGCTGGGTGTCGAGGGCGACTTTCTGGTCTTGCAGCTGGGATTGCTGGTTGCCGATTTCCTGTTCGACGTTGACCAACTGGCGCAGGGTCTCATTGAAGCTTTTCAGTTGCTCCAGGCGGGCCTTGCTCAGGTAGTCGTAGTAGGTCAGGGTGCGCGCGAATTTCTCAGGATTCTGCTGGTTGAGCAGCAGCTTGAGGTATTCCTGGCGGCCGTTCTGGTAGGCGGCACGGGCCTGGATCGCGATCAGGCGTTGCTGTTCAACGCGTGCGCTCTGGAGTTTTTTTTTCTCAGCGTCGAGTCGCTCCAGTTCCGACTCGCTCTTCTTTAATTCTTTTTGCAGCTCCTGGACCTGCTTTTCCAGCTTGCCCATCTCGGTTTCCGTGCCGCGCAGATCTTTCTGCACCCCGGATTTTTCTTCCTGGAGCTTGCCGAGCAGTTTTTTCAGCTCGGTAATGTCCTGACGCGTAGCGTCCAACTGTTGTTGGGTTTGTGCGCGCTCATCGGCAAACGCCGGTTGGAGCAGGCAGACAAGAGCAAGGGTAATCAAGGCGCGAAGCATAGAGGCGGGCGACACCAGGGAAATGGACGGCCTAGTATGCCCGCCAAGCGCAGCAAAAAAAACGCCTCAAAGCCAACTGCTTTGAGGCGTTCGTCATAAAAAGCCGTTTAGGGCGATTTAATCGGTTGGTTTAGAGGTTTAAACCAATATCGAAGTCCCCGTCATCTCCACCGGTTTCTCCAGCCCCATCAGTTTCAGCATGGTCGGCGCCACATCCGCCAGCACGCCGCCATCACGCACCTTGAAGTCACGCTTGCCGACATAGATGAACGGTACCGGTTCGGTGGTGTGAGCGGTGTGAGCCTGGCCGGTGGATTCGTCGGACATCTGCTCGCAGTTGCCGTGGTCTGCAGTGATCAGTGCTTCGCCGCCGACCTTTTCCAGGGCATCGACGATGCGGCCGACGCACAGGTCCAGGCATTCCACGGCCTTGGTTGCGGCTTCCAGGTTGCCGCTGTGGCCGACCATGTCGCCGTTGGCGTAGTTGACCACGATCACGTCGTAACGCTGGTGTTCGATGGCGTCGACGATCTTGTCGGTGACTTCCGGCGCGCTCATTTCCGGCTGCAGGTCGTAGGTGGCGACCTTTGGCGATGGGATCAGGATGCGTTCTTCGCCCGGGAACGGCTCTTCGCGGCCGCCGGAGAAGAAGAAGGTCACGTGGGCATATTTTTCGGTTTCGGCAATGCGCAGCTGGGTCTTGCCGTTTTTTGCCAGGTAGTCGCCCAGCACGTTATCCAAGGTGCCTGCTGCAAAGGCGGCGGGGGCCGGGATGCTGGCGGCGTACTGGGTGAGACCCACGTACTGCACTTTCGGCTGGCGGGCGCGTTCGAACTCCTTGAAACCGTCTTCGACAAACACGCGGCTCAGCTCGCGGGCGCGGTCGGCGCGGAAGTTCATGAACACTACGGCGTCGCCGTCTTCTACCTTCACGGGCTCACCAATGGCGGTGGCTTTGACGAATTCATCGCTTTCGCCACGGGCGTAGGCGGCTTCCAGGCCTTCCTGGGCGGTGGCGGCGTGGAATTCGGCCTGGCCGTCGACGATCAGGTTGTAGGCCTGGGCGACGCGGTCCCAGCGGTTGTCGCGGTCCATGGCGAAGTAACGACCCACCAGGCTGGCGATGCGGCCTTTGCCGAGGGCCGCGAAAGTGGCGTCGAGCAGTTCGATGGACGACTGCGCGCTTTTTGGCGGGGTGTCACGGCCGTCGAGGAAGGCGTGCAGGTAGATTTTGTCGGCGCCGCGCTTGAAGGCCAGTTCGGCCATGGCGACCAAGTGATCCTGGTGGCTATGGACGCCGCCATCGGACAGCAAGCCCATGAAGTGCACGGCCTTGCCAGCGGCTACTGCTTTGTCTACCGCGGCGCAGATGGTCGGGTTCTCGAAGAACTCGCCATCGCGGATCGCTTTGGTCACACGGGTGAAGTCTTGATATACCACTCGTCCGGCGCCGAGGTTCATGTGGCCGACTTCCGAGTTGCCCATCTGGCCGTCCGGCAGGCCTACGTCCATGCCCGAGCCGGAGATCAGGCCGTTGGGTACGGTGGCGGTCAGGCGGTCGAGTACCGGCTTCTTGGCCGCGTATACCGCGTTGTCGTGGTGGCTTTCACTGTGTCCGAAGCCATCGAGAATTATCAGGACCAAAGGTTTAGGCGTAGTAGTCATAGATCCTCTCGCGGCGGTAATAAAGGAAGACAATTGAAAAGGGAGTGGCAGTTTAAAGCGAAGTTCCGACCACGTCACCGCTTTACGGGGGTTGGCCCCCCCTGACGGCTGTGTATACTTACCGCCATTTTAACGCCCTGGAACCTCCTTGATGGTTGATCACCTGATTGCATTTGCCACTGCCCACTATCTGCTTGTGGGTGCCTTCGTCATCCTGCTGGCGCTGCTGATCGCTCACGAATTGAGCCGCGGTGGCCGCAGCCTGAGCACGGCGGAGCTGACCGCGCTGGTCAACAAGGACGAGGCCGTTGTCGTGGACATCCGCCCAGCCAAGGATTTCGCCACCGGCCACATCGTCGGTGCCCTGAACATTCCGCAGGACAAGCTGATCGCGCGCCTGGCCGAGCTGGAAAAGCACAAGGCCAAGACCATCATCCTGGTCGATGCCCAAGGCCAGCACGCCGGCACCCACGCCCGCGAAATGCTCAAGACCGGTTTCACCGCTGCCAAGCTGTCCGGTGGCATCAGCAGCTGGCGCGCCGATAACCTGCCGCTGGTGAAGTGATATGACTCAGGTTGTCGTGTATTCCAGCGATTGGTGCCCTTACTGCATGCGGGCCAAGGCCCTGCTGGAGAAAAAGGGCGTTGCCTTCGAAGAAATCAAGGTCGACGGCAAACCCCAGGTGCGCGCCGAAATGGCCCAGAAGGCGGGGCGTACGTCCGTGCCGCAGATCTGGATCGGCGCCAAGCACATCGGTGGTTGCGACGACCTGTTCGCCCTTGAGCGCGCCGGTAAACTCGATGCGCTGCTGCTCGTCTGACTCCTAAACCCTAAAAGACCCCAAGATCACAAGGATCTGCGATGACTGACCAACAGAACACCGAAGCTGCAGAAGCCCAAGCGCCACAGTTCTCGCTGCAGCGCATCTACGTGCGTGACCTGTCGTTCGAAGCGCCGAAAAGCCCGGCCATCTTCCGCCAGGAATGGACCCCAAGCGTTGCGTTGGACCTGAACACCCGCCAAAAAGCCCTGGAAGGCGACTTCCACGAAGTGGTGCTGACCCTGTCTGTGACGGTCAAGAACGGCGAAGAAGTGGCCTTCATCGCTGAAGTGCAACAGGCCGGTATCTTCCTGATCCAGGGCCTGGACGAAGCGTCCATGAGCCACACCCTGGGCGCGTTCTGCCCGAACATCCTGTTCCCCTATGCCCGTGAGACCCTGGACAGCCTGGTCACCCGTGGCTCGTTCCCTGCGCTGATGCTGGCTCCGGTGAACTTCGATGCCCTGTACGCTCAAGAGCTGCAGCGCATGCAAAGTGAAGGTTCGTCGGCCGTTCAATAAGTCGACGCGGTAAAAAATGTGGGAGCGGGCTTGCTCGCGAATGCGGTACTTCAGTCGATATCTTCAGTGACTGACACACTGCTTTCGCGAGCAAGCCCGCTCCCACATTTGTTTTGCGGTGTTATTTGAAGCCGAGTTGGCGCCAGCCTTCGTAAACGGCGACGGCAACGGTGTTCGACAGGTTCAAGCTGCGGCAGCCCTCGCGCATCGGCAAACGCAGACGATGGCCGTCCGGCAGTGCGTCAAGCACCTCGGCCGGCAGGCCCCGGCTTTCCGGGCCGAACAGGAAGGCGTCGCCTTCGGCAAAGCTGACATCATGGAACGGCTGCGAGCCCTTGGTGGTGAACGCGAACAGCCGCGGGTGCCCCAGGCTTTCCAGGCAGCTGGCCAGGTCGGCGTGGCGCTTGAGCGTGGCGTACTCGTGGTAGTCCAAACCGGCACGGCGCAGGCGCTTGTCGTCCATGTCGAAGCCCAAAGGCTCGATCAAATGCAGGTGGCAGCCACTGTTGGCGCACAGCCTGATAACGTTGCCGGTATTCGGCGGAATTTCTGGTTGAAAAAGGATGACGTGAAACATGCACGGCTCCGAAGGCAAAGATGCGCTGCATTCTACCCCCGAAGAGGACCCAAGGCCGAAGCTTATGCCGCGGGTCATGGGCTCTTTGGCAATTGTTGGCTTGATGGTGGGCCTGATGATCGGCCGACTGACCACCCCGGACCCGGTCGAATTGCAACAGGTCGAGACTGCGGCGGACGGCGTGGTGGTGTGGTTCAACAGCGAGCCCAAGCTGCACGGCGAGCATATCGACGGCACCGTGGCGCTGCTGTTCGACGCGCAAGGCAAGGCAGCCAGTGGGCAACTCAAGGTCAATGAAAAGGATGTGAACTGGCGCGTGCGCAAGACCGACGGCGGCCTGTTGTTAAAACTGGTGGCGGCTCGGCCGTTGCGCGGGGAATGGAAAGGAGAGGAGGCTGACGGCCGCTGGCGGCTGGAGATCCATCTCCAAGAGCAATAAAAGAGGGAATCCCCGGCCTGCCTGTACCAAGGTCCCCAAAACGGGTTGGAGCTATGGGCGCTGTGCCACATAAGCCCCGGGTGTAAAGAAGGGAGTTCCCGGCCTGCCTGTACCAGGGCTCCCAAAACGGGGTGAAGCCTTAAGGGCTTCGGTGTTAAAGAGGGGATTCTCGGCCTGCCTGTACCAAGGTCCCCGAAACTGGGTTGTACAAGGGTTATTGCAGGGCGCGTGCCAGACTCGTCGAGTTGTGCCAAAAAAATTCTTCAAATAGCGCAAAGCCCCGGATTACGGGGCTTTGGTGTTTTTGGCTTTTAGGTTCTTTTCAACGAGGCTGTAGTTTCGGGCTTTGGATTCGTGCCCGATGCCGGTTCATGGTGCATTGAAGCGGTGCACAGTCTTGGGTCCAACACAAAACAACTGTGGGAGCTGGCTTGCCTGCGATGGCGGTGTGTCAGCCATACATCGGGTGACTGACACGGTGCTATCGCGAGCAAGCCCGCTCCCACAGGGGATGTTCAGTGGATCAAGGATGGGTGATCAACCCTCATCACCCTCATCATCATCCCCACCGTCCACCTTCATCCCCAGCTCCTTGATCTTGCGCGTCAAGGTATTACGGCCCCACCCCAGCAACACTGCAGCATCACGCCGGCGGCCGGCAGTGTGCTTGAGTGCCGTCTCGATCATGATCCGCTCGAACGCCGGCACGGCGCTGTCCAGCAGGTTCGACTGACCGCGTGCCAGTGCCTGGTCGGCCCATTGGCGCAAAGCCTGCTCCCAGTTGGTCACAGGGGCGGAGTCCTGCGGCAGGCTCAACAGCTCCGGCGGCAGGTCGCTGATGTGCACTTCGCGCCCGGACGCCATCACCGTGATCCAGCGGCAGGTGTTCTCCAGTTGGCGCACGTTGCCAGGCCACGGCAGGTTCTTCAGGTATTCCTCGGTCTCGCTTTTCAGCAGTTTCGGCTCGACCGCCAGCTCCTGGGCAGCGCGGCTGAGGAAATGGCGGGCCAGGGTCGGAATGTCTTCGCGACGGTCTGACATCCGTGGAATGTGAATGCGGATTACGTTGAGGCGATGGAACAAGTCCTCACGGAATTTACCCGCGTGGACCAAGGTTTCCAGATTCTGGTGGGTCGCCGCGATGATGCGCACATCCACCTTGACCGGCGTGTGCCCGCCCACGCGATAGAACTCACCGTCCGCCAGCACCCGCAGCAAGCGGGTTTGGGTGTCGGCCGGCATGTCGCCGATTTCATCGAGGAACAGCGTGCCGCCGTCCGCCTGTTCAAAGCGGCCGCGGCGCAGGTTGGCTGCGCCAGTGAACGCGCCTTTTTCATGGCCAAACAGCTCGGACTCCATCAGGTCCTTGGGAATCGCCGCCATGTTCAACGCAATGAACGGCGAGGCCGCCCGTGGGCTGTGGCGGTGCAGTGCATGGGCGACCAGTTCTTTACCGGTGCCCGATTCGCCGTTGATCAGCACGGTGATGTTGGAATGGCTCAAGCGCCCGATGGCGCGAAACACTTCCTGCATCGCCGGCGCTTCGCCGATGATTTCCGGGGTACGGGTCAGGGCCGGCGGGGCTTCCTGGTTCTGCTGTTCCTGGGCGTGCTGGTTGGCGCGCTTGACCAGCGCCACCGCCTCGTCCACGTCGAACGGCTTGGGCAGGTATTCAAAGGCACCGCCCTGATAGGACGCGACAGCGCTGTCCAGGTCCGAGTGCGCGGTCATGATGATCACCGGCAGGCGCGGGTGCTGTTCGCGGATGCGCGCCAGCAGGTCCAGGCCACTGGCGCCGGGCATGCGGATGTCGGAGATGATCACGTCGGGCTGCTGGCGCGCCAGGCGGCTCATCACGCCGTCGGCGCTGTCGAAACTCTGGGTGGTCATGCCTTCCTGTTGCAAGGCTTTCTCGAGGACCCAGCGGATAGAACGGTCGTCATCGACGATCCAGACAGTTTCACTACGGCTCATGTCGATGGGGCTCCTTGTTCCAGTGGCAGAAAGATCGAGAAGGTGGTGTGGCCAGGATGGCTCTCACATTCGATCAGGCCCTGATGCTGGCTGATGATGTTCTGGGTAATGGCCAGGCCCAGCCCGGTACCGTCCGGGCGGCCACTGACCATGGGAAAGAAAATGGTTTCCTGGAGTTCCGCAGGAATGCCCGGACCGTTGTCGATGATCTCGACCTTGGTCACCAGGCGATGGCGCACGTGGCCGATGGTGAACTGGCGCAGGGCGCGGGTGCGCAGGCTGATGCGGCCCAGGCGCAGCTCGTTCTGGCTACTGATGGCCTGCATGGCGTTGCGCACGATATTGAGTACCGCCTGGATCATCTGTTCGCGGTCGATCAATACGTCGGGAATGCTTGGGTCGTAGTCGCGCACCAAGGTGATGCAGCCTTGGCTTTCCGCCTCGACCAGTTGGCAGACGCGCTCCAGCACTTCGTGCACGTTGGTCATCGCCAGCGACGGCAGCTTGTTGGAGCCAAGCATGCGGTCCACCAGGTTACGCAGGCGGTCGGCCTCTTCGATGATGACGTTGGTGTAGTCCTTGAGATTCTCGTCCGGCAGCTCGCGGGCCAGCAATTGGGCCGCGCCACGGATGCCGCCGAGTGGGTTCTTGATCTCATGGGCCAGCCCGCGCACCAGCATCTTGCTGGTCTCCTGCTTGGATAGCTGCGCTTCCTCCTTGGTGATGCGCAGCAGGCGGTCGCGGGGGTGCACTTCCAGCAACAGCAGGGTGGCGCCGTTGCTCAGGATCGGGGTCACGGCGTAATCGACGGTCAGCGTCTGGCCTGTAAGCGCCGTGAGCATCGCTTCGCGCTTGGTGAACGGGTGCGCCTGCTCCACCGCCTGGCGCAACGAACTCAAGGCTTCGGCCGACTCGGTGAACAATTCGCTGATGAACTGCCCATGGCTGCGCTGGCCGCTGATGGCCAGGAGCATCTCCGCCGCCGGGTTCATGTACTCAAGACGCAGGTCGTCATTGAGCAGGATGGTCGCGGTGGTCAGGTTGTCGAGTAGCAATCGGTGCAGTGCATCGCTGATGGTCATCAGGACCTCTTTTGGAGCAAGGCGCGGGCTTGAGGCACACGCTGATACAAGGAAAATGCAAAAACCAAACCAAGGCTCCGAAAAGAAGCGTCCAAGCCCTGAAATGGGGGTTTTAGGCGCGAAACTGTGGCGTTCTGCCAGCTCGCTCGGGAAGTTTCGAACCAAAATGGGCTGGACAGGTGGGTAGGGTGCAGCCTATCGCACCAATATAGTGCGGTTTTGTGAAGGTTGTTCAGGAAGTGGTAAGCGGACCGCTTTCAAGGCGGGTGAAAACGGTCCGTGAGGGTCAGTGTTGCTCTGACAGCGACATGCCCGGTGTGCCCGCATAAAACACCAGAAGCTCCACCGGGGTGTCTCCGGTGACGCCGCGATGCTCGGTGCCCACCATCTCGGCCAGGGTTTGGCCTTGCCTCAAGGTGCGCGTAGCCCCACTGCTGCGGGCCTCGACGGTCAGCTCACCTGAAACGATGTAGGCGGCGTTGGGCATGGGGTGGGTGTGCCATGGCAGTTGCGTGCGCGCAGGGATCTTCAGGCGAATCAGCGTGAGCTGCGGCGGGCCGGAGGGGTAGGCTTTGTAGGGTGTGCCATCCCACGACTCGCTGCGTTCAAGCAAAACCTCTTTCTCGATCTGTGCCGCAGCCTTTGCCTGCGTGCCGCAGCCCAGCAACGACAAACCTACCGCAGCAGCGATCAAGCACCTGAAGGTGTCCATGGTTCCATCCTGTTCATTGAGTGAACGCTCAGGCTATGGCTGTCGGCCCAGGTGGCGATGCAGGACGGTTCCTCAAATCAGGTAGGTCGAACGCAGAGCTCGGCCGTGGCTCGGATCATCGCCAGTTGACGCAGCGGATCGTTCAGCGGCTCATGCACGGCTTCGGCCAGCCATTGTGGGCACTGTGGATCGGTGCGCTGCGGGGTGAAGTCGGCCAATTGCTGCAGCAGGCGTTTTTGCAATTCGTCCAACTGCGGGCGGATCTGTTTCACCAGGTCCGGGCGCGGATCGTCAGGTGCCTTGCCCTGGAACTGCCAGTCTGACAGATGGGTGTACTGCACCAGTTTGTTCGCCTCGATCTGCGCCGAGAAAAACTGCTCGACGGCGGCAGGCGCCAATTTGTAGCTCGGTGCCTGGGCGACGACGCTGGCGATCACTTCTTGTTCGCGCTTTTTGTCCTCTACCGGCTTGTGGCTGTCCCATTTGCTCAGGGCTACCTGGTCGGCGATCTCCAGGCGTTCGGCGATGCTGTTGAGCAGCGGGGCGAGCGTGGCGGGCGCCGCAGAGGCGTTGGTGCTGATCAATAGCAGGGCAAAGGCGATTCGGAGGTTCAAGGTCGGTTTCCTTGTCGGGCGGTTGGGCGAGGCCTCAATAGTGAAGGTGCCAGGCTTTTATGTCAGGCAAAAAAAAGACCTCCCGGGGGAGGTCTTTTTCGTCACGCCGCTCTCAAGGAAGCAGCGCTACCGGATCAGCAGCTGTAGTACAGCTCGTATTCCAGTGGGTGTACGAAGGTGCGAACCTTGATCTCTTCTTCGCTTTTCAGGCCGATGTAAGCGTCGATGAAGTCGTCGCTGAACACGCCGCCTTTGGTCAGGAACGCACGGCCCTTGTCCAGCTCTTCCAGGGCTTCTTTCAGGCTGCCGCACACTTGTGGGATCTCTTTGGCCTCTTCAGGCGGCAGGTCGTACAAGTTTTTGTCGGCGGCGTCGCCTGGGTGGATCTTGTTCTGGATACCGTCCAGGCCGGCCATTACCAAGGCAGCGAAGGCCAGGTACGGGTTGGCTGCTGGATCCGGGAAGCGGGCTTCGATACGGCGAGCGCGAGGGCTGGACACGTAAGGAATACGGATCGAAGCAGAACGGTTGCGCGCCGAGTAGGCCAGCATTACCGGTGCTTCGAAACCTGGGACCAGACGCTTGTAGGAGTTGGTCGACGGGTTGGTGAAGCCGTTCAGGGCCTTACCGTGCTTGATGATACCGCCGATGAAGTACAGGGCAGTGTCGGACAGGCCGGCATAACCTTCGCCAGCGAAGGTGTTCTTGCCATCTTTGGCGATGGACAGGTGAACGTGCATACCCGAACCGTTATCGCCGTACAGTGGCTTAGGCATGAAGGTAGCGGTACGGCCGTAAGCGACTGCAGTGTTGTGTACGCAGTACTTCAGGGTCTGTACTTCGTCAGCCTTGGCAACCAGGGTGTTGAACTTCACACCGATTTCGTTCTGGCCGGCAGTGGCCACTTCGTGGTGGTGCACTTCGATGACCAGGCCCATGTCTTCCATGGCGTTGCACATGGAGGTACGGATTTCGTGGTCGTGGTCGAACGGCGGAACTGGGAAGTAGCCACCTTTGATACCTGGACGGTGGCCATGGTTGCCGCCTTCCACGTCTTGGTCGGACATCCAGGAGCCTTGTTCGGAGTAGATCTTGAACATGGAGCCGGAGATGTCGGACTTGAACTTCACTTGGTCGAAGATGAAGAATTCTGGCTCTGGGCCTACGAATACGGTGTCACCGATACCGGTGGACTTCAGGTATTCCTCGGCACGCTTGGCGATCGCACGTGGGTCGCGGTCGTAGCCTTGCATGGTCGAAGGCTCGATCACGTCGCAGACCAGGATCAGGGTCGGCTCTTCGGTGAACGGGTCGAGTACGGCAGTGCTGTCGTCCGGCATCAGGATCATGTCGGAGGCTTCGATGCCTTTCCAGCCAGCGATGGAGGAACCGTCGAACATTTTGCCTTCTTCGAAGAAAGCTTCATCCAGCGCGTCGCGAGCCGGCATGGTCACGTGGTGCTGAGTGCCTTTGGTGTCCGTGAAGCGCAGATCAATCCATTTAACGTCATGATCTTTGATGAGTTGAACCGACTTCGACATAGTGTCCTCCGGGTGGCTTCGGGCTGGGGTAGTGGAGTTAGCCCTTAGAATGTGGGTGATGCCGGCGCGGATAGTCCGCCATGGCAACCTGCCTCACAAGAGAGCAAATTGCATGCCAGTGCGCCAACATGGGTTTTCTACTCCAAAAACGCCCCTATAAAGGTGCATTGCGACAAAAGCCCAAAAATAGCGCACCGCAATGTAGCGCAAAGGCGCACAAATGCACCTCTTTAGTGCGTTGCGCTTGCGATGCATATTAACTGGTTAAACCTTGAGCGATTTCCGCTATAATCCGCGCCCCCCTTTTTCAGCAGGCCCGGCGCGCGCTGTTTCCATGAAATTAATCGTTAAAGTCTTCCCCGAGATCACCATCAAGAGCCGACCGGTACGGACGCGTTTCATCCGTCAGTTGGCCAAGAACATCCGTGCCGTGCTCCGCGATCTGGACCCGGCTGTGGTGGTGAACGGCGTGTGGGACAACCTCGAGCTGGAAACCCGTGTCACCGAGCCCAAAGCCTTGAAGGACATGACCGAGCGCCTGAGCTGCATGCCGGGCATCGCGCATTTCCTGCAGGTGGATGAGTACCCGCTGGGCGACTTCGACGACATCACCGAGAAGTGCAAACAGCACTACGGCAGTGAGCTTGAAGGCAAGATCTTTTCGGTGCGCTGCAAGCGTGCCGGCAAGCACACTTTCAGCTCGATGGATGTCGAGAAATACGTCGGTAGCAAGCTGCGTCGCGAGTGCGGCGCTGCCGGAATTTCCCTGAAAGCGCCGCAAATTGAAGTGCGCATGGAAATTCGCGACCAACGGTTGTTTGTGATCCACAGCCAGCACAACAGTATCGGCGGCTACCCGTTGGGCGCCCTGGAACAGACCCTGGTCTTGATGTCCGGCGGTTTCGATTCCACGGTTGCCGCTTACCAGATCATGCGCCGTGGCCTGATGAGCCACTTCTGCTTCTTTAACTTGGGCGGGCGTGCACATGAATTGGGCGTGATGGAAGTCGCGCACTTTATCTGGAAGAAGTACGGCAGCTCCCAACGCGTGCTATTTGTGAGCGTACCGTTCGAAGAAGTGCTGGGCGAAATTCTCGGCAAAGTCGATAACGGTCATATGGGCGTGGTATTGAAGCGTATGATGTTGCGCGCCGCGTCGCAGATTGCCGACCGCTTGCAGATCGACGCGCTGGTGACCGGCGAGGCGATCTCCCAAGTGTCCAGTCAGACGCTGCCGAACCTGTCGATCATCGACTGTGTCACCGAGAAGCTGGTGTTGCGCCCACTGATCGCCAGCCACAAGCAGGACATCATCGACCTGGCAGAAGAAATCGGCACCGCCGACTTCGCCAAGCACATGCCTGAGTACTGCGGGGTCATCTCGGTGAACCCCAAGACCCACGCCAAGCGTCATCGCGTGGAGCATGAAGAGAAAGAATTCGACATGGCGATTCTGGAGCGTGCGCTCGAGAACGCCAAGCTGGTCCCGATCGATCGTGTTATCGACGAACTGGGCCAGGACATCAAGATCGAAGAAGTCAGCGAAGCCCTCGCCGGCCAGATCGTCATCGACATCCGTCACCCGGATGCCGCTGAGGATGAGCCGCTGGACATCGCCGGCATCGACGTACAAACGCTGCCGTTCTATGCACTGAACGCGCGTTTCAAGGAACTGGATAACAGCCGTCAGTACCTGCTGTATTGCGACAAAGGCGTGATGAGTCGCCTGCATGCCCACCATTTGCTCAGTGAGGGGCATGCCAATGTGCGCGTTTATCGACCGAGCTAAGAGCCCGGGGCTGTTTGCCTGTGGCCTGCGTCACCGGCCCCCCGACTCTGCCGTCAAGCTGTAACGGCAAGGCCTGACTCTACTGTTAATCGCTGCCACGACCTGTCAGCACACCGAATCCTCTGATCGAGATACACAAGTGATCGAAAATCTACGTAACATCGCCATCATTGCTCACGTTGACCATGGTAAAACCACCCTGGTAGACAAACTCCTGCGTCAATCCGGCACCCTGGAGCGCAACGAGCTCAACGACGAGCGCGTGATGGACTCCAACGACCAGGAAAAAGAGCGCGGTATTACCATCCTGGCTAAAAACACCGCTATCAACTGGAACGGCTACCACATCAACATCGTGGATACCCCGGGCCACGCCGACTTCGGCGGCGAAGTAGAACGCGTAATGTCGATGGTTGACTCCGTTCTGCTGCTGGTGGACGCTCAAGACGGCCCTATGCCGCAAACCCGTTTCGTGACCAAGAAGGCTTTCGAAGCCGGCCTGCGTCCGATCGTGTGCATCAACAAGGTTGACCGTCCAGGCGCGCGTCCGGACTGGGTTCTGGACCAGATCTTCGACCTGTTCGACAACCTGGGTGCCACCGAAGAACAGTTGGACTTCAAAGTCGTCTACGCCTCGGCCCTGAACGGCATTGCCGGTCTGGACCACACCGACATGGCTGAAGACATGACCCCGCTGTACCAGTCGATCGTCGACAACGTACCTGCGCCGGCTGTTGACCGTGAAGGTCCTTTCCAGATGCAGATCTCGGCACTGGACTACAACAGCTTCCTGGGTGTTATCGGCGTTGGCCGTATCGCTCGTGGTCGCGTCAAGCCGAACACCCCGGTTGTCGCTATCGGCGCCGACGGCAAGAAGCGCAACGGTCGTATCCTGAAGCTGATGGGTCACCACGGTCTGCACCGTATCGACGTTGAAGAAGCTGCAGCTGGCGACATCGTGTGCATCAGCGGTATGGACTCGCTGTTCATCTCCGACACCCTGTGCCACCCGGACGCGGTAGAAGCGATGAAGCCTCTGACCGTTGACGAGCCAACCGTTTCCATGACCTTCCAGGTAAACGACTCGCCTTTCTGCGGTAAAGAAGGCAAGTTCGTGACTTCCCGTAACATCAAGGAGCGTCTGGACAAAGAGCTGCTGTACAACGTTGCTCTGCGCGTTGAAGAAGGCGACTCGGCTGACAAGTTCAAGGTTTCCGGCCGTGGTGAGCTGCACCTCTCGGTACTGATCGAAACCATGCGTCGCGAAGGCTTCGAAATGGGCGTTGGTCGTCCAGAAGTGATCATCCGTCAGGTTGACGGCGTGAAGCAGGAACCGTTCGAAAACGTCACCATCGACACCCCGGAAGAATCCCAGGGCAAGGTGATGGAAGAGATGGGCCTGCGTAAAGGCGACCTGACCAACATGGTGCCGGATGGCAAAGGCCGTGTGCGTCTGGAATACAACATCCCTGCGCGTGGTCTGATCGGTTTCCGTAACCAGTTCCTGACCCTGACCAACGGTGCTGGCATCCTGACCTCGATCTTCGATCGCTACGACACCATGAAGTCCGGCGACATGTCCGGCCGTCAGAACGGTGTTCTGGTATCGGTAGAAACCGGCAAGGCGCTGACCTACTCCCTGGAAACCCTCCAGGCACGTGGCAAGCTGTTCGTTGAACACGGTCAAGAGATCTACAACGGTCAGATCGTTGGTCTGAACAGCCGTGACAACGACATGGGCGTCAACCCAACCAAAGGCAAGAAGCTCGACAACATGCGTGCTTCGGGCAAAGACGAAACCATCGCTCTGGTTCCACCTGTTCGCTTCACCCTGGAACAGGCCCTGGAATTCATCCAGGACGACGAGCTGTGCGAAGTCACGCCTAAGTCGATCCGCCTGCGTAAGAAGATCCTGGACGAAGGCGAGCGTACCCGCGCTGCCAAGAAAGCCAAGAACTGAGTTAACTCAGGCTGAATGAAAAACGCCCCCGGTCGAAAGGCCGGGGGCGTTTTTTTGTGCCTGGATTTTTCTGGTGAGCCCGCTTGTTGTGGTGAGCGGGCTTGCCCCGCGCTGGGTGGCGAAGCCGCCCCAAAACCAGGCACCTGAGTTTTATCTGGAGAAATGCAGTGGCCGGGTTAGGGCCGCTTCGCAGCCCAGCGCGGGGCAAGCCCGCTTACCACAGGGGTTCGGCTGTCGATTAGAACTTATCGAGGGTCTTGAACTTGGTCTCGCGCACCACTTCCTTCGGCTTGTACGCGCAATACCCTGGCCGTGGCCCGATTTTCGGGTGGTTGCGGCAAGTATCCGGGCGCTTGTCATAAATAGTGCAGAAGCGCGTCTTACGATCCAGGTACAGGCAATCGTTGTTGCTCATGCGCTGCAGGGTAAAAATCTCGGATTTGGAATTGAAGCGCTCGACGATGCCTTCTTTCTGCAGCCGCTTGGCGATGTTCTTCGGCGGGTCGCCGCGCTCGAACTCATCGACGATACCGATGCGGATCAGGTCCTTGATCTTCACTTCGACCGGCAGCGTGCAGCAGCTGGACACGCAACCACCGCACATGTGCGCGGAATATTTCTGCCACGTTTCGAGACGGTCGAGTTCCGCGGCGGCGATCAATTGAGGCTTCATCAGGGTTCCAAAAGGTGGGGCTGTATCCGGGCGCGCGATCATACCGGGATTGGTGATTTTTTGAACAATATTTTGTGGGTTTCGGCCAGAAGGTGCGCGTTTGCCAAAAGCAGGCACGGCCAATGCATCAAAACCCTGCAAAGGTAAATGCGTTAAAAAACTGCCGAACCAGAGCGTCTACCGTCTGTCAGACCGTCTAGGCTCTAGCAACTCCTTCTATCTCGCCCGAGGTCGCAATTGATGTCTCAGGAACCACTTGCACGAGAAGCAGAGGTAGCCGCATTTCGCGATGCCGTCTTGACCAAACTCACCTATGCGGTGGGCAAGGACCCGGATCACGCCTTCGACCACGACTGGTTCGAAGCCATTGCCCTGGCCGCACGCGACCAGATGGTCGATCACTGGATGGACCACACGCGGCGCATCTACCGCAAAGGCCAGAAGCGGGTCTATTACCTTTCCCTGGAGTTCCTCATCGGCCGCTTGCTCTATGACAGCCTGAGCAACCTGGGCGTGCTGGAGATTGCGCGCGAAGCGCTGTCGGAGCTGGGCGTCGACCTGGAGCGCATCCGCCTCCTGGAGCCCGATGCGGCGCTGGGCAACGGTGGTCTGGGCCGCCTGGCGGCGTGCTTTATGGAGAGTATGTCGACGTTGGGCATTGCCGGCCATGGGTATGGCATTCGCTATGAACACGGCCTGTTCCGCCAGGCGATTGTCGATGGTTGGCAGCAGGAGCAGACCGAACACTGGCTGGATTTCGGCAACCCCTGGGAATTCGAACGCCCTGAAGTGGTGTACCCGATCGGCTTTGGTGGCAGTGTTGAAACCCTGGATGACGGCACCGGCAAGATGATTCAGCGGTGGACGCCGAACGAAACTGTGCGCGCCATTGCCTATGACACTCCGGTCGTCGGCTGGCGCGGCGCCAGCGTCAACACCTTGCGCCTGTGGCGTGCTCGCGCAGTCGAAGACTTGCACCTGGAACGTTTCAACGCCGGTGATCACTTGGGCGCCGTCGCCGAAGTAGCACGTGCCGAAAGCATCTCCCGAGTGCTTTACCCGGCCGACAGCACCGAAGCGGGGCAGGAATTGCGCCTGCGCCAGGAATACTTCTTCGTCGCCGCCTCCCTGCAAGACCTGCTGCGTCGCCACAAGAACATGCATGGCTCGGTACTCAGCCTGGGCGAACACGCGGCGATACAACTCAACGATACCCACCCGTCCATCGCCGTGGCCGAGTTGATGCGCCAATTGGTCGACCTGCACGACATTCCGTGGGAAGCCGCGTGGGATGTGACGGTCGAAACCCTGTCGTACACCAACCACACGCTGCTGCCTGAAGCGCTGGAGACCTGGCCGGTCGGCTTGATGGAACGCATGCTGCCCCGGCACATGCAGATCATCTACCTGATCAACGCCCAGCATATCGATTCGCTGCGCGCCAAAGGTATCCACGACTTTGACGTACTACGCGCCGTGTCGCTGATCGAAGAAGACAACGGCCGCCGCGTGCGCATGGGCAACCTGGCGTTCCTTGGCTCCCACAGCGTCAATGGCGTGTCCGGCCTGCACACTCAGTTGATGCGCAGCACAGTGTTCTCCGAGCTGCACAAGCTGTACCCGGAGCGCATCAATAACAAAACCAACGGCATTACCTTCCGTCGCTGGTTGTACCAGGCCAACCCCAAGCTCACGTCCATGCTGGTGGAAGCGCTTGGCCCGGACATTCTCGACAAGCCCGAAGAGCGGCTGGTAGAGCTTGAGCCGTTTGCCGAAAAACAGACGTTCCGCAAGGCTTTTGCCGAGCAACGCTTGCACAGCAAGCGGGCGCTGGCGGACATCATTCATGAGCGCCTGGGCATTGCAGTCAACCCGGCGGCGATGTTCGACGTGCAGGTCAAGCGCATCCACGAATACAAGCGCCAGTTGCTCAACCTTCTGCACACCGTGGCGCTGTACCAGGCGATCCGGGCCGAGCCGGGCACCGATTGGGTGCCGCGTGTGAAAATCTTCTCGGGCAAGGCGGCGGCCAGTTATCACCAGGCCAAGTTGATCATCAAGTTGACCAACGATATCGCCCGCACGGTCAACAACGACCCGACCGTACGCGGCTTGCTCAAGGTGGTGTTCCTGCCCAACTACAATGTCAGCCTGGCGGAAAGCATCATCCCGGCGGCGGACTTGTCGGAACAGATTTCCACCGCCGGCTTTGAAGCCTCGGGCACCAGCAACATGAAGTTCGGCCTCAACGGTGCGCTGACCATCGGCACTATGGACGGCGCCAACGTGGAAATGCATGAGCGTGTGGGCGCCGAGCACATGTTTATCTTCGGCCTCAGCGCGCAGCAGGTGGAAGCGCGCAAACACGCCGGTGAATTCAACGCCGGGCCCGACATTGCAGCGTCCCATCGGTTGAATGATGTGCTGCAAGCGATTCGGGGCGGGGTGTTCTCGCCGGATGATCCGGGCCGGTACGTGGGGCTGATCGATGGGCTGATCGACTACGACCGTTTCCTGGTCTGTGCCGACTTCGATTCGTACTGGGACGCTCAGGCGCGGGTCGAGGCGCATTGGCATGACTCCAAGGCGTGGTGGCGTTCGGCGGTGCTGAATACCGCGCGCATGGGCTGGTTCAGTTCGGACCGGACCATCAGGGAGTACGCGACCGAGATCTGGAAAGCCCTCGACTAAACATCGCTGGCCTGCACATGTGTGCGGGTTTATGTGGGAGCTGGCTTGCCTGCGATAGCATCACCTCGGTGTGACGGATACACCGAGGTGTCTACATCGCGGGCAAGCCCGGCCCCCACATAAGCTTGCTTCCACATGGGGTCTGCGTCGATATACTAGGCGCCAGTTTGCCCGCCTCGGGCTGCTTAGGGATATCGACCATGCAATGGATTTTCATGCTGATTGGCCTGGTGCTCGGCTGGACGCTCGATGAGTCGTTCAGTGACGCGGGCATCGGTGCGCTGTTGGGCTTGGGCATTGGCCAGGCGATTCGCCTGTCAAAGCTGGCGACTCAGGCGGACCAACAGGCGCGTCAGTTGGAAACCACGCAGAAGGCGCTGATTGCGCTGGGTGATCGTCTGCGGCAGCTGGAAGTGCCCACGCCGCCGAGCAATATCGTCGTCGAAGCCCCAATCCCTGAACCCACACCTGTTGCCAAAGCGCCCGAGCTGGTTTGGGAGCTGCCGGCCGAATTGGCGCCGGTTGCCATCGTTGCCGAACCAAGCCAGCCGCTGCCGGCTGATGTATGGGCGCCCGCCCCGATACCAGAACCCAAAGAACCTGCCATCCCCCGTGGCCCCAACTTGATCGAGCGCGCCATCAGTGGCGCGCGCAATTGGTTGTTCGGCGGCAACACCGTGCTGCGTGTCGGCGTGGTGCTGTTGTTCCTCGGTCTGGCGTTCCTGTTGCGCTATGCCACCGAAGGCATGGTGGTGCCAATCGAATTACGTTACGCCGGGGTGGCTGCTGCTGCATTGGGCCTGCTGGGGTTGGGCTGGTGGCTGCGGCTGCGCAACAGCAACTATGGTCTGATGCTGCAAGGCACCGGGATCGCGGTGCTGTACCTCACGGTGTTTGCCGCGATGCGCCTGCACCCGTTGATCGATCCCGGTGCGGCCCTGGGTTTGCTGGTGGCGGTCACAGTGTTTTCGGCGATCCTGGCAATCACCCAGGATGCGCTGGGGCTGGCCTGTGCAGCGGCGCTCGGTGGTTTTGCGGCGCCGATCCTCACGTCCACCGGCGCCGGCAACCATGTGGCGCTGTTCAGTTACTTTGCCTTGCTCAACGCGGGCATTCTGGCCATCGCCTGGTTCAAGGCCTGGCGCCTGCTCAACCTTATCGGGTTTGTCGGCACCTTTGGGATCGGTTTTGCCTGGGGTCTGCGCTCGTATACGCCTGAATTGCTGTGGAGCACCGAACCGTTCCTGATTCTATTTTTTCTGATGTACCTGGCCATCGGCCTGTTGTTCGCACGGCGTAAATTGCTCGAGATGCGCGACGCGCCCGAGGATGACAGCCGTGGTGCACTGCTGCGCTGGTCGGCGGCCAAGGGCGATTATGTCGACGGCAGCATGTTGTTCGGCCCGCCGCTGGTGGGTTTCGGCTTGCAGTTTGCGCTGGTGCAGCACCTGCAGTTTGCCGCAGCGTTCAGCGCCTTGGGCCTGGGCATCGTCTACATGGGCTTGGCCCGGCTGCTGAGCGGCGGGCGCGCCTTGTTGCTGGCGGAAACCTGCCTGGCCTTGGGGGTGATCTTTGCCAGCCTGGCCATCCCCCTGGGCCTCGACGCACGTTGGACGGCTGCGGCCTGGGCGGTGGAAGGCGCCGGCATTTTCTGGCTCGGCTTGCGTCAGCAGCGGCCGTTGGCGCGCGCATTTGGCCTGTTGCTGCAAGTGGGTTCGGCGCTGGCGTTCCTCAGTGAATTGCGTTCCGGAGAGCACACCTTGCTCAGTGGCGCGCCGCTGGGCGCGCTGCTGCTGGGCGCTGCGTTGTTGTTCAGCTTTGACCAGTTGCGCAAGGCATCCGAGGAGCAGTCCTCAGACTGGGAGCGCAAAGGCCTCCCGGTGTTGGCGAGCCTTGGCTTGAGCTTTTTGTACCTGCTCGCGCCCTTGTTGCTGGATACCCAAGGCACCGCTGTGAGTTGGGCAATCGCTGGCCTGGTGACGCTGTTTATAGGCCTGCGCATCGGCTCGCGCACCTTCCTGTTCACCGCATTCGCTGTGCAATTGCTGGGTGGCGCGGTGTTCCTGCTGCGGTTGCAAGGTGGCGACGGCGCAGCGGTGTTCAATGCCGGTTGGAGCGGTTTGCTCACGGCGTCGTTGATTGGCTTGGCCTTGATCGGCGGCATGTTGTTGGCGGCGCGTCACGACATCGTGCGCAGCGATGTTCGACTGCTGCGCGGTTTGTCGGTGGTGCTGTTGGCGGGCCTCGTATTGATCAACCTTGCGGTGCTGTTCGTGCTGCCGTGGGAAAGTGCCAGTGGCGTGTGGGCGGCCAGTGGCCTGTTGGTCATCTGGCTGAGCCTGTACCTGCAACAGCGGGTCAGTTTTGTGTTCGGCTTGCTGCTGCAATTGGTGGGCGGCGGTTCTTTCCTGCTGGCGGTACCGGAGTTGCTCGGGCCACTGACCAGCGAGGGGCTGCGTCCGTTGGCCCACAGCGGTTTCTGGACGCCAATGGTACTGGGCCTGGCTGCGCTGGTAGGCGCCTGGCGCTTGCAGCGCGAACCCCATGCGCCGGTGTTTGCCGTGTTGAAGCTGCAACGCCTTTGCGACTTGCTGTTGGTCTGGGGCGCGGCCTGGTGGACGTTGGCGCTGATCGGCGAAGTGTTGCGGTTTATTCCACAGGAATTGCAGGGGGCATTCCTGCTGGGGTGCGCGGCAATCAGCGTCGCGATCTGGATGCTGCTGGCTGCGCGCCTGAAGTGGGTGTCGCTGGGGGGTTTGTCCACCCTGCTGATGCCAGCGGTGGGCTTGGTGTTGCTGGTGTACGGACATACTTATTACCACCCCGCGGCGGAGTACGGCTGGCTGGCGTGGTCGGCGGTATTTGTGGTGCATTTCATCTCGCTGCGACGCCTGGCGGTGATTGTGCCCGCCAAGGCGTTGAGCGTGGCCCACGTACTCGGCTGCTGGATGCTGATCGGCATATTGGCGCTGGAGTTGCGCTACGGTCTGCTGAGGTTTACTGCCGAGTACAACGCCTGGCGCTGGCTGGGCTGGGCGATCCTGCCAAGTCTCTATCTCGTGCTGGCCGCTTCGCCACGTCGTTGGCCATGGCCGGTGGCGGCGTATCCAAGGGAATATCGGGTGTTGGCGGCCGTGCCATTGGCGGTGCTGATGCTTGGCTGGTTCTGGCTGGCGAACAGCTTCAGCGACGGCACGGCCAAACCGCTGCCCTATGTGCCGCTGGTCAACCCGCTGGACCTGGGCCTGCTCTTTGCGCTGCTGGGTGTGTATTGGTGCGCGCGAAGTGTCGCGCCGCTACGGGGCCCGCGTACCGAGCTTGTCGCCCAAGGTGTCGCGGGTGTTTCGCTGTTTGCCTTCTTTACCGCGTTGGTCATGCGTACTGCCCACCATTGGGGCGGCGTGCCGTTTCAACTGGATGCGTTGCTCGAATCCATGCTGGTACAGGCCGGTCTGTCGATCGTCTGGACCCTGATCGCTCTCGGCCTGATGATCGGCGGCCACCTGCGCCATCGCCGCGAGGTGTGGCTGATCGGTGCAGTGTTGATTGCGGTGGTGGTCGCCAAGTTGTTCTTTGTCGAACTGAGCAACCGCGGCGGTCTGGCGCGGATCGTGTCGTTTATAGGTGTGGGTGGGCTGTTGCTGGTGGTGGGTTACTTCGCACCGCTGCCACCCAAGCGCGTCGAACCGGTGTTGGACACTGAAGGAGCATCCTCTTGATCGGTAAGTTGAGCGTGGCCGTGCTGGGCCTGTGTACGACCTTGTCTGTGTGGGCGCAGGAAACGCCGGCTGACTTCACCTCCCAGGTGCAGCTGAACGTCAGCGGCAGCGGCCCTTGGTATCGCCTGGAGCTGCCGCTGGCGGTGCAATTGAACGCGCGCCAGGCCGATCTTGGCGATGTGCGCGTGTTCAACGCCGCCGGCGAGCCGCAGGCCTATGCGTTGTCGCGTCAGGCCTCGCAGCGCAGCGAAAGTCGCAACGTTACGGCGGTGAAGTGGTTCCCGCTGTACGCCGCCGACACCCAGCAAGCCCTGCCAGACGTGGTAATGAAGGCCACCACTTCCGGCACCCTGGTGGAAATCAAACCGTCCACAGCCCCCAAGCCCGGCAAGCAAGTGCTGCGGGGCTGGGTATTGGACGCCAGTGCAATCAAGGCGCCCCTGCAGCAATTGAGCCTGGACTGGAGTCGCGAGCAGGAGGGCTTCCAGCGTTTCAGCATTGAAGCCAGTGATGATTTGCAGCACTGGAAAGCCTGGGGCGATGGGCAAGTGGCGCGCTTGTCATTTGCCGATGACCGGGTCGAGCAGCATGACGTGAACTTGCCGGGGCAATCGGCGCGTTATTTGCGGCTGGTGTGGCAAGGCCAGGCAGCGCCGTTGTTGACGTCGGCGAAGCTGGAGAGCGCCACTAGCAGCACCTTGCCGATGCCGTTGGTGTGGTCGCAAGCCTTTCCAGGGGAGCGGCTCAAGGCGGGAGAGTACAGCTGGCAATTGCCGACGGGGCTGAATGTCGAGCGCTTGCGGGTCGAGTTGAAGCAGCCCAATACGCTGGCGCCGGTGACGTTGTCGGGGCGAAGTGACGCCAAGCAGACCTGGCAGCCGTTGAGTAATGGCCTGCTGTACCGCCTGACCCAGAACGGCAAGGACGTGGTGCAGGATGAATTGCAGTTGCCGGGCCAGACGGTTGCTCAGTTGAAGTTGCAAGTGGACGAGCGGGGCGGTGGACTGGGCGTCGAAGCCCCCGCCTTACGCGTGGCCGTGCGTGCCACGCAACTGGTGTTTCTGGCGCGGGGTGAGCCGCCCTTCAGCCTGGCGCTGGGGAACGCATCCGTGAAAGCCGCGAGCCTGCCACTCTCGACGCTGATTCCCGATTACAGTCCCGAGCGTTTGAAGGCGCTGGGCCAGGCTACCTTGGTGGGAGAAATCACGGTCAAACCGCCTGCGATTGCCGCCTTGCCCGAAGCCGGCACCGACTGGAAAAAACTCGGCCTGTGGGCCGTGTTGCTGCTCGGCGTGGCGGCACTGGGTGCCATGGCCTACAGTTTGCTGCGCAAGCCGCCGGTGGCAGGTTAAATAAAGTCCATGAACTCTATTGGGTTTAAATCCTCTGATAGGAGGAAATACGCCCCGACTCGCGTTAAACTGCGCGGGTTTTCAGCCCCCCATTCTCCGGAGCCTTACATGTCCCGCGTTACCTTGAGTCGCTATTTGATTGAGCAGACCCGCAGCAACAACACGCCTGCCGATCTGCGCTTCCTTATCGAAGTGGTGGCGCGTGCTTGCAAGGAAATCAGCCACGCCGTGTCCAAAGGCGCACTGGGTGGTGTCCTGGGCAGCATGGGCACCGAAAACGTGCAGGGCGAAGTGCAGAAGAAACTCGACGTGATCTCCAACGAGATTCTGCTCGAAGCCAACGAATGGGGCGGTCACCTGGCCGGCATGGCGTCCGAAGAAATGGACAATGCCTACCAGATCCCCGGTAAATACCCGAAAGGCGCCTACCTGCTGGTGTTCGACCCACTGGATGGTTCCTCCAACATCGACATCAACGCCCCGGTCGGCACCATCTTCTCGGTACTGCGTTGCCCCAACGAATACCTGAGCCAGAACGAAGCCCTGAACGAAAAGGCCTTCCTGCAGCCAGGCACCGAGCAGGTTGCTGCCGGTTACGCCATCTACGGCCCACAGACCATGCTGGTGCTGACCCTGGGCGACGGCGTCAAAGGCTTCACCCTGGATCGCGAGATGGGCAGCTTCGTACTGACCCACGAAGACATCACCATTCCTGCGTCCACCCAGGAATTTGCGATCAACATGTCTAACCAGCGCCACTGGGAAGAACCTGTGACCCGCTACGTGGGCGAGTTGATGGCCGGCGAAGAAGGCCCGTTGAAGAAAAACTTCAACATGCGCTGGGTGGCTGCAATGGTTGCCGACGTGCACCGCATCCTGACCCGTGGTGGCCTGTTCATGTACCCACGCGACAGCCGCGAGCCGTCCAAGCCAGGCAAACTGCGCCTGATGTACGAAGCCAACCCGATGTCCTTCCTGGTTGAGCAAGCGGGCGGCGCATCCACCGACGGCCACCAGCGTATCCTCGACATCCAGCCTGAAGGCCTGCACCAGCGTGTGGCGGTGTTCCTGGGTTCGAAGGAAGAAGTTGAGCGTGTGACGGCGTATCACAAGAAGTAAGTTGATGCGATAAGTGAGCGGCGTTGTTGTGAGCCGGTTCACCCTTGAAGAAGCCCCGAAACGTTTCAGCGTTTTCGGGGCTTTTTTGTTTTCGTTCATCGGGAACCAGACACCTCTTTTCCCTTCTAAGCTTCTGGCAGATACCCACGCTGCTTCGTCCCTCCAGGAGTTTTTCCATGTCGTTACGCCGTCTCGCTTTGCTGGCTTTTTGCGTGTTGTTGGGCGCTTGCAGCAAGGTCAACCAAGAAAATTACGCGAAGTTGTCGGCTGGCATGGCCAAGGCTGAGGTGGAGTCGTTGCTGGGTAAGCCGACCGATTGTTCCGGCGCGCTGGGCATGTCCAGTTGCACCTGGGGCGATAAAACCAGCTTTATCAGCGTTCAATATGCCGGTGACAAAGTTCTGATGTTTTCCGGGCAAGGCCTGAAGTAAACCGGGGCGAGAGCCTGCGGGAGAAGAAGAATGATGCGTTTTGTTTTGTTCCTTTGTGCCAGCCTGTTTTTGGCGGGCTGCGCCAGCCATTCTGGCGATGATCTGCAACCCAAGACAGCGAGCAACGTCAACCTCAAGCGTTACCAGGGCACCTGGTATGAGTTGGCCCGATTGCCGATGTACTTCCAGCGCAACTGCGCGCAGTCCGAAGCCCGCTACACCCTGTTGCCCGATGGTGACATGTCGGTGTTCAACCGCTGCCTGACGACCGAATGGAAGTGGGAAGAAGCCAAGGGCACCGCCACCCCGCAAGTGCCGGGCAAGACCGACAAGCTCTGGGTGGAATTCAATAACTGGTTTACCGCGTTGTTGCCGGGCGTTGCCAAGGGCGATTACTGGGTGTTGTATGTCAGCGATGACTACAAGACCGCAATTGTGGGCAGCCCGAGCCGGCGTTATATGTGGATCCTGTCGCGCACGCCGACGGTCAGTGCGGACACCCGCGAAGACCTGTTGAGCAGGGCGCGGCAGCAGGGGTATGACACCACGCGATTGATCTGGCGTACGTCGGATAAGCAGATGGCAAAGACCTCGCAGTAACCCTGGGCCACCGCCGATCAATACATGTGGGAGCTGGCTTGCCTGCGATAGCATCACCACG
Source organism: Pseudomonas sp. TWR1-1-4 (assembly GCF_049897165.1). Classification (NCBI taxonomy): domain Bacteria; kingdom Pseudomonadati; phylum Pseudomonadota; class Gammaproteobacteria; order Pseudomonadales; family Pseudomonadaceae; genus Pseudomonas; species Pseudomonas sp. TWR1-1-4. Next base: position 364,554 of record NZ_JAFCVS010000006.1, on the reverse strand, counting down.
GTGTAACTGATACACCTTGGTGCCTGTATCGCAGGCAAGCTAGCTCCCACATTTGTTATGTGTCGCGTGTTAGCCCAGTAGCGCTCTCAAAACTTGCGTGAACGCCCGGCTGCTTTCTTCTTCACCGGCATGATGCCCATCGCGCACCACCCACTTTCCATTCACCAGCACATCCCGCACGTGCCGATCCCCGCCCGCAAACAGCCAGCGATTCAGAATCCCATCCTCTGTTGCCGTCGCCAGGTATGGATCATTGCCATCCAGCACAATCCAATCCGCACGTTTGCCCACTTCCAGCCTACCAATCGGTTGCCCCAACGCTTGGGCACCGCCGTCCAGCGCGGCATCAAACAGCGTACGGCCGACCATCGGCTGATCACTGCGGTACAACCGGTTACGCCGCTGATCGCGCAGGCGCTGGCCATATTCCAACCAACGCAACTCCTCCACCACGCTCAATGACACATGGCTGTCGGACCCGATGCCCATGCGTCCGCCTTGGGCCAGAAAATCCACCGCCGGGAAAATCCCATCACCCAGATTAGCCTCGGTGGTCAGGCACAAGCCGGCAATCGCGCGGCTCTTGGCCATGCGTGCGACTTCATCCGCATCGGCATGAGTGGCATGCACCAGGCACCAGCGCTCATCCACTTCAACGTTGTCATACAGCCATTGCAGCGGGCGTTTGCCGCTCCAGGCCAGGCAGTCTTCAACTTCCTTCTGCTGTTCGGCGATGTGGATATGCACCGGGCACGCCTTGTCGCTGGCGGCCAGCACGTCATTGATTTGCTGTGGCGTCACCGCGCGCAACGAGTGGAAACACAGCCCCAACTGCTGCGCCGTTTGTGCGGCGAGGATGGGTTTGAGCTGCGCCTGCAGGTCCAGGTATTGCTCGGTGCTGTTGATAAACCGCCGCTGGCCTTCATTCGGGGCTTGGCCGCCAAAACCGGAGTGGGTGTAAAGCACAGGCAGCAGTGTCAGGCCAATCCCGCTGCTGGCCGCCGCCTGGCTGATCTGCCGTGACAGTTCCGTGCGATCGGCATACGGCTGGCCGCTGACGTCGTGATGCACATAGTGAAATTCTGCCACCGAGGTGTAGCCGGCCTTGAGCATCTCGATATACAGCTGTTGCGCGATCACCTGCAATTGTTCCGGGCTGATCTTGCCGACCATGCGGTACATCAGGTCGCGCCACGTCCAGAAGCTGTCATTCGGATTGCCCGCCACTTCGGCCAAACCGGCCATGGCGCGCTGGAATGCATGGGAGTGCAGGTTCGGCATGCCCGCCAATACCGGGCCTCTCAGCCGTTCGGCACCCTCTGCGCTGGCATTGGCCTCAACCTTTGTCAGCAGGCCCTCAGCGCTGACTTCAAGACGTACATCATTGGCCCATCCATTAGGCAGCAGCGCGCGTTCGGCAAAGAAAGCGGACATGATCAAGGCACCCCGGTCGTGTGTTTATTTGTATATACATATACAGACGTTTGCCTGCTCGGTAAACTCCGGCAATCTATGCATCTTTTCCCCCTGCAAGGATTCCCTGTGCCGACTCCGCCTGCCAAGTCTTCGCTGGCTGCCCACATGGACGAAAGTCCGGCGCCCTTGTATGCCCGCGTCAAACAGATGATCAGCCAGCAGATTCTCAACGGCAACTGGCCACCCCATTACCGCGTGCCGTCCGAGAGCGAACTGGTCAGCCAGCTGGGTTTCAGTCGCATGACCATCAACCGTGCGTTGCGCGAGCTCACCGCTGAAGGTTTGCTGGTGCGCATGCAAGGTGTCGGCACCTTTGTCGCCGAGCCCAAGAGCCAGTCGGCCCTGTTCGAAGTGCACAACATTGCCGATGAGATCGCCTCGCGCGGTCATCGACATACCTGCCAGGTCATCCACCTGGGCGAAGAGGCCGCCGGTTCCGAGCGCGCTGTCGCCTTGGAGATGCGTGAAGGCGGGCGTGTTTTCCATTCGTTGATCGTGCACTTTGAAAACGATATTCCCGTGCAAATCGAAGACCGCTTCGTCAATGCCCTGGTCGCGCCGGAATACCTGCAACAGGATTTCACCCAGCAAACGCCGTATGCCTACCTGAACCAGGTGGCACCGCTGACCGAAGGCGAGCACGTGGTCGAAGCCATTCTTGCCGACGCTGCCGAGTGCAAGCTGCTGCAGATCGAACCTACCGAGCCGTGCTTGTTGATTCGCCGACGCACCTGGTCGGGCCGCCAGCCGGTGACCGCTGCGCGTCTGATCCACCCCGGTTCTCGTCACAGCCTGGAAGGACGTTTCAGTAAATGAGTGCAGTGAAAGTCTGGCGCGCCACCGATTACGTGCGCATGCCTTGGAAAAACGGCGGTGGCAGCACCGAAGAAATCACCCGTGATGCCGGTACCGGCCTGGATGGTTTTGGCTGGCGACTTTCGATTGCCGATATTGCCGAGTCGGGCGGGTTTTCGACTTTCGCCGGCTACCAGCGCGTGATCACCGTGATCAAGGGCGCGGGCATGGTCCTGACCGTGGACGGTGAGGAGCAGCGCGGTTTGTTACCGCTCCAACCCTTCGCGTTCAAGGGTGACAGTCAAGTGTCATGTCGCCTGATCACCGGGCCGATCCGCGACTTCAACCTGATCTATTCGCCACAGCGTTACCACGCACGGTTGCAATGGATCGATGGCGAGCAACGTTTCTTCAGCACCGCGCAGACAGTGCTGGTGTTCAGCGTGGCGGATGAAGTGAAGGTGCTGGACCACAAGCTGGGGCATCACGACTGCCTGCAAGTGGACGGTAATACTGGCCTGCTGGATATCTCTGTCAGTGGCCGCAGCTGCATTATCGAACTGACTGCTCGCAATTAAAAACTGTGGGAGCGGGCTTGCCCGCGAATGCGGTGTATCAGTACCAGAGAGGCTGGCTGACCCACTGCATTCGCGGGCAAGCCTGCTCCCACATTTGTTTTTTGGTGAGCAACAGAACTGTTTCCAACGCCCGCACCAATTTGTTACCGAATGCCCCAGCGTGGCGCAAAACCACGCCATCGCGCCAAACCTCCCTTGCTGTAAAAATCCTCCGTAAGAAATTTCATTAAGTCTCCAAGCCTTAATTTCCAAGGCTTGCGCCCACTTTCGAAAAAAATCTCAACAGCACCCTCAGCAAGTTGGCCGCTTGATTGCATATGCTTGTATGTACAAGTAAAGATGTGTGCGTAAGACTCTCCTTCGCACCATCCATGTTCGCGCATCGATCGCCGAGGAGTTCTTGTTGTGACCAAGCCTACAAAATACCGTGACGTCGAAATCCGTGCCGCCCACGGTAACAAGCTCACTGCCAAAAGCTGGCTGACTGAAGCGCCGTTGCGCATGCTGATGAACAACCTCGACCCGCAAGTGGCCGAGAACCCGAAAGAATTGGTGGTGTACGGCGGTATCGGCCGTGCGGCGCGCAACTGGGAGTGCTACGACCAGATCGTCGAGAGCCTCACTAACCTGAATGACGACGAAACCCTGTTGGTGCAATCCGGCAAGCCGGTCGGCGTATTCAAGACCCACAGCAACGCCCCACGTGTACTGATCGCCAACTCCAACCTGGTGCCGCACTGGGCCAGCTGGGAACACTTCAACGAACTGGATGCCAAGGGCCTGGCCATGTACGGCCAGATGACCGCCGGCAGCTGGATCTACATCGGCAGCCAGGGCATCGTCCAAGGCACCTACGAAACCTTCGTCGAAGCGGGTCGCCAGCATTACAACAGCGACCTGACTGGCCGTTGGGTGCTCACCGCCGGTCTCGGCGGCATGGGCGGCGCGCAACCTTTGGCCGCAACGCTGGCCGGCGCGTGCTCGCTGAACATTGAATGCCAACAAGTCAGCATCGACTTCCGCCTGAACAGCCGTTATGTCGACGAACAAGCCACCGACCTCGACGACGCACTGGCGCGCATCGCCAAGTACACCAAGGAAGGCAAGGCTATCTCCATTGCCCTGTTGGGTAACGCGGCGGAAATCCTGCCGGAACTGGTCAAGCGCGGCGTGCGCCCAGACATGGTCACCGACCAGACCAGCGCCCACGACCCACTCAACGGCTACCTGCCGGCCGGTTGGACCTGGGACGAATACCGCGCCCGCGCCAAGACCGAGCCGGCGGCCGTGATCAAGGCGGCCAAGCAGTCGATGGCCGTGCACGTCAACGCCATGCTGGAATTCCAGAAACAAGGCATCCCGACCTTCGACTACGGCAACAACATCCGCCAGATGGCCCAGGAAGAAGGCGTGGAAAACGCCTTCGACTTCCCGGGTTTCGTACCGGCCTACATCCGCCCGCTGTTCTGCCGTGGCATTGGCCCGTTCCGCTGGGCGGCCCTGTCGGGCGACCCGCAAGACATCTACAAGACCGACGCCAAAGTCAAAGAGCTGATCCCGGACGACGCCCACCTGCACAACTGGCTGGACATGGCGCGCGAGCGCATCAGCTTCCAGGGCCTGCCGGCGCGTATCTGCTGGGTGGGCCTGGGCCAGCGCGCCAAGCTCGGCCTGGCATTCAACGAAATGGTACGCAGCGGTGAGCTGTCGGCGCCGGTGGTGATCGGCCGTGACCATCTGGACTCCGGCTCGGTATCCAGCCCGAACCGCGAAACCGAAGCCATGCAGGACGGTTCCGACGCCGTGTCCGACTGGCCACTGCTCAACGCCTTGCTCAACACCGCCAGCGGCGCGACCTGGGTGTCGCTGCATCACGGTGGTGGTGTGGGCATGGGCTTCTCGCAGCACTCCGGCATGGTGATCGTCTGCGACGGCACCGACGAAGCGGCTGAGCGAATTGCCCGTGTACTGCACAACGACCCGGCCACCGGGGTAATGCGTCACGCAGACGCCGGTTACCAGATCGCGATCGACTGCGCCAAAGAGCAGGGCCTCAATCTCCCGATGATCAAATAACCCATGTGGGAGCTGGCTTGCCTGCGATGGCATCCCCTCGGTTCTACTGATAGACCGAGTCGCCCGCATCGCAGGCAAGCCAGCTCCCACAGAAAAGCGGTTTTACACAGGCTTTATGAACAATCCATCAGAGGTTGAACCGACATGGCTGCAAATGACACCACCCCGTTGATCGAAAGGCGTTCGATCGACTACATCCCGGAAGCGGAAAGACACGGTCGTCTATTGAGCCAGTTCACCCTGTGGATGGGTGCCAACCTGCAGATCACCGCGATTGTCACCGGGGCCCTGGCCGTGGTGCTGGGCGGTGATGTGTTCTGGTCGTTGATCGGCCTGTTTATCGGCCAACTGTTGGGCGGCGGCGTCATGGCGTTGCATGCGGCGCAAGGGCCTAAGCTCGGCTTGCCGCAGATGATCTCCAGCCGGGTGCAGTTCGGGGTGTATGGCGCGGCCATTCCTATCGTGCTGGTGTGCCTGATGTACCTCGGCTTCACCGCCACCGGCACGGTATTGTCCGGTCAGGCGCTGGGCCAGTTGTTCGGGGTCAGCGACAGCGTCGGCATCCTGATCTTCGCCAGTGTCATCGTGCTGGTGACGGTGCTCGGTTATCGGGTGATCCACTTCATCGGTCGTGTCGCCAGCGTCATTGGCGTGATCGCCTTTGTCTACCTGTTCAGCCGCCTGATGAGCCAGACCGACGTTGGCGCACTCCTGCAGATCCGCCACTTCAGCTGGAGCAGCTTCCTGCTGGCGGTGTCGCTCGCGGCCTCTTGGCAGATCGCTTTCGGCCCGTACGTGGCGGACTACTCACGCTACTTGCCGAGCAATACCTCGTCGGTGAAAACCTTCCTCGCCGCTGGCGCAGGTTCGGTGATTGGCGCCCAGGTGGCGATGGTCCTCGGCGTGTTTGCTGCGGCCATGTCCAACGGGCAATTCGCCGGTCACGAAGTGGCCTACATCGTGGGCTTGAGTGGCACGGGGGCCACCGCTGCGCTGCTGTACTTCAGCATCGCGTTCGGCAAGGTCACCATCTCTACGCTCAACTCCTACGGCAGCTTCATGTGCATCGCGACCATCATCAGCGGCTTCCGTGGCCGCCTGGAGGTCACGCGCTTGCAACGCCTGGTGTTCGTGCTGGTGATTGTCGGCACCGCGACTTTGATCGCCTTGCTCGGCCAGCATTCGTTCCTCGGCGCGTTCAAGTCTTTCATCCTGTTCCTGCTGGCGTTCTTCACGCCCTGGAGCGCGATCAACCTGGTGGACTACTACTGCATCACCCGCGACCGCTATGACGTGCCGGCGCTGGCTGATCCGAACGGTCGCTACGGTCGCTGGAACCTGCTGGGGATCAGCGTGTACGTCTTCGGCGTGTTGGTGCAATTGCCGTTCATCTCCACCAAGTTCTACACCGGCCCTTTGGTAGCTGCGCTGGGTGATGTCGATATTTCCTGGATCATCGGTCTGGTCCTGCCGGCAGCGCTGTACTACCTGTGTGCGAAAAAATGGCACGGCACGGTGCCCGATCGACTGATCCTGCCGACAGAGCAGGGCGCTATACCAAGAACAAACGGGCTGGCTGCACAAGCCTGATGGGACGTGGACAGGGCAGGATGCCTACTGACTGCCGTAATCCATTTCAAGATTGGGAGCGTCACAACAATGAAAATGCATAAGACCCTGATGGCCACCCTGCTCTCGGCAGGTTTGCTGGCAAGCGCTGGCGCCCAGGCGGCTGGCTGGTGCGAATCCGGCAAGCCGGTGAAATTCGCAGGCCTGAACTGGGAAAGCGGCATGCTGCTCACCGACATCCTGCAAACCGTGCTGGAAAAAGGCTACGACTGCAAAACCGACAGCCTGCCGGGCAACTCCATCACCATGGAAAACGCCCTGAGCAGCAACGACATCCAAGTGTTTGCCGAAGAGTGGGTAGGCCGCAGTGAAGTCTGGAACAAGGCCGAGAAGGCCGGCAAAGTCGTCGGCGTCGGCGCCCCGGTTGTCGGCGCTATCGAAGGCTGGTACGTGCCGCGCTACGTGATCGAAGGCGACGCCAAACGCAAGCTGGAAGCCAAGGCACCCGACCTGAAAAACATCGCTGACCTGGCCAAGTACGCCGCGGTGTTCAAGGACCAGGAAGAGCCCTCCAAGGGCCGTTTCTACAACTGCCCGGCCGGTTGGACCTGCGAGCTGGACAACAGCGAAATGCTGAAAAGCTACGGCCTGGAAAATGCCTACACCAACTTCCGTCCAGGCACCGGCCCGGCGCTGGATGCGGCGGTGCTGTCGAGCTACAAGCGTGGCGAGCCGATCCTGTTCTACTACTGGTCGCCAACCCCGCTGATGGGCCAGGTCGACCTGGTCAAGCTGGAGGAAAAACCCGGTGTGGATAAGAGCGTGAGCATCAAGGTCGGCCTGTCCAAGACCTTCCACGAACAAGCCCCGGAACTGGTGGCCGTGCTGGAAAAGGTCAACCTGCCAATCGACCTGCTGAACCAGAACCTGGGTCGCATGGCCAAGGAGCGAATTGAGTCGCCAAAACTGGCGAAAATCTTCCTCAAGGAACATCCTGAAGTCTGGCACGCATGGGTGAGCGACGACGCAGCCAAGAAAATCGACGCGGCCTTGTAGGTTGAGCGTTTCCGGTTGCCTTCACCGGCAACCGGACGCCCAGCCACAACCCACTGGATCGAGAGCACGATATGTTTCCTGAGAGTTTTACGTTTTCCATCGCCGACTGGGTCAACGGTTGGGTGGATTCACTGGTCACCAACTACGGTGATGTGTTCCGACACATTTCCGACACCCTGCTATGGGCCATCGTCAACCTGGAAGGGTTGCTGCGCGCAGCGCCCTGGTGGCTGATGCTGGCTATCGTCGGCGGTGTCGCCTGGCACGCTACCCGCAAGGTGGTGACCACGGCGGTGATCGTCGGTTTGCTGTTCCTGGTCGGCGCGGTTGGCCTGTGGGACAAGCTCATGCAGACCCTGGCCTTGATGATGGTCGCCACGGTGATCTCGGTGCTGATCGGTATTCCGCTGGGCATTCTGTCCGCACGCAGCAATCGCCTGCGTTCGGTGCTGATGCCGCTGCTCGACATCATGCAGACCATGCCGAGCTTCGTGTACCTGATTCCGGTGCTGATGCTGTTCGGCCTGGGCAAGGTCCCGGCGATTTTCGCCACGGTGATCTACGCCGCGCCACCGCTGATCCGTCTCACTGACCTGGGTATTCGCCAGGTCGACGGCGAAGTCATGGAAGCCATCAACGCCTTCGGCGCCAACCGTTGGCAGCAACTGTTCGGTGTGCAACTGCCGCTGGCGTTGCCAAGCATCATGGCCGGTATCAACCAGACCACCATGATGGCGCTGTCGATGGTGGTGATCGCCTCGATGATCGGCGCCCGTGGCTTGGGTGAGGACGTACTCGTCGGCATCCAGACCCTCAACGTTGGCCGAGGCCTCGAAGCCGGGCTGGCGATCGTGATTCTCGCAGTGGTCATCGACCGCATTACCCAGGCCTATGGTCGTCCACGGCATGAGGCGAGCAAATGACTACTGTCAGTAAAATCGAAGTTAAAAACGTCTTCAAGATCTTCGGCGCGCGCTCCAAGGATGCGCTGGCCATGGTCGGGCAGGGCAAGACCAAGGACCAGGTCCTGGCCGAGACCGGCTGCGTGGTCGGCGTGAACGACTTGTCCCTGAGCATCGGCACGGGTGAGATCTTCGTGATCATGGGCCTGTCGGGTTCCGGCAAGTCCACGTTGGTGCGTCACTTCAACCGCCTGATCGACCCCACCAGCGGCGCGATCCTGGTGGACGGCGAAGACATCCTGCAACTGGACATGGAAGCCCTGCGCCAATTCCGGCGACACAAGATCAGCATGGTGTTCCAGAGCTTCGGCCTGCTGCCCCACAAGAGCGTGCTCGACAACGTTGCCTACGGCCTGAAGGTACGTGGCGAAACCAAGCAGGTCTGCGCCGAACGCGCCCTGCACTGGATCGAAACCGTGGGCCTCAAGGGTTACGAAAACAAATACCCGCACCAGCTCTCCGGCGGCATGCGCCAGCGCGTCGGCCTGGCCCGTGCCTTGGCGGCCGACACCGACATCATCCTGATGGACGAGGCTTTCAGCGCCCTCGACCCGCTGATCCGCGCCGAGATGCAGGACCAGTTGCTGGAGCTGCAAAAGACCCTGCACAAAACCATCGTGTTCATCACCCACGACCTCGACGAGGCCGTGCGCATCGGCAACCGCATTGCGATCCTCAAGGACGGCAAGCTGATCCAGGTCGGCACCCCTCGGGAGATCCTGCATTCGCCGGCGGATGAATATGTGGATCGGTTTGTTCAGCGGCGGGCGGCGGTGGTCTGAGCTGAAAGGTGTAATGAGGCTGCTGGCGCCATCGCTGGCAAGCCAGCTCCTACATGGAGCGCGCAATCCTCTGTAGGAGCCCGGCTTGCCGGCGATGAGGCCAGTGAAGCCACACAAGAATTCAAGAAGGTATGAAGATGTCCCAGGCAACAAAAATCACCATCGCCGATACGCCACTGCGCTGGCAGGACGTCGTCGCCGTGGCCCGCCACGGCGCGGTGCTCGAACTCTCGGGCCAGGCCTGGGCGCGCATCGACAATGCCCAGGCCATCGTACAGCGCATCGTCACCAGCGGTGAGCGCGCCTATGGCGTGAACACCGGCCTGGGTGCGCTGTGCAATGTGTCGCTCAAGGGCGAACAACTCAGCCAACTGTCGCGCAACACCTTGCTGAGCCATGCCTGCGGCGTCGGCCCGGCGCTGAGTGACGAGCAGACCCGCGCGATCATCTGCGCGGCGATCATCAACTACAGCCACGGCAAATCCGGCCTGCATCCACAGGTGGTGCACTCGTTGCTGGCGCTGCTCAACCATGGCATCACACCGCAGGTGCCGTCCCAGGGTTCGGTGGGTTACCTGACCCATATGGCCCATGTGGGCGTGGCCTTGTTGGGCGTGGGTAATGTGAGTTACCGAGGTCGAATCGTCCCGGCTCAAGACGCCTTAAGTGCAGAGGGTTTGCATCCGGTAGTGCTCGGCGCCAAGGACGGCCTGTGCCTGGTCAACGGTACGCCGTGCATGACCGGCCTGAGCTGCTTGGCCCTGGCTGACGCCCATCACTTGCTGCAATGGGCCGACGTAATCGGCGCCATGAGCTTCGAGGCACAGCGCGGCCAGATCGACGCGTTTGACGAAGAGATCATCGCCCTCAAACCGCACCCCGGCATGCAGCAAGTGGGTATCAACCTGCGCGCCCTGCTTGATGGCAGCGAAGTGATCGCCAGCAGCAAGGGCATTCGCACACAGGATGCGTTAAGCATTCGCTCGATCCCGCAGATCCATGGCGCGGCTCGCGACCAGGTAGAGCACGCCACCCGCCAGATCGAGACCGAACTCAACAGCGCCACCGACAACCCGCTGGTACTCGGTACGCCAGACAATTACCGCGTGGTGTCCCAGGCCAACCCCCACGGACAATCCGTGGCATTGGCGGCGGACATGCTCGCGATTGCCATGGCCGAAATCGGCTCGGTGGCCGAACGGCGCCTGGACCGCCTGATCAACCCGCACGTCAGCGGCTTGCCGGCGTTCCTGGTGAGCAACCCTGGGGTCAACTCCGGGATGATGATCGTGCAGTACGTCGCCGCCTCGCTGTGTGGGCAGAACCGCCAGTTGGCGCAACCGGCGGTGCTCGACAATTTCGTCACCTCGGGCCTGCAGGAAGACCACCTGAGCATGGGCACCAATGCCGCGCTCAAGCTGCACCAGGTGTTGGCCAACGTGACGCAGATCCTCGCCATCGAGTACTTGCTGGCAGCCCAGGCGTTCGAGTTTCTCAAAGAACAACGCTTTGGCGCCGGCACCGGCCGCGCCTGGCGCTTGCTGCGTGAAGTAGTGCCGGCCTACGAGCAGGATCGCTGGCTGGCGCCGGACATTGCGGCCACCGCCCAGCTGCTCAAAGACACCGACTTGCCGAATTTCCACTGAAGACTTATTCAAAAGAACAATTCAAAAGGAGTATGAATGTGACTGCGCTAAACCTGATTCCAGGCCAACTGAGCCTTGCCCAACTGCGAGCCATCTACCAGCAGCCGGTAACCCTCAGTCTGGATGACAGCGCCACGGCGCAGATCGAAGCCAGTGTCGCCTGCGTGGAGCAGATTCTCGCCGAGAACCGCACCGCCTATGGCATCAACACCGGTTTCGGCCTGCTGGCCTCGACCCGCATCGCCAGCGAAGACCTGGAAAACCTCCAGCGTTCGCTGGTGCTGTCCCACGCCGCTGGCGTCGGTGAGCCGATCAGCGATGCGCTGGTGCGGCTGGTCATGGTGCTCAAGGTCAACAGCCTCAGCCGTGGGTTCTCCGGGATCCGCCGCCAGGTGATCGACGCGCTGATCGCGCTGATCAACGCCGAGGTGTACCCGCATATTCCGTTGAAGGGCTCGGTCGGTGCCTCCGGCGACCTGGCGCCCTTGGCGCACATGTCTTTGGTGCTGCTGGGCGAAGGCAAGGCACGCTACAAGGGCGAATGGCTGGAAGCCACCGAAGCGCTGAAGGTTGCCGGCCTCACGCCGCTGACCCTCGCCGCCAAAGAAGGCCTGGCGCTGCTCAACGGCACCCAGGTGTCCACCGCGTACGCCCTGCGTGGCCTGTTCGAAGGTGAAGACCTGTTCGCCGGCGCCCTGGCGTGTGGCGCACTTACCGTGGAAGCGGTGCTGGGTTCGCGCTCACCCTTCGACGCACGCATTCATGACGCACGCGGCCAGCGTGGGCAGATCGATTCGGCAGCGGCCTATCGTCACCTGCTGGGCGAAAGCAGTCAGGTGTCCCAGTCGCACCAGAACTGCGACAAGGTGCAGGACCCGTACTCGCTGCGTTGCCAGCCGCAAGTCATGGGCGCGTGCCTGACCCAGTTCCGCCAGGCCGCCGAGGTGCTGGTGGTAGAGGCCAACGCCGTGTCGGATAACCCGCTGGTCTTTGCCGCCGAAGGTGACGTGATTTCCGGTGGTAACTTCCACGCCGAACCGGTGGCCATGGCCGCCGACAACATGGCGCTGGCCATCGCTGAAATCGGTTCCCTCAGCGAGCGCCGTATCTCGCTGATGATGGACAAGCACATGTCGCAACTACCGCCGTTCCTGGTGGGCAATGGTGGCGTGAACTCCGGCTTCATGATCGCCCAAGTGACCGCCGCCGCGCTCGCCAGCGAAAACAAGGCGTTGGCCCATCCCCATAGCGTCGACAGCCTGCCGACCTCGGCCAACCAGGAAGACCATGTGTCCATGGCCCCGGCTGCGGGCAAGCGCCTGTGGGAAATGGCTGAAAACACCCGTGGCGTTCTCGCCGTGGAATGGCTGGCCGCGTGCCAGGGCCTGGACCTGCGCGAAGGCCTGAAAACTTCGCCTGCGCTTGAAAAGGCACGTGGGATTCTGCGTGACAAAGTGGCGTTCTATGAGAAGGACCGTTTCTTCGCACCGGACATCAACGCCGCCAGCGAGCTGTTGGCCAGCCGCTGCCTGAATGAGCTGGTGCCGGCCAAGTTGCTGCCGAGCCTGTAGCCCATTCGCAGGGGTGCATGCCTCCTGTGGTGAGCGGGCTTGCCCCGCGTTGGGCTGCGCAGCAGCCCCTTCTGCCGTCGTCGGGTTTGGGGTCGCTTCGCGACCCAACGCGGGGCAAGCCCGCTCAGCACAAAAGAAGGCATTCATCACGCAGCCGTTCGGATTTTTCTCGGGATAAAAATAACTAGGGAAGAGAAATGCACCAGCAAGAGAAAGGGTTGAAACGCGGGCTCAGCGCCCGACATATTCGCTTCATGGCACTCGGTTCTGCGATCGGCACCGGGCTGTTCTATGGCTCTGCCTCCGCCATCCAGATGGCCGGCCCCGCGGTGCTGCTGGCCTACCTGATCGGCGGCGCCGCCGTGTTCATGGTGATGCGTGCCCTCGGCGAAATGGCCGTGCACAACCCGGTGGCTGGTTCTTTTGGCCAGTACGCCAGCACCTACCTGGGCCCCATGGCCGGCTTTATTCTTGGGTGGACCTACGCGTTTGAAATGATCATCGTCTGCCTGGCTGATGTGACCGCCTTCGGCATCTACATGGGCTTCTGGTTTCCCGAAGTCGCACGTTGGGTCTGGGTGCTCGGCATTGTGTTTTTGATCGGCGGCCTGAACCTGTGCAACGTCAAAGTGTTTGGCGAAATGGAGTTCTGGCTGTCGCTGCTCAAGGTAGGCGCCATCGTGGCGATGATCCTCGGCGGTTTCGGCATCATGCTGTTCGGTATTCATTCTGCCGGTGAAACCCAGGCCAGCGGCCTTAGCAACCTGTGGGCCCACGGCGGCTTCATGCCTAATGGCGTCGGCGGCCTGATCGCCTCGTTCGCAGTGGTGATGTTTGCCTTTGGCGGCATCGAAATCATTGGAATCACCGCCGGCGAAGCCAAGGACCCGCAACGCGTGATCCCCAAGGCGATCAACGCGGTGCCGCTGCGTATCCTGCTGTTCTACGTACTGACTTTGTTTGTGCTGATGGCCATCTATCCATGGCCGCAGATCGGCAGCCAGGGCAGCCCGTTTGTGCAGATCTTTAGCAACTTGGGCATCGGCTCGGCGGCGACCATCCTCAATATCGTGGTGATCTCGGCGGCCGTTTCGGCCATCAACAGCGACATCTTCGGCGCTGGCCGCATGATGTACGGCTTGGCCCAGCAAGGGCAGGCGCCCAAGGGCTTCGCGCAATTGTCCAAACACGGCGTGCCGTGGATGACCGTGCTGGTGATGGGCGCAGCGCTGCTCGGCGGCGTAGTGCTTAACTACCTGATCCCGGAAAACGTGTTCCTGCTGATCGCCTCGATTGCCACCTTCGCCACCGTGTGGGTGTGGCTGATGATCCTGTTCACCCAGGTCGCCATGCGCCGTTCGATGACTAAAGAGCAGGTGGCCGAACTGAAATTCCCCGTGCCCTTCTGGCCCTATGCGCCGGCGGCCGCCATTGTGTTCATGCTGTTCGTGTTTGGCGTGCTGGGTTACTTCCCGGACACCCAGGCCGCTTTGCTGGTCGGTGCTGTGTGGATCGTGCTGCTGGTGGTGGCTTACCTGCTGTGGGTCAAGCCCGCTGCCGGGCAAGCGGCCAAGGTCCATTACGACCCGGCTTTGTCTCATCGTTAATCTAGGGAGGCGTTGATGAAAACGCTTTGGCAACACTGCCACGTCGCAACCATGGCACAGGGCAAATACTCGATCATCGAGGATGCCGCCATGGTGACCGTCGGTTCGCTCATCGAGTGGATCGGCCCCCGCAGCCAGGCACCCACGGCGGATTACGCCCAGGTGCATGACCTGCAAGGCGCGTGGGTCACCCCCGGCCTGATCGACTGCCACACCCATACGGTGTTTGGCGGTAACCGCAGCGGCGAGTTCGAGCAGCGCCTCGAAGGCGTGAGCTACGCCGAGATCGCGGCCAAGGGCGGCGGTATTGCCAGCACTGTGCGTGCCACCCGTGCGGCGACGGAAGATGAACTGTTTGCCAGCGCTGAAAAGCGCCTGCGCAGTCTGCTACGGGACGGCGTGACCACCGTAGAGATCAAGTCCGGCTACGGCCTGGACCTGGCCAACGAACGCAAAATGTTGCGCGTAGCCCGTCGCCTCGGTGAAGCGCTGCCGGTCAGCGTGCGCGCCACGTGCCTGGCGGCCCACGCGTTGCCGCCGGAATACAAGGACCGCGCCGACGACTACATCGAGCACATCTGCATCGAAATGCTGCCGGCCTTGGCGGCGGAAGGGCTGGTGGACGCGGTGGATGCGTTTTGTGAATACCTGGCGTTTTCCACCGAGCAGGTTGAGCGCGTGTTCAAAGTTGCCCAGCAACTGGGCCTGCCGGTGAAGCTGCATGCCGAGCAACTCTCGTCGCTGCACGGCTCCATCCTGGCGGCGCGTTACCAGGCGCTGTCGGCGGATCACCTGGAATTCATGACTGAAGAAGACGCCATCGCCATGGCCGCTTCCGGCACCGTCGCGGTCTTGCTGCCGGGCGCGTTCTACTTCCTGCGCGAAACCCAGTTGCCGCCAATGGACGCCCTGCGCAGGCACGGCGTGAAGATTGCCATCGCCAGCGACCTCAACCCCGGCACCTCGCCAGCGCTGTCGGTGCGCCTGATGCTCAACATGGCGTGCACCCTGTTCCGCATGACCCCGGAAGAGGCCCTGGCCGGCGCCACGCAACATGCCGCCACTGCGTTGGGCATGGGCGACACCCACGGCTCCCTGGAAGTGGGCAAGGTGGCGGACTTCGTCGCTTGGCAGATTGATCGTCCCGCAGACCTGGCCTATTGGCTGGGCGGCGAACTGGATAAACGCGTCGTACGCCATGGCGTCGACGTCACTGTTTGAGGAGTACTGCTCGTGGATAAGGTTCTGAACTTCAAACAAGGCCGTGTGCCGCTGCTGATCAGCATGCCTCACGCCGGCCTGCGCCTGACGCCTGCTGTCGAGGCAGGGTTGATCCCCGAGGCGCAAAGCCTGCCGGACACCGACTGGCACATTCCTGCGCTGTATGACTTTGCCGATGCACTGGGTGCCAGCACCTTGTCGGCTGAATATTCACGGTTTGTGATCGACCTGAACCGGCCATCCGATGACAAGCCGTTATATGCCGGCGCCACCACCGGCCTCTTCCCAGCGACGCTGTTCGATGGCGTGCCCTTGTTTCGTGAAGGGCATGAGCCGTCTGAAGAAGAGCGCGTGACCTACCTGCAAAAAATCTGGGGCCCGTATCACCGAACCCTGCAAGAAGAGCTGGCGCGGCTCAAGTCTGAGTTTGGCTATGCACTGTTGTTTGATGCGCACTCGATCCGCTCGGTGATCCCGCACCTGTTCGACGGCAAGTTGCCGGACTTCAACCTCGGAACCTTCAACGGCGCCGCCTGTGATCCAACGTTGGCCAGCCAGTTGGAAGCCATCTGCGCCACGCATCCGCAGTACACCCACGTACTCAACGGGCGCTTCAAGGGCGGCCACATCACCCGGCATTACGGTGACCCGGCCCAGGATATCCAAGCGGTGCAGCTGGAGTTGTGCCAGAGCACCTACATGGAAGAAGTTGAGCCGTTCCGTTATCGACCGGATCTGGCCGAGCCGACGCGGGTGGTGCTCAAGCAATTGCTCGACGGGTTGTTAGCCTGGGGGCAACAGCGTTACGGCTGAAATAGCTATCGCAGGCAAGCCAGGTCCCACATTGAATCGGGTTCACACGGTCAAAATGTGGGAGAGGGCTTACCCGCGATGACGGCCGCACAGTCGCCCCAGTGCAACTGCCCGTCGCCCCAGTTCGTGTTGACTCAGGCTCCACTGGTTAAGGTTGTGGAATAACAACAGCCAAGTGAGACCACCCCCCATGCAAAAAACCTTGTTGAGCCTTATCGGCGCCGCACTGTTCAGTGCACACGCCATGGCCGCTGAGCCGGCCTCCTGCAAGAACATCCGCATGGGCGTGGTCAGTTGGACTGACGTGGTCGCCACCTCCGGTATGGCCGACGTGTTGCTCAATGGCCTCGGCTACGACAGCAAACAGACCAGCGCCGTGCAGCAGATCATCTTTGCCGGCATCCGCGACAAACGCCTGGATATCTTCCTCGGCTACTGGAAACCGGCGATGGACAACAATATCGCGCCGTTCCTGGCGGCCAAGCAGGTCAAGGTGTTCGATACGCCCAGCCTCGCCGACGCCCAGGCCACCCTGGCCGTGCCGCAATACGTGGCCGACGCAGGCTTGAAGACTTTCGCCGACATCGCCCGCTTCAGGGACAAGCTGGGCGGCAAGATCTATGGGATCGAGCCAGGCAGCGGCGCCAATACCGATATCCAGAAAATGATCGACACCAACCACTTCGGCCTCGGCGGCTTCAAGCTGGTGGCTTCCGGTGAAGCCGGAATGCTGGCAGCGGTGCAGCGGGCGGTGAATCGCAAGGAGTTTGTAGTGTTCGTCGGTTGGACCCCGCACCCGATGAACATCAATATGAAGATGGCGTACCTCACCGGCAGTGAAGACGTGTTCGGCCCCGACGAAGGCCGCGCCACCGTCTCCACCGTCACCGCGCCGGATTTTGCCGAACGCTGCCCCAACGCCAATCGCTTGTTGGAGAACCTCACCTTCACCGCCGCCCAGGAAAGCCAGTTGATGGTGCCGATCATGGAGCGAAAGTCGCCGCAGGATGTGGCCAAGCAATGGTTGCGTGACCATCCCGAGGATTTGCAGCGCTGGCTGGCTGGGGTCAAGGCGTTTGATGGCAGCGACGGTGCCACGGCGGTCCAGGCGAGTTTGAAATGAGTCGATACCCTATTTCGCCTGAGTTGGCAGCGTTCGTGGAGAAGACGGAGTCCTTCACCAGCGACGACTCTTCGCTGGCAGGCTTACGTCAAAATTACGACCGCATGTGCCAGGCGTTTACCCCGCCGAAACCAGAAAGCTTGCAGGTCAAGGACTTCGCCTTGGCCGGCGTAGGCGTGCGCAGTTATCTACTGGCCGCGCCGGTGCCTCCTGAAGGCTGGCCATGCCTCCTTTATATGCACGGCGGCGGCTGGGTGGTCGGCGACCTGGATTCCCACGATTTCATCTGCTTCGAACTGGCCACGGCCTTGCAAGTCTTGGTGATCGCCATTGATTATCGGCTGGCGCCTGAACACCCGTTCCCGGCCGCTTACGAGGATTGTCGTGCCGTGTGGCAGGCAATCCAGGCAGGGCAGGGGCCCTATGCCATCGACGTGCAGCGTTTGGCGGTCATCGGCGACAGTGCGGGCGGCAACCTGGCGGCAGCATTGTGTACGGGATTGCGTGACGACGGGCAACCGTTGCCGCGAGCCCAGGTCTTGATCTATCCGGGGTTGGGCGGTCCCTCCGACCTGCCATCGCGGGGTGACTGCATGGACGCGCCCCTGCTCAGCAGCGCCGACACCGACTGCTACTTGGCGCTGTACCTGCAGGGCAGCGGCAAACCGTCGCCCTACGCCATGCCGCTGCTGGCCGCAGACTTCAGCGGTTTGCCCAAGGCGTTCATCGCCGTGGCCCAGTTCGACCCGCTGCGCGACGACGGCATGCTTTACGCTGAACGCCTGCAAGCGGCGGGCGTAGCCACCGTGCTGTATCCCGGCAAAGGCCTGGTGCACGGCTGCCTGCGGGCGCGGCGGCAGGTGCCGGAAGTGGACCGGCTCTACGATTACCTGCTGGATTACCTGGGGAGCGAAGGGCTGACACAGGTCTAAGCGCTCTAGGACATGCTCATTGCACAATTCGGGTTTATAGTGCCAGACGGCAAAATAAAAGACGTCCCCCCAGGGATGAACCCGACCCCTTACGGAGCGCGCAATGCAGACTTGGTTCCCGCAGATCAAACCCCACGCCCGGCACGATCTGGCTGTCGATGACACCCACACGCTGTACGTCGACGAAAGTGGCTCCCCCGAAGGTTTGCCCGTTGTCTTCATCCATGGTGGCCCTGGTGCCGGTTGTGATGCCCAGAGCCGCTGCTATTTCGACCCGAACCTGTACCGCATCGTTACGTTCGACCAGCGTGGTTGCGGGCGCTCCACCCCGCGCGCCAGCCTGGAAAACAACACCACTTGGGACCTGGTCGCCGACCTAGAGCGCATCCGCGAGCACCTGGGCATCGACAAGTGGGTACTGTTCGGCGGTTCCTGGGGCTCGACCCTGGCCCTGGCCTACGCGCAAACCCATCCGGAGCGGGTGCTCGGCCTGATTGTGCGCGGCATTTTCCTGGCACGTCCGCAGGACATTCACTGGTTTTATCAGGAAGGGGCGAGCCGCCTGTTCCCTGATTACTGGCAGGACTACCTCGCGCCGATCCCGCCGGAAGAGCGCCACGACATGATCGCGGCCTACCACAAGCGCCTCACCGGCAACGATCAGATCGCTCAGATGCACGCGGCCAAGGCCTGGTCCGGCTGGGAAGGGCGCATGCTTGGCCTGTGCCCGAGCCCACAGCATGTGGAGCGGTTTTCCGAGCCGCAACGCGCCCTGTCCATCGCGCGGATCGAGTGCCACTACTTCACCAACAACTCGTTTCTGGAGCCTAACCAGCTGATCCGCGATATGCACAAGATCGCCCATCTGCCTGGCGTAATCATTCACGGGCGCTACGATATGATCTGCCCATTGGACAACGCGTGGGCGTTGCACCAGGCGTGGCCCAACAGTGAGCTGCAGGTGATTCGCGAGGCCGGCCACGCGGCGTCCGAACCCGGCATCACCGATGCCTTGGTGCGTGCGACCAGTGAGATGGCACGGCGCTTGCTCGACCTGCCGCCTGAAGAAGCATGAAGGGTCTGCTGCAACGGGTGCGCGGCGCCCGAGTCGAGGTGGCGGGCGAAATCGTCGGCGCCATCGACCAGGGTTTGCTGGTGCTGGTGGCCGTCGAGCCTGCGGATACGCCGGAGAGTGCCGATAAGCTGTTACACAAGCTGTTGAACTATCGGGTGTTCAGTGACGACGAAGGCAAGATGAACCTGTCGTTGAAGGATATCGACGGCGGTTTGCTGCTGGTGTCGCAGTTCACCTTGGCGGCCGATACCAAGAGCGGGCTGCGGCCTAGCTTCTCCACAGCGGCCCCGCCGGCCTTGGGAGCAGCGCTTTTTGATCACTTGCTGTTACAAGCGCAACAATTGCATGGCAAGGTGGCGTCAGGGCGTTTTGGCGCCGATATGCAGGTGCATTTGGTCAATGATGGCCCTGTGACCTTCCTCTTGCAGACGTGAATGTATTAAAAACGACTTTTAATGCCTAAAAACGCAGGGTTTCGCTACAAATACTTCGTTGTCCCTGATGCGTTGTCTCGCGGGCTACTAGATAATCGCGCGCTACGGGGATCAGCGTTGTTTGGTCCATTTTTGACTTAGGTAGAGACTTGTCCGATCGCCAATGGGGAATCATTTTGCCCCAGGGGAGTCGGAACAATGCTCGCCAACCTGGCATATAGATAGCTGGCCGTTGGTTTTTTGATCTGTTTTCGGCGAGGGTTGCTCGTGATTGTTAGTCCCTGTAATGCACCAAAATTGTCTGCCAAACGGTTACGAAACGCACTGGTGACGGGCTCCGCCCTGTTTTGCCTGTTCGGCGCGGGTCAACTGTGGGCATTCAGTCTGGATGATGTGTCGGCCAAGGCAAAAGAGCTGGCCGGGCAGAAATACGAAGCTCCGCGCAGCAATCTGCCGAACGAATTCCGTGAAATGAAGTTCGCGGACTACCAGAAGATTCGTTTCCGCAACGAAAAAGCAGAGTGGGCTGATCAGAACACCCCGTTCAAGCTGTCCTTCTATCACCAGGGTATGCACTTCGATACACCGGTGAAAATCAACGAAGTCACCGCCGACAGCGTCCAGGAAATCAAGTACGACCCGACGCGCTTCGATTTTGGCGACGTAAAGTTTGATCCTAAAGCCACCGAACAGCTGGGTTATGCCGGCTTCCGTGTGCTGTACCCGATCAACAAGGCCGACAAGCAAGACGAAATCATGACCATGCTGGGCGCGAGCTACTTCCGCGTGGTCGGCAAGGGCCAGGCGTATGGCCTGTCTGCCCGTGGCATGGCGATCGACACTGCATTGCCGTCCGGGGAAGAGTTCCCGCGGTTCACCGAGTTCTGGATCGAGCGTCCAAAGCCGGGTGAAAAACAATTGGTGATCTTTGCCTTGCTGGATTCCCCGCGGGCTACTGGCGCTTATCGCCTGATCCTGCGTCCTGGGACCGACACCATTGTCGACGTGAAATCCCAGATGTTCCTGCGTGACAAGGTCAGCAAGCTGGGCGTTGCCCCGTTGACCAGCATGTACCTGTTCGGCGCGAACCAGCCTTCCAAAGTGCTGAACTACCGTCGTGAACTGCACGACTCCAGCGGTCTGTCGATCCATGCCGGCAACGGCGAGTGGATCTGGCGCCCACTGAACAACCCGAAACACCTGTCGGTCAGCAACTTCACCGTAGAGAACCCGAAAGGTTTCGGCCTGCTGCAACGCGGTCGCGACTTCAGCCACTACGAAGACCTCGACGACAACTACGACAAGCGCCCAAGCGCCTGGATCGAGCCTGAGGGCGACTGGGGCAAAGGCACCGTCAACCTGGTGGAAATCCCAACCGCCGACGAAACCAACGACAACATTGTTGCGTTCTGGAGCCCGGCCGAGCTGCCTGAAGTCGGCAAGCCACTGGATGTTTCCTACCGCCTGCACTGGACCATGGACGAAAAGTCCCTGCACCCGAGCGACAGCGCCTGGGTCAAGCAAACCCTGCGTTCTACCGGTGACGTGAAGCAATCCAACCTGATCCGCCAGCCTGACGGCAGCGTGGCCTACCTGGTGGACTTCGAGGGCCCATCCCTCAAGGCCCTGCCATCGGATGCCCCGGTGCGCAGCCAAGTGAGTGTCAGCGACAACGCCGAACTGGTTGAAAACAGTGTGCGCTACAACGAACACACGAAAGGCTGGCGCCTGACCCTGCGCATGAAGATCAAGGACGCAGGCAAGCCGACCGAAATGCGCGCTGCACTGGTGCAGGACGTTCCGCCGCCCGCTCCTGAGCAGGATTCCAGCCACGTGCTCAAGGCTGACAAGGTCCTGGCCAAGCAGCACGAGAAACAGGCCAAGAAAGACGCGAAAGACAAGGAAGCCAAGCAGCCAGAAGCTGCCCCAGCCACACCGGAGCCGATCAAGACCGAACAAGTCCTGACCGAAACCTGGAGCTACCAGTTGCCTGCCGATGAGTAATTCTCAAGTCCAGCCAGAAACTCTGCAGGAGTATCTGGCGCATCTACCGATGACCGCTGAGCAGCGCGCCGAACTGGCGGGTTGCACATCCTTCACCGAGTTGCACGAACGCTTGTCGTCGTCGACCTTCGATGCGCCGGTCGATGCCGCCCAGGCGTCGGTTGGCCGCCGATTGACCCTCAACACTGCCGAAGAGCTGCAAGACGCCGAAATGCTGGCGGTCGACGCCGCCGGTCGCGTGTGCTTGAAGGCCACGCCGCCGATCCGTCGTACCCGCGTGGTGCCGGAGCCGTGGCGCACCAATATCCTGGTGCGCGGCTGGCGCCGTATCACCGGGCGCAGCAATCCTCCGGCGCCGCCGAAGGATGAGCGTGTATTGCCGGCCGCGCGCTGGCGTACGGTCGGTTCGATCCGTCGTTACATCCTGCTGGTGCTGATGCTCGGCCAGACCATCGTTGCCGGTTGGTACATGAAAGGCATCATGCCGTACCAGGGTTGGTCGCTGGTCGACTTCGACGAAATCCGCAACCAGACCCTGCTGCAAACGGCTACCCAGGTACTGCCTTACGCCCTGCAAACCAGCATCCTGATTATGTTCGGGATCTTGTTCTGCTGGGTGTCAGCCGGTTTCTGGACTGCGTTGATGGGCTTCCTGGAACTGCTGACCGGTCATGATAAATACCGCATCTCCGGTAAAAGTGCCGGTGACGAGCCGATTCCGAAAGATGCCCGTACCGCGTTGGTGATGCCGATCTGCAACGAAGACGTGCCTCGGGTATTCGCCGGTTTGCGTGCGACGTTCGAGTCGGTCGCCGCCACGGGTGATCTGGATCGCTTCGATTTCTTCGTGCTCAGCGACAGTAATGACGCCGACATCTGCATCGCCGAACAGCAAGCCTGGCTCGACGTGTGCCGCGAGGCCGGTGGTTTCGGCAAGATCTTCTATCGCCGTCGCCGCCGTCGCGTAAAGCGTAAGAGCGGCAACCTCGACGACTTCTGCCGTCGCTGGGGCGGTGAATACAAGTACATGGTTGTGCTCGACGCGGACAGCGTGATGAGCGGCGAATGCCTGACCAGCCTGGTACGTTTGATGGAAGCCACGCCGGATGCGGGGATCATCCAGACCGCGCCGCGTGCGTCGGGCATGGACACCCTGTATGCGCGCATGCAGCAGTTCGCTACCCGCGTGTATGGCCCGCTGTTCACCGCCGGCCTGCACTTCTGGCAACTGGGTGAGTCCCACTACTGGGGTCACAACGCAATCATCCGCATGAAGCCGTTCATCGAGCACTGCGCCCTGGCGCCGTTGCCGGGCAAAGGCGCGTTCGCCGGTTCCATTCTGTCCCACGACTTCGTTGAAGCTGCGCTGATGCGCCGTGCCGGCTGGGGCGTGTGGATTGCCTACGACCTGCCGGGCAGCTACGAAGAGTTGCCGCCGAACCTGTTGGACGAACTCAAGCGTGACCGTCGTTGGTGCCACGGTAACCTGATGAACTTCCGCCTGTTTCTGGTCAAGGGCATGCACCCGGTGCACCGTGCGGTGTTCCTGACCGGCGTTATGTCTTACCTGTCGGCGCCGTTGTGGTTCCTGTTCCTTGTGCTGTCCACGGCGTTGCTGGCGGTGAATACCCTGATGGAGCCGCAGTACTTCATGGCACCACGCCAGTTGTACCCGCTGTGGCCGCAATGGCATCCGGACAAGGCGGTGGCGCTGTTCTCTACCACCATCGTGCTGCTGTTCCTGCCGAAACTGCTGAGCATCATCCTGATCTGGGCCAAGGGCGCGAAAGAGTTCGGCGGCAAGTTCAAGGTGACCTTGTCGATGCTGCTGGAGATGCTGTTCTCCATGCTGCTGGCGCCGGTGCGGATGATTTTCCACACCCGTTTCGTGCTCGCCGCGTTCCTCGGCTGGGCCGCAACCTGGAACTCGCCGCAGCGTGACGACGACTCCACCCCATGGAGCGAAGCGGTCAAGCGCCACGGTCCGCAAACCGTGCTGGGCTTCCTGTGGGCCCTGTTGGTAGTGTGGTTGAACCCGAGCTTCCTGTGGTGGTTGGTGCCGATCGTGGGTTCGCTGATGCTGTCGATCCCGGTCTCGGTGATCTCCAGCCGTGTCGGGCTGGGCCTCAAGTCCCGCGACGAGAGCCTGTTCCTGATCCCCGAGGAATACAATCCGCCGCAGGCCTTGCTGTCGACCGAGTTGTACACTCACGAAAACCGTTGGCACGCGCTGAACGACGGCTTCGTGCGTTCGGTGGTCGACCCACAGCAGAACGCCCTTGCCTGTGCCCTGGCGACGTCGCGTCACCGTGAGGCCGAGCCGATCGAGTACCTGCGTACCGAACGTGTGCGTCACGCGTTGAAAGTCGGCCCCGCTGGCCTCAACAACGGCGAACGCCTGGCCCTGCTGAGCGACCCGGTCGCCCTGGCGCGCCTGCATGAGCACGTCTGGAGCGAAGGCCATGCCGAGTGGCTCGCCGCCTGGCGTGACTCGATCAAGGCTGATCCGCACGCGCCGTTGCTGCCGCTGCAACCGTTGTCGTCCCAGGCCCAACCGGCCTGATTCAGACGCCCCCGAGGGTTCTCCTCGGGGGTGTTCGAAG
The DNA here is from genome assembly GCF_049897165.1 of Pseudomonas sp. TWR1-1-4. Lineage (NCBI taxonomy): Bacteria > Pseudomonadati > Pseudomonadota > Gammaproteobacteria > Pseudomonadales > Pseudomonadaceae > Pseudomonas > Pseudomonas sp. TWR1-1-4. Next base: position 340,231 of record NZ_JAFCVS010000006.1, on the reverse strand, counting down.
CGCTGGTCCTACAGCGTTTTCCCCTTCTTCCTTCCTTACGCCAAGCCCTTGTTTTTTCGAAACAAAAGACCCTTGTTCGAGGCGTATTGCCGTGCCTGTGACTGAGTTAGCATCGCCCCGGATTTGGACTTGCCACAGGGGTATTTATGAGCAAAGGCTATTGTTTGGCACTGCTGCTAAGCGCTGCCGCATTGATTCACACGGGGTTGGCGCAGGCCGGCGCGATTGACGATGCCGTTCGACGCGGCGTGCTGAAGGTCGGCACTACGCCCACCTATGTGCCCTTCGAAATGACCGACAAACAGGGCCGCATCGTCGGCTTTGAAATCGACCTGCTCAACGTCATGAGCCAAGCGTTGGGTGTGGAGCTTGAGCTGGTTGCGGTGCCTTACACCGAACTGGTAGCGGGGTTGCAGGCGAAGAAGTTCGACCTGATCGGCAGCGGTATGACCATCACCCAAGAGCGCAACCTCAAGCTGAACTTCAGCGATTCGTTCATTGTGGTCGGCCAGTCCGCGTTGCTGCATCCACGCCTGGCGGGCAAGGTGAGCAGTGTGGAAGACCTGGATGACGCCAGCTACCGGATCGCCGCTACCGAAGGCACTACCGGCGAGGCGGCCGCGCGACGGTTTCTAGGGGCGGCCCGACTCAGCAGTTTTTCAACACCGGAGGAAGGGGTACGCCAAGTGGTACAAGGCAAGGCCGATGCCTTTATTCATGACGCGCCCTACAACCTGATCGCCCTGAGTCGCGCGGAGAACGGCACCCTACTGGCGCTTGAGCAACCTTTCACGTTTGAACCCCTGGCGTTTGGCTTGAAAAAAGGTGATTTCGACAGCCTCAATTGGATTAACCATTTCCTCAACCAGATTGCCCAGGACGGCACCTACGATCATCTTCACGATAAGTGGTTTAAAGACACTGCCTGGCTGGCAGAGATCGACTGAAAGTCATAACTGATTACATATCAAACCGTTGCTTCAATCGCCCCTGCACGTGTCTACGCCTGCCCTTTGCTGTCCTGTCGGGGGGCTTTTCCGACATACGCCGATAACAAATAGCCGTGAAACCTTTGTGACAGCAGACGAGTGGGTTAGGATCGCACCCCGAAATGGTGCCGCCCGTTTGCGCGCCGACCTTATAAGAATCGTTCAGGGGACTTGATGATGAAAAAGTATCTTTCGATGCTGCTGCTAGGCGTCACCGCGCTGGTCGCGGTCAATGCGGCCCAGGCCGGCGCCATCGATGATGCGGTCAAGCGCGGCACGCTGAAAGTCGGCATGGACCCGACCTACATGCCGTTCCAGATGACCAACAAGCGCGGCGAAATCATCGGTTTCGAAGTGGACATCCTCAAGGCCATGGCCAAGTCCATGGGCGTCAAGTTCGAACCGATCTCCACCGGCTACGACGGCATCATCCCGGCGCTGCTGACCAACAAGTTCGACATGATCGGCAGCGGCATGACCCTGACCCAGGAACGCAACCTGCGCCTGAACTTCAGCGAACCCTTCATCGTGGTCGGCCAGACCCTGCTGATCCGCAAGGAGCTGGAAGGCACTATCAAGTCCTACAAAGACCTGAACGACGAGAAATACCGCCTGACCTCCAAGCTCGGCACCACCGGTGAGATGGTCGCCAAGAAGCTGATCTCCAAGGCCAAGTACCACGGCTACGACAACGAGCAGGAAGGCGTGCTGGACGTGGTCAACGGCAAGGCCGATGCTTTTGTGTATGACGCGCCTTACAACGTGGTTGCCGAGAAGAAAGTCGGTAACGGCAAGCTGGTATACCTCGAAGAACCCTTCACCTTCGAACCCCTGGCGTTCGGCCTGAAAAAAGGCGACTACGACAGCATCAACTTCATCAACAACTTCCTGCACCAGATCCGTAACGACGGCACCTACGATCGCATCCATGACAAGTGGTTCAAGAGCTCCGAGTGGCTCAAGGACATGGAATAAGCGCTGATCCAGAACCTGTAGGAGCGAGCTTGCTCGCGAATATCGCCAACGATGACGCGGGAAACCTGACATCCCGTGGCGCTCTCAGGTTTTTCGCGAGCAAGCTCGCTCCTACAAGTGCGACACACTCCGAGAGTTGAAATGAAACAGAAAAAAGCCCAATGGCCCTGGCACCTGCTGACTGTGGTCGTGCTGGTCGGCCTGGCTGGCGCCTTGTACTACGCCACCTCGTTGATGTCCTACGAGTGGCGCTGGAATCGCGTGCCGCAGTACTTCGCCTACCAGGCTGAAACTTCCCAGCGCGCCGCTGATGTCTCCACCGTTGTCGAGTTGGTACGCAAAGGCGATGTCGCCGAAGTGACCCTGCGCAACGACGCAGGCGCCGAGCAGAAGCTGACCGTTGCCGACAACAGCCTGCAAGTGGCGCGTGGCGACGATGTGGCCGAAGGCGACGTGGTGGGCGTGACCCGCCATTGGGCGCTGGGCCCGCTGATGTGGGGGTTGTGGACCACGTTGTGGCTGTCGGTGGTGTCGGGCATCCTGGGCCTGGCGATAGGTTTGGCGACCGGCTTGTGCCGGTTGTCCAGCAACCCGACCTTACGAGATCTGTCGACGATCTACGTCGAGCTGGTGCGCGGTACGCCGCTATTGGTGCAGATCTTCATTTTCTATTTCTTTATTGGCACGGTGCTCAACCTGTCCCGGGAATTTGCCGGGATCGCCGCACTGTCGCTGTTTACCGGCGCCTATGTAGCGGAAATCGTGCGCGCAGGTGTGCAGTCCATCACCCGCGGCCAGAATGAAGCCGCGCGGTCCTTGGGCCTGAGCGCGAGCCAGTCGATGCGCCATGTGGTACTGCCGCAAGCGTTCAAGCGCGTGTTGCCGCCATTGGCCGGGCAATTTATCAGCCTGGTAAAAGACACTTCGCTGGTCTCGGTGATTGCGATTACCGAACTGCTCAAAAGCGGCCGCGAAGTGATCACCACCTCGTTCTCGCCGTTTGAAATTCTGTTCTGCGTCGCAGGCCTGTACCTGCTGATCAACCTGCCGCTGTCGAAAATGGCCAGCCGGCTTGAGCGGAGGCTCGCGCAAAGTGATTGAAGTCCGCGATCTGGTAAAAGTCTTCGATACCCGTGGCCATGTGGTCCGTGCGGTCGACAACGTGACCACCCAGGTGGCCAAAGGCGAAGTGCTGGTGGTGATTGGCCCGTCCGGCTCCGGCAAGTCCACCTTCCTGCGCTGCCTCAATGGCCTGGAAGAATTCGACTCGGGTTCGGTGAGCATCGACGGCCTGCAACTGGCTGATCCAAAAACCGACGTGAACGCCTATCGCCGCGAAGTCGGTATGGTGTTCCAGCATTTCAACCTGTTCCCCCACATGACGGTGCTGGAAAACCTGTGCCTGGCGCAAAAAGTCGTGCGCAAGCGCAGCAAGAAGGAACGCGAGGCCAAGGCCCTGGCATTGCTGGAAAAGGTCGGAATCGCGCAGAAGGCCAACGAGTTTCCATCACGCTTGTCCGGTGGGCAGCAGCAGCGCGTCGCGATTGCCCGGGCTCTGGCGATGGACCCCAAGGTCATGCTGTTCGACGAGCCGACCTCGGCGCTGGACCCGGAAATGGTCGGCGAAGTGCTGGACGTGATGAAGACCCTGGCCTTGGAAGGCATGACCATGGTCTGCGTCACCCACGAAATGGGCTTTGCCCGTGAAGTGGCTGACCGGGTGCTGTTCTTCGACCATGGCAAACTGTTGGAAGACGCTGCCCCGGCCGCGTTCTTCGATGCGCCGAAGGACCCACGGGCCCAGGCTTTCCTGCGTCAGGTCCTATAGCCTGTTCCTGTGCGGGCTTGAAGCGGACGCTGGCATTGAGCAGCAAGCGGGTCAGCCGAGAAAACATGGCGACCTCCGAATCTGAAGAAGCGTTTCGCAACTAAGGAAACGCTAATTCGATTCGGCACACTGCTGGGCTGATAACTACGTAGGACGTTTCATAAAGTGTGGCTCAGATCCGGAAACGCCCCACCAGCGTTTGCAGATAAATCCCCAGGCGGGCCAGTTCTGCACTGGACGCGGCGGTTTCTTCACTGGCTGACGAGGTCTGCTCCGACACATCACGCACGTTCAACACGCTGCGGTTGATCTCTTCAGCCACCGCGCTTTGCTGCTCGGCGGCGGTGGCGATCTGCGAGTTCATCGCCTGGATGGTCGAGACCGTGCGGGTGATGCTCGCCAGGGCGCTGCCGGCACGACGGGTCAGTTCGACGCTGCTGTCGGTCAGGCCGCGGCTGTTGTCCATGATGGTCGCTACTTGCTGGGTGCCGCTTTGCAGGCCGACGATCAGCTCTTCGATCTCTTCGGTGGACTTCTGCGTGCGCTGGGCCAGGCTACGCACCTCGTCCGCCACCACGGCGAAGCCACGCCCGGCTTCCCCGGCGCGCGCAGCTTCAATCGCGGCGTTGAGGGCCAGCAGGTTGGTTTGCTGGGCGACGGACTTGATCACATCGAGCACGCTGCCGATCTTGTCGCTTTCGCGCTTCAGGTCGCCCATGGCGACCGTGGAGTTACCCACCTCGGTGGCCAGGCGTTCGATCTGGGCGATGGCTTCGCCGACGACCTTGTCGCCTTCTCGGGCCTGTTGGTCAGCCGCTACGGCGGCTTCAGAGGCTTCCTCGGCGTTGCGCGCGACTTCCTGCACAGTGGCGGCCATTTCGTTCATGGCGGTGGCGACCTGGTCGGTCTCGACCTTCTGGCTATTGACCCCGGCGCTGGTCTGTTCGGTCACGGCCGACAATTGCTCGGCAGCGCTGGCGATCTGAGTGACGCCGTCGCTGATACCGCCTATCAGCTCGCGCAGGCCGACGGTCATGCTTTGCATGGCCCGTTGCAGTTGGCCCAGTTCGTCCTGGCGTGTGGAGGTCAGGTTGTGGCTCAGGTCGCCGGAGGCGACGCGCTCCGCCACCTTGAGAGTCTGATTCAGCGGGATGACGATCTGGCGCGTGATCGCCCAGGCGGCCACCAAGCCGAAGATCAGCGCCAGCACGGTCGCCAGCAGCAAGAGTTGTTTGGCCTGCGCGGCGTCGGTATCGCGCACCACCGTTTGCGAGGTGGTGAGTTTTTCGCTGTGAGCTAGCAGGATGTCGCCCTGGGCGCTCATGACTTTCAGCGCCTCGGCGGCAGCGGTCTGGGAGTCACGGTATTGGCTGACGGCCGCGCGGTAGGCTTGCAACGAGGTGCTGGCCTCCTGCAGATTGGCCTGGTACTGCGCGGGCAGTTGGCCTTCCAGCTCGGTGATTTTCTTCACCGCGTTATCAATGGCGTCGAGGGCCGGTTGTTCAGCCTCGACTTTGGCGCTGTAGGTATAGCCGCGCACTTGGAAGCGCGCTTGCTGAATCAGTTTGCTCAGGTCGACCACGCTGTTGAACTGCGTGACGCTGTCACCTTGCAGCAGGCTTTTCTCGACCTCGCTGACCTTCGCCACGGCGTTGTCGGCGGTGTCGCCCAGTTTGCTGCGCGCACCTTCGCGTTTGAGCCCGGCCTGGACCATGGCGGCAAAGGCCTTTTTGTATTGGTTCAAGGCGTCTTGTTGCTGTTCCACAAGGGCCTTGTCGCCGGGTTGCTCGATCAGGTCGGCGGCGGTTTTGAGGCCACTGTCCAGCTTGGTGATCAGGCTATTGACCGCGTCGGTGCCTTGTTCGCCGCGCCGCATTTCGAAGTCCAGGCGCGCCAGGCGCAAGTCCTTGGTCAGGCCGTTGAGGCTGGAGATATAGCCCAGTTTGTCACCGCGACTGATCACGTCGCCTAGGCCGGTCCAGCCGGTGAAGGTGATCATCAACGTGAGCAGCAATACCAGGCCGAAGCCCACGCCGAGTTTGGTTTTGACGCTGACATTCCCCAGCTTTTCGGCTAACCAACGATACATGCTGCGAACTCCCCTGGAACAAGGCTTGGACTTATTAAGAGCTTATCGGCAGCGTAGGTGAGTTCTGTAGCAACAAGGTCGAATGTCGGAGAGGGTTTGTGTGGTGAGCGGGCTTGCCCCGCGCTGGGTGGCGGAGCCGCCCTAAACCCAGGCATCGCGGTCTTGCTGATACACTGCGGCATCCTTGTTGGGGCCGCTGCGCAGCCCAGCGCGGGGCAAGCCCGCTCACCACAAAAAGCCCATCCATCCGGAGTAAGCGGGGTTAGAACAAGCGGGCGAGCAGGGCGGTGACGGCGGTTTCGACGCGCAGGATGCGGGCGCCGAGTTGTACCGGCTGCAACCCGGCCTTGGCCAGCAGGTCCACTTCGTAGGGAATCCAGCCGCCCTCGGGACCAATCGCCAGGGTCACTGGCTCGTCGAGGCCGCGGGGGCAGTCTGGATAGTCGCCAGGATGACCGACCAGGCCCAGGGTGCCTTCAACCAGTGCCGGCAGGCGGTCTTCGACGAACGGCTTGAAGCGTTTTTCGATGATGATCTCGGGCAGCACCGTGTCCCGCGCCTGTTCCAGGCCGAGGATCAATTGCTCGCGAATCGCTTCGGGTTCCAGAAACGGGGTTTGCCAGAAGCTCTTTTCGACGCGGTAGCTGTTGAGCAGCACCACCTTGGGCACGCCCATGGCGGCGACGGTCTGCAACACTCGACGCAGCATCTTCGGGCGTGGCAGGACCAGCAGCAGGGTCAGTGGCAGCTTGGCCGGTGGCGGCTGGTCGAAGCTGACTTGCAGCTCGGCTTCGGTGGCTTCCAGGCGCAGCAGTTGCGCATTGCCCATCAATCCACCGATGCGGCCAACACGCAGGCTGTCGCCGACGGCGGCGCGGTGGACTTCCTGCATGTGCACCAGGCGTCGATCACGCAGCACCACACGGTCGGCCGCGATGAAGTCGGCCTCTTCAAGGAGCAGCAGGTTCACGGCTGGGTCGCTGGCGGCTGGTCGTCGTCGGGCTGGTCATCCGGGTGTTCGCCGCGCTTGCTGATCAAACCGCTGAATAGGATGCCGATTTCGAACAGCATCCACATGGGCACGGCCAGCAGGGTCTGGGAGAAGATGTCCGGTGGCGTAAGGATCATGCCGACCACGAAGCAGCCGATGATCACGTACGGGCGGATCTTCTTCAGGTACGCCACGTTGACCACGCCGATCCATACCAGCAGCACCACGGCCACCGGGATTTCGAAGGCCACGCCGAAGGCGAAGAACAGCGTCATCACAAAGTCGAGGTAGCTGGTGATGTCGGTCATCATTTCCACGCCGGCCGGGGTGGCGGCGGCGAAGAATTTGAAGATCAGCGGGAACACCAGGAAGTAAGCGAATGCCATGCCGGTGTAGAACAGCAGGATGCTCGACACCAGCAGCGGCACGGCGATGCGCTTCTCATGCTTGTACAGGCCCGGCGCGATAAAGCCCCAGATCTGGTGCAGGATCACCGGGATCGCCAGGAACAGCGAGACCATCATGGTCAGCTTCAACGGCGTGAGGAACGGCGACGACACGTCGGTGGCGATCATCGTCGCACCGGCCGGCAGGTACTGGCGCAGCGGCGTGGAGACGAAGGTGTAGATCTGCTGGGTAAAGGCGAACAACCCGGCAAAGATGATGAAGATGGCCGCTACGCAACGCAGCAGGCGGGTACGCAGCTCGGTGAGGTGCGAGACCAGCGGCATATGCTGGTCGTTTTCCGGTTTATCAGCGCTCATGGGGCTCGCGGCGGCAATGTAGGGTCATGGGGCGCGGGCGACGCGGTGGGCGTCGGCGCAGGCTCGGTGGGCGCGATCGGTGCCACGGGGGCGGCTTCGGCAACAGGCGCGATGCTGTTTTGAGCCACAGGCTCCGCCGGTTTGGCGGGCTCCTGCACCGGTGACAGAATCTTGCGGGCTTCCTGTTCCAACGAAAGGATGTGCTCGTTGTGCAGTTGCCGACGGATCTCGTCGGCGCCGATTTCCCGTTCAACTTCCTGTTTGATAGCGTTGAAACTGCGTTTCAGGCGCCCGATCCACAGGCCGGCCGTACGTGCTGCACCGGGCAGGCGTTCCGGCCCCAGTACCAGCAAGGCTACGAGGCCGACGAGCAGCAGTTCAGAGAAGCTGATACCAAACATTAGTCAGTGCTCACGAGTCTTTGCGGGTCGGCTCTTCGACTTTCTCAGCCTGAACGTCGAACGTACGGCGCTCGGTGATCGGCTGGGTGGCCTGCGGGTGCACAGGCTGCGCCGGAGGCACCGGATTTACAGCCGGGTCGGCCGGTTTCTCGTCGTCGTTCATGGCTTTACGGAAGCCCTTGATCGATTCGCCCACGTCGGTGCCCAAATTCTTGAGTTTCTTGGTGCCGAACACCAGTACCACCACCACCAGAATGACGATCCAGTGTTTCCAGTCAAAAATGCCCATGCTGCAAATCCTCTAGTCTTGGTTATTCAGGCCGACGGGCGCGAGGCTTTCTCGGCATGCCCGGACAAGCCGAAGCGTCGGTCCAGTTCATCCAGCACAGCCTGCGGATGCTGCCCCAGTTGGGCGAGCATGACCAGGCTATGGAACCACAAGTCAGCGGTCTCGTAGATTACATCGCTGTAATCACCGCTGATTTGCGCGTCCTTGGCTGCAATGATGGTCTCGACGGATTCTTCGCCGAGTTTCTCCAGGATCTTGTTCAAACCCTTGTGGTACAGGCTAGCGACGTAGGAACTGTCGGCATCCGCGCCTTTGCGGTCTTCCAGCACCTGGGCCACGCGGTTCAGGGTATCGCTCATGTCTAGTGTCCTGCCGAGTAGATGGCGTGCGGGTCTTTGAGCACCGGCTCGACAACTTTCCATTCGCCGTTCTCGAACACGCGATAGAAGCAGCTGTGACGGCCGGTGTGGCAGGCGATGTCGCCGATCTGCTCGACCTTGAGGATCACCACGTCGGCGTCGCAGTCGATGCGCATCTCGTGCAGGGTCTGCACGTGCCCGGACTCTTCGCCCTTGCGCCACAGTTTGCCACGCGAGCGTGACCAATAGATGGCGCGCTGCTCAGTGGCGGTGAGGCTCAGGGCCTCGCGGTTCATCCAGGCCATCATCAGCACGCGCCCGGTCTTGTAGTCCTGGGCAATGGCCGGCACCAGGCCGTCACTGTCCCATTTGATCTCGTCCAGCCAGTCTTTCATGTTCGGCTCCGGCAATTTGCGACAGTGTATAACCGGATTGGCTATCGACGCACGATCAGATAAACACCCACCGCGACCATGATGCCAGCCGGCCAGTGGCCCAGTTGGTTCAGCGGGCCACCGATGGCCAGCATCACCCCGCCGACCAGGTGCGCAGCACCCAGCAGGCGCAGGAACCAGTCGTCCTTGCGCTGCTTCCAGGGCGGCGCCGGGTCCTTGGCGTGGGGCTGGGACATGCGCTCCAGCAGGTCGCGAGTCATGTTGGCCAGGTGCGGCAGTTGTTCCATCTGGCTATGCAGGTTGCCCAGCACGGTTTTCGGGCTCATGCGTTCGCGCATCCAGCGTTCGAGGAACGGCTGGGCGGTGTTCCACAGGTCCAGGTCCGGGTACAGCTGGCGGCCCAGTCCTTCGATGTTCAACAGGGTTTTTTGCAGCAATACCAGCTGTGGCTGCACTTCCATGTTGAAGCGTCGCGCGGTCTGGAACAGGCGCATCAGCACCTGGCCGAAGGAAATATCTTTTAACGGTTTTTCAAAGATCGGCTCGCACACGGTACGGATCGCCGCTTCGAATTCGTTGAGCTTGGTTTCCGCCGGCACCCAGCCTGAATCAATGTGCAACTGCGCCACACGGCGATAGTCGCGCTTGAAGAAGGCGAACAAGTTGCGGGCCAGGTAGTCCTGGTCTTCGGGGGTCAGGCTGCCGACGATGCCGCAGTCGATCGCAATGTACTGCGGGCTCCACGGGTTCACGGTGCTGACAAAGATGTTGCCGGGGTGCATGTCGGCGTGGAAGAAACTGTCGCGGAACACCTGGGTGAAGAAGATCTCCACGCCTCGCTCGGCGAGCATCTTCATGTCGGTGCGCTGGTCGGCCAGGGTCGCGAGGTCGGTGACCTGCACGCCGTAGATGCGCTCCATCACCAGCACTTTGGGGCGGCACCAGTCCCAGTAAACTTGGGGTACGTACAGCAGCGGCGAGCCTTCAAAGTTGCGCTTGAGCTGGCTGGCGTTGGCGGCTTCGCGCAGCAGGTCGAGTTCGTCGTAGATGGTCTTTTCGTAGTCGGCGACCACGTCTACCGGGTGCAGCAGCCGCGCATCGGCCGAGAAACGCTCGGCGGCGCGGGCGAGGATGAACAGCCACGCCAGGTCCTGGCCGATGATCGGCTTGAGACCCGGGCGAATCACCTTCACCACCACTTCTTCGCCGGTCTTGAGTTGCGCCGCGTGGACCTGGGCCACAGAGGCCGACGCGAGAGGCGCGACGTCGAAGCGGCTGAAGACTTCGCTGATTTTCTTGCCCAGTTGCTCTTCGATCAACGCCATTGACTGCTGCGAATCGAACGGCGGCACGCGGTCCTGCAGCAGCATCAGCTCGTCGGCGATGTCTTCAGGCAGCAAGTCGCGGCGGGTCGAGAGGATCTGCCCGAACTTGATGAAGATTGGCCCCAGGTCCTGCAACGCCAGGCGCAGGCGCGCGCCACGGCTCAGCTCCAGCTTCTTGCGCGGCAACCAGCGCCACGGCAGCACATAGCGCACTGCCAGCAGGAACCACGGCAGGGGCAGGGCGAACAGCAGGTCATCGAGTTGGTAGCGGATTACGACGCGCTGGATACGAAACAAACGGCGGACGGCGAGCAGCTTCATGCGTTATCGCTTGGATCAAGGGAACGGCTTAGGCGCTCGAAGCGGGCCTCTAGGCGTTCCAGGTCGATTTTGGCCTTGTCGAGTTCACGAAAGCGCGCTTGCGCCTCACGTTCTCCGACCAGGGTGCGCGATTCTTCGCTCAGGTATTCGGCGAGGTTCTGGTTGAGGCTGGCAAACCCCTGCTGGTACCAGCGCGAACGGCTGCGCAGGTGCCCGCTGATCAACTGGGTGGCGACGGGGCCGATCCAGCGTGACAGCTCGTATTCCCAGTCCAGTTCCAGGTCCTGCAGCACGGCAGCCAGGTCCATCAGCACCGAGCTGTCGCCTTCCAGCTCCACTTCGGCGCTGTGCAGGATGGCGGTCTTGTTGCGGCTCAGGGCCAGGTGCAACAGGCTCGACGCCGGCGCACGCAGGGTGCAATCGGCGTCGGCGGCCCATTGGGTCGCGAGCATCAGGCCTTCATCGCTGGGCAGGATAAACAGCTGCAAGGCTGGGCTGCGGCAGTCGACGGCAATCACCTTGCCGTTGAGGTGCGCAAGCCGCGCCAGGGCGGTGCTGTCCAGGCGCAGCACACGGTTGAGACCGTGTTCAACGCTGGCGAGAAGGCTGGCGAGCAGCATCAGGGCTTGATGCCGCGGTGCAGGGCGACGATACCCGAGGTCATGTTGTGGTAGGTCACGCGGTCGAAACCGGCTTCTACCATCATCGACTTCAGCGTTTCCTGGTCGGGGTGCATGCGGATCGATTCGGCCAGGTAGCGATAGCTGTCCGGGTCGTTGAGCACCAGTTTGCCTACCAGTGGCATAAAGGCAAACGAGTACGTGTCGTAGACCTTGGACATCACCGCGTTGGTCGGCTTGGAGAACTCCAGCACCAACAGGCGACCACCCGGCTTGAGCACGCGCAGCATCGAGCGGATCGCGTCTTCCTTGTGGGTGACGTTGCGCAAGCCGAAGGCGATGGTCACGCAGTCGAAATGGTTGTCCGGGAACGGCAGCTTTTCGGCGTCGGCCTGGACGAACTCGATATTGCCGGCCACGCCTTTATCCAGCAGGCGATCGCGACCGACCTTGAGCATCGAACTGTTGATGTCGGCCAATACGACTTGGCCAGTCGGGCCAACCAGCTTGGAAAACTTGGCCGCCAGGTCACCTGTGCCGCCGGCGATGTCCAGCACACGGTTGCCAGGGCGAACACCCGACAACTCGATGGTGAAGCGCTTCCACAGGCGGTGCATACCGCCCGACAGCACATCGTTCATCAGGTCGTACTTGGCCGCCACGGAGTGGAACACCTCAGCGACTTTTTCCGCTTTCTGGCTTTCCGGGACGTTCTTGAAGCCGAAGTGAGTGGTGGGTTCGGCATCGCTGCCTTTGCGCTGATCAGTCATATCGCTGTCACCAAAAGAGAATGCGGGACATGATAATCCCCAAGGCCTGCTTTGTCTTGGCAAGGCTGCAGGTAAGATGGGTGGTCACCGAGACCTTTTGCCGCATCGAAGGTATTCACGTCCCTATAAAGAGGAGTCATTGCAATGGCCCGTATAACCGTTGAGCGCGCACATTCCCTGGGTAAAGAAGGCGCGCGGGCAAAGGCCGACAAGTTGGCGCTCAAACTCAAAGAGCAATATGGCCTGGAGCCGTCATGGTCCGGCGATACCTTGAACCTCAAGCGTTCGGGGGTTAAGGGCGCGGTATTAGTCACTGAAGATTCGTTGCGCATCGATGTGGAACTGGGCCTGTTGATGTCGGCCATGAGTGGCACCATCAAGTCCGAAATCGAAAAAGCCCTGGATAAAGCCTTGGTGTGATCCGTCTGTTCTTAGGGTGCCGATTCTAATTTTACAGCCTACTTTGTGCCCAAGCCCTCAACTCCTGTGGGCCGTTCCTCCACCCTATTCTGCGTGAGGTGCACCATGGCCAAAGTTATCCTGAAGAAAAAAATCGACGCCCAGACCACTCCCCTGAGCGAGGTTAAATCCTACGCCCGCAAGATCTGGCTGGCAGGACTTGGTGCTTATGCCAAGGTCGGAAGCGAGGGCGGCGAGTACTTCAAAGAGCTGGTTAAGACCGGTCAACATGTTGAAAGTAAAGGTAAAAAAGTTGCAGTTGAACAACTTGAAGCCGCCAACAGTCAGATTGACCAAGTAAAGAGTAATGTCTCCGCCGTCAAAGGTCTGGTAGAAGTTCAGCTTGATAAAGTTGAAAAAGCTTTTGACACTCGTGTTGCCAGTGCCTTGAATCGAATCGGCATTGCGTCTAAACATGACGTTGAGACACTCTCTGCTAAGCTCGAAGAGCTGACGACATTGCTAGAACGTGTCGCGCGTAAACACTAAGGAGACATCGGGATGGCTGTTAAAAAGACTACTCAGAAAGAAGGCAGCTCGTGGGTCGGGGAAGTTGAAAAATATTCCCGTAAGATCTGGCTTGCTGGTTTAGGCGTGTACTCGAAGGTTAGCAGTGACGGCGGCAAATACTTCGAGACTTTGGTCAAGGACGGCGAGAAAGCCGAGAAGTTGACCAAAACCACGGTTGGTAAAAAAGTTGAAGCCGCCAAGGCAACTGCCGGCTCCGCCAAGTCGAGCATTTCTGACACGTGGGGCAAGTTGGAAGAAACTTTCGACAAACGCCTCAACAGTGCCATTTCGCGACTGGGCGTGCCGAGTAAGGCAGAGTTGAAGACGCTGCACAGCAAGGTCGATACCTTGACCAAGCAAATCGAAAAACTCACCGGCGCTAAAGTGGCACCCGCGAAAACGGCTGCTGCAAAACCGGCGGCCAAGCCAGCGGCTAAAACCGCAGCGGCCAAACCGGCTGCGAAACCTGCGGCCAAGCCTCTGGTAAAAGCTGCCGCCAAGCCGGCTGCAAAACCCGCTGCCAAGGCTGCTGCTAAACCAGCCGCCAAGCCAGCTGCCAAAACCGCAGCAGCTAAACCGGCCGCCAAACCGGCTGCCAAACCAGTGGCTGCTAAAGCTGCTGCCAAGCCTGCCGCTAAGCCAGCCGCAAAACCTGCAGCCAAGGCCGCTGCCAAACCAGCCGCCAAGCCTGCCGCCAAAACCGCTGCAGCAAAACCCGCTGCCAAACCTGCCGCCGCGAAACCAGCCGCCAAACCTGCTGCAGCCAAGCCAGCGGCAAAACCCGCTGCCGCGAAAAAGGCTGCTGTAGCGAAAAAACCAGCAGCACCCAAGCCTGCTGCTGCCGCCAAGCCTGCTACTGCGCCAACCGCTTCCACAGCCAATTCGGTTTCCGCACCGACCCCTACTGTGACCCCGACTGCAACGCCGGCAACCCCGACGCCATCCAGTCAGTCCTGATTTTTCTCAGGATACAAAAAATGCCCGGCCTGCAAAGGTCGGGCATTTTTTATGGGGCTACTTTCAACGGCACACCACATCCAAATGTGGGAGCGAGCAAGCCCGCTCCCACAATTTCAGACGGTGTCATCCAGATATTTCAGCGCGAACTTCTCGGTTGCCAGTCGTGCCGGCGCCAGCAAATGCGGCGCCACCAGCATCATGATCTGGTAGACCACCACCTGCACCTCGCCTTCACGATCAAGAATCCGCTGGTAATCCAACGAAAACAGCAGCGTCATGGTGATCTGCTCCACCAGTTGCCCCAGGGCCTGGGTGCTGCTGGCCAACTGACCCGCCGCCTTCAGTCGCGCCAGCAAAGACGCCAGTGTCCGCTTGAGCGCCGTCAGCAAGTTGCGAATGCCCTTGGCCAGCTTCGGCAAACGTCCCGCCAGGTTCGACAAGTCCTGGAACAAGAACCGGTAATGCGCCATGCGCTCGACGATCAGGTGCAGGAACAGCCAGTAATCCTCGGCTTCCAGTTGCGCTTCCGCTGGTGGGTCGAGCAGGGGCGCCAGCTCATTCTGGAAACGCTCGAACAACCCGAGCACCAGCGGCTCCTTGCCATGAAAGTGGTAGTAGAGGTTGCCGGGGCTGATCCCCATTTCATTGGCCACCTCCATGGTCGACACATTCGGCTCGCCCTTCTGGTTGAACAACTGCAGGGCACATTCAAGGATACGATCGCGGGTCTTCATCCAGTCTTCTTAATGTGATCGTTGAGCTCAGCGCACGCGCACGTAGGTGCCGGGTGCCGCTTCCATCGGTGGGTAGTTCTGGTTGCCCAGGGCAGTAAGGGTTTCCCGTTGCACGCCCGAGCGCTGCTGGATCCACGCCAGCCACAGCGGCCACCAACTGCCGTCGACGTGATTGGCGTCGTAGTACCAGGCGCGCGGGTCGCTGCTCAGCTTGGGGTTTTCGACGTAGTTAGCCTTGGGGTTGCCCGGCGGGTTGAGGATGCTCTGGATATGCCCGCTGTTGGACAGCACGAAGCGCCGTTCGCCGCCCAGCAATTGGGTGGAGCGATACACCGCATCCCACGGCGTGATGTGGTCGTTGATGCCCGCCACGCTGAAGCTGTCTACCGTGACCTTCTGCAAATCGATCGGTGTGCCGCACACTTCCAGGCCACCGGGATGGCTCAGCGGGTTGTGTTTGAAGAAGTCCAGCAGGTCGCCATGCAGCGCTGCCGGCAGTCGCGTGTTGTCGTTGTTCCAGTACAGGATGTCGAAGGCCGGCGGTTCCTTGCCCAGCAAGTAGTTGTTGATCCAGTAGTTCCAGATCAGGTCATTGGGCCGCATCCACGCGAACACCTTGGCCATGTCGCGACCGTCCAGCACGCCTTGTTGATAGGACCGGCGCTTGGCGGCTTCCAGGGTCTGCTCGTCGGCGAACAGGGTGGCGGGGCTGTCGATCTGGCTGTCCAGCAGGCTCACCAGGTAACTGGCGCTGGAGATGCGGCGCAGCTGGCGCTTGGCTTGCAGGTGGCCTTGCAGCGCGGCGATGGTCAGGCCGCCGGCGCAGGCGCCCATCAGGTTGACTTCACGGGCACCGGTGATCGCGCGGCACACGTTGAGTGCTTCCTCCAACGCAGCGACGTAGGTGGACAAGCCCCATTCGCGATGCCGCACATCCGGGTTGCGCCAACTGACCATGAAGGTCTGCAGGCCGTTTTTCAGGGCGTACTGCACGAAGCTATTAGCGGGGCTCAAGTCGAAAATGTAGTACTTGTTGATTTGCGGCGGCACGATCAGCAGCGGCTTGGCGTATTGCTTTTCGCTCATGGGCTTGTACTGGATCAGCTCCAGCAGCTCATTGCGAAACACCACGGAGCCGGGGGTGGTGGCGACCGTCTTGCCGACTTCGAAGGCGTGCTTGCTCACCTGGCGCGGCAGGCCATTGTTGTGCAGCAGGTCTTCGAACAGGTTGGTCACACCGCGCACCACGCTGTTGCCGCCGGAGTTGAGCAGCTCCTTGATCGCCAGCGGGTTGAGCAGGGTGTTGGAAGGGGAGACCGCATCGTTGATCAACGAGAAAGCAAAATGCGCACGGGCGCGGTCATCGGCGCTCAGGTTGCTGTCATCGATCCAGTGACGGGTCTGCTTCTGCCAGCTCAGATAGGCTTGCAGGCTGCGCCGGTACAGTGGGTTGAGCTTCCAGGTGGGGTCGGTGAAGCGGCCGTCGTTGGGGTTGGGTTCGTGCACGGTTTCACCGAGCAGCACGCGACCCAGTTGACCGCTCAACGCCCAGGCATGCCGAACGGTATGCACCGGGTTGCGCAAGCCATGGGCGGCCACGCTGCGCAGGGTCGACAGCAGGTCTCGACCGCGCAGGCCGGTGATCGCATTTTGCGCATTGATGAACGCGGCAGGGGTTGGCGCCGGGTTCGTCACGGGTCTTTCTCGCATGAGCCAACACTCCTTCGTCAAGCCATCAAACAGGCACGCCAATTCAGAACCATAGCCGGTTCTTGGCAAGTTGCGCGGCGGTGTGGTCCTTACACGGCCGGTCGCGGATGGATCACCGCGCGCATGCGCTCCTCTTCTAGAAACTTCATGATGATCGGCGCCACGGCCTCCGCCCGGGTGATCAGGAACAGGTGGCCGTCATCGATGATGTGCAACTGTGCGTTGGGAATGCGCCAGGCCAGCATGCGCATGTTGATCAGCGGGATCAGCGGGTCGTCGTCCCCCGCCAGCACCAGGGTGGGTTGGCGGATCTTGTGCAGCCAGTGGATGCTGGTCCAGCCCAGCCCGGCGAATAGCTGCCAGTAATAACCGAGCTTGCCAGCCGAACGCACTTTGCTCGCGTGTTCGGCGGCCAGTTGTGAGTCGCGGCGGAACGACCCCCCGTAGATCATCGGTGCAATGCGCACCACATGGGACGGTTGAATGTAACGGCGCGGACTTGCCATCAGCCACAACACTTTCGGTTTGCCCGGCACCATCACCGCACCTGCCGCCGTGGCCGCCAGGATCAGCTTCTTGCAGCGTTCCGGGTAGTCGTAGGCAAACTGCTGCGCCAACGCGCCGCCCCAGGACACGCCCACCGCGTTCACTTGGCCATAGTCCAGGTAATCGAGCATGCGTGCAGTGAGCTTGGCCAGACCGGGAAAGCGGTATGGCCGATTGGGCGTGGATGAACCGCCCACTCCGGGCACATCGAACGCGATCACTTCCAGGTCCGGGTCCAGCGCCTGGACGAACGGAAACACCAATTCAAGGTTGGCGCCGATGCCATTGAAGATCAGCAACGGCGTCAAGTGAGGCTTGCCCGGGCGCACCGCCGTGCGGATGGCCTGGCCATCCAGGTCGATGGTGCGGAAGATGAACGGTTGCGGCATGGGAAAGCCCTGTCAGGTGGTGCGTAAGTCTTATGGGCGATGCGATCCATGTGGGAGCTGGCTTGCCTGCGATGGCATTCTTTCCGCCAGCCCATCAACAACTGACCCGCCGCTATCGCAGGCAAGCCAGCTCCCACAGTGACTGCATTTCAACCAAACATCTGCTTAACGTTCATGTACATAAGTGCCCGGCGCAGCTTCCGCTGCTGCGTAGGTCTTATTCCCCAAACTCGTCGGCGCTTTCTTCAACTTACCCGCCCGCTCCGCCTGCCACGCCTGCCAATGCAGCCACCACGAATCGGTGTGCTTGGTGGCATTCTCCTGCCAGTCCAGCGGTTTCGCCGTCAGGCTGTCGCTGGTCTGGTAACGCGCCTTGGGGTTGCCCGGCGGGTTGAGGATGCTTTGGATATGTCCGCTGCTGGACAACACGAACTCAACCTTGCCACCAAACAACTGCGCCGACTTGTAGCACGACTGCCACGGTGTGATGTGGTCATTGGTGCCGGCCAGTGAGTAGATATCGGCGGTGACCTGCTTGAGGTCGATGGGCGTGCCGCACACTTCCAGTGCGTTGGCTCGCACCAACGGGTTGTTCTTGAACAGCTCGATCAGGTCGCCGTGGAAGGCCGCCGGCAAACGTGTGGTGTCGTTGTTCCAGAACAGGATGTCGAACACCGGCGGTTCGTTACCCAGCAGGTAGTTATTGACCCAGTAGTTCCAGATCAGGTCGTTGGGGCGCATCCAGGCGAACACCTTGGCCATGTCGCGGCCTTCCAGCACGCCGGCCTGGTAGGAATGGCGCTTGGCCGCTTCCAGGGTCTGTTCGTCGACGAACAGCGCTACTTGGGTGTCCAGCGTCGTGTCGAGCACGCTTACCAGCAGGGTCAGGGCGTTGACCTTCTTCTCCCCAAGCGCCGCGTAGTGGCCGAGCAGTGCCGTGCAGGTGATGCCGCCGGAACAGGCGCCGAGCATATTCACATCTTTGCTGCCGGTAATCGCCGTGACCACATCCACCGCTTCCTTGAGCGCCTCGATATAGGTCGACAGGCCCCACTCGCGCTGAGCCTTGGTCGGGTTGCGCCAACTGACGATAAAAGTTTGCTGGTTATTGCGCAGGCAGAAGCGCGCCAGGCTCTTCTCCGGGCTCAGGTCGAATACATAGAATTTGTTGATCTGCGGCGGCACCACCAGCAGCGGGCGTTCGTGCACCTGTTCGGTGATCGGCTTGTACTGGATCAGCTCCAGCACATCGTTGCGAAACACCACCGCGCCTTCGGTCGTGCCCAGGGTCTTGCCCACTTCAAAGGCGCCCATGTTGACCTGGCTCGGCATGCCGCCGTTATGCACCATGTCCTTGGCCAGGTGGGACAAGCCATCGAGCAGGCTCTTGCCGCCGGTCTCGAAGAAGCGTTTGACCGCCGCCGGGTTGGCCGCGCTGTTGGTGGGGGCCATGGCTTCGGTCATCAGGTTGATCACGAAGTGGCCGCGGCTGATGTCCTGTTCCGACAGGTTGCTGTCGCCGATCCAGTCGTGCAGTTCCTTGCGCCACGCCAGGTAGGTTTGCAGATAGCGTTTGTAGAGCGGGTTCTGGCTCCAGGCCGGGTCCTGGAAACGACGGTCGTCGCTTTCGGGCGCCAGCGCTGATTTGCCGAACATCACGTTCTTCAACTCGACGCCAAAATGCGCGACGTGCTTGACGCTGTGCAGCGGTTGTTTGATGGCTTGGGTCAGCACCATCTTCGCCGAGGCGAGTAAATCCTTTTTACGTAACGCGATGATCGGGTTGAGCCCCAGGGTGTTTTCCGAGGCCTGGCGTTTCAAGTCATCGTTGTTCTTGTTACTCATCTACGACGCTCCATTGTCCGAAAGACGAGTACCGGGGACCGCTGCGCACCCAGTTTCGATACACAACACAAGCCTGGTACTGCGACTCGGGTGACCGTTGATACCGCATCGTCAAATGCAGGGAACTTGCCAATTCCATTGGTTACCCGAGTTTAATTTTTTTCGCAAGCGGACCAGTCGTTGGTCACGCGACAGGGCATTCAAGCAGATGAAATTAGAAAATGCCCTCTAAAGAGCAAGAGGCCTGGGCTAGAGCATCAGCCGTACGACCGACTGATCCGGATCGCGGGTTTTGCCGGCTGCTTTGAGTTCAGCCAGATAATCGGCCCACAACGCGTCCTGACGCACGGCCAGTTGGTAGAGGTAGTCCCAGGTGAACAGTCCGCTGTCATGGCCGTCGTCGAAGGTCAATTTCAGTGCGTACTGGCCGGCGGCTTCTACCTTGATCAACTTCACGTTGAGCTTGCCGAATTGCAGGATGGGTTTGCCATGCCCCTGGACCTCGGCGGAAGGCGAGTGGGTGCGCAGCAGTTCGGCGGGGAGTTGGTACACCTCGTCGGGCCCGTAGGTGAGGCCTAGGGTGTTGGAGGTTTTGTGCAGGTTTACAGCGGTGGGAAATTTAGTCATGGCGGGGATCCGTGCAGATCATGTAGGAGCCCGGCTTGCCGGCGATGGTGTTCTCAAGAACGCATCGCCGGCAAGCCGGGCTCCTACAAGGGGTTCACATGACTTACAGGATATAACGAGACAAGTCTTCGTTCTGTGCCAATTCGCCCAAGTGGCTGTTGACGTATTCAGCGTCGATCTTGATCTCTTCGCCATTCTGCGCGCCAGCCAAATCGCCAGCACTGAAGGACACCTCCTCCAGCAGACGCTCCAGCAAGGTGTGCAAACGACGGGCTCCGATGTTCTCGGTCTTCTCGTTGACCTGCCAGGCGATCTCCGCCAAGCGCTTGATGCCGTCCGGCTGGAACTCGATGCCCAGGCCTTCGGTTTTCAGCAGCTCACGGTATTGTTCGGTGAGCGACGCGTGTGGCTCGCTGAGGATGCGTTCGAAGTCGCCTGGGGTCAGCGCCTTGAGTTCCACGCGGATCGGCAGGCGGCCTTGCAGCTCCGGCACCAGGTCGCTTGGCTTGCTCAGGTGGAACGCACCGGAGGCGATAAACAGGATGTGGTCAGTCTTGACCATGCCCAATTTGGTGTTCACGGTGCAGCCTTCGATCAGCGGTAGCAGGTCGCGCTGTACGCCTTCGCGGGATACATCGACGCCGCCGGAGTTGCCGCGCTTGGCCACCTTGTCGATTTCGTCGATAAACACGATGCCGTGCTGCTCGACCGCTTCCAGGGCCTTGGCCTTGAGTTCTTCCTCATTCACCAGGCGCCCGGCTTCTTCGTCGCGCACCAGTTTCAAGGCTTCCTTCACCTTGAGCTTGCGGCTTTTCTTCTTGCCCTTGCCCATGTTGGCGAACAGGTTCTGCAACTGGCTGGTCATTTCCTCCATGCCAGGCGGGGCGGAGATATCGACGCCGGAGACTTCGGCGACTTCGATCTCGATTTCCTTGTCGTCCAACTGGCCTTCACGCAGGCGCTTGCGGAACAGCTGGCGGGTGTTGGAATCCGAGGCCGGCGCGGCGTCTTCGTTGAAACCCATGCGTGCCGGTGGCAGCAGGGCGTCGAGGATGCGTTCTTCGGCGGCGTCTTCGGCGCGGTGGCTGACCTTGGTCACTTCCTGTTCGCGCAGCATCTTCAGAGCGGCATCGGCCAGGTCGCGGATGATCGACTCGACGTCGCGGCCCACGTAGCCCACTTCGGTGAACTTAGTGGCTTCGACCTTGATGAACGGTGCATTGGCCAGCTTGGCCAGGCGACGGGCGATTTCGGTTTTACCGACGCCGGTAGGACCGATCATCAGGATGTTCTTAGGCGTCACTTCAACGCGCAGTTCTTCGGGCAGTTGCATCCGGCGCCAGCGGTTACGCAGCGCAATGGCTACGGCGCGCTTGGCATCGTCCTGGCCGATGATATGGCGGTTGAGTTCATGGACGATTTCGCGGGGAGTCATGGACATAGTGTTTGGCGGCCTCAAGCGGAATAAGCCTACGGCTTACTCGGCGAGGTCCTGCTCCTCAATGGTCTGGTTGTGATTGGTGAACACGCAGATATCACCGGCGATACCCAGGGCGGTCTCGACGATTTCGCGAGCCGACAGGTCGGTTTTCTTCAACAGTGCGCTGGCGGCCGCTTGGGCGTAGCCACCGCCGGAACCCATGGCGATCAGGCCATGCTCAGGCTCAACCACATCGCCGTTGCCGGTGATGATCAGGGAAGCGTCTTTGTTGGCGACGGCCAGCATGGCTTCCAGGCGGCTGAGGGAGCGGTCGGTGCGCCATTCTTTGGCGAGTTCAACCGCAGCGCGCACCAGGTGGCCCTGATGTTTCTCAAGTTGGCCTTCGAAGCGCTCGAAAAGGGTGAAGGCGTCGGCGGTAGCGCCGGCAAAGCCCGCGAGAACCTGGCCGTGGTACAGGCGGCGCACTTTCTTGGCGTTGCCTTTCATCACGGTATTACCCAGGGAAACCTGGCCGTCGCCGCCCATGACGACTTTGCCGTGGCGACGTACTGAAACGATGGTGGTCAAGGGGAGAGTCTCCACGCAGCGGGGCGAAAATGCCCTGATGGAAACTCATATGGGGGTGGCGGGGGGGATTTCAACCGTAGGAAATGTGGTGAGCAGGCTTGCTGTGGTGAGCGGGCTTGCCCCGCGCTGGGCTGCGAAGCAGCCCGACTATAAGCGCAGTGTTTTTTCAGACAGGCGGTTTTGCCCATTTTAGGGTTGCTGCGCAGCCCAGCGCGGGGCAAGCCCGCTCACCACAAAAGCCCGCACACACACATTTTTACCTGTGTTGACTGTAAATCAGCGACTCTGGCGTTGTTGTAACAACAGGTTGCTAAAGCCCGCGCCAGCCAGTTGTTTCTGCGCCACAGTCAGCTGTTCTCGGTTGCTGAACGGCCCCACCAGCACGCGATACCAGGTCGCATCCTTCACCGTGCCGGACTCCACCGTCACCGACTGGCCCAGCAGAATAATCTGCGCCCGCACGCGATCCGCATCCGCCTGTTTCGGGAACGAACCCGCTTGCAGGAAGAACTTGGTCACCGGCGCGGCCTTGGTTTCGGCAACCGGCGGCGCTGGCGGCGGCGTAATGCCGGCCAGCGCGGCCTGGGCACGTGCCGTGTCGATTTTCGCCGCTTCGGCAGGGGTGACTGGCGTGGTCGGCACTTGTGGCGTCGGCAGGGTTTTCTCCGGCACGGCGTCAGGCGGCACGATCACTTCCGATTCCGGCAGCAGCGTGTAGAAGTCGTACTTCGGCTTCACGGGCGCGGTCGGGCTCGGCGCCGTCTTGTTGGCTTCGGCCATTTTCGTGGCCTTCTGCTGTTCCTGCTTGACCCGTTTGACGTCATCGCCTTTGCCGGGATCCAGCTTCATCAGGAACACGATAAACGCGCCGACGGTGAGGCCGATCGCCATCCACAACCAGCCCGGGATTGGTTTCTTCGCCGGGGCCTGGTAGCGGCTGGCGCCGCGCTTGGGTGCAGGTTTTTTCTTGGCGGCCAACTTACATACGCTCCAGAGTTTCCAGGCCCAACAGCTCGAGGCCTTGCTTGAGGGTCCGTCCAGCCAGTGCAGCCAAGCGCAGGCGGCTTTGCTTCTGGGCTTCGTCGTCGGCGGTCAGGATCGGGCAGTTCTCGTAGAAGCTGGAGAACAGGCCGGCGACTTCGTACAGGTAGGTGCACAGGATGTGCGGCGTGCCTTTCTCGCCGACGCTGTTCAGCACTTCGCCGAACTGCGCCAGTTTGGCGGCCAGTTCCTGTTCGTGCGGGGCGTCCAGCACGATCTGGCCTTCAACTTCGCTGAAGTCCTTGCCCAGCTTGCGGAACACGCCAGCCACACGGGTGTAGGCGTACAGCAGGTACGGCGCGGTGTTGCCTTCGAAGTTGAGCATCAGGTCGAAGTTGAAGCTGTAGTCGCTGGTGCGGTGCTTGGACAGGTCGGCGTATTTGACCGCACCAATGCCCACCACGCGAGCGATGTTGCGCAGGTCGGCCTCGGCCAGCTCCGGGTTCTTTTCCTTCACCAGGGTGTAGGCACGTTCCTGCGCTTCGGTGAGCAGGTCGATCAGCTTCACGGTGCCGCCGTCACGGGTCTTGAACGGGCGGCCATCGGCGCCGTTCATGGTGCCGAAGCCCATGTGCTCCATGTGCATCGGGTGGGTGACGAAACCCGCGCGACGCGCCACTTCGAACACCTGCTGGAAGTGCAGCGCCTGGCGTTGGTCGACAAAATACAAGGCGCGATCGGCCTTGAGCACGCCGCTGCGGTAGCGCACGGCGGCCAGGTCGGTGGTGGCGTAGAGGTAGCCGCCATCGGCCTTGACGATGATCACCGGCAGCGGCTCGCCGTCGGCGGTCTTGAATTCTTCGAGGAACACGCACTGCGCGCCGTTGCTCTCCACCAGCAGGCCCTTGGCCTTGAGGTCGTTGACCACATTCATCAGGTCGTCGTTGTAAGCGCTTTCGCCCATCACGTCGGCCATGGTCAATTTGACGTTGAGCAGTTCGTAGATTTCCTGGCAGTGAGACAGGGAAATGTCACGGAAACGGTTCCACAGTGCCAGGCACTCGGCGTCACCGGCTTGTAGCTTGACCACCAGGCCACGGGCGCGGTCGGCGAATTCTTCGGATTCGTCGAAGCGCTTCTTGGCGGCGCGGTAGAAGTTTTCCAGGTCCGACAGCTCGTTGCTGGTGATCGGGTTTTCTTGCAGGTAAGCCATCAGCATGCCGAACTGAGTGCCCCAGTCGCCGACGTGGTTCTGACGGATCACGTCGTCGCCGAGGAACTCCAGGACCCGCGCCGCGCCGTCGCCAATGATGGTTGAGCGCAGGTGGCCGACGTGCATCTCTTTGGCCAGGTTCGGCGCCGATAGGTCGACGACCACGCGCTGCAGCGGGCCGGCCTTGCGCACGCCGATCTTGGCGTCGGCCAGCGCCGCATCCAGGCGCGAAGCCAGGGCCTGGGTGTTCTGGAAGAAGTTGATGAAGCCAGGGCCGGCGATTTCAGCCTTGGTGACACTCTCGTCGGTAGGCAGCGCGGCGATGATTTTCTCTGCCAGGTCGCGTGGCTTCATGCCCGCGGGTTTGGACAGCATCATCGCGATGTTGCTGGCGAAGTCACCGTGGGTTTTGTCGCGGGTGTTTTCCACCTGGATCGCCGGCGTCAGGCCTTCAGGCAACACACCTTCGTTGACGAGTTGGGTGAGGGCTTGTTGGATCAGCTGGCGAATGGTGTCTTTCATGGTGTTCTCTTTCGACCGCAAGCGGTGGCGCGCGATGCGCAGGTGGAAAAACTGGGCATTATCCGTGGCGAGGGCGGGCTTGCCAACCTTCGCGGGACCTATGGCCAGGCTTAATACAAATCTACCGGGTCTACATCCAGCGACCATCGCACTTGGCGACCGCTGGGCATTTGCTCCAGGGCAAGCAACCAGCTACTTAATAGCCGATGCAGCGGTGCGCGCGAGGTTGCCTGCAAGAGTAGCTGAGCACGATAACGCCCGGCGCGGCGCTCCATGGGGGCGGGCACCGGGCCGAGCAATTCGATGCCGCTCAGACCCAGTTCGCCGAGTAAACGTTCGGCGGCGCTGCATGCCTCATCCAGGAAACCTTCGGCCTGCCCCGGTTTATGGGCTTCGGCGCGCAACAGGGCCAAATGGGAAAAAGGCGGCAGGCCCGCGGCGCGACGTTCGCTCAGCGCCTGCTCGGCGAAGGCGAAGTAGCCTTGTTCGGTCAGCTGGATCAGCAGCGGATGGTCGGCCAAGTGGGTCTGGATGATCACCCGGCCCGGCTCTTCGGCGCGACCCGCACGGCCGGCGACCTGCACGATCAACTGCGCCATGCGCTCGCTGGCGCGGAAGTCCCCGGAAAACAGCCCGCCGTCGGCATCCAGGATCGACACCAGGGTCACCCGTGGGAAATGGTGCCCTTTGGCAAGCATCTGCGTGCCGATCAGGATGCACGGGTGGCCTTTCTGGATGGTGGCGAACAGCTGGTTCATCGCGTCTTTGCGCGAGGTGCTGTCGCGGTCGACCCGCAGCACCGGGTAATCCGGGAACAGAATGCCCAAGCGCTCTTCGGCCCGTTCGGTGCCGGCGCCCACCGGTCGCAGGTCGACTTTGCCGCACTGCGGGCAGTGGCGCGGTACACGTTCTACATGCCCACAGTGATGGCAGCGCAGCTCGCCGTAGCGCTGGTGCACGGTCATGCGCGCATCGCAGCGCTCGCACTCGGACATCCAGCCGCAGTCATGGCACAGCAGTGTCGGTGCAAAGCCGCGGCGGTTGAGAAACACCAAGACCTGTTGGCCAGCGGCGAGGGTCTGGCCGATGGCTTGTTGCATCGGCCCGGAAATACCGCTGTCCAATGGACGGCTTTTGACGTCCAGGCGCAGGAATTTTGGCTGCTTGGCGCCGCCTGCACGCTCATTGAGGCGTAGGAGGCCGTAACGCCCCGTGTAGGCATTGTGCAAGCTCTCGAGTGATGGTGTGGCCGAGCCCAGCACAATCGGGATGTCTTCCTGGCGCGCACGCACCAGTGCCAGGTCGCGGGCGTGGTAACGCAAGCCTTCCTGCTGTTTATAGGAGCCGTCGTGCTCCTCGTCGATGATGATCAGCCCGGGATTCTTCATCGGGGTGAACAGCGCCGAGCGGGTGCCGATAATAATGTCGGCCTCGCCATCCCGTGCGGCCAGCCAGGATTCCAGGCGCTCACGGTCGTTGACGGCGGAGTGCACCAGGGCGATGCGCGCATTGAAGCGCTGTTCGAAGCGCGCCAGGGTCTGCGGGCCCAGGTTGATCTCGGGGATCAGTACCAGCGCCTGTTTGCCGGCCTGCAGAGTCTCGCGGATCAACTGCAGGTAGACTTCGGTCTTGCCGCTGCCGGTGACGCCGGCCAGGAGGAAGGCATGAAAACTGTCGAAACCTGCGCGAATGGCTTCATAGGCAGCGCGTTGCTCGGGGTTCAGCGGCAATTCCGGTTGGGCCAGCCAGTGTTCGTGGCGGGCATCGGGAGCGTGCTTGCGGATTTCCACCTGCACCAGGCCCTTGGCGAGCAACAGGTCGAGGCTGTCTTTGCTCAGCATCAGCTTGCTTAATAGCTGATGGGCCACGCCGTGGGGATGCTGGGCCAGTGTCGCCAGGGCTTCACGCTGGCGCGGGGCGCGGGCGATACGCGGGTCGTCGAGACGCGCGCCGGGTGTCATCGACCAGAAACGTTCCTGACGCGCTTCGGCCAGTTCGCCCTGGCGCAACAGCACCGGCAGCGCCCAGCTCAACGTATCGCCAAGGCTGTGCTGGTAGTACTGGGCGGTCCACAGGCACAGTTTGAACAACGCCGGCGGCAGTGGCGGGGTGGCGTCGAGCATGGCCAGCGCGGGCTTGAGTTTTTCCGCAGGGACTTCGCTGTGATCCGCGACCTCTACCAATATGCCGATCATTTCCCGCCGACCAAACGGCACGCGCACGCGCATACCCGGCTGCAACTGTGCCCGCAGCACACCGGCCGGGGCCCGGTAATCGAACAGGCGGCGCAGGGGCGAGGGCAGGGCTAGGCGCAAAATGGCGTCGGGCACGCGGGGGGTCTCATATAAAGGCAGGCGGTGGCGCAGGGGCGGGAGCCTAGCAGACAGGGGAGGGCTTGGGTATGCCACGGTTTTCTGATGAAAGGCGGTTTTCAGCCGGATACGCGGCTTGCGCGATTAAAAAGGTCTGGTAGAATCCGCGGCCTAATTACGTGCGGTATTCGACAATAGTGTCGAGTGGCGGCACGCTAGCCCGAGGAAGTGCCATGAAAGCCGATATCCATCCAGCGTACGAAACCATCGAAGTCACCTGCAGCTGCGGCAACAAGTTCGAAACCCGTTCGAACCTGTGCAAGCCACTGGGTACTGACGTATGCAACGAGTGCCACCCGTTCTACACCGGTAAGCAGAAAACTCTGGACACCGGCGGCCGTGTACAGCGCTTCGCAGATCGCTTTGGTGCTTTCGGTGCCAAAAAGGCCTAAGGCCGATCAACTTGGGAGGCCGTTACGGTTTTTCCATGCTGATGAAAAAGGCGTCCCTTGTGGGCGCCTTTTTTGTGCCTGGAATTTGGCTCTCGGTTGCCCAGGCTCAGGGGGGCTGCCCTGCGCCGACCACGTTGGCCCGCGTGGAGGTGCAGCGCGTGGTGGATGGCGACACGGTGCGCCTCAAGGACGGCCGCAGTGTGCGGATGATCGGCCTCAACGCCCCCGAAACCGGCAAGAAGGGCCGTCCCGACGAGCCTTACGCGGTTGCGGCCCGCCAGCGTTTACAGGCATTGGTCGACGCGAGCGACGGCCGAGTCGGCTTGGTGCCTGGGCGCGAGAGCAAGGACCGCTACGGTCGCACGTTGGCCCACCTCTACGGCGCGGACGGCGAGAACCTTGAGGCGCAATTGCTGGCTGAAGGCCTGGGATTTCAGGTTGGAGTTGCGCCCAATACCGATCTTGTCGCCTGTCAGCAGGCCGCTGAAAACAGCGCACGTGATGCGCGGTTGGGCCTTTGGCGGCAATCGCCGGTACAAAACGTGGCGCAGCTCAAGCAGTCTGGCTTTGCTTTGGTCAGTGGCCAGGTGAGCAAGATCGAACGCAATCGCGGCGGAATCTGGATCGAAGTTCAGGGGGCAGTGGTATTACGCATTGCGCCCGACCTCGCCAAACAATTCGACACCGCAGTGCTCAGTGGTCTGCAAGGCAAGACAATCGAAGCCCGTGGCTGGGTGCAGGATCGCGCCAAGCGCGGCGGCCTGAAAAACGGGCAGGCACGCTGGATGCTGCCAGTGACCGACCCCGGCATGCTCAAATCGACGGATTAGGAAAAAATTGTAGACATTTTTTTTGTCGATTGTGAACAGTTGAGCCCTTGTATCCCGTGGCTCTTGGCCGAAAGTCGTAGCGCAGGGCCCTTGACACCTGTGACTGCCCAGTCTTGTAGGGACTTTGCGACACGCGTATCCTCGGCGGTCCGTCGACCAACAGTAAAAGCGGAATGCCGATATGTCTGATTTGAAAACTGCCGCTCTCGAATATCATGCCCATCCTCGTCCAGGAAAGCTGAGTGTAGAGCTCACCAAAGCCACTGCCACCGCTCGCGACCTGTCGCTGGCCTACAGCCCTGGTGTTGCCGAGCCCGTACGTGAAATCGCCCGCGACCCTGAACTGGCGTACAAGTACACCGGCAAAGGCAACCTGGTTGCAGTGATTTCCGATGGCACCGCGATTCTGGGCCTGGGCAACCTCGGCCCATTGGCTTCCAAGCCAGTCATGGAAGGTAAAGGCGTTCTGTTCAAGCGCTTTGCCGGCATCGACGTTTTCGACATCGAAGTCGATTCCGAAAGCCCGCAGGCTTTCATCGACACGGTCAAGCGCATTTCCATCACCTTCGGTGGCATCAACCTGGAAGACATCAAGGCGCCTGAGTGCTTCGAGATCGAAAAGGCCCTGATCGAACAGTGCGACATTCCGGTATTCCACGATGACCAGCACGGCACCGCGATCGTTACTGCGGCCGGCATGATCAACGCTCTGGAAATCGCTGGCAAAACTCTGGCCGACGCACAGATCGTCTGCCTGGGCGCCGGCGCTGCGGCCATCTCCTGCATGAAGTTGCTGGTGAGCATGGGCGCCAAGCTGGAAAACATCTTCATGGTCGACAGCAAGGGCGTGGTCCAGTCCGAGCGTACCGACCTGAACCAGTACAAGGCGATGTTTGCCCACGCGACCGACAAGCGCACCCTGGCTGACGCCCTCGACGGTGCAGACGTGTTCGTCGGCCTGTCCGGCCCGAACCTGCTGAGCGCTGAAGGCCTCAAATCCATGGCGGCCAACCCGATCGTGTTCGCCTGCTCCAACCCTGATCCAGAAATCTCTCCGGAACTGGCTCACGCCACCCGTAGCGACGTGATCATGGCGACCGGCCGTTCGGACTACCCGAACCAGGTCAACAACGTACTGGGCTTCCCGTTCATCTTCCGTGGTGCCCTGGACGTTCGCGCCAAGCGCATCAACGAAGAGATGAAAGTGGCTGCCGCCAACGCCCTGCGTGAACTGGCCAAGCTGCCGGTCCCTCAGGAAGTGTGCGACGCCTACGGCGGTATCAAGCTGGAATTCGGTCGTGAGTACATCATTCCGAAACCAATGGACAAGCGCCTGATCACCCTGATCTCCGATGCCGTGGCCAAAGCCGCTATCGAGACCGGCGTTGCTACCCTGCCGTATCCGAAGCACTACCCGCTGCAAAGCGTGGATGATGTGTTCAACGGCTAAGCCGTTGTAGCGCACCCACAAAAAAGCCCCGGCTCTCGCGAGTCGGGGCTTTTTTGTGGCGGATCTCTTTGTGCAGGGCAGGCTTGCTGTGCTGGTCAGGCTTGCTGTGGTGAGCAGGCCTTTGTGG
This sequence comes from Pseudomonas sp. TWR1-1-4, assembly GCF_049897165.1. NCBI lineage: Bacteria > Pseudomonadati > Pseudomonadota > Gammaproteobacteria > Pseudomonadales > Pseudomonadaceae > Pseudomonas > Pseudomonas sp. TWR1-1-4. The sequence continues at coordinate 310,440 of NZ_JAFCVS010000006.1, read as the reverse complement.
TGAGTGGGCTTGTTGTGGTGAGCGGGCTTGCCCCGCGCTGGGCTGCGAAGCAGCCCTAAAACCTGCCAACGCGTTTTAACTGGATGAATGCGATACTTGCATTAGGGCCGCTTCGCGCCCCAGCGCGGGGCAAGCCCGCTCACCACAAAAGCCCGTTCACCACGATAAGCCCTGGTTCCAACCTCAGAACAGGTCGATCGGCGCCGCCTCATCCGCTGGCAGCGGGCTGCCCGGCGCAACACCATTGCCCAGCTCGTTGACCGAAGGCGGCGTGTCTTCGCTCTTGAACAGTTCGAAGTACGCATTCGGCGTGCTTGGCGAGGCCGCGCGGCCACTCACCGGGTCGATACGCAAGCTAAGGATGCCTTCAGGCTCCGGCTGGGTGTGCGGCGGCTTGTCCTTCAGTGCCGCGCCCATGTAGCTCATCCAGATCGGCAGCGCGACAGTGCCACCAAACTCGCGGCGACCCAGGCTTTCCGGCTGGTCATAGCCGGTCCACACGGTGGTCACGTAATCGGCGTTGTAGCCGGAGAACCAGGCATCCTTGGATTCGTTGGTGGTACCGGTCTTGCCCGCAATATCCGGACGGCCCAGGGTCAGGGCGCGGCGGCCGGTGCCCTTCTTGATCACGTCTTCCAGGATGCTGTTGAGGATGTAGGTGGTACGGCCATCCACGATGCGCTCGGCCACGGCGGGCGCCTGCGGTTCGGTTGCGGCAGCGTTGCCGGCAGGTGCGGTGCCTGGAGTCGGCTCAATGGTGATGCCGCCATTGCTCGGAGCTGCCAGTCCATCCGTCGCCGCCACGCCGTTGACCACATCACCCGGCACTCGCGGCGGGTTGGCGGTGAACAGGGTGTCGCCGTTACGGCTTTCAATCTTGTCGATCAGGTACGGCGCGATCTTGTAGCCGCCGTTGGCAAAGGTGCTCCAGCCGGTGGCGATTTCCATCGGCGTGAGGGTCGCGGTGCCCAGGGCCAGGGACAGGTTTGGCGGCAGGTCCGACTTGTTGAAGCCAAAGCGCGTCATGTAGTCGATGGTCTTGCCGACGCCCATGGCCTGCAGCAAGCGGATCGATACCAGGTTACGCGACTTGTACAGCGCCTCGCGGATACGGATCGGGCCGAGGAAGGTGTTGGTGTCGTTCTTCGGGCGCCACACCTTGTCCAGGTACTCATCGACAAACACGATCGGCGCATCGTTGACCAGGCTGGCGGCGGTGTAGCCGTTATCCAAGGCAGCGCTGTAGATGAACGGCTTGAAGCTCGAACCCGGCTGGCGCTTGGCCTGGGTAGCGCGGTTGTAATTGCTCTGCTCAAAGGCGAAGCCGCCGACCAGCGCGCGGATCGCACCGTTCTGCGGGTCCAGGGACACCAGGGCGCCTTGGGCCAGCGGCACTTGGCTGAACTTGAGGCTGTCGTCCTTCTGGCGTTGCACGCGGATCAAATCACCCACCTGGGCCACGTCAGACGGCTGCTTGGGCAGCGCACCCATACTGTTGGTGTTCAGGAACGGACGTGCCCATTTCATGCTGTCCCATGCCACATGGGCTTCGCCGGTGCGGGTCAGCACCTGCACGCCATCTTTCTTCACCTGGGTGACGATGGCCGGCTCAAGGCCACTGATTGCGCGTTGCTTGCCCAGCTCGGTGGTCCACGCGCTCAGGGTCTTGCCCGGCAGGCGCGACTCAGGGCCGCGGTAGCCGTGGCGCTGGTCGTAGGTGATCAGGCCGGAGTGCACCGAGTCATTGGCGATTTCCTGCAGGTTGCTCGGCACCGTGGTTGTCACCCGGAAACCTTCGGTATAGGCCTCGCTGCCATAGCGGCCGACCATCTCGGCGCGCGCCATTTCGGCGATATAAGGCGCGTTCACCTCCGGCGTCGGCACGTGGTAGCTGGCGTTCAGCGGTTCGGCGATGGCGCTTTCGTAAGCGGCCTGGTCGATCTTGCCCAGCTTGTACATGCGACCCAGGATCCAGTCGCGACGTTCTTTGCTGCGCGCCGGGTTGGCCAGTGGGTTGAAGCGTGAAGGGGCTTTGGGCAGGCCGGCAATCATGGCCATCTGCGCCAGGCTGGCGTCACGGATGGACTTGCCGTAGTAGACCTGGGACGCCGCCTCGATCCCGTAGGCACGGTTGCCCAGGTAGATCTTGTTGACGTACAGCTCAAGGATCTCGTCCTTGGTCAGCTGGCGTTCGATCTGCAGCGCCAGGAGGATCTCGGTGGCTTTACGCGAGAAGCTGCGCTCGCTGGTGAGGAAGAAGTTCTTCGCCACCTGCATGGTGATGGTGCTGCCGCCGGACTGAATGTGTCCGCTTTTTACCAGTTGTGTCGCCGCACGCACCAGGCTGCTGGGGTCGACGCCATAGTGGTTGGCAAAATTATCGTCTTCGGCCGACAGCAGGGCGCTGATGAAATTGGGCGGAATATCGGCAAAACGGATCGGTGTGCGGCGCATTTCGCCGAACTCCGCGATCAGTTTTTCATCGCTGCTGTAGACCCGCAAAGGAATCTGCAACTGGATACTTCTGAGGGCCTCTACGGAGGGCAAACCCGGACTAAGGTAGAGGTAGGCCCCGCTGAGCACGAGCAGCAGCCCGCAAACGATGGCGACAATGGAGTACCCGAAAAACTTCAGCAGACGAATCAAGGCTTTTGGATTTCCAGAGAAAAGAATGAGTTAGGCGTCGGGGCATGCATGGCAAACGATGGATCGACCCGAGCGGCAGATAAAAAGCGGAAAAAAACGCTGGGCATTAAAGCATTTTTCGACTTGGGACGTCATTCGCACCTGTTCGACGGTCGACCGAATGCATGGCGCCCAGCGGCAATCAGGCGGTATGACAGACAAAGCTTTAGGGAGTTTTATGGGAAAGGGATTTTTCACGGGAAAAGCCGGCACCTTGCTGGGTGTCGACATCAATGACACGGCCATCCGCTTGATCGAGCTGGGCCGTTCACCTTCAGGCTACAACGTTCAAGGCTACGTCACGCAGGCGCTGCCGGCGCAGGCGGTAGTCGACGGCACACTTTTTGATCTCGATGGCGTAGGGCGCGCCCTGCGCAGCGCGTGGTCGCGGTTGTCGACATCGGTTCGTGGTGCTGTCGCTGCTGTGTCCGGGCCCTCGGTGATCACGCGGATGATCGAGATGGACGCTGGGCTCTCAGATGATGAGATGACCTGGATGATCCAGATGGAGGCAGACCAGTACATTCCCTATCCGCTGGATGACGTCGCTATCGACTTTCAAGTGCGCGGGCCAACGGCCCTGGATCCGAATCGGGTCGAGGTATTGCTGGCCGCATGCTTGAAGGAGCACGTAGAAGCCCGCGAGGCAGTTTTGGCCCTGGCGGGGCTGGTGCCGAAGGTGATCGATATCGAAGCGTTTGCATTGGCGCGCGCTTGCCGTCAGGATTTCGCCAGCTTCACGCCGAGCCATCGCGTCGATGGTGCACAATGGGCCGTGGATGCCCAGGGGATGGGAATTGCTTGCGGGTTGGCCCTGAGGAGTTTCGCTTGAAGACACGAATCAACCTACTGCCTTGGCGTCAGGCGCTGGCAGAGCGGCGACGCAAGTATCTACTGGCGGGCTTGCTGGTGTTCGCCTGTGCCGCGCTCGCGGCCGTGTGGCTGGCGGACCAGGTGATCGACCAGGCCATCGATCGCCAAGTAACCCGCAATGACCATCTGGGCAAGGAGGTCGTCGGCCTGGATTCACGTATCAAGACCATTGATGACCTGCAGGAGCAAAGCCAGCAATTGGCGCAACGCATGAAGGTCGTGCAGGACCTGCATGATGCCCGCTCGCCAGGTGCGCAGCTATTGGACCAACTGGCGCGCGCGGTCCCCGACGGCGTGCACCTGCATGAAGTGGTGGCCAAGGGCGATACGGTGAGTATCAGCGGCAGCGCTGAGTCCAGCCAGGACATCGCCCAATTGATGCGCCGCCTGGAAGCGGCGGAAGGTGCCCATTCCACGCGGTTGCAACATGTGCGAACGGATGGCGCGCGCGGCAACAATGAATTCCAACTGATGGTGCGTCAGGGAGAGTCCTCCGAGGCTCAACCTTGAGCCTGCCAAGGCTCAATCTTTCCGCACTCACTCACAACACCGCAAAATGGCCCCTACCTGGCAAGGCCCTGTTGGGCTGTGCGCTGGCGGGCGTGGTGTTTGTGGTGGGCGACCTTGTGTACCTGAGCCCCTCGCGGGAACGGTTGCTCCAGGTCGAGGCGCGGGAAGTGGCCCTGAAACAGCAAATCGCACAAAAGACTGGCCTGGCCGCCAGCCTTGAAGCGCGTACACAGCAGCTCCAACGGATGCAAGCGAAGGTCGATGAGCTTTTGCAGGCGTTGCCTGGCGAGTCCGAAATGCCTGGTTTATTGGAAGATATCGCGCGTCTGGCACTGGCCAACGGGTTGCTGGTCGAGAGCGTCACGCCGTTGGATGAGCAGTCTCAGCCGTTCTTTCACGAACAGCCTGTGCAAATCGGCGTCGCGGGGGCTTATCACGACCTGGCAATGTTCCTGACGGGCTTGGGTGGCTTGTCGCGAATCGCTACGGTGCACGATGTGGCCCTGCGACGTGATGGCAGGCTGTTGCGCCTCGACCTGCTGGCCAAGACTTACTGGCATGTGCAGGGTGGTGGGGCGCTTGTACAGCGACAGCTCTTTGTCTACGACTCGTCCGGGTTGCGTGATCCATTTCAACGGCTCGCGGTGCAGGTCGACCCTCTGAAGGGGCGACCGGTCCGGACGCCGGACCTTGCCCGGCCACGTGGCGTGCTGGAAAGCCTTGCGGTGGACCAGTTTGAAATGGTCGGCACGCTGTCCCGTGGGGTGCAGGTTTTTGCCTTGCTACGTGCGGCCTCCAAGGTGCACCGCCTGGCGGTCGGGGACTACCTGGGGCCGAACCATGGGCGGGTCACGGCCATCCATGAGCGCGCTATAGAACTGGTCGAACTGTTTCCCGATGGTCAGGGGGCATGGCTGGAGCGCCCGCGAACCCTGTTGTTAAACATCAACTCATAACGGAATCAAACAATGAAAAGGACTTTCTCGTCCTTCGGTGTGGCGCTATGGATAGCGTTCACGGCACCGATGGCTGCTGCTGTGCCCAATCGTGTGGATCTGATCCACTTGCCGCCTCCCGGCGTCGCCACACTGAGCGCCTACACAGGCGACAAGCTGACCCTCAACTTCCAGAGCATCGAGTTGCGCACGGCGTTGCAACAAATTGCTGATGTGGCGGGCCTCAATCTGGTTGCCAGTGACGATGTGCAAGGCTCGATCACCCTGCGCCTCAAAGAGGTGCCCTGGGACCAGGCGCTGGACCTGGTGCTGCAAGCCAAGGGCCTGGACAAGCGGGTGAAGGCCGGTGTGTTGCTGGTGGCGCCGGCTGAGGAGCTGGCTGCGCGTGAACTGCTCACGCTGGAATCGCGCAAGCAGATGGCCGAATTGGCACCGTTGCGCCGGGAACTGCTGCAAGTCAATTACGCCAAGGCGGCGGACCTGGCCAAGTTGTTCCAGTCGGTCACCGGCCTTGAGGGTGTGACCGAAGAGCGGGGTTCGGTGGCGGTGGATGATCGCACCAACAACATTATTGCCTACCAGACCGTTGAGCGGCTGGAGGAGCTGCGCCGGATCGTGGCGCAGCTGGATATTCCGGTACGCCAGGTGATGATCGAGGCGCGAATTGTCGAGGCCAATGTCGATTACGACAAAAGCCTGGGCGCGCGTTGGGGTGGGCGGCTCAATCGGGGCAACTGGGGCGCGGGGGGCATTCCGAAACCTCAGCCTGAAGGCGCGGAACCGCAGGAAAACCCACCCAGTTCACCCTTTGTGGACCTGGGATCACTCACCGGCACCTCGGGCCTGGGCATCGCCTTTATCACCGACAACCTGCTGCTGGACCTGGAGCTCACTGCCATGGAGAAAACCGGCAACGGCGAAATCGTCTCGCAACCCAAGGTGGTCACGTCCGACAAGGAAACCGCGCGTATCCTCAAGGGCACCGAGATTCCCTATCAGGAATCCAGCTCCAGTGGCGCCACGTCGGTTTCATTCAAGGAGGCCTCGCTGTCGCTGGAAGTCACCCCGCAAATCACCCCGGATGACCGCGTGATCATGGAGGTCAAGGTCACCAAGGATGAGCCCGACTATCTGAACAAACTCAACGACGTGCCGCCGATCAAGAAGAACGAGGTCAACGCCAAGGTGTTGGTCAAGGATGGTGAGACCATCGTCATCGGCGGGGTTTTCTCCAATACCCAAAGCAAAGTGGTAGATAAAGTGCCATTTTTAGGCGATGTGCCGTATCTTGGCCGCCTTTTCCGGCGCGATGTGCTGGCGGAGAAAAAATCCGAGCTGCTGGTATTCCTGACTCCGCGTATTATGAATAACCAGGCGATTGCTGTGAGTCGTTGATTCTGTGCGAAATTTGATTCTTGTAGGACCGATGGGGGCTGGAAAAAGCACCATCGGCCGTTTGCTGGCCAAAGAGCTGCGCCTGCCGTTCAAAGATTCCGACAAGGAAATTGAATTGCGCACGGGTGCCAATATCCCATGGATCTTCGATAAGGAAGGCGAGCTGGGCTTTCGTGACCGCGAGCAGGCGATGATCGCCGAGCTGTGCGGCTGCGATGGCGTGGTATTGGCGACCGGCGGCGGCGCAGTGATGCGTGATGAAAACCGCCGCGCGTTGCATGCCGGTGGTCGGGTGGTCTATCTGCATGCCTCGGTCGAGCAGCAGGTGGGCCGCACCGCCCGCGATCGCAATCGCCCGTTGTTGCGCACAGCCAACCCGGAGAAAACCCTGCGGGACCTGCTCACGCTGCGCGATCCGCTGTATCGGGAAATCGCCGATCTGGTGGTAGAAACCGATGAGCGGCCACCGCGGATGGTGGTTCTCGACATTCTTGAGCGCCTGCATCGGCTGCCACCCCGTTAAAGCCAGGCTCGAAATGCGCTATTCTCGGCGGCGCGCTATCACCCTGTGGGGTGTGGCGTAGAGCCATCAGGTGACGTCAGAACGTGATGTCATCGGTCGTCACTCCATCTCTAACGCGGGGACACATGCAGACACTTAAGGTCGATCTAGGCGAGCGCAGCTACCCGATCCATATTGGCGAAGGTCTGTTGGACCAGCCCGAGTTGCTCGCACCGCATATTGCCGGGCGGCAAGTGGCGATCATCTCCAACGAAACGGTCGCGCCGCTGTATCTTGAGCGTCTGAGCCGCAGCCTGTCGGCTTATTCGGTGATCTCCGTGATCCTGCCCGACGGCGAAGCCCACAAGAACTGGGAAACCCTGCAACTGATCTTTGATGGCCTGCTGACCGCACGTCATGACCGCCGCACCACCGTGATCGCCTTGGGCGGCGGTGTGATCGGCGACATGGCCGGCTTTGCAGCGGCCTGCTACCAGCGTGGCGTGGACTTTATCCAAGTGCCGACCACCTTGCTGTCCCAGGTCGATTCGTCGGTGGGCGGCAAGACCGGCATCAACCACCCGCTGGGCAAGAACATGGTGGGCGCGTTCTACCAGCCTCAAGCCGTGCTGATCGACACTGCGACCCTCAACACCTTGCCGCCGCGCGAGCTGTCGGCGGGCCTGGCGGAAGTCATCAAGTACGGGTTGATCTGCGACGAGCCGTTCCTGACCTGGTTGGAAGAACACGTGGATGCCCTGCGCAACCTCGACCAGGCGGCACTCACCGAAGCGATTTCGCGCTCCTGCGCCGCGAAGGCGCTGGTGGTGAATGCCGACGAACGGGAGTCTGGTGTACGCGCTACCCTGAACCTGGGCCACACCTTCGGCCATGCGATCGAAACTCACATGGGCTATGGTGTGTGGTTGCATGGGGAGGCCGTAGCTGCTGGCACGGTGATGGCGCTGGAGATGTCGCAGCGCCTGGGCTGGATCAGCGCCCAGGAGCGTGATCGTGGCATCCGCTTGTTCCAGCGCGCCGGTTTGCCGGTCATTCCGCCGGAGGAGATGACTGAGGCGGATTTCCTCGAACATATGGCAATAGACAAGAAAGTGATCGACGGTCGACTGCGACTGGTGCTGCTGCGTCATATGGGCGAAGCGGTGGTGACCGACGATTATCCGAAAGAGATTTTACAGGCCACGCTGGGAGCGGATTACCGCGCCCTGGCCCAGCTTAAAGGTTAATAAGATCCCGATGACTAGTTTGCATGCCGACGAGGCGTTCCTCGGCCATTACCAGTTAAGCCACGACCCTTTTGCTCCACGGGTGCCTGGCTTCAAATTTTTCCCGGCCCAGCGCAAGCCTGTGCTTGGCCAACTGCACCACCTCGCGCGCTACAGCCAACTGCTGCTGGTCGTGACCGGCCCGCTGGGCAGCGGCAAGACCTTGCTGCGCCAGGCCCTGGTGGCCAGCACCAACAAACAGTCGGTACAGAGTGTAGTGGTATCGGCCCGTGGTGCCGGTGATGCCGCAGGCGTGCTGCGCCAGGTCGCCCAGGCGCTGGACGTGGCCACTGCCGAGCCGAATGCGATCCTCAAGCAAGTGGTGCAACTGGGCCTGACCGGCCAGGAAGTCTACCTGCTGGTGGATGACGCCGAGCAGCTCGACGAATCCGCCCTGGAAGCGCTGCTGGCGCTGGCAGCCGGCACGCCGGAAGGTCGCCCGCACGTGTTCCTGTTTGGTGAGTCGTCGCTGATCGCCGAGCTCGAGCAGATCAGCGGTGACCAGGAGCTGTTCCACGTCATCGAGCTGCAGCCGTACGAAGAGGAAGAAACCCGCGAATACCTGGCTCAACGCCTTGAGGGCGCAGGGGCCGGTATCGAACTTTTCTCCGCTCAGCAGATCTCTGATATTCACGAAAGCTCCGACGGCTGGCCTGGCACCATCAACCAGGTTGCCCGCGATGCGATGATCGAAGCCATGATTGCCAGCCGCACTGCGGTCAAGCGTCCAAAGATGGGGTTCACTATGCCTAAGAAACACGTATTGGCTATTTCCGCCGTTGTCGTGGTCGCTGTCGCCGCCGCCTGGTTGATCCCAGGCCGTAGCAAGGCACCGACGACTGCCGGCGCGCCAACCGAACAGGCGCAGTTGCCACTGGGCAAACCCACGCCAAACGTCGAATTCGCCAACTCCGGCCAACCGACCAATCTGCCGATGGTCGGCCAACCGGTGATGCGTGGTCCGCTTGCCGAAGAAGCCGGTGGCATCTCCGAAGGCGACGACGGCGTGCCGGTGGAAGGCTCCAGCGCCACTCCACCAACCGTGACCACCACTGCGCCGCCTGCGGGCGTGCCAGCCGGTCAGCCGGCTGCGGTTGCCAAGCCGACCCCGACCCCGGCGCCGACCGTTGCCACCGCCAAACCTGCGCCTGTGACCAAGCCGGTCGCGCCTGCGCCAGTCGCCAAGCCAGCCCCGGCTCCGGCTGCCAAGCCTGCTGAAAAGCCGGCCGCCACCGTTGCCAAAGCCGGCGCCGCTGGCAGCAGCTGGTACGCCAGCCAGCCAACCGGCAACTTCGTGGTGCAGATTCTCGGCACCAGCTCCGAAGCCAACGCCCAGGCGTTCGTGAAAGAGCAGGGCGGCGAGTACCGTTATTTCAAGAAAGTGCTCAACGGCAAGCCTCTCTACGTGATCACCTACGGCAACTTCTCCAGCCGTGCAGCCGCCGATTCTGCGATCAAAACCTTGCCAGCGAAGGTCCAGGCTGGTAAACCTTGGCCTCGCACTGTTGCCAGCGTTCAACAAGAACTCGCAACAACTCGCTGAAGATTCGGCGGCCTTACCCAGGCCGCCCTCCCGGCACCTCAAAAAAATCCGCAAGTGCGTGCTGCCCTTACAGGCCGCGCGCTTTGTGGTGTCTGCGTCACAGTAGCTTTTGAGTCGTAGCGGTCAGAATTAAAAAAGTTTTGACTAGCACAGCATATCGCTTTAAACCTTTCATAAATGCGACATAGATTTGCGACATTTCGTCGCTAAATTTGTGAGCGTCTGTGTCGGTGTGTACAATGACCTCCCTTTTGCCCCCGCTAAGCCGGCGTACGTTCGGCGTGGAAGGTAACCGGTTGAATTGAAAAGAAATTTGCCTCGATATAAGAGGCAGCCTGGTGAGAAAGTGTCTATGAAAGCAGGTCTGTACCAACCCGATGAATTCAAGGATAACTGCGGTTTCGGCCTGATAGCCCATATGCAGGGCGAACCCAGTCATACCCTTTTGCAAACGGCCATCGAGGCCCTGACCTGCATGACCCACCGCGGTGGGATCAACGCCGACGGCAAGACCGGTGACGGTTGCGGCTTGCTGATTCAAAAGCCCGACCAGTTCCTGCGCGCTGTCGCAAAAGAGCAATTTGCGGTCGACCTGCCCAAGCAGTACGCCGTGGGCATGGTGTTTTTCAACCAGGATCCGGTCAAAGCCGAAGCCGCTCGCGAGAACATGAACCGCGAGATCCTGGCCGCCGGCCTGCAACTTGTCGGCTGGCGCAAAGTGCCGATCGACACCAGCGTACTTGGCCGCCTGGCCAACGAGCGCCTGCCGCAGATCGAGCAAGTGTTCATCGCAGGCGAGGGCCTTAGCGACCAGGACATGGCCATCAAGCTGTTCACCTCGCGTCGTCGTTCGTCGGTTTCCAATGCCGCCGACACCGACCACTACATCTGCAGCTTTTCCCACAAGACCATCATTTATAAAGGCCTGATGATGCCGGCGGACCTCACCGCCTTCTATCCAGACCTGAGCGATGAGCGCCTGCAAACCGCAATCTGCGTGTTCCACCAGCGCTTCTCCACCAACACCCTGCCGAAATGGCCGCTGGCCCAGCCATTCCGCTTCCTCGCCCACAACGGCGAGATCAACACCATCACTGGCAACCGCAACTGGGCCGTGGCCCGTCGCACCAAGTTCGCCAACGACTTGATGGACCTGGAAGAGCTCGGCCCGCTGGTCAACCGTGTGGGTTCCGACTCTTCCAGCATGGACAACATGCTCGAACTGATGGTCACCGGGGGCATCGACCTGTTCCGTGGCGTGCGTATGATCATTCCGCCAGCGTGGCAGAACGTCGAAACCATGGACCCGGATCTGCGTGCGTTCTACGAGTACAACTCGATGCACATGGAGCCGTGGGACGGCCCGGCCGGCGTGGTCATGACTGACGGTCGCTACGCGGTGTGCCTGCTCGACCGTAACGGTCTGCGCCCGGCGCGTTGGGTCACCACCACCAATGGCTTCATCACCCTCGCGTCGGAAATCGGCGTGTGGAACTACAAGCCCGAAGACGTGATTGCCAAAGGCCGCGTTGGCCCTGGCCAGATCCTCGCCGTCGACACCGAAACCGGTCAGATCCTCGACACCGACGCCATCGACAACCGCTTGAAGTCGCGTCACCCGTACAAGCAATGGCTGCGCAAGAACGCCCTGCGCATCCAGGCGACCATGGAAGACAACGACCACGGTTCGGCGTTCTACGACGTCGACCAGCTCAAGCAATACATGAAGATGTATCAGGTCACGTTCGAAGAGCGCGACCAAGTGCTGCGTCCGCTCGGCGAGCAAGGCTACGAGGCGGTCGGTTCCATGGGCGATGACACGCCGATGGCCGTACTGTCCCTGCGCGTGCGCACGCCGTACGACTACTTCCGCCAGCAGTTCGCCCAGGTGACCAACCCACCGATCGACCCGCTGCGCGAAGCCATCGTGATGTCCCTGGAAGTGTGCCTCGGTGCCGAGCGCAACATCTTCCAGGAATCGCCTGAGCACGCCTCCCGCGTGATCCTCAGCTCGCCGGTTATTTCCCCGGCCAAGTGGCGTTCGTTGATGACCCTGGACCGCCCAGGCTTCGACCGCCAGATCATCGACCTGAACTACGACGAGAGCCTCGGCCTTGAAGCTGCAGTGCGCAACGTCGCGGACCAGGCCGAAGAGGCCGTGCGCGCCGGTCGTACCCAGATCGTATTGACCGACCGTCACATCGCGCCTGGCAAGCTGCCGATCCACGCTTCGCTGGCCACCGGCGCGGTGCATCACCGCCTGACCGAGAAAGGCCTGCGCTGCGATTCCAACATCCTCGTGGAAACCGCCACCGCCCGCGACCCGCATCACTTTGCGGTGCTGATCGGTTTCGGCGCCTCGGCGGTGTACCCGTTCCTCGCGTACGAAGTGCTGGGCGACCTGATCCGCACCGGTGAAGTGCTGGGCGACCTCTACGAGGTGTTCAAGAACTACCGTAAAGGCATCACCAAGGGGCTGTTGAAGATCCTGTCGAAGATGGGTATTTCCACCGTCACCTCGTACCGTGGTGCACAGTTGTTCGAAGCCATCGGCCTGTCCGAAGAGGTGTGCGACCTGAGCTTCCGTGGCGTGCCAAGCCGTATCAAGGGCGCGCGTTTCGTCGACATCGAAGCCGAGCAGAAAGCGCTGGCAGCCGAAGCCTGGAGTGCGCGCAAGCCAATCCAGCAAGGCGGCCTGCTCAAGTTCGTGCACGGTGGCGAATACCACGCGTACAACCCGGACGTAGTCAACACCCTGCAAGCCGCCGTGCAGCAGGGCGACTACGCCAAGTTCAAGGAATACACCTCGCTGGTGGACAACCGCCCGGTGTCGATGATCCGCGACCTGTTCAAGGTGAAGACCCTGGACACGCCGATGGACATCAGCGAAGTCGAGCCGCTGGAGTCGATCCTCAAGCGCTTCGACTCCGCCGGTATCTCCCTGGGCGCCTTGTCGCCCGAGGCTCACGAAGCCCTGGCCGAAGCCATGAACCGCCTGGGTGCGCGTTCCAACTCCGGCGAAGGCGGTGAAGACCCGGCGCGCTACGGCACCATCAAGAGCTCGAAAATCAAGCAGGTCGCGACGGGTCGTTTCGGTGTGACGCCGGAATACCTGGTCAACGCCGAAGTGCTGCAGATCAAGGTGGCCCAGGGCGCCAAGCCCGGTGAGGGCGGCCAACTGCCAGGCGGTAAGGTCAATGGTTTGATCGCCAAGCTGCGTTACGCAGTGCCGGGCGTGACGCTGATTTCGCCACCGCCGCACCACGACATTTATTCGATTGAAGATTTGTCGCAGCTGATTTTCGACCTGAAACAAGTCAACCCGCAGGCGCTGGTCTCGGTGAAACTGGTAGCAGAAGCCGGCGTGGGCACCATCGCCGCCGGTGTGGCCAAGGCCTATGCCGACCTGATCACCATCTCCGGCTACGACGGTGGCACCGGCGCTTCGCCGCTGACCTCCATCAAGTACGCGGGCGCACCGTGGGAGCTCGGCCTGGCCGAGACCCACCAGACCCTGCGTGGCAACGACCTGCGCGGCAAAGTACGGGTGCAGACCGACGGCGGCCTGAAAACCGGCCTCGATGTGATCAAGGCCGCGATCCTCGGCGCCGAAAGTTTCGGCTTCGGCACCGCGCCAATGATCGCCCTGGGCTGCAAATACCTGCGCATCTGCCACCTGAACAACTGCGCCACCGGCGTCGCCACTCAGAACGAGAAGCTGCGCAAAGATCACTACATCGGCACCGTCGACATGGTGGTGAACTTCTTCACCTACGTCGCCGAAGAAACCCGTGAATGGCTGGCCAAGCTGGGCGTGCGTTCTCTTGAAGAGCTGATCGGTCGCACCGACCTGTTGGAAATCCTTGAAGGCCAGACCGCCAAGCAACATCACCTGGACCTGACGCCGCTGTTGGGCAGCGATCACATTCCGGCCGACAAACCGCAGTTCTGCGGCGTCGAGCGCAACCCGCCCTTCGACAAAGGCCTGCTGGCCGAGAAGATGGTGGAAATCGCCGGTTCGTCGATCAACGATGCCAGCGGTGGCGAATTCGCCCTGGATATCTGCAACTGCGACCGTTCCATCGGCGCCCGCATCTCCGGCGAAATCGCGCGCAAGCACGGCAACCAGGGCATGGCGAAAGCGCCGATCACTTTCCGCTTCAAAGGCACTGCGGGCCAGAGCTTTGGCGTGTGGAACGCCGGTGGCCTGCACATGTACCTGGAAGGCGACGCCAACGACTACGTGGGCAAGGGCATGACCGGCGGCAAGCTGGTGATCGTTCCGCCTAAAGGCAGCGTCTACAAGACCCAGGACAGTGCCATCATCGGCAACACCTGCTTGTACGGCGCCACCGGTGGCAAGCTGTTCGCCGCCGGTACTGCCGGTGAGCGTTTCGCCGTGCGCAACTCCGGTGCCCATACCGTGGTGGAAGGCACTGGCGATCACTGCTGTGAGTACATGACCGGGGGCTTTGTCGCGGTACTGGGCAAGACCGGTTACAACTTCGGTTCGGGCATGACCGGCGGTTTCGCCTACGTGCTCGACCAGGACAACACCTTCGTCGACAAGGTCAACCACGAGTTGGTCGAGATCCAGCGGATCAGCGGCGAAGCCATGGAGTCCTACCGGAACCACTTGCAGCACGTGCTGGACGAGTACGTCGAGGAGACCGGCAGCGAATGGGGTCGTAACCTCGCCGAAAATCTCGATGATTACCTGCGTCGTTTCTGGCTGGTCAAGCCCAAGGCTGCCAACCTGAAATCGTTGCTTTCCAGCATCCGTGCCAACCCGCAGTGATATGCGCCTGAAGAGTTTGATGAGGTTTTAACATGGCTGAACGTCTGAATAACGACTTCCAGTTCATCGATGTCGGGCGCAAAGATCCGAAGAAGAAACTGTTGCGTCAACGCAAGAAAGAGTTCGTGGAAATCTACGAACCCTTCAAACCCCAGCACTCGGCCGACCAGGCCCACCGTTGCCTGGGGTGCGGTAACCCGTATTGCGAATGGAAGTGCCCGGTGCACAACTTCATTCCCAACTGGCTGAAGCTGGTGGCCGAGGGCAACATCCTCGCCGCTGCCGAACTGTCGCACCAGACCAACACCCTGCCGGAAGTGTGCGGCCGGGTGTGCCCGCAAGACCGTCTGTGCGAGGGTGCCTGCACCCTTAACGACGGCTTTGGCGCGGTGACCATCGGTTCGGTGGAGAAGTACATCACCGACACCGCGTTCGCCATGGGCTGGCGTCCCGATATGTCCAAGGTCAAGCCGACTGGCAAGCGCGTCGCCATCATCGGCGCCGGCCCTGCCGGCCTGGGCTGCGCCGACGTATTGGTGCGCGGCGGCGTGACCCCGGTTGTGTTCGACAAGAACCCGGAAATCGGCGGCCTGCTGACTTTCGGTATCCCCGAGTTCAAGCTGGAAAAAACCGTCCTGAGCAACCGTCGTGAAGTGTTCACCGGCATGGGCATCGAGTTCCGCCTGAACACCGAGATCGGCAAAGACGTGACCATGGAGCAACTGCTCGAAGAATACGATGCGGTGTTCATGGGCATGGGCACCTACACCTACATGAAGGGCGGCTTTGCCGGTGAGGATCTGCCGGGCGTTTACGACGCGTTGGATTTCCTGATCGCCAACGTGAATCGCAACCTGGGCTTTGAAAAGTCGCCGGAAGATTTCGTCGACATGAAAGGCAAGAAGGTCGTGGTGCTGGGCGGTGGTGACACCGCGATGGACTGCAACCGCACCTCGATCCGCCAGGACGCCAAATCGGTGACTTGTGCCTATCGTCGTGACGAAGCCAACATGCCCGGCTCGCGCAAAGAGGTGAAGAACGCCAAGGAAGAAGGTGTGAAATTCCTCTACAACCGCCAGCCGATCGCGATTGTCGGTGAAGACCGCGTCGAAGGCGTGAAGGTGGTCGAGACCCGTCTCGGCGAACCGGACGCCCGTGGTCGTCGCAGCCCCGAGCCGATCCCGGGTTCCGAAGAGATCATTCCGGCTGACGCCGTGGTCATCGCCTTCGGTTTCCGCCCAAGCCCGGCGCCGTGGTTCGAACAGTTCCAGATCCAGACCGACAGCCAGGGCCGCGTCGTGGCCCCGGAACAAGGCCAGTACAAGCATCAGACCAGCAATCCGAAAATCTTCGCCGGTGGCGACATGGTGCGCGGTTCTGACCTGGTGGTAACCGCGATCTTCGAAGGCCGCAATGCCGCCGAAGGCATCCTGGATTACCTGCAAGTCTGATCACCGCAGCCCTGTAGGAGCCGGCTTGCCGGCGATGGCGGAGTGTTGTTGGCACCAAACCCCGCCACCCCGCGCCCAAACGGGGGGGGTTAGACCGTGTGCCC
>NZ_JAFCVS010000006.1:270726-294329 GCF_049897165.1 Pseudomonas sp. TWR1-1-4 | reverse complement strand
GACGGCTTGCCGGCGATGGCGATCTTGAGGACACCATCGCCGGCAAGCCGGCTCCTACAGGTCGGGGTTACTCCGTTCTCCGCGACAAATTGACCCGATAGACAAAAGGCACGGCGCATTCCGTGCCTTTTGCGTCTGGCTCTGAGAAAATGCCCGCACTTTTTTTGCGGATGCCGACATGACTGCCCTCAAGAACGACCGTTTCCTTCGTGCCCTGCTCAAGCAACCTGTGGACGTCACCCCTGTGTGGATGATGCGCCAAGCCGGTCGCTACCTGCCGGAATACCGCGCCAGTCGCGCCAACGCCGGCGACTTCATGAGCCTGTGCATGAACCCGGAGTTCGCCTGCGAAGTCACGATGCAGCCGCTGGACCGCTACCCACAACTGGACGCGGCCATCCTCTTCTCCGACATCCTCACCATCCCTGACGCCATGGGCCAAGGCCTGTACTTCGAAACCGGCGAAGGCCCACGTTTCAAGAAAGTCGTCAGCACCCTGGCCGATATCGAAGCCTTGCCGATCCCCGATCCGCACAAAGACCTCGGTTACGTGATGGACGCCGTCAGCACCATCCGCCGCGAGCTTAACGGCCGCGTGCCGCTGATCGGCTTCTCCGGCAGCCCCTGGACCCTGGCCACCTACATGGTCGAAGGCGGCTCGTCGAAAGACTTCCGCAAGACCAAGGCCATGCTCTATGACAACCCACAGGCCATGCACCTGCTGCTGGATAAGCTGGCGCAGTCGGTCACGTCCTACCTCAACGGCCAGATCATGGCCGGCGCGCAAGCCGTGCAGATCTTCGACACCTGGGGCGGCAACCTGTCGGCGGCAGCGTACCAGGAGTTCTCCCTGGCCTACATGCGCAAAATCGTCAATGGCCTGATCCGTGAACACGAAGGCCGCAAAGTGCCGGTAATCATGTTCACCAAGGGTGGCGGCCTGTGGCTGGAAAGCATTGCCGACGCCGGTGCCGACGCCCTGGGCCTGGACTGGACCTGCGACATTGGCGAAGCTCGCCAGCGCGTGGGCAACCGCGTCGCGCTGCAAGGCAACATGGACCCGACCGTGCTGTACGCCAAGCCGGAAGCCATCCGCACCGAAGTTGGCCGCATCCTCGCCAGCTACGGCAAAGGCACCGGGCATGTGTTCAACCTCGGCCATGGCATCACCCCGGAAGTGAACCCGGAGCACGCTGGTGCATTCCTGCGCGCGGTGCATGAGTTGTCGGCGCAGTATCACGAATAACACGCAAAACAAATGTGGGAGGGGGCTTGCCCCCGATGGCGGTGTACCAGTCAGTACAACTATGACTGATCTACCCTCATCGGGGGCAAGCCCCCTCCCACATTAAAAGCCAGAGAAACTCAGGCCTTCGCTTGCCCCAACGGCGGCAACTTCGCCAGCTTCAACGCCACCAGCAACGCGCCAATCAACAGCGCCACAATAAACGCCCCGATCCCATTCCACCCGGCAAAGTGCCAGAAGAACCCACCCGCCGTCCCGGCAATACTCGACCCTACGTAGTAGCAGAACAGGTACAGCGATGACGCTTGCCCCTTGGCCTTCACCGCGCGGCGGCCGATCCAGCTGCTGGCCACCGAGTGGGCGCCGAAGAAGCCGAAGGTGAAGATCAGCATGCCCGGCACCACCAGCCACAGGGGGGTGAACAGGGTCAGGGCCATGCCGGCCAGCATCAGCACGATGGTGCCCCACAGCACGCGACGGCGGCCGAGGCGGTCGGCCAGGGAGCCGATTTTCGCCGAGCTGTAGATGCCCGAGAGGTACACCAGCGACAGCAGGCCGACCACCGCTTGGCTGAGGTCGTAGGGATCGGCCAGCAGGCGATAGCCGATGTAGTTGAACATGGTCACGAACGCCCCCATCAGCAGGAACGCTTCGAGGAACAACCAGGGCAGGCCCGCGTCCTTGAAGTGCATGACGAAGCCATCCACCAGGCTGCGCGGCTTGAGGCTGGTGGCGCGGAAGTTGCGCGATTCGGGGAGGATTTTCCAGAACACCGTGGCGGCGATCAGCGCCAGGGCGCCGATAATCAGCATGGCGGTGTGCCAACTGACGAAGTCGATCAACACGCCGATGATCAGCCGCCCGCTCATGCCGCCAATCGCGTTACCGCCGATGTACAAGCCCATGGCCAGGCCGATGTGCTGCGGGTGGATCTCTTCGCTCAGGTAGGTCATGGCTACGGCGGCCAGGCCGCTGAGCGACAGACCCACCAGTGCACGCATCAGCAGGATGCCTTCCCAGGTCGGCATAAGGCCGCTGGCGATGGTCGCCAGCGCGGCGCAGAACAACGCGGAGACCATCACCGGCTTGCGCCCCAGGCGGTCGGAAATCGGTCCGGTGATCAACAAACCGCACGCCAGCATCGCCGTGGCCACCGACAGGATCAGGCTGCTTTGTGCCGCATTGATGGAAAACTCTTGGGACAGCGCCGGCATCATCGGCTGCACGCAATACAGCAGCGCAAAAGTGGCGAACCCGCCGGAAAACAACGCCAGCACCGTGCGCATGAACATCGGCGTGCCTTTTTCGATGTACGCGTCATTGAGCTGGGCCACCACCTCATCCAGGGCGGTGGGCGGTACGTCTTGAGCGAGTGGAGCAACAGCAGCTTTCACGGGGACCTCGGGGAGGAAGAGCGTGCCAGGACAGGCAATGCAAAAAAGAATATAGCTCCCTAATGATTCTTTCCAATATATTGTTCGACCTGTTTGATAGCTTTAACGACCTAATGAGGCTCCCATGGAATTGCGTCACTTGCGGTACTTCATCGCCGTCGCCGAAGAACTGCATTTCGGCCGGGCCGCGCAGGTGCTGGGCATCTCGCAACCGCCGCTGAGCCAGCAGATCCAGGCGCTGGAGCAGGAAGTGGGGGCGCGGTTGTTTGAGCGTACCAATCGTCGGGTCGAACTGAGTGAAGCGGGGCGGTTGTTCCTGCAAGAGGCGCGATTGGTGTTGGCACAGGTCGACAAGGCGGCGGACGTAGCGCGCCGGGCGCAGTTGGGTGAGCTGGGCGAACTGAAGATTGGCTTCACCTCGTCGGCGCCGTTCAATTCCAGCATTCCCCAGGCGATCTTTGCGTTTCGCCAGGCGTTCCCGGCGGTGCATCTGAACCTGCAGGAGATGAGCAGCACCGAAGTGGCTGAGTCGCTGGTGGATGAGTCTATCCAGGTGGGCCTGATGCGGCCGCTGCCATTGCCGGATTCGCTGAGTGTGGTCGAGTTGATGCGTGAGCCGCTGGTGGCGGTGCTGAATGCTGGTCACCCGTTGGTGGCGGGCAGCGAGCGTGGTTTGCACCTGGCGCAATTGGCACAGGAGCCGTTTGTGTTTTTCCCGCGCACTTACGGCAGCGGCCTCTATGCCCAGTTGCTCAACCTGGCGCGTGATGCCGGCTTCAGCCCGCACTTTGCCCAGGAGGCCGGGGAGGCGATGACCATCATCGGCCTAGTGGCGGCGGGCTTGGGCGTGTCGGTACTGCCGGCGTCCTACCAGCGCATTCGGATCGATGGCGTGGTGTATCGCACGCTGCTGGATCAGGAGGCGATGACGGCGGTGTGGCTGGTGCAACGCAAGGGCGCGCAGACGCCGATGGCAGAGGCGTTTGTGGAGTTGTTGACGCGCAAGGCCTCGGTGTAGACGTGCTCACATATCAGGTAACGCAAGCTGCTTAGCGATTCGCGGGACAGTTATGCAGAATCGCTTTTTCTCAAGCGAGTGATATGGATGGCACTTCTCTATCAGCCCAAGGAGGGCAGCGTGTTGATTTGTGACTTTCGAGGCTATGAGGTCCCGGAAATCATAAAGATCCGCCCGGTCATTGTGATACGCAAGCACCGAACCAATAAGTTGTTGGTGACGGTTGTGCCGTTGAGTACTACTGCGCCGCAGACGGTTCTGGATCACCACTGCCAGCTTGATAGTCATCTTCAAGGAGCAAGCCCTATCTGTTGGGCGAAATGTGACATTGTGGCAACCGTCAGCTTGGGAAGGCTCGACCGAATCAAAAGCAAAGATCGTCATGGCAAACGAACTTACAAAATCGCTGAGCTCACTTCTGATCAGCTTCTAGCAATAAAGGCGGCGGTGCGCAGCGCGTTGGGGTTGCGCTGAGGGATGAACGGCACTTTGCCACAGGTTGCCGTAAAGTTGTTTTCAGGCATACTGCCCACGTTCCCGAAAGGGGCTTGTGAGACTCTGAGGATCCTGGGCAACCAGCAATCGCAGAGCCAGGCAGGAAGCGGCGATGACAAGCCAACCTGTTTGTGAAGAGGGCGCCGAAAGGCGCCCTTTGTCGTTTCTGTAGAGCCTGAATTCGTTTTACTTGGTGGTGCCGGTTTGCTCAAACAACTGCGCCGCCGTCCCCGCCTCATTCACGCCATTGCTGCGCAACCCCGCCATGATGTCGCTGTCCAGATTGTTCACCCAACGGTTGTAGTTGCGATGGATCTTGCCGTCCTTGTAGCCCAGGGCGCGGCTATCGCGGTAGGTGATGGCGTAGCTGTTGCGGGTGTAGCGGATGTCGATGGCTGCGTAATACTGGTTACGCACGTTGATCTCGGCCTGTACCAGCTGCGGGCTCAGGCGTTGTACCGTCCACTCGCGTTTTTGCAGGGCGTTGACGATCACCGCTTTCATTTTTTCTTCGCTGACCTGGGCGTCGGCTGGCAGGTTGTGCTGGGTGTTGAGGATCGGCTTGCTGGTGCAACCGGCGGTGACCAACAGGGCCAGGGTGATCAGGGTGACGCGTAGCAAGGAAGACATTCCGTATTCTCCAATCGATTTGAAAGTCAGGACCAGCGGCGGAAGATCAGCGAGGTGTTGACGCCGCCAAAGGCAAAGTTGTTGTTCATCACGTAGTCGTGGTGCATCTCGCGGAATTCACCTTGCAGGTAATCCAGCTCGCCGCATTGCGGGTCGACCGAATCCAGGTTGAAGGTGTGCACGTATTGGTCGCGGTTCATCATCTCGATGCTGAACCACGACTCCAGCGCGCCGCACGCGCCCAAGGTGTGGCCGAGAAAGCTCTTTTGTGAGCTGATGGGCATGCGGCTGCCGAACAGGCTGCTGGTCGCCAGTGTTTCGGCGATATCGCCCTGGTCGGTGGCGGTGCCGTGACCGTTCACGTAGCCGATTGCGGATGGCTCAAGCCCGGCATCTTCCAGGGCCAGTTCCATCGCGCGGCGCATGGTTTTCTGCTCTGGGCGGGTAGTGTGCTGGCCGTCGGCGTTGCTGCCGAAGCCCACCAGCTCGGCGTGGATATGCGCACCGCGTGCCAACGCGTGCTCCAGTTCCTCCAACACCAGCATGCCGCCGCCTTCACCGATCACCAGACCGTCACGACCACTGTCATAGGGACGTGGACTGGTCTGAGGCGCATCGTTCTTGAGGCTGGTGGCGTAGAGCGCATCGAATACCATGGCCTCAGTGGGGCAAAGCTCCTCGGCGCCGCCGGCGAGCATCAACGGCAGGCGGCCGAACTTGATTGCTTCATAGGCATAGCCGATGCCCTGGCTGCCGCTGGTGCAAGCGCTGGACGTGGGGATCAGCCGCCCGGTCAGGCCAAAGAAGATGCTGATATTCGCCGCCGTGGTGTGCGGCATCATGCGCACGTAGGAGTTGGCATTCAGCCCCTCGGCCACCGAGTTCAGCAGCATGTTGCCGAACGCCTTGATCTCGTCGGTGCTGCCGGTGGACGAGCCACAGGCCACGCCCATGCGCCCGTCCTTGATTGACTCATCGCCGAGCAAGCCCGCGTCCTGCAACGCCTGCTCTGCCGCCCACACCGCAAGGCGCGACACCCGGCCCATGCTGCGCAGTTGTTTGCGCGTCCAGTGTGCGGGCACGACAAAATCGTCGATCGGCCCGGCCAGACGCGTGTTCAGTTCGGTAAAGCGGTCCCACTCATCCATGCGCCGGATGCCGCTGCGGTTGGCGCGGAAGTTGGCGGCGATGGTTTCCCAATCGCTGCCCAGGGAGGTCATGCCGGCCATGCCGGTGACGACGACGCGTTTCATCAGCACAGGCCTCCATTCACGGCCAGGACCTGGCGCGTGATGTAGCTAGCCTCGGCCGACATCAGGAAATTCACCGCGCCGGCCACCTCTTCCGGCGTGCCCATGCGCTGCGCCGGGATCATCTTCATCAGTTCTTCCACCGGCACGTTCTCATCCAGCATGGCGGTGTCGATCAAGCCCGGAGCGACGCAATTGACAGTAATCTTGCGCTTGCCCAGCTCGATGGCCAGGGCCTTGGCTGCACCGATCAAACCGGCTTTCGAAGCGCTGTAATTGACCTGGCCACGGTTGCCGATCAGCCCGGAAACCGAGGTGATGCACACGATGCGGCCGGCCGCGCGACGACGAATCATCGGCATCATCACCGGGTGCAACACGTTGTAGAAACCGTCGAGGTTGGTGCGCATCACCACGTCCCAGTCGTCGTCCGACAAGGCCGGGAAGGCGCCGTCTCGGGTCAGGCCGGCGTTGAGCACCACGCCGTAATAGGCGCCGTGTTGCTCAACGTCAGCTTCGAGGATTTCCTTGCACGCAGCACGATCCGCCACATCGAATTGCAGCACCCGCGCCTTGCGGCCCAGGGCTTCAACCTCGGCCTGCACTGCATCGGCGTCGCTACGGCCACTGCGGCAATGCAGCACGATGTCATGCCCGGCCTGAGCGAGGCGCAGTGCGATGGCGCGGCCGATGCCACGGCTGGAGCCGGTGACCAGTACGGATTCAGTCATGGCGTTACGTCCTTCGATTCATCTAAATAGTTGGCCGCCTGGGGCGGTCGAAATACATTCAAGCGGGCGCTGGCCTGGATCCCGTCGCCGGTCAGGTGGCATTCGAACACACCCATGCCATTGTCGTCTTCCAAAGAGCGCAGGCCGTGGATCGCCAGCTCGGCGCCGACCGGGAAGTGTTCCACATTGCACTCGAACTTGCGTGTGCCGAGCAGGAAGCCCAGTTCCACCGCTTCACCTTTCTGGCGCGCGCGGCAACCGGCGTAGGCGGCGACGCTTTGCGCCATCAACTCGATGCCGACCCAGGCCGGCAGGCTGCCGTCCGGGCGGTTGAACAGGCCGCCGGGTTTAACCGTGACGCGGGTGTGGATCTGCTCTTCATCGAACGACAACACCTGATCGATCAGGATCATGTCGCCCGCATGGGGCAGCAGTTCAGCGAGTGGCCAATCGATCATGGGGCCTCTCCGATAATCAGGCTGACGTTGTTGCCGCCGAAGGCAAACGAATTGCTCATCAGGCAGCGCTTTCCTAGGGTTTCTGCAGCCTGCGCCCACTGTAAGGCGGGCAGGGCCGGGTCGGCCTGGCCGTCCCACACGTGGGGCGGGACGCGGTTGTGAGCCAGGCTCAACCAACAGAACGCCGCTTCCAGCGCCCCGGCTGCGCCCAGGGTGTGACCGCTCATGGGTTTGGTCGATGAGCAGGCCACGCCGTGCGGGAACAGGCTGGCGACGGCCAGGCTTTCCATGGCGTCGTTATGTTGGGTGGCGGTGCCGTGCAAGTTCAGGTAACCGATCTGCTCGGGCTGCAATCGGGCGCTGGCCAAGGCCTTGCGCATTGACTGCAACGCGCCTTTGCCGGTGGGCTCGGGCGCGGAGATATGGTGCGCATCGCAACTGGCGCCGCTGCCCAGCAGGGCGATGGGCGCGGGTTCCTTGCTCATCACAAACAGCACGGCCGCTTCGCCGATGTTGATGCCGTTGCGGTTCATCGAGAACGGATTGCAGCGCTCGTTCGACACCGCTTCCAATGAGCTGAAACCGTTGAGTGTCAGCTTGCACAGGCTGTCGACGCCGCCGCAGATCACTGCATCGCACACGCCCAGGTCCAGCAGGCGCTGGGCACTCATCAAGGCACGCGCGCTGGAAGTGCAGGCGGTGGAGATCACATAGGCCGGGCCACTCAGTTGCAGCCAGTCGGCGAGGAAATTCGCCGGCGCGCTGAGTTCCTGCTGCTGGTAGTCGTAGTCGCCGGGGAACTGGTGCTCCCGCAAAAAGTGCGCGATGCCCCGACTGGCTTCGTCGATGCCCGAGGTGCTGGTGCCGAGCACAACGCCGACCCGTGACGCGCCGTAGGTGTGGATCGCCTGTCGGATATCGCCTTCGATCTGCAACGCCGCTTCCAGCAGCAACTGGTTATTGCGGCTGCTTTGCTGGCCCAACTCGGGCGGGATGATTGCCAAGTCGCCTTTCACGGCGCCCACCGGCAGTACGCGCTCCGGCACCCAGCCGCTTTCAGGGTGCATGCCGGAGCAGTCCCCGGCAAACAGGCTGCGGCTGACCTCGTCCTGGCCGCGGCCAAGGGCGCAGATCACGCCCAGGGCGTTGAGGTAAGCGCTCATCGAGCGGCTCCAAGCGGTGTGATGCGGTAACTCAAGGGCTGGCCGGCCATGTTCACGCTGAAGACCTCGGACGATTGATACACGATCTGCCAATGCCCCGGCAGGGTGCGCGTCAGGTCCATGGCCTGGGCGCTGGGGTAGAGCGCGCGCACGTCATCGGCCGACGTCAGGGCAAACAGCAACGCGGCAAACAGCTCGCGCGCCTGGGGATTGGGCGGCAGCAAGCCGTCGGCCTGCCACTCGCCATCGATCAGTTTTTGTCGGGCCTGGGGAATGCCCAGCGGGTCCATCATCGACCAGCGAATGCCGCCGCTTTCGCGCTGGATCACCAACAGCCAGTCCTGGCTCTGGCCGTCGGCCAGGCGCTGCACATGCAATTGCAGCGGCAAGGCCAGGGTTGGGGTTTTCTCCGGCAGCGGCGGCTGGCTGGCGCAGGCGCTCAGCAGCAACAGGCAGCCGATCAACAGCATGCGCATCATGGGGCTGCGCTCGTTAAGGGTTTGCGTGCCACGCAGTTGACCAGGGTTTCCTCGCGCTGCCCCACCGGCGGCGCCTTGCGCAGGCCCCAGCGTTCCAGCAGGCCGAAATCGCTGGAGCGGCTCCACCACAAGTACGGGTACGAGATGTTCTGCGGACCGAATTCAAAGCCCTGCTCGCGGAGCATATCCAGGTACTCATCGGCGCTTTTCTGCACATGCATCGGGTGGCGGAACAGCCAGCGAATCACCCAGGTGTCGATATAGGCTTCGGTGGATTCTGCAAACAGCAGATAACCGCCCGGCTTGAGCACACGGTAGAACTCCTTGAGCGCGCGGTGCTGCTCGACCAGGTGGTGAAAGGTCTGGTGGCAGAACAGGATATCGACGCTTTCGTCCGGCACTTGCAAGGTGGCGCAGTCGCTGCCGATCAGCTCGATGGCCAAGCCTTGGCGCTGTGCTTCTTCGCGGCTCAGTTCCAGGCTGTGCGGGTCGGCATCCAGGCCGATCAGGCGCTCGGGAGCGAACACCTGCTGCAAGTATTGGAACGATTTGCCTTGGCCGCAACCGGCGTCCAGCAGTACCGGGGCCTCGGGCAGCGGGTCGGTAAACAGGCTGCGCAGGTCGTTGATCGCCACGCGCAGCACATGGTGCTGCCAGGTGTGGCTGCGCAGGAACCAGAAGCCGAACCTGGTTTCTTCGACGTAGTTCTTACTTAAGTACTGACTGCTCATACCGGCTCACTCGCACAAATCTCCGACAACATCCGCAACCGCCGCTTGGGCTCGCTGACAAACGGGTTGCGCTCATCCCACGCGTAGCCGGCGAGGATCGAGCTGATCATCCGGCGAATCTCCGGCGAGCTATCCGGGTGGTAGATCACATCCTGGAACGTCCCGGCGTACCAGCCTTCGACGTAACAGCGGAAGGTGTCCACGCCGCGTTTCAAGGGCACGGCAAACTCGTTCTCCCAGTCCACGGTTTCGCCCTTGAGCTGACGGTGCAACACAGCGGCCGCCATGCTCGCTGAACGCATGGCGATGGTCACCCCGGAAGAAAACACCGGGTCGAGGAATTCCGCCGCATTGCCCAGCAGCGCGAAGCCCGGTCCGTGCAGGGTTTTGACGTTGGCTGCGTAGCCACCGAGGGTGCGCGCCGGGGTGTCCCACACGGCGTTTTGCAGCACGCCGGCAAGGCTCGGGGTTTCGGCGATAAAGCCGCGCAGGCAGGCGTCGAGGTCGCCATCGCGCCCGTCGAAATGCTCCTTGGCCGCGACTACGCCCACCGAACAACGCCCGTTGCTGAACGGAATGGTCCAGAACCAGATGTCACGCTGGGTCGGATGGGTGGTCACCAGAATCTTGGTGCGATCAAAGCCGGGATGTTCGATGCGGTCTTCGACGTGGGTGAACACGGCTTGGCGTACGGGGAAGTCGGACGGCAGATCCAGGTCCAGCAGACGCGGCAGCACGCGGCCATAGCCGCTGGCGTCGAGTACGAACTTGGCCTTGAGGTGGTAGTCGCTGCCGTTCTCACGGCGCACATGCAGGTAGCGGCTCTCGCCGCTGAAATCCACGCCGACGATAGTTTCGCCGTAGCGGATCTCCACACCTTGCTTGGCGGCCTGATCGGCCAGCAACTTGTCGAACTCGCCGCGCTGCACCTGGAAGGTGGTCGGCTTGCCGTTGCTGAAGGTGTCACTGAAATCAAATGCGCTGTAGCGCTCGCCCCAGGCGAACGCGGCGCCGGTTTTCACCTGGAACCCTGCGGCCTGTACGGCGTCGAGCATGCCGGCTTCTTCGATGAAATCGATGCAGTGCGACAGCAGGCTTTCGCCGATCGAGAACCGTGGGAAATGCTGGCGCTCGATGATCAATACATCATGCCCTTTGCGCTTTAACAGCGCGGCGGCGATGGCCCCGGACGGACCGGCACCGATCACCACCACCTGGCGACGTTCCATTTCAACTGTGGGCACGAGGGCTCCTTGCCACATTGGCGATAATCACATTCATAAGGCGTGCTTCTGTTGCCCGGCCCAGGGTGCCAGCATAAAGCTGAATGCCAGCCCCAGGCTGACCGATAAGCCGAAATTACTCACTGCCGGTGTACTGGACACCGCAAGCAGTCCAAACGACAGCCAGGTCGTCAACGCTGCCAACAAGGTGCCCAAGAGACTGACCGCAGGGCCGCCGATTTGCTCGCGCATCAGGATCGCGTAGTCGACGCTGATGGCCGTGACCAGTAGCAGGCCGAACAGACTGAACAGTGTCAGCGGCTGGCCCAGCCATCCAAGGCTGGCCAGGCTGCACAGGGCCGCCAGCAGCGGCAGCGCGACGATACGCAAGGCACCGCCGAAGCCGAACGGCAGGATCAGCAACAGTACGATCAACACGCAGGACATCAACTTCAGTTCAGCGGCGCTGATCTGTGTGTCGGCGAACACCCGGTTCAAGTCGCCCAGGCGGTCCACCAGTTGCACACCGGGTAAGTCCAGCGCCTGCACACGCAGCAAGGCGGGGTTGTTCAAGCCTTGCAGGCTGACCATGGCCGCCACGCCGCCATCGACCTTACCGAGCCACAGCGCGCGCCAAGGCTCGGCCATCGGGCCGGCCAGCGCAGCGTCGATATCTTGGGTAGGCAGCGCTTGCAGGTGCGCGACTTCGGCTTG
The DNA here is from genome assembly GCF_049897165.1 of Pseudomonas sp. TWR1-1-4. Lineage (NCBI taxonomy): Bacteria > Pseudomonadati > Pseudomonadota > Gammaproteobacteria > Pseudomonadales > Pseudomonadaceae > Pseudomonas > Pseudomonas sp. TWR1-1-4. Next base: position 282,797 of record NZ_JAFCVS010000006.1, on the reverse strand, counting down.
CAGGGCGCTGGCGGGTACGCCGAGGTCGAGCAGCGGCTGCCAGTGTTGTGGCAGGTTGTTCAGCGCATCACGCAGTTGCTGTTGCTCGGCGGGCTGGCTGACCAGTTGATTGAGCGCCAGGTAGCCCTGGAGCTTGTCCATATTCACCAATTGATCCAGGCGCTGCGCCAACGCGCTCTGACGCTCTAGCAACTGTTGCTGGTTGTCCGCCCGCACCAGGAAGAACTGGCTGGTGGGCTGGAACCCGGTGATCCGCGCCACGGCCTGCGCTTCTTGCAGTAATTGTGGCGGCGCGCCGATCCATTGGCGGATATCGTTTTTGCTGTTCAGGTGCCACAGGCCACCCGCGCAAAACAGCAGCAGCAAGGCCAGCAGCACCGGGCTCGGCACGCGCTTGAGCAATGAGGCGCGTAGCAGCCACAGGCATTCGGCGATGCGCAGCGGCCATTGTGCCGGGCGCAACTCGACGCCCTTGAGCAGCGCCGGCAACAGGCACACGGCGGACAGGTAGGCGCCGACCAAGCCTGCGGCTGAGAAGATGGCGATTTGCGTCAACGCCGGGAACGGCGTCCAGGCCAGCGCCAAGTAACCGATACAGCTGGTCGCCAGGCTCAAGCTCAAGCCCGGCAAGGTGATGCGCAACGCCGGCCAACTGCGCCACGGGCTCATGCTCCAGCTTTTCGACAAGTAGTGCAGCGGGTAATCCACCGCCACGCCGATCAGGCTGGAACCCAGCACCAGCGTCATTACGTGCATATGGCCGAACAGTGCCACACAGGCCACCGCGCCAAACAGCATGCCCACCAGCACCGGTACAAAGGCCAGCAACACGCGCCAGCGGCGGAAGGCGAGCAACAGCAACAGCAGGATGCCGATGGTTGCGCCGCCGCCGACCCAGGTGATTTCGCGCGTGGCTTGCTGCTGACCATTGGCGGCGTAGAGCAAGCCGCTGGCGGCGAGTAATTGCGCGCCGTGTTCGCTGGCCTGCGCGCGACTGGCCTGAAGCAGGTCCGCCACTTGCAGCGGCAGTTTCATGTCGAAGGCATTGCCGGTGGTGCGCGCGCGCAGCAGCACCCAGCTCTTGCCGTCGGCATCGGCGATCAACGCGCCGCTGCCGATATCCAACTGCACCGAACCGTGTTGCGGCTGGCTGTTCTGGATACGCCCGGTGAGGCCCAGCCAGTCATCCTGGCTGGGCACCAGGCTGAAGCCGCTAAAGGGGTCGAACAGCGCTTGCACGCGCTGTTGGATAAACGCGTCGGGCTGTTCGATCAATTGCTCGCGGTCCTTGGCCGAGAGCATCGCCAGGCGCCCGCGCAGCAGTTGCTCGCGCAGTGCGGGCAAGTCGGCTTGCAGGTTCCACTGCACTTTTTCAAACAGCCCACTGGCCTGCCAGCGCTCGCCCAATTGTTGGGCGACTGCCACGGCTTGCTGGCGGTCGGCATGGCCCACCAGCACCAGCATCTCGCGGTTCAGCGGTTCCTGCATGCGCTGTTCGGCTTGCTGCTCCAGGGCATCCGGCGTGTTGCCCGGTACCAGTTCCATCAGGTTGGCCGACAACGGCGCGCCATGGCGCCACTGCCAGCCGGCCAGGGCCAGCACGGCCACCAGCAGGATCAGGAACAGGCGCGGCAGCAGGCGTTCACTGGGCAAAGTCGTGTTGCTCCGCTTCGCTCAGGGGTTGGCTGGCGGTGCTGTCCTGCATGCGCAAAACGGTGCTGTCGCCTTGGGTTTCCAACAGTTCGATGGTCTGCACCAAGTCGCCGCCGTCGATGTTGATCTGGGTGAAAACCTGCTTGAGCAACAGTGAACGCGGGATCAGCGTGAGCTTCCATTGCTTCGCCTCGCCTTGCAGCTGCAATTCGAAGTCACGCTGCAAGCCGCTGCTGTCGCCCTGGAGCACGGCGAGGAACAGGCGATTCTGCTCAGCGCCGGCGCTCTTGTTCGGCAGCAGTTGCCAGCCATTGGCGTCGCGGCGGGCGATACCCTGGGCGCTGATGCGGTAGTCCTGTTGCAGTGGGGTTTTCAGCAGCCACAGCAGGCCGTGGTCCTTGGCGAGGACGAAGGTGCCTTTGCTGACCAAGGGCTGGGGCAGGGCGCGCAGGTGTTTTTCCTGGGTGAAGCTGCCGTGGATCACTGAGGGTTTTGCAAGCTGGTCGCTCAGCTGCTGCAAGTCAAAAGCATGGGCACAGAAGCTCAGCAACAACCCGATCCCTGTAGGAGCGAGCTTGCTCGCGAAAAACCTGAGGGCGCTGCGCAGTGTCAGGCAGCCCGCGTTATCGTTGACGATTTTCGCCGGCAAGCCGGCTCCTACAGGGGGTCTCATTTCAGGGCCCTTTCGACGGCGTTGGTGAATACTTTGGGGGAGGCCAACTGCATCTCGCGGCTGGCGATTTCCACCGCCACCTGCACGGTGCTGGCGCGGGTCAGGCGCTCGCCGCTGGCGAGGTCAGTGATCAGGTAATTGACCTTCAAACGGTTCTCCCACTCCACCAGGCTGGCGCGCACGTTGAGGGTCTGGCCGAACACCGCGCCACGCACGTAGCGCAGCTGCATGTCGATCACCGGCCAGGCGTAGCCGGATTCGAGCATTGCCGTGTAGTTATGCCCGATCTTGTCCAGCAGCGCGCAGCGCGCCACTTCCAGGTACTTCACGTAATGCCCGTGCCACACCACGTTCATGGTGTCGACGTCAAAAAACGGCACGAGGATTTCAGTGTCGCAATGCAGCACGCCCTGGCTACGCATGCAGCCTCCAGTGTTGCTCGGCAATGCGTTGCAGGCAAAGGCGCAACTCGCCTTCGAGGGCGCGGTCTTCGATGACGGGTGGGAAGTCCTTGGCCAGCTCGTCGTGCATCGCCGCCAATGCGGGTGGCAACGGTCGCGCATCCTCAGCCTGGGCCCGCAGCCAGACACCCTGATTGGCGGCGAGCAGCGTGGCGGCGGCGACCTGTTCGGTCAGCTCCAACACACGGATCGCATCGCGGGCGGCGATGGTGCCCATGCTCACTTTGTCCTGGTTGTGGCACTCGGTGGAGCGTGAGAACACGCTGGCCGGCATCGTATTTTTCAAGGCTTCGGCGGTCCAGGCGCTGGTGCCGATCTGCACGGCCTTGAAGCCGTGGTTGATCATGGCGCGATCAGCTGGCGCGCCGGACAGGTTGCTCGGCAGGCCGTGGTTGTAACGCACGTCCACCAGCAGCGCGAGCTGGCGGTCGAGCAGGTCGGCGACGTTGGCGACGAGGGTCTTGAGGCTGTCCATGGCGAAGGCGATATGCCCGCCGTAGAAATGTCCACCGTGCAGCACGCGCTCTTCTTCAGCGTCGATGATCGGGTTGTCGTTGGCGCTGTTCAGTTCGATCTCGATAAACGAACGCAGCCAGTTCAGGCTGTCAGCCAGCACGCCAAGGACGTGGGGCGCACAGCGCAGCGAGTAACGGTCTTGCAGGCGATGCAACGGCGCGGTCGGCGCGTCGATGGCCAGGTCCTTGCGCAGCCAGGCGGCGACTTGCATCTGCCCAGGGTGCGGCTTGGCGGCGAACAGGCGTTCGTCGAAGTGTTCCGGGTTGCCCTGCAGCGCCACCACGTTCAGCGCAGTGATGCGCGTGGCCAGTTGCAGCAGGTAGTTGGCGCGGGCGAAGGCCAGGCAGGCCAAGCCGGTCATCACGGCGGTGCCGTTCATCAGCGCCAGGGCTTCTTTCGGACGCAGCACCAGCGGTTCCCAGCCCAGTTCGCGGTGCACGTCGGCCGCCTGGCGCCGTTCGCCACGGAACATCACTTCCCGTTCGCCGGACAGGGTCGCGGCCACGTAGGACAGCGGGGTCAGATCACCGCTGGCGCCCACCGAGCCTTCTTCCGGGATCAGCGGCAGCACATCGTGTTCAAGGAAGGCGTGCAGGCGTTCCAGCAACTCCACGCGCACCCCGGACACGCCGTGGCACAGCGACTGCAAGCGCGCCGCCAGCACCGCGCGGGTGGCCTGGGCATCGAGTAACTTACCCAAGCCGCAACCGTGGAAGGTGTACAGATGACGCGGCAGCGCTTCGACGTGCTGCAACGGCACCGCCACCACGCACGAGTCGCCGTAGCCGGTGGTCACGCCGTAGATCACGCCTTCCTTGTCCAGCAGCGAGTCGAGGAACTGCGCGCCCTTGGCAATGCGCTGGCGATACGCGGCGTCGCCCTGCAATTGGGTCGGCGCCTGACGGTTGGCCAGGGCCAACACGTCTTCGATGCGCAAAGCGCGTTCGCCAAAGGTTACCGGCTCAAGATGCGTCGTCATCGGTCTTCCAGAAAGGGTAAAAGTTGAACCATTGTTGGGGCGCTTCCAGGCAGAACTGGCCCAGCCGTGCAGCGTAGCGCGCGGTCCACAGGGCTATGACCTGCTCGCGGGTGTTGCGCTTCCATTCGATCATTTCGACGAAAGGCTCAATGCTCAGGCGATAGCGGCCTGTGTGCTTGAGGCACATCAGCAGGTTCACCGGGCATTTGAGCAGACCGGCCAGCAGCCACGGGCCTTGGGGGAAGGCCGCGTCATGGCCGAGGAAATCCACGCGCACCGTGCGCCCGCCGTGCAGCGGCACGCGGTCGCCGGCAATGGCAAGCCATTCGCCGTCGTCCAGGCGCTGGCTGAGCAGCAACATGGTAGCCGGGTCCAACTCGCTGACCTGGATCAGACGCAAGTGGGTCGCCCCGGCTTCGCCCAGCAGGCGATTGAATTGCTCGGCGTGCTTGGTGTGCACCAGTACGTTCATGGTGACCTGCTCGCCAATCTCGGCGAGCGCGCGGCACACTTCCAGGTTGCCCAGGTGTGCGCCCACCAGCATCTGCCCGCGCTCGCCGCGCAGTTGCCCGCGCAATTGCGCCGGGTCGTTGATCTCGATCTGCTCCAGGCGCAGCTTGCCGTTCCACACGTCGAGCTTGTCGAGCAGCGAGTCGGCAAACGCCATGAACTGGCCGAAGACTTTCCACTGGCTGGGGCGCAGTTCGTCGCGCCCGCTCCAGTCGGCCAGGCGCTGCTGGTACTGCCAGGCGCTCTGGCGCGCGGTGCGGCCGAACAGGAAGAAGTACAACACGATGCCGTACAGCAGCGGGCTCAGCAGCCGACGGCCAAGGACCTTGGCGGCGAATGCCGTGAGCTTCATCAGCCAATAGCTGCCGCGCTCCTCGCGGTCGGCCCAGTGCTTGGTGCTGTCACTCATGCCTGCCACCGTCGCCACAGGATCATCGGCGCGCGCACCAACATGCCGAAGAACAACCGGGTGTGCATGGCCGAGATGCGTACGTTGTCGCGCAACAGCCGGAAGTGCGACAGGCCGTCAGCCGGGTAATGCACCTGGGTTGGCAGCCAGCGCATCGGCTGGTTGCGCCAAGCCAGGCGCACCAGGATGTCGGAGTCGAAATCCATGCGTGTGCCGATGTAGGCCGAGTCCATCAGTGCTAGCACCGGGGGCAGCGGGTATACGCGAAAGCCGCACATGGAGTCGCGGATCTGCAGCGACAAGGTGTTGATCCATACCCACACGTGGGTCAGGTAGCGCGCGTACAGGCGGCCTTTGGGCACGCTGTCGTCGTATTCGGGGTAGCCGCAGATAACGGCATCGGGATGCCGGCGTGAGGTGTCGAGGAAGGTCTCGACTTCGCGCAGGTCATGTTGGCCGTCGGCGTCGACTTGCAAGGCATGGCTGAAGCCCTGGCGTGCAGCTTCGCGGAAACCGGCCATGACGGCACCGCCCTTGCCCTTATTGCTGGGCAAGGTCAGCAGGGTGACGTTATCCAGCGTCGCCAATTGCGCCAGTACGGCCGCGCAGGCGGGGCTGCTGCCGTCGTCGACCAGCAGGCAGGGCAGGCCGCTGTCCAGCAGGCTGCGGACCACGGCCGGTACGGCGGCTTCGTGGTTGTAGACCGGGATCAGGGCGCAGGGGTTATGCATGCGCGGGCTCCAGTTGAATCCGGCCACTGGAACACGCCGCAACGCCATTGCGGTAGGCGAAGTACAACTTGCCGCGTTGCGCATCAAAGCGCAGGTGCAGTTCGATCGCATCGCCAGGGCGCACCAATTGCTGGAACTTGAGCACTTCCATGCCAGCAAAGGTCGGCGGCAGATCGAGCAGTTGCTGGCCCAGTTTGAAGGCCCATTCCACCTGTACCACCCCCGGCAGCACCGGCGTGACCGGGAAGTGTCCGCTGAAATAGGCCAGGTCTGGCGGCACGCTCAGTTGCAAGGTCCATTCGCCGTCGGCTTCAACCTGCTCCAGCACTTCCGGCGCCTTCGGGCGGGCCGCCAGCAGCAGCGCCTCGATATCGGCCTGGGGCAGTTTGCCTTGGCTGTTCAGGGGCAACTGTCTCAACAACCGCCAGCGGCGCGGCAACGCCAGGGCTTCGCAATGTTGGCTCAGATGCTGGCGCAGGGTCTGGGTGAGCGTGCGTCGCCCCTGATTGCGCAAGGCATGCAGCCCCTCGACGCTCAGCACCACCAGCGCGCCGAGTGACGCGCGGTTTTCCTGCACCACGCCCAGGCGGGTTTCCGCGACCCAGGGGTGGTCCATCAATGCGTGTTCCAGCATGGGCAGTGAGATGCGTTTTTCTTCCAGCTTGACGATGCGATCCAGGCGGCCGAGCAACTCGAAACGGCCATCGGCATGGATGCGTGCCGCGTCGGCGGTTTGCTCGACATGCCCCTCAGGCAGGTAAGGCGAGGCGATGCGCAAGGCGCCGTCGGCATTCTGGCTCAGTTGCACGTCGGCAAACGGCTGCCATGGCTGTGCGCCTTGGCGCCAGGCAATGCCACCGGTTTCCGAGCTGCCGAGGATCTCGGTCGGCCATTGTTGCAAGCGGTCGTACAGGCTGCCGGCGGCTTCTATGGGCAGCGCGCCGCCAGATGAAAATACCCGCGACACCTGGCTCAGCGCCGGCCAGTCAAGGTTGTCGCCCATGCGCTTGAGCAGCGCCGGGCTGGCGACCCAGGCAAAGTGCGCGTGCTCGCGGCTGGCGCGCTGCATGTCTTCAGGGAAGGCCAGTTGCTTGCGCACAAAGGTGCGGCCGGCGCACAGCGGCCACAGCACGCGGAACAACAAGCCGTAGATATGCTGGGTGGCGACGCTGCCGATGATGCAGGCGTCCTTGAGGCTAGGGCCCCACAGGGTTTCCAGGGCCTCGACTTCGTTGGCCAGTTGGCGCAGGTTTTTGTCGATGCGCTTGGGTTCGCCGCTGGAGCCGGAGGTGCACAGGCTCAGTTGGCAAGCGTCCAGATCGAGTGCCGCAGCGCTCAGTGGCGCCTGGTACAACGCGTCCAGGTCTGTCGTTTCGGTCAGCCAGGCATCGACGGCCTCATCCCAGCGTTGGCGGGTCTGAGGTTGCAAATCGGCGGGCAGCAATACGCTGGCCCCGACCCGCCAGGCGCCCAGCAGGGCAATCGCCAGCAGGCCGGCGTCTTCCAGGTACACGGCCAGGCGCTGGATACCGCGCGCTTGCAGGCCTGCGGCCAGGCTCAGGGACTGCGCCCACAACTGGGCATGATTCATTGCAGGTTCGGTGGTGACCGGACGCTGTTCCAGCGGCTCGAGCAACAAGTGCTCAAGTTTCAACCCATTCATACGCGGCCTCGAACCCTTTGTCGTACCAGCCATTCCACGGCAAACAACAGCCCCATCAGCCCGTAGGCGATCAGGCCGTTGTACAACGTCCACCAGCTCAGCGGCGCCCACAGGGTGAGGGCGGCGGCGAGCAGGCCATTACACAGAAAAAACACGCTCCACACCACGGTGACCTGGCGGGTATACACGATGGCATGCGGGGGCAGCACCGGGTCGGTCATGCGCGCCAGGCGCTCGACCATCGGCGGGCCGTATTTGAGACTCAAGCCGAACAACGCCAACATGAACCCACTGACCAGGCTCGGGTACCAGCGCAGCAAGTGCGGGTTATCGAACCAGGCCAGCAGCAGGCAAAACAAGATCACCGCCAGCGCCATCCAGCGGCTGCCGGGGCGTCGCGCACCGGTCAGTGCACGCAATAGCCACAGGCTGCCCAGCAGCAGGCCGAATTGCCACGGGGCGAAGTGTTCGGTGCCGTAATACACCGCAAAGGGGTACAGCAGCCCCGCCAACAACAGGCCAAGGCCGATCAGCCGGCTCATGCGGCAGGCGTGACCAGACGGTACACCGCCTCAACCACGTCGTTCACGGTGCGCACGGCCTTGAACTCTTCGGCGGCGATCTTCTTGCCGGTCTGGCGCTTGATGTGGTCGATCAAGTCGACGGCATCGATGCTGTCGATTTCCAGGTCCTGGTACAGGTTGGCGTCAAGGGTGACGCGTTCCGGCGGCAGTTCAAACAGTTCCACCAAGGCATCGCGCAAGGTGTTGAAAATATCGTCACGAGTTTGCATGGTCCGGTCTCAAGCTGCCTGTCTGGCCGTGACGAACGCCGCAAGGCTGGCCACGTTGGTGAAGTGATTGCGGGTGTCCTTGGCGTCGGCATCGATCTTGATACCGTACTTTTTCTGGATCGCCAGGCCCAATTCCAGGGCGTCTACCGAATCCAGGCCGAGGCCTTCGCCGAACAGGGTCTGCTCGCTGCCGATGTCGTCGACACTGATGTCTTCTAGGCCCAGGGCCTCGATGATCAGGGTCTTTATTTCGTGCTCAAGGCGGTGTTGGTCGCTCATCTTCGGCGAGCTCCTTAATAAAAAAGTGATGCAGGTAATCGTTGAGCTTGCGTGAGGCCTGGGGCGCGGGCCCCATTGATGCGAACGCCTGTGGTTCTATATCGGCACCCACCCGCAAACTGAAGTGCACGCGGCATTTTGGGATGCGATACCAGGGTTCGGCCTTGGTCAGCGTGGTGGGGCTGACCTTGATCACCACGGGGGTGATGATTGTCGCACCGCGCAGCGCAATGGCGGCGGCGCCGCGATGAAAGGCAGGCGCCGCGCCGGGTGTGGTGCGGGTTCCTTCGGGAAAGATGATCAGGGTCTGGCCGCTGCGCAGGGCATCCGCCGCCGCATCGAGCATCTCGGCACTGCCGTCGTTGCTGATATAGCCCGCGTCGCGCACCGGCCCACGGGTGAAGGGGTTCTGCCACAGGCTCTGCTTGACCACGCAGTTGGCCTGGCGCACCAGGCCGATCAGGAACACCACGTCGATCAAGGACGGGTGGTTGGCGATGATCATCTGGCCAGGGCGGCCGAGTTTTTCCGCGCCTTCGACACTGTAGGTGAGCACGCCGGCGCGCTGCATCAGGCGAATAAAGAACCAGAACAGCCAACTGATCGTGTGACGGGCGCGGCTGCGGTGTTTTGCAGCGTCCCCTGGCAGGCAACTGAGCAGCGGGAACACCAGTAAACGCAGGCACAGCCCACCGAAGCCGAACAGCGCGAAGCTGGCGGCGGTGGCGAACAGGCGCCAATAGTAGGCGTCCCGTGGTTTCTCGTTCAGGGCTTGCGTTGCCAGTTCCATACACGGTTCTTCCAGGCATGTTGGCAGGCGACCTGTTCGGTGAGCAGGGTGCGCAGCAGGTTCAGGGCGTGGGGCCACTGGGTTTGAGTGGGTTGGACAGTGCCGGTACCGAGTTCCAGTTGCCACTCGTCGCCCGGTGTCAGCAACAGGCCGAGGGCGTAGGGGAACGGCACGTCGTGGATCCAACTGGCGTAGGCTTCGGGCGGCTGTTCTTCAGTGATCACCAGCAATACGGCCGGGGCACCTTCGTTGAGCAGCGCGGCGGCTTCGAGCATGCCATGTTCCAAACCGTCGCCCGCGGCGGCGAGGGCAGTCATTTCGCTGGTTTCATTGCGCAGGATCGACCACAGGCCAATTACCGCGTTATGCACCGACAGGCTGAACTGGGTCGGCGACAGCGGTTGGTCGTTGGCCAAGTCACTGAGGATGTCGAGGGTGCGCGGGGTCTCGCCATGCCGGGAGATAAACACCAGCGGCAGGTCCTGCAAACCCTCGGCCAGTGGCCAGCCCACGCTGAACGCCATGCGCGCCAGGCGGTTCAGGCGGCGGCGTTGCATGGCCGGCAGGAATGACACATCGGGGCAGGCTTCGCTGGCAGGCAGCAACATCGGGGCCAGGCACCAGGCTCGCCAGTCGTCCACGCTATCGAGCCCAGGGGCCCAGGCGCGCCATTGGGCGATGTTGAAATTGATCACTGAGAAGTTATCCCGCCCCTGCGGGCTTCCATGTGCGACTTTTGGCCCCGAATACCGGGACAGGGAACAATAGTCGAATGGCGCGCATTATCCCGGTGCCGTGGGGTTCTAGCAAACTTTGGTAAAAATTTGTGCACGGTTGATTACAAAATAGTGGAAAGGATTTACAGATTTTCCTTTACCAGAGGACTGATTGGATTGTCGGACCGTTCTTTTTAATCTGTCGGCTGCGTATTAAAGACAGGTCACCAATCGCCCGTGATGCAGCAGTGCATGGATGAACGAGGTAGCTAACAGGCGCTTTTGCCCTCTACACTCGGATATTCATTGATACACGGAGGTTTTTCCATGCGGCGTGTGGTGTTCAATCAGAAAGGCGGCGTTGGCAAGTCCAGCATTGCCTGCAACCTGGCGGCAGTCAGCGCCAGCGAAGGTTATCGAACCCTGTTGGTGGACCTCGATGCACAAGCCAACTCAACCCAGTACCTCACGGGGCTGACCGGCGACGATATCCCCATGGGTATCGCGGATTTTTTCAAGCAAACCCTGTCTTCCGGGCCATTTTCCAAGAAGAACAAGGTAGATATCTACGAAACCCCGTTCGACAACCTGCACGTCATCACCGCGACCCCGGAGTTGGCCGACCTGCAGCCCAAGCTTGAGGCCAAGCACAAGATCAACAAGCTGAGAAAGCTGCTGGATGATCTGAGCGAGGATTACGACCGGATCTACCTGGATACACCGCCAGCCCTGAATTTTTATGCGGTTTCGGCGCTGATTGCCGCTGATCGTGTGCTGATCCCCTTTGATTGCGACAGCTTCTCGCGCCAGGCCCTGTATGGTCTGCTGGCGGAAATCGAAGAATTGAAGGAGGACCACAACGAAGGACTTGAAGTGGAAGGCATCGTGGTCAACCAGTTCCAGGCTCGCGCAACGTTGCCGCAGCAGATGCTCGATGAATTGATTGCCGAGGGGTTGCCGGTATTGCCCGTTTACTTGGCCAGTTCCGTGCGTATGCGTGAGTCGCACCAGGAGAGCAAGCCGCTGATCCACCTGGACCCACGGCATAAGCTCACACAGCAATTTGTGGAGCTGCATAACCTGCTGGAAAACGCGTGATCTGAAAGGCAGCGCGGACCTGAGTTTGAAATGCGATCAGTGTGGGAGCTGGCTTGCCTGCGATCGCATCGCCTCGGTGTATCAGGCAGACCGAGTCACCTGCATCGCAGGCAAGCCAGCTCCCACACTTGGTTCTGCATTCCAGCCGCTGGATTTGTCCCACACAGGCTGTAGGACGGGTCTGGCAATAGGGGTTATGCCTTGTAACGATGCCTACAGGTAAGCCAGAATCGCCCGGCTTGTGCGTCTGGATGGGCTTCTCTTAAGGTTCTCGGGCCGCTGAATTCTCAGTGGTCGGGTTTAGTAGCCCGTGTTGAGACGTACAGCAAAATCGTCGATCAGGACCTTCCTGAATTTGATGGTGGCTGTACGGAGGGCGCTCTTGAGCGCGCCGGTTGCGTCTCCCGGTCTACTAACCTGCGTACAGCTGCCACCCCCGTTTAGTAGCGGTCGGTTGCGGCTCCTGCTCGGAGACGATTCATGGTTAACCTTTATACCGTCACCCCCAACCTCCCCACCGAAACCCTGGTCCTCAACAGCTACGAAACCTTCTCATCCGTTCGCACCCTGTTGCTCAACCTGTCCAACGATCTCACCGGCGAACACCGCGACGTAGCCCTGGCAATCCACCAATTAAGCGAACTGGGCGTATTGCTGGTCGGCCAGATGATGGACCGCGAAACACCCGTGGCCTAACGCTGGAATACCATCGCTGTAGGAGCCGGCTTGCCGGCGATGGCGCCCTCAAGCAACACAAAGCCCGGCCCACCGCGCCAAACCGTGGGGTGGAAAAAGGCCAG
>NZ_JAFCVS010000006.1:0-270716 GCF_049897165.1 Pseudomonas sp. TWR1-1-4 | reverse complement strand
CTACCCGGGCACCCCCGGGGCTGGGGGGCCCGGGGGCCGGGCGCGGGCCCCCACACCCCCCCCCGCCCCGCCACCCCGGCTCCTACAGGTCGGGTGTCAAATGCCCTGGCTGCGAAGCCACGCCATCAACTGCGGCAACGGAAACGCCCCGCTCTGGCGCGCCACTTCGCGACCGTTCTTGAACAGAATCAAACTGGGAATCGAGCGAATCCCCAACTGCGCCGACAACTGCTGATTGGCCTCGCTGTCCAGCTTGGCCAGCCGGCACTTGCCCGCCAACTGCCCGGCCGCCTGCTCGAACACCGGCGCAAACGATTTACACGGTCCACACCAGTCGGCCCATACATCCACCAGCAACGGCAGGTCGCCTTTGATCTGGCTGGCGTAGTCGCCTTGTTTCAGCTCAAACGGCTTCTTCAACAAAACCGGCTGCTTGCAGCGCCCGCACTTTGGCGCATCACCCAGGCGTTCACCAGGGATGCGGTTGAGCCCGTTGCAGTGGGGGCAGGGGATTACAAGAGGTTCGGACATCGGGGGCTCCTAGGGTGTGGCCATTAGGTTCAATCTGGAGCCGGCAACGAGGTTTATCAAGACCAGATGCGATCTGCCGGGGGGGGGGGGGCGCAATCGCTCGTCTCCGAGAGATTGCGTGGCAAGCGCCAGCTCAACATACGTCAAATACGTTGGCTGGCTGAGCGTTTTGGGGTTTCAGTAGAAACCTTCATTTAAAGGTTTTTACGAGGAACAACTAATCTCCAAATGCTTCCCCCAATCCGGCGGCCGCTGTGCGTATTGCTCCATCCCCGCTTGCTCCTCAAACGGCTTGGAAAGCACCTCATGCAGCCGTCGCACCTCGCTGTAATCCCCGGACTCGGCGGCAGCGATGGCATTCTGCGCAAGATAGTTGCGCAAGATATACAGCGGGTTCACCGCATGCATCCGCGCACGGCGCTGTTCCTCGCCGTAGTCACCATCCCGTGCAACACGCGCCTTGTACTGCTCGGCCCAGGCATCAAACCCGGCCAGGTCGACGAAGTCATCGCGCAACCGCGCCACGGCCAACGCCGCCGACTCATCCCCCAGGCGGCGGAAGAACAGGGTGTAATCCACGCCGCTGTTCTGCATCAGCTTCAATAACCGCTCCACCAACTGCTGGTCATCGTCTTCGGCGGTGGTGAGTCCCAGGCGGCGGCGCATCAGATCCAGGTAGTTCGCCTGATACAGCGGCAGGTACAGCCCAAGGGCTTCTTTCAAGGCGTCGACGCTGATAAACGGCGTCAGTGCTTGCGCCAATGCACTCAAGTTCCACTGCCCAATCGGCACCTGATTGCTGAAGGAATAGCGTCCTTCATGGTCCGAGTGGTTGCAGATGAAGTGCGCGTCAAAATCATCCAGAAACGCAAACGGCCCGAAGTCGAAAGTGATGCCGAGGATCGACATGTTGTCGGTGTTCATCACGCCATGGCAGAAGCCATAAGCCTGCCACTTAGCGATCAATTCGGCGTTGCGCTCGACGATTTCGCGGAACATCGCCAGGTACGGCTCGGGTTGTTCGCGGCACTCGGGGTAGTGCAGGTTCAGTACATGCTCGGCCAACAGCGCCTGCTGCTCGGGCTTCTTGGTGTAGTAGAAATATTCGAAATGGCCGAAGCGGATATGGCTGTGCGCCATGCGCAATACCATCGCGCCACGCTCCTGTTTCTCACGCCACACGGGGGTGTCGGAGCCGATCACGCACAGTGCGCGGCTGCTGGGGATGCCCAGCGCGTGCAGGGCTTCGGAGGCCAGAAACTCACGGATCGACGAGCGCAACACGGCACGCCCATCGCCCATGCGTGAGTAAGGTGTCATCCCGGCGCCCTTGAGGTGCAGGTCCCAGTGCTCGCCGGCTTCGTTGTACACCTCACCCAGTAACAACCCACGGCCGTCACCCAGCTGCGGGGTGTAGCCGCCGAACTGATGCCCGGAATAGACCATCGCCCGCGGTTCTGCCTCGGCCCACAGCTTGTGGCCGCCAAACAATTCGGCAAATACCGGCGTTTGGGCAACAGCGGGGTCAAGGTCGAGCAGGGCCATCGCGGCCTCACTCGCTACGACCAGGCGCGGTGCGTCGAGGGGCTCAGGCAGTACGTGGGTCGAGAATGCGTCGCCCAGGCGTGCGAAGCGGTTGTCGAAGGTCAGTTTGTCGAGGGCTTTCACCGGCCATCTCCAGCAGAATGTCCGAGCATTCTGCTGGGGATAGCGGAGTTAGTCGAGCTTGCTCGGCGGCGGTTCCGGCGCATCGTCGACTTTGCCGGGTGGCGGCTCGGGGGCGTCTTGCTCTGTCTCAGGCCCTGCGATGGTCTTGCGGTCATCCTCAACCGGCACCAATTTGTATTCCTGACCGTGCATATTCTTCAGGTACACCTCCATCTGCCGGAACGAGATGTTGATGTGCTGTTTCTTGAACTCACGGTTGATGTAGCGGTTGACCTCGTCCAGCACCGGGTTACGGTCACCCAGGTCGCGTACATGCATGCGCAGTTCGTGGTCGAGCGTGCTTTCGCCGAAATTGAGGAAGTAAACATGGGGTTCTGGCTCTTTCAGGACCCGTGGGTTTTCCCTGGCAGCCTTGAGTAACAGTTCCTTCACCAGGTCCAGATCCGAGCCGTAGTCCACGCCCAGTTTCAGGGTGACGCGGGTGATGGTATCGGTCAGCGACCAGTTGATCAGTTGCCCAGTGATGAAGGTTTTGTTCGGGACAATGATGTCCTTGCGGTCAAAGTCAGTGATCGTGGTGGCGCGGATGCGGATCTTGCTCACCGTGCCCGACAGGTTGCCGATGGTGATGGTGTCGCCGATGCGCACCGGGCGTTCGAACAGGATCATGATGCCGGAGATGAAGTTCGCGAAGATCTCCTGCATACCAAAGCCCAAGCCCACCGACAGCGCCGCCACCAGCCATTGCAACTTGTCCCAGCTCACGCCGAGGGTGGACAAGGTGGAGACGAAACCGACGCCGGCAATCACATACGACAGCAACGTGGTGGTCGCATAGGCGCTGCCCTGGGCCAGGTCCAGCTTGGACAGCACCAGCACCTCGAGCAGGCCGGGCAGGTTGCGCGCCAGGGCGAAGGTGATGCCGATGATGATCAGCGCGCCGAGCAAGTCGCCGATGCTGATCGGCACCATGCTGATATTGGCACCCGTACCGCTGGTGTATTCGTACAACGTGACGTTATCCAAATACGAAAACACCGAGATCAGGTCAGACCATACCCAGTACAGCGCGGCAATAAAGCCGCCGAGCAAGGCCAGGCGAATCAGTCGCATGGACTGTTCGTTAACCTGTTCGATGTCCAGGGTCGGTTCTTCGATCACTGCTTCGCCGTCGCCGGCTTCCTTGGCGGCCTGGCGTTTGGCCAGGGCACGCGCATAGGCCAGTCGCCGGGCGGCAACGCCCAGGCCGCGGACGAAGGTGGCTTCGATCACCAGCCAGAACATCAGCAGGTAAAGGGTGTTGATCAGGCGGTCGCTGAGCTTGAGCGCGGTGTAGTAGTAGCCAAAGCACACGGCGATAAACAGCGCGACCGGCAGCG
The DNA here is from genome assembly GCF_049897165.1 of Pseudomonas sp. TWR1-1-4. Taxonomy (NCBI): domain Bacteria; kingdom Pseudomonadati; phylum Pseudomonadota; class Gammaproteobacteria; order Pseudomonadales; family Pseudomonadaceae; genus Pseudomonas; species Pseudomonas sp. TWR1-1-4. The sequence goes on along the minus strand of NZ_JAFCVS010000006.1, from coordinate 267,138 downwards.
CGGTAAACATCAGGCCCACGGCCTTGCGGAACAGTGAGGCCTTTTCATGGGTCGGGCTGTTGAGCAACAGGCGGCCGAGCAGCCAGGCCATCAGCGCGTAGCAGGTGAGTACCACGCCGATGCCCAGCACGTCGTCGGCCAGCGCCGCCGGTTGGTGTTCAGCGATGGCCACCACGGCCACCAGCGCGAGTACCACCAGCCCGAGTTTGCGCACCCAACCTTGCAGGAATTCGACCTGGGGCTTTTCCCAGCGAAAGTGCAGTTCCGCCACGCCACCCGGCGCCAGGATGCGATAAGCGGTATAGAACACCAGCCAGGCCTGGGCGATTTGCAGCAAGGCCGAACCGAGGTTGGCGTTCTGCCCACGGGCGTCGATTTGCAGCGCGTAGCCGCACAGCGCCAAGCCTAAGGAAACCGGCATTGCCAGCAGAATATTGATCAGGATGGCCTGGGGCGTGTGCCACTGGCTGTCGCGCTTGAAGTGGCCAATATCCAGATGCACCTTGTTCAGGCGCTGGTACAGGTTTTTACGGCGCCATAGCAGCGCGCCAATCAACAGCAGCAGCGGCAGGAACAGCAGCGGGCGCTGGGTCAGGCCGTCGTACAGTTCGCTGACGCTGGAGGCCCAGGGCAAGGTGGCGACTTGCTTGCTCAGGTGCGCCGGTACCGTTTCCAGCCATTCGGTGTCCAGCGGCTTGTTGCTGGGGATCCAGAACATCTGCTCATCCAGCGTCGCGCGCAGGGTGGTGGCGGTGCTGAGCAGTTGTTTCTGGTTCAGTTGCAGGGTGATGGATTCATTGAGCAGCGCGCTCAGCTCACGGCTCAGGCGCTCCAGCAGGTCGCTGCGGGTGATCGCCAGTTCCAGCAGGGTGCGGCGCAGTTGGGGGGTGATGTCTTCCGGCGCTTGGTTGGCCAGCAAGTTATCCACATAGGCACTTGGCGAACTGATCAGTTCGCGTTGCTGGTTGACCTCGAATTGGTACAGGCGAATGTTGGCGATGTCGTCCGCCAGGTCGCGGTCCACGGTCAGGCGTGGCAAGGCTTGTTTCTGTTTGTAGAGGATCTTGGACAGCAACAGGCTGCCCTTGAGCACGTTGATCTGCTCGTCCAGGGCCGAGTCGCTCTGGGTCACCGTGTCGAGTTGCTGCTTGGTTTTCAGGTTCTTCTGGGTCAGATCGTTGAGGCGGTCGGTGCTTTTGAGCAGGTAGTCGGACAACTTCAGGTTGGCCGCGCTTTCCGTGGCCAGCAGGCTACTGCCGCCGGCCTTTTGCGCTTCGATGGACTGCTGGGTCACCGTTTGTTGGGACTGGGCCAGGCGTTTCTGGTTGATCAGGGTTTGCAGGTCCTGGATCTCTTGTTCCAGGCGCGCGGTTTTTTCCATCACCAGGTCGTGTTGGCTGTTGCCCAGGTCTTGCAGTTGACTGTTGCCGGCCAGTTCCTGGCGACGCAGCGGGATCAGTGCGTTGAGGGCGGCCAGTTCGGCATTGAGCTGGTTGCGCTGGTCGCCGCTGAGGGTCTTGCCGTTGTCCTTGCCGGCCTTGAGGATCGAGTTGATCTGCAGGATGCGCGTCTGGCTGCTGCTGATTTCAGTCTGGGCGCGCTCCGGGCGGGTCTGGGCGGCGATGGACAGGCTATTGGCGTCGGCCAGTTCTTTTTGCAGGTCACCTTGCTGGGTGGTGCGTTGCACCAGCAACTGCTCAAGCTGCGGCACCGGCAGGGTGGCGTAGCGCTGGGCGACCGGGATGATTTTGGTGGCCTTGAGCCGGGTCAGTTCGCGCTGGTTGTCGGCGGTCTCGCGCGGCGCGTCTTCCAACTGGCGCTTGAGGTCGACCAGGCGCTGCTCGTAATCCTGCTTGTTGCCCAGGTACGTCAAGGTCTGCTGCAGGATGCCCTGCAGGGCCTTCATGTCGGCGTCGGGCAGCTTGCGGTCGGGCAGCTTGTCCAGAGTTTGCTGGATGGCGTCGGCGCTGGGCGGGTCGGCCGCGTGAACGGTGCCGACACAAAGGGTCAGGCCCAGCAGGGCAGTGGCGAGGAACGTGCGCAGGGTAGGCATAGAGACCGGTCTTGCAAGGTGAAGAATCGGGGGCGTCGTCGCCCCGCAGTTTAGAGGAAGAGTCCGGGGCCCGGGCGACTTCCTTCGGGGAATCTGACGCCCACTTTGCCAATCTTGTTCCCGTCCATGACCGCGACGGTCCAGATGGTGTTGTTCCACTCCACCTGGTCGCCGACGATGGGCGCGCCGCCGACTTTCTGGGTGATGAAACTGCTCAGCGGCATATCCGGGTCGATGCCTTCCAACTTCAGGCCGTACAGCGCGGAAACCGCGCCCAGTTGGGCATCGCCTTCCAGCACGAAGTCGCCGAAGAAACGCAGGTCCAGACCGCGTTGCGGGGCTTGGCTGAACAGTTTGCCCAGGGCCGGCAGGTTGTGTTCGTGGCCGATCACGCAGAGCAGGTCGCCGACTTCCAGCACGGTACTACCCGACGGATGGAGCAGTTGCTGGCCACGGAACAGCGCGGCGATCCGCGTGCCTTCGGGCATTTTCAGCTCACGCAGGGCTGCGCCGATGCACCATTTTTCCGCGCCCAGGCGGTAGACGAACAGCTCCCACTCGCTGGTGACGTGCACTTCCAGCGCGGCACGGGAAATCGGCGCCGGGTCCGGCGGTACGGTGACTTTGAGCAGCTTGGCCACCCACGGCAGGCTCGTGCCCTGCACCAGCAGCGACACCAGCACGATAAAGAACGCGAGATTGAAGTACAGCTGCGCATGGGGCAGCCCGGCCATCAGCGGGAACACCGCCAGAATGATCGGCACCGCGCCGCGCAGGCCCACCCAGGCGATAAAGGCCTTTTCCCGACCGTGGAACGCTTTGAAAGGCAGCAGGCCGACCATTACCGACAATGGCCGCGCAAACAGAATCATCCACAGCGCCAGGCCCAGGGCCGGCAACGCGATGGGCAGCAAGTCATGGGGCGTGACCAGCAGGCCCAGTACCAGGAACATGCCGATCTGCGCCAGCCAAGCCATGCCGTCGAGCATATGCAAAATGCCATGACGGCTGCGCACCGGGCGGTTGCCGATCACCAGGCCGCACAGGTACACGGCGAGGAAGCCGCTGCCGTGCAGGGCGTTGGTTACGGCGAACACGAACAGGCCGCCAGCGATCACCAGGATCGGGTACAGGCCGGTGGCCAGGTTGATGCGGTTGACCATTTGCAGCATCAGCCAGCCGCCGCCCAGGCCGACCACGCCGCCGATGCCGAACTCGCGCACCAAGTGAGTCAGCAGGCTCCAGTGCAGGCCGGTCTGGCCGCTTGCGAGCATGTCGATCAAGGTGACAGTGAGGAACACCGCCATTGGGTCGTTGCTGCCGGATTCGATTTCCAGGCTGGCGGTGACCCGTTCGTTGAGGCCCTTGCCGCCGAGCAGCGAGAACACTGCCGCAGCGTCTGTGGAGCCGACAATTGCGCCAATCAACAAGCCTTGGATGATATTGAGGTCAAACAGCCAGGCCGCGGCCATGCCGGTGAGGCCGGTGGTAATCAACACCCCCACCGTGGCCAGCGACAACGCCGGCCAGAGTGCCACGCGGAAACTCGCCACCCGTGTGCGTAAACCGCCATCGAGCAGGATCACGGCCAGGGCGAGGTTGCCCACCAGGTAGGCGGTTGGGTAGTTATCGAAGATGATGCCGCCGCCATCGACGCCGGCGACCATGCCCACGGCCAGGATGATCACCAATATCGGGATACCCAGGCGGGACGAAAGAGAACTCACCAGAATGCTCGCACTCACCAGCAACGCGCCGATCAAGAACAGGCTGTTGATGGTCGTCGCATTCAAAGGCAGTACTCCATGAGCAAACAAGACGGGGCGCAAACTGACCATGCAGTCTGCGTGCCAGCGATTCTAACCTGTTGAATTGCTGCGCTGTCAAAAAGCTTTTTCTGATTCGTGCGGAGCTAATGTGGAAGCTGGCTTGCTGTAGTGAGCAGGGCTCTAGTGGTGAGCAGGCAGGCTGTGATGATCAAGACTTTTGTGGTGAGCAGGCTTGCCCTGCGCTGGGCTGCGAAGCAGCCCCAAAACCAGTCACCGGATACTGTCTGTAAAAATGAGGTGTTCCTGTTGGGGCTGCTTCGCAGCCCAGCGCGGGGCAAGCCCGCTCACTACAGTCGGTCGGGGTCAGTTACAGGCGGAAGCGCCCGACCATTCCATTCAAGTCCACCGCCAGGCGCGACAGCTCGCTGCTCGCCGCACTGGTCTGGCTGGCACCGGTGGCCGATTGCACCGACAGGTCACGGATGTTCACCAGGTTGCGGTCCACTTCCCGCGCCACCTGGGCCTGTTCTTCCGCTGCGCTGGCGATCACCAGGTTGCGTTCGTTGATCTCGACGATCGCGGTATTGATGGTATCCAGCGACATCCCGGCGCCTTTGGCGATATTCAGCGTCGATTCGGCGCGTTCGGTGCTGTTGCGCATCGAATCCACCGCGTGTTCGGTGCCGGCCTGGATACTGCCGATCATCCGCTCGATCTCGCTGGTCGATTGCTGCGTGCGATGAGCCAGGGCGCGCACTTCATCGGCGACCACCGCAAAACCGCGACCGGCTTCGCCAGCACGTGCCGCTTCAATCGCCGCGTTCAGGGCCAGCAGGTTGGTCTGGTCGGCCAGGCCACGGATCACGTCCAGCACCTTGCCGATATCGCGGGACTCATTGGCCAGGTCGCCAATCAAGGTGGCGGTGGCTTGCACATCGCCGCTCATGCGTTCGATGGCGCTGACGGTTTCCTGCACCAGGTCACGGCCATCGCCGGCAGAAGTGGTGGCGTTGCGCGATGCCTCGGAGGTGCTCACCGCATTGCGGGCAACTTCTTCGACGGCACTGGTCATCTCGTTCACCGCCGTGGCGGCTTGTTCGATTTCGTTGTTTTGCTGGGTCAGGCCACGGGCGCTTTCGTCGGTGACGGCGTTCAGTTCCTCGGCAGCCGACGCCAGCTGGGTCGCGGACCCGGCAATGCGTTGCAGGGTGTCGCGCAGTTTGTCCTGCATCTTGGCCATGGCCGCCAACAGGCGCCCGGCTTCGTCGTTGCCGTCGACTTTGATCGGGCGCGTCAGGTTGCCTTCGGCCACTTCTTCGGCTGCTTCCAAGGCCTGGGAGATGGGCAGGGTGATGCTGCGGGTCAGCAGCCACGCAAACAGCAGTGTCAGCAGGGTGGCGATCACCAGAAGGCTCACCACCATGTTGAAGGCCATGTTGTATTGGTCTTCGGCGTCTTTATTGGTAGCCAGGGCCATCTTATTGTTGATGTCCAGCAGGCGGGTGAGCACGGCGTTGACCTGCTCGGAGTTGCTCAGCAGTTCGGTGTTGAGCAGGGTGCGCAGCTCTTCCACTTGATTGGCGCGCGACAGGCTCTTCATGCGCTCTTCAATCTGATGGTACTGGCCCAGCAGGCGTACGTATTCGTCGTAGGTCGAGCGCTCTTCGCTGCTCTCGATGAGTTTTTCGTAGATGCCCTGGGCCGTGCGAATCTGCTGATTGCGCAGCTCAAAGGCTTCCAGGGTTTTTTGCTGGACCTCCGGCTCGCGGTTGGTCAGCAGGCGGTACGACAGCACCCGCAGGCGCAGAGTCAGTTGGGTGAACTCATCGAGGGCACGAATGCTTGGCACGCTGGACAGGGTGATGTCTTCCGTGGCGGCGCGTATCTTGCTCATTTGATTCAGGGCGAACACACCGAGAAACAACATCAACGCGCCAATAAACGCGAAGCCGAGGAAGGCCCTCGGAGCGATATTCATATTACGAAGCGACATGCGGGAATCCTGGGGGAGATGCGCGATCCGTGCGGCCATCAGACGGGGTGTCCCTCTTTATCGGTCGTACGACTAAAGTCTAAAGGGGCGTGTGCGGTTTTGTCGCATCTGACGAGGGGTTTGATCGATTCAGGAACCAGATCCGGTAAATGCAGTCACTAAGGCTCGAAAGTGCGGCCCGGCCCTTAAAAATCGGGCTGCGCGCCGGGGATAACCCTGGCATCCGAGGTGAATTTTCTTTATCGTCACCGCCCTTTTAAAAAGCTCGAGAAATCAAAATGTTAGAAGCATCCCTCAGCCAATTGGAACAACTGGTCAGCGACCTGGTACAGCAGAACCAGGATCTGCTGGGCACCAACGAATCCCTCAAGGCCGAACTGGCCCGCGCCAAGGACGAGAACGACAGCCTGCAACTGAACCTGATGGAACAGGAAGAAAAGCACGGCGCCACCGCCGCGCGTATCCAGGCGCTGGTTGAGCGTGTGAGCGCAGGGCCTGTCGGCGCATGAGTGAAGGGATAAAGGTCGTTTCGATTCTCGGAGAGGATTACTCGATCAAGGCACCGGCCGGGGAAGAGAAAACCCTGATGCACGCCGTGACCCTGCTCAAGGCGTCCCTGGCCACCACCAAGAAGAAGTACCCGACCCTGATCGGTGACAAGCTACTGGTGCTGGCGGCGCTGAACCTGTGCGCCGAGCAGATCGAAATGCAGCAGGCGCACCAGCAGGAACTCGACCGTTACCAAGAGCAAGTCAGCGCCACGGTCGATGTGATTTCCAAGGCGATCGGAACGCCTTAGAACCACTCATCTTGCATGCCGAGGCACGTGTCATCGCGGGCCTCCAAGATTGCCAGTTCATGATGGCAGCTCGGCACTTCCCAGGTCAGGAAGTACCGGGCAGCCTGGAGCTTGCCTCTATAGAAGGCCACATCCGCCGCATGACCCTTGGCCAAGCCTGCTTCGGCGCGAATTGCCTGTTCCAGCCAGCGCCAGCCAATTACCGTATGCCCGAACACCTTCAGGTACAGCGCCGAATTCGCCAGGCTGCTATTGACCTTGCCCTGGGCGAGATCCGTCAGCAGGCCAAGGGTGACGGTTTGCAGGCGGTTGACCAGCTGTTCCAAGGGTTCCCTCAGCACGGTAAGGCTCGGGTATTCCTGCGCACGGGCGCCGGTTTCGGCGATCAGTCTTATCAGTTGCTTCAAGCCCGCGCCGCCATTCTGCGCCAGTTTGCGCCCGAGCAAATCCAGGGACTGGATGCCGTGGGTGCCTTCATGAATCGGGTTCAGGCGGTTGTCACGGTAATACTGCTCCACAGGGTATTCGCGGGTGTAGCCATGGCCGCCGAGAATCTGGATCGCCAGTTCGTTGGCTTTGAGGCAGAACTCCGACGGCCAGGATTTGACGATGGGCGTGAGCAGATCCAGCAGTTCGTGAGCTTGTTTGCGTTCGGTTTCGGTGGCCAGGGTGGTGGTGTCGTCGAACAGCCGCGCGGCGTAGAGGCCGAGGTCGAAGGCGCCTTCTACGTAGGATTTTTGGGTGAGCAGCATGCGCTTGATGTCTGCGTGCTGAATGATCGAGACCGGTGCGGTCGTGGGATCTTTACTATCGGGCAGGCGGCCTTGTGGGCGTTCGCGGGCGTATTCCAGCGAGTAGAGGTAGCCGGCGTAACCGAGCATGACGGCGCCCATACCGACGCCAATCCGCGCCTCGTTCATCATCTGGAACATGCAGCTCAAACCCTGGTGCGGCTTACCCACCAGATAACCGATGCAATTGCCGTTATCGCCGAAGTTCAGCGCAGTGGACGTGGTGCCGCGCCAACCCATCTTGTGGAACAGCCCGGCCAGCAACACATCGTTGCGCTCGCCCAGGCTGCCGTCGTCGTTGACCAGGAACTTGGGCACGATAAACAACGAAATGCCCTTCACCCCGGCCGGTGCGTCCGGAAGTTTGGCCAGCACCATGTGCACGATGTTTTCCGACAGCGGGTGGTCACCGCCGGAAATGAAGATCTTATTGCCCTTGAGTCGGTAAGTACCGTCAGCCGCTGGCTCTGCGCGTGTACGAATATCTGACAGGGATGAGCCGGCGTGAGGTTCGGTGAGGGCCATGGTGCCAAAGAAACGGCCGTCGATCATCGGTTGCAGAAAGCGTTGTTTCTGGTCCTCAGTGCCGAAGCTCTCGATCAGGTTGGCGGCGCCCATGGTCAGGAACGGATAGGAAGTAGATGCCGCGTTGGCCGACTGGAAGTGCGCAAAACAGGCTTGGGACAGCAGGGTCGGCAGTTGCATACCACCCGCTGCAAAGCTGCGGGCTGCGTTGAGGAAGCCGGCTTCGAGGAACGCATCCACCGCTGGCTTCACTTCCGGAATCAGGATGGCCTTGCCGTCTTCGTAGCGCGGTTCGTTTTCGTCGTTCTTGCGGTTGTGAGGAGCGAAATACTTCTCGGCAATAGTGCGCGCGGTACTGATGGCCGCATCGAAGGTTTCGCGATTGTGCTCGGCAAACCGCTCGCGCTGGGTCAGGCCCTCGGCATCGAGGACTTCGTACAGCTCGAAAGCCAGATTGCGGGAACTGAGCAGCGTCTCGGACATGGCGGCTTACCTTTGGAGGAATTGGCCTGAGTCTAAGTGCGCGAATAGAGGCTGGATAGCAAGATTGATTTGGGTGATGGAAGGCCAGAACAAACTCGGTTCTTGTGGGCGCTGGCTTGCCTGCGATGCAGACACCTCGGTGCGTCAGTTGCACTGAGGTGCTGCTCTCGCAGGCAAGCCAGCTCCCACAGGGTTTACCGTTAGCCGATGGTCATGAGGCTGGCGTTACCGCCAGCTGCCGCCGTGTTAACACTCAACGCCCGCTCGATCACCAGGCGTTCCAGTGCAATCGCGGTCTCGCCTTGGGACAAACCATGCACCCCGACAATCGCCCCACTGCGCTGCGCAACTTGCTGGCACACCGCACGCAATTGATCGGAATCACCGTGATGCAAGACCGCGTCGAACACTACGTCGTCCTTGGTCCAGTCGGCCACGCGCTTGATCTTCGCCTGAATCTCCTTCGGCAGGCGTGGGAACAAGGCCTTGGTCAGGTCAGATTCCGGCCATACCGCCGAACCGCCCACGGCCAGTACCGCCGCCAGTTGCGTCAGCAGATCGCCTTCCACTTCTGCCAGGCACAGTACGTGCTCGCGGGGCAGGATGGCGTAGCTGTTGCGTTCGCCGGTCGGGCCGGCCAGTTGGCGGGTGATACCGCTTTGCGATTGCGCGGCGAACTGGCTGCACAGGGCGCTCAGGTCGCTGAACTTATTGCTGTCGGCCCAGGATTTCAGGGCGGTCAGCGGCTGGCTCATGGCATCTCGCAGGCGCACGTCCGGCGCGGCCAGTGCGTCGCCGCGTACGAAGGATTGCTCGATGGCATCCGTAGGGCGCGTCGACAGCAGGCGGTACAGGTACAGCGGGCCTCCGGCTTTCGGGCCAGTGCCCGACAGACCTTCGCCGCCGAAAGGTTGCACGCCGACCACAGCGCCCACGATGTTGCGGTTCACATAAACGTTACCGGCGTTGACGTTGTCGATCACCTTGGCGATGGTCTCGTCGATACGGGTGTGCACGCCCAGGGTCAGTCCGTAGCCGGAAGCGTTGATCTGGCCGATGAGCTGGTCGATCTCTTTGCGCTTGTAGCGCACCACGTGCAGCACCGGTCCGAAGATCTCCCGTTGCAGCTCGTCGAAGCTTTCCAGCTCGATCAGGGTCGGCATCACGAAGGTGCCGCGCTTGATCTCTTCACCGTCGGCAATCGCCACTTGATACACATTGCGGCCTTTGTCGCGCATGGCCTGGATGTGTTTTTCGATGCCGGCCTTGGCTTCGGCATCGATCACCGGGCCGATGTCGACGGACAGGCGCTCAGGGTTGCCCAGACGGCATTCCGCCATGGCGCCCTTGAGCATTTCGATGACACGGTCTGCCGAATCTTCCTGCAGGCACAGTACACGCAGGGCCGAGCAGCGTTGGCCGGCACTGTCAAAGGCCGAGGACACCACGTCGATTACCACTTGTTCGGTGAGCGCCGAGGAGTCGACGATCATCGCGTTCTGGCCGCCAGTTTCGGCGATCAGCGGGATCGGACGGCCCTGGGCATCCAGGCGGCCGGCGACATTGCGTTGCAGCAGGCGCGCCACTTCGGTAGATCCAGTGAACATCACGCCTTTGACGCGATCATCCCCCACCAGGCGGGCACCCACGGTTTCGCCCTGGCCCGGCAGCAGTTGCAGCACGCCTTCCGGAATACCGGCTTCCAACAGGATGCGCACGGCTTGCGCGGCGACCAGCGGAGTTTGTTCGGCCGGCTTGGCCAGTACCGGGTTGCCGGCGGCCAATGCGGCGGCGACTTGGCCGCTGAAGATGGCCAGCGGGAAGTTCCACGGGCTGATGCACACCACCGGCCCCAGTGGGCGGTGGGCGTCGTTGGTGAAATCGTTGCGTGCCTGCACCGCGTAATAGCGCAGGAAGTCTACGGCTTCACGCACTTCGGCGATGGCGTTGGCGAAGGTCTTGCCGGCTTCACGGGCCAGCAGGCCCATCAGTGGCTGAATCTCGCCTTCCATCAGGTCGGCGGCACGTTCCAGGATGGCGGCGCGCTCGGCGGGCGGGGTGGCCTGCCAGATCGGACCGGCGCTGATGGCGCACTGGATAGCGTTGTCGACGTCTTCGACGGTGGCTTCTTGAACATGACCGACCACGTCACGCAGGTCGGACGGGTTCAGTACCGGCGCCGCCGCTTGCTCGCTGGAGGCGCAACCGAGCATCGGCGCAGCTTTCCAGTTGTTGTGAGCCGTGGCCAGCAAGGCGCAGGACAGCGACGCCAGGCGGTGTTCGTTGGCCAGGTCGATACCGGCCGAATTGGCGCGGTCGCTGCCGTACAGGTCACGCGGCAAGGGGATACGCGGGTGCGGCAGGCCGAAGCCGCCTTCCAGCGTGGCCATTTGCTCGATGCTGGCCACTGGATCGGCCACCAGCTCCTGAATGGAGATGGATTGGTCGGCAATGCGGTTGACGAACGAGGTGTTCGCGCCGTTTTCCAGCAGGCGACGGACCAGGTAAGCCAGCAGTGTTTCGTGGGTGCCGACTGGAGCGTACACACGGCACGGACGGTTCAGCTTGCCATCGGCAACCTTGCCTACAACCTGCTCGTACAGCGGTTCGCCCATGCCGTGCAGGCATTGGAACTCGTACTGGCCGGGGTAATAGTTCTGACCGGCGATATGGTAGATGGCCGACAGCGTGTGAGCATTATGCGTGGCGAACTGCGGGTAGATGACTTCCGGCACCGACAGCAGTTTGCGTGCGCAGGCAATGTAGGAAACGTCGGTGTACACCTTGCGGGTGTAGACCGGGTAGCCTTCCAGGCCTTCGACCTGGGCGCGCTTGATCTCGCTGTCCCAATACGCGCCTTTCACCAGGCGGATCATCAGGCGATGGCGGCTGCGGCGCGCCAGGTCGATGACGTAGTCGATCACATACGGGCAACGCTTCTGGTAGGCCTGGATCACGAAACCGATACCGTTCCAGCCGGTCAGTTGCGGCTCGAAGCACAGGCGCTCCAGCAGGTCCAAAGACAGCTCCAGGCGGTCGGCTTCTTCGGCGTCGATGTTCAGGCCGATGTCGTATTGCTTGGCCAGCAAGGTCAGGGACAGCAGGCGCGGATACAGCTCGTCCATCACGCGCTCGTACTGCGCACGGCTGTAGCGCGGGTGCAGTGCCGACAGCTTGATGGAGATACCCGGACCTTCATAAATCCCACGGCCGTGGGAGGCTTTGCCGATCGAATGGATGGCTTGTTCGTACGAGGCCAGGTACTTCTGCGCGTCGTGTTCAGTCAGCGCAGCTTCACCGAGCATGTCGTAGGAATAGCGGAAACCCTTGGCTTCGAACTTGCTCGCGTTGGCCAGGGCTTCGGCGATGGTTTCGCCGGTGACGAACTGTTCGCCCATCAGGCGCATCGCCATGTCGACGCCCTTGCGGATCATCGGCTCGCCGCTCTTGCCGATGATGCGGCTCAGGGACGAGGTCAGGCCTGCTTCGTTGTGGGTGGCGACCAGTTTGCCAGTCAGCAGCAGGCCCCACGTAGCAGCGTTGACGAACAGCGACGGGCTGTTGCCCAAGTGCGGCTGCCAGTTGCCGGTGCTGATCTTGTCGCGGATCAGTGCGTCGCGAGTACCCTTGTCCGGGATGCGCAGCAGCGCTTCGGCCAGGCACATCAGTGCCACGCCTTCCTGGGACGACAGGGAAAACTCCTGCAGCAGGCCCTGAACAATACCGGCACGGCCGCCAGCACTTTTCTGGTTACGCAGTTTTTCGGCGATTGAGGCGGCCAGCTTGTTGGTGGCTTCGGCCATCGGGGCCGGCAGACGAGCCTGTTCGATCAGCATCGGCACCACTTCCGGCTCGGGGCGGCGGTAAGCGGCGGTGATCGAGGCGCGCAATACGGATTGCGGCAGGATGCTCTCGGCGAACTCAAGGAAGCACTGGTGGGCGTGGTCGGTCTGGACCTCGCCTGCATCGTCCGCGTCCTTGCTGCTCAAACCATTGAGTTCGGACAGGGTTGCACCACCCTCCAGTTTCTCCAGGTAATTGAAAATCGCCTGCTTGATCAGCCAGTGCGGCGTGCGATCAATGGAGGTCGCGGCAGCCTTCAGGCGCTCGCGGGTCGGGTCGTCGAGTTTGACCCCAAGGGTGGTCGTAGCCATTTTCTTATCCTCATGGGTGCCACTACCGAGTGGCATTAGCTGGCGGCAAGATTAGCTTTGCGCATGCAGAGGTGCAACCGGGTGCAACCCTTTTTATTCAGGAAATTTTCGATCGTGATCGGCAAAAAAAGACACTGCCGACGGATTCCGCTCTGCCTTGGTGCGTTTACTTCTGAGATCGGCTGTTCTTGCTCCGAAAAGGAGCAAAAACAGGGCGTTTTCCACAAAACATATCAAGGTGCAACTTATTCTCACGAAACTGGTTGCACCTTATTTGCTTTGTTGAATAGCATTCGCGCCCAAGGTGCAACCACTTTGAAAGTTCGGTTCATCGGCTGACGGCTTTCCTGGGGAAACGTCAGTCATAAATGCGCGGCACGCAGCTACGTCTACCTACTTCCAGTGGGTGGCCGTCTGACAGACCGTTGCTACATAAAAACAAAGCCAGGGCGTCACTCTTATGAGCGTTAGTAATCCAACCCTGATCACGTTCGTGATCTATATCGCAGCAATGGTGCTGATCGGCTTCATGGCCTATCGCTCCACCAACAACCTTTCCGATTACATCCTGGGCGGTCGCAGCCTCGGTAGCGTGGTGACTGCCTTGTCGGCCGGCGCTTCCGACATGAGCGGCTGGTTGTTGATGGGCCTGCCGGGCGCGATCTACATGTCTGGTCTGTCGGAAAGCTGGATCGCCATCGGCCTGATCGTCGGTGCCTACCTCAACTGGCTGTTCGTCGCCGGTCGCCTGCGGGTCCAGACCGAGCACAACGGTGACGCGCTGACCCTGCCGGATTACTTCTCCAGCCGTTTCGAAGATAAAAGCGGCCTGCTGCGGATCATCTCCGCCGTGGTGATCCTGGTGTTCTTCACCATTTACTGCGCCTCCGGTATCGTCGCCGGCGCCCGCCTGTTTGAAAGCACCTTCGGCATGTCCTACGAGACTGCCTTGTGGGCCGGTGCCGCAGCGACCATTGCCTACACCTTCGTCGGTGGTTTCCTGGCCGTGAGCTGGACAGATACCGTACAAGCCACGCTGATGATTTTTGCGCTTATTCTCACGCCGATCATCGTGCTGCTGGCCACCGGTGGCGTCGACACCACGTTCCTGGCGATCGAAGCCCAGAACCCTGACAACTTCAACATGCTGAAAAACACCACGTTCATCGGCATCATCTCGCTGATGGGCTGGGGCCTGGGTTACTTCGGCCAGCCGCACATCCTGGCGCGTTTCATGGCGGCGGATTCGGTGAAGTCGATTGCCAAGGCACGTCGCATTTCCATGACCTGGATGATCCTGTGCCTGGGCGGCACCGTGGCGGTGGGCTTCTTCGGTATTGCCTACTTCTCGGCGCATCCGGAAGTGGCAGGTCCTGTGACCGAAAACCACGAACGCGTATTCATTGAGCTGGCCAAGCTGCTGTTCAACCCATGGATTGCCGGCGTGCTGCTGTCGGCCATCCTGGCGGCGGTGATGAGCACTTTGAGCTGCCAACTGTTGGTGTGCTCCAGCGCCTTGACCGAAGACTTCTACAAGACCTTCCTGCGCAAAAACGCGTCCCAGGTTGAGTTGGTATGGGTCGGTCGCCTGATGGTGCTGCTGGTTGCACTGATCGCCATCGCAATGGCCGCCAACCCGGAAAACCGCGTACTGGGCCTGGTGAGCTACGCCTGGGCCGGTTTCGGCGCCGCATTCGGCCCTGTGGTGCTGATCTCGGTGATCTGGAAAGGCATGACCCGCAACGGCGCACTGGCCGGTATCTTGGTCGGCGCGATCACTGTGATTGTGTGGAAACACTTCGAATTGCTGGGCCTGTACGAAATCATCCCAGGCTTTATCTTCGCCAGCTTGGCGATCTACTTCGTGAGCAAGATGGGCGCACCGACTGCCGGTATGGTCGAGCGTTTTGATGCTGCGGAAAAAGACTACAACCTCAATAAGTAATTCGCTGGGTGTTTAGCGCCAAGTGAGTTGAAATAAAGGCCCGCGTCCTACGGATTGCGGGCCTTTTTTTATGTGTAATTTATGTCGGTCCTAAGAAAATTCGGACGTGCGCACGTAGGGTTTTACTGATTTTCTTGGCGAGTGCTCAGCAGGTTGCAAGGGTGATGCAAAATCGGCAGCCCACTCCCCGCAGAGAAACACCGGATGTTCGCTCCTGCCAACCAAAGCGCCTTTACCCTGACCCTCGACGGGGAGCCCAGTGAATTCCAGGTCCACGGTTTCGTGGGGGATGAGTTCATCAGCCTGCCTTTTCGCTTTGACCTTGAGTTGGTCAGCGAACAGTCCGATCAAGACCTTGAGAGCCTGCTACACCGTCAAGCGTTCCTGGGGTTTGACGCTCATGGCCATGGTATTCATGGCTTGGTGTATCGGGTGGCGCAAGGCGATTCGGGCAGGCGCCTTACCCGTTACCAGATCACCCTGGTGCCGCAGCTGGCTTATCTGGAACACAGCACTCACCAGCGGATTTTCCAGAAAAAAACCGTATCCGAGATCATTGCGCAGGTATTGCAAGCTCAGACTATCCAAAGTGATGCCTTCGCGTTTCAACTGAGCGGCAAGTATCCCGAGTGTGAATACTGTGTTCAGTTCGGCGAAACCGATCTGGAGTTCATTCAGCGTCTATGTGCCGAATCGGGCATTCACTATCACTTCCAGCACACCCCTGAGCGTCACCTGTTGGTGTTTGGCGACGATCAAAGTGTTTTTGCGCGGCCTGATCAACCCACACCGTATTCGCCTGGTACCGGGATGGTTGCCGACGAGACAGCGATCAAGCGCTTTATTCTGCGGCTGAAGACTCGTACCACCGGTGTGAACCTGCGGGACTACGATTTCAAAAAGCCTAGCCTGACGTTGGAAAGCGAAGTATCCAGTCAGCTGCGGCCCACCCTGGACGACCAGCGCTACCCTGGGTACTTCACGGATCGTGAGCGTGGTAAGTACCTGGCGCAACGCCTGCTGGAGCGTCATCGCAGCGATTACCGTCAGGCGAGCGGCGCTAGCGACCAGCCGGCGTTGGTCACTGGGCAGTTCTTGAAGATGACTGGGCATCCTCGTCAGGAATGGAATGATTTGTGGCTGATTACCCAGTTGCACCATGTAGGGCACCAACCTCAGGTGCTTGAGGAGTCTGTTGGCAATGAGTCGCCTCAAGGCTACAGCAATGAATTTGTTGTAACGCCTTGGGACGTAGCGTTTCGAACACCTCTGATTATGTCCCGGCCTCAAATATCGGGTTACCAGAACGCAGTGGTGACCGGTCCCGCCGGCAGCGAAATCCATTGCGACGAATACGGCCGGGTCAAGGTGCAGTTGGCGTGGGATCGCGATGGGGAACATAACGACCATTCCAGCTGCTGGCTGCGGGTTGCCAGCGGCTGGGCGCATGATCGTTATGGGGCGGTATTGATCCCTCGGGTCGGTATGGAAGTGTTGGTAGGCTTCGTTAATGGCGACATGGATATGCCGCTGGTCATGGGCTGCCTACCCAATGCGGCCGCCCAGGTGCCCCTCGATCTGCCTGCGGACAAGACCCGCAGCATCTTCCGCAGCCAGAGCAGCCCCGGTGGTGGTGGCTACAACGAGTTGCGCATCGAGGACCGCAAGGGGGCCGAGGAAATCTACCTGCGTGCCCAGCGGGACTGGACCCAACACGTGCTGCATGACCTTCGGGTAAAAGTGGACGGTGAGTCGCATCACGAACTGCAAGGCGAGGAGCTGCGCATTATCCATGGCAACCGTCTGACAGACCTGAAGCGAGACGACCACTTGATGGTTGGCGGCTCTCGGCAGGTAAGGGCAGGGCAGGCCATTCTGATAGGCGCGGGGCAAAGCGTTGTGATCGATGGTGGCGCAACTGTCACGATTCAGGCGGGCGGGCAGTCGATCACGCTGTCTGCGGGCGGGATTTTCAGCAGTATGCCAATCCAGCTTGGCAGTGCGCCCGCTGCTACTGCAGCGCCGTTAACGCCTGGACTGAAGGAAACACTGCTGGCGGTGATTCCTGCTCCGCTGAGCCGCGTGCAGGTGGCCAGCCTCAAGCGCAGCGCGCCGTTTTGCGAAGAGTGCGAGCGTTGCAAAAACGGCCAGTGCGGCCCCATCTGACTTTTAAAGGGATTTACGAAGATGCATCAACCTTTGCTGCCTGGCGAACAACTGTTTGCAGTGCTGAGCGCTGCCAGCGACGCCAAACCCCTTGACGCTTGGCGGGCGCTTGCCGTCGGTGCTCCGCCGCAACCCATATGGGCCGGCACGGCCTATGCGACATGGGACGAGATCATGCCCTATGTAGGTATTGTCGAGCCGGGCAGTCCTTTCCTGGAATGGGCCGCCTGCACTGATGCCACGGATTGGGGGTGGTTGGCCATATCGACCCACCCGCTGGAAACCGTGATTGCACACCTGCAAGGACTGACCAAGGTCTACCTGCCCGATGGTCAGGATGTGTTCTTACGGTTCTGGGATGGTGCTCAATTCCTGCCAATCCTTCAGCAGTCGGGCGATGAGCTATTGCCGGTGTTCCAGCGCTACGTGATCAATGGCCAGTCGCTGACCGGCACTTCTGGCCCAGTCACAGCCGCCAAGGCGAGCCCGTGGTGGCGAGTGCCTGCGCCTTTACTGCAACATCTGGCCGAGCAATCGCCCCAAACCCTGATCGATAACCTCCTGCAAGGGCTCGAAGAGCAGCGGCCCGACCTTTACACCGCATTCGTGCCGACGACCTTGCGGCACAAGGTCGCCTATTTCACGCGCCGCCGGGATGTCAGCCATCACGGTTTGGCGGACTACCTGGCTTCAGAGTTGAGTTGAACCCAGCGCCTGCTGCAGATCTTCGATCAGGTCTTCAATCGCCTCGATGCCTACTGACAGGCGAATCATTTCCGGCTTCACGCCGGCTTTGGCTTGTTCCTGCTCGTTCATTTGCCGGTGAGTGGTGGACGCCGGATGACACGCCAGGGACTTGGCGTCGCCGATGTTCACCAGGCGCTTGAAGATTTGCAGCGCATCGTAGAAGTGCACACCGGCGGCATAACCGCCTTTAAGGCCGAACGAAAGAATCGCCGAGGGTTTGCCCTGCAGGTATTTCTGCGCCAGTTCGTGGTGCGGATGATCCGGCAAGCCGGCGTAGCTGACCCATTCCACCTCGGCATGGCCTTGGAGGAACTGCGCAACTTTCAAGGCATTTTCAGTATGACGTTCCATGCGCAGGGCCAGGGTTTCCAAGCCTTGTAGCAGCAGGAAGGCATTCATCGGTGCCAGCGCCGCGCCCGTGTTGCGCAACGGCACGGTACGCGCGCGGGCGATGAAGGCGGCGGGACCGAACTTTTCGGTGTAGACCACACCGTGGTAGGCCGGCTCTGGGTTGTTGAGACCGGGAAATTTCTCCGGGTAGTCGGCCCAGGGGAAAGTGCCGCTGTCGACGATTACGCCCCCCAGGGAATTGCCGTGGCCGCCGATGTATTTGGTCACCGAGTGCACCACGATATCGGCGCCGAACTGGATCGGCTTGCACAGGATCGGCGTGGCCACGGTGTTGTCCACCATCAGCGGCACGCCACGCGCGTGGGCGACCTTGGCCAGGGCTTCCAGGTCGACGATATTGCCCGCCGGGTTGCCGATACTTTCGCAGTAGACCAATTTGGTGTTGCCGTCGATCAGTTCGGCGATAGCTTCGGCCGAGTCGTCACGGGCGAAACGCACATCGACGCCAAAGCTGGGCAGCAAGTGCGCGAACAAGGTGTAGGTGCCGCCGTAGAGCTGCGGGGTGGTGACGATATTGTCACCCGCTCGCGTAAGGGTCTGGATCGCATAGTGAATCGCTGCGCTGCCGGCCGATACCGCCAGCGCCGCGATACCGCCTTCCAGCGCGGCGATGCGCTGTTCCAGCACGTCATTGGTGGGGTTCATGATCCGTGTGTAGATATTGCCGGGCACGTCCAGGTTGAACAGATCGGCGCCGTGCTGGGCGTTATCGAATTCGAACGCGACGTTCTGGTAGATCGGCACAGCGACGGCCTTGGTGGTCGGGTCCGACTTGAAGCCGTGGTGCAATGCGATGGTGGCGTCTTTCATGATGGTGGTGGACCTCCCTGGCGTGTGGATCGCCACAATAAATCCGCACCCTCACCAACATTTAGACTTTTTTCAGGTGCACACCTCTCTTTTCGACATAAGCACCGCCCGGCACGCCGCACTGCACCAACGCCCGCGTAAAAGGTAAACTTCGCCCCCTGCGCAGGAGCAACCATGAATTATCGTCACGCCTTTCACGCCGGCAACCACGCCGATGTCTTCAAACACCTGACCTTGACCCGCCTCATCGCCCTGATGTCGCGCAAGGAGCAGCCGTTCGCCTACCTCGACACCCACGCCGGGATCGGCCTGTACGATCTGCAGGGCGACCAGGCCAATCGGACCGGTGAATACCTGGAAGGCATCGCGCGCCTGTGGGGCGAAAGCGATCTGCCGCCGTTGACAGCCGATTACATGCGCGTGCTGCATGAGATGAACCCGGATGGCGAGTTGCGTTACTACCCAGGTTCGCCGGAGTTGGCGCGACGCCTCACTCGTCCACAGGACCGTGTGCTGCTCAATGAAAAACACCCGGAAGACGGTGTGCTGCTCAAGGACAATATGAAGGGTGATCGCCGCGTGAAGGTGCATTTGGGCGAAGGCTGGCATGTACCGCGTGCCCTGCTGCCGGTGCCGGAAAAGCGTGCGCTGATGCTTATCGATCCACCGTTCGAGAAACTCGACGAGATGCAACGCTGCGCCGCTTCCCTCAAGGAAGCCGTGAGCCGCATGCGCCAGACCGTCGCGGCCATCTGGTACCCGGTGAAAGACCAACGCATGTTGCGCCGTTTCTACCAGGACTTGGCCGGCACCGGTGCGCCGAAGTTGCTGCGTGTGGAGTTGCTGGTGCATCCGTTGGACACACCCAACACCCTGACCGGCTCGGGCCTGGCGATCGCCAACCCGCCGTGGGGTTTAGAAGAGGAGTTGCGTGAGCTGCTGCCGTGGCTGTCCAAGAAGCTGGGCCAGACCCAGGGTGGATGGCAGATGGATTGGCTCATCGCTGAGTAGTCAGCAACGCTGATCAAATTGCGGGGGGCGGGCTGTTGTGGTGAGCGAGCTTGCTCGCGCTGGGCTGCGTAGCAGCCCCAAAACCAGTCACCACGGTCTATCAGAAAAACCGTAGCGGCCTTGTTGGGGCCGCTTCGCGCCCCAGCGCGAGCAAGCTCGCTCACCACAGGGGATCTGTGTAACCACAAAATGGCTTCAGATCGGGCAGCTCACGCCCGTTCCGCCAATCCCGCAATAGCCCTGCGGATTCTTCGCCAGGTATTGCTGGTGATACGCCTCGGCAAAATACACCGTCGGCGCTTCTTCGATTTCCGTGGTGATCGCACCCAGTCCGGCTTTGGTCAGCTCAGCTTGATAAGCCTCGGCACTCGCCTTCGCTGCCGCCAATTGCTCCGGCGTGGTCGCATAGATCACCGAGCGGTACTGGCTGCCGATGTCGTTGCCCTGGCGCATGCCCTGGGTCGGGTTGTGCAGTTCCCAGAACATCTTCAGCAAATCTTCGTATTTCACCTTGGCCTGGTCATACACCACCAGTACCACTTCGCTGTGGCCAGTCAGGCCGGAGCAGACTTCTTCGTAGGTCGGGTTCGGCGTGTAGCCGCCGGCGTAACCGACCACGGTGCTGACCACGCCATCGCGCTGCCAGAACCGGCGCTCGGCCCCCCAGAAGCAGCCCAGGCCGAAGATCGCAAAGCCGACGTCATCAAGGAACGGGCCCAGCAGCGGGTTGCCGTTGACGAAGTGATTCTCTGGCAGCGCCATCGGGGTTTCACGGCCAGGCAGAGCTTGTTCTTGGGTAGGCAGCACGTTTTTGTTCACCAGAATTTCCGAGCGCAAGACCATGATCAGTCCTCTCGTCAGGTTGAGTTAGCGGTAAATTTTCAGACCGTCAGTGTGCCCGAGTGTTACAGCGCTGTCAGGCGATTGGCCCGCGCGGGTAGCGTTTGAGCATCGCCAGCAGCTCTGCACCGGGGATTGGCCGGTCAAACAGGTAACCCTGGCCCACATCACAACGGTGCCGACGCAGGAACGCCAGCTGCTCGGCGGTCTCGATGCCTTCGGCGACCACCTTGAGCTTGAGGTTGTGGGCCATGGCGATCACCGCGGAGGTGATTTCCATGTCGTCCTGGTTGTCCGGGATTTCGTGGATAAAGCTGCGATCGATTTTGATGATGTCGATGGGGAATTTTTTCAGGTAACTCAGCGACGAGTAGCCGGTGCCGAAGTCGTCCATGGCCAGGGTCAGGCCAAAGCTTTTCAGTTGATCAAGCTGTAGGCGCGTGTCTTCGGTGGCTTCCAGCAGCAGGCCTTCGGTCAGTTCCAGCTCCAGCAGGTTGGCCGGCAACTGTTCTTCCTTGAGGATCGCGGCAATCGAGGCCACCAGGTCCGGGTCGGAGAACTGCTTGGGCGACAGGTTGATTGCCACCTGCAAGTTGCCCATGCCGCCGGCGCTCAGTTGCTTGCTCATGCGGCAAGCCTGGCGGGCGATCCATTTGCCGATCGGGATGATCAGGCCGGTCTCTTCCGCCACGCTGATGAATTGGTCCGGGCGGATCATGCCTTTTTCCGGGTGGTTCCAGCGCAGCAACGCTTCCATGCCCAGCAGGCGGCCGCTGCGCAGGCACAGCTTGGGCTGGTAGAACACGTCCAGCTCGTTCTGGGTGAGGGCGCGGCGCAGGTTGTTCTCGACGAACAGCTTGTAGCTGGCCTCGGCGTTCAGCGCTTCGGTAAACACTTGGACCTGATGCTTGCCGTTGGCCTTGGCCTTGTGCAAGGCCAGGCCGGCGTTGCGCATCAGTGTTTGCGGATCGCGACCGTGCAGTGGCGCGCACGCCAGGCCCACGGAGCCGGTGACGCTGATCAACTGGTTGTCGACGAACATCGGTTTGTCGAGGGTTGCCAGCAACTGGCTGGCAACCTGCTGGCCGCTCTCCAGGTCGGTGTCGTCGAGCAGCACCGCGAACTCGTTACTCGCAAACCGTGCCAGGCTGCCGCCGGCACTCAGGCTGTTACGCAAACGCCGTGCGAGGCTGATCAGCAGCTTGTCGCCGGTCTGGTGGCCGAGGCTGTCGTTGATGCGCTTGAAGTTGTCGATGTCCACCAGCAACAGGCTGATCGGGCTGTCGCTGTCGCGGGCAAAGCGTTCGTCGAGGTTGCGGATGAACGCCGGGCGGTTGCCCAGGTTGGTCAGGTTGTCGGTGTAGGCCAGGCGCTCGATGCGCTGCTGGGCCAGCTTGGTCTGGGTGATGTCTTCGTAGATGCCTATGTAGTGGGTCAACTCGCGGTTGTCGCCATACACCTTGGAAATCGACAGTTGGCCCCAGTAGGGTTCGAGATTTTTGCGGCGGCTCTTGAATTCACCCTGCCAGCTGTTGCTCTTGGCCAGGGCTGACGGTGCGTCGAACAGCAATTCACTGAGGTTTTCCAGCGCCGGCAACTGGGCCAGGCGGTGGCCATGGACCTCTTCGGCACTGTACTGAGTGATCGCGGTAAAGCTCGGGTTGACGTACTCGACCACACCGTCGCAATTGACCAGCAGAAAGGCATTGGCGCTTTGCTCCACGGCGCGCTGGAACAGGTGCAGAGCGCTGGTCGCCGTACGGCGGTTGTGGTTGTTGATGACCTGCGCGAACTGATCGGCCAGCTCGCCGGCAAAGGCAATTTCATCGGCTTGCCAGGCGCGGGTGCTGCCGCTTTGCTCCAGGCACAGCACGCCCACCACATGGCCGTCGACGCGAATGCTCGCGTCGAGCATGGCGTGGATGTCTTTATCGCGCAGGCTGTCGGCCATTTCCCGGGTGCGAGGGTCGCGCAGCGCGTTGGTGGCGTCGATCGCCCGGCTGCTGTGCAAGGCTTCCAGGTAGTCCGGGAAGCAGCTTGCATCAATGGATTCGGGCAGGTGGTGTTGCTCGTCGGCGCGGTGGTAGGCGGAGATCGGCACCAGGCGCTGGCCTTCGAGGTTCCAGATGCTGGCGCAGTCAATCTGGTAGATATCACAGGCACTGCGGGTGATCAGTTCGGCGGCTTCTTGCAGCGAATTGTGGGTGGTGTAGCGCTGGCGGGCCAGCAACAGGATCAGTTCCTGCTGGGCGCGCACCCGCTCCAGATGCTGCAATTGTTCAAGTTGGGCACGCTGGTTGAGCTCCAGGGCGATCTGCAGGCGGCTGTTCTGGTTCTCCAGGTCTTCCGTCGGGGCAGCGGTGGGAATTTCGCTGAACAGGCCGTCGACCACCATCAAGTAACCGCGCAGCAGGTGGCGATTGTGTTGTTTATAGGATTCGCCCATCTCCAGCAGGCTCATCGGCCCGTCGTTGGTGTGCAGGGTGTAGCGCACCAGGTAATGCGGGCTCTGGGTCAGTTGCTGCTGGATGGTGTCGTGCAGTTGATAGCGTGCCTGGGGCTCCATCAGGCTGGCGTAGGGCGTGCCGATCAAGGCGCACAGCTCGACCGCCGGCAGGCCGAATTGGCGTTCGCAATTGGGGTCGAGGTAAAGGAGGGCCCAGCTTGCCTCATTCAGCCGCTCGAAACGCAGCATACCGAGGCGCGAAGGCACCGGTAACTGCGTCACTACCTCGGCCGCCATACGGGCGACATCGGGCTGGCTTTTCATGGGGGAAACTCACTTGAAATTACGCGCACGGCGCCGGGCTCACGCCCTCTTTTCTGTTGCCTGCGGCAAGGTTGCATCATGCGGCGCGGGCTGACAAGAGAGGATGAAGGCTAAGTGCTATAAGGGGGGTATCGGCCGCGAAAGGGATTTCTGCAATCGGGGTGATGGAAGGTGTACAAGCCTGTTTTTATTGTTCAACAAACCGGCAAAAAAAGCCCCGCCAAGTGGCGGGGTTGAGGTACGAGCGTGGCGCTCGAAAATCGGTGCAACCAGGCCTCCCGGGTGAGCGGGAGGCCTGTTCCTGCTTATAGCAGGATGGTACGGATGTCGTTCAGCAGTTGGCTCAGACGCTGGGTGAAGCGAGCAGCAGCAGCGCCGTTGATCACACGGTGATCGTAGGACAGCGACAGTGGCAGCATCAGCTTCGGCTGGAACGCTTTACCGTCCCACACAGGCTGGATGGTTGCCTTGGACACGCCCAGGATCGCCACTTCCGGCGCGTTGACGATTGGCGTGAAGCCAGTGCCGCCAATGTGACCGAGGCTGGAGATGGTGAAGCACGCGCCCTGCATGTCGTCCGGGGTGAGCTTCTTGTCGCGGGCCTTGGCAGCCAGTGCAGCGGCTTCCGCAGCGAGTTGCAGCAGGCTCTTCTGGTCGACGTTCTTGATGACCGGTACCAGCAGGCCGTCCGGGGTGTCGACCGCAAAACCGATATGCACGTACTTCTTGCGGATGATCGCCTTGCCGCTTGGCGCCAGCGAGGCGTTGAAGTCCGGCAGCTCTTTGAGCAGGTGCGCGCAGGCCTTGAGCAGCAGCGGCAGCACGGTCAGTTTCACGCCGGCCTTTTCGGCCACGGCTTTCTGCGCAACGCGGAAAGCTTCCAGGTCGGTGATGTCGGCCTGGTCGAACTGAGTCACGTGCGGGATGTTCAGCCAACTGGCGTGCAGACCGGCCGCGCCGATTTGCATCAGGCGGGTCATCGGCACTTCTTCGATTTCACCGAAGCGGCTGAAGTCGACGGTGCGGATCGGCGGAATGCCCGAACCACCGGTAGCGCCGCCGGCAGCCGGAGCTTCCTTGGCTTTCTGCATCATGGCCTTGACGTAGACCTGCACGTCTTCCTTCAGCACGCGACCGTGAGGGCCGGTGGCCGACACAGCGTTCAGCTCAACGCCGAACTCACGGGCCAGCTGACGCACGGCAGGGCCGGCGTGCACCTTGGCGCCGCTTGGCGCTGGAGCGGCAGCAGCAGGGGCCGGAGCAGCCTCGGCTTTGGCAGCAGGCGCAGGGGCGGCAGCAGCCGGAGCCGGAGCCGATTCAGCCTTGGCAGCCGGAGCGGCCGCTGGTGCTGGCGCGGCAGCAGGTGCAGCGCCTTGTACTTTCAGCTTGAGGATGAAGTCGCCAGTGCCGACTTCGTCTTCCAGCTTGACCGCGATGCTTTCCACCACGCCGGCAGCCGGCGAAGGGATTTCCATGGAGGCCTTGTCGGACTCCAGGGTGATCAGCGACTGGTCGGCTTCGACGGTGTCGCCGACTTTGACCAGCAGCTCGATGATCTTGGCCTTGCCCGACGAACCGATGTCCGGGACATGAATGTCCTGGACGCTGGCGGCGGCAGGTGCGGCAGCCGGGGCCGGAGCGGCCTCGGCAGCAGCAGGCTTTTCAGCAGCAGGGGCAGGGGCAGCAGCCGCAGCAGGAGCCGCCGCAGGGGCCGCATCAGCGGCACCTTCGATTTCCAGTTCCAGCAGTTCGTCGCCTTCTTTCAGGCGGTCGCCCAGCTTCACTTTCAGGCTCTTGACCACGCCGGCCTTGGGAGCAGGGATTTCCATGCTCGCCTTGTCCGACTCCAGGGTCAGGATGCTCTGGTCGGCTTCGACGGTGTCGCCGACCTTCACAAACAGCTCGATTACTTCACCTTCACCGCTGCCGATGTCAGGTACGCGAATGAGTTCGCTCACAAAAAATCTCCTCAGCAGTCCAGTGGGTTGCGTTTTTCCGGGTTGATCCCGAACTTGACGATAGCGTCAGCCACCACCTTAGGTTCGATCTCACCACGGTCAGCCAAGGCTTCCAGGGCTGCCAACACCACGAAGTGACGGTCAACTTCGAAGAAGTGACGCAGCTTCTTGCGGCTGTCACTGCGGCCGAAACCGTCGGTGCCCAGGACTTTGAATTCCTTGGACGGGACCCACTGGCGAATTTGTTCAGCAAACAGTTTCATGTAGTCGGTCGATGCGATCACCGGGCCTTTACGGCCAGTCAGGCATTCTTCGACGAAGGTGCGCTGTGGCTTCTGGCCAGGGTGCAGACGGTTGTGACGCTCTACGGCCAGGCCATCGCGACGCAGTTCGTTGAAGCTGGTCACGCTCCACACGTCAGCGCCAACATTGAACTCGTCACGCAGGATCTTCGCCGCTTCACGCACTTCGCGCAGGATGGTGCCGGAGCCCATCAGCTGTACGTGGTGCGCCGCTTCCTTGGTGTCTTCTTCGAGCAGGTACATGCCCTTGATGATGCCTTCCTCGACACCGGCCGGCATGGCTGGCTGCTGGTAGGACTCGTTCATCACGGTGATGTAGTAGAAAACGTCCTGCTGCTCTTCGGTCATCTTCTTCATGCCGTCCTGGATGATCACCGCCAGCTCATAGCCGTAGGTAGGATCAAAGGTGCGGCAGTTCGGGATGGTGGCAGCCAGGATGTGGCTGTGACCGTCTTCGTGTTGCAGGCCTTCGCCGTTCAGCGTGGTCCGGCCGGCGGTGCCGCCGATCAGGAAGCCACGGGTACGGCTGTCGCCTGCAGCCCAGGCCAGGTCGCCAATGCGCTGGAAGCCGAACATCGAGTAGAAGATGTAGAACGGCAGCATCGGCTGGTTGTGGCTGGAGTACGAAGTACCGGCAGCGATGAAGGAGCTCATTGCGCCCGCTTCGTTGATGCCTTCTTCGAGGATCTGGCCCTTCTTGTCTTCCTTGTAGAACATCACTTGGTCTTTATCGACTGGCTCGTAGAGCTGGCCGACGGAGGAGTAGATGCCCAACTGACGGAACATGCCTTCCATACCGAAGGTACGGGCTTCGTCCGGGATGATCGGAACGATGCGCGGGCCGATGTCCTTGTCCTTGACCAGCTGCGCCAGGATGCGCACGAAAGCCATGGTGGTGGAAATTTCACGGTCGCCCGAGCCGTCGAGGATAGCCTTGAGGGTGCTCAGGTCTGGCGTCGGTACGCTGAAGCTGTTGGCGCGGCGCTGCGGCACGAAACCACCCAGTGCGGCGCGGCGCTCGGCCAGGTAACGGGCTTCGGCGCTGTTCGGCTCCGGCTTGAAGAACGGCAGGTTCTCCAGCTCTTCGTCCTTGACCGGGATGTCGAAGCGGTCGCGGAACAACTTCAGGCTGTCGACATCGACTTTCTTGGTGTTGTGCGCAGTGTTCTTCGCTTCGCCGGCACCGGTGCCATAACCCTTGATGGTCTTGGCCAGGATGACGGTCGGTTGTTCTTTGTGGTTGACCGCTTCGTGGTACGCCGCGTAGACCTTGTACGGGTCGTGGCCGCCACGGTTGAGTTTCCAGATCTCGTCGTCGGACAGGTCTGCAACCATTGCCTTCAGTTCAGGCGTGTTGAAGAAGTGTTCACGCACGAACGCGCCGTCTTTGGCTTTGTAGTTCTGGTACTCGCCGTCGATGACTTCGTCCATGCGACGTTGCAGGATGCCGTCGACGTCTTTGGCCAGCAGTGGGTCCCAGAAGCGGCCCCAGATGACTTTGGTCACGTTCCACTGAGCACCGCGGAACACGCCTTCGAGTTCCTGGATGATCTTGCCGTTGCCGCGAACCGGGCCGTCGAGGCGCTGCAGGTTGCAGTTGATGACGAAGATCAGGTTGTCCAGCTTCTCGCGGCCGGCCAGGGAGATGGCGCCCAGGGATTCTGGCTCGTCACACTCGCCGTCGCCCAGGAAGCACCAGACTTTCTGCTTGCCTTCAGGGATGAAGCCACGGGCTTCCAGGTACTTCATGAAACGTGCCTGGTAGATCGCCTGGATTGGGCCCAGACCCATGGAAACGGTCGGGAACTGCCAGAATTCAGGCATCAGCCAAGGGTGCGGGTACGACGACAGGCCGTTACCGTCCACTTCCTGGCGGAAGTTGTTCATGTGTTCTTCGGTGATGCGGCCTTCCATGAACGCACGGGCGTAAACGCCTGGAGAAGTGTGGCCCTGGAAGTAGATCAGGTCGCCGCCGTGTTCGTCGGTCGGGGCCTGGAAGAAGTAGTTGAAGCCGATGTCATACAGGGTTGCGCTGGAAGCGAAGCTGGAGATGTGACCGCCCAGGTCCGAATCTTTCAAGTTCGTGCGCATTACCATCGCCATGGCGTTCCAACGTACCAGCGAGCGAATGCGGCGTTCCATGAACAGGTCGCCAGGCATGCGTGCTTCGTGGGTAACGGGGATGGTGTTGCGGTATGGCGTAGTGATGGCGTAAGGCAGTTGCGAGCCGCTGCGGGTCGCGAGTTCGCCCATACGGGTCATCAGGTAGTGAGCACGGTCTTCGCCTTCTTTGTCGAGAACCGATTCCAGGGCGTCCAGCCATTCCTGGGTTTCGACGGGATCGAGGTCTTGCATGGCTTGCTCCAGGGCGGAAAGGCTACCAGAATCGGTTGCCTGAAGTTTGCGACTGGCCTTGTGGGCAGACGACATAAATTCTTGGATGGCCGAAGGTTGCTTCGGCGTCCTGTAGTTTTACTACAAATCGTCGGCCATTTCAGCCTTTCGAATGTATATACGAGTAGTAAAACTACACAAGACTGAGCGTATGGCTCGGTCTGGCTGGTGAGCATAATCGTTATTGTTGATCTTTTGCGAACAAGAAAAGGTGAATGTTTGATGTTGGCTGCCAAAATGAAATTAATTTCAGCTATTTCTAACCTTTGTTCGACAGTCCTTCATAGAGCGTGGTTCTTGCGTTCACAGCAACAGGCCATTTACGCGCCGATCAAGGATAGACCATGAGCCTTCCAACACTCGCCGAACTCCCGGCCATTCTCTTGCCAAAAGCCCAGCGGGCCGAGCAGTCATTTCGTGACGCAGTGGCCGCGCTGGACGACGATCATGGACTTTCCGCGTGGACGCCGCAACGGTGGGCCGACTTCGCCCGCGTGTGCGCGGCGAGTGATTTCGTCATTGAACAGAGTGTTCGTGACCCTTTGATGTTGCTCGAACTCGTGGCCTGGGGCGAGCTGGACCGTGGTTTTGCCCCTGGTGAGCTGTGCGGGCAGATTGCTGGCGCCGTGCAACAAGCCGAAACAGAAGATGAGCTGAGCCGTGTGCTGCGTCGCCAGCGTACGCGCCAGCAGGTGCGCATCATCTGGCGCGACCTGACCCGCCAGGCCGACCTGGTGCAAACCTGCCGCGACCTCTCCGACATGGCTGACGCCAGCATCGACCAAGCCTACCAATGGCTGTACCAGCGCCACTGCGTGCAATTCGGCACGCCCACTAGCCGGCGCAGCGGCGAGCCGCAGCACATGGTCATCCTCGGCATGGGCAAGCTCGGCGCGGTGGAGCTGAACCTGTCGTCGGATATCGATCTGATCTTCGCCTACCCCGAGGGCGGCGAGACCGTTGGCGTCAAACGCTCTCTGGACAACCAGGAGTTCTTTATTCGCCTTGGTCAAAAACTGATCAAGGCCCTCGATCCAATGACCGTCGATGGCTTTGTGTTCCGTGTCGACATGCGCCTGCGCCCCTACGGTTCGGCCGGCGCGCTGGTGCTCAGCTTCAATGCGCTGGAGCAGTACTATCAGGACCAGGGCCGCGACTGGGAACGCTACGCCATGATCAAGGCGCGGGTTGTTGCCGGCGACCAAGTGGCCGGTGCGCAACTGCTCGACATGCTCCGACCGTTCGTCTACCGCCGCTACCTGGATTTTTCCGCCATCGAGGCGCTGCGCACCATGAAGCAGCTGATCCAGCAGGAAGTGCGGCGCAAGGGCATGGCCGACAATATCAAGCTGGGCTCGGGCGGGATCCGCGAAGTGGAATTCATCGCCCAGGCCTTCCAACTGATCCACGGCGGACGTGACCTGAGCCTGCAACAGCGCCCGTTGCTCAAGGTACTCGGTACGCTGGAAGGCCAGGGCTACTTGCCGCCGACGGTGATCGCCGAATTGCGCAATGGCTACGAATTCCTGCGTTACACCGAACACGCGATCCAGGCGATTGCCGACCGGCAGACGCAAATGCTTCCAGACAGCCCGGAAGACCAGGCGCGCATAGCCTTTATGTTGGGCTTTGCCGACTGGGCCGCCTTCCACGAACGCCTGATGTACTGGCGCGGTCGGGTGGACTGGCATTTCCGCCAGGTGATCGCCGATCCTGACGAAGAAGAGGGCGAAGAAAGCGAGTTGGTGGTGGGCGGTGAGTGGTTGCCGCTGTGGGAAGAATCCCAAGATGAAGAGGCCGCCTGCCGGCAATTGGCCGAAGGCGGCTTCACCGACGCGACCAAGGCGCTCAAGGCGTTGGCCGGCCTGCGCAACAGCCCGCAACTGCGCGCCATGCAGCGTTTGGGGCGTGAGCGGTTGGATGCATTTATTCCGCGCCTGCTTGCCCAAGCGGTGGAACACGCCAACCCGGACCTGGTGTTGGAGCGCGTGCTGCCATTGGTCGAAGCCGTCGCGCGGCGTTCCGCTTATCTGGTGCTGCTCACGGAAAACCCCGACGCCCTGCGTCGGCTGTTAACCCTGTGCGCCGCCAGCCCGTGGATCGCCGAGCAGATCACACGCTTCCCGCTGTTGCTCGATGAATTGCTCAACGAAGGCCGCCTGTTCAAGCCACCGTTGGCGCCGGAGCTGGCTGCCGAGCTGCGCGAGCGCCTGACGCGCATCCCGGAGGACGACCTGGAGCAACAGATGGAGGCCCTGCGGCACTTCAAGCTGGCCCACCGCCTGCGCGTGGCTGCCTCGGAAATCGCCGGCAGCCTGCCGCTGATGAAAGTCAGCGATTACCTGACCTGGCTCGCCGAGGCCATCCTCGAACAAGTGCTGGCCCTGGCCTGGCGCCAGACTGTGGCGCGCCACGGCTCGCCGCAGCGTTTGGACGGGACCCTGTGCGATCCTGGGTTCATCATTGTCGGTTATGGGAAAGTCGGCGGGATCGAACTGGGGCATGGTTCGGACCTGGACCTGGTGTTTATCCACGATGGCGATCCACAAGCGGAAACCGATGGCGCCAAGCCGATCGACGGGGCGCAGTTCTTTACGCGCCTGGGCCAGCGCATCATTCACTTGCTGACCACGCAGACCAACTCCGGCCAGTTGTACGAAGTCGACATGCGCCTGCGGCCTTCCGGCGCGTCTGGTTTGCTGGTGAGTTCGCTGGGGGCGTTTGACCGCTATCAACAAAATGAAGCCTGGACCTGGGAGCATCAGGCGCTGATCCGCGCGCGGGTGCTGGTGGGCAGCCAGGATGTGGGCCAGGCATTCGAGCAGGTACGGGCTAAAGTGTTGGGGCAGGAACGCGACCTGGCGAAGCTGCGCCAGGAGGTCAGCGAGATGCGTGCCAAGATGCGCGACAACCTGGGCACCAAGACTACGGCGGCCGGCACCGGCGCCAATGCCTTCGAGGCCACGGCGGCGTTCGACCTCAAGCAGGACGCCGGAGGTATCGTCGATATTGAATTTATGGTGCAATACGCGGCTTTGGCGTGGTCTGCGCAACATCCATCGTTGCTGCGCTACACCGACAATATCCGCATTCTGGAAGGCCTGGAGCAGGTGGGCTTGATGCCCGCGGCCGATGCCCACCTGCTGCGTGAGGTGTATAAGGCCTACCGTTCCGCCGCACACCGCCAGGCCTTGCAAAACGAGGCGGGCACGGTGACCGGGGATCAGTTCGCCGACGAACGGCGCCAGGTGATGCGAATCTGGAAAGAACTGGGGTTAAGTTGAGTCAACTGTAGGAGCCGGCTTGTCGGCGATGAGGCCCTTGGAATCCATGGAGATCTTTCGGACGTTATCGCTGGCAAGACAGCTCCTGCAATTGTTCGTCTCCTACAGAAAATTTCGATGCGGGGAGGCATAAGCCTCCCCGCATCGTTTGTGGAAACTACATGAATATTCTGATCGTTGGGCCCAGTTGGGTCGGTGACATGGTGATGGCGCAGACACTGTTCCAGTGCCTGCGTATGCGCTACCCGGACTGCCAGATCGACGTACTTGCCCCTGAGTGGAGCCGGCCGATCCTTGAACGCATGCCCGAAGTGCGCAAGGCCCTGAGCTTTCCGCTCGGCCATGGCGCTCTGGAGCTGGCGACCCGCCGTCGTATCGGTAAATCCCTGGCGGGTGAATACGACCAGGCGATTCTGCTGCCCAATTCGCTCAAGTCGGCGTTGGTGCCCTATTTTGCTGGCATCCCCAAACGCACCGGCTGGCGTGGCGAGTTCCGTTACGTGCTGCTCAATGACGTGCGTACCCTGGACAAAGCTCGCTACCCGTTGATGATCGAGCGTTTCATGGCCCTGGCCTACGAGCCGGGCGCCGAGTTGCCCACGCCGTATCCGCGTCCGAGTTTGCAGATTGACCCGGTGAGCCGTGACGCCGCCCTGGCCAAGTTCGGCCTGGAGCTCGACCGTCCGGTCCTGGCGCTGTGCCCGGGGGCAGAGTTTGGCGAGTCCAAGCGCTGGCCGTCGGAGCACTACGCCAAGGTTGCCGAGGCCAAGATCCGTGAAGGCTGGCAGGTGTGGCTGTTCGGGTCGAAGAAGGACCATCCGGTAGGCGAAGACATTCGCCAGCGCCTGATTCCTGGCCTGCGTGAAGAGGCGGTCAACCTCAGTGGTGACACGTCGCTCGCCGAAGCCATCGACCTGCTGTCATGCGCCGATTCGGTGGTGTCCAACGACTCCGGGCTGATGCACGTCGCCGCCGCGCTGAACCGCCCGTTGGTGGCGGTGTACGGCTCCACATCACCGGGCTTCACGCCGCCGTTGGCCGACAAGGTCGAAGTGGTGCGCCTGGGCCTGGAGTGCAGCCCGTGTTTTGATCGCACCTGCCGTTTTGGTCACTACAACTGCATGCGCCAGTTGCTGCCGCAGCCGGTGAATGAAGCCTTGCAGCGGTTGCAGGGCTCTGCGGTCGAGGTCCGATAGTTTGCGCGTACTGGTAATCAAGACCTCATCCCTGGGCGATGTGATTCATGCCTTGCCGGCCCTGACCGACGCGGCGCGGGCGATCCCCGGCATCCGATTCGACTGGGTGGTGGAAGAAGGCTTCGCCGAGATTCCCACCTGGCACCCGGCGGTTGACAAGGTGATCCCGGTGGCGATCCGCCGCTGGCGCAAGAACATCTGGCAGACCATCAAGAGTGGCGAATGGCGGCGCTTCAAGCAGCAAGTCCAGTCGACCAAGTATGACCTGGTGATCGACGCCCAGGGACTGCTGAAAAGCGCCTGGCTGACCCGCTACGTGCGTGCGCCCATCGCGGGTTTCGACAAAAATTCCGCCCGTGAGCCGATGGCTGCACGTTTCTATTCCCGCCGCCTCGCCGTGGCGCGTGGGCAGCACGCGGTGGAGCGTTTGCGTCAGCTGTTCGCCGTGGCCCTCGGTTATGACTTGCCCAAGGGCTTGGGCGACTACGGCCTGAGCACTGAAAAGCTCCTGGGCTTGCCGCCGAAAAAGCCGTTTGTACTGCTGCTGCACGGCACCACCTGGGACACCAAGCACTGGCCCGAAGCCTACTGGCGCGAGCTGGCCGAGCGCATGGGGCGTCTGGGCGTGGATGTCAAATTGCCGTGGGGCAACGCTGCCGAAAAAGCCCGCGCCGAACGCCTGGCCCAAGGCCTGCAAAACGCCGAAGTGCTGCCCAAATTGAACCTGGCCGGTGTCGCCCGGGTACTGGCCGGCGCCCGTGCCTGTGTGGCGGTGGACACCGGTCTCGGTCACTTGGCCGCCGCGCTGGATGTGCCGACCATTTCCCTGTTCGGCCCGACCAACCCCGGTCTCACCGGCGCCTACGGCAAGGGCCAGATTCACCTGGCCAGCGACTTCCCTTGCGCGCCGTGCCTGCAAAAACACTGTACCTATCAACCGACGGCCGACGACCTGCGTCGGTTCGACCTCAAGCGCGAGTCGCCCCTGTGCTTCACGCGCCTGAACCCTGAGCGTGTGGCAAGCCGACTGAGCACGTTGTTATTGGCTGAGGAGCTGCACTGATGCAACTGGCTTTTGTTTTGTACAAATATTTCCCCTTCGGTGGCCTGCAGCGCGACTTCATGCGCATCGCCCTGGAGTGCCAGCAGCGCGGCCACCAGATTCGTGTCTACACGCTGATCTGGGAAGGCGATATCCCGCCCGGTTTCGAAGTGCTGGTGGCACCGGTCAAGGCGTTCTTCAACCATCGGCGCAATGAGAAACTCAGCGCCTGGATGGCCGCCGACCTGGCCAAGCGCCCGGTGGACCGTCTGATCGGCTTCAATAAAATGCCTGGCCTGGATGTGTATTACGCCGCCGACGGCTGCTTTGAAGACAAGGCACAAAACCTGCGCCACTCGCTGTACCGCTATTTTGGCCGCTACAAGCACTTTGCCGAGTACGAGCGCGCGGTGTTCGGCAAGGACGCCAAGACCGAGGTCTTGATGATCTCCGAAGTGCAGCAGCCGCTGTTTATCAAACACTACGACACGCCGCTGGAGCGCTTCCATCTGCTGCCGCCGGGGATTGCCCAGGACCGCCGCGCGCCGCCGAATGCCGCAGAAATTCGCGAGGGTTTCCGTAAGGAATTCAACCTGGGCGACGACGATTTACTGCTGGTTCAGATCGGCTCGGGCTTCAAGACCAAGGGTGTCGACCGCAGCCTCAAGGCTCTGGCCGCGTTGCCGTCTGAGCTGAAAAAACGCACGCGCCTGTTTGTAATCGGCCAGGACGACCCCAAAGTATTCCAACTGCAAAGCGCAACGCTGGGTCTGGGCGACAACGTGCAGTTCCTCAAGGGCCGCAGTGATATCCCGCGCTTCCTGCTGGGCGCCGACCTGTTGATCCACCCGGCGTACAACGAAAACACCGGCACCGTATTGCTTGAAGCCCTGGTGGCCGGGCTGCCGGTGCTGGTCTCGGCCGTGTGTGGTTATGCCCACTACATTGGCGAAGCCGACAGCGGCCTGGTGCTGGATGAGCCGTTCGAACAAGCGCAGCTCAATCAATACCTGGCGAATATGCTCACTGACACTGCACGGCGCGCGGCCTGGAGCCGCAATGGTTTGGCCTTCGCTGAGACGGCCGACCTTTACAGCATGCCGCAGCACGCTGCGGATGTGATCCTGGCGGAGCCAAAACGATGAAGTTGATTCTTGCCGAACCGTTCCAGACGTTATGGGCCGGGCTTGATGCCTTTGCCGAAGTCGAGAAACTGCAAGGCGAAGTATTCCGTGAGCTGGCGGCGCGTCGCACCCTGCGTACCGTGGTGGATGGCCGTCCCTATTTCGTCAAGATCCACCGTGGTATCGGCTGGGGCGAGATCTTCAAGAACCTGATCACCGCCAAGCTGCCGGTGCTGGGCGCGGGCCTTGAGTGGGCGGCGATTCATCGCCTGCAAGCACTCGGCGTGCCGACCATGACCGGCGTGGCCTTTGGCGAGAAGGGCAGTAACCCGGCGGACCAGCACTCGTTCATCATCACCGAAGAGCTGGCGCCGACCCTCAGCCTGGAAGACGTGACCATCAACTGGGTGGCCGAGCCTCCGGCGCCTGCGTTGCGTCATGCGCTCACCCATGAACTGGCGCGCATGGTCGGCGACATGCACCGTGGTGGTGTGAACCACCGCGACTGCTACCTGTGCCATTTTCTGCTGGACACTGCCAAGCCCATCGATGCGAAGAACATCAAGCTGTCGGTGATCGACCTGCACCGCGCCCAATTGCGCGCGCACTTGCCGTTGCGCTGGCGCGACAAGGATCTCTCCGCGCTGTACTACTCGGCGCTGGAGATTGGCCTGACCCGTCGCGACAAACTGCGCTTCCTCAAGGGTTACTTCCGCCAGCCGCTGCGCCAGATTCTGGCCGAGCAATCGGCGTCGTTGAACCTGATGCAGCGCAAGGCCGACAAGCTCTACGCACGCAAGCAGCGCCTCGGGGATGCAATCTAATGGCGGGTTGGAACCTGGAGCCTGCTTACGCCAACCTGGCGGATGATTTTGGAAGCCTCGAAGCGGTATTCGCCCTGCAAGGCGAGCGGCTGACCCGTGACCCACTGTCGGAAGTGATCCGC
Organism: Pseudomonas sp. TWR1-1-4; assembly: GCF_049897165.1. Lineage (NCBI taxonomy): Bacteria > Pseudomonadati > Pseudomonadota > Gammaproteobacteria > Pseudomonadales > Pseudomonadaceae > Pseudomonas > Pseudomonas sp. TWR1-1-4. Next base: position 231,625 of record NZ_JAFCVS010000006.1, on the reverse strand, counting down.
GTGGAGCGCGGCGGGGTCAATTACTACGTCAAGCGCTACACCGGCGCCGGCAAGGGCCTGCGGCGTTACTTGGGCAAGCCGCGGGTCAAGTCCGAATGGCAGAACCTCAAGCGCTTCGCCAAGTGGGGCATTCCCACCGCCGATGTGGTGGCCTGGGGGCTGGAGCGCAAAGGCCTGGCCTACAACCGCGGGGCGATGATCACCCGCGAGCTGCCGAGGACCGAAGACCTCTCGGTGCTGGCCGAGCGCAACGATGCGCGCCTGAGCGACCCCAAGTGGGTCAATGCGGTGAGCCGCCAACTCGCCGAATACACGCGCACGATGCACGGCCATCGTTTTACCCATAATGATTTGAAGTGGCGCAACCTGCTGATCGATGACCAGGCCACCCTGTACCTGATCGATTGCCCCAATGGCGATTTCTGGCGTGGGTTTTGGCTCAAGTACCGCATCACCAAAGACTTGGCCTGCCTGGACAAGGTGGCCAAGTATCATCTGTCCGCCACCCAGCGCCTGCGCTTCTACATGCAGTACCGTCAGTGCCGGCACTTGAGTGCATCGGATAAAGAGCGGATTCGCCACGTGGTGAAGTTTTTCGAGGGACGCGAATGAGTGATTTCCTGGCGGCTGAAGACCGTGCGCTGTTGGAGCGGCACGGCCTGGCGACGTTCGACGCCTTGTGGGCCAAACAACTGGACGCGGTGGATGAACCCAATACCAGTCGCGGTGGCTGGAGCAGCGTGTTCCGCCTTGAACTCGACGGTCAGGGTTACTACCTCAAGCGCCAGAGCAATTACCTGACGCGCAGCTTGCACCGCCCTTTTGGCGAGCCGAGTTTTTCCCGCGAATTCCGCAATATCAGCCGTTATCGCAAGCTCGGTATTCCCGCCTTGCAAGCGGCGTTCTACGGCGAGCGTAAAGTTAACGGCGAACACCGTGCCATGTTGCTGACCCGCGCCCTGGACGGCTGGAATGACCTGGATTCGCTGCTGGAGCAGTGGGCGCAACTGAGCGATGCGCAGCACTGCGCGATCCTGTTGGCCTGCGGTCAGCTTGCGCGTCAATTGCACAGTGTCGGCCAGGTGCATGGCTGTTTCTATCCCAAGCATATTTTCCTACAGGCCACCGGCGACGGTTATGCCGCGCAGTTGATCGACCTGGAGAAAACCCGCCCGCTGCTGTTCGGCTGGCGTGATCGGGTCAAGGACCTGGAGCCGCTGTTGCGTCGTGCGCCGCAGTGGTCGGACGAGCAGGTGCGTCAACTGCTGGCTGCCTACCTCGATCAGCCGGAAGACAGCGCGCTGGTCGCCACTTGGCTACAGAAGTTGACCGTCCGCCGCAGCCACAAGGAAAACCGTTGATGCGTTTGTCCGAGCTGAAAACCGCCGGCCGTTCCCCGGACTTGCCCCTGACACTTGAGCTGGCCGATGCGGCGGGCCCAGGTCAGTTGCAACTGTTGAGCCTGTTGCGCGTGCTGCCGGGCGAACGCTATGTAGGCGCCGCCGTGTGGCGTGGCCGTCCGGTGTTGGCCAAGTTACTGGTGGGCAGCAAGGCGGCACGGCACTTTCAGCGAGAGCTCAGCGGCGTGCGCCTGCTGGCCGAGCAAGGCCTGACCACGCCGTTGTTGCTGGCCGATGGCTTGCAGGAAGGCGAGGGCGGTTGGCTGCTGTTCGAATTCATCGAGGGCGCCGAAAGCCTGGCCGATGCCTGGCAGGCCGTCGAAGGGTTGCCGCCGTTGGCTGATGAACAAACCGCGGTGCTGGCCGAAGCGCTGGGCGCAATTGCGCAGATGCACACTCGGGGGCTGTGGCAGGAAGACCTGCACCTGGACAACCTGCTGCGCCAGGACGGCAAGCTGTACCTGATCGATGGCGCCGGGATCCGCGTCGAAGAGGCGGGCAAGCCGTTGTCGCGCAATCGCGTCCTGGAAAACCTCGGCGTGTTTTTCGCCCAGTTGCCAAAGAATCTCGAACCGTTCACCGAAGAACTGCTGGTGTACTACCTGCTGAGCAATGGCGAGCACGCCCTGCCGTTGGAAGCCCTGGAGAAGCAGGTGCGCAAGGTCAGCGCCTGGCGCCTCAAGGACTTTTTGAACAAAGTCGGGCGCGAGTGCACCTTGTTCAGCGTGGTGCGTGGCGCTTTTGCTTTGCGCGCCATTCGTCGCGAAGAAGAGGCGGCGATGCTGCCGGTGCTGGAGCAGGCCGATTCGCTGCTGGATAAGGGCCATCTGTATAAAACCGGTGGTGCTGCCAGCGTGGCCAAGGTCGAAGTGGCTGGGCGTCAGTTGGTGATCAAACGCTACAACATCAAGGGTTTCGCCCATTGGCTCAAGCGCTTCTGGCGTCCGAGTCGCGCCTGGCATTCCTGGCGTGAAGGCAACCGCCTGGCGTTCCTCGGTATTGCCACGCCCAAGCCGCTGGCGGTACTGGAAAAACGCTTCTTCTGGTTGCGTAGCCGCGCGTACCTGATCACCGAATACCTGCCTGGTCCGGACATCATCGAACGCTTTGCGCCGTACGTTGAAAACGGCGATGCGCCGGAAAACGAGCTGCGGGCGCTGGATCACCTGTTCGCTGAACTGATCCGCGAGCGCATCAGCCATGGTGATTTCAAGGGGCACAACCTGTTTTGGGACACGGATCGCTGGTCGCTGATCGACCTTGATGCCATGTGCCAACACACCTCCGACGCCAGCTTTGCCTCAGCGTATGCCAAGGATCGTGCGCGGTTTATGCGTAACTGGCCATCGGAGAGTGCGTTGTACAAACTCATCGATCAGCGCTTGCCAGCTCAGGTCTGATCGCGGTCAAAATGTGGGAGCGGGCTTGCCCGCGAGTAGGGTGTGTCAGTTAGTACATTTGTTGCTGACCTAACGCATTCGCAGGCAAGCCAGCTCCCACATGAGCCTTGAGGTGGTTTTAGAATTGGTACTCGGCACCAGCACCGGCGTACCACGAGCGGCCAGGAGCGGCTTCGTAGTAACGGTTGTTGCCATCGCCGACGATCACCGAGCCGACGTACTGGCGGTCGAGCAAGTTGTCCAGGCGCAGGGTCTGGTGGAAGGTCCAGTGTTCGACCTTCTGCTCAAAACGTGCGCGCCAGTTGAAGACGCTGTAGGCCGGCGCGGCACGCTGGCTGTTGGTGTCTTCGACATAGACCTTGCTGCGGTACAGGCCTTCGATGGCGGTGCTGACCCAGTCGCGGGGCTTCCAGTTGAGTTCGGCGAACAGCGTGGTTTGCGGCACGCCGGGCAGGTAGTTGCCCTTGTCGACGGCAGTGCTGCCGCCGCTGACGAAGTCGCTGTCGTAGGTGGCTTGCAGGCGGGTGTAGGCGAGGTTGGCGGTCCACTGTTCGCTGAGTTGGCTTTCGACGCCCAGTTCGAAGCCGCGGCGCAGGGTGCGACCGGCATTCTGGTAGCTGGTGCGACCGCCCAGGGATTGATAGACCACCAGTTCATCCTCGGTGGTTATCTGGAAGACCGCCGCGTTGATGCGTGTGTTGTTGAGCTGGGCCTTCAAGCCCACCTCGTACTGGGTGCTTTCGGAAGGCTTGAGACCGAAGTTGAAGCCCTCGATGCTGCCCGGTGCGTAGGCCAATTCCGCCTGGGTCGGTGTTTCGAAGCCTTTGCCGGCACTGACATAACCGTGCAGCTGCGGTGTGAACGCATACATCACGCTCATCGACGGCGTGTTTTTTTGATAGGTCTTGTTACCGCTGGAATCGCCGTTGCTGAGGAATTGGTCGTCGACGTCCAGCTCCATGGTGCTGTGGCGGACCCCGGCTTGCAGAGTCCAGCGGTCGAGGGCCCAGTTGGCCTGGATATAGGGGTCGAGGCTGCGGGCGGTGTCGATTTCATCACGGCGTAGTTGGCCTTTCACGCCGAGGGTGTTGCCACTGTAGTTCTGGTAACCGTGGCGACTGTCCTCGCTCTGGTCGAAGTCCAGGCCGGTGATGATCATCAGCTCGCCCGGTGCACTTTCGATGGGCTGCATCCAGCGCACGCTGCCGCCGTAGAACTTGCGGTCGAATTGCACCACGCCGCCGCCGCGTTCGTTGGCCGGGGTGCCTTTGGGAATCGACAAATACTGAATCACACTCCGCCGCCCCGTATACCCATTCACCTGCAACGTCGCATCACCGATATAGCGCTCGTAATTCATCCCCAATTGCTGATGATCGATACTTTTTCGCGTGTTGTAGGTGAGTGCATTGGCACTCACCGAGCGCGGATCGGCCTTGTACGCCGCCCAGGTCTGCCCCAACGGATCCTGCGTGCCGTTTTGTTCCAGGCTGCTGTAGATCAGTGCCAGTTTGCTGTCGTCATCCGGCTGCACGTTGAGCTTGGCAAAGGTCTGGTCACGGCGTGCGCTGCTGTGGTCGCGGTAGCCGTTGGTATCCATGCGCGAGGCGTCGAGCACGAAGCCTGCGCCATTCGCTGCGCCCTCGGCGGTCAGGTGGTTCTTGTTCAATCCGTCGCTGCCCACCAGGGTTTCGGCGCCAATGCGCGGCGGGCCTTCGCCGTCGCGGGAGAACATCTGGATCACGCCGCCAGCATTGCTGCCATACAAGGTGGCTGCAGGGCCGCGCAGCACTTCGATGCGTTCAGCGGTGTCGAGGTTGAACGTGGCTGCCTGGCCCTGGCCATCCGGCGTGCTGGCGGGAATGCCGTCGGCGATCAGCTTGATGCCGCGCACACCGAAGGCGGAGCGGGCGCCGAAGCCGCGGGAAGAAATCTGTAGGTCTTGGGCGTAGTTCTGGCGGTTCTGCACCACCAGACCCGGCACGCGGGCCAGCGCCTCGGAGGCATTGATGCCCAATTGGCCGTCGCTGATCTGCTCACGGCTGATGCCGTCGACCGAGTAAGGCAGGTCGAAGGTCGGGCTGGCGCTGCGTGAGCCGGTGACCACGCTGGGGTCGAGGATCAACGGGGCATCATCGGCCAGCGCAGGAGTGCTCAGGCCCAGCAGTAATAGGGCAAGGCGAGTGGAGGCGATTGTGTTCATGGAGAGGCCGGATCAGTGGCGCGACGCGTGGTAAGGAGCGTAGGCGCAAAAAAAACGCGAGTTTAACGGCTGCCTCCCTCGTTTACCGAATTTCTGACACGTCAGGCATATGGGACGTTTCCTACGCAACGTTACGTTGTCGGGTGACTGTAAATAGCTGGGTGCGGTGGTAGGTTTTTGGTCCCTCTACAGATTGGAGAGATTTATGATGTCTAACGTTGCAGGGTTATTGGCATTGCTGGGTGTGTCTTTGATGGTGGCCGGTTGCGGCACCATGACCACGGTGCTGCGTGAAGACAGTGCTACAGTCCAGTCGCTCAAAGCGAAAAAAACCTATTGCCAGTCGGTTCCGCGCGTTTACAGCGGAGTGGCTTATGACTTGTGCGTGCTGCATGCGCCGCCGAACTCTGGAAGTTGGGTCTCCTTGAACGATGTTCCATGGCCTTTTCTCGATGTGCCCGTATCCGCTGTCCTGGATACATTTTTCTTGCCCTACACCATTTACCGCCAGAGTCAGGACGGCAGCATCGAGATCTTCCGCTGATCCCTCTTGACGCTTGCCGCTAACAGCTTCCCTTCGCTTTTAAGCTATAATCCCGCCCTTTAGCTGTTTCCTGCCCGGGCAGGAGGCACACTTTTTTCAGGCGCAACCCGCCTGCATGCAGACTAAAAGAGGCTAGACCCCTGTGGCATTGACGATTCTTGGCCTGTCCGGCGCCCTTAGCCATGATCCTTCCGCAGCCTTGTACATCGACGGCAAGCTGATCGCGGCCGCCGAAGAAGAGCGCTTCGTACGCGACAAACATGCAAAGAACCGCATGCCCTACGAATCGGCGAAGTTCTGCCTGGAACAGGCCGGCATCAAGCCTTCCGACGTTGACGTGGTGGCGATTCCGTTCGCCCCGATCAGTCTGTTCGGCGAGGCGCGCTGGCACTACGCCAAGCGTTACTGGTACGCCCCGGACCGCGCCCTTGACGCGATCCTGATGGGCAACCGTCGCTACAAGCGCTATCGCAACAAGATCGTCTGGTGCCTGGAGCAGCTGGGCTTCGATCCAAAGAAAATCAAGATCGAGCCGGTTGAACACCACCTGGCACACGCCTCCAGCGCCTACCACTGCTCCGGCTTCCAGGAGAAAACCGCGATCCTCGGCATCGACGGTAAAGGTGAGTACGCCACCACGTTCTTCGGCTACGGCGAAAACGGCAAGATCCACAAGATCAAGGAATTCTTTGACCCGGACTCCCTCGGCGGCCTGTACGGCGCGATCACTGAGTTCCTCGGTTTCGAGATGCTCGACGGCGAGTTCAAGGTCATGGGCATGGCGCCGTACGGCGACGCCAGCAAATACGACTTCTCGCGCCTGGCCTCCTTTGAAAACGGCGAGTTGGTGATCAATACCGAATACGCCAACGTCATCGGCCTGCGCCGCTACAAAGAAAAAGGCAAGGGGTTCTACTTCTCGCCAAAACTGATCGAGTGGCTGGGTCCGAAGCGCGAAGGCGATATCGCCGACGAGCCGTACATCCACTACGCCGCCAGCATGCAAGCGCTGTTCGAGAAGCTGGCGCTGCAGATGATCGACCACTACCTGGGCGACATCCTGAAAGACACCGGCAAGCTGGCCTTTGCTGGCGGCTGCGCGTTGAACGTCAAGCTGAACCAGAAGATCATTGCCCGCGACGACGTGAAGGAGCTGTTCGTGCAACCAGCGTCCGGCGATGCCGGTACGGCTGTCGGTGCAGCGGCCTACGTGTCCCACGCCCGTGGTGTACCGGTCGAGAAGATGGAGCACGTCTACCTCGGCCCGTCCTACAGCAACGAAGAGGTGATTGCGGCGTGCGCCAAGCACGAAAGCAAGCCCGTGTGGCGCAAGATCGACAACATGCCGCAGCGCATCGCCAAGATCATGGTCGACGGCAACCCGGTGGCCTGGTTCCAAGGCCGCATGGAGTTTGGCCCGCGCGCCTTGGGCGGTCGTTCGATCATCGGTTGCCCGAGCGCCACCGGCGTGGCTGACCGCATCAACCACCAGATCAAGTTCCGCGAGCGCTGGAGGCCTTTCTGCCCGTCGATGCTCGACACTGTCGCCCCGCAGATGATCAAGGTCGACCATCCGGCGCCGTTCATGACCTTCACCTTTGAAGTGGCGGAAGAGTGGAAGACCCGAGTGCCGGAAGTGGTCCATGAAGATGGCACCTCTCGCGCCCAGGTGCTCAAGCGCGAGTACAACCCGCGCTACTACGACATGATGAAAGAGCTGGAAGTGCTGACCGGTAACGGTGTGTCGCTGAACACCTCGCTCAACCGTCGTGGCGAAGCGATGATCTGCTCGCCGAAAGACGCGCTGGACATGTTCTTCGGCTCCGACCTGCAATACCTGATCATGGAAGACATCCTGGTCGTCAAAGACGGCGTGGACCCTTATGACGCCGTGGTCTAAATGCTGAACCGCTTCCAGGGTTGGCGTGAGCGTGGCTGGGCGCCAGTCGAGGCCGAGGTTTACGCCCAGGCCTGGCAGCGGTTTGGCGGCAGCGTGGCGACCCATCCGCAGATTGTCGAGCGGTTGGCGGGCCTGGCGCAGATTCCTGTGCGCTACCTGGGCTGGGAACAGGACGGCGAACTCAAGGGGGCGATTGCCACCTGGGGGCGCGACCTGGCCCTGTCCAAGGACGTGCTCAAACGCAGCGGCAAGAAAGGCCTGTTTGACCTGGGCAATGCCGAGATCATCCTGCCGATCGCGACCGATGCGCAGTTGCCGGTGCGCCATCGCGGGCGCTACCTCTCAGCGCTGAACGAGGGGCGTATCAGCACCCTCAAGCCCCAGGCCGAGCAATTGGCCATGGCGCGTACCCCCGAAGACTTGTCGAAGAAGTTTCGCTACAACCAGCGCCGCGAACTGCGTCTGCTGGAAGAGGCGGGCGGCGTGGTGCGGGCGGTGAGCGAGTTTTCGAGCACGGAACTGGCGGCGATCTATTGCGATCTGTTCCAGCGCCGCTGGGGCTTTGCGGCCACGGGCGCCGAGCGCCTGGCCGAGGTGCTGGCGCTGCTCAAGGAGTTCCTGATCGGCTCGGTGCTGTTTCTCAACGATGCGCCAATTGCTGTGCAACTGGTGTATCGCGTCGAGGCGCCCGAGTGGACCAGCATTGAGTACGTCAACGGCGGGGTCGACCCTGAAACCCGCGCGTTCAGCCCCGGTAGCGTGTTGAGCTTCCTCAACACGCAAAGCGCCTGGGAACAGGCGCGTGCCGTGGAAAAACCGCTGCGCTTTTCCTTCGGGCGTGCCGACCGTGAGTACAAGGAGCGCTGGTGCAACCCGGTGCCGGTGTTCAGCGTATGAGTCGCAAACAGCAACTGCTCAAGCGCCACCGGCGCAATAAACGCATTGCGCTGCTGATCGGGCTGCTGCTGTTGATCGCGGCCGGTGTGCTGGTGGCCTGGTGGCTGCCGCTGATCCTGGCGGTCGTGTTGTGGGTGGCCCACGAAGCCTGGTTTGCTGACCACCTGTTTTATTCGCCCAAGGATGACTACCAGTACCGTTTTGCGCCGAGTGGCCAACAGGTCGGGTTGCGTCTGGAAGGCAGCAGGTTGCTGGCCGATAGGCCGCTTGAGCTGGCTGGCGATGAAACGCTGATCGTCGAAGTACAGCTCAAGAGCAACCTGTGGGGGCGTTTATTTGATCCTGCGGTTGAGTTTCTGGATGATCGCCAGGCATTCGAGCGCGGCGTGGCCGGCAAGCGTTACCTGAACCTCACTGGCTCGGCGGCGGCATTGGCCGGCGGTGAACTGCGCCTGCGCGGTCGTTTTTGCCGCGTGATCGGCCAGCCTGTCTTGTGGGTATTTCGCCAGCCCGACGCTGCCCGACAGCGCGTGATGGTGATCGCGCCCCATGCCGACGATGCCGAGTTAGCTGCCTTCGGCCTGTACGGTCAGGCGGATGAAAGCTGGATCGTGACCCTGACCGCGGGTGAAATCGAGGCCGAGCACTATCAACAGATGGGCATGGCCAAGGCTGAAGCGGCGCGGATCAAAGGGCGCCTGCGCGCCTGGGACAGCATTGCCGTACCGCGTTGGGCCGGTGTGCCCGAGGCGCACTGCGTGCAACTGGGGTACTTCTGTCTGCAACTGCCGGCCATGCGTGACGCCCCCGATCAGCCCCAGGCATCGCGCGAAGCGCAGTTGGACGATACGCGGCTGTTCCGTCAGTTCAATGCCTTGGCGTTGCCGGGCGATGTAGACGGTGCGCCGACCTGGAATAACCTGATTGCCGACCTGCGCGCGGTGCTGCTCAAGGCGCGCCCCGAGGTGATTGTGTTGCCGACACCGGTGCTCGACCCGCACCCGGACCATATCTGCGCGCACACCGCCGTAGTGCAAGCCTTGCAGGGCCTTGAGTGGCAACCGACCACATTGCTTGGCTACGCCAATCATCTGCATGATAACGACCGTTGGCCCATGGGTGATTCAGGCGCCGGCATTGCTTTGCCGCCGCAGTTCGATGCCGCTCAGGTACTTGAGCCCTATTGCCGCGTGCTGAGCCTGAGCCAGCAGCAGGACAAGGCCATGGCGCTGGGCATGATGCATGACCTGCAGCCCCGGGCACCGTTCAAGCGTCGGGTGCGTCGCTTGTTGCAGCAATGGCTTGCGCGTCGTGGTCCATCGCCTTACGGCGAGAATGAATTTTTTCGCAAGGCCGTGCGCCGTCACGAGCTGCTTTGGGTGCTGAAGCAGGACTGAAATTGAATTTTTTCGTCGGGCTGCCCGCGTGTAGCCGCCCGATTGCCTCATGGAGTGATATGAAGCCTCGTTTCAAGGTTTTGCAATTGCAGCCTGACTACAACGTCAAACTCAATGATTTCGCCGATCTTGGCGAGCAGATCGTCAAGGCGTTGCCGACCGAGCGGTTTGAGGTGACGTCGGCCTTCCTCAGTGGGCGACCGCAGCCGGGACAGCCGTTGAGCGTGGCGGATCACTCCAAATATTTCGAATTTCCCGAAAAAGCGCTCAAGGGCATTCGCCTGGGCGCCATGTGGGAGATCTACAAGTACTGCCGCGAGCAGAAGTTCGACGTGGTCATCTGTAATCGCTTCAAGTCGGTGAACATGATGCTGTCGCTCAACCGCTGGTTGAAGATTCCATTGTGCATTGGTATCTCCCACGGTTTCGGCGAGTACGAGCGTGCCTATCGCCGGCGCCAGACGCGTCGTTTGGTCAGCCCGGCCTGGCGTTTTGTCGGGGTGTCGGCGGCGGTCAGGGATTACCTGGTCGGCCTCAACTGCGGCTTTACCCACGAGAACACCACCTTCGTCACCAACGCCATCGATATTCCGCAGGCCGAAGCTTTACAGTTGCCACGCGAGCAGGCGCGCCAGGCGCTCGGCCTGCCGCTCGACGCGCGGATCATCGGCGCATTGGGACGCCTGGTGCCGATCAAGGGCCATACGCATCTGTTGCAGGCGTTCGCGCGCCTCAAGGACAAATACCCCAACGCCCAGGTCGGCATCATCGGTTCCGGCCGTGCCGAGGCGGATTTGCGTGGGGATATAGAGCGCCTGGGGCTCACCGGCCGTGCCCATCTGCTGGGCTTTCGCGAGGATGGTCTCAAGTATGTGCGTGCCTTCGATATCTGGACCATGCCTTCCCTGCTTGAAGGCCTGGGCCTGGCGCTACTGGAAGGCATGAGCGGACGCTTGCCGGTGATTGCCTCCAACGGCCCGGCAATGCTGCCGCTGGTTGAAGGGGCGGGCGGCTTGTCCCACGAGCCTGGCAATGTCGAGCAACTGACTACTGCCCTGGACACTTACCTGGCCATGAGCGATGAGCAATTGCGCGCCAAGGGTGAACAGGTGTTCCGTTACCTGGAAGAAAACCACGCACTGGCTGAATTCCAGCAGAAGTACCTGAACCTCATCGAAACCGGTTTGAAAGAAGTAGGTAGAGCATGACCGCGCAACAACCCCTGGTCTCGGTGATTATCGCGTCCTATAACCACGGCCGGTATATCGAAGAGAGCATCCTCAGCGTGCTCGGCCAGACGTACCCGAATATCGAACTGCTGGTGGTGGATGACGGCTCCAAGGATGACAGCGTCGAGCGCATCCAACGCCTGCAGGCCGAGCACGGCTTTGATTTCCAGGTGCAGCAGAACCAGGGGCTGACCGCCACGCTCAACGGTGCCATCGCCCGCGCCAAGGGCAGCCTGATCGCTCCGTTCGGCTCGGATGACATCATGCTGCCGGACCGTATCGCCATCCAGGTGGCGTATATGGCAGACAAACCAAAGGTGGGCATGTGCGCCGGCAATATCGAGCTGATCGACGGTGATGGCAACCTGCACCCGGAGAAAAAACAGCGCCGCGACGTACCGTTTCGCAGTCTCGACTTCGACGATATGTTCATGGATCGCAAGCCTTTCCCGCCAGCACCAACCATGCTGATCCGCCGCGAAGTGCTGGAGGAGGTCGGCGGCTTCGACCCGCTGATTCCCCTGGAAGATCTGCTGATCCAGCTGAAGATCACTGCTGCTGGCTACACGATCGATGCCCTAGGCGTGGTAATGGCGCAGTATCGGCAGCACGCAAGCAACACCTACAAGAACCACCGCTACATGATCCAGAATATTCTCAAGACGTATGCCCAGTTCAGCGAACACCCGGCTTATGATGCGGTGCGCTACAACTTCCTGAACTCGATGTTCCTCAAGACAGCCGACCGTGACCGGCCATTGGCGCGGGAAATCCTCAAGCAGATCCCGCTGAAGTTCTGGGGGCGCAAGACCTTGCGTGGCTTGGTGCGGTTGTATCTGGCGCCTCTGAGGAAGTGAGGCGGTAGGCGAAATGAAAAAGGCGACTATCAGCAGTGATAGTCGCCTTTTTTATCAGGCGGCGGTGCTGGCCAACGCCAGTACGTGCTCGCGGATTTTCGCTGTGGCGCCTGGGCTGGCGACCGACGCATAACCTTTGGCCAACTGTTCAAAGTGAGTTTCGAACAGCCAGGCGCGGTCCTGCGGATAGCGCTGCATATGGCGAAGGTTGCGCTGGCGCAACGCGTTGCGCAGCGGTGACGGGTAGATGCGCAGGTCGGCGATATCGATCAGGCCGAACTCACCGTCTTCCATCAACAGCACGTTGCCCAAGTGCAGCGAGCGGAAGTACACGCCGCGCTCATGCAACTGGGCCATGAACTGGCCAAAGCGTTCGATCAGCGACTCACGCAGGCTGTTGTCCAGGCTTTGCAGGGCCTGGCGCAGGGTCAGGCCGGGCAGTGGCGTATAGCTGACGGCACTGCTGGCGTCGCGCAGTCGATAGACACCGAGAATCTGCGGCGTGGGGATACCCAGGGAGCGCAATTGCTCGGCGTTGCTGGCAAACCGTTCGGAGTAAGGGTTGAAGCTGCCTGAGGTATACCACCGGCGCGGGCGGAACACTTTGAGGAAACGACCGTCGGCCAGGCGCAGGACCTTCGGGCCCAGGCCGTCGGCTTCGATCACGTGGGCATCGGCGCACAATTGCTCGTAGTCTTCAGGCTGCAGGTTTTGTACCGGTATGCTCAGCAGGCTGCGGCGGCGCTGGGCGATGCTCAGGCCGGTGATGATGGCCAGTGGGATCCACAGCAGGAACCAGTGCTCCTTGGGCCGTGACAGAATGCCACCGCCTTCGGTCAAGCCGGCGCCGATGCCATAGGCAAGCAGCGACGAGGCCAGGATAAACAGGGGTTGTGCCCGTTCCTTGAGGCCTTTGTACAGGCCCCAGCCGAGCATGAAGATCCATGGGATAAAACCGATGATCCCGACGTAATACAGCACGCCCAGGGCAAAACTGTGCGGCTCGCGCAGCTCGTTGCCGTCGGCCAGGGTCAGGTACAGTTCGGAGTCATAGCTGTGGCCGATCCATGGATGTTCAGCAATGCGCTGCAGGGACATGCCCCACAATTCGAAGCGGAACGAGCTGCCGCGACTGGTGATCACCTCGGGGTAGAGCAGCAGAAGCCCTGCGGCGCCTAGGATCATGCCTGCGATCAGCCAGGCTGAGCGGCGGTTGCGGCTGACGAAGGTCATCCACAGGATGGTCAGTGTCAGGGCTACCAGCGGAGTGCGCGAGCCTGTGGCCAGAACCGCAGCAAGCATGACGGCCAGGGCCGGGGCGCTGAACCACAGGACTTTCAGGCGCTGGGTGGTCATGCAGACATAGAGCCAGTAGACGCTGAAGAAACCGAATAGATGAGAACTCAGCAGCGGGTTGTCGAGGGCGCCACGTCCACCGATCATGCGCATGCCCGGTTCGAAGCCTTTGACGAACGCCACCAGGTTGCACAGGCTCACCACCAGTGCAATTACAGCTGCACTGAAGAAGATCGGCTTGAACAGTTCGTTGCGGTAGTGCAGCAGCAGCCCGCAGCCGCCAAACAGCATGAAGGTATTGAGCGGGCGCTTGAACAGGTCGGTGTCGGCGGTGGGCTCGGGGCTCCACAGCAGGCTGGTCAGGGCCCAGGCGGAGAAGACCAGGAATGCGAGCGCCAGGGGCTCGCGCAGTAACGCTTTCAGCTCCCGGGGGCGCATGCACAACATGAACAGGGTCGGTACGCTGAACAGGATGTAGACGATTCGATGCAGTACGTTGCGGTTGGATACGAAGAACAGCGAACTCAGTAATAACAACAAGCCAATGGGCAAAATCCACAGGACCAGGAAGTCGAAAACGCGATTTGAGCCATAGATCAGGCGCTTGGAGTGCATACAGTAAAGCCATTCCATTTTGAGAAAGCCAACCATCTTAAAGTAGTGGCTATGTAATGTCGCTGGTCGGGTCCGACCAGGCTGTGGGTCATGCAGGGTGCAAGTACAACAGAGAAGCTGTGCTAAAGTCAGCCTCCTTTTTCAAAACGCCGCGTGATATGACCGACTCCAGTCCGAGCGCAAGCCCTTCGAGCTTGAAAATATACTTCCGCCTGCTCAGTTACGTTAAGCCCTACGCCGGCTTGTTCGCGCTGAGCATCGTCGGATTTCTGATTTTCGCGTCGACCCAGCCAATGCTGGGGTACATCCTCAAGTACTTCGTCGACGGCCTTTCCAATCCTGAAGCCGTGCTGTTCCCCAGCGTGCCATTCCTGCGGGACCTGCAATTGCTGCAGGCCGTGCCGTTGCTGATCATCCTGATTGCCGCCTGGCAGGGCCTCGGTTCGTTCCTTGGCAACTACCTGCTGGCCAAGGTTTCCCTGGGTCTGGTGCACGACCTGCGTGTGCAGTTGTTCAACAACCTGCTGACACTGCCAAACCGCTACTTCGACAACCACAACTCCGGGCACCTGATTTCCCGTATCACCTTCAACGTGACCATGGTCACGGGCGCGGCCACTGACGCTATTAAAGTGGTGATTCGCGAAGGCATGACGGTGATCTTCCTGTTCGCCTCGCTGCTGTACATGAACTGGCGCCTGACGCTGGTGATGATCGCCATCCTGCCGTTGATTGCAGTGATGGTGAGCACGGCCAGCAAGAAATTTCGCAAGCAGAGCAAGAAGATCCAGGTGGCCATGGGCGACGTGACCCACGTCGCGTCGGAGACCATCCAGGGCTATCGCGTGGTGCGCAGCTTTGGTGGCGAAGTCTACGAGGAAAAACGTTTCCTCAAGGCCAGCCAGAGCAACACCGACAAGCAACTGCGCATGACCCGTACCGGGGCGATCTATACGCCGGCGCTGCAACTGGTGATCTACACCGCGATGGCGGTGCTGATGTTCCTGGTCCTTTATCTTCGCGGTGATGCTTCGGCGGGTGACATGGTGGCCTATATCACCTTGGCCGGCCTGTTGCCCAAGCCGATTCGCCAGCTTTCGGAAGTCAGCTCGACGATTCAGAAGGGCGTGGCAGGCGCCGAAAGCATTTTTGAACAGCTGGACGAAGAGGTCGAAGTTGACCGCGGCACGATCGAGCGTGAAAAAGTCAGCGGTCGTCTTGACGTACGCAACCTCAATTTCACCTACCCAGGCACCGAACGCCATGTGCTCAAGGACATCAGCTTTACCGCCGAGCCTGGGCAGATGATCGCCCTGGTAGGGCGTTCGGGCAGTGGCAAATCGACCCTGGCCAGCCTGATCCCGCGTTTCTATCATCATGAAAGCGGCGAGATCCTGCTGGACGGCGTCGAGATCGAAAATTACAAGCTGCTCAACCTGCGCAAGCACATCGCCCAGGTGACCCAGCACGTGACGCTGTTCAGCGACACCGTGACCAACAACATCGCCTACGGCGACCTGGCGGGTGCACCTCGGGCGGACGTTGAAGCCGCCGCGGCGGATGCCAATGCCAAGGACTTCATCGACCAGTTGCCCAAGGGCTTCGACACCCAGGTCGGCGAAAACGGCGTGTTGCTGTCCGGCGGCCAACGCCAGCGCCTGGCGATTGCCCGTGCCCTGCTCAAGAACGCGCCGTTGCTGATTCTCGACGAGGCCACCTCGGCCCTCGACACCGAGTCCGAGCGCCACATTCAGGCGGCGCTGGACACGGTCATGCAAGGTCGCACCACGCTGGTGATCGCACACCGTTTGTCCACCATCGAGAAAGCTGACCTGATCCTGGTGATGGATGACGGTCGGATTGTCGAGCGTGGCACTCACGGCGAACTGTTGGCCCAGAACGGCTACTACGCCCGCCTGCATGCCATGGGGCTGGATGCGCCAGTTTCCGCCGACATCACCTGAGCCTCCCTTGTAGGAGCCGGCTTGCCGGCGATGAGCGCTTAAAGTCCATCGCTGACTTGAGGCCGCCATCGCCGGCAAGCCGGCTCCTACATTGCAAATCCCTCCCGCAATCCTCCTGTAACCCTGTGCTAATATCGCGCCCCTGTTCATTTTGTATGTGGGTTGCTCCATGAAGTTGTCCATGCCGCGATTCGATCAAGCCCCTGTCTTGGTGGTCGGCGATGTCATGCTCGACCGTTACTGGCATGGCGGTACCTCACGGATTTCCCCTGAGGCGCCGGTACCGGTAGTCAAGGTCGAGCAAATCGAAGACCGTCCAGGCGGCGCTGCCAACGTTGCCCTCAATATTGCCGCCCTCGGCGCCCCGGCCTCCCTGGTGGGTGTGACCGGCGACGATGAAGCCGCCGACAGCCTGGCCAATAGCCTGCGCGGTGCTGGCGTGCGCGCGCTGTTCCAGCGCATTGCCCACCAGCCGACCATCGTCAAGCTGCGGGTCATGAGCCGGCACCAGCAATTGCTGCGTATCGATTTCGAAGAACCCTTCAGCACCGACGCCCTCGCCCTCAGTAGCCAGGTCGACCAGTTGCTCGAAGGCATCAAGGTGCTGGTGTTGTCCGACTACGGCAAAGGCGCCTTGAAGAATCACCAGGAACTGATCCAGGCCGCCAAGGCCAAGGGCATTCCGGTATTGGCCGATCCCAAGGGTAAGGACTTCTCGATTTATCGCGGAGCCAGCCTGATCACGCCCAATCTCAGCGAATTTGAAGCCATCGTCGGCGGTTGCACCGATGAGCACGACTTGGTGACCAAGGGCGCGGCGCTGATGGCCGATCTCGACCTGGGCGCCTTGCTGGTGACCCGTGGCGAGCACGGCATGACCTTGCTGCGTCCTGGCCACCCGGCGATGCACCTGCCGGCACGTGCCCGTGAAGTGTTCGACGTTACCGGCGCCGGCGACACCGTGATCTCCACCCTGGCCGCCTCGATTGCGGCGGGCGAAGAACTGCCCCACGCCGTGGCCCTGGCCAACCTGGCGGCGGGCATTGTGGTGGGCAAATTGGGTACTGCTGCCATCAGCGCGCCTGAGTTGCGTCGTGCGATCCAGCGCTCCGAAGGTTCGGAACGCGGTGTGCTGACCATCGAGCAACTGCTGCTGGCGATTGACGATGCCCGCGCCCATGGCGAAAGCATTGTGTTCACCAATGGCTGCTTCGACATCCTGCACGCTGGTCATGTGACTTACCTGGAGCAAGCGAGCGCCCAAGGCGACCGCCTGATCGTGGCGGTCAACGATGACGCTTCGGTGAGTCGCCTGAAAGGCCCTGGCCGTCCGATCAACAGCGTCGACCGTCGCATGGCGGTGCTGGCTGGCCTGGGCGCGGTGGACTGGGTGATCAGCTTCCCTGAAGCGACCCCGGAAAACCTGCTGGCCCAGGTCAAGCCGGACGTTCTGGTCAAGGGTGGCGATTACTCCGTCGACCAGGTCGTAGGGGCGGATATCGTCAGCGCCTACGGCGGCAAGGTCAAAGTGCTGGGCCTGGTCGAGAACAGCTCGACCACCGCCATTGTCGAGAAGATCCGCAACAATGAGTAACGCTGATAAGTGGGTCCTGATCACCGGCGGTGCCGGCTTTATCGGTTCGCACCTGGTCGATGCACTGCTTGCCAAAGGCTATGGCGTGCGAGTGCTGGATAACCTGTCCACCGGCAAGGGCAGCAATTTGCCGCTGGACAATCCACGCGTCGAACTGCTGGAAGGTGATGTGGCCGATGCCGAGCTGGTGGCCCGTGCCGCTGTCGGCGCAACGGCGGTGGTGCACCTGGCGGCAGTGGCCTCGGTGCAGGCCTCGGTGGATGATCCGGTCAGCACGCACCAGAGCAATTTCGTCGGCACCTTGAATGTCTGCGAAGCCATGCGCAAGGCCGGCGTAAAACGCGTGGTGTATGCCTCCAGCGCGGCGGTCTATGGCAACAATGGCGAAGGCGCTTCGATTGACGAGGACACCACCAAGGCGCCGTTGACGCCCTATGCGTCCGACAAGCTGGCCAGTGAGTTCTACTTCGACTTTTACCGTCGCCAGCATGGCCTGGAACCGGTGATCTTCCGCTTCTTCAATATCTTCGGGCCCCGCCAGGACCCGTCATCGCCGTATTCCGGCGTGATCAGCATCTTCAGCGAACGCGTGCAGCAGGGCGTGCCGATTGCCGTGTTTGGCGATGGCGAGCAAACCCGTGACTTCATGTACGTGGAAGACCTGGTGGACGTGTTGGTGCAGGCCATCGAAGCGCCGGACGCACCGGTGGGAGCGATCAACGTGGGCTGGAACCGCACGACCACCCTCAAGCAGGTGCTGCAGGCGTTGGAAGAAATTGTCGGCAAGTTGCCGACGGTCACTTACGGGCCGGCGCGTTCCGGGGATATTCGCCACTCGCGGGCGAATAACCAGCGCTTGCTGGCGAGCTTCAAGTTGCCCGAGCCCACACCGTTGAAGGTGGGGCTGGAACGCTTGCTCGAAGGCTGAACGCAATCAAATGTGGGAGCTGGCTGGCCAGCTTCCACAATAGCCAGTTCCCATATCGCGTTGGCGTCAGGCCTTGGCTTTTTTCTTGGGCACAATCTTGCGCAGTACCCGCTGTGCCAAGCGCTTCAATTTCGACTCTTTCTCCGGCTCCGCCAAGCCCTGCTGGCGTAGCCAATCCTTCCAGCGAATCCGCTCCTCACGCACCAGCCAGCCTTCCTGCTGGGCGAAGCTTTCCGCCAGGTACAAACCCCGTGTACTCGCCGGGTACAGCTGGTCTTTCTTGACGGTGTACAGCTCGGCCAGAGGCTGGCCGTCTTTCAACGGCATCAGGTACAGGTCAGGACGCTGGCGGTCCAGGCGTGCCACCAGTTGATCGCCTTCCAGGCGCTCGTCCACATGGAACAGGCTCAGGGACTTGGCTTCCTTGGGCACTTCCAGACGCAGGTCATAGATCAGTTGCAGGGAGGCGGTGGGCAGGTGCACATAAGCGCGTGGGCGCTCGATCAATTGGGTGGTGGCGCAACGTACCGGGCGGGCGGCACCGGACAGCGGGCTGAGGCGAAAGGGCAGGGCTTCACGGTAATGCAGCGCTGCGGAATAGGGCGCGGGTAGCCAGGTGTCGTTGAAGCGTCCGCCCAGCCAGCCTTCCGGCGTCTCCAGCAGGCACTCTTCGGCGATTTCCTGGATGGCGGTGTGCAGCGGCAGGTTCAGTTCATGGGCGGGCACGTAGCCGGAGATCAGCTTGAGCACCACATCGCCACGGTCCTGGCGGCGTTGGCGCACCAGCACCCAGTAATCGCGGTTCTGCCAGTGCAAAGTCAGGCGAACCGATACGCCGAGGTTGGCCAGTTCCAGGGCGAAACGTTCTGGGTCGGCCACTTCCACCGGTTTGCGCCGTTGCAGGGTCTGGGCAAAGTTGAGCGGCATGCCGACGCTCTGGTAACTCAGGCCTTCGGGGGTGGCTTCGACGTGCAGCGGCAGTGTCTTGAAGTTGCTGGGGTTTTTTCTTATGAGCGTTCGCGGCATGTCGGCTCCTTCTTGCGACGGGGTCGGCCGCATGGGCGGCATCAGAGTTGACGAATGACCTGGGCAGCGGTCGCCACGTTATGGGCCAGGTGCAGCGGATTAATGGTCCCGACAATAGCACTGGCGACGCCCGTTTGCGCAAACAACAGCATGAAACTCGCACGAATTGGATCCATTCCAGGCTCCAGGCAAACATGGCCACTGGCCAAGGCCTTTTTCACCAGGATGCCTTTGCCGTGGGTCGCCGCATAATCAATGACGGCTTTCTCGGCCTGTTCGTTCAAATTGTAGGTGACCATGGCGCAATCGCCCTGTTCCAGAGCCTTCACCCCGCCTTCGACGGTTTTGCCGGAGAAGCCGAAACCACGGATCTTGCCTGCCTTTTTCAGCTCGGCCAGGGTCTGGTAGACCTCACAGTCGTTGAGGATATGCAGGTCGTTACCGTCGGAGTGCACCAGCACCAGGTCGATAAAATCGGTTTCAAGTCGTTTCAAACTGCGCTCGATCGACAGGCGGGTGTGGGCCGCGCTGAAGTCGTGACTGGACAGGCCATTTTCGAACTCTTCACCGACCTTGCTGACAATCACCCAGTCCTGGCGTTGACCGCGCAACAGTGGCCCCAGGCGTTCCTCGCTCATGCCATAGGCCGGCGCGGTGTCGATCAGGTTGATGCCCAGTTCGCGTGCCTGTCGCAATAGCATGCGCGCCTCGTCGTCACCAGGAATCTGGAAGCCGCTGGGGTACTTCACCCCTTGGTCGCGGCCCAGCTTGACGGTGCCCAGGCCCAGTGGCGAGACCATCAGGTCGGTGCTGCCCAGGGGGCGATGCAGGTCGTGCAGGGTGGGCAGGCTCATGGCAACAGTTGCTCCCAGGCAGGTACGCCGATGGCGGGTTTTGGCAGGTCGGGCAGGGGCTCGCTGGCGCTTGGGCGGATGCCGTCACGTTCCAGGCTGGTGATCACCCGATCGGCGAAGTCCGGCGCCAGGGCCAGTTTGGTCGGCCAGCCCACCAACAGGCGGCCTTCCTCGGCGATGAAGGCGTTGTCGGGACGGGTCAGGCCCGATTGCAGTGGCTCGGCACGGTCGACCCGCAGGGTCGCCCACTGGGTTTGGCTCATGTCGATCCACGGCAACAGCTGAGCAAGCTCTTTCTGCGCGGTGGCGATCTGCTCTTCCGGCGTGCGCGCTACGCCGTCGGCTTCGGCAATGTCGCCGCCCATGTACCACACCCAGTTGCCATCGGCGGCCGGGTGAGTGGTGACGGTGATGCGCGGCTTGGTGCCGCCGCCCAGGCAGTGGGCGTACAACGGCTTCAGGCCAGGCCCTTTGGCGATGATCATGTGCAGGGGGCGCGTTTGCATCGCCGGCTGGCTCAGCCCCAGCGCGGTCAGCAGATCCGCCGTGCCCGCGCCGGCACTCAACACGATGCGCTGGGCGCGGATCTCGCGGCCGTCTACTTTCAAACCGATGAGTGTGTTGCCTTCCAGCAAGGGTTCGATGTGCTGCCCAGCGAGCAAACCATCACCGGCCAGCTGGGCCAGTCGCTTGATCAGGCTCGGTACGTCGATAACCAGCTCTGCCAGGCGATAGACCTTGCCCTTGAAGCGACGGTCTTGCAGGGCTGGCGGCAGGTCGTCGCCCTTGACCTGATCGACACGGCCGCGCACGGCCTTGCTGGCGAAGAAGCTGGTGAGGTTGCCAGCAATCGTACCGGGCGACCACAGGTAATGGGCTTCGGAAAGCAGGCGCACGCCGGTCAGGTCCAGCTCACCGTTGCCTGCCAGCGCTTCACGCCAGCGGCGCGGCATGTCGGCAATGGCTTCGGAGGCGCCAGTGAGGGCGCCGTGCAGAGCGTATTTGGCACCGCCGTGAATGATCCCCTGGGACTTCACGCTTTGCCCGCCACCCAAGGTGGCGCTTTCCACCAACACCGTGGAAAACCCCTGGCGGCGCAGGCGCGCATTCAGCCAGAGGCCGGCAACCCCGGCGCCGACAATCAGAACGTCGGTGGAAATAACGGATGGCATGGGCGACCTCAGTGTTCAAGACAAGAGGCGCAGTATACAGGGATCACTATTTGTAGGAGCCCGGCTTGCCGGCGATGGCGTCTGAGAGACCGCCATCGCCGGCAGGCCGGGCTCCTACAGGTGTGTAGTTCAGTGCCCGGCGGTTTTCGAGAACAACTGGATCACCACCACACCCAGTACAATCAGGCCCATCCCCAGCATCGCCGGGATATCTAACTTCTGCCCGTAGATAAACAGCGCCGCGATGCTCACCATCACGATGCCCATCCCGGCCCACACGGCGTAGGCCACGCCCACCGGCACCGTACGCACCACCAGCGTCAGCATCCAGAACGCCACGCCGTAGCCGACGATTACCAGCAGCAGTGGAATCGGCGTGCTCCAGCCCTTGATGGCTTTCATGGAAACGGTGGCGATCACTTCCGAGCAGATGGCAATGGCCAAGTAGTAGTAAGCGACGTTCATGGGGTAATCCTCGGGGTAAAGCGATCAGATAAGGCTGGCATTCTAGAGTCTAATCAGATGGGGTAAAGTCATTACCTATCCGAATAAGAGATAGGTTGAGCCATGAGCGTGCAGTGGGATCTTGAGCAAATGCGTCTGTTTGTCAGCGTCGCCGAGCAGCGTTCGTTTTCGGCTGTGGCGCGTCAGCAGCGCAAGGCGCAGTCAGCGGTAAGCAATGCGATCGCGATGCTGGAGGCGGACCTCGGCGTCAGCCTGTTCGAGCGTAGTAGCGGGCGCCAACCACGACTGACCGAAGCCGGCAGCGTGTTGCTGGAGGAAGCGCGCGAAGTGCTGCGCCAATGTGAGCGGCTCAACGGCCGGGCGCTTTCACTGACGCGCGGCGAAGAGGCGTGTCTGCGCCTGGCCCAGGATGAGGCCATGTTGTTTCAGCCGGTACTCGACAGCCTGGAGGCGTTGGCGGGCAAATACCCGTTGCTGGAAGTGCAGCTATCCAGCGCCGCCCAGGGCGACGTGGCGCGCAAGTTGGTAGAGCGCAAGGCCGACCTGGGTCTGCTGTTCTACCACGACCAGATTCCCGAAGCCCTGGAGCGGCGTGTGGTCGGCAGTGTGGAGATGGTCACGGTGTGTGGCGTGAATCACCCGCTGGCCAAGGAAAAGTACGTGACGTGCCAGCGCCTGGCGCAGTTCCGCCAGCTACTGATGTCGACCCAGACCAGTGTCTACCCCGGCAGCGAAGCGGCCAGCCCGTTGGTGTGGCGCGCCGACAGTTTCTACGTGTTGGCCGAGTGGCTGATGAGCGGCCTGGGCTGGGCCTGGCTGCCCCGACATATCGTGCAGTACCCGACGTATCAACAACAAATGATCGAGTTGGACAGTGAATGGACGCCGCCGGCCCTGGTGGTGGAGTTGGTCTGGCGCCGCGACGAACACCTGGGACCTGCCGCACGCTTCCTGGCCAAACGATTTGCCGAGTGCTTGCAGGCGATCGACTGAAAAAGCCGATAAACTCCGCCGCCATGAATAGAACTCTCTACAGCTGTCTGTTTTACCTGGCGCTGCCCTTGGTGGCTTTACGTCTGTGGCTGCGTGCGCGCAAGGCGCCGGCCTATGCCGAGCGCGTCGGTGAGCGCTTCTCCTATGGCTTGCCGGTGATGCAGCCCGGCGGGATCTGGGTGCATGCCGTGTCGGTAGGCGAGAGCATTGCCGCCGCACCCATGGTGCGCGGGTTGCTGGCGCGTTATCCGACGCTGCCGATCACGGTTACGTGCATGACGCCCACCGGGTCCGAGCGCATCCAGGCGTTGTTCGCCAACGAGCCGTGCATCCAGCATTGCTATTTGCCGTATGACTTGCCGTGCGCGGCCAAGCGTTTCCTCGACCGTGTGCAGCCGAAACTGGCGGTGATCATGGAAACCGAGCTGTGGCCCAACCATATCCACGCCTGCGCCCAGCGTGGGATTCCAGTGGTATTGGCGAATGCGCGGCTGTCGGCGCGTTCGGCCAAGGGCTACGCGCGCTTTGCCAGGCTGACGGCGCCGATGTTGTCGCAAATGAGCCTGTTTGCCGTACAGACGCACGCCGAAGCCCAGCGCTTCCTGAGCCTCGGCGCTCGGCCGGAAACCGTCGAAGTCACCGGCTCGATCAAGTTCGACCTGACCATCGACCCCGAACTGCCCGTGCGGGCGGCTGCGTTGCGCGAGCAATGGGGCGCCAGCGAACGTCCGGTGTGGATCGCCGCGAGTACCCATGAAGGTGAAGATGAAGTCGTCTTGGCAGCCCATCGCCAATTGCTCGACAGCTATCCCAACGCAGTGCTGATTCTGGTGCCGCGCCACCAGGAACGCTTCGGGCCGATGTTCGAGCTGTGCCAGCAACAAGGTTTTGCCACCGTGCGCCGTTCCAGCGGCGAAGCGGTCACCGCGCAAACTTCGGTACTGCTCGGTGACACAATGGGTGAGCTGCTGTTTCTCTACGCCTTGGCCGACAGCGCTTTTGTCGGCGGCAGCCTGGTGGCGACCGGCGGGCATAATCCACTGGAGCCGGCGGCATTGGCCAAGCCTGTGATCATGGGCCCGCACGTATTCAACTTCCTCGAAATCACCGCGATGATGCGCGAAGCCGGGGCGCTGCGAGAGGTGGATGACGCCGAAGGCTTGGCCGAAGCCGTGCGGCAATTGTTCGAATTGCCGCAGGATGCGCGCAAGATGGCGCAGGCGGGTCTCAAGGTGATGCAGGCCAACCAGGGCGCGTTGAAGCGCTTGCTGGATGGCCTTGATCGACTCATCACCCTGTAGGAGCCGGCTTGCCGGCGATGGCGATCTTAAGGACGCCATCGCTGGCAAGCCAGCTCCTACAGAAGGTATGTCAGTAGCCGGGGCGGGCCTTGAGCTGCTCGGCCGCAGCCTTGGCCAGATCTGGCGGCAGGAAGTCGCGGTCCGGGTTGTAGTCAGCCTTGAGGTAGCGCGCCAAATCCTGCAAGTCGCCTGGATTCAAAGTGCCCGCCGCCTGCTTCAAGCGCAAGTTGTCGAGGATGTAGTCATAACGGCTGTTGTTGTAGTTGCGCACCGACGCATAGAGCTGGCGTTGTGAATCCAGCACATCGACGATGTTGCGCGTGCCCACCTGGTAACCGATTTCCGTGGCTTCCACCGCACTCTGGTTGGAGATGATCGACTGGCGGCGCGCCTGTACCTGCTCCACATCGGTGTTGACTGCACGGTGCAGGTTGCGGGTGTTTTCCACTACCTGGCGGCGCAGGCCTTCGCGCTGTTGCTCGGTCTGGCCAAGGCGTGAGTAGGACTCGCGCACTTGCGAACTGGTCAGCCCGCCGCTGTAGATCGGGATGCTCAGGCGCAGGCCGATGGTGCGTTGTTCCACATCGCCACGGTACGGCGTGCCGAACGCATTCGGGTTGCTGAAGCCCAGGGCGTCGTTGTCGCCTTTTTCGTATTGCGCCACGGCGTCCAGGGTCGGCGCATGCCCGGCCTTGCGCTGCTTGAGGGTTTCCTCGGCGGCGGTGACGGCGTAGTTGCTGGCGAGCAGGTTGAGGTTCTGGCGGCCGGCGGTTTCGACCCAGGCCTTGGCGTCGTTCGGCAGCGGCGGCAACACCGGCAGGGTGTGGACAATGCCCTGGATCGAGTTGTACTGGCGGTTGGTCAAGGTGATCAAGGCTTCGAACGCGTCTTCCACCTGGCGTTGGGCCAGGATGCGGTTGGCGCGGGCGGTGTCGTAGCTGGCCTGGGATTGCAGCACGTCGGTCTTGTCCGACAGGCCGACGTCGAAGCGCTCGTTGGACTGGTCCAGTTGGCGCTTGAATGCGTTCTCTTCGGCCTTGGTCGACGCCAGGTTGTCCTGGGCGCGCAGCACGGCGAAGTAATTTTCGGCACTTTGCAGGATCAGGTTCTGCTCGGTGGCCGACAGTTGCAGCGCGGCCTGCTCGTTGGTGGCCTCGGCCGCCTGCAATTGGAACCAGCGGTCGGCGCGGAACAGCGGCTGGCTCAAGGTGGCCCGCCAGGAATGCGCATCGCGGTTGGCGGTAGCGGCGGGCGTGTCGATCTGGGTGCGTACGTTATTGATATCGGCGCCACCGGTCAGGTTTGGCAGCAGCCCGGCGCGGGCCTGGGGCACTACTTCTTTTTGCGCGCCGTATTGGGCGCGGGCGGCGGCCAGGTCGGCGTTGTTGTCCACCGCTTCCTGGTAGACGCTGACCAAGTCAGTTTTAGCGGACAAGGGCGCTTCTGCTGCCCAGACCATTCCGTTGGTCGCACAAGACACGGCGAGCGCCAGTGAGAGTTTGCGCAGCATGAGGCGATCCCTAGTTTTAATATTACGGTGATAATTTAGCGCCCAAGGCTAAGGCGGCCCATTCCTGGCGTCAAGCACTGTAGCGGCAACCGAGTGTAGTGGTGCTGACTCGGCGCAACAATCCCGCAATCACGCCATTCATCACGCTGAATGCACCGCTATTGGCAATTTGCCCACGCCATGGTCTAGACTGGCCGCGTTCTTGTCGGGGTGCCTTGTTGGAAGGCTGAGATCGGTAAATACCGGATCCCGTTGAACCTGATCAGGTTAGCGCCTGCGTAGGGAACAAGATTTCTCGTCACCCGGCGAGTCCTCTTGTGCTTCGTCCGGGATGCTGTTCATTTATTGAACAGCCCTCGTGCACAGAGCACAGCACTGGTTTCAGTGCGTCCATCCGTCACAGGTTCGCTCCGACAAAAATCCACCGCCTGGATAAGTTGGAGAGCCCGTGATGAGTACAAGACCAAAAAATACCGTGCACCTGAGTGAGTCGGCCAAAGTCGACTCCGGCTCCGTGCAACCCTTTACCCGCTCGCAAAAAATCTACGTACAAGGCACCCGCCCGGACATTCGTGTGCCGATGCGCGAAATCAGCCTGGACGTGACCCCCACCGACTTCGGCGGTGAAATCAACGCGCCGGTCGTGGTTTATGACACCTCCGGCCCGTACACCGACCCTAACGTCATCATCGACGTGCGCAAAGGCCTTGGCGATGTGCGCTCGCCGTGGATCGAAGTGCGTAACGACACCGAGCGCTTGCCAGGCCTCAGCTCCCACTTCGGCCAGCAGCGCTTGAGCGATGCCGAACTCACCGCGCTGCGCTTCGCCCATGTGAAGAACCCGCGCCGTGCCAAGGCCGGCGCCAACGTCACGCAGATGCACTACGCGCGCAAAGGCATCATCACCGCCGAGATGGAATACGTCGCCATCCGTGAAAACATGAAGCTGGAAGAAGCCCGCGCCGCTGGCCTGCTCGACCAGCAACACGCCGGCCACAGCTTTGGCGCCAGCGTGCCGAAGATCATCACGCCTGAATTCGTGCGCGAAGAAATCGCCCGTGGCCGCGCGATCATCCCGGCCAACATCAACCATACCGAACTGGAACCGATGATCATCGGCCGTAACTTCCTGGTGAAGATCAACGGCAACATCGGCAACAGCGCACTGGGTTCGTCCATCGAAGAAGAAGTGGCGAAACTGACCTGGGGCATTCGCTGGGGTTCGGACACCGTGATGGACTTGTCCACCGGCAAGCACATCCACGAAACCCGTGAGTGGATCATCCGCAACTCGCCCGTGCCGATCGGCACCGTGCCGATCTACCAGGCCCTGGAAAAAGTCGGCGGCGCCGCCGAGGACCTGACCTGGGAGTTGTTCCGCGACACCCTGATCGAACAGGCCGAGCAGGGCGTGGATTACTTCACCATTCACGCCGGCGTGCTGTTGCGCTATGTGCCGCTGACCGCCAAACGCGTGACCGGCATCGTGTCCCGTGGCGGTTCGATCATGGCCAAGTGGTGCCTGGCGCACCACAAAGAGAACTTCACCTACACGCATTTCGACGAAATCTGCGAAATCATGAAGGCTTATGACGTCAGCTTCTCCCTCGGCGACGGCCTGCGCCCTGGCTCGATTGCCGACGCCAACGACGCCGCGCAATTCGGCGAGCTGGAAACCCTTGGCGAGTTGACCAAGACCGCCTGGAAGCACGACGTGCAAACCATGATCGAAGGCCCTGGCCACGTGCCGATGCAGTTGATCAAGGAGAACATGGACAAGCAGCTCGAGTGCTGCGACGAAGCGCCGTTCTACACCCTCGGTCCACTGACCACCGACATTGCGCCTGGCTACGACCACATCACTTCCGGCATCGGCGCGGCGATGATCGGCTGGTTCGGTTGCGCCATGCTCTGCTACGTCACGCCCAAGGAACACCTGGGCCTGCCGAACAAGGATGACGTGAAGACCGGGATCATCACCTACAAGATCGCCGCCCACGCGGCTGACCTTGCCAAAGGCCATCCGGGCGCGCAGATCCGCGATAACGCCTTGAGCAAGGCGCGCTTCGAATTCCGCTGGGAGGACCAGTTCAACCTCGGCCTGGACCCGGACACGGCGCGTTCGTACCACGATGAAACCCTGCCGAAGGACTCGGCCAAGGTCGCGCATTTCTGCTCGATGTGCGGGCCGAAGTTCTGCTCGATGAAGATCACCCAGGAAGTGCGTGAGTACGCGGCCAACCAGCGCATTGAAGCGGTGGATGTGGATGTGGCCAAGGGCTTGGCGGAGCAGGCGGAGCGGTTCAAGCAGGAAGGCAGTCAGCTGTACAAAAAGGTCTGATCCAGAGGCGGCGGTGACTGTGCCGCCGCCATCGCGGGCAAGCCCGGCTCCCACATTTGAAATGCATTCCGGTGTGGGAGCCGGGCTTGCCCGCGATAGCGATCTGCCAAACATCAAAGTGTCCCTCAGAGATAACACCCTTGAGCATTCAACCCAGCACCTACTCCCCAGACATCGCGGTTCCCGCTGACAAAAGAGTCTTCGGCGCCCGCGACCTGTTCTCCCTCTGGTTCTCCCTCGGCATCGGCCTGATGGTCCTGCAAACCGGCGCATTGCTCGCGCCGGGCCTGGGCTTGTCCGGTTCGTTGCTGGCGATTTTCCTCGGCACCCTGGTGGGCGTCCTGTTACTGGCCGCCGTCGGCGTGATCGGCAGCGACACCGGCCTGTCCGCCATGGCGGCCCTCAAGCTCAGCCTCGGCGCCAAAGGTGCGAGTGTGCCGGCGCTGCTCAACCTGCTGCAGCTGATCGGCTGGGGTTCGTTCGAAATCATCGTGATGCGCGACGCGGCCAGCTTGCTAGGCACGCGGGCCTTCAGTGACGGCAGCCTGTTCGCCAGCCCATTGTTGTGGACCCTGTTCTTCGGTGGTCTGGCGACGCTGTTGGCGGTCAGTGGCCCGCTGACCTTTGTGCGTCAGATCCTGCGCAAATGGGGCATCTGGCTGCTGCTCGCCGCTTGCCTGTGGCTCACCTGGAACCTGTTCGCCAAGGCCGACCTCGCCGCACTTTGGGCCAAGGCGGGTGACGGTTCGATGCCGTTTGCGGTGGGTTTTGACATCGCCATCGCCATGCCGCTGTCGTGGCTGCCGCTGATCGCGGATTACTCACGTTTCGGCAAGCGCGCCAAAAGTGTGTTCGGCGGCACGGCGCTTGGGTTCTTTATCGGAAATTTCTGGCTGATGGGCCTGGGTGTGGCCTACACCCTGGCGTTTGCGCCGAGCGGTGAAGTCAACGCGCTGTTGCTGGCATTGGCCGGGGCTGGCCTGGGGATTCCGCTGCTATTGATCCTGTTGGATGAATCGGAAAACGCCTTCGCCGATATTCACTCGGCGGCGGTTTCCAGCGGAATATTGTTGCGTTTGAAGGTCGAGCACCTGGCACTGGCTATCGGTGTGATCTGCACGCTCATTGCCTGCTTTGCGCCATTGGCCCAGTACCAGAACTTCCTGCTGCTGATCGGCTCGGTATTCGCGCCGCTGTTTGGCGTGGTGCTGGTGGATCACTTCATTCTGCGCCGTCGTAGCGCGGGTGCAGTAGCCAGTCTGCGCTGGCCGGCATTGGTCGCCTGGCTGGGCGGCATTGCGACTTACCACCTGCTGGCCAATCTGTATCCGGACGTCGGCGCGACCCTGCCGGCTTTGGTGCTGGCAGGGCTGTTGCAACTCATCCTGGGCCGGGCCTTCAGCGGCGCGCGGGCACCAGTTCAGGCTTGAGAATGCCGTCCAGGCGCGAGTAGGGAATCTGCAACTCGACGTGGCCCAAGGCATACGGCGCAATGGTGGTGGTGGGGTACTTGAGGATCACGCCACCGTAGGTGAGCGCCACGTTAGGGGTTTTCTGGAAAGGGTACTGTTTCACGTACTCCGGCTCCAGGCTCAGGCGGGTGCTGATCAGCCAGCTGTTATGGGCCACCTGGGCGGCTTTCCAGAACGCGTCTTCCTTGCCGGGCAACAACATGTCGGTGAGGGTCAGGGCTTTCTGCTGCTGGCGCGAATAGTTGATGAACGCACGGCCCGGTTCGCCGTGGGTGGCGCCCTGGTCCAGGTAGCTGGAGAGTTCGATGATCACCAAGCCGTCATGCTGCTCACGTACCTTGGCCTGCAAGTACATGCTGTTGCGTGGGGCGGCGGTGCGCAGGAACTGCTCGCTGTACGTCGCGAGGCTGCTCGGCAGCGGGTCGGTCTGGGTCATTTCCAGCAGGCGCTGTTCGATCAAGGCGTCCAGCTTGGGTTCCTTGGCAAAGTGCACCGTGTCGATGTTCACCAGCGGGCAGTCGGCGTTGGCGCAGCCTGGCTTGCTTTGCTCGGTGGCGTCGCGGGTGGCGTCCAGCGGGGTTTTGTAGCTTGGCTGGAACAGGCTTTGGCAGGCACCGAGGGTCAATGCGATGCAGGCCACGGAGGCGATTTTTAAAAGCGACATGTAGGGTCTTCGTCCGTCGATAAGAGCGAAATTGTGCAGCTTCGACTACCGGCAAGGCAGTCAGTTCGCCACTAAGCTGATTAGAGTGAGTTTGACGCCCGCCGTCTATCCCGGCAACTGGAAAGGGGCTGCATCTGGAGGCATGAGCGCGTTAGGATGGCGCCAAATGCGCAGGCTCAATGAGGAAGGGATATGACGGACATTGCAAAATCGACGCCGAGCACCATCGAGATTGTTCAGCGCGACAATGCGTACCAGGGCTTCTACAAGCTTGATCGCGTGCAACTGCGTCACGAGAAATTCGATGGCGGCATGAGCCGGGTGATCAACCGCGAAGTCTTCGTTCGTCATGATGCCGTGTGCGTATTGCCTTACGACCCGCAGCGCGACGAAGTGGTGCTGATCGAGCAGTTCCGCGTAGGTGCCATGGGCCGAACCGACAACCCGTGGCTGGTGGAGATGGTTGCCGGCCTGATCGACAAGGATGAAGAGCCGGAGGAGGTTGCACACCGCGAAGCCGAGGAGGAAGCTGGGCTGACATTCTCAGCGCTGTGGCCGATCACCAAGTATTTCCCGTCGCCCGGCGGCAGTACCGAATTTGTCCACTTGTACCTGGGCCGTTGCGACAGCTCGGGCGCCGGTGGCGTCCATGGACTGGAAGAGGAAGCTGAAGATATCCGTGTCACCGTCTGGGCTTTCGAAGATGCCCTGCAAGCGGTGCGCGACGGCAAAATTTCCAACGCAGCCAGCATTATCGCCCTGCAATGGCTTGCGCTTAATCGCGCGGAAGTGAGGGGGTTATGGCAGTAAAGGCACGGGAACGTTATCGAGTCGACCTGATCGGGTTGCAAGCGGCCTGCGAGGCCAACTATGCGCGGCTGATGCGCCTGCTCCCCGACATGCGCCATGCTCCCGAGGCGCGGCGTATCGGCGTGACCCACGGCGACCAGATGCTCGGCGTGCTGGCGCTGGAAGTCATCGTCAATTGCCCGTACACCACCACCCTGCGTGTGCGCCAGGAACACAGCCTGCCGTGGCTGCCGGTGCCGCAACTGGAAGTGCAGGTGTACCACGACGCGCGCATGGCCGAAGTGATCAGCGCCGAACATGCACGACGCTTTCGCAGCATCTATCCTTACCCCAACGTGTTCATGCACCAGCCCGATGAGAAAGCACAGCTCAATGTGTTCCTCGGTGAGTGGTTGAGCCATTGCCTGGCCCTAGGCCATGAGTTCGAAGTTGTGCGGTAGATGTGAACTGCATCTGCTTCCTATGGTTTCCTCTTGTGTCCTGCCCCAGCATAATCACGCCAAACGTCCATTCCTGTGATTGCCTTGGGAGAGCGCCTTGCCGAGCGTATCCACTGTGAGTCCCGATGCGCCCGCATTGCTGGTGCAGCTGTCTGATAGCCATTTGTTTGCCGAGGCCGACGGCACGCTGCTGGGCATGAACACCCGTGAAAGCCTGCAAGGCGTCATCGAATTGGTGCGCGCGCAGCAGCCGCACATCGATTTGGTGTTGGCCACGGGGGACCTGTCACAGGACGGCACGCTGGAGTCGTACCAGCAATTTCGTGACATGACCCGGCAGATCGACGCCCCGGCGCGCTGGATTCCCGGTAATCATGACGAACCGCAGATCATGGCCCGCGCCGCGGTGCACAGCGATTTATTGGAGCCGGTGGTCGATATCGGCAACTGGCGCGTCACCCTGCTGGACTCCGCTGTTCCCGGCTCCGTGCCGGGCTACCTGCAGGATCAACAACTGCAACTGCTCGTCCAGGCCTTGAGCGAAGCGCCGAACCGTCATCATCTGGTGTGTTTTCACCATCATCCGGTGTCCATCGGTTGCGCCTGGATGGAGCCCATTGGCTTACGCAATCCTGAGGCGTTGTTTGCCGTGCTCGACCGTTTCCCGCAGGCGCGGGCGGTACTGTGGGGGCATGTGCACCAGGAGATCGACCGCGAACGCAACGGCGTACGCCTGCTGGCATCGCCGTCCACCTGCATCCAGTTCGCACCGGGCAGCGAGGATTTCAAGGTCAGCGAGCAGGCGCCGGGCTACCGCTGGCTGCGGCTGCATGCCGACGGACGGTTGGAAACGGGCGTAGAACGCTTGGCCGGCTTCGTGTTTACAGTGGATTACGGTAGCAACGGCTACTGAGATTTACCTGTAAACTGCGCCTTTTTTGGCGCAAGCACGGAGAGCCCGGCATGTCCGCTTCGATCCTGTATATCCACGGTTTCAACAGTGCGCCGGCGTCCAATAAGGCCAGCCAACTGATCACCGTGATGGACACTCTCGGCCTGGCCGACCAACTGCGCGTACCGGCCCTGCATCACCATCCCCGTCAGGCGATTCCGCAATTGGAAGCAGCGATCGCCGAGCTGGGGCGGCCACTGCTGGTCGGCAGCTCACTCGGCGGCTACTATGCAACCCATCTTGCCGAGCGCCATGGCCTCAAGGCGTTGCTGGTGAACCCGGCGGTCAGCCCTCATCGGATGTTCGACGGTTACCTGGGCACCCAGAAGAACCTCTACACCGATGAAACCTGGGAACTGACCCACGACCACGTTACGGCGCTGGCCGAGCTGGAAGTACCGGCTCCCCAGGATGCCGCGCGGTATCAGGTGTGGTTGCAGACCGGGGATGAAACCCTGGATTATCGCCTCGCCCAGCAGTACTACCGGGCCTGTGCCTTGCGCATCCAGGCCGGGGGCGACCATGGTTACCAAGGGTTCGCCCAGCAATTGCCGGCCATGTTGAGCTTTGCCGGCATTGGCGCAGATCAGTATCAATCCTTCGATTTTTCTTCATTGTAAGAATCGCAGGTCACTTTTTAATCGAACGACTCACGACGAGACCCCATGGCCACTCCCAGCGCTAGCTCTTATAACGCCGACGCCATCGAAGTCCTCTCGGGCCTCGACCCGGTGCGCAAACGCCCCGGCATGTACACCGACACCAGTCGGCCGAACCACCTTGCCCAGGAAGTCATCGACAACAGCGTCGATGAAGCCCTGGCCGGCCACGCCAAGTCGGTGCATGTCATTCTCCACGCTGACCACTCCCTGGAAGTGTCCGACGATGGTCGCGGCATGCCGGTGGACATCCACCCGGAAGAGGGTGTGTCGGGCGTCGAGCTGATCCTCACCAAGCTCCATGCGGGCGGCAAGTTCTCCAACAAGAACTACCAGTTCTCCGGCGGTCTGCATGGCGTGGGTATTTCGGTGGTCAACGCCTTGTCCACGCTGGTGCGGGTCAAGGTCAAGCGCGACGGCAACGAGTACCAGATGACCTTCGCCGATGGCTACAAAGCCACCGACCTGGAAGTGATCGGCACCGTGGGCAAGCGCAACACCGGCACCAGCGTGTACTTTGCGCCGGATCCGAAATACTTCGATTCGCCGAAATTCTCCATCAGCCGCCTCAAGCACGTGCTCAAGGCCAAGGCTGTACTGTGCCCAGGCCTGCTGGTGACCTTTGAAGACAAAGGCACCGGTGAGAAGGTCGAGTGGCACTATGAAGACGGCCTGCGTTCGTACCTGGAAGACTCCGTCAGCGACTTCGAGCGCCTGCCCAACGAGCCGTTCTGCGGCAGTTTGGCCGGTAATAAAGAAGCTGTGGACTGGGCGCTGCTGTGGTTGCCGGAAGGTGGCGACAGCGTGCAGGAAAGCTACGTCAACCTGATCCCGACGGCCCAGGGCGGCACCCACGTCAACGGTTTGCGCCAGGGCTTGCTGGATGCCATGCGCGAATTCTGCGAATACCGCAGCCTGCTGCCGCGCGGTGTGAAGCTGGCGCCGGAAGACGTGTGGGAGCGCATCGCGTTCGTGCTGTCGATGAAAATGCAGGAGCCGCAGTTCTCCGGCCAGACCAAAGAGCGCCTGTCGTCCCGCGAGGCGGCGGCGTTTGTCTCAGGCGTGGTCAAGGATGCCTTCAGCCTGTGGCTCAACGAGCATCCTGAATTGGGCCTGGCCCTGGCGGAGTTGGCGATCAACAACGCCGGTCGTCGTTTGAAGGCCAGCAAGAAGGTCGAGCGCAAGCGCATCACCCAGGGCCCGGCATTGCCCGGCAAGCTGGCCGATTGCGCCGGGCAAGACCCGATGCGCTCCGAGCTGTTCCTGGTGGAAGGTGACTCCGCCGGCGGTTCCGCCAAGCAAGCGCGGGACAAGGAATTCCAGGCGATCCTGCCGTTGCGCGGCAAGATCCTCAACACCTGGGAAGTCGATGGCAGCGAAGTCCTGGCCAGCCAGGAGGTGCACAACATCGCCGTGGCCATTGGCGTTGATCCCGGCGCAGCGGACATGAGCCAACTGCGCTACGGCAAGATCTGCATCCTCGCCGACGCCGACTCCGACGGCCTGCACATCGCCACGCTGCTGTGCGCGTTGTTCGTTCAGCACTTCCGCCCGTTGGTGGATGCCGGTCACGTCTACGTTGCGATGCCGCCGTTATATCGGATCGACCTGGGCAAGGAGATTTACTACGCCCTGGACGAAGCCGAGCGCGATGGCATCCTCGATCGCCTGGTCGCCGAGAAGAAACGCGGCAAGCCACAGGTCACGCGATTCAAGGGCCTGGGTGAAATGAACCCGCCGCAGCTGCGCGAAACCACCATGGATCCGAATACCCGGCGCCTGGTGCAGTTGACCTTGGAAGACTACGCCGCCACGTCGGAAATGATGGACATGCTGCTGGCGAAGAAACGCGCGCCTGACCGTAAGTCCTGGCTGGAGTCCAAAGGCAACCTGGCCGAGGTTCTGGGCTGATGCGCACAGGTTTCGCCCTGGCGATCCTGATGTTGAGCGGGGTGGTGGCTACCACGGTAGTTGCCGCGCCCGTGGCTGAGCTAAAGCTGATGTCCGAACACCCGGTGGACGGCATGCGCGGCGGTAACCTGTCGGGCCTGGCCTTGTGTGGCAAGGAGTTGTGGACGGTTTCCGACCGCGATGACGACCAGATCTACCGCCTGGATGTCAGTGCGCCAACCTGGCAGGCCGAGGCGGTAAAGATCGACGTACCACCGGTGCCGGAATCCGGACTGCCGTGGGGTTTGCGTTCGCGCACCAAGGCTGCATCGTTCATTCGCGGTGGCGATTTGGACTTTGAAGGCATCACCTGCGATGCCGCCGGCAACCGCTACGTAGTCAGCGAAGCCCATGCGGCGGTGCTGCAAGTGCCGGTGACGGGTTCGCCTGAGTGGTTGAAGATCGCGCCGGGCATGGTGCGTGAAGCGCGGGCCAGCGGCATGTTGCTGCACTTCAACGCCTTGTTTGAAGGCCTCGCGATCAATCCCGAAGGCAATCAGATTTGGCTGGCAGCCGAGCGCGAACGACGGGGGCTAATTTCGATCAAGCGTCCGCAAAGCCTGTGGGATTGTGACGGCCCCTGCGTATTGTTGAGCGAAGCCGGCCAGGAAGTGCAACCGGCCCAGTTCCCGAACCCCAAGGCGGTGTCCAAGGACTTCGCCGACCTGGCGCTGTTCAACGGAAAGCTGTTTACCCTGGAGCGCAATGCGTTCCAGATTTGCCGGCGTGATGCGGTCACGGCCAAGGTCGAACTGTGCTGGTCGTTTGCCGACGAGACCCTGACGCCCGAGCGGCGTTATCCTCAGCCCTATGGCCTGGCAGAAGCCCTGGTGGTGGACGCCGACGGTGCCTGGCTGGGCATCGACAACAATTTCGGCCCGCGTGCCGATGGTGAAAAGCGCCCCGTGGTCTATCGTTTCGCCGCCCCTGTCGGTGGCTGGAGCGCTCGCCCATGAGCCCCTGTTTTTTTGAATTGACCCGGTGCAGCGGCAGTTCCGCAGCACCTTACCCGACCATGATGAGGCCCGCATGAGTGACATCCTCGCAGACAGCTTAGATGGCGTAGAACGCCGGTCGCTGGCTGACTTCACCGAAAATGCCTACCTCAACTACTCCATGTACGTGATCATGGACCGTGCCTTGCCGCATATCGGCGACGGCCTCAAGCCCGTACAACGGCGCATCATCTACGCCATGAGTGAGTTGGGCCTGGACGCTGATTCCAAGCACAAGAAGTCGGCGCGTACCGTCGGTGACGTGCTCGGTAAGTTCCACCCCCACGGCGATTCCGCCTGCTACGAAGCGATGGTGCTGATGGCGCAGCCGTTCAGCTATCGCTACACGCTGGTAGACGGCCAGGGCAACTGGGGGGCGCCGGACGATCCCAAATCGTTCGCTGCGATGCGATATACCGAAGCGCGTCTGTCGCGTTATTCGGAAGTCCTGCTGAGCGAATTGGGCCAGGGCACCGCCGACTGGGGGCCTAATTTCGACGGCACCCTCGACGAGCCGCTGGTGTTGCCGGCACGTTTGCCGAATATCCTGCTCAATGGCACCACCGGTATTGCTGTGGGTATGGCCACTGACGTGCCGCCGCATAACCTGCGTGAAGTCGCCACCGCCTGCGTGCGCTTGCTCGATGAGCCCAAAGCCACGGTAGAACAACTCTGCGAGCACATCCAGGGGCCGGATTACCCGACCGAAGCGGAAATCATCACGCCGCGCGCCGACCTGCTGAAGATGTACGAAACCGGCAAGGGTTCGGTGCGTATGCGCGCTGTTTACCACATCGAAGATGGCGACATTATCGTCACCGCGTTGCCGCACCAGGTGTCCGGTGCCAAGGTGCTGGAGCAGATCGCCGCGCTGATGCAGGCCAAACCGTCGAAATTGCCGCAGGTTGCCGACCTGCGTGACGAATCTGACCACGAAAACCCTTGCCGCATTGTGATCATCCCGACCAACAGCCGGGTCGACCACGAAGTGCTGATGCAGCATCTGTTTGCCAGCACGGACCTGGAGTCCAGCTACCGGGTCAACGTCAACATCATCGGCCTGGACGGCAAGCCACAGCTGAAAAACCTGCGCAACCTGCTGGTGGAGTGGCTGGAGTTCCGGGTCAACACCGTGCGTCGCCGCCTGCAATTCCGCCTGGATAAGGTCGAGCGTCGCCTGCACCTGTTGGACGGCTTGCTGATTGCCTACCTCAACCTGGATGAAGTGATCCACATCATCCGTACCGCCGAGCACCCGAAAGCCGAGTTGATTGCGCGTTTCGAGTTGAGCGAGATTCAGGCTGACTACATCCTCGACACCCGCTTGCGTCAGTTGGCGCGACTGGAAGAAATGAAGCTGCGCGACGAACAGGACGCGCTGCTCAAGGAGCAAGCCAAGCTGCAAGCGCTGCTGGGCAGCGAAGCCAAGCTGAAGAAGCTGGTGCGCAGCGAGCTGATCAAAGACGCCGAAACCTACGGCGATGACCGTCGTTCGCCGATCGTGCAGCGCGCAGAAGCGAAAGCGCTGACAGAAACCGAGTTGCTGCCAAACGAGAAAATTACCGTCGTTCTGTCGGAAAAGGGTTGGGTTCGCTCCGCCAAAGGGCATGATATTGACGCCACTGGCTTGTCGTACAAGGCGGGTGACGGGTTCAAGACCGCTGCCGCCGGGCGTTCCAACCAGTTTGCGGTGTTTATCGATTCCACCGGGCGCAGTTATTCGGTACCGGCCCACACCTTGCCGTCTGCACGGGGGCAGGGTGAGCCATTGACCGGGCGCCTGACGCCGCCGCCAGGGGCGAATTTCGAGTGCGTGCTGCTGCCGGACGACGATGCGCTGTACGTGATCGCCTCCGACGCGGGCTATGGGTTTGTGGTGAAAGGTGAAGACCTGCAGGCCAAGAACAAGGCGGGCAAGGCTCTGCTGAGCTTGCCTAACAACGCCAAGGTGATCCTGCCGCGGCCGGTGGACGACCGAGAGAGCAACTGGCTGGCGTCGGTGACTACCGAGGGGCGTTTGCTGGTATTCAAGATCAGCGACCTGCCGCAGTTGGGCAAAGGCAAGGGCAACAAGATCATTGGCATTCCCGGCGAGCGAGTGGCCAGTCGCGAAGAGTATGTGACCGACATCGCAGTGATCCCGGAAGGCGCGACGTTGGTGCTTCAGGCCGGTAAACGTACCCTGTCGTTGCGTCCTGACGACCTTGAGCATTACAAGGGTGAGCGCGGTCGGCGTGGTAACAAATTGCCTCGTGGCTTCCAGCGCGTGGATGCTTTGCTGGTGGAAACGCCGGTTTAACGCGTATTAGAGCCCTCGATCTACGATTTAACGCGTAGATCGACGCTTTGGCGCTGGAGTCATGGCGCATATTCACGGATGATATGGCCTTTCCAGCGCCGGCGTGGCCGAGCGTGTTTAGGTTATTTTTAGTATTACATTGTGGTTCGCCTTGTGGCAGCCACCTGGATGGGATGATGACTGCTCCACGCCTTCCTTTATTTTTCGTGCTCGCTGGCCTTTTGGGGCTGGCGGGTTGCAGCACACATCAACCGGTGTCGCTGTACCAGCTGGACAGCGGAAGTCCGGCTCAACCTGCACAGACCGCCGGCATGGCCGTCTTGCTGGGCCCGGTAGTTGTCGCCGACTACCTGCAACGCGAAACCCTGCTACAACGTCAGAACGACGGCAGCCTGCAAGGTTCCACCGATGGTCGTTGGGCGGGCAGTTTGTCGTCCGACATCAACCAATTGATGTTGCGTCAGGTCGCAGGTCAACTGGACAGCCAGCGTGTGGTGCTGGCGCCCGCGCCGACCGGGTTTACTCCGGACGTGCAGGTGTTGCTGACGATCACCCGTCTTGACTCCGGTACGTCGCAGCCGGCGATTCTCGATGCGCAATGGCGCTTGATCGATCGTCGTGGCCAGGTACGCGATAACCGCATCGTGCACCTGCAGGAGCAGCACACCGGCACCACCGCGTCCCAGGTCCAGGCCCAGGGCGTGTTGTTGCAACATCTGGCACAGCAGTTGTCGGTGGCCCTCAAGCCATTGGCCAACCAACCGCCGATTGCCGAAGCGCCGCGCAAGCAGAGCGCCCCGGCGCAGGCTAAGCCGGCAGAACCGCAGAAGCCGAAGATGCCAATGGCGACGCCGATTCGCACGGATATGGAAGTGTTCAGGTTCTGATCTGAATCGCAGACAAACAAAAAGGCCCGCTGATTCAGCGGGCCTTTTTTGTTGTTTGCTTCTGTGATGAGAGGCTTCCTGTGGTGAGGGAGGCTTTTGTGGTGAGCGGGCTTGCCCCGCGCTGGGGCGCGAAGCGGCCCTAAAACCAGGCGGCCGGTTCTACCTGGAAACATGCGGTGACTGGATTGGGGCCGTTTCGCAGCCCAGCGCGGGGCACGCCCGCTCACCACGCCAAGCCCGCTCGCCACAGAAGCCCTTCACCACAGGAGCCCTCTGCGCTACAGCAAGCCCGTTTCACCTTAACCTTTGGTGCGGGTCTCGTGCATCCGCGCCAGCTGCCGCTCCAGCATCGAGGGATACGGCTCCATCAACCGCTCCACACAGCTTGCACCCTCTGGGCTGGCAATCGGGCGGATGCGTGCGCGCTGGCGGATCAGTGTGTCTTCACTGATCTTACGTTCCACCAGCAACAGGTTGCGGCTGTGCTGCGACAGCGCCAGGGCGTCCTGGGCGCTTTCGGTGAGCAGCAGGTCGATCTGGCTCATGCCAAACAGGTCATCGCTCACCGTCAGGCCCAACTGCAGTTGCAGCGTGATGCCACTGTCGGCCACTTCGATCTGCAGGGCATGGCCCAGGGCGCGAAGCAACTCGCCGCAGCAGATGGCGTTGGTCAGGTAGTCTTCGCCGCTGTCTTCACTGTGGAACAGCATCAGCGTGCTGCCGTCGTTCAGGGTGTGCAGCTCGCTCTGGTACAGCGAAGCGGCCTGGTCGAGGCAGTCGCGGTAGCGCTCCAGCAGCTCGGTCAGGCGTGCGCGGGGCAGGCGACGCAGTTGGTCCTGAGCGCCCAGTTGCACAGCCAATACGGCGCT
The DNA here is from genome assembly GCF_049897165.1 of Pseudomonas sp. TWR1-1-4. Lineage (NCBI taxonomy): Bacteria > Pseudomonadati > Pseudomonadota > Gammaproteobacteria > Pseudomonadales > Pseudomonadaceae > Pseudomonas > Pseudomonas sp. TWR1-1-4. The sequence goes on along the minus strand of NZ_JAFCVS010000006.1, from coordinate 191,742 downwards.
GAACTGGGGTTCGGTGTTCTTCACCGGGACTGGCTTCGGTGCGACGGCCGGTTCGCTGGCCGAGGTGTCGCGCAGGTCGGCGAAGGGGTCTTCGTCGTCCAGTTCGTCTTCTTCGGCTTTGAACGCCTGGCGGGTGGCAGGCTTCAGGCCTGCTACCGGCGCTTCTTGCACTTCAAACGCAGGCTCGTCGTCGTAGTCTGTTTCGTCGAACTCAGGCTCTGGCTCTACTTCGCGCACCACCGGTTCCGGGGCGAAACTGGCGTGCAACTGGCGGGCGAGGTCACCGATCTCATCCTGGCGTTCAGTGGCCGGGGTGTGTTCGTCGATATCGCGCAGCCAGATGCGCAACTGCATCAGTGGCGTGGAGATGTGTCGACCCAGGCGCAGACTCAACGCCAACGCCAGTGCCAGCAGGATCGCGCTCAAGATGCCCATGCTTTGCAGGCTGATGGTCATCGGCTGCTGGAATTGCTGCATGTCCAGGCTGATGCGCAGTTGGCCGGCTTTCACATCCTGAAACGTAATATTGCTCTGGTAGAGACCTTCGGCTTCACCCAGCAGGCCGTTTTTCGGGCGTTGCCCGGCTTCGGCCATGATCCGGTTGTCCACGCTGTAGATGGCGGCGTGGGCCACCAGCGGGTTCTTGGTCAGGTTGTTGAGCAGCACGTTGAGGCTGAGGATGTCATTGGACACCAACAACTCAGTCGCCGAGGTGGCGGTCTGGGTGGTCAAGCTCTCGCCCAGGGCGTCGGCTTGCTCATGCATGGCCTGTTTGAACTGCAAACCCATCACGCAGGCGTAGATCACCAGGGCCAGGGCGACCAGGATCACGTTATGGCTGGCGATGCGTAATGCGATCGGTACACGGCGGTGGCGCAGTGCCCGGAAGATCAGCAGGAAGAAATTATCGGTTTTTACTGGCGTGGGCCGGTTCACTTGCGCTCGGCTCTTGGTCCGTGAAGTTGACGCGCAGTATAGCGACAGCCCTAGGACCGGCAAAGCGCTGGCTGTGCCCGATGGTCACTGAAAGTGGGTAGAATGCGGTTTTTTTCCAGCCTGGGGGTGCGCCTTGCGCGAAATTGTCCTGATAAACATCACGGGGGAAGACCGCCCAGGTCTGACCGCAGCCATTACCGGTGTTCTGGCCCAGGGTGGTGTGAACATTCTCGACATCGGTCAGGCGGTGATCCACGACACCTTGTCCTTCGGCATCCTGGTCGAGATCCCGAGCACTGAACAGGCGTCTTCGGTGCTCAAGGACATCCTGTTTACGGCGTACAAGCTGGATCAACAGGTGCGTTTCACCCCGGTCTCCGAAGAGGACTACCAGCAATGGGTCGCCGGCCAGGGCAAGAAACGCCACATCGTGACGCTGCTGACCCGCAAGGTCACCGCCGAACAGTTGCAGCGCGTCAGCTCCATTACTGCGCAATACGGCCTGAATATCGACCATATTGACCGTCTGTCGGGTCGTATGCCGCTGGACACCCCGGCCGACAAAGGCAAGGGCTGCATCGAGTTCTCCGTGCGCGGTGAACCGGCCGACCCGCAAGCCCTCCGCGCCGAGTTCCTCAGCGTGGCCCAGGAGCTGAATGTCGATATCGCGTTCCAGGAAGACTCGCTGTTCCGCCGCAACCGCCGTCTGGCGGTGTTCGACATGGACTCCACGCTGATCGAGGCTGAAGTCATCGACGAGTTGGCCAAAGCCGCCGGTGTGGGCGAGCAGGTTTCCGAAATCACCGAGCGCGCCATGGCCGGTGAGCTGGATTTCCGCGCCAGCTTCAAGGAGCGCCTCGCGCTGCTCAAAGGTCTGGATGTGAGCGTGCTGGACTCCATCGGCGCCTCCCTGCGCCTGACCGAAGGCGCCGAGACCCTGTTCGCCGAACTCAAGCGCCTGGGTTACAAGACCGCGATCCTGTCGGGTGGCTTCACCTACTTCGCCAAGCAATTGCAGGCCAAGCTGGGCATTGACTACGTGTTCGCCAATGAGCTGGAAGTGGTGGATGGCAAGGTGACCGGCGTGGCCGTGGAGCCGATTGTTGACGCGCAGCGCAAGGCGGACCTGTTGAAGGAGTTGGCCCACAAGGAAGGGTTGCGTCTGGAACAGACCATTGCGGTCGGCGACGGTGCGAATGACCTGCCGATGCTGGCGATCGCCGGGTTGGGTGTGGCGTTCCGTGCCAAGCCGCTGGTGAAGCAGTCGGCCAAGCAGGCGATTTCGACGCTGGGGCTGGATGGCGTGCTGTATCTGCTGGGCTTCCGCGACCGCGACGGCCAGCTTTAGGCCGTCACGCCACCCCCTGTAGGAGCGAGCTTGCTCGCGAAAATCGTCAACGATTACACGGGCATTCTGGATGCCCGCGGTGTTCTTGAGTTCTTCGCGAGCAAGCTCGCTCCTACAGGGTCTGTGTCGATCAGGCTTTAGGTGCGGCGATGCCTTGGCCCATCTGTACCGGAGTACCAGCGGCCAGTTCTTCAGCCCACTTCACCTGATCCGGCCCGAACAGTACGATTGCGGTCGAACCCAGCTTGAAGCGACCCAACTCCGCACCTTTTTCCAGATGAATCGGCGCACGTGCAGCCTCGTCGTAGCGGAAGGTTTTCAGCTCGCGCTTCGGCGGTGTCACCAGGCCGGCCCATACGGTTTCAATCGACGCGACGATCATCGCGCCCACCAATACCACGGCCATCGGGCCGCGTTCGGTGTCGAAAATGCAGGCAACGCGCTCGTTGCGCGCGAACAGTTCAGGTACGTTTTCAGCGGTAGTCTGGTTCACCGAGAAGATGCGACCCGGGATGTAGACCATCTCACGCAGCGTGCCGGCCAGCGGCATGTGCACCCGGTGGTAGTCCTTCGGCGACAGATAGATGGTGGCGAAATCACCACCCATGAACGGCGCTGCTACGGCCGAATCACCACCTAGCAACTCCAGCACGCTGAAGCTGTGGCCCTTGGCCTGGAACACCCGGCCATGCTCGATCGGGCCCAGTTGGCTGACCGCACCATCGGCAGGGCTCAACACCGCGCCTGGGGTTTGATCCAGTGGGCGCGCGCCGTCTTTCAGGGCGCGGGTGAAGAAGGCATTGAAGTGCTCGTAAGCGGTCAGGTCCTCAACCAGGGCTTGGGACATGTCCACTTGATAACGCTTGGCGAACCATGTGGTGAACGCATTTTTGAACCAGCGCACACGGCACTCGGCAACGCAACCGGCCAGGCGCGACAGCAAGTGGTGCGGCAGCAAGTACTGGCTGAGGATAAACAACTGCTTTTTCATAACTGTCCTTAAACCTTAAATCTCGACGGGGGTGTCGGGGTGGTTGCCCCATTCGCCCCAGGAACCGGCATAACCTTTGACTCGCGGATAACCGAGCGCCTTGGCCACCAGGTAGGTGAAGCCAGAGCGGTGGTGAGTCTGGCAGTGGGTGATGATTTCTTTGTCGCGGGTCAGCCCGAGGTCTTCGAGGATCTGCGGCATGTCACGGCGGATACGCAGGTTGCGCGTCTTGTCCATGCCGGCGGTCCATTCGAAGTTCACCGCGCCGGGGATGTGTCCGCCTTTGGCTGCGAGGACCTTCTCGCCGGAGTACTCCAGCGGACCGCGTGCGTCCCAGATGCCCAGGTCGGCAGCGCCCAAGCGGCTTTGCAGGTATTCGCGGGTGGCGGTGGGGCCGTCGTGCAGCGTGAGGCTGACCGGGCCGCCGACGGGGGCGGGCACCTCGGTCGAGACCGGGTGCTTTTCTTCCAGCCAGGCCAGCAGGCCGCCGTCCAGGTAGTGGTACTTCTGGTGGCCGATCACGTCGAGCATCCAGATGAATCGTCCGGCCCAGCCGCCGCCTTCGTCGTCGTAGACCACGTAGGTGGCGTCCGGGGTATGACCCAGTTCGCCGAACAGTTTCTCAAGATCAGCCTTGTTGGGCAGCAGGCCGGGCGCCGGCGGCTGGCCCAGTTGGGTGCGCTTGGGGTCAACGAAATGCGCGCCGGGGATATGCCCTTCGGCGTAGCGGGCGGCACTGGTGAGGTCCACCAGTATCAGGTGTTCGGCATCGAGGCGACCAAGCAGGTCGCTGGATTCGATCACCAGCGGCAAGCCAGAGAAGTCAGGCATGTGAGGTCTCCTGGGCACAAATGTTGGCGATAAAAGACGGCAATTGTAGCGCAAGCATCAGGCGCTGCGGTTGGTAAAGCAGTGCAGGGCTTTCTCGATGCATTGGGCAGTTTTGCCGAAGGCCTGCACGGTGGTTTCCGAGAACGGGCCGCCGCCCTGGTCGGCCACCATCAGCATCACCACCTTGCCATTGCAGCTCAAGGAGCGCAGCAACAGGTGTTCGCCGGTGAACAGGCGGCGCAGGATCGGCGGCAGCAAAGCCGAAAACTGCGCGTGGTTTTCAGGGTTGAGGCGTACTTGGGCGGACTTTTCCAGCAAGCGCTGCAGCAACGTACTGTTGACCACATCCAGGCTCAAATTGGCCGCATCCTTGGGCAGGCCATCGGCCTGGTGCACGCGCAAGGTGCTCATGGCGCGGTCAGCCATCAACAACATGACCCGCTGCATACCACTGGCCACCAGGGCCTCCTTGGCGCAGGTGGTCAGGTGCATGGCGTTGGCAAAGCGGCTCGGCTCTACCAGCAGCTCGGTGCAGCGCTTGCGCCACACGGCCAGGGCCTCGGCAGTGGGCGGCGGCGCTGGGAGCAGGCCGCGATGAATCTTCTGTACATGCCACGGCCAGATCAGCGACAGCGCCGGGTGCCAGAGGTCGGGCATCAAGGCGGTGCGGGCGCTGGTGACAGCCTGTTGGTGGACCAGTTGCTGCACCTCGCCCAAAGGCTGTTGCAGGTACAGCGCAGTGAGCAATTGCCAGCGTTCGGTGTGCGGGCAGGTCCAGGACTCCTGGGCCGACATCGCCAGGCCGTTGGCCAGCAGCACGGTGTTGGCCGGCTGGTTCAACCAGCGGCGCAGAATGGGTTCGGCGTCGAGCAATTGCTGGTGGCGCAGTGGGTCGTCCTCGCGGGCGATGTGCAGCGCCTTGACCAGCAAGCGTTTCTCGCTCATCAGCAGCTTGTAGCCTTGGGATACCCAGATCGGTAAGTGCCAGGCTTCGGTCAGGGCGACGCACAGGTCCAGCAAGCGCACGCCGAACAACGCTTGCTCGACCTCGCGCGCCGATTGGCCTTTGTGGATCACCCGCAGTTCCCATTCTTCGAGGAGTTTGGGGTAGGCGACCGCCATCGGCCACAGCGGCGACAGAAACAGCAGGCTGCCCCAGTGAATGTCCTGCCACAGTCGCGCCAGGCGGCTGCCGAACAAACCGTTGGCTTGTTGCGACGCGTGCTGGCTCACCAGCAGCAATTGGCGCAACGCCACAGGAATCTCGTTGGCCGGCACCGACGGCAGGCGTGCCAGCAGTTCTTCGGCGCGCTTGAGGCCCAGGCGATTGAGCGCCACTTCGAGGTTTTCCGCCGGTTCCGCCAGGCTGCCATGGGTGTGGCTGTTGGCCTCGCGCATCACGCTGAGCACGAGCGCCGGGCTGCTTTGCATCAGCTCGGCAATATCTCGCAATGAACTGCGGCTGTCGCGGATGCCTTTGCACACACGGTCGTGGCTGGCCTGGGGCACAGGCAGCAGCACATCGTCCAGGCGCTTGACCCAAGCGGCGAGAGAGGTCGGTTTTGCAGTTGGGACTGTCGTTTCATTAGCCATGATAGGGGCGCGATCATCACTTGCGGTCTACACGCCCGGAGCGGGCCGAACTGGCTTTTCGCCTTAACGGGCTATAGTCTGGCGCAGTTTTGCCGATAAGTAGAACAAGAGTTTTCTGCTACACCCAATATGTCCATGAACCCGACGGCGCAAGTACTCATCCCCTATGGCTAAAATTATCGGCATCATCGTCGTCATCGCAAGCGTGCTCGGTGGCTACGTCCTGTCCCACGGTAAAATTGCTGCGTTGATCCAGCCCTTCGAAGTGCTGATCATCGGTGGTGCGGCGTTCGGCGCATTCTTGCAGGCCAACCCCGGCTACATGACCATGCACGTGGTCAAGAAGTCCCTGGGCATGTTCGGTTCGCGCTTCACCCACACCTTCTATCTGGAGGTTCTGGGCCTGGTCTACGAGATCCTCAACAAAAGCCGTCGCGAAGGCATGATGGCCATCGAGGCTGACATCGAAGATGCCGCCGCCAGCCCGATTTTCGCCAAGTACCCGGCCGTGCTCAAAGATGAGCGCATGACCGCCTACATCTGTGACTACCTGCGCATCATGTCCTCCGGCAACATGGCCCCCCATGAGCTGGAAGGCCTGTTCGACATGGAGTTGTTCAGCCTTAAAGAAGAGCTGGAGCATCCCTCCCACGCCGTGACAGGGATCGCTGACGGTATGCCGGGGTTCGGTATCGTTGCGGCGGTACTCGGTATTGTGGTGACCATGGCGTCCCTGGGTGAGGGCGACCAGGCTGCCATCGGTATGCACGTCGGTGCGGCACTGGTCGGTACCTTCTTCGGTATTCTCGCGGCCTACGGCTTCTTCGGCCCGCTGGCCACCTCCCTGGCCCATGACGCCAAGGAAGAAATCAACCTGTACGAATCGATCAAGGCCAGCTTGGTCGCCTCAGCCTCCGGCATGCCGCCGTCGCTGGCGGTGGAATTCGGCCGCAAGGTGCTGTACCCGAAACATCGCCCAAGCTTCGCCGAGCTGGAACAAGCGGTTCGCGGTCGCTAAGCCATGGAAAACAACCAGCCGATAATCATCAAGCGCGTCAAGCGCTTCGCTGCGGGGCACCATGGCGGCGCCTGGAAAATCGCCTTCGCCGACTTTGCGACGGCGATGATGGCGTTCTTTCTGGTGTTGTGGCTGATGTCCACCGCCACGCCGGAACAGAAGATCGCCATCGCCGGTTACTTCAAAGACCCGATTGGTTTCTCGGAAAGCGGCACGCCCTTCGTGATCGACCTGGGCGGTTCGCCGCAGTTGGCGCCTGAGCGCACCATCAACCCGGAAGTGCAGACCGAATCGCCCCAGGAAAAAATCCCGATCGAGCGCGACACGGTCGAGTCCATGGCCGAACAGGTCGAGCAGGAGCGCCTTGAACTGTTGCTGCAAGAACTGCAGACCAAGGTTGAGGAAAACCCGCAACTGCTGAAATTCAAGGACCAGATTTCCTTCGAGATCACGCCTGAAGGTTTGCGTATCCAGATCACCGACGCGGCCAACCGGCCGATGTTCGACTCCGGCAGTGCACGCTTGAAGCCGTACTTTGAAGACATCCTGCTGGCCATGGCCGACACCATCAAGGCAGTGCCGAACAAGATCAGCATCAGCGGCCACACCGACGCCAAGCCGTACGCAGGCCAGGGTGACTTCGGCAACTGGGAACTCTCGGCCAACCGCGCCAATGCCGCTCGCCGCGCGCTGGTAGCCGGCAGCTATCCGGACCCGCAAGTGGCGCGTGTCGTGGGCTTCGCTTCATCGCAGTTGTTTGATCATCAAGACCCGTTTAACCCGGTCAACCGCCGGATCGATATCGTAGTGCTGACCAAAAAGGCCCAGCGTGCGATTGAGGGTGATCAGCCGCCAGCGCCGCAACCCACCCAAGGTGCAGGCGCACCGGGTGAAGTACCGGTCGACCCGAACGCCATTCCGCCAGGGCAAGAGCCGCTGCCGGCGCATGAGCTGCGCCAGAAGCTGAATTTGTTTGATGATGGTGGGGTGAAGGATCCTACGGTGCCGGGTACGGGTTCGTAAGCTTTACATATAAAAAGGCCGCGATGATCGCGGCCTTTTTATACCTGCCTGTAGGAGTGAGCTTGCTCGCGAAAGCGTCAACGATAACGCGTTCATCCAGGATGCCCACGTCGTCTGTGTGTTCTTCGCGGGCAAGCTCGCTCCTACAGCGGCGGTGGTTTAGTAACTGCTCTCCGGCAAACTCGCAATAATCGACCGATAGCTATTCATCCGTTGCTGCTGCACACGCCCATCCTCCAGCGCCTTGAGCAACGCACAGCCCGGCTCGCGGTCGTGTTTGCAGTCGCGGAAGCGGCAAGTGCCGATCAGGTCGTTGAACTCGATAAAGCCCGCTTCCACATCGCTGCGGCTGACGTGGCCAAGGCCGAATTCGCGGATGCCTGGGGAGTCGATCAACTCGCCGCCGCCGGGGAAATGGAACAACCGCGCGGTGGTGGTGGTGTGGGTGCCCTGGCCGGACAGTTCCGACAGCGGGCCCACACGGGTGTCGACTTCCGGCAGCAGGCTGTTGACCAGCGAGGATTTGCCCACGCCCGACTGGCCGACAAACACGCTGATGCGCCCGTCCAACTGCTGTTGCAGCTGTTCCATGCCATTGCCGTGATGCGCCGAAACTTCCAGCACCGGGTAGCCGAGCGTGCGGTATACCGCCAGCAAGGCATTCAGCGCGGGAGCGTTTTGCTCGTCGATCAGGTCGAATTTGTTCAACAGCAACAGTGGGCGAATGCCAGCGTGCTCGGCTGCGACCAGGTAGCGGTCGATCAGGTTGGCATGCGGCTCCGGCAGCGGCGCGAACACGATGACGATCATGTCGACGTTGGCCGCCACCGGCTTGAGTTGGCCACGGCTGTCCGGGCGACGCAGTTCGGTGGTACGTGGCAACTGGGCAACGATCACGCCGATGCCTTGGTTTCCGGCGCGCCAGACTACTTTGTCGCCGGTGACCAGCGCCGGCAGGTTGGCGCGCAAGTGGCAACGGGAGACCGAGCCTGCGAGTTCGCCTTCCAGCGCCTCGACTTCGACCTGCACACCAAAGTGCGCGATCACCAGGCCCGTTTGCTCGGGGCCCAGGTCGCCGCCTTCAAGCGCTTCTACGGCGGAGGATTCACGTTTGGCGGCGCGAGCGGCGCGTTCACCTTGAATCTTTTCGATGCGCCAGTTTTGGCGACGATTGAGCTGGCGTTTGGCCATTGGTGTTCCGTGTCGATAATGCAAAGGTTGGGTAAAACGGTGGCGAGTCTAGCACGCCCCCGCCTGCTAAACTGCGCAGCTACGCCAAGGTGCCAAGAGAATCAAGCCATGCAAAACCCACAGAACCTGATTTGGATCGATCTGGAAATGACCGGTCTGAACCCCGACACCGATGTCATCATCGAGATGGCGACGATTGTCACCGACAGCAACCTCAACACCTTGGCCGAAGGTCCGGTGATCGCCATCCACCACAGCGACGCCGTGCTCGCCACCATGGACGAGTGGAACACCCGCACCCACGGTAACTCCGGCCTGACCCAGCGCGTGCGCGACAGCCGCGTCAGCATGGCCGAAGCCGAAGCCGAAACCATCGCCTTCCTGGAAAAGTGGGTGCCTAAGGGCAAGTCGCCGATCTGCGGCAACAGCATCTGCCAGGACCGTCGTTTCCTTTATACGCACATGAAGGCGCTGGAAAGCTACTTCCACTACCGCAACCTGGATGTGTCCACGCTTAAAGAGCTGGCCGCGCGTTGGGCGCCGGAAGTCAAAGACAGCTTCCATAAAGGCAGCACTCACCTGGCGTTGGACGATATCCGCGAGTCGATTGCCGAGCTGCAGCATTACCGCAAGCATTTCATCAAGGCTTGATGACCGTCATCCTGTAGGAGCCCGGCTTGCCGGCGATGGCGCCCCAAAGATCGCCATCGCCGGCAAGCCGGACGCCACAGGATCGAGTTTGCGGCAGATAATGGCTTGCCCTCTTTTGGTGCCATCAGCAAATGATTAGACTGCCGGCCTCTTTGCAAGGATCGCCATCATGCTGCTGATGCTCTACCTCATCGCCATCACTGCCGAAGCCATGACCGGCGCGCTGTCGGCCGGGCGGCGCGGCATGGACTGGTTTGGTGTAGTGCTGATCGCCTGCGTCACAGCGTTGGGCGGTGGATCGGTGCGCGACGTGCTGCTCGGGCATTACCCGCTGACCTGGGTCAAACACCCGGAGTACCTGGTGCTGACGTCGATTGCCGCACTGGTGACGATCTTTATCGCACCGCTGATGCGTCGTCTGCGCTCGTTGTTCCTGGCGCTGGACGCCGTGGGCCTGGTGGCGTTCACCCTGATTGGTTGCATGACCGCGTTGGAGATGGGCCACGGCATGCTGGTGGCGTCGGTCAGTGGTGTGATCACTGGAGTTTTCGGTGGCATCCTGAGAGACATCTTCTGCAACGACATCCCGCTGATCTTCCGCCGCGAGCTGTACGCCAGCGTGTCGTTCCTCGCCGCTTGGTTCTACATGCTCTGCCTTTATCTGGAGCTGCCCAGCGAGCAGTCGATCCTGCTGACCCTGTTCAGCGGCTTTCTATTGCGGCTGCTGGCGATCCGTTTTCACTGGGAAATGCCCAAGTTCGTCTACAACGACGACGTGCACTAGCGCGTAGCGTGCTGGTTCAGCGCCCATTCCACATGCTCTCGTACCAATTCCGAGGGGTAATCCCGGCGCGCCTTCAAGGCCTCCAACACTGGAATGCTCGAGGGCGCATTGCCCAGGCCGACCGCGAGGTTGCGCAGCCAGCGCTCATAGCCGGCACGGCGCAGGGGTGAGCCTTCGGTGCTGCTGAGGAATTTATCCTCGTCCCACATAAACAGTTCGGCCAACTCCGCGTTATCCAGATTGTGGCGTGGCTTGAAATCGCTTTCAGCGGTAGGGCGGGCGAAACGATTCCATGGGCACACGATCTGACAGTCATCGCAACCGAACACACGGTTGCCGATCAGGGGGCGCAGCTCCTCGGGGATCGCGTTCTTCAGCTCGATGGTCAGGTAGGAAATGCAGCGTCGGGCGTCCAGCACGTAAGGGCCGACGAAGGCATTGGTGGGGCAGATATCCAGGCAAGCAGTGCAACGGCCGCAATGTTCGGTGCTGTGGGGCGCGTCGATCGGCAGCGGCAAGTCGACAAACAGTTCGCTGAGGAAGAAATAGCTGCCGGCCTTGCGATTGAGGACCAGGGTGTTTTTACCGATCCAGCCCAGCCCGGCTTTTTCGGCGATGGCTTTTTCCAGCACAGGCGCGCTGTCGACAAAGGCGCGGAAGCCGAAAGGGCCGATCTGCGCTTGAATGCGGTCGGCCAGTTGCTGCACGCGCTTGCGGATCAGCTTGTGGTAGTCGCGGCCCAAGGCGTAGCGGGAGATATAGGCTTTTTCCGGCTTGGCCAGCAATTGGGCCATTTGCGTATCGCCCGGCAGGTAGTCCATGCGCAGCGACACCACGCGCAAGGTGCCCGGCACCAGTTCGTCGGGGTGGGAGCGTTTGCTGCCGTGGGCGCCCATGTAGTCCATCTCGCCGTGGTAGCCCGCGTCGAGCCAGCGTTGCAGGTGCTGCTCATGCTCGGCGAGGTCCAGGCCGCTGATGCCGACTTGTTGAAAGCCCAGCTCGCGGCCCCAGTCTTTGATCGATTGGGCGAGGGCGGGAAGATCGGACGTAATAGCAGGCATGAGACACGGGAAACCACAGGTTAGATGCGTATAATTCTGCCAGACATCGGAGCTTGAAGACGCATGCCGCAGACAAAACACGCAATAACCGACGTACAGCCCCTCTTGCACGGCCATCTGCCGCAACTGGCGGCGCGTTCCCCGGACGCCCATAAAGGCCAGTTTGGCCACCTGTTAGTCATTGGCGGCGACCGCGGCTTTGGCGGCGCAGCCTTGCTGAGCGCGGAAAGTGCCTTGCGCAGTGGTGCGGGGATGGTGTCCCTGGCGACGCGCCTGGAACACGTGTCGGCCGCTTTGGCCCGCTTGCCGGAAGTCATGACCGTCGGCGTGAGTTCGGCCAATCAACTGATGGGCCTGTTGGAAAAGATCTCGGTCATCGTGATCGGGCCTGGGCTGGGTGACGCGTCCTGGGGTAAAAGCCTGCTGTCCGTCGCCGCCAACGCGAAGCAGCCACAAGTCTGGGATGCCGACGCCTTGAACCAACTTGCCAGTGGCGGCGTCAGCTTGCCGGCCAACTGCGTGATCACCCCGCATCCAGGGGAAGCCGCGCGGTTGCTGGGTATTTCGACAGCCGAGGTTCAGGCCGATCGTCTTAAGGTGGCGCGCGCGTTGAGTCAGACATTCAATGCAGTGGCTATCCTCAAGGGGGCTGGAACTTTGATTGCCAGTCCGGACGGACGTGTTTCACGGTGTGACCAGGGCCATCCAGCGATGGCAACGGCGGGCCTGGGTGATGTCCTGGCCGGTCTGGTGGGCGCGTTGCTGGCCCAGGGCATGCCGGCTTATGAGGCAAGCTGCCTGGCCGTGTGGTTGCACGCCACGGCGGGAGATCGCCAGGGCACCTTTGGTCGCGGCCTGGCGGCAAGCGACCTGATACCCGCCATTCGTCAATTGCTGGAGGAACAGTCGCCGTGTCTGAAGTAATTCTTTTCCTGGCCGATGAAGAGGCCATGGTCAGCTTCGGCCAGCACATTGCCCAGGTCACGGCCGGGGCGGGGCTGATCTTTCTGGAAGGCGACCTGGGGGCGGGCAAGACCACGCTGTCCCGGGGGATCATTCGCGGGTTGGGCCACACCGGCGCGGTAAAAAGCCCGACGTTCACCCTGGTAGAACCCTATGAGATTGGCGACGTGCGAGCGTTCCATTTCGACCTCTATCGCCTGGTGGACCCCGAAGAGCTGGAATATATGGGGATCCGCGATTACTTCGATGAAGATGCGTTGTGCCTGATCGAGTGGCCAGATAAAGGCACAGGCTTTTTGCCAAAGCCTGACATGACCATTACCATTACGCCGCATGAGCATGGACGTCAGTTGAAGTTGTTGCCCCAGAGCACGCGCGGCCAGTCTTGGTGCGCCGCTTTGGCATTGGAATTCAAATAATTGGTGGGGTTAGGTATGCGCTTTCGCGCGTTGGTTGCTGTCGTGGGGGTGTTGCTTGCGGCAATGACTGTCAATGCTCTGGCTGCTTCACAGGTGAAAAGTGTTCGCCTGTGGCGAGCGCCGGATAACACGCGACTGGTGTTCGACCTGTCTGGCCCGGTCCAGCACAGTGTCTTTACCTTGACGTCGCCTGATCGCCTGGTGATTGACATCAACGGTGCGACCCTGGCCGCGCCGTTGAAAGTGTCCACCGCCAACACCCCGATTACCGCCATGCGCTCGGCGCAGCGTACGCCGACTGACCTGCGTGTGGTGATCGACCTGAAAAAGGTCGTGACCCCAAAAAGCTTCTCCCTGGCGCCCAACGCCCAGTACGGCAACCGACTGGTGGTCGACCTGTTCGACAACGCCGCCGATGCCAACCCGCCGCCTGCACCGCCTCCAAGCGTCGCGACGGTGCCGGCTGTGCCGGTCAACCCGTCGCAACCGCAGGTCAAGCTGCCTCCGCCGCCACCGGCTCCGGCCGGCAAGCGTGACATCATCGTAGTGATCGACGCTGGTCACGGCGGTGAAGACCCGGGCGCCTCCGGCTCACGCGGCCAGCATGAAAAAGACGTGGTACTGGCGATCGCCCGTGAACTGCAGCGCCAGATCAGCGCGATGAAAGGTTATCGCGCTGAGCTGACCCGTACCGGCGACTACTTCATTCCGTTGCGTGGCCGTACCGAAATCGCCCGTAAGAAGGGCGCCGACCTGTTCGTCTCGATCCATGCCGACGCCGCGCCGTCTACTGCGGCCTTCGGTGCCTCGGTGTTCGCTCTGTCGGATCGCGGCGCGACGTCCGAAACCGCGCGCTGGCTGGCCGACAGTGAAAACCGTTCTGACTTGATCGGCGGGGCCGGCAACGTCTCCCTCGATGACAAGGACAAAATGCTCGCCGGCGTGCTGCTCGACTTGTCGATGACCGCTTCGCTGACGTCCAGCTTGAACGTCGGTCAGAAAGTCCTCAGCAATATCGGCCGTGTTACCTCGCTGCACAAACAGCGCGTGGAACAAGCAGGATTCATGGTGTTGAAGTCGCCGGATATTCCGTCGATCCTGGTAGAAACCGGGTTTATCTCCAACTCCAATGAAGCCTCGAAGCTGGCCAGTGCCAGCCACCAGCAAGCGCTGGCGCGTTCCATCAGTGCCGGTGTGCGCCAGTTCTTCCAGCAGAATCCGCCACCGGGCACCTACATCGCCTGGCTGCGCGACTCCGGGAAAATCGCCCAGGGCCCGCGCGACCATCGCGTACAGCCCGGCGACACCCTGGCCATGCTGGCTGTGCGTTTCCAGGTGTCGGCCGCTACCTTGCGCAGCGCCAACAACCTGAAGACCGATGAATTGAAAGTCGGCCAGGTGTTGACCATCCCTGGCACCGAATTGGCGGCGCAGTAATGAGCGACTCGATTCTGGATAACGGCTCACGCATCGAACTGCTCAGCCCGCGCCTTGCCAACCAGATTGCGGCGGGCGAGGTTGTGGAGCGTCCGGCATCGGTGATCAAGGAGCTGCTGGAAAACAGCATCGACTCCGGCGCCAAGCGCATTGATGTCGACGTGGAGCAGGGTGGCGTCAAGCTGCTGCGCGTGCGTGACGATGGTAGCGGTATCTCGTCCGACGATCTGCCGCTGGCCCTGGCCCGTCACGCCACCAGCAAGATTCGCGACCTGGAAGACCTTGAGCGGGTGATGAGCCTGGGCTTTCGTGGTGAGGCCCTGGCGTCCATCAGTTCTGTGGCGCGCTTGACCCTGACGTCCCGTACCCGCAGCGCCGAGCAGGCCTGGCAAGTTGAAACCGAAGGTCGCGACATGGCGCCTCGGGTCCAGCCGGCAGCCCATCCCGTCGGTACGTCGGTGGAAGTGCGCGACCTGTTCTTCAACACCCCGGCGCGGCGTAAATTCCTCAAGGCTGAGAAAACCGAATTCGATCACCTGCAGGAAGTCATCAAGCGCTTGGCTTTGGCTCGCTTCGATGTGGCGTTCCACCTGCGGCATAACGGCAAGACCATCCTCAGCCTGCACGAAGCCCACGATGACGCCGCGCGCGCTCGCCGTGTGTCGGCGATTTGCGGGCCGGGTTTCCTTGAGCAGGCGCTGCCGATTGAAATCGAGCGCAATGGATTGCGCCTGTGGGGGTGGGTCGGTTTGCCGACCTTCTCCCGCAGCCAGGCGGACTTGCAGTATTTCTTTGTGAATGGCCGTGCGGTGCGCGACAAGCTGGTGGCCCACGCGGTGCGCCAGGCCTATCGCGACGTGCTGTTCAACGGGCGCCACCCCACGTTTGTGTTGTTCTTTGAAGTCGACCCGTCGGTGGTAGACGTCAACGTGCACCCGACCAAGCACGAAGTACGCTTCCGTGATGGGCGCATGGTGCATGACTTCCTCTATGGCACCTTGCACCGCACGCTGGGTGATGTACGTCCGGATGATCAGCTGTCCGCGCCGATTGTGACGGCCGTGGTCCGCCCGAGTGGCCCGCAAGCCGGTGAGTTCGGCCCTCAGGGCGAAATGAGCCTGGCGGCCAACCTGCTGCAATCGCCGCAGTCGCAACCTGCCTATACCGCGCCGAATGCTGGCGCCGGCTCGGGTTATCAATACCAATATACGCCGCGCCCTCAATCGGCAGTGCCGGTGGCTGAGGCCCAGGCGGCTTACCGCGAGTTTTTCGCGCCGCTGCCAGGTGCCGAACCGGGCACGCCTGTGGCCTTGCCGGAAGGCGGTGGAGATATCCCGCCGCTGGGCTACGCGTTGGCGCAGCTGAAGGGCATCTACATTCTGGCGGAAAACGCCCATGGCCTGGTGCTGGTGGACATGCACGCCGCCCACGAGCGGATCATGTACGAACGCCTCAAGATCGCCATGGCCAGCGAAGGTCTCAGCGGCCAGCCGCTGCTGGTGCCGGAGTCCCTGGCCGTCAGTCAGCGTGAGGCCGATTGTGCCGAAGAACACCACGGCGTGTTCCAGAAGCTAGGCTTTGAATTGCAGCGCCTGGGCCCGGAAACCCTGGCCATCCGCCAGATTCCTGCGTTGCTCAAACAGGCCGAGGCCAACCGCCTGGTCGCTGACGTGCTGGCGGACCTGATGGAATACGGCACCAGTGACCGCATTCAGGCGCACATCAACGAATTGCTCGGCACCATGGCCTGCCACGGCGCCATCCGCGCCAATCGTCGCCTGGCCCTGCCGGAAATGAACGGCCTGCTGCGCGACATGGAAAACACCGAACGCAGCGGGCAATGCAACCATGGCCGACCGACCTGGACCCAAATGGGCCTGGACGATCTGGACAAACTGTTCTTGCGCGGCCGTTGATGAGTGCCTTGCCCCCCGCGATCTTTCTGATGGGCCCCACGGCCGCCGGCAAGACCGACCTGGCCATCGAGCTGACCAAAGTGCTGCCGTGCGAGCTGATCAGTGTCGACTCTGCCCTGGTTTACCGGGACATGGACATCGGCACCGCCAAGCCTTCCAAAGAGCTGTTGGCCCAATACCCGCATAAGCTGATCGACATCATCGATCCGTCGCAGAGCTATTCGGCCGCGGATTTTCGCAGCGACGCCCTGGCGGCCATGGCCGACATCACCGCACGGGGCAATATTCCGCTGCTGGTGGGCGGTACGATGCTCTATTACAAGGCTTTGCAGGAAGGACTGGCGGATATGCCGCCGGCCGACGCCCAAGTGCGCGCCGAGCTGGAAGAAGAGGCTGTACGCCTTGGCTGGCAAGCCTTGCACGACCAGTTGGCCGCCGTGGACCCGGTGTCCGCCGCGCGCATTCACCCCAATGACCCCCAGCGCCTCACTCGCGCTCTGGAAGTCTGGCGTGTCAGCGGGCAGACCATGACTGAACACCGGCTGAAACAAAGTGCGCAAAGTGCTGACGCAGGCGCATCTGGCGCGTCACAATTGCCCTATACTGTGGCGAATCTGGCCATCGCTCCGGCAAATCGCCAGGTGCTGCATGATCGAATTGCACAAAGATTCACAATTATGTTGGAACAGGGGTTTGTGGACGAGGTCGTAGCTCTGCGTTCCAGAGGTGACCTGCATCCAGGGTTACCTTCGATACGTGCCGTAGGCTACCGCCAAGTCTGGGATCATCTGGATGGCAAGCTGACGTCAGCCGAAATGCAGGAGCGCGGCATCATTGCCACGCGCCAATTGGCGAAACGCCAGTTCACCTGGTTGCGCAGCTGGAGCGATTTGCACTGGCTGGACAGCCTGGACAGCGACAATCTGTCACGCGCCTTGAAATACTTGGGAACGGTCTCCATATTGAGCTGAGTCCTTGCAATTGCCGTCTATCCTTGGGGGTGTGACGGCCATAAGCTATCTATTTTCCGATTTTTTATTATTGATCCTTAAAGGAGTGCGGCACATGTCAAAAGGGCATTCGCTACAAGACCCTTACTTGAATACTTTACGTAAAGAGAAAGTGGGGGTTTCCATCTACCTGGTCAACGGTATCAAGCTGCAAGGCACGATCGAGTCGTTCGACCAGTTCGTGATCCTGCTGAAAAACACCGTCAGCCAGATGGTCTACAAGCACGCTATCTCGACAGTCGTCCCTGTTCGTCCAATCCGTCTGCCTAGCGCAGCAGGTGATGATGCAGTTGACGCTGAGCCAGGTAACGCCTGATAGGAGTCTCCTTTGTTCTTTGAGCGCCACGGTGGTGGTGAGCGAGTAATCCTCGTTCACTTGGATGGACAGGACCCTGAGGCGCGCGAAGATCCGCAGGAGTTTCAGGAGTTGGCAAATTCGGCCGGCGCCGAGACCGTTGCGTTTTTTAACGTACCGCGTCATCGGCCAACCGCCAAATTCCTGATTGGCAGCGGCAAGGTCGAGGAACTGCGCGACCTGGTGCACGCCGAAGAAGCCGATCTGGTGATCTTCAATCACGTCCTCACGCCCAGTCAGGAACGTAACCTCGAACGTGTCTTCGAGTGTCGCGTGATCGACCGTACCGGTCTGATTCTCGATATCTTCGCCCAACGCGCCCGTACCCATGAGGGCAAGCTCCAGGTTGAACTGGCCCAGCTTGACCACATGAGCACCCGCTTGGTCCGCGGCTGGACTCACCTTGAGCGTCAAGGTGGCGGCATCGGCATGCGCGGTCCGGGTGAAACCCAGCTCGAAACCGACCGACGTCTGTTGCGGGTTCGCCTGCGCCAGATCAAGGGTCGCCTCGAGAAGGTACGCAGCCAGCGTGAGCAATCGCGCCGTGGGCGTACCCGCGCGGATATCCCGACCGTGTCCCTGGTGGGCTATACCAACGCCGGCAAATCCACACTCTTCAATAACGTGACGAAATCGGACGTGTACGCGGCCGACCAACTGTTCGCCACCCTCGACCCGACCTTGCGTCGTCTGGATCTGGACGACCTGGGGCCGATTGTCCTGGCCGACACCGTGGGTTTCATTCGTCATTTGCCGCACAAGCTGGTCGAGGCATTTCGGTCTACGCTCGAAGAGTCGAGCAATTCCGACCTGCTGCTGCACGTGATCGATGCGGCCGAACCGGATCGCATGTTGCAGATTGAACAGGTGATGCTGGTGCTGGGCGAGATTGGTGCCCAGGACTTGCCGATCCTCGAGGTCTATAACAAACTCGATTTGCTTGAAGGCGTTGAGCCACAAATCCAGCGCGATGAGAACGGCAAGCCCCAGCGGGTCTGGCTGTCGGCGCGTGATGGCAGTGGCCTTGAGTTGCTTGAACAGGCCATTGCCGAGTTGCTCGGCGGCGATTTGTTCGTTGGTACCTTGCGCTTGCCTCAGCGTTTTGCTCGACTGCGTGCACAGTTTTTCGAGTTGGGCGCGGTACAGAAAGAAGAACACGACGAAGAAGGTGTCAGCTTGCTGGCCGTTCGATTGCCGCGCTCGGAGCTGAATCGGCTGGTCAGCCGTGAGGGCGTTGTACCGACAGAGTTCATCGAACAACACACTTTGCAATAAAAGCCTCCTAAAGCGGTTGTGCCGCAGTGGCAGGCATTCTGTAGCATTGGTCGGCGCGCCGTGGGTGCGTCTTTGCTTTATCAGATGGAGAGCGCTATGGCTTGGAATGAGCCGGGTGGCAACTCGAATAATCAGGATCCTTGGGGTGGTAAACGCCGCAATAATGGCGACCGCAAGGGGCCACCAGATCTCGACGAGGCCTTCCGAAAGCTGCAGGAAAGCCTGAATGGGTTGTTCGGTGGTGGAAAAAAACGGGGTGGTGACGACGGCGGTCGCACAAGCAAGGGCGGCGGCTATGGCCTGCTGGGCCTGGGTCTTGTCGTACTGGCGGCCGTATGGCTGTACAGCGCCGTGTACGTGGTGGACGAGCAGGAGCAGGCTGTGGTGCTGCGCTTCGGCAAGTACTACGAGACTGTCGGCCCTGGCCTGAACATCTATTTCCCGCCGATCGACAAGAAGTACATGGAAAACGTCACGCGTGAGCGTGCCTACACCAAGCAGGGCCAGATGCTGACCGAAGACGAGAACATCGTCGAAGTGCCGCTGACCGTGCAGTACAAGATCAGCAACCTGCAGGATTTCGTGCTGAACGTTGATCAGCCGGAAATCAGCCTGCAACACGCTACCGAAAGTGCCCTGCGCCATGTCGTCGGTTCGACCGCGATGGACCAGGTGCTGACCGAAGGTCGTGAATTGATGGCCAGCGAGATCAAGGAGCGCCTGCAACGGTTCCTCGATACCTATCGCACCGGTATTACCGTCACCCAGGTCAACGTACAGAGCGCAGCTGCACCGCGCGAAGTGCAGGAAGCCTTCGATGACGTGATCCGTGCCCGTGAAGACGAGCAGCGTTCGCGCAACCAGGCTGAAACCTACGCCAACGGTGTCGTACCGGAAGCCCGTGGTCAGGCCCAGCGTATCCTCGAGGATGCCAACGGTTACCGCGACGAAGTGGTCTCTCGCGCCAAGGGTGAGGCGGATCGCTTTACCAAGCTGGTCGCCGAGTACCGCAAGGCGCCGGAAGTCACGCGTGAGCGTCTGTACCTGGACACCATGCAGGAAGTCTTCAGCAACACCAGCAAGGTTCTCGTGACCGGCAGCAAAGGTGGGCAGAACAACCTGCTGTACCTGCCGCTGGACAAGATGATCGAAGGTGGTCGTAGCAGCACCAGCGCACCGTCCACCGGTTCCAATGCCGCTGCCAACGAAGCGAGCGCCCGTGCGGCCGCTGACTTGCTGCAACAGCAAACACGTACCAGGGAGAGTCGTTGATGAGCAATAAATCGCTGACCGCCCTGATTGTGGGCGTCGTCGTGGTCATCGCTGCCTGGAACTGCTTCTACATCGTGGCTCAGACCGAGCGTGCGGTGCTGCTGCAATTCGGTCGCGTGGTCCAGGCGGATGTCCAGCCGGGCCTGCATGTGAAAGTCCCCTACGTCAACCAGGTGCGCAAGTTCGACGCCCGCCTGATGACCCTGGATGCACCGACACAGCGCTTCCTGACCCTGGAAAAGAAAGCCGTGATGGTTGACGCCTACGCCAAGTGGCGCGTCAAGGATGCCGAGCGCTTCTACACCGCGACCTCCGGCCTCAAGCAGATTGCCGACGAGCGTTTGTCGCGCCGTCTGGAGTCGGGTCTGCGTGACCAGTTTGGTAAGCGCACCCTGCATGAGGTGGTATCCGGTGAGCGCGACGCGCTGATGGCTGACATCACGCGTTCGTTGAATACGATGGCGGAAAAAGAGCTGGGCATCGAAGTGGTTGATGTCCGGGTCAAGGCGATCGACCTGCCGAAGGAAGTGAACCGCAGCGTGTTCGAGCGTATGAGCACCGAGCGTGAGCGTGAAGCCCGTGAGCACCGCGCCAAGGGTAACGAGCTGGCAGAAGGTATCCGTGCGGATGCCGACCGTCAGCGCCGTGTACTGTTGGCCGAAGCTTATCGCGAGTCTGAAGAGGCCCGTGGTGATGGCGATGCTCAAGCTGCAGCGATCTACGCCAAGGCCTACGGCCAGGACCAGGAGTTCTACGCGTTCTACCGTAGCCTGCGCGCCTACCGTGAAAGCTTCGCGAACAAAACCGACGTCATGGTGTTGGACCCAAGCAGCGACTTCTTCCGCTATCTGGAAAAGTCCAAGTAACCGGCCTGTGATTCTGTAGGTTTCACTCCCGTCGGGCGGCTAAAACGCCTGGCGGGGTGATCCTTTCAGAAAACGGGTGTATGATGCGGCAGCCGGGAAATTCCCGGCTTTTTTGCGTCTGCATGTTTGATTCGGCAGGCGTGACAGGTTTTTCGAGGAAAGTGCCCGACGAGGCCGATTACAGGCCGTTCGTCACGTCGCTCTTGCGCGTGGTTTATGCAGGGGGCGGGTGTTTTCTGCTTCACTCAAGGCTCGGCCGAGGGCTGGCCGCCCGGATCAAAGGGGAATGGCGTAATGGCAACGGTAGACCGCTGGCTGCTGCCAGATGGCATCGAAGAAGTACTGCCACCAGAAGCTGCGCGCATTGAAGTAGCGCGCCGCCAGGTGTTGGATCTGTTCCAGAGCTGGGGTTACGAGTTTGTCGTGACCCCCCATATCGAGTACCTGGAATCGCTGCTGACAGGCGCGGGCCAGGACCTGGATCTGCGCACCTTCAAGGTCATCGACCCGCAATCGGGCCGGCAAATGGGTTTCCGTGCCGACATCACGCCGCAAGTGGCGCGCATCGATGCGCACACCCTGCGCCGAGAAGGTCCGAGCCGCCTGTGCTACGCCGGCAGTGTGCTGCATGCACAGCCGCGTGCCTTGTCGTCGTCCCGTAGCCCGATTCAACTGGGCGCTGAGTTGTACGGCGATGCCAGCCCGAGCAGCGACGTTGAAGTGATCAGCTTGATGCTGGCCATGCTGCAACTGGCCGACGTGCCGGATGTCCACATGGATCTGGGTCACGTCGGTATCTACCGTGGCCTGGCCCGTGCGGCCGGTTTGTCCGGTGAAGTGGAACAACAGCTGTTCGATGCCCTGCAACGCAAGGCCATCGATGAAGTGATTGCCCTGACGGCGGGTGTGCCTGCCGATCTGGCTGACATGCTGCGTGCACTGGTCGACCTGTGCGGCGGCCGTGAAGTGCTGGTGGCTGCCCGTGAGCGCCTGGCCAAGGCGCCGGCGCCGGTGCTGGCTGCACTGGACGACGTGCTGGCGATTGCCGAGCAGTTGTCGGCGCGCTTCCCGGAGCTGCCGCTGTACTTTGACCTGGGTGAGTTGCGCGGCTACCACTACCACACCGGTGTGGTGTTCGCTGTATTTGTACCGGGTGTTGGCCAAGCCATCGCCCAGGGTGGTCGTTATGACGATATCGGCGCCGACTTTGGTCGTGCGCGTCCGGCCACTGGTTTCTCCACCGATTTGAAAACCCTGGTGACCCTGGGGCGTGCTGAGGTCGAGCTACCGTCTGGTGGCATTTGGATGCCCGACAGTACGGACGCAGCACTCTGGCAGCAGGTTTGCCAGTTGCGCAGTGAGGGTCAGCGTGTCGTCCAGGCTTTGCCTGGGCAGCCATTGGCCGCCGCCCGTGATGCGGACTGCGACCGGCAATTGA
Organism: Pseudomonas sp. TWR1-1-4; assembly: GCF_049897165.1. NCBI lineage: Bacteria > Pseudomonadati > Pseudomonadota > Gammaproteobacteria > Pseudomonadales > Pseudomonadaceae > Pseudomonas > Pseudomonas sp. TWR1-1-4. The sequence goes on along the minus strand of NZ_JAFCVS010000006.1, from coordinate 169,364 downwards.
TTCTGCAGAACGGGCTTTGGCAAGTATCGCCACTGGCTTCTTGAGTTTTCCTGCCGGCCATCGCCGGCACCAAGTTTGCGCGAATGAGGACAAGTGTTATGGGTAAGAATGTCGTAGTCCTGGGCACCCAATGGGGTGATGAGGGCAAAGGCAAGATCGTTGATCTGCTGACCGAACATGCTGCCGCCGTAGTGCGCTACCAAGGTGGCCACAACGCTGGCCACACCCTGGTCATCGATGGCGAAAAAACCGTCTTGCACCTGATCCCATCGGGCGTACTGCGCGAAGGCGTGCAGTGCCTGATCGGCAACGGCGTGGTGGTTGCACCTGACGCTTTGCTGCGTGAGATCACCAAGCTGGAAGAGAAAGGCGTACCGGTGCGCGAGCGCCTGCGTATCAGCCCGTCCTGCCCGCTGATCCTGTCGTTCCACGTTGCGCTGGACCAGGCCCGTGAAAAGGCCCGTGGCGAGCTGAAGATCGGCACCACCGGTCGTGGCATCGGCCCAGCCTACGAAGACAAGGTTGCACGTCGTGGCCTGCGTGTGGGCGACCTGCTCAACATGCCGCGCTTTGAAGACAAGCTGCGTGAATTGGTGGATTACCACAACTTCATGCTGGTCGGTTACTACAAAGAGCCAGCCATCGAGTTCGAAAAGACCCTGGCCGAGTGCAAGGAATACGCTGAGCTGCTCAAGCCACTCATGCTGGACGTGACTGCCGAGCTGCACGACCTGCGTCGTGCCGGCAAAGACATCATGTTCGAAGGCGCCCAAGGCTCCCTGCTGGACATCGACCACGGCACCTATCCGTACGTGACCAGCTCCAACACCACCGCTGGCGGCGTTGCGACCGGTTCGGGCGTTGGCCCGATGTTCCTGGACTACATTCTGGGCATCACCAAGGCTTACACCACTCGCGTAGGTTCGGGTCCGTTTCCGACTGAACTGTTCGACGACGTCGGCGCTCACCTGGCCAAGCAAGGTCACGAATTCGGCGCGACCACCGGCCGTGCTCGTCGTTGCGGCTGGTTCGACGCCGTCATCCTGCGTCGCGCTATCGATGTGAACAGCATCTCGGGCATCTGCCTGACCAAGCTGGACGTACTCGACGGCCTGGAAACCATCAATATCTGCATCGGCTACAAAGATGCCGAAGGCAAGGACGTTGCTCCGACCGACGCCGACAGCTACGTAGGTCTGCAGCCAGTGTACGAAGAAGTGCCGGGCTGGACCGAATCGACCGTGGGCGCCAAGACCCTGGAAGAGCTGCCAGCTAACGCCCGTGCCTACATCAAGCGAGTTGAAGAGCTGATCGGTGCGCCGATCGACATTATTTCGACAGGTCCGGACCGCAACGAAACCATCGTTCTGCGTCACCCGTTCGCTTAATAAGCTGTTGATGTGAAAAGCAAAGGGCTCCTTCGGGAGCCCTTTGTCGTTTCTGTCGCCTGGGCGGCACGACCCTTGCTTTGGTTCTTTCTTTCGCGGTGCTATCAAATTAATGGCACCCGTGGTGGAGGGATTCCCGATGTCTGCCGTTCTCTCATTGTTACAAAGCCGTCTGTTGCGGCCGGTGTTCGTTACCCTAGGTATCGCCCTTTTGGTGCAAGTGCTGGTTGCCGTCGCCCTGACGCGAAGCACCGTCACAGCGTTGGAAGCTGATTTGGGTAATCGCCTGGGTATCGATAGCCAGAAACTGTCGGGTGAATTGGCCCAGGCCGGTAAAGAAGTCACGTCCAGCCTGGACAGCTTGTCGACGAGTACCCGTCAGCGTCTGACCGCGGGGCTTTCAACCCGCCTGCAGGAAGAGCAGAAGCAACTGCGTGCGACCCTGGAAAAGGACCTGAAAGACTCTGCCAATGACATGGCGCAACTGCTGGCCTCGGTGGCGCCCCGTGCTATGTGGGACAGCGACGTGCCGACGCTGTCGGAGTTCGCCCGGCGTGCCCAGCGCAACCCCAACGTGCTGTTCGTGGTCTACGACGACGCGGCGGGTGAGCATCTGACCCGCTACCTCAACCGTGAAAACCCGATTAACCAGGCGCTGTTGGAAAAAGGCAAGGGTGACCGCGCCCTGGATAAAGTGTTGGATGCGGCGAAAGATGACCCTTCGGTGTTTTATGTTGAAGCGTCCATCAGCCCCAACGGCGTGGAGATCGGTAAGGTGCGCATGGGGGTTTCCACGACCGCAGTGGAGGCTGATCTGGCCGCGCTGGATAAGCGCTTCGCCGCACTGATCGCCAGCGGTGACCAGTTGGTGGGCGACAGCCTCAAGGGCGCAGCGGCCGATAGCGCTGCCGCCATGGGCGCGCGCCTGCAATCCGCGCAAGCCACCGCTACACAGATGACCGCCAACACCACCAGCGCCGTCCAGGACGCTGCCGGCACCTTGCGCTGGCGCATCGGCATGGGCCTGGCGCTGGTCGGTCTGGGCGTGTTGCTGTTGATCGCCATCGTGCTCGGGCGCCGCGTGGTCAATCGCCTGAAGCTGCTGATCGCGGCCATGGACGACTTGGCGGCGGGTGAGGGTGATCTCACCAAGCGTGTGCAAATCAGCAGCAAGGATGAAATCGGCGACATGGCTTCGGCGGTCAATCGCTTTGTGGATAAGTTGCAGCCCATCGTGCGCGAGGCGGGGGATGTAGCCCAGCGTACTGGCGTGGAAATCGGCGCCATGACCTTGCGCAATGCCGGTGCTGACGCTGCGGCCGGTTTACAGCGCGATGAAGTGGCCGAGAGCTTGCGCGCACTGTCGCAGATGGCCGACGAAGCGCAGGCCGAGAGCCATGCGATGCAGGCGGCGTTGCAGCAGGTGGTGGATATTCGCCAGGCCACGGATGAGAACTCGCGGACCTCGGCTGAGGTCGGCAGTTTGATCGAGGCGCTGGCGGGCCAAGTACAAGCGGGCTCCACGGTCATCGAGCGCCTGGCCCAGCAAAGCCAGCAGATCGAGGTGGTGCTGACCGTGATTCACGGCATCGCCGAGCAGACCAATCTGTTGGCGCTCAACGCGGCCATCGAGGCGGCGCGTGCTGGTGAGACCGGTCGCGGCTTTGCGGTGGTGGCGGATGAAGTGCGTGCGCTGGCCAGCAAGACGCAAAGCTCCACGGGCGATATTCAGGCGCATATCGTGGCGCTGCAGCAAGGCGCGCGGGAGGCGGTGGAAACCATCGGCAAGGCCGGGCGCCAGGCCAGTGAAGGTTTGCTGGTGTTGCGCGACAGCGTGCGCCTGCAACAGACGGTGCAGGCCTCGGTGGAGCAAGTGCATGCGGCGATTGGCTTGGCGACGCGCGCGGCTGAGCATCAGGCCCAGGGTGCCCATGCGGTGCGTGGGCGGGTCGAGGTAATCCATGCTCAGGCCGAACGTGCCGCCCAGGCGGTGGTTGAGACCACCGCCAGTGGCAAGGTGCTGGATGGGTTGGCGGCGCAGTTGAAGGCGAGCCTGGGGCAGTTCAGGGCTTAGTGGCCTCATCGCTGACAAGCCAGCTCCTGCAGGTTATGCGCAACCCTTGTAGGAGCCGGCTTGCCGGCGATGATGTCCTAGCGACTCAGATACATCCGAGTCGTGAGCAAATACACTGGCAACCCCGACACTAGAATTAACAGCGCCGCATAAGGCGCCGCCGCCGCAAACTCTACATTCGAGGTATGCGCCCACACCGCCGTCGCCAATGTATTCAACCCTGTCGGGCTAAGCAGCAACGTCGCGGTCAATTCCTTCATCGCATCCAGGAATACCAATGCAAATGCAGCGCCGAGCGCCGGGAAAATAATCGGTAAGGTGACCCGACAAAACGCACTGAACGACGAAGCCCCCAGCGTGCGCGCAGCTTCTTCAAGCTGCGGCGCTGCCTTGTTCAGCGCGGTGCGAATCGGCGCCTGAGCCAGCGGCAGAAACAACAGCGCGTAAGCAATCAACAACAACGCTGACGTCTGGTACAGCGCCGGCACGTAGTGCAGGGCGAAATACACCAGGGTCAGCGCAATCACCAAGCCGGGCAGTGCGTGCAGCAGGTACGGCAGGCGTTCGGCCCAGATTGCCAGTTGGCCTTTGTAGCGTACCACCAGCAGACCGACCGGCACCGCCAGCACCAGGCAAAGCGCGGCGCCTCCGAGGGACAGCGCGAGCGAGGACAGCAACGCTTCACCGATCTCTGCTACTGGGAAGGCAGCAGAAGATCCCACTGCCAACCAATAACCGAGCATTCCCAGCGGAATCCCGCTGCCGATGATCGCAAGCGCCAGGCAATAAACCTGACCCAATGGCGTCCACTTCCCCAGTCGAACCTGCTCCGCATGCCGCGCCGCGCCCTGGCCGATACGCACATGCCGGCCCTTGCCGCGCACGCGCAACTCCAGCCACAGCAATGTCAGGCACATCACCAGCAGCACTGCCGAGAGCATAGCGGCATTCGCGTTGCTGAACTCAAGCTCGAACTGTTGGTAGATCGCGGTGGTAAAGGTCTGCAAACCGATGATCGACAGCGCGCCAAACTCCACCAGCATATGCAGCGCAATCAACAATGCTCCGGCCAGCAGTGAAGGCCACAGCAGCGGCAAGGTGATGCGAAAGAACACGCCCCAGCGATTCAGTCCGAGGGTGCGGGCCGACTCTTCCAGGGACGGGTCAAGATTGCGCAGGGTCGCTGCCACCGGCAGAAACACCAGCGGGTATTTCGACAGGCTCATCACCAGGATGGCCCCGCCAAGCCCTTCGAAACTGGCGCTCAGCGATACCCAGGTAAAGCTGCTGACAAACGCCGGCACCGCAAACGGCAGGCACAGGATCACGCCCCAGATACGTCGTCCCGGCAGATTGCTGCGCTCCAGCAGCCAGGCCAGGGACAGGCCGATCACGCCACACGTCAGCGTCACCCCGATCATCAGCGCCAAGGTATTGCGCAGCAACCCGAACACATATGGCCGCCACAGCAGGTGCACCGCCTCCGCCCAACCGGCTTGCCACGCCTTGAGCCCGACATAGGCCAGCGGCAGCAAGCTCAAGCCGACCAGCAACAGTACGGGCAGCAACAGCCAGATCGACGGGCGCTTGCGCCTTGGGCTGAAACCCCCGCGCAGGGCGGGGGCGGGTAGCGATGGGTTCATCAGTTCAAGCCAACATCGCGTTCCAGGTCCAGGGCTTCTTCGGCGTTGCCAAGGTCCGCAGGGGTGACTTTCGGCGGTTGCAGCTCGCTGAACGGCTTGAGACCACGGCTGGATTCCATGCCTTTACGCAGCGGGTATTCAGCCGAGGTGTTGGTGATGACGCGCTGGCCCTCTTCACTGGCCATGAACGCCAGCAGTTGCTGGGCTTCTTTCGGATGCTTGCTGGATTTCAGCGCCGCCGCCGAAGATACGGTGATCAAGCCACCGGCATCGCCATCGGTGAAGTAATGCAGTTGGGAGTCCAGGTTGGTTTTTTCTTTCTTCAGGGCGAACCAGTAGTAGTTGTTCACCAGCACGGTAGCCACTTCGCCATTTTCAACGGCTTTGAGGGCGACCATGTTGTTGCTGTAGACCTTGCCGAAGGCACGCAGGCCGGTCAGCCATTCTTCGGCGGCTTCACGCCCGTGCAGCTTGATGATCGCCACGGCCTGCTCCTGGAAGGCGCCGCTGGTAGGTACGAAGCCGACCTTGCCTTGCCATTCGGGGCCGGCAAAATCCAGCACCGATTTCGGCAGGTCTTTTTCCGCGATCAATTTCGGATTGAACGCCACGACGCGGGTGCGCGCAGTCACGCCCATCCAGTCGCCATTGGCGCCGACATAATCCTTGGGCAATACGTCGAGGGTGCTGGCGTCGATCTTGGCCAGCAGGCCTTGTTCGCCGAGTTTGTTCAATGGTGGCGATTCTTCGGTGTAGATCACGTCGGCAGGCGAGCGGTCGCCTTCTTCCACGACTTGGCTTGCGAGCTGGTTGCTGCTGCCTTTGCGCACGTTGACGTGAATACCGGTCTTGGCTTCGAAGGCCTTGGCCAGTTCATCGCCGACTTCTTTATGCTGGCCGTTGTACAGGGTCAGGGAAACCTTGTCGGCGGAGTAGGCGGTGGGCGAGAGCAGGGTCAGGCCGAGCAGAGTGATGGTCAGGCCGCGCAGAAGGGATGTCTTGAGATGGGTATCGCGGATCATCATCCGGGTTGTTCCTCACTTGTATGCAACAAATACTTACAAGGATAAACGATAAAGTTTCTCAGGTGCGGGCGAGGGGCAAATCGCTGGGAAAGATTCAGGTCAGGTTTTTCAAACCCTGGAAACGAAAAAACCCGCTTTCGCGGGTTTGATCTGAATTTGGTGCCCAGGAGAAGACTCGAACTTCCACGACCTTGCGATCACCAGCACCTGAAGCTGGCGTGTCTACCAATTTCACCACCTGGGCATTATCAGCAGCGCTTGCGCTGTTGATGGGACGAACTATACGGAGGGCTTTTTGATCTGTAAACCCCTGATTAGAAAAAATAAATCAAGTTTTCCGTTAAAAATCAAAGGCCTGAAACGAAAAAACCCGCTTTCGCGGGTTTGATCTGAATTTGGTGCCCAGGAGAAGACTCGAACTTCCACGACCTTGCGATCACCAGCACCTGAAGCTGGCGTGTCTACCAATTTCACCACCTGGGCATTATCAGACAACGTTGCCGTCGTCGATGGCGCGCACTATACGGAGGGGATTTTAAGCTGTAAAGCCCTGCCATGAAAAAAGCCTGGAAAATTTCGCCAATGGTCGTGCAAGGTGTCCGCCGGGGGCTGCAAAGGGCTTTAAAAGGCTTGTTGGCGTCTGAAATTTCCCGTTTCAATACGCGTATGCCAAACTAACCCGCATATAGACAAGGTGAAAACTCTCTAATGGCCGATTGGCAGTCCCTCGATCCCGAGGCCGCTCGTGAAGCGGAAAAATATGAAAACCCTATTCCTAGCCGCGAACTGATCCTGGCGCACCTCGCTGATCGGGGTTCGCCTGCTAGCCGCGAGCAGTTGGTTGAAGAGTTCGGTCTGACCACCGAAGACCAACTCGAAGCCCTGCGCCGCCGTTTGCGTGCCATGGAGCGTGATGCTCAACTGATCTACACCCGCCGTGGCACTTACGCGCCTGTGGATAAGCTCGACCTGATCCTGGGCCGCATTGCCGGCCATCGTGACGGTTTCGGCTTCCTGATCCCGGACGACGGCAGCGATGACCTGTTCATGAGCCCGGCGCAAATGCGCCTGGTGTTCGATGGCGATCGTGCCCTGGCGCGCGTTTCCGGCCTGGACCGTCGCGGTCGCCGTGAAGGCGTGATCGTCGAAGTGGTGTCCCGTGCCCATGAGTCCATCGTCGGCCGTTACTTCGAGGAAGGCGGCATTGGCTTTGTCGTGCCGGATAACCCGAAGGTCCAGCAGGAAGTGCTGATCACCCCGGGCCGCAATGGCGCCGCCAAGGTCGGCCAGTTCGTCGAGGTGAAGATCACTCACTGGCCAACGGCGCGCTTCCAGCCCCAGGGCGATATCGTTGAAGTGGTCGGCAACTACATGGCGCCGGGCATGGAAATCGACGTTGCGTTGCGCACCTACGATATTCCTCACGTCTGGCCTGAAGCTGTGCTCAAAGAAGCCGGCAAGCTCAAGCCTGAAGTGGAAGAGAAAGACAAAGAAAAACGCATCGACCTGCGCCATCTGCCGTTCGTCACCATTGACGGCGAAGATGCCCGCGACTTCGACGATGCGGTCTACTGCGAAGCCAAGCCGGGCAAGCTGCGCCTGTTCTCCGGTGGCTGGAAGTTGTTCGTCGCGATTGCCGACGTATCCAGCTACGTGAAGATCGGTTCGGCCCTGGATAACGAGGCCCAAGTGCGCGGCAACTCTGTGTACTTCCCGGAGCGCGTGATCCCGATGCTGCCTGAGCAGCTGTCCAACGGCCTGTGCTCCCTGAACCCGAAAGTCGACCGTTTGGCCATGGTGTGCGAGATGACCATCTCGAAAACCGGCGAAATGACCGACTACCAGTTCTACGAAGCGGTGATCCACTCCCAGGCGCGCCTGACCTACAACAAGGTCAGCACTATCCTGGAAGCGCCGAAGACCAGCGAAGCCAAGGCCCTGCGTACTGAATACGCTGGCGTGGTGCCGCACCTCAAGCAGCTTTATGCGCTATACAAGGTGTTGCTGGGCGCTCGTCACGTGCGTGGCGCTATCGATTTTGAAACCCAGGAAACCCGGATTGTCTTTGGTTCCGAGCGCAAGATCGCTGCGATCACCCCGACCACGCGTAACGATGCGCACAAACTGATCGAGGAATGCATGCTGGCGGCCAACGTGGCTACCGCGGAATTCCTGAAGAAGCATGAGATTCCTGCGCTTTATCGCGTTCACGATGGCCCGCCGCCGGAGCGTCTGGAAAAACTGCGCGCCTTCCTCGGCGAGCTCGGCCTGTCCCTGCACAAAGGCAAGGACGGCCCGACGCCGAAGGACTATCAGGCGCTGCTCGCTAGCATCAAGGACCGTCCGGATTACCACGTGATCCAGACCGTCATGCTGCGCTCATTGAGCCAGGCGGTGTACAGCGCCGACAATCAGGGCCACTTCGGTCTTAATTACGAGGCTTACACCCACTTCACCTCGCCGATCCGTCGTTACCCGGACCTGCTCACGCACCGCGCAATCCGCAGCGTGATCCACTCCAAGCAGAACACCCCGCACGTCAAGCGCGCCGGTGCCATGACCATTCCGAAAGCACGGATCTATCCGTACGACGAAGCGGCCTTGGAACAGCTGGGCGAGCAGTGCTCCATGAGCGAGCGCCGTGCCGACGAAGCCACGCGTGACGTGGTGAACTGGCTCAAGTGCGAGTTCATGAAGGATCGCGTAGGCGAGACTTTCCCTGGCGTGATCACTGCCGTGACCGGTTTTGGCCTGTTTGTCGAATTGACCGACATCTACGTCGAAGGCCTGGTGCACGTCACCGCCTTGCCGGGTGACTACTACCACTTCGACCCTGTGCACCACCGCCTGGCGGGCGAGCGCACCGGTCGCAGCTTCCGTTTGGGCGATACCGTGGAAGTGCAGGTCATGCGCGTCGATCTCGACGAGCGCAAGATCGACTTCGGCATGTCCGACAAGCCAGCCGAATCGCCGGGCAGCCGTAAAAAACGTGGCAGCGAACCTGCCGGCAAAGGCAAAGCCGCGCCTGCGAAAGCAGCGACCGCCGAGCCTGCGCCAGCCAAAACTGGCCGTCGCTCGACAACCAAGGAAAAGGCCCCTGAAGCCTACCGCCCAAGCGACGCTGCGGCGAAAAACGCCGAGCTGCGCAAGAGCCGCGAGTTGAAGCAGCAGTTGCTCAACGAAGCCAAAAGCGGTGGTAAAGCGGCGTCTGGGGGAAAGTCCCACGGGGCGGAAAAGCCGTCGAGCAAACCAAGTAAACACCGTAAAGGCCCGCCAAAAGCGGGTTCGGGCCCTGCCAAGAGCGGCGGGTCGCGCAAACCTAAGGCCAAGTCATGAGTCTGGAAAAAATCTACGGCGTCCACGCCGTAGAAGCACTGCTGCGTCACCACCCGAAACGCGTCAAGCAAGTGTGGCTGGCCGAAGGCCGCAGCGAGCCGCGCGTACAGGCGCTGGTTGAACTGGCGACCCAAAACAAGGTTGCCATCGGCCAGGCCGAGCGTCGCGAAATGGACGTGTGGGTCGAAGGCGTGCACCAGGGCGTGGTCGCGGACGTCAGCCCGAGCCAAGTTTGGGGCGAAGCGATGCTCGACGAGCTGCTCGACCGTACCGAAGGTGCGCCGTTGCTGCTGGTGCTGGACGGCGTGACCGATCCGCACAACCTCGGCGCTTGCCTGCGTTCGGCTGACGCTGCCGGCGCGCTGGCGGTGATCGTGCCTAAAGATAAGTCCGCGACCTTGACGCCGGTCGTGCGTAAAGTCGCCTGTGGCGCGGCGGAAGTGATTCCGCTGGTGGCCGTGACCAACTTGGCGCGCACCCTGGAGAAACTCCAGCAGCGTGGTCTGTGGGTGGTGGGTACGGCAGGCGAGGCCGAGGTCAGCATTTATGACCAGGACCTCACCGGCCCGACCATCCTGATCATGGGCGCCGAAGGCAAAGGTATGCGTCGCCTGACCCGCGAACATTGCGATTACCTGGTACATCTGCCGATGGCCGGTAGCGTCAGCAGCCTCAACGTGTCGGTTGCCACCGGCGTGTGCCTGTTTGAAGCCCAGCGTCAGCGTGGCGCCAAGGCCAAGACCAAGAAGTAAACCTCTCGACTGTAGGAGCCGGCTTGCCGGCGATAGCGATCTTCCGGACGCCATCGCTGGCAAGCCGGCTCCTACAATTGGTTTGTGGTGTTTGGGAGGTTGTTCAAATAATCACCAATCCACCTTGCACGCTTCCTCCCCCTTCTCTACAATTGCGCCCCTTGCCTTCCTGGCAGGCACCGATGTGCCTCCCTGCGGCAAGATCCATAAGTGTCATTCACTCCTTGTCTGACCGTTTTTGAGCGGCAGGCTACAACCCGTAAGGAGCATTCATGCGTCATTACGAAATCATCTTTTTGGTCCACCCGGATCAAAGCGAGCAAGTCGGCGGCATGGTTGAGCGTTACACCAAGCTGATCGAAGAAGACGGCGGCAAAATCCACCGTCTGGAAGATTGGGGCCGTCGTCAACTGGCCTACGCAATCAACAATGTTCACAAGGCTCACTACGTGATGCTGAACGTTGAGTGCACTGGCAAGGCCCTGGCCGAGCTGGAAGACAACTTCCGCTACAACGATGCTGTGATCCGTAACCTGGTCATCCGTCGCGAAGAAGCCGTTACCGGCCAATCCGAGATGCTCAAGGCTGAAGAAAACCGCAGTGAGCGCCGTGAGCGTCGCGACCGTCCTGAGCACGAAGGCGCTGATAGCGCTGATAGTGATGACAGCGACAACAGCGATAACGCTGACGAGTAATCCACGGACCTTTTAAGGAGCCTATCAAATGGCACGTTTCTTCCGTCGTCGTAAATTCTGCCGCTTCACCGCTGAAGACGTGAAAGAGATCGATTACAAAGATCTCAACACTCTGAAAGCCTACGTATCCGAGACCGGCAAAATCGTTCCAAGCCGTATCACCGGTACCAAAGCACGTTATCAGCGTCAGCTGGCCACCGCTATCAAGCGCGCCCGCTTCCTGGCCCTGCTGGCCTACACCGACAGCCACGGCCGCTGAGACCGGGCAGTCGACAAGTAGTAAGGGATTGAATGCATGCGCGCCTTAGCTGAGTTCATCATGCGCGGTCGTGTGCAGGCCACTCTGGTAGTGGCTGGATGTGCAGCATTGCCGTTGTTGTATTGGTTGGCTGCTGCCGCTGGATGCCTTGTGCTTCTGCGGCGCGGTTTGCAGGATGCCGTTGGCATCCTGGCCCTGGGAGTCGTAGCCGCCTTGATCTGGTGGTTGCAACTGGGCGAACCCAAAGTGCTTCTGGTGCTGCTGGGGTCGTCGAGCCTTGCGTTGGTTTTGCGCGCAAGTGAGTCCTGGGTCCGCACGCTGCTGGTCAGCGTGGCGTTGGGGTTGGTGTTTTCGGTGTTGATTGACGCGGCTTTCCGCCCGCAGATCGAGGCGCTGTCGCAAGAGATCGTCAAGATCCTGCCGATGGCCCTCGGGGAACTCTACCAACAGCTGTCGGTAGAAGAGCGAGCGCGACTGGCAACGCTGATTGCACCGGCCCTGATCGGCCTGATGGCGGTAATGATGCAGATCGTCAGTTTGCTGAGCCTGATGCTTGGGCGTTATTGGCAGGCGTTGTTGTACAACCCGGGTGGTTTTGGTCGCGAATTTCGCAGTATCAGAATCCCCGTGGGCCCGGCGATGTTGCTGCTGGCACTCATGGTGGTCGGACCGTACTTCGGTTCACAAGCCACCTTGCTGATGCTGTTTTGCAGCGTACCGCTGGTGTTTTCCGGACTGGCCCTGATTCATGGGCTGGTCGCGCAGAAGCGCCTGGCCAAGTTCTGGCTGGTGGGGATGTACGTAACGATGCTGGTGTTCATGCAACTGATCTATCCGTTACTCGTGGTTTTGGCCATTGTCGACGGCCTGATTGATTTTCGCGGTCGTCTGGCGCCGAAAGACGCCGATAACGCGAACGGTGAAGGTTAAAAGTTAGAGGATTTTCACATGCAACTGATCCTTCTGGAAAAAGTCGCCAACCTGGGCAACCTGGGCGACAAAGTGAACGTTAAGGCCGGTTACGGTCGTAACTACCTGCTGCCATACGGCAAAGCCACCGCTGCAACCGCTGCCAACCTGGCTGCGTTTGAAGAGCGTCGTGCTGAGCTGGAACAAGCAGCAGCAGACAAAAAAGCTTCGGCCGAAACTCGCGCTGCCCAACTGGCTGAGCTGGAAGTGACTATCACTGCCACCGCCGGTGACGAAGGCAAGCTGTTCGGTTCGATCGGCACGCACGACATCGCTGATGCACTGACCGCCTCCGGCGTTGAAGTGCAGAAGAGCGAAGTTCGTCTGCCGAACGGCACCATCCGTAACGTAGGTGAATTCGACGTAGCCGTGCACCTGCACGCCGAAGTTGAAGCCACCGTACGCGTTATCGTGGTAGCAGCTTAAGCAGCACCTAACTGACTGGCACCTCGCGTGTCAGCCAGTTAACATCGGGCACGATCCTGTTTACAGGTCGTGCCTTTTGTTTTTCTACACACCCCAAATTCCAAGTGGCCATGAACGATATTTCAGCTCCTGAGCAATACGATCTGCAAACCGCTGCCCTGAAGGTGCCGCCGCATTCCATCGAGGCCGAACAGGCTGTGCTCGGTGGTTTGATGCTGGACAACAACGCCTGGGAACGCGTGCTGGATCAAGTCTCGGACGGTGACTTCTATCGCCATGACCACCGCCTGATCTTCCGTGCCATCGCCAAGCTGGCCGACCAGAACTCACCGATCGACGTGGTGACCCTGGCCGAGCAGCTAGACAAGGAAGGCCAGACCTCCCAGGTCGGCGGCCTCGGCTACCTTGGTGAACTGGCGAAGAACACGCCGTCCGTCGCCAACATCAAGGCCTATGCCCAGATTGTTCGCCAGCGGGCCACGCTGCGCCAACTGATCGGTATCAGCACCGAGATCGCCGACAGCGCCTTCAACCCGGAAGGGCGTACCGCCGAAGAGATCCTCGACGAAGCCGAACGCCAGATCTTCCAGATCGCCGAGGCCCGCCCGAAAACCGGCGGCCCGGTAGGCGTCAACGAGCTGTTGACCAAGGCCATCGACCGTATCGACACGCTGTTCAACACCGACGCGGCCATCACCGGTATTTCCACCGGCTATGCCGACCTCGACGAGAAGACCAGCGGCCTGCAGCCGTCCGACTTGATCATCGTCGCCGGTCGTCCCTCCATGGGTAAGACCACCTTCGCGATGAACCTGGTCGAAAACGCCGTGTTGCGCAGCGACAAGACCGTCCTGGTGTACTCCCTGGAGATGCCCGGTGAATCGCTGATCATGCGGATGCTCTCGTCCCTAGGCCGTATCGACCAGACCAAGGTGCGTTCCGGCCAGCTGGAAGATGACGACTGGCCGCGGCTGACCTCGGCGGTCAACCTGCTCAATGACCGCAAGCTGTTCATCGACGACACTGCGGGCATCAGCCCCTCGGAGATGCGTGCACGCACCCGCCGCCTGGTGCGTGAACACGGCGATATTGCCTTGATCATGATCGACTACCTGCAGTTGATGCAGATCCCGGGTTCCAGCGGTGACAGCCGGACCAACGAGATTTCCGAGATTTCCCGGTCCTTGAAAGCCCTGGCCAAGGAATTCAACTGCCCGGTGGTGGCGCTGTCCCAGCTCAACCGTTCCCTGGAACAACGTCCCAACAAGCGCCCGGTGAACTCCGACTTGCGGGAATCGGGTGCGATCGAGCAGGACGCCGACGTGATCATGTTCGTGTACCGCGACGAGGTATACCACCCCGAGACCGAGCACAAAGGCATCGCCGAGATCATCATCGGCAAGCAGCGGAACGGGCCGATCGGTTTTATCCGCCTGGCGTTTATCGGCAAGTACACCCGCTTCGAAAACCTCGCGCCAGGCAGCTACAACTTCGACGACGACGAATAACTCGTCTGCTCAATTCCGACCATTACCGTCGGAATTGGTCAAAATTTGTGCTATATTCCGCGCCCGCGATTTTCCATCTCAACACCGGTCACCGTCATGCAAACAGCCAAGCCGTTATTTGACTATCCCAAGTACTGGGCCGAATGTTTCGGTCCCGCGCCATTCCTGCCGATGAGCAGGGAGGAGATGGATCAGCTTGGCTGGGATTCCTGCGACATCATCATCGTCACCGGTGATGCGTATGTTGACCATCCGTCGTTCGGCATGGCGATCATCGGCCGGCTGCTGGAGTCCCAGGGCTTCCGCGTCGGGATCATTGCCCAGCCGAACTGGCAGTCCAAAGACGACTTCATGAAGCTCGGCGAGCCGAACCTGTTCTTCGGCGTCGCGGCCGGCAACATGGATTCGATGATCAACCGCTACACCGCCGACAAGAAAATCCGTTCCGACGACGCCTACACCCCCGGCGGCATGGCCGGCAAACGCCCGGACCGCGCGAGCCTGGTGTACAGCCAGCGTTGCAAGGAAGCCTATAAGAACGTGCCGATCGTACTTGGCGGCATCGAAGCCTCCCTGCGCCGCATCGCCCACTACGACTACTGGCAGGACCGCGTGCGTAACTCGATCCTGATCGACGCTACCGCCGATATCCTGCTGTACGGCAACGCCGAGCGTGCGATTGTCGAAGTCGCCCAGCGCCTGTCGTGGGGCCACAAGATCGAAGACATCACTGACGTGCGCGGCACCGCGTTCATTCGCCGCGACACGCCGGTGGGCTGGTACGAAGTGGACTCCACGCGTATCGACCGTCCAGGCAAGATCGACAAGATCATCAACCCGTACGTCAACACTCAAGACACCCAGGCTTGCGCTATCGAGCAAGAGAAGGGGCCGGTGGATGACCCGGAAGAAGCCAAGGTCGTCCAGATCCTGGCCAGCCCGCGCATGACCCGCGACAAGACCGTGATCCGTCTGCCTTCGGTAGAGAAGGTCCGTGGCGACGCCGTGCTCTACGCCCACGCCAACCGCGTGTTGCACCTGGAAACCAACCCAGGCAACGCCCGTGCCCTGGTGCAGAAGCACGGTGAGGTGGACGTGTGGTTCAACCCGCCGCCCATTCCGATGACTACCGAAGAAATGGACTACGTGTTCGGCATGCCTTACGCCCGTGTCCCGCACCCGGCGTATGGCAAGGAAAAAATTCCGGCCTACGACATGATCCGTTTCTCGGTGAACATCATGCGTGGCTGCTTTGGTGGCTGCACCTTCTGCTCGATCACCGAGCACGAAGGGCGCATCATCCAGAACCGTTCCGAAGAGTCGATCATCCGCGAGATCGAAGAGATCCGCGACAAAGTGCCGGGCTTTACCGGCGTGATCTCCGACCTCGGCGGCCCGACCGCGAACATGTACCGCATCGCCTGCAAGAGCCCGGAAATCGAATCTGCGTGCCGCAAGCCATCGTGCGTATTCCCCGGTATCTGCCCGAACCTGAACACTGATCACTCGTCGTTGATCCAGCTGTATCGCAGCGCGCGTGCATTGCCGGGTGTGAAGAAGATCCTGATCGCTTCCGGCCTGCGCTATGACCTGGCCGTCGAATCGCCGGAATATGTCAAAGAGCTGGTGACCCACCACGTCGGTGGCTACCTCAAGATCGCCCCGGAACACACCGAGGAAGGTCCGCTCAACCAGATGATGAAACCGGGCATTGGCAGCTATGACAAGTTCAAGCGCATGTTCGAGAAGTACACCAAGGAAGCGGGCAAGGAGCAGTACCTGATTCCTTACTTCATTGCCGCCCACCCGGGCACCACCGATGAAGACATGATGAACCTGGCCCTGTGGCTCAAGGGCAACGGCTTCCGCGCCGACCAGGTGCAGGCGTTCTACCCGTCGCCGATGGCCACCGCCACCGCGATGTACCACTCGGGCAAGAACCCGCTGCGCAAGGTCACCTACAAGAGCGATGCAGTGACCATCGTCAAGAGCGAAGAGCAGCGCCGTCTGCACAAGGCGTTCCTGCGTTACCACGACCCGAAAGGCTGGCCAATGCTGCGTGAAGCACTGACCCGCATGGGCCGTGCCGACTTGATCGGGCCAGGCAAGGACCAACTGATCCCGCTGCACCAGCCGAGCACCGACAGCTACCAGAGCGCGCGTCGCAAGAACTCGACGCCGGCCGGCAGCCATAAGGTCGCGAAGGAAACCACCACGAAGATCCTCACCCAGCACACCGGACTGCCGCCGCGTGGCAGCGACGGCAGCAACCCGTGGGACAAGCGTGAGCAAGCCAAGGCCGCGGCCCAGGCGCGTAACAAGCAGGCCGCCAAGGAGCGCGCCGATGCGGCCAAGGGCAAGGGCGGCAAGCCTGCGCGCAAGCCGGTAGTGCCGCGTTGATCGCAGCCTGAACATGTAAAACGCCAGCCTTGTGCTGGCGTTTTGCTTTCTATTCGGTGGCGAGCCTGTTTGTTAAGGTGGCGACCATTAAATCGCCTTCGCGAGCAAGCCCGCTCCCACACTTGAATGTATTCGCAAATCAAAATGTGGGAGCGGGCTTGCTCGCGAAGGCGTCAGTTCAGTCACCACCCATTTCAAGGAAGAACACCCCATGGGCAACCCCCTGGCCGGCATCGGCATGGACTCCAACCGCTCGCAGTTCATGGCGCGCCAGCGTATTGAAAGCCAGATCAACCTGCCGCGCCTGTTCGCAGCTATCGACGCCGATCCCGGGATTGTCGGCGCAGGCGTCGTATACATCGACGCTGACTTCAACATCATTACCCTGCGCGAATTCAAGCCCATCTGCAGCATCAAGCCTAAGCGCATCATTTTGCGTGAAGCGCAGAAGTACATTGCGCCAACGCAGTTTGCTCAACATGTCGTGAGCAATCCTCGAGAGTCGCGACTGATTGGCGAAGCCGTGAATACCGGAGTCTCCTGCTTGGGGGCGGTCATCAGTTGGGCTGCGATTGCCAGTGGAACCATTCTGGTGCCTTTCAGCGCTGGCGCCAGTTCCGTCATCGTTGTAGTGGGGTATGCGGCTGCCGGCGCGAGTACGCTTCAGTGCTTTAACGGCATTGCCCGAACAGCGCTGGAAGTCGCCAAACCTGAGGTCAAGGATTCGCTCGACAGTGAAGGCTGGTACCAGAATGCGTCCATCGTGCTGGACGCCGTATCACTGGCAGGTGTGGGCGCTTCGGCCCTGACGACGGTCAAGCTGGTCAGGGCCGCCAAAGCATCGACGGGCAAGAGCCTGCGTGATGTGCTTCGCGGTTTGAATCGCCAGGAAAGAGCCAAGCTGACGAAAGAGCTGCTGAGCATCAACCATCCCAGCTTGACCGCGAAGATGATCAAATTGAGGCAGGCGTCGGGCGAACTCACCAAGCGTTTCACCCCTACGCAGCTCAAGCACAGCACCACTACCCAGATCAAAGACGTCCTCGGCGCAACCATTGGATTTGGCGGGAGTGCGTACTCCGGAAACGTCAATACCATCGCGATTGGACTCTACGAGGAGGTAAGCGAATGAACGAGTTAATGACGCTACGCGACTTTTTCAGGCAATACTTTCTGACGTTTATGGGCGGCGTATTTGCTGCGTGTTTTTCTTTGGCGTTGGCTGTGGCGCTGGCGTTTATCACCTATTTTCGTGATGCGCCCATTGCTCAAGTGGGGCTCAAGATCATGTCTGCCGGGGCGCTGCTCATTCTGTTGACGGTCCATAGCAACTTTATGATTTTGCGGGGCCGCCCCTCCTGGGCGTGGGTGATGGTCGGCATCTACGTCGCCTGTCTACTGTTTGTCGTCCCAATGCTTCAGTACCAGCCTCATAAAGTTCTCTATGGGTTGGCGCTGTTATTCCCGTTCCTTGGATTGTTGATACTTAACAGCAAGGTTCAACGAGAGATGCGTGCAAAACTGGTGGGAATCCGTCGCATTCGGCAATCTGTCAAATCAACCGTTGGGTCGAGTAGCCGCATGTGAAGGAGTCGCCGTCGATACCCGGTTTTTTCGCGCGCTATTTCCCCGTGTTCATGGGCACGATTTTCATGGCGATCTTTTCCGGCTCCGCTGCGGTTTCCACGGCGGGCGTAACCTATTTGCGCGACACTGATCCCGCGCTTAAATCCAGCTGTTCGGGCGCTGCGATCCTGATGCTGGTCGCGGTGCTGGTATTTGGCAACGTCATGATCGCGCGCGGCTATCCGTGGGCGACGAAACTGGTGGCGGGCTATCTCGGCGCTTGCCTGTTGTTCGTACTGCCAATGATTCAATACGACCTGCACACGCTGGTCTATGGCTCGGCTGTGCTCTTCCCGCTGCTTGGATTGTTGCTGCTCAACAGCAAGCGCCATCGCGAAATGCGCCAGAAGCTGCTTGAGATCCGCCACCTGCGCCAAGCCGCGATCGCCAAGCGCAAAACCGGCTGATTGGGTAGATTCCCCACCCACCCTCACATCCGCGCCACAAATATGTGCGTCACATGCACCATGGCGCCCCCGTTGGCGCCGTTTTGGTGCTGTACTGCACCGGGTCTTACGATAAAGCGCAATGACCGCCGCTCTGGCATAAGTCTTGCGCGCTTTGTTCCCATGCCCTGGCTCGCAGGAGGCCGCCGTGTCGATTCATGTCGCGTTGCACCACGTTACGCATTACCGCTACGACCGCGCTGTCGAACTCGGCCCACAGATCGTGCGGTTGCGCCCGGCAGCCCATAGCCGCACGCGGATTTTGTCCTACGCGCTGAAAGTGCTGCCTGAGCAGCATTTCATCAACTGGCAGCAGGACCCCCAGGGCAATTACCTGGCGCGGTTGGTGTTCCCGGAAAAGACTGACGAGCTGCGCATCGAAGTCGACCTGGTCGCTGAAATGGCGGTGTTCAACCCCTTCGACTTTTTCCTCGAGCCCTATGCCGAGAAAATCCCCTTCAGCTACGCCGCCGACGAGCAGCGTGAGCTGGCGCCGTACCTGGAAACCCTGCCGCTGACGCCGAAGTTCGCCGCGTACCTGGCGGGTATCGACCGCACACCCTTGCCGGCCGTGGACTTTCTGGTGGGCCTCAATCAGCGCTTGGCGGCCGATATCGGCTACCTGATCCGCATGGAGCCAGGCGTGCAAACCCCAGAGTTCACCCTGGAAAACGCCTCTGGCTCATGCCGCGACTCGGCCTGGTTGCTGGTGCAGATTCTGCGCAATCTGGGGCTGGCAGCACGTTTCGTGTCCGGTTACCTGATTCAGCTCACAGCCGACGTCAAAGCCCTCGATGGGCCCTCCGGCACCGAAGTGGACTTCACCGACCTGCACGCCTGGTGCGAAGTGTATTTGCCCGGCGCCGGCTGGATTGGCCTGGATGCCACCTCCGGGCTGTTCGCCGGTGAAGGCCATATTCCGTTGGCGTGTAGTCCCGATCCATCGTCCGCCGCACCGATCAGTGGGTTGGTGGAGCCTTGCGAGTGCGAATTCACCCACGAAATGTCGGTTGAGCGGATTTGGGAAGCCCCACGTGTCACCAAGCCTTACACCGAAGAACAATGGCTGGCGATCCAGGCCTTGGGCCGTCAGATCGATGGCGACCTGCTCAAGGACGATGTGCGCCTGACCATGGGCGGCGAGCCGACCTTCGTTTCCATCGACGATCCCGACGGCGCCGAGTGGAACACCGCCGCCTTAGGTCCGGACAAGCGCCGACTGTCTGCCGAGCTGTTCCAGCGCATGCGCAAGCACTACGCACCCAAGGGGTTGGTGCACTTCGGCCAGGGCAAGTGGTACCCCGGCGAGCAACTGCCGCGTTGGTCGCTCAACTGCTACTGGCGCCGCGACGGTGTGCCGATCTGGCACAACAGCGCGTTGATTGCCGATGAGCAGGCGGACTACGGCGCTGACGGTGCGCTGGCCGGACGTTTCCTGGCCAGCGTCGCAGAGCGCCTCAAATTACCGGCGCGCTTTGTGTTCCCGGCGTTCGAAGACAACTTCTACTACCTGTGGCGCGAGGGTGCGCTGCCGCAGAACGTCACCGCCCAAGATCCGCGGCTGAGCGACGATCTGGAGCGCGAACGCCTGCGCAAAGTGTTCAGCCAGGGCCTGGATAAAGTCATCGGCCAAGTGCTGCCGTTGGCGCGCACGGCAGCCAATGACCGCTGGCAAAGCGGGCGCTGGTATTTGCGCGACAACCACTGCCGCCTGGTGCCGGGGGATTCGCCGCTGGGTTATCGCCTGCCATTGGCCTCGCAGCCATGGGTGACGGCGGCGGAGTATCCGTTTGTGCACCCGACTGACCCGAATCAGGATCAGCCGGAGCTGCCGTCCACTAGGCAACTGCAACACCATGATGAGGCCGCGCCGAGCGAGGAGCGTGTGCCCAAGGTGGACGAGTCCGCCGACTGGCTGACTCGCACCGCTCTGTGCGCTGAGGCGCGTGAAGGGCGCCTCTATCTGTTCATGCCGCCCCTGGAGCGCGTCGAAGACTATCTGGAACTGGTGGCAGCCATTGAAGCCACCGCCGAAGAGCTGCACTGCCCGGTATTGCTGGAAGGCTACGAGCCGCCGGCCGACACGCGGCTGAGTAACTTCCGCGTCACGCCGGACCCGGGTGTGATTGAGGTCAACGTGCAGCCGTCCGCCACTTGGGACGAATTGGTGGAACGCACCGAATTTCTCTACGAAGAGGCGCGGCAAACGCGATTGACCACCGAAAAATTCATGATCGACGGGCGTCACACCGGTACCGGCGGCGGTAATCACTTTGTACTCGGTGGTGCAACGCCCAAGGACTCACCGTTTCTGCGCCGACCCGATCTGCTGCGCAGTCTGATCAGCTACTGGCACAACCATCCGTCATTGTCCTACCTGTTTTCCGGCCTGTTCATCGGCCCGACTTCCCAGGCTCCACGGGTGGACGAGGCGCGTAATGACGCGTTGTACGAACTGGAAATCGCCTTCGCACAAATGCCAGAGCCCGGTGAGGAATGCCCGCCGTGGTTGGTGGACCGCCTGCTGCGCAATCTGCTGATCGACGTGACTGGCAACACTCACCGCGCCGAATTCTGCATCGACAAACTCTACTCGCCGGACGGCGCCACTGGCCGCCTCGGCCTGCTGGAACTGCGCGCGTTTGAAATGCCGCCCCATGCGCGCATGAGCCTGACCCAGCAATTGCTGTTGCGCGCCTTGGTCGCGCGATTCTGGCGCGAACCCTACGCGCCGCCGAAGCTGGCACGTTGGGGCACAGAGCTGCACGACCGTTTCCTGCTGCCGCATTTCATCGAGCAAGACTTTGCCGACGTGATCGTCGAACTCAACAGCGCCGGCTATCCGCTGCGCGCCGAGTGGTTTGCCGCGCACCTGGAATTCCGTTTCCCCAAAGTGGGTGACTACGCCGTCAGCGGGATCGAGCTGGAGCTGCGTCAGGCTCTGGAACCCTGGCACGTCCTGGGCGAGGAGGGCGCGGTCGGCGGCACAGTGCGTTATGTGGATTCATCCCTTGAGCGCCTGCAAGTCAAATTGACCGGGCTGCCCCCGCAGCGCTACCTGCTGACCTGCAATGGCGTCCCGGTGCCGCTGCAACCGACTGGGCGAGTCGGTGAGTTCGTCGCTGGCGTGCGTTATCGCGCCTGGCAACCGGCCAACTGCCTGCAACCGACCATCCCGGTGCATGCGCCGCTGGTGTTCGATCTGCTGGACACTTGGATGCAGCGTTCGCTGGGCGGCTGCCAGTACCATGTCGCCCATCCGGGTGGGCGCAATTACGACAGCCTTCCGGTGAATGCCAATGAGGCAGAGAGCCGGCGAATGGCGCGGTTCTTCCGGTTGGGGCATAGCCCAGGGAAGCAATCAGTGCCGACGGTAGTGGTGAACGATGAATTACCCATGACCCTCGATCTACGGCGTTTCCCCAATAAAAATGACTGAACGCGATCCTCTGTGGACGCTAGCTTTTGTGGTGAGCGAGCTTGCCTCGCGCGGGGCAAGCCCGCTCACCACAAAAGCCCGCGGCTACAGGGGATTTGCAGTGTTTGTTGAGTTAATCTGAGCCCCCTTGCCTCTGCCGAGCGTTCCATGTCCGATTTGCTCGACCGTTACCCGCTGACCGCGGGCACTTATCACGAACTGCTGGATGACAGCGGCGCGGTGCGTGCCCATTGGCGGCGCTTGCTGGATCACCTGCAACGCAGCACGCCCGCGCAACTGGCCCAGCGCCAGGCGCTGTTGACCCGGCAGATCCAGGAAAACGGCGTGACCTACAACGTCTACGCCGACCCCAAGGGCGCCGACCGCCCGTGGGAGCTGGACCTACTGCCCCATGTGTTGGCCGCTGATGAATGGCAGCACCTGTCGGCGGGTATCGCGCAACGTGCACGCCTGCTCAATGCCGTACTGGCCGATCTCTATGGCCCGCAACGCCTGATCAAGGAAGGCTTGCTGCCGGCTGAGCTGGTATTTGGGCATAACAATTTCCTGTGGCCGTGCCAGGGCATCCAGCCGCCGGACGGTGCGTTCCTGCACCTCTATGCCGTGGACCTGGCACGCACGCCGGATGGTCGCTGGTGGGTCACCGCCGACCGTACCCAGGCGCCGTCCGGTGCCGGATATGCGTTGGAAAACCGCACCATCGTGTCCCGCGCCTTCCCGGATCTTTACCGTGACTTGCAGGTGCAGCACCTCACCGGGTTCTTCCGCACCTTGCAGGAAACCCTGGCCCGCCAGGCGCCCGGTGATGACCAGCCGCCGCTGATCGTGCTGCTGACGCCCGGCCGGTTCAACGAAAGTTACTTCGAGCATCTTTACCTCGCCCGCCAGCTCGGCTACCCGCTGGTGGAGGGCGGCGACCTCACCGTGCGCGACAGCACTGTGTTCCTGAAAACCCTCAGCGGCCTACGCCGGGTGCACGCGATCATGCGTCGCCTCGACGATGATTTCTGCGACCCGCTGGAGCTGCGCACTGACTCGGCCCTCGGCGTACCGGGTTTGCTGGATGCCGTGCGCCAAGGCAATGTGCTGGTGGCCAATGCCCTGGGCAGCGGCGTGCTGGAATCCCCCGGTTTGCTGGGGTTTCTGCCGAAGATCAACGAATTCCTGTTTGGTGAAAAACTGATTCTGCCGTCCATCGCCACCTGGTGGTGCGGTGAGGCGCCGGTGCTGGCCGAAGCGCTGGAGAAACTGCCGGAGTTGCTGATCAAACCCGCGTTTCCGTCGCAGAGTTTTGCGCCGGTATTCGGCCGCGACCTCAACGACGAACAACGCCAGGCCCTGGCCGAGCGCATGCGCGCGCGGCCCTACGCCTACGTCGCCCAGGAGTTGGCTCAATTGTCCCAAGCGCCGGTATGGCACACCGTGGATGACCACCTGCAACACCGCGCCATCGGCATGCGCGTATACGCCGTGGCCAGTGACGACGGTTACCGTGTGCTTCCCGGCGGCCTGACGCGCGTAGCGGCCGAAGCCGATGCCGAAGTGGTGTCGATGCAACGCGGCGGTGCCAGCAAGGACACCTGGGTACTCGGCGAGCGCGCCGCCGGTGGCGAACACTGGCGTGCCCAACGCGCGATTGGCGCCCATGACCTGGTGCGCCGCGATCCCTATCTGCCGTCCCGCGTGGTGGAAAATCTGTTCTGGTTCGGCCGTTACTGCGAACGCTGCGACGACAGCGCGCGTTGGCTGCGTATCGTGCTGGCGCGTTATGTGGATGGCGACGACCCGCTGGCCCTGCAGGCGGCTGTCGAGCTGGGCGAAAACCTGCGTCTGCTGCCGGAGGAGGGCGAATTGCCCGAACGCCTGCTGGCGGCGCTGCTCGGAGACGACTGGCCGTCGAGCCTGCGCGCCAACCTACAACGCTTGCAGTGGGCGGCGTCGCAGGTACGCGGCAAGCTGTCTCGGGAGAACTGGCAGGCCTTGGTGGAGCTGCAGCGCGAAGCCATGGAGCTGGAAAGCGAGTCACCGGATTTTGGCGAGTTGCTGGACTTCCTCAACCGCCTGGTGATGTCCCTGGCGGCGTTGTCCGGGTTTGCCCTGGACGACATGACCCGTGACGAAGGCTGGCGCTTTTTGATGATGGGCCGGCGTATCGAGCGTCTGCAATTCCTGAGCAGCAGCCTGGCGGCGTTCCTGCGCGGCGTGGCGGTGTTCGATCAGGCCGGGTTGGAGTGGTTGCTGGAATTGGGCAACAGCAGCATCACCTACCGTTCGCGTTACCTGGCGGTGCCGCAGTTGATCCCGGTGCTCGACTTGCTGCTGCTGGACGAGCAGAACCCCCACGCGGTGTTGTTCCAGCTCAAGTTGGTGAGCCGCACGCTGCGACGCCTCAACGATGATTTTGGTGTGCCTCGGGAAACCGGCCTTGGCCCATTGGTGGAGCGCCTGGCGCGCTTCGACCTGGGTTGCCTGGAGAACCCATTGTTCGGCGAATCCAGCGTACGTGCCGCGCTGGACGGCCTGGCCGACCTGCTGCAAGCAGTGGCCGATGAGAGTGGGCTAGTGTCGGACCGCCTGGCCTTGCGTCACTTTGCCCATGTGGATGATGTCAGCCAACAAACGGTGTCGGTGTGATGAGTGCGCGCTACCAGATTTTCCACGATACCCATTACCACTATGACAGCCCGGTGTCCCTGGCCCAGCAGTTGGCGCATTTATGGCCACGGCCGTGCGCCTGGCAGCGTTGCAGCTTGCAGCAACTGGATATCAGCCCGGAACCGACCTCGCGCCGCGATGAGCTGGACGTGTTTGGCAACCCGATCACGCGCCTGGCATTCGAGCGGCCTCATGATGAATTGCTGGTGAACGCCGGGCTGAGCGTGGAAGTGCTGGCGCGGCCGGCGCTGGATTTCCAGCAGTCGCCCGCCTGGGACCAGACCCGCGACAGCCTGACCTACAGCAGCCAGCCGATGTCCGGTGAATTGATCGAAGCCTGCCGCTACCGCTTCGAATCGCCCTACGTGCACTTGAAGAAAACCTTCGTCGAATTTTCCGAAAGCTGCTTTCCTCCCGGCAAACCGCTGCTGCTGGGCGTGCAGGCGCTGATGGAAAAGATCTTCAGCGAGTTTACCTTCGACGCCGAGGCCACCCAAGTCGCCACGCCGCTGGTGGAAGTGCTGGAGCGCCGTCGCGGCGTGTGCCAGGACTTCGCCCACCTGATGCTCGCCTGCCTACGCTCGCGGGGTCTCGCGGCACGCTATATCAGCGGCTACCTGCTCACCCAGCCACCGCCCGGCCAGCCACGGCTGATCGGCGCCGATGCGTCCCACGCGTGGGTCTCGGTGTATTGCCCGGTTTCGGGCTGGGTGGATTTCGATCCGACGAACAATGTGCAGCCGGCACTGGAGCACATCACCCTGGCCTGGGGCCGGGACTTTTCCGATGTGTCGCCGTTGCGAGGGGTGATTCTGGGGGGAGGGAGCCATGATCCGGAGGTGAGGGTAACGGTGATGCCGCTGGAATAACGAGCTTGTTGTAGTGAGCGGGCTTGCCCCGCGCTGGGGCGCGAAGCGGCCCTCAAGCCTGACACCACGGTCTTTCAGGTGTTCTGGTGGGCGCGTAATGGGGCTGCTTCGCAGCCCAGCGCGGGGCAAGCCCGCTCACCACAGCAAGCCCGCTCACCACAGTGCACCGGCTCAGCACAAAGGAATTTATTCAGCCGGATCTTTTGGTGTTTCGGTCTCGTCGCTCGTTTCTTCACCATCAACATCGGCGTTCAGCCCATTGGCCTCTTCTTCTGCAGCGGCTTTCTTGCGTTGCAGTTTTTCCTCTTTCTTCTGCTCCTTGGCCAAGTCTCTCTGACGTTTGGCGAAGGAGTAATTAGGTTTGGCCATGGGCGATCCTCTAGGGTCGAAGGTGAGGGTGGCGGCGCGCAGCTGCCTTGGGACGACATGGTAGCAGCTTCAGGGTGCGCTTGGCCTTCACTTACCGCAGGCGTAGGCGGCCAGAAGGCCGTTGAACAGTTGGTTGAGGTGCATGGCTCGGACTCCGATGGGTGATGAGTCGATCATAGTCAGGAGGTTGTACTTTGGCTGGTAGATTGTGTTGATAAGTCTGATAGCCTAAAGTTGTATACAATCTGTTGATTCAGATCATAAGAATTCCTGCCTGATTCAGGCACCCTTGTCGCAATACGCGTTTTTTAAACCCTGCCTTGGAGATTCACATGTTTGCCAAACTCGTTGCTGTTTCCCTGCTGACTCTGGCGAGCGGCCAGTTGCTTGCTGCAGAGTGCAAGGTCACTGTCGACTCCACCGACCAAATGTCCTTCAACACCAAAGCCATTGAAATCGACAAGAGCTGCAAGACGTTCACCGTTGAGCTGACTCACTCCGGCAACCTGCCGAAAAACGTCATGGGCCACAACTGGGTGCTGACCAGCGCCGCTGACATGCAGCCGGTTGCCACCGACGGCATGGCTGCCGGTATTGACAAGGACTACCTGAAAGAAGGCGACGCACGCATCATCGCCCACACCAAGATCATCGGTGCTGGCGAGAAAGATTCGGTGACCTTCGATGTGTCGAAGCTGAAGGCGGGCACTGACTACGCATTCTTCTGCTCGTTCCCAGGCCACATCTCGATGATGAAAGGCACTGTGACCCTGAAGTAACACCGCGTTATCGTTCATCGCCGGCAAGCCGGCTCCTACAGGGGAATGGGTTCCAATTGTAGGAGCCGGCTTGCCGGCGATAGCGGTCTACCTCACGGCGCAAACGGCATGACCCGCTTGTGCTCGGTCTTGCGGTAGGTGTCGCAGATAATCTTGAACGCTTCCTCGCGCACCGGCTCGCCGTGCAGGAACGCATCGATCTCCGCGTAGGTCACGCCATGTGACGCTTCGTCCGGCTTGCCCGGCGACAGGTCTTCCAGGTCCGCCGTAGGCACTTTTTCCACCAACGATTCCGGCGCCCCGAAGTGCCGCGCAATCGCACGCACCTGGTTCTTCACCAGGCCGCTCAACGGCGCCAAATCGCACGCGCCATCACCGAACTTGGTGAAAAAGCCCATCACCGCTTCCGCTGCATGGTCGGTGCCGATCACCAGGCCACCGGCTGCGCCGGCGATGGTGTACTGCGCCACCATGCGCATGCGCGCCTTGGTGTTGCCCAGCACGAAATCCCGGGATACCGCAGCCTTGCCCTCAAACGCTGCCACTTCATTGGCCAGCGCCTTGACCGCCGGGCCGATGTTTACGGTGTGGCGCTCGTCCGGCTTGATAAAGTCCACCGAGGCGGTGGCATCGATTTCGTCGAACTGGGTTTCGTAAGGCAGACGCACCGCGATAAAGCGGTAAGCCTGATCACCGCTGTTCTCACGCAGCTCTTTTACTGCACGTTGGGCCAAGAGGCCTGCGGTCAGGGAGTCGACGCCACCGCTGATGCCCAGCACCAGCGTCTTGAGCCCGGAATTGCGCAGGCAGTCCTGGATAAAGGTCACGCGGCGGGCAACCTCGGCCTCAAGGGCGGCTTGGTCGTTGAACGGCGCTTGGACCTTGAGCTGTTCAGCAATCTCACGCTGTACGGCTTGCATGATTCACTCCTTGCTAGAGATGGCAGGTACTTTGAAAACATGACGCAAATAGGCGACGAAATTCGGGTCGGTGCAGTGGGTCTTGCCCGCTTCATCGGAGATCTTCGCGACGGGTTGGCCATTGCAGGCGGTCATTTTAAGCACGATGCTCATTGGCTCAACACCTGGAATGTCGCAGGTCAGGTTGGTGCCGATGCCGAAGCTCACATTAATGCGACCACGCAGGGCGCGGAATATCTCCAGGGCCTTGGGCAACGACAGGCTGTCGGAGAACACCAACGTCTTGCTCATCGGCTCGATGCCGAGCTTGTGGTAGTGGGCGATGGCTTTTTCTGCCCATTGCACGGGATCGCCGGAGTCATGGCGCAGGCCGTCGAACAGCTTGGCGAAGTACAGGTCGAAGTCGCCCAGGAACGCGTCGGTGGTGATGCAGTCGGTCAGGGCGATGCCCAGCAGGCCGCGGTATTCGCGGACCCAGCAGTCGAGCGCGGCGATCTGGCTGTCGATCAGGCGCGGTCCGAGTTGCTGGTGGGCCATGATCCATTCGTGGGCCATGGTGCCCAGCGGCTTCATATCGAACTCGCGGGCCAGGTGCACGTTGCTGGTGCCGACGAAACGACCGGGGAAGTCGTGCTTGAGCACGCTGACCACTTCTTCCTGCACCCGGTACGAAAAGCGCCGACGCGTGCCGAAGTCGGCCACCTGCAGCTCCGACAGTTCATCGCTGCTGGCGTTGGCGGTCAGCCAGTCGAACTTGCGGTACAGCTGCTCCCGCGCCTGTTCGAGGATCACGGTCTGGTACCGGTAGCGGTTACGCACTTCGCTGACGATGGCCAGCATCGGCACTTCAAACAGAATCACATGCAGCCACGGCCCGCGCAGGCGGATGAACAGTTCGCCGTTCTCGATGCCAGTCTGCACGTAGCGCAGGTTGAAGCGGAACAGCCCGAGGAAGCGCAAAAAGTCCGGCTTCATGAAGCTGATGCGTTCCAGGAAACCCAACTGGTCGGGGCTCAGGCTCAGCTCGGCGAGGCGTTCGATCTGGTAGCGGATCTCCGCCAGGTAAGGGCGCAGATCTTCGCTGTTACGGCAGCGGAACTCCCATTCAACTTCCACGTTGGGGTAGTTGTGCAGCACCGCCTGCATCATGGTCAGCTTGTAGAAGTCGGTGTCGAGCAAGTTCTGCACGATGCGATCGGCAAACACACTCTCGCTCATAACGGGAATCTCCAGACGGGTCGGCGATGGGCGCCGACCTTTACGCACAATTAAGGAAGGGGGCTAGTGGCGCATAGACCTGTAGGGTTTTGCCAGTGATTTTTTGCGCTGGAGCCACCGACGCCTTCGCGAGCAAGCCCGCTCCCACCTTTGGAATGCATTTCAAGTGTGGGAGCGGGCTTGCTCGCGAAGGCGATATTTCAGGCGCTAAATCACCTGCTCCATCATCCACTTCACAAAATCGCGCACCTTGGGCACCTCCGCCGAATGCTCCGGGTACGCCAGGTAATACGCATCCTGACTGGGCATCGCATGCTGCCAGGGGATCACCAGCTTGCCGTCGGCCAGTTCCTCTTCCACCAGAAAACGCGGCAGCAGCGCCACCCCACAACCCACCTGCGCGGCACGGATGCACATATAAAAGGTGTCGAACCGCGGCCCGTGATAGCTGTGCTCGGTCTGGTAGCCCTGGCTGGCGAACCAGTCATGCCAGCCCTGGGGGCGCGAGGCGTTTTGCAGCAGCACCAGGTTGCTCAATTGCGTGGGGTCGGAGAATGGCTGCGCCGGCAGGCTCTCCGGCGCGCACACCGGTACAAGCTCTTCGCTGAACAGTTTCAGGCTCTCGGTGCCGGGGCGTGAACCCTGGCCGAAGTAGAACGCCATGTCGGCCTTGCCTTGCAGCAACTCATCCGGCTCCTGTTCATTGCACAGGTCCAAGTGGATCTGCGGGTGACGCAGTCGCCAGCCCTTCAGACGCGGCACCAGCCAGCGCGCGCCGAAGGTGTAGGGCGTGGAGACCCGCAGCACTTCGGTTTCGCCACCGTAGGAGCGCAGGTAGTGAGTCGACATCTCCACCTGCGTGAGGATCTTGCGCACCTCCACCAGGTACAAGTCACCCGCTGGGGTCATCTGCAATCGCCGGCGCACGCGGCGAAACAGCAAGTGCTGTAGCAACTCTTCCAACTGCGCCACCTGCTTGCTCACCGCGCTCTGCGTGAGGTTCAGCTCCTCGGCGGCGCGGGTGAAGCTCAGGTGGCGGGTGGCGGCTTCGAAGCACTGCAAGGCGGTGATCGAGGGCAAATGTCTTTTGTTCAGCACGGCACGCCTCTTTTTATTCTTTGCATGAATAAACGGAATGATATCTCGCCTAATCGTCGTTTGTTGGCAAGTCTTGGGCCAGCTACAAATAAGCTCTGGATCGCCGTGTCGCCAGCGGCGCGAATTTTCTGTTTGAGATTGAAGGAGTGACCCATGGTTGCCGCATTGCTTGATCGTCTCGGGGTAAACCCGGCGCTGTACCAGTCGGGCAAGCAGCCCGTGCATTCGCCGATTGATGGCAGCCGCATCGGCAGTGTGCACTGGGAAGGTGCCGCCGAGGTGGAGCAACAGGTCAGTCGCGCCGAGCATGCATTCGAGGCCTGGCGCAAAGTGCCGGCACCGCGCCGTGGCGAACTGGTGCGCCAGTTCGGTGACGTATTGCGCGAATACAAGGCCGATCTGGGCGAGCTGGTGTCCTGGGAAGCCGGCAAGATCACCCAGGAAGGCCTGGGCGAAGTGCAGGAAATGATCGACATCTGCGACTTCGCCGTGGGCCTGTCGCGCCAGTTGTACGGCTTGACCATCGCCTCCGAGCGCCCAGGCCACCATATGCGTGAAACCTGGCATCCGCTGGGCGTGGTTGGCGTGATCAGCGCGTTCAACTTCCCGGTCGCCGTGTGGGCGTGGAACACCACCCTGGCGCTGGTGTGCGGCAATGCCGTGATCTGGAAACCCTCGGAAAAGACCCCGCTCACTGCGCTGGCCTGCCAGGCATTGTTCGAGCGCGTGCTGAAGAAATTCGACGGCGCCCCGGAATACCTGAGCCAAGTGATCATCGGCGGCCGCGATGCCGGTGCTGCACTGGTGGACGACCCGCGTGTCGCCCTGATCAGTGCCACCGGCAGCACCCGCATGGGCCGCGAAGTGGCGCCGAAAGTCGCCGCACGTTTTGCCCGCAGCATCCTCGAACTGGGCGGCAACAACGCGATGATCCTCGGCCCGAGCGCCGATCTGGACATGGCCGTGCGCGCCATCCTGTTCAGCGCCGTCGGCACTGCCGGCCAACGGTGCA
This sequence comes from Pseudomonas sp. TWR1-1-4, assembly GCF_049897165.1. Lineage (NCBI taxonomy): Bacteria > Pseudomonadati > Pseudomonadota > Gammaproteobacteria > Pseudomonadales > Pseudomonadaceae > Pseudomonas > Pseudomonas sp. TWR1-1-4. The sequence goes on along the minus strand of NZ_JAFCVS010000006.1, from coordinate 138,458 downwards.
CCACCCTGCGTCGGCTGATCGCCCATGAGTCGGTGAAAGAAGAAATCGTCACCCGCCTCAAGGCCGCCTATTCCAAAGTGCGCATCGGCCACCCGCTGGAAGGCAACCTGATCGGCCCGCTGATCGACAAGCACGGCTTCGACAACATGCAGGACGCCCTGGAGCAAGCCCTGAGCGAAGGCGGCAAGGTGTTCGGCGGTAAACGCCAACTGGAAGACACGTTTCCGAATGCCTACTACGTGTCGCCAGCGATTGTGGAAATGCCCGAGCAAAGCGACGTGGTGTGCACCGAGACCTTCGCGCCGATCCTCTATGTGATCGGCTACACCGACTTCAACGAAGCCCTGCGCCTGAACAACGCCGTGCCTCAAGGCCTGTCATCGTGCATCTTCACCACTGACGTGCGTGAAGCCGAGCAATTCATGTCGGCAGTGGGCAGCGACTGTGGCATCGCCAACGTCAACATCGGCCCGAGCGGCGCGGAAATCGGCGGCGCGTTTGGCGGCGAGAAAGAGACCGGCGGCGGGCGTGAATCGGGTTCGGACGCGTGGCGTGGGTACATGCGTCGCCAGACCAATACTGTGAACTACTCGCTGGAGTTGCCGCTGGCACAGGGCATTACCTTCGACTGATTCCTCAAGTCGAAGCGCGGTCAATGTGGGAGCTGGCTTGCCTGCGATAGCATCACCATGGGGTACCTGATACACCGAGGTGCCTGCATCGCCGGCAAGCCAGCTCCCACATTTGATTGGGTTTGCAATTCAAAATAACAGTTGTTTGTTAGGTTTCATCCCGGAGTCTGGCAATGGCACTACGCGAAACATGTTTGTGGGAGCACCTCACCCCTGGCCGGCCGGATCGTGCGGCGCTCAAGGGTGAGGTCAAGGTCGATGTGTGTGTGATCGGTGCCGGGATCACGGGCCTTTCGGCAGCCATTCATTTGCTGGAACAAGGCAAAAGCGTCGCCGTGCTGGAGGCCCATCGCACCGGCCATGGTGGTTCGGGGCGTAACGTGGGGCTGGTCAATGCCGGCATGTGGATCCCGCCGGACGAGATCGAAGCCGGTTTCGGCGAGGCGGTGGGCAGCCAACTCAACCGCATGTTGGGTGCGGCGCCGTCCCTGGTGTTCAGCCTGATCGACAAATACTCCATCGATTGCCAATTGCGCCGTGAAGGCACCTTGCACATGGCGCACAACGCCCGTGGCGAGGAGGATTTGCGCAGTCGTGAAGCGCAATGGAAACGCCGGGGCGCGCCAGTGGAGCTGCTCACCGGTCAGGCTTGCGAACAGGCCACCGGTACCAAAAAGATCGCCGCCGCCTTGTTGGACCGGCGCGCGGGCACCTTGAACCCGATGGCCTACACCAGTGGCTTGGCCAATGCTGCTGCCGGGCTTGGCGGGCAGTTGTTTGATCACTCACCGGTCACTCAGCTTGAGCGCCAAGGTTCGCACTGGTCGGTGCAGACCGCTCAGGGTTCAGTGCAGGCTGCACAGGTGGTGATCGCCTCCAACGCCTACACCGAGGGCGAATGGACCGAGTTGCGGCGCAATTTTTTCCCCGGCTATTACTATCAGGTCGCGTCGGCTCCGCTCACGGGCGACGCCGCCCAACAGATCCTGCCCGGTGGCCAGGGTTCATGGGATACGCGCCAGGTGCTGAGCAGCATTCGCCGCGATGCCGATGGCCGTCTGTTACTCGGCAGCCTGGGCAACGGCAATCAGAAACCCGCCTGGTTCCTCAAGGCGTGGGCCGATCGGGTGCAGCAGCACTACTTCCCGTACCTCAAATCGGTGCAGTGGGAGTTCACCTGGACCGGCTGTATCGCCTTCACCCCAGACCATTTGATGCGCCTGTTCGAACCAGCGCCCGGCCTCGTAGCAGTGACGGGCTATAACGGCCGCGGCGTAACCACTGGCAGTGTGGTCGGCAAGGCATTTGCCGACTACCTGTGTCACCAGAATCCCCAGGCGCTGCCGATTCCCTTCGCTCCCATGCAACCGCTGGCCGGAGTGGGCCTGCGCAGCTGTCTGTATGAAGCCGGCTTCTCGCTGTATCACGCCGGCCAATGTCTGAGGATCGTGATCTGATCAGCGAAATACCGCTCAAAAGCCTGCATTTTCTTAGCAGGCTACTAATCTGTATTGGTGCAAGTCGTAGCAATCACGCACTGTAAATGTGCAGTTCCGTTACGCCGTTTGTTACAGCGCCAGGAACTGTCGTTTATAGGCTTGGTTGCAGGTGCGACCTGTCGCGGTTGTACTTTTCGGATCCATTGGTTGCACCTACAGACGCTAGAGGGTTGCACGTCCTGGCGAATGGAGCCGAAACACCTGCAATAACAATGACACCGTGTCTTTTTGAAGAATAAAAACGTAATGGCACGCGCCTTGCTCTGGGCTTTCAGTGAAAGGTTTGAATGCAAGTTGTCGTGCCAAAAATCAAAAATATCGGAGCACCACTCATGTCCCAGACGTTTTACAAGAAAGGTTTTCTGGCCCTCGCCGTTGCAGCGGCGCTGGGTGTTTCTACGTTTGTTCAAGCTGATGTGAAGATCGGCGTCGCGGGGCCTATGACGGGCGCCAACGCCGCTTTCGGTGAGCAGTACATGAAGGGTGCCCAGGCGGCAGCCGATGTGATCAACAAGGCCGGCGGCATCAACGGCGAAAAAATCGTGCTGGTGGCCGGTGACGATGCTTGCGAACCCAAACAAGCCGTGGCCGTGGCCAACCGTCTGGCTGACCAGGACAAAGTGATCGGCGTGGTCGGGCACTTCTGTTCTTCCAACACCATCCCGGCCTCCGAGGTGTATGACGAAGCCGGCATCATCGCCATCACCCCAGGCTCCACCAACCCACAAGTGACCGAACGCGGCCTGGGCGCCATGTTCCGCATGTGCGGGCGTGACGACCAGCAAGGCATCGTCGCCGGTGACTACATCGTTGACGTGCTCAAGGGCAAGAAAGTCGCCGTCATCAACGACAAGGACACCTACGGCAAAGGCCTGGCTGACGCCACCGCTGCCCAGTTGACCAAGCGCGGCGTCAAGCCGGTGCTGGAAGAAGGCCTGACCCGTGGCGAGAAAGACTTCAGCGCCCTGGTCACCAAGATCCGCTCCACCGGTGCTGACGTCGTGTACTTCGGCGGCCTGCACCCGGAAGCCGGTCCACTGGTTCGCCAGATCCGTGAAGCCGGTTTGAAAGACGTGAAGTTCATGTCCGATGACGGCGTAGTAACCGACGAACTGGTTGCCACCGCTGGCGGTGCGCAGTACGTAGATGGCGTGTACATGACCTTCGGCGCCGACCCGCGCCTGCTGCCAGACAGCAAGGCCGTGGTGGAAGAGTTCCGCAAAAACGGCACCGAGCCGGAAGGCTACACCCTGTACGCCTACGCGTCGGTCCAGGCCCTGGCCGCCGGCTTCAACGGCGCCAAGTCCAACAAAGGCGAAGACGCCGCCAAGTGGCTCAAGGCTCACCCGGTAAAAACCGTCATGGGCGAAAAAGCCTGGGATTCGAAGGGTGACCTGAAGATCTCCGACTACGTGGTTTACCAGTGGGATAAAGACGGCAAATACCATCAGCTGGAAAAACAGAAGTAAGCATTAACGCGACCACGCAGGCACCACAGAGCCACTGTGGGAGCCGGGCTTGCCCGCGATGACGGACTGACAGTCGACACCTGTGTTGAATGTGAAACCGCTATCGCAGGCAAGCCAGCTCCCACAGGGGATCGAGGTTGCCAACTGCATCGTGTCCAGCAACGACTCTGTTTTTTCCTCCAGAAGTGCCGCACACCCACCGGTGTGCAGGTGCTCACCGCGTGAGATTGCGTTATGGATGGTATTTTCCTGCAGCAACTGGTCAACGGCCTGACCCTCGGGTCGGTCTATGGCCTGATCGCCATCGGCTACACAATGGTCTATGGCATCATTGGCATGATCAACTTCGCCCACGGCGAGGTTTATATGATTTCCGCTTACCTCGCGGCGATCAGTCTGGCACTGCTGGCTTACTTCGGCATCGAATCCTTCCCGCTGCTCATTCTCGGCACCTTGATCTTCACCGTCGTCGTCACTGGCGTATACGGCTGGGTCATCGAGCGTGTCGCCTACAAACCACTGCGCAACTCCACCCGACTGGCACCGCTGATCAGCGCCATCGGTATCTCGCTGATCCTGCAGAACTACGCGCAGATCGCCCAGGGCGCCAAGCAACAAGGCATTCCCACCCTGCTGGCCGGGGCCTGGCGTGTCGATATCGGCACAGGCTTCGTTCAGTTGACGTACACCAAGGTGTTCATCCTCGTGGCGGCGTTTGCCGGCATGGCGTTGCTCACTTACATCATCAAATACACCAAGCTCGGCCGCATGTGCCGCGCCACCCAGCAAGACCGCAAGATGGCGTCGATCCTCGGCATCAACACCGACCGGGTGATCTCCTATGTGTTCGTCATCGGCGCCGCCATGGCGGCATTGGCTGGCGTGTTGATCACCCTCAACTACGGCACCTTCGACTTCTATGCCGGCTTTATCATCGGCATCAAGGCGTTTACCGCAGCGGTACTCGGCGGCATCGGCTCCCTGCCTGGGGCGATGTTGGGCGGGATCATCCTCGGTATCTCCGAGTCGTTGTTCTCGGGGTTGATCAACTCTGATTACAAAGACGTGTTCAGTTTCTCCCTGCTGGTGGTGATTCTGATTTTCCGTCCCCAGGGCCTGCTTGGTCGCCCACTTGTGGCGAAGGTGTAAACATGTCTGCTGCCAAACCCATCGATATCAAGAAAAGTGTGGTCGATACAGTCCTCGCCGGGCTGATTTCACTGGTCGTGTTCGGTCCGATCGTCGGCGTGGTCCTCGACGGCTACAGCTTCAACCTGGAACCGGCCCGCGTGGCCCTGTTGGTGGCCATCGTGATGGTAGGCCGCTTTGCCATGAGCTTGTTCCTGCAAACCCCCAAGGGCCTGAAGATCCTGCAGGGCTTCGAGAGCACCGGCTCTGGCGTGCATGTGCTGGCGCCGGACTACAAGTCGCGGTTGCGCTGGATCATCCCGGCACTGATCGTGATCGCCATCGTGTTCCCGATCTTCGCCAACAAGTACCTGCTCACCGTGGTGATCCTCGGGCTGATCTATGTGTTGCTCGGCCTGGGCCTCAACATCGTGGTCGGCCTGGCAGGCCTGCTCGACCTGGGTTACGTGGCGTTCTACGCCATCGGCGCCTACGGCCTGGCACTGGGTTATCAATACCTGGGCCTGGGTTTCTGGACGGTGCTGCCGCTGGCGGCCATCGCCGCAGCGTTGGCGGGGTGCATACTCGGGTTCCCGGTGCTACGAATGCACGGTGACTATCTGGCAATCGTGACCCTGGGCTTTGGTGAAATCATCCGTCTGGTGCTCAACAACTGGCTGTCGTTTACCGGCGGCCCCAACGGCATGCCGGTGCCCTCGCCGACCTTCCTCGGCCTGGAGTTCGGCAAGCGCGCGAAGGATGGCGGGGTTCCCTTCCATGAGTTCTTCGGCATCGACTACAACCCCAACATCAAATTCCTGTTCATCTACATCGTGCTGTTCCTGGTGGTGCTGGCCGTGCTGTACATCAAGCATCGCCTGACCCGCATGCCGGTCGGCCGCGCCTGGGAAGCCTTGCGCGAAGATGAAATCGCCTGCCGCTCCATGGGCCTGAACCACGTGTTGGTCAAGCTTTCGGCGTTCACCATCGGTGCATCGACGGCGGGTTTGGCCGGGGTGTTCTTTGCCAGCTACCAGGGCTTCGTCAACCCATCGTCGTTCACCTTTTTCGAGTCGGCGCTGATCCTGGCCATCGTGGTCCTGGGCGGCATGGGCTCGACGGTGGGCGTGGTGATCGCGGCCTTCGTATTGACCGTCGCCCCGGAGCTGCTGCGCAGTTTCTCCGAATACCGCGTGCTGCTGTTTGGCGTGTTGATGGTAGTGATGATGATCTGGCGACCGCGCGGCCTGATCCGGATCAGCCGCACCGGTGTGACGCCACGTAAGGGGGTAGCGCCATGAGCAAGGAAGTCGTGCTCTCCGTGGAACACCTGATGATGCACTTCGGTGGCATCAAGGCCTTGAGCGACGTGAGCCTCAAGGTCGAACGCAACTCTATCTTCGCCTTGATCGGCCCCAACGGCGCCGGCAAGACCACGGTGTTCAACTGCCTCACCGGCTTCTACAAAGCCAGCGGCGGCAAGATCCAACTCAACCTTCGCGGCAAGCAGACCGACGTGATCCAGTTGCTCGGCGAGCGCTTCCAGCCCACCGACTTCGTGTCGCCCAAAAGCTTTCTCAGCCGGGTGTACTACAAGATGTTCGGCGGCACCCACCTGGTGAACCGCGCCGGCCTGGCGCGGACGTTCCAGAACATTCGCCTGTTCAAGGAAATGTCGGTGGTGGAAAACCTGCTGGTGGCCCAGCACATGTGGGTCAACCGCAACATGCTCGCGGGCATCCTCAATACCAAGGGCTACCGCAAGGCCGAAAGCGACGCGTTGGACCACGCGTTCTACTGGCTCGAAGTGGTGGACCTGGTGGACTGCGCCAACCGCTTGGCCGGTGAACTCTCCTACGGCCAGCAGCGCCGCCTGGAGATCGCCCGCGCCATGTGCACGCGGCCGCAGATCATCTGTCTGGACGAACCCGCTGCGGGCCTCAACCCCCAGGAAACCGAAGCCCTCAGCGCGATGATTCGCCTGCTGCGCGATGAACACGACCTCACGGTGGTGCTGATCGAGCACGACATGGGCATGGTAATGAGTATTTCCGACCACATCGTGGTGCTGGACCACGGCAACGTGATCGCCGAGGGTGGCCCGGATGCGATCCGCAACGACCCGAAAGTGATTGCCGCCTATCTGGGCGCTGACGAAGAGGAGTTGGTATGAGTGCACCTATCCTCGAAATGAAGGACCTGGACGTGTATTACGGCCCGATCCAGGCCCTGAAAAAAGTCTCGCTGCACATCAATGAAGGCGAAACTGTCAGCCTGATTGGCTCCAACGGCGCGGGCAAATCCACGCTGCTGATGTCGATCTTCGGCCAGCCGCGTGCCGAGTCGGGGCAGATTCTCTACAACGGTGTCGACATTACCCACAAGTCGTCGCACTACATCGCGTCCAACGGCATCGCGCAGTCGCCGGAAGGGCGGCGGGTGTTCCCCGACATGACCGTCGAGGAAAACCTGTTGATGGGCACCATCCCTATTGGCGACAAGTTTGCCCAGGAAGACATGCAGCGCATGTTCGAGCTGTTCCCACGGCTCAAGGAGCGGCGTAACCAGCGCGCCATGACCATGTCTGGCGGCGAGCAGCAAATGCTCGCCATTGCCCGCGCGCTGATGAGCCGGCCCAAGCTGTTGCTGCTGGATGAACCGAGCCTGGGCCTGGCGCCGATTGTGGTGAAGCAGATCTTCTCGACGTTGCGCGAGCTGGCCTCCACCGGGATGACCATCTTCCTGGTGGAACAGAACGCCAACCATGCGCTGCGCTTGTCGGACCGCGCGTATGTGATGGTCAACGGCGAGATTCGCCTGACCGGCACCGGCAAGGAATTGCTGGTGAACGAGGAAGTGCGCAACGCCTACCTCGGCGGTCACTGATCTAGACAACGACGCGTAAACCTTGTGGGAGGGGGCTTGCCCCCGATGGCGGTGTATCAGTCAGAACACCTGATACTGACTCACCGCCATCGGGGGCAAGCCCCCTCCCACATTTGTTTTTTGTGTTGTCTATAGGCACCTCGCCAAATTGTGGAAAACAAATTCGGCTACCTCCCAAAGCGCGACATATAGCCGCCGCAAATCGCTGTTTTGTCACAGTTTTGACTTGTCCCCATCCGCTGTGGAACCGGCTGTGGGTAACGTGGGTGTAGCTGGCTGTACGCCAATAAATACGTGGCTTGTAGCGCAATGGTCGTTTTTTGAACAGGCGGTTTTTAGCGACCGCCCCAGCACCTTGTCAACCTGTTTAAAGACACAGGTATATGACCGAAAAATGTCCATCCAGCCTGTGGATAAGTCTGTGACTAAACTCTGGAAAGACGGCCGCAGAGGCCGGAATGACTGGCCTGGAGCCATCGTTCCGATTTCCCGTTCTTCCTGGGGCCTACATACGCTCCCGCCAAGGTCAAGCAAAAAACTTTCTAAAACCGGCTGAAACCCTTGTGTATAGAGGCCTGAGGCATTTTGCACTTGCCCCCAAAGACTGTGGGCGCAGCTGTGGATAACCTGCGCGCATATAGCTGCAAGCCACGGTTTATATGGCGTTGCTCATCATGGTTAAAAAATGATCAGGCGTGCGTGAAGTTGTGTGCATAGCGGTTGCCGCCATCGCGGCGTACGGGCATTCTGCTGGCTGATTTTTTCCCCGATGCCCGCAAGGAGAACACCATGTCCGACACGCTGTTTATTACTGGCGCAACCTCAGGTTTCGGCGAAGCCTGCGCCCGTCGTTTTGCCGAAGCCGGCTGGAAACTGGTGCTCACCGGTCGTCGTGCCGACCGCCTGAATGCGCTGGTCGAAGAGCTTTCCAAGCAGACTGAAGTGCATGGCCTGGTCGTGGATGTGCGGGATCGCAAAGGCATGGAAGATGCCATCGCCAATCTGCCTCCGTCGTTCGCCAAGCTGCGCGGGCTGATCAACAACGCCGGCTTGGCCGTGGGCACCGACCCTGCGCCCAAATGCAACCTCGACGATTGGGAAACCATGGTCGACACCAACATCAAGGGCCTGCTGACCACCACCAACTTGCTGCTGCCACGCCTGATCGCTCACGGTCGTGGTGCGGGCATCATCAACCTGGGTTCCATCGCGGGTAACTACCCTTATCCGGGCAGCCACGTGTATGGCGGTTCCAAGGCATTCGTAAAGCAGTTTTCGCTGAACCTGCGTTGCGACCTGCAAGGCACAGGCGTGCGCGTGACCAACATCGAACCGGGCCTGTGCGAGAGCGAGTTCTCGTTGGTGCGCTTTGGCGGTGACCAGGCGCGGTATGACGCGACTTATGCGGGTGCCGAGCCGATCCAGCCGCAGGATATTGCCGACACGATCTTCTGGGTCATGAATACGCCGGCGCATGTGAATATCAATCGGTTGGAGCTGATGCCGGTGAGCCAGACTTGGGCTGGGTTTGCTATCGAGCGTGGCGCCAAGGGCTGACGCTCCGTCCTGCTGGTTTTTGTGGTGAGCGAGCTTGCCTCGCGCGGGGCAAGCCCGCTCACCACAGGATCAGGTTTTTACCGGTAATCATGCGTCAAATCGGCCAAAACACGACATAAGGTACACTCCACCCGATAAAACCCCTCCGCACCGTGCGGATTTGAGGTTTTGACGGGAGGAAATGTGAGTAACCGAGGTGAGCAGGCACTGCTCAAACAATCGACCATCCTGATGTTCGCCGTAGCGATCGCCGGGATTGTCACGGGTGTGATTTCTGGCGCCCAATCCATTCTGTTCGACGGCTTTTTCTCGCTGATCGCCACCGCCATCAAGGTGTTGATGCTGATCACGGCAAAGCTGATCGCCAAGAAAAGCAACGAGCGTTTCCAGTTCGGCTATTGGCACTTGGAGCCGATGGTGCTGCTGATCGAAGGCAGTTTCCTCTTGCTGATCGCCATCTATGCGTTCCTCAACGGCGTGTTCGGCATTATCAATGGCGGCCGCGAGATCGAGTTGGGGTTGGTGATCATCTACGCGGCGGTGTTTACCGTCGTCGAGTTCGCCTACTTCTTCTACGTGCGTTATCGCAATCGCCGGCTGAAATCATCGCTGATCCAGTTCGACAACATCAGTTGGCTGGTGGACGCGATGTTGTCGGTGGGCTTGCTGATCAGCTTCCTGGCGGCGCTGTTGCTCAAGTCCCAGGGCTACGGCGAGTGGGCGGTGTATGTCGACCCATTGATCCTGATCCTGCTGGCCCTGAGCATGCTGGCACCGGCGTTCAAGATCCTGCGCCCAGCGTTGCGCGAGGTGCTGGGAATCGCGCCGGACCAGTTGGACGACAAAGTGCGCGAAGTGATGGAAGCGGCGCAGGCCAAACATGGTTTCGACGACTACGTGTCGTACGTGCAAAAGCACGGGCGGGCGCGGTTTATCGAGATTCATGTGGTGTTGCCGGCGGATTACCCGGTGGATAACGTCGCGACGCTGGACCGTCTGCGCGAAGAGATATCCACAGGGCTCGGTGCGCCGGATGCGGCGCGTTGGCTGACGATCAGCTTTACCGGAGATCGCAAGTGGATTGCGTGAGGTCAGTGAGACCGAGTTGACGCCTTCGCGAGCAAGCCCGCTCCCACATTTCGACCGTGTTTCAAGGATGTACTCGGTCAAACTGTGGGAGCGGGCTTGCTCGCGAAGAGGCCCTGGCATTCACCCAAGATGCTGGATCAGACCCTGGTAGCAAGTCGCCAAATGATAAGGGGTAGTCGAAGGCATATCCCACCGACTCACCACACCTTGGGCATCCAGGCATTCATTCCAGCCTTTTGCATGCAGAAAATGTTGTTGCAGCGCCAGCAATTGGCGGTGCAGCACCGCTTCGCTGTTGGGTCGCAAGGTCAGTGCCCGCAGGTATTCGGCCTGTGCCCAGATGCGTTGGGTGCCGTCGCGCACCGTACCGTCCAGCGCCAGCATGCCGCTGACTGCACCGCTGAGGTTATCCACACCCTTGAGTTCTGCGTAGGCGAAAGCCCGGGTCAGCGACGCATGCAGCGGCGTACCGCGCAGCACATCCGAAGACTCCAGCAAAAAGAACCATTCGAACTGGTGCCCCGGCTCGAACCAGTTATCCACAGCGTCCAGCGGTTTTTCCATCATCACGCCGTGCTGGCGGTCGATGAAACGCTGCTGCATGGCCGTCGCCAGCGCCAGCAAGGCGGCTTGCACGCTGGCGTCTTCACGCACCGCGAGGGTGGCAAGGAAACCTTCGGCCAGGTGCATCAGCGGGTTTTGCAGCGGGCCTGACTTGAGCGATGACCAGTTGCGTTCCAGCACGGCTTCGTACAGGCCGTCGCCTGTGGAAAATCGCTCGGCGACCACTTCCAGGGCGGCATTGAGGACCGACTCCACCAATGGCTCGCGCACCTTGGCCCAGTAATGGGCGCAGGCAAAGATGATGAAGGCGTGGGTGTAGAGGTCTTTGCGCTTGTCCAGCGGCTGGCCGGATGGGTCGATGCTGTAGAACCAGCCGCCGTGTTCGGCGTCGTGGAAGTGCCGTTGCAGTGACCGGAACAGTGCCGCTGCGCGCTCTTGCGCGAAGGCTGCGTCGGGCTCGCCGATCAGGCTGGCAAACAGGTACAACTGCCGGGCGCAGGCCATGGCGCGGTAGCGTTGCGGGGGCAGCGGGTGATGGTCGGCGTCCAGCGCTTCATAGGGCAATGCCAGGTCGGCATTCCAGCCCGGGCCTTGCCAGAGCGGCACGATCAGGCTGTGGAAGTGCGTAAGCACGGTGTTCAAGGAGGGTTGGGAAGCGCTGGGCATTGGCTGGCGTCGTCACGGCAGGGGTGTAGGCGCGCATGGTATCAGGCTTGGGTTCTGTGGTGTCTGTGCTACTGCTATCGCCGGCAAGCCGGCTCCTACACAGGATGACCTCGCGATCATAGGTAGGAGCCGGCTTGCCGGCGATGAGGCCCTTACAAACGCCGCGAATATCAGCCCGCGAGCAACCAGACCCCAGTCGCCGCCGACGCCGCGCCCGCAATCCGCACCAACGGCGCCGCCGCAGCCGGCAGGAAGCGCACCACCGCGTAACCGGCCGCGTGCAGCACGGCAGTCGCACCGACAAACCCCGCGGCATACGCCCACGGGCTGGACATGTCCGGCAGCTCCAGACCATGCGCCACACCATGGAACAGCGCGAACAATGCCGTGGCCCCCACCGCCATGAACAACGGCGGACGCACCGCCAGCGCCACCGCCAGGCCCAGGGCCAACACCGACGCGGCAATCCCGCTTTCCAGCGCCGGCAACGCCAGGCCTTCAAAACCCAACACGCCGCCAATCAACATGGTGCCGACAAAGGTGCACGGCAGGGCCCAACGTGCGGCGCCTTTTTGTTGGGCGGCCCACAAACCGACGGCGACCATGGCCAGCAAGTGGTCGATGCCGCCCAGGGGATGGCTGATGCCGGCCACCAGGCCGTTGTCGCCATGGCCCGGGTGAGCGAAAGCCAGGGCTGGGGCCAGCAGCAGGGCGGCGGCGGTAAAGAGTTTCTTGAGGCTCATGGACAGGTTCCTTATGGGTTGATCAGGCGGCGGTCAGCAGGCCTTGGCGTTCGATGAAGGCGACGATTTCATCCAGGCCGACACCGGTTTTCTGGTTGCTGAACACAAAGGGTTTGCCGTTGCGCATGCGGGTGGTGTCGCTGTTCATCAGCTCCAGCGACGCGCCGACCAAAGGTGCCAGGTCGATCTTGTTGATCACCAGCAGGTCGGACTTGCAGATGCCAGGCCCGCCCTTGCGCGGCAGCTTGTCGCCGGCGGACACGTCGATCACGTAGATAGTCAGGTCCGACAACTCCGGGCTGAAGGTGGCCGAGAGGTTGTCGCCCCCGGACTCCACCAGAATCAGGTCCAGGCCGGGGAAGCGGCGGTTGAGCTGGTCAACGGCTTCAAGGTTGATCGAGGCGTCTTCGCGGATCGCGGTGTGCGGGCAGCCGCCGGTTTCCACGCCGATGATGCGTTCCGGCGCGAGGGCCTGGTTGCGCACCAGGAAGTCGGCGTCTTCGCGGGTGTAGATGTCGTTGGTGACCACCGCGAGGTTGTAGCGATCACGCAGCGCGAGGCACAGGGCCAGGGTCAGGGCCGTCTTGCCGGAGCCTACCGGGCCGCCGATGCCGACACGCAAAGGTTGTGTGTTCATATGTGCTTTTCTCCTAGGAACGGAATAGGCGGCTGTATTGGCGCTCGTGGGCCATGCAGGCCAGGGACAGACCAAAAGCGGCGCTGCCGAAATGGTGGGGTTCGATGCGGCTGGCGTCCTGCTGGGCTTGTTGCAGCAACGGCAGCAGTTCACTGGTCAGGCGTTGGGCGGCTTGTTGGCCCAGGGGCAGGGTTTTCATCAGCACGGCCAATTGGTTTTCCAGCCAGCTCCACAGCCAGGCGGCGAGGGCGTCGGCGGGGCTGATGTTCCATGCGCGTGCGGCGAGGGCCCAGCCCAGGGCGAGATGGGGCTCACTGCACTGCTCAAGAAATTCGCGGGCGCCGCCGTCCAGTTCCGGCAAACCATTGAGCAACTGTTGCAGCGAGTAGCCCATCTGTCGGCTCTCTTGATACAGCTCGCGGGTCTCACGGCTAGCGCGATGTTCTTCGCACAGCTGGGCCAGGCGCGGCCAATCGGCCTCACAGGCTGCTTGGCAATGGGCGAGTAACACCGGCGCTTCGAAGCGCGCCAGGTTGAGCAGCAACTGATCGCTGATCCAGCGTCGCGCACTGGCTGCGTCGTTGACGCGACCGTTCTCCACCGCCATTTCCAAGCCCTGGGAATAGCTGTAGCCACCAATCGGCAACTGCGGACTGGCCAGACGCAACAGCGCCCAGGCTGGGTTCACAGGCGCACGCCGAACTGGTGCAGCTTGGGCGGGTAGTTGAAATCTTCATCGCCATGGCGCGAGTGATGATGCCCGCCGCCGTAGGCGCCATGTTCCGGCTGGAACGGCGCTTCGATGGTCTGTGTCTGCGCGCCCAGCTGTTCGAGCATGGCCTTGAGCACATAGTCATCGAGCAGGCGCAGCCAGCCATCGCCCACCTGCAACGCCACGTGCCGATTACCTAGGTGATACGCCGCGCGCGTCAGTTCAAATGCGCTGCTGCAGGTGACATGCAGCAGTTGTTCAGGCCGGGCACACACGCGTACGACTCGTCCGTCTTCCGCCTGTAGGAATTCGCCGTCGTGCAGCGGTGGCTGACCGCGCTCCAGGAAAAGGCCGACATCTTCACCGTCGGCACTGAAACAGCGCAGGCGGCTTTTGCTGCGTGCTTCGAAATTCAGTAGCAACTCGGCGGCCCAGAGGGCTTGGGGGGCGATTCGGCGGTGGATCACCAGCATCAGGAAGCTTCCAGCTATGAGCGATGCAAGTGCTAGAGCAAGGGGCTTGCCAACCCGGCTGCAGAGTAGGAATTCCCTGTCAGCAGGGACGGTAACGCCACTAAATAGGGCGTAGGAAGATTTTTGGTGTGAGCAAAAATGGTGCGCTGGCTGGGCTGATGCACTCGCTATGGGCGTTTTCGGATTTTTCCTACGTAGTTCGAGGATTCGCCGTTCAAGTAGTTACCTGCTGTGTCTTTAGTCTGTGCGCCGTGTTCAACCCACTGCGACGTTTATCATGTTTAGATCATTGTGTTGTTTAGTCATTGTCAGCCTGTCTTTTGCCATTTCATCAGCGTCAGCCTCTCTGCAGCCGCGTCCCACGTTCAGCGCTTCAGTCCAAGAAGCCGCCATTGACGATGTGGTTGACCGTGCCCATGAACTGCTCGGCACGCCGTACAAGTGGGGTGGCTCTTCGGTGCAGCAAGGCTTCGATTGCAGCAGCTTCCTGGTTTACCTGTTCAAGACCGAAGCCAATATCCAGATACCACGCACCACGGCCGCCATGCACCGCTCCACGGCTCCGACCATCAAGCGCAACGCACTCAAGCCCGGCGATGCGGTGTTTTTCAAGGCAAACGGGCGCGGCCAAGTCAGCCATGTGGGGCTTTATATAGGCCAAGGCAAATTCATTCATTCGCCACGTACGGGCAAGAACATCCGCATCGATTCATTAAGCAACAGCTACTGGAACAAGCACTACACCACGGCTAAACGTTTTCACACGGCAGGCTGATGGCTTTATTCGGTGCTGCCCAGCCCTTGCCAGTGCTTCAGGCCGATAAAGATAAAGCGCAATTGCTGGGTGATTTTCGCCTGCGGCGTGAGGTGATCAGGCAGGGCCTGGGCCGGCGGATCGATGATGTCGGGGAGGGTGGCGAACACACTTTTGACGATCAGGTCGGCCATCACATGCAGGCCTTCGGCATCCAGGTGCTGCAGTTTTGGCATGAACGTCAGGTCGGCCGCCAGGTCACGGGTGATGTCTTCACGCAATGCACCGATCGCCTGGCGCACCGCCAGGCAGCCGCCGTATTGCTCGCGGGCCAGGAACAGGAATTGCGAACGGTTGGCCGAGACCACATCGAGAAAGATCCGCACGGAGGCATCGATAATGCCGCCCATCACGAATTCGTTATGGCGCACCAGGCGGATGGTGGCGCGGAAGGTCTGGCCGACTTCACTCACCAACACCAGCCCCAACTGGTCCATGTCGGCAAAATGCCGATAGAAACCGGTGGGCACGATACCGGCGGTCTTCGCCACTTCACGCAGGCTCAGGCTGCCAAACCCACGGCCACACTCCATCAAATGGCGGGCTGCGTCCATCAGGGCGAGGCGGGTCTGTTGCTTCTGTTCGGCGCGGGGCAGCATTGGCGGGCGGGCTTTGTTGGCAAGTACAGCGACGCACTCTAGCAAAACAGGTCTGTTGGCGTCGAACTTGGCGGGGGGCGGGCGTGACGTGATCTACAGGAAAGCAAAAGCCCGATCGACAGATCGGGCTTTTTTCTCGGCCACCACGGGGTTAGCTCTGTGCTTGATGCAGTTCTTGCAGACGGTCAGCACCGCCTTCAGCAACGCCTTCGGTGTAGGCGCGTTTGTTGGCTTGTTCAGCACCGCCTTCGACCAGACCTTTCTGTTCCAGACGATCACGGCCACCTTCGGCAACAGCGTTGCGTTCCAGCAGGCGATCAGCACCACCTTCAACCAGGCCTTTTTCTTCCAGGCGGTTGCGGCCGTTTTCGGTTAGGCCTTCGGTGTAAGCGCGTTTGTTGGCTTGTTCCGAACCATTTTCAGCTACAGCGCCTTTGGCGTAGTCACGGTTCTCTTCTTCTTGCGAACCGCTGCGAGCGACGGTCTGGCTGAAAGGAACGGCGTCAGCTTTGACTTGTGGAGTGGCTTGTTCGGCGGCTGGCAGGGCAAAGGCACTGGAAGCCAGGATGGATAACAGGGCGGTAGCGAGTAATTGGCGTTTCATGATGGGTTGCTCCTTGGGAGGGCGATAAAGTGGGTACAGGACTAATGCTACTCTCGATAAGTCGATATAAAAGTTCATAAACACAATGGTAATAATCAACAGAATTGATTGTTCTAGGCGGAGGCTCTAGAACGGGCCTCTCAAGCACGCGGTTTTGCACTGGTGTGGGTATTTTCGACACGCGCGCGGGTAACAATGGTGCGCCGTGGCAGGGGAAATCTGTCGAAGTGGTCAGAAATTGAGGTTTTTCCGGGCAAATCGAGGATCGGGTTAAACCCCAAGGCGGTTTGCCAGTCGTAGTCCTATAAGCTGTCCTTAAAGGCTGTCACCCAGCCAGTCGTATTCAGGAGTCCTGTGCAATGACGCGCACTCGTAAAATCGTCGCTTGGAGCTGCGCCAGCTTCGTTGTTTTAATCGCCGTGGTGGTGTTGGTCCTGGTGTTCTTTGACTGGAATCGCATCAAGCCGCCCCTCAATGCCAAGGTCTCCGAAGAATTGCATCGACCGTTTGCCATCAACGGCAACCTGGCGGTGGTGTGGGCGCGTGAGCCCGATGAAGGCGGCTGGCGCGCCTGGGTGCCGTGGCCGCATGTGATTGCCGAAGACCTGACCCTGGGCAACCCGGACTGGTCGAAAAACCCGCAAATGGTCACCCTCAAGAAGGTGGAACTGCGCATTTCGCCCCTGGCGTTGCTGGTGCAGCGCGTGGTGATCCCGCGTATCGACCTCACCGAACCGAGCGCGCAGTTGCAGCGCCTGGCCGATGGCCGCGCCAACTGGACCTTTAAGTTCGATCCCAAGGACCCGAACGCCGAGCCTTCCAACTGGGTGGTGGACATCGGTGCCATCGGCTTCGACAAAGGCCACGTGACCCTCGACGACCAAACCCTCAAGACCCAACTGGATGTGATCATCGACCCGCTGGGCAAACCCATCCCGTTCGGCGAAATCGTCGGCGACGCCGATGCCAAGAAGGCCCTGGAGAAAGGCTCCGCACCGCAGGATTATGCGTTCGGCCTCAAGGTCAAAGGCCAGTATCACGGCCAGAAACTCGACGGCAGCGGCAAGATCGGTGGCCTGCTGGCCCTGCAGGACGCGGCCAAGCCGTTCCCGCTGCAAGCCCAGGTCAAGATTGCCGATACCAGCATCGCCCTGGCCGGCACCCTGACCGACCCGCTGAACCTGGGCGCGCTCGATCTGCGCCTGAAACTCGCCGGTTCCAGCCTGGGCAATCTCTACCCCCTGACTGGCGTGACCCTGCCGGATTCGCCGGCCTACTCCACCGATGGTCATCTGATCGCCAAGCTGCACGAAGCCAATGGCGCGTCCTTCCGCTATGACAACTTCAACGGCAAGATCGGCAACAGCGACATCCACGGCAACCTGGCCTACGTCGCCAGCCAGCCACGGCCCAAGCTCAGCGGCGCGCTGGTCTCCAACCAGCTGCTGATGACCGACCTCGCACCGCTGATCGGCGCCGACTCCAACGCCAAACAAAAAGCCCGTGGCGGCGACAGCAAACAGCCGGCGACCAAAGTGTTGCCGGTGGAAGAATTCCGCACCGAGCGTTGGCGCGTCATGGATGCCGACGTGGAATTCACCGGCAAGCGCATCGTGCACAGTGCCGATCTGCCGTTTACCGACCTCTACACCCACCTGGTTCTGAATGACGGCGAACTGAGCCTCGAACCCCTGCGTTTCGGCGTGGCCGGCGGTAAGCTGGATGCGCAGATCCGCCTCAACGGCCGCATCACGCCAATGGAAGGCCGCGCCAAACTTACCGCGCGCAACTTCAAGCTCAAGCAGCTTTTCCCGACCTTCGAACCGATGAAAACCAGCTTTGGTGAACTCAATGGCGACGCGGATATTGCCGGTCGCGGCAACTCCGTGGCGGCCCTGTTGGGCAGCTCCAACGGTGACCTGAAGATGCTGATCAACGACGGTGCCATCAGCCGCAGCCTGATGGAAATCGCCGGGCTCAATGTGGGCAACTACGTGGTAGGCCGACTGTTTGGTGACAAGGAAGTGAAGATCAACTGCGCGGCGGCGGACTTTGGCATCAAGACAGGCTTGGCGACCACTCGGTTGTTTGTGTTCGACACCGAGAACGCCATCATCTACATCGACGGCACGGCGAACATGGCCACAGAGCAGTTGGACCTTACCATTACCCCGGAATCGAAAGGCTTCCGCCTGTTCTCCCTGCGTTCACCGCTGTACGTCAATGGACCTTTTATCAAGCCGAACGCGGGTGTGAAAGCCATCCCGCTGGCGCTGCGAGGGGCTGGCATGGTGGCGCTGGGTGTGATCGCCGGGCCGGCGGCCGGCTTGCTGGCATTGGTTGCGCCCAGTGGCGGTGAGCCGAATGAATGTGCGCCGTTACTGCAGCAAATGAAGGAAGGCAAGGCGCCGAAAACCGTAAAAGGTTGATCGGCCACAAAAACGTAGGAGCCGGCTTGCCGGCGATGGGGCCCTTGAACGCTGTCGAGATCGTGAGGCTACCATCGCCGGCAAGCCGGCTCCTACAGAGTATTGCGGGGTTACAGGCTTTCTAGGATGTCAGCCATATCGTCCGCATGCTCTTCTTCCTGGGCCAGGATTTCTTCGAAGAGGCGACGCGTGGTTGGGTCTTTATCGCCAATGTACTGGATGATTTCGCGGTAGCTGTCCACGGCAATCCGCTCGGCGACCAGGTCTTCGTAGACCATTTCCTTCAAGTTATTGCCTGCCACGTACTGTGCGTGGGAATTCTTCGACAGCAGGTCCGGGTTGAACTCCGGCTCACCGCCCAACTGCACGATGCGCTCTGCGAGCTTGTCGGCGTGTTCGGCTTCCTGGGTAGCGTGCTCGAGAAATTCCTGCGCGGCGACTGCAGCCTTAATGCCGCTGGCCATGAAGTAGTGGCGCTTGTAGCGCAGCACGCAGACCAGCTCGGTGGCCAGCGATGCGTTGAGCAGGCGGATGATTTCTTCGCGGTCGGCGTCATAACCTTCGGTCACTGCACCGTTTTCGACGTTCTGGCGGGCGCGGCTGCGCAGGGTCGCAACGTCAGTCAAGTTTGCTTCGGTCATCTCAATCTCCTGGTACTAATCCGGTTTTGCGCCACGCTCTGCCGGCGTGATCGCTCCAAGTTGTGAGTCCTGCGTCACGCAAAAAGTTTTATCGGATTTATGTCATCACTGCGTCGCGGGACTGGGCTAGCCTCTGGTGAGTCTTTCCTGATCAAGGACGTTCGGCCCATGCCGCAGTCGTTAGCCACGCGTTATCCCCTGGTGCTGGTCCCTGGCATGCTCGGGTTCGTGCGCCTGGGGTGGTTTCCTTATTGGTACGGTATCGTCCCCGCGCTGCGGGCGGGCGGGGCGCAGGTGTTTCCCGTGCAGGTGGCGCCGCTGGATTCCAGCGAAGTGCGCGGCGAGCAATTGCTGGTGCAGATCGAGCGCATCCGCCGTGAAACGGGGGCCGACAAGGTCAACTTGATCGGCCACAGCCAGGGCTCGCTCACCGCCCGGTATGCGGCGGCCAAGCGCCCGGAATGGGTGGCGTCGGTGACGTCCGTGGCCGGGCCCAACCACGGCTCGGAGTTGGCGGACCACATTCACCTCAATTACCCGGTGGATGGCGTGAAGGGGCGGATCATGAGCGCGCTGTTTCACGGAGTCGCCTGGCTGATGGGCGTGCTGGAAACCGGCTATCGCGGGCCACGCTTCAAGGCGGATCTGCAGGCATCCCACCACTCGCTGACCAGTGCGGGCGTGGCGCTGTTCAATCAGCATTATCCACAGGGGCTGCCGCAGACATGGGGTGGGCAGGGGCCCGAAGAGGTCAATGGCGTGCGTTATTACTCATGGTCCGGCACCTTGCAGCCGGGCATTACCGACCGTGGTCGTAACCTGTTCGACGGTACGAACCGTAGTTGCCGCCTGTTCGCCCGCAGCTTCGTGCGCGAAAAGGGCCAGTGTGACGGCATGGTCGGGCGCTACAGTTCACACTTGGGGTTGGTGATCGGCGATGACTACGCCCTGGACCACTTCGATATCGTCAACCAGTCCCTGGGGCTGGTGGGCAAGGGCGCCGAGCCGATCCGACTGTTTGTCGAGCATGCCCGGCGCTTGAAGGAGGCCGGGGTTTAACGCACCGGCGTGGTCCAACGCTCCGACAGAATTACCCCGCCCAAGGTCAGCAGGCCGCCCACCAGGTGGTATAGCGCCAACTCTTCCTTCAACACCACCGCCGCAATCAGCGCGGTGATCAATGGCAGCAGGTTGAAAAACAGCGTGGTGCGGCTCGGGCCCAAGGTCTTCACCGAATGCATCCACGCCAGCGGCGCGACCATCGAGGCTAACAGGCACGCATACAGCACCAGTGGAATGTTCGCCCAACCCAAGCCAGCCTTCGCCGAAAACAGAAACAGCGGGAACAGCACCACCACCGCCACCAGCACCTGCAGATACAGCAACACCAGCGGCGGCAGGCGCAGCTGCCATTTTTTCAGCAGAGTGCTGTAGACCGCGTAGGCCAGGGTCGCGACCAGCATCATGCCGTCCCCCAGGTTGACCCCGTGCTGCAGCAGTGCGTCGAGGCTGCCGGCGGAAACCACCACCACCACGCCAGCGAATGACAGCACGGCACCGGTCATCGCGCCGTAGGTGAGGCGTTGGCCGAGGCTGATGATCGCCGCCGTCAGTGCCATCAACGGCATCAACGACAGGATGATGCCCATGTTGGTCGCGGTGGTGAGCGACGCGGCGTAATACGCCAGGCTTTGGTAAACCGCCATGCCCAACACGCCGAGGATGAACACCTTGCCCAGGTTCGGACGGATCAGCGCCCAGTTGGCGATCACCGGCTTGATCATGAACGGCGTGAACAGCAGCGCCGCCAGCAACCAGCGGTAAAAGCCAATTTCCGCCGGGAACAGTGCGCCCACAGCCAGCTTGTTGACGACGGTGTTGCCGGCCCAGATAAAAATGGCCAGCAAGGGATAAGCGTATTGCATCGAAAGTAACCAAGTGTGTTGATGAGGCAGGATTATCCATTGTCTGGATCGAAGCCTATACTGCGATCCAGACAAACCACCTCTGTATCCAGACAATATGGCCAAGCACAACGTACGTCTTGCGGATTTCCCCCGGTTGCCGAGCCCGGTGTACTTCCGTTATTCGGATTTCGCGCCTGACACCGAGTGCACGCCGCACCGGCATTTCTGGGGCTCGCTGGATTACTCGGCCAGCGGTGTGATGCGCATGGAAGTGGCCGGCAACCGCTTCATGTCGCCGCCGCAATACGCGGTGTGGGTGCCACCTCACACCGAACACAGCTCCTACAATGCCGAGGCGATCGTCTATCACTCGGTGGGGCTGGCGCCGGAACTTTGTGAGCAACTGCCCCAGCAGCCTTGCACCCTGGCCATCAGCGACATTCTCAAGGCCATCCTCAGCGATTTTGCCCAGCGTGACGTGAACATGCCGCAGACCGAGTCCGACATCCGCCTGGCCCAGGTGCTGGTGGACCAGCTCAAGCAGGCGCCGATCCACGAATGCTTCCTGCCATACGCCCGCCACCCTGGCTTGCTCGGCGTACTCGAAGGCATGCAGGCCGATCCTGCCGACAACCGGCCCCTGGCGCACTGGGCCGAACAAGTCCACGTGAGCGAACGCACCCTGGCGCGCCTGTTTGTGCGGGAGCTGGGCATGAGCTTCGGCGAATGGCGCCAGCGTCTGCGCTACCTGGCGGCCATCGAAGCCCTCGACAGCCCACGCAGCGTGCAACATGTGGCGTTTGACCTGGGCTACAGCACCGCCTCGGCCTTTATCGCCATGTTCCAGCGCCAGGCGGGCTGTACGCCGGAGCAGTATCGACGGACGCATATCCGTACCCGGTGAAGTTGTAACAGGCTTTGACTACACTGCTGGGTAGTCCGTGCCCTTCGGTGCGGTAACAGGGAGAAAACTCCATGAAGATGCTGCGAATTCCGCTGTTGATGATGGGCCTGCTGCTGTGTTCCCAAGGCTTTGCTGCCACCGCTCAGCAAAATAAAATGACCACCTGTAACGCCGAAGCCACCACCAAGACGCTTAAAGGTGATGACCGCAAGGCCTTCATGAAGACCTGTCTGTCTGCTCCAGCAGCCAATGACGCCAAGACGCTTACGCCACAGCAGCAGAAGATGAAGGACTGCAATGCGGACGCCAAGACCAAAGCCTTGACCGGCGACGCGCGCAAAACCTTTATGAGCACTTGCCTGAAGAAATAATAGCCCCAGGCCATAGAAGGCTGCGACACTCGCACACAGCCCTGCTGTAGGAGCGAGCTTGCTCGCGAAAAACCTGAACGATAACGCGTGCCTTCAGACTAAAACGCGGTGTCCTTGCGTTTTTCGCGAGCAAGCTCGCTCCTACATCAACATCCTTTAACGCCGTTCGTTTTGAGGCTGTATGCCAACGTTTTCTCAGCGTCATGTGATATTGCTGGCCAGCTACATCATCATTTTTGGCGGACTGCTGCTGGTACTGCCGCTCAAGTTGCTGCCCAGCCTGCTGGCTGGCCTGCTGGTGTTCGAGCTGGTCAACATGCTGACCCCCCAACTGCAACGGCTGATCGAAGGACGGCGTGCGCGCTGGCTGGCGGTCGCCTTGCTCGGCACCCTGATCGTCAGCGTGCTGACCCTGATCTTCGCCGGCGCCATCAGCTTCCTGCTCCACGAAGCGGAAAATCCCGGGGCCTCTCTCGATAAATTCATGGGTGTGGTTGATCGCGCGCGCGGCCAGTTGCCGCCGTTCCTCGACGCTTACCTGCCTGCCAGTGCCGCCGAGTTCCGCGTGGCCATCGGCGACTGGCTAAGCAAGCACCTGAGCGAGTTGCAGTTGGTCGGCAAAGACGCCGCCCACATGTTTGTCACCCTGCTGATCGGCATGGTGCTTGGCGCCATCATCGCTCTGCAACGCGTCCCCGACCTGACCAAACGCAAACCCTTGGCCGCCGCGCTGTTCGACCGCCTGCACCTGCTGGTCCAGGCCTTTCGCAATATCGTATTCGCCCAGATCAAGATCGCCGCGCTCAACACCGCCTTCACTGCCGTGTTCCTCGCCGTGGTGCTGCCGTTGTGCGGGATTCACCTGCCGTTGACCAAAACCCTGATCGTCCTCACGTTCCTGCTCGGCCTGCTGCCGGTCATTGGTAACCTGATGTCCAACACCCTGATCACCATCGTCGCGCTGTCGCTGTCGATCTGGGTGGCAGTGGCGGCGTTGGGGTATCTGATCGTGATCCACAAAATCGAATATTTCCTCAATGCGCGGATCGTGGGCGGGCAGATCAGTGCCAAGTCGTGGGAGTTGCTGCTGGCGATGTTGGTGTTTGAGGCCGCGTTCGGCCTGCCGGGTGTGGTGGCGGGGCCGATTTATTATGCGTATTTGAAGAGTGAGCTGAAGCTCGGTGGGATGGTTTGACGCAGTAACCTGTAGGAGCGAGCTTGCTCGCGAAGAACGCCAACGATAACGCAGCGCTCTCAGGTTTTTCGCGAGCAAGCTCGCTCCTACAGTCGATCTTTTTAGCAGCCGTAGCGCTTGCTGGCTTCGATGGCCAACCCGCTGCCGATGCTGCCAAAGATATTGCCTTCCACATGCCGCGCATTCGGCAGCATCGCCGAAATGCTGTGGCGCAGCGCCGGAATCCCGCTGGAGCCGCCGGTAAAAAACACCGTGTCCACTTGTGCCACGCTCACCGATGCGTCGTTGAGCAGTTGCGTCACGCTCCCGCGCACACGCTCCAGCAAGCTGTCGATGGACGACTCGAACAGCGCCCGGCTCAGGTCTACGCTCAGGCCTGCTTCGATGCGGTCCAGCGCCACATGGCGGCTGTCTTCGTGGGTCAGTTGGATCTTGGTTTCTTCCACTTCCATCGCCAACCAATGCCCGGCGCGCTGTTCGATCAGCTTGAACAGGCGGTCGATGCCACCGGTGTCTTCGATGTCGTAGCGCATGCTGCCCAACGCCAACTGGGATTTTTGCGAGTACACCGAGTTGATGGTGTGCCAGGTGGCGAGGTTCATGTGATGGCTGGTGGGCATGTAGGCGCCGCTTTTCATGCGGCTGCCGTAGCCGAACAGCGGCATCATGCCTTGCAGGCTGAGCTGTTTATCGAAGTCAGTACCGCCGATGTGCACGCCGCCGGTGGCGAGGATGTCGCTCTGGCGGTTGTCGTTGTGGCGACGGTCCGGTGACAGGCGCACCAAGGAGAAGTCGGAGGTACCGCCGCCGATATCGACAATCAGTACCAACTCTTCTTTCTGGATGGTGGACTCGTAGTCGAACGCGGCGGCAATCGGCTCGTACTGGAACGAGATGTCCTTGAAGCCAATCTTGCGTGCCACGTCGACCAGGGTGTTCTCGGCCTCCTGGTCAGCCATTGGGTCGTCGTCGACGAAAAACACCGGACGACCCAGCACCACTTCTTCAAACTCACGGCCGGCATTGGCTTCGGCGCGGCTCTTGAGCTGGCCGATAAACAGCGCCAGCAGGTCGGTGAATGGCATCGCCGTGCCGAGCACGCTGGTGTCGTGCTTGATCAGCTTGGAGCCCAACAGGCTCTTGAGCGAGCGCATCAGTCGGCCTTCGTAGTTTTCCAGGTACTCATGCAGCGCCAGGCGGCCGTACACCGGGCGGCGTTCCTCGAAGTTGAAGAACACCACCGACGGCAGGGTGATCTTGTCGTCCTCCAGCGCGATAAGCGTCTCCTCGCCGGGGCGGATCCAGCCGACGGTGGAGTTGGACGTGCCAAAGTCGATGCCGCAGGCACGGGCTGGGGATGAGTTTTCCATGACAATCAGGTTCCGGTTGAAAAACGGCCGCGCAGTGTATGCCAGTCGACGCCGGATGCGTAGGCCGACCATCTGTTAAATCGTGCTTGAAACCTGGGGATTTGCCCCCACATCTGCTGCATACGGCAAGTGCCGATAACACTTTGACGCACCCCCAGGCCACATCACTCAACAGGTGCAATGCAGCGCACGCTGTGCCCCGGGCTGTGCGATCTCGATTAAGGATGGTGAACCGCCGATGGATTTCAAAGACTACTACAAGATATTGGGCGTAGAGCCGACGGCCGACGACAAGGAAATCAAGGCGGCCTATCGCAAGCTTGCGCGCAAATATCATCCGGATGTGAGCAAGGAAAAAGACGCCGAAGCCAAGTTCAAGGACGCGTCCGAAGCCTATGAGGCGCTCAAGAGCGCTGACAAACGCGCCGAATACGACGAACTGCGCAAATACGGCCAGCATGGCCAACCTTTCCAGGGACCACCGGGCTGGCAGAGCCGTGGCGGCTTTGGCGGCGGTGGCGGTGAGGATTTCTCGGACTTCTTCAGTTCGATCTTCGGCTCCCGTGGCGATGCGTTTGGTGGCGGCCAGCGCCGTCCGGCTGGGCGCAAGGGTCAGGACGTGGAGATGCAAATGACAGTGTCCCTTGAAGAGACACTGTCCACCGAGTCCAAGCAGATCAGCTTCCAGGTGCCGCAATACGATGCCTCGGGCCGGCATGTGAGCAACACTACCAAGAGCCTGAACGTGAAGATCCCCGCCGGCGTGGCCGACGGTGAGCGCATCCGCCTCAAGGCGCAGGGCGCACCGGGGATTGGCGGCGGGGCCAATGGTGATCTGTACCTGATCATCAAGTTTGCACCGCACGCTAAGTTCGAGGTGGAAGGTCAGGACTTGGTAATCACAGTGCCCCTGGCACCGTGGGAGTTGGCGTTGGGCACGGAAGTGGCTGTGCCGACGCTGACCGGCAAGATCAACCTCAAGGTGCCTGCTGGCAGCCAGAACGGCCAGCGCATGCGCGCCAAGGGCCATGGCTTGCTGAACAAGAGCGGGGAGCGCGGCTTCCTGTTTATTCAGCTCAAGGTGGTGATGCCCAAAGAGGTCGACGAAGAGGCCAAGGCGTTGTGGCAGGCGTTGGCGAAAAACGCTGACTTCGATCCGAGGCAAACCTGGAATAGCTGATCGTAAGCCCTGACGCTGTCCAGTGGAGGGGCGAGGCAGGGGTCCATGCCGTGCTCGCGAAAAACGCAAGAGCCCCCCATGCACTCA
The DNA here is from genome assembly GCF_049897165.1 of Pseudomonas sp. TWR1-1-4. Classification (NCBI taxonomy): domain Bacteria; kingdom Pseudomonadati; phylum Pseudomonadota; class Gammaproteobacteria; order Pseudomonadales; family Pseudomonadaceae; genus Pseudomonas; species Pseudomonas sp. TWR1-1-4. Next base: position 112,302 of record NZ_JAFCVS010000006.1, on the reverse strand, counting down.
GGCTGCCTGCACAATATCTATGCAGTCCGACCGTGTCGGATCGTTCTATAGGCTGGTGTCTTTGTCACCCGTCAAGGACGATCCGCCATGTCAAACCCTACTGCAACTGCCACCCCCGTTGGTGTGTTCAACGCCAGCGCTCGCGGTGCTCACTACGACTTCCTGAAAGACCGTGTGCCGTCTTGGTTCAACCAGGCGCACTTCGTTCGTTTCTGCATACATAGTTAACGCAGTCGACGTTCCTGATAAAAGCAATAAAAGACTATTCTTTTTTGCACTTATTTAAATGGTTAATTCTGTTCTCGGGTCAAGAGCTGCCCGGCGGGCATTAATTTATTTTTTATCGGTAATGCCTAAAACGGTTATTGAATTCAACTGCATATGGAATGTGTGAAATGACTGGAAATTCAGTAGTAAATGTCGCTGGTGATAATCCCGAGAGCAACGACAAGGGTATTCATTTTGACTTGATTAAAAATATCATCCCAGGCTGCCTCATTGGCGCTTCACCCGTGCGGCGTAAAGTGCTTAAAGACACCAATCCTGACCTTCCAGACTGGTATGAAAAATGTTCCACTGAGGAACAGAAGCAATTAAAACAGTTACTGGAGGCTGACTGTCATGCGCAAAATGAATGGGAAAAGTTTCTCGGGGACGTGCAGAACATCACCGCCTACGCTAAACCAAAATTAACCGCAGCCTTGGCCGAAGCAGGCGTCAAGCTGGATGTCGACACTACCTGGCTGCGCCTGTATTACCCAGTGGAGTATAAGTTTTTCGGCCTTCCGACAGGCGTTCAAACGGGCGACTTTCGTAGCAGGACTTTTTCCTTGTTACAGGCGGCTCTGCATAATTTCGAAGCCTTTGAAGCTGAGGCGGGTTACTTCGACGGCGAGTCGTTGTTTATCACTGAGCCCGATGCGCGGGGGCATTTCGATGTCATCCGACCAGCGCCGATGAAGGTTGAGACGTTCGTTACCATTTGTCGCAAGCTGGACATCGGTGGGCAATATGAGAAACATATAAAAGATAAGCTCTATGGCCCCGGCGGAAGATTTGAGCTGGGTCGTGTGCCCTTTATCAATAATAAAAAAGCAGCCCTGAAGGCCGCCGCGTTTGCCGCCTTGCTGAAAAAGGATATTGAGCGCAAACATTATGATTTATTGGTCGAGTTGATCAGCGATAAGTTCGAGGTCAAAGATAACGACATACGTCGATTGATCAGTTATAGCCCAATGCGATTGATGGGATATGACATTGCCGAGTGCGCGCTGTTTTTCCCCACGCACGAGAATCGCTACGACGGCGGCTATGTCATTGTTTATATTCCGGACGATCCCGAACATCCGGTCAAACATTACGCGTCATTGGCCGAGTTTGAAGAGGAACTTACCCATAAACTGCTGTACCGGCCGCAGGGGAGCAGGATCGACAGTGGCCGGGATGTGCTCACCGACTACCAGCGGTTTTTCAGCCGCTTCGTGTCGGAAAAGGACCGCGGCCGGTTTTTTCTTCGATTCACCGAGAAAGTCAAAGACTTCCCGTCCGGTGCCTATTGGACAGACGGGGTGCGAACCTATCTGAAGTACCTTGAGCCGGCCTCCAGATTGGTCGGTCCTTTGGTTGACCGGCACTGGCGGCGCGATCCCCTGGAAAACATCGACCTGCACCTGAAGATCTCGCTCGACATGCAGTGGCTGGGTATGTCCGGCATCTGGTTTGAAATGTACCTGCAGCACCGCCGACGTATCCTCGAGAACGCCCAGGTGCTGGCTGTGTCTACGGCTGCCGAGGACAACCTCACTCGCGAGCGCCGACTCTCCAATTATCTGAACGTCGGCCTGTTCATCGTGGGTATTGCCGCGTTCTTTGTGCCGCCCGCAGGCGCCGCGATGTTATTGATCACCGCAAACCAATTGTTGTTCGAGACGATTGAAGGTGTTCGTGAGTTGAGCCGGGGTGACAGGGAGGCAGGCTGGGCGCATATCACTGATGTCGTGGAGAACCTGGCAACCATGTTGGCGTTGGCGCCAGTATTCCATTTCGCGGTTTCACCTTTTATCGAAGAGCTCAAAGCCGTCGTGCTCCCCAGTGGCAAGACACGTTTGTGGAAGCCGGACCTCAAGCCCTATCAGTTGGACATGACGTTGCCGGAAAGCTCCCGACCCAACGCACAGGGTCTTCATCGCTTTGATGGGCGAGATGTTCTGCCGCTGGACGGCAGTCACTACGCCGTGCAGGAAGACGTGGCCACGGGCAGGTATCGGATGCAGCACCCCACACGCCTCAATGCCTATGCTCCCGAGCTGAATACCAACGGCTCCGGTGCCTGGAATCATGAATTGGAACAGCCGCGAACCTGGGAGGGCCCCCAGTTGATGAGGCGCCTTGGGCATTCAGTCAGTGAGTTCAGCGATACCGAACTGGAGCAGATTCGCCATGTCAGCGACACCTCTGAAGACGTGTTGCGCAGAATGCATGTCGAGAACGAGCCGCCAGGGCCACTGCTGGCCGATACGATCAGTCGCTTCGACGCGTACAAACAGGTCGAAACGTTCATCGCCGCCATGAAGGATGATTCCTCGACCTTATCTACTCAGGACCACTCGATCAGTCAGTTGCATGTCATGACGCGTTACTGCAAGTGGCCAGAACAGGTCTCGATGCGAGTGATCGACGCACAGGCCAAGACACTCTGGAGATATCTCAGCTCACACAGTCCACAGAGCGAAATACGTACCGTGCAGATCCATGATTTGCAGTTGCGCAACGGGGAACTGCTGCCGACGCTTCTGGAAGCCCTGGATGAGAGCGAAACCAATACGCTACTGGAGCAAGCGCCTGGAACTCCGCGCGGCCTCCTCGACGCACGTGTTGCAACACTGCGCGCGACCGTTGCCAAGGTTGCCGAACGCCGTAAAGCTCAGCTACTCAATGATTTTTACAGGGCCGATACCGACGTCAGCGACCCTCGAGCCAATTTGATTTGGGCACGCTTTCGCGGTGTGTCCATGAAAGTGATCAAAGCGCTTCTGCAAGAGGCCAGCAGTGCTGAACGGCAACAAATGGCCAAATGGGACTTCGCCGACACGCTGCAGACCAAGCCCATACCGCTCAAATTGGCGGAGGCCTTGCGCATCGCCCAGCGTGAAGTGCGTCTGGCGCGTGCCTACGAGGGGCTTTATCTGGACGCGTTGATCAACCCGGATACAGAGAAGCTCGTGCTTAATTCGCTGAAGAAACTCTCTGGCTGGCCAGCTGATTTGCGTATTGAAGTTCGACAGGGTTCGTTTGATGGACAACTACGGGCCAGTGCCGGCGCTATAGAGGCTAAGAGTACCAAGGTGCTTGTCCAAAAAAACGACGGCTTGTATGAGGCGCGTGACGGGAATGATCTTGAATTGCATGGGCCCGACGATTTCTTCGCTGCCCTTCAACATGCTCTGCCCGATGACCATCGCACTGCATTGGGCTTGCCTGACGTGAACCAGGGGCCAGCCCTGGAAACGTTGATCAAGCAGCACCTGCTTTCACGGGAAGAGCTGCGCTCGGTATTGAAGATGCAGCCGATCAGACCCTGGTTCAAGGCGCCCACACGCTGGAGCAATGGGCGTCTGGGTTATCCGTTAAGTGGTCGTGGGACTGGCGAGCCCCGGCTGTTAAGAGACAGGCACAGGGTCTTGAGACTGTTTCCTGATTATACCGATGCACAAATTGACAAGTTTCTGGGGCAGATAGGCACTCAACGTGAGAAGTATCTGGTCAATTTTGAGGCAGAGCTGGAAGTTCTGCGCAACGAGTTGCAGCAATGGAAGTCAACACCGAGTACTCGCGTACTGCCGGATGGCAGGATCGTCGCTGTCGAGCCGTATGAAAAGGCCGTAGTCGCAGAAAAGCTTCAGCGCTGCTGGCAGAAGCGCGCAGGTACGATGAAGTACGGGCCAAACGGTAGGGCATTGGGGTATGAGCTCGATCTTCACGGCCGCACCGCCGGGGAGCTGCCTGCGATGAAAGGCTACTTCTCCCACGTGCGCTTTGTGAACCTGAGTAACATGGGACTCACGGAGGTGCCCACGGAGTTCCTGGACTCGTTTCCGTCTATTGTGCAGTTGCAGTTGCAGTCCAACGGGCTGGTTGAGTTGCCGACAATGATCACTGATAAATCCTCGCTGATTTATCTGAATGTTTCCAATAACAACATCACCCTGACAGAGCAATCAGCCGACGCTTTGGCGAAGATGACTCACTGGAAATATCTCGAACTGAGCCACAATCCACTTGGGCTTCTCCCTGACTTTAGTCAGATGCCGGACCTGACCCACGTCCGACTACAAGCCTGCGGTCTCACCGAATGGCCTGTCGGGCTGCGTGATCAAGCGGAGCTAGTCATGCTTGACTTACGTGATAACCAGCTCACCTCGTTTCCTGAATGGGCGGTGAATCCATCAGCGGAGCATGCGCCTGACATCAACCGTGTGTTGGAAGTCACTGAACTCAATGGCAATCCCCTTTCTGATCAAGGCATGCAGCAGTATGCCGACATACTGACGCGTATCTTTCTGGATGACGATCAGGCCGGCTTGATGCCAGTTCCTCCGGATGGCCCGGCTGAACGTGGCGCAGACGGCGGCACTTTAGCGCCATCGACGCAGAGAGTTGAGCATTGGTTGAAAGGCTTTTCGACGGCTGAGCAGGCCGCGAGAAAAGTACAGTGGGCGCTACTCGACGCTGAGGCTCTGGAGCGAGAAGCGGCAGGAGGAGAGGGGGGCAGCATAGTCAGTGAGAGCGAAGAATTTTTCCGGTTGTTGGAAAAGTTGAAAGAAACGGCCGAATACAAAAAGTCATATTCCGATCTCAACGCGCGGGTGTGGGCGGTGCTGCATGCGGCAGAACAAAATGAAGCACTGCGTCGCGAGTTGTTCGAGGCTGCGGGCGAACCACAGACGTGCAGTGATCGGGCCGCGCTGGTGTTTAGCGAGCTGGAAATCAAGGTGCAGATTCATAAAGCGTTGGCGCAGGTCGGTGAGGCTGACGCGGGCGTTGAATTGCTCAAATTGGCCAAAGGTCTGTTCCGCCTGGATGAGGTCGAGGCATTTGCGCTCAACGATATCAAAGAGCGCGTTCAGCTGATTCTCAGCACCGACGTGTCGACGCGTGAAAAGGGCAATCAGCTGTTGTTGATGGATCAAATCGAAGTACGACTGTCTTATCGGGTGAGTCTGCGCGACAGACTCCAATTGCCCGGGCAGCCCAAGCAAGCTGAATACACCGGTCACCAATACGTGTCGCGAGCAAAGCTGCGCGCTGCCGAGGACCATGTGAATAGCCTGCGGGATTCGAAGCAGGAGATTGAGTCGATTGCGCGTCGAGACTTCTGGGGCGAGTACCTGAAGGATAAATATCGTTCCAGGTTCGAGTTGGCTGACGAGCCTATCTACAGTCGTATGGCGCAGCTTGAGCTAGCCAGCGGCACGATGAGCAGTGGTGAATACAACCGCCAGTTCACGGCGTTGGCTGAGGAAAAACAGCTGACTGAGCGCAAGCTCATCGATCTGCTGACTCCTCAGGAAATACTCAACCTGGAAGAGTGAGCCTTGGTAGATGAATAGCCCCCCGGATGGTGTAAGAACAACAGTCGGGGGGCGCATGGCCGAGTGATCAAAAGGATGAATCCAAGCTCCGATGCCCTGTGTGCCGGGCGCTAAAAATACTTTGCCGCCGTGCCTATATATGTGGGAACTAAGTGCGCGGTAATTACTTGTTTTTCAGCAGGCAAAATTCAATGTAACTTCAACTGGATTGTGTTGTTTTCAGCCATTTTTTAATCTTTTTTTTTGTTTGGGGCTCACTGACACTGGCAAGTGAATTTACTGCATAGGATATGCAAGATGAGCCAGCTAACGAGTAGTTCCACCGTTGATGTATTGTACTCAGCTGTCGCGGGGCAGCCGAACGTCTACCGTGATTATCTGCTGAGCAAGTTGCCGACGCCGATAAAAGACGCTCCGCCCTCGGTATTGATATCGATCATCAACACGCAACCGAGTTTTCCTGAGTGGTACATCAATGCGCGGCGCATGAATCAAGAATATCTTGACGACTTGATTGATAGACGCTGGCGACTCCAGGGCCCGCTGCAAACAACGCTGGAAAACTTGCAGCAGGACATCAATGCCTTTGCCGAGCCGTTGCTCGTTGCCGCACTGAAAGACGAATTACAACTGGAACTGGACGTCAATACGACCGTGATTCGGTTATACATCCCGGCCCCTCTGTTTCCCGGCATCGATAACAATGCCAGCCGGATGCGGCAATCTTCATTACTGGAAGCGGCACTGCACAACTTTGAGCAGCCGGAAACGTTGGCAGGTGCGTTTCGCGATGGTTCCGGCATCTTCACCCTCGACAGCACCAACGCGTTGCAGCGCCATGAGTTGACCGTAGAAAAATTTGCGACCTTGTGCCGCAAGCTCGATCTAGGGGCGCAATATCAAACGCATATAAAGGCCTTGTTGATGCCCGAGCAGGCAGCCGCTATGTCGGCCGTCGCCAAACAAGAAATGGATATTGAAAAAGCCGCCTTCAAAGAATCGTCTTTCATTGCCTATTTGAAGAACGACGTTTCTTCAGGGAGTTGGGCAAAACTGTTGCAGATCCACCAAGGTAATCAGGGCGTGCTATTGGGTAATCGCCCTTTGCATTGCCATCGGCTCTCGCTGATGGGTTTTAACGTCTCGGGAGTTGTATTGTTCAGCGCCGTTGCGGACCCTTCCGAAGTCAAACGGCTTTATGACAGCTTGGTGCCGCAGCACCAGCGAACGCTGATGGAGTGGTCGCGACGCCTGACCCTGTTGCCAGGACAGGAATTTGACCAATTCAAGTTGTTGAAGGCGTTCTTCGCCAATGGGCCCAAGGGCTTGGTCGAAGCCATGATGAAACGCAATGATCTTTACGAGCAGAGCCGTCTGGACGGCACATTGCTGGTTTATGTACCCGATGATCCTGATCACCCCATCAAAGAGTATGACTCCCTCGCGGACTTCATGAAGGTATTGCTGGGCCAACTGCGTTCGCCGAGTTACCAGGAGTTTTTTAGTCGATTTATTGCGCACAAAGACAAGGGCCGGTTCTTTGCCCGCGTGCGTGAGCGCCTCACGACCTATACCTGGACTGCCCGTGGCCCATTGGACATGGGCCCCTGGTGGCGCGAAACCGCCGTCGAAAACCCCAACGCCGAACCTATCACCAACGTCATCCCCGGCGATTTGTGGCCGCGAATGGGTCGCTGGCGCAGGGAAAAGGCGATAGCGGACGCACGGCAGATCGCGGTGCTGACTGACGATGAAGACGCTGCCACGCGCTGGAACCGGCTGACCACCTACCTGAATATCGGTTGGAATGTGTTCAATTTCGGCGCCATGCTCGTGCCTGGCCTGGCCGGACCGCTGCTGGCAGTCATGGTGGGGCAAATGCTCCTCGAAACCATGGAGGGTATAGAGGAGTGGAGCAAGGGCGACAAGGAAGAAGCGGCGGCCCATCTGGTCGGGGTGATGATCAATGCGGCGCAGTTGGCGCTGATGATGGCGGGGCATGTCCTGCCGGGTGGTACCGCCACGCCGGTCAGGCCATCCTCGCTCATCGACAACCTGAAACCGGTTCAACTGCCCGATGGCAGCATGCGCCTGTGGAACAAGAACCTGGCCCCCTACGCCCATGACATTGCCTTGGCCACCGATGCGAAGCCCAATGAGCAGGGCCTGTTTCGGCACAGCAACAAAGACATCCTCAAACATGACGGCCAGCATTTCGAGGTTCGCGATGATCCGCGCACAGGCCAGTCATGCATGCCGCATCCGAGTCGACCGAAAGCGTATCAGCCCAAACTCGAACACAACGGTGCCGGCGGCTGGAAGACTGAACTTGAGCGTCCGCTCGAGTGGGACAAGCCTACTCTCATGCGCCGACTTGGACCCATGGCGGAAGGTCTTTCCGATGCGACGCTGGAGCAAGTTCGTGTGGCTAGCGGTGTAGGCGAGGACGAGTTGCGCAGGCTGCATGTGGTCAACCAGCCACCGCCTGCCGTGTTGCTCGACACCCTGGGACGCTTCAAAGCGTGGGCCGAGGTAGGCAACTTGCCGGAGCAGATCAAACTCGATCAGGTGCCGCAGGCCTTTATTGAGCAGATGCCACACTTGCTGCTGGAGCTGCCGGGATGGCCCGAGCACATCGGCATCGAGCTATTTGAAGGCGCCGAACATTGGGGCACCTCGATAAAGTTTGGTGACGTCGACGCATCGCCAGCGAACACTTTGAAGATTACCCGCGCCGAAATACGCGCAGGAAAACTGCCTGAGTTTGCGGTGAAGTTTATGAGCGAAGCCGACATTCGGGCCATGTTTGGACAGGGCATTTCCCGAGAGCAACCCCTGCGCATCAATGCCTTGAAAAACAAGTTGGCCGAGCAGGCGAAGCTGCAAAGCGACTCCTTGTTTAATGTGCTCAACCGTGCGGGACGGCAAACCGGCTCGCCGCAGGCAGTGGTGTTGCAGGATGCATTCAGCGGGCTTTCCACGGCCGCTGCCGAGGCGTTGTTGGCTGACGTCGCGGCTGAGGATTTGCCGAAGATTACCGACTCTGCACACATCCCGCTGGCGTTGCAGGAACGGGCGCGAGTTGCCGCGCTGACGTCTCGAGTTGCACGCGCCTATGAAGGGTTGTTTTTCGATGTGGCCTACGGTGCAGACACCGAGCGACTGGCGTTGCATTCTCTACAGGCGTTACCCGAGTGGCCGGAAAATGTACGGATTGAAATCCGTGGATCTTCGTTTGACGGACCTTTGAACAACAGCCTCGGCCCGGTTGATGCTGACATTTGCCGGGTGCTCGTCAGCGAAAATGGAAAGTACGAAGCCCGTGACGCCAACGACTTGCACCTCTATGGGCCCGACGATCTCTATGGCTCCATATTGCATGCCCTCCCCGACGCCGAGCGAGATGCGTTGGGCTATCAGATCAACCAGGGGGCCACGCTCAAACAGGCCGTTCTACAAGACCCCTTGCCACGAGACAGGTTCACTGCCTTGCTGGCGGATAATCCGGTGCGCAAGCCGCACTATGACCCGCTGACTATGCGCGTGCGAGGCGGCATGCGCGGAGTTTCTCAGGGGCTGGGTCAAGTCACCGGGCAACTGACGCCCCAAGTGCGAGTGCGCGTCGTGCGCCCCGGATGGTCAGAGGCTGAAGCCGAGGCCTATCTGCAGGCAGGCGGAAGTGATGCCGATATCGAGCAAAGGGCGAGCGCGCTGGAAGCGGAGTTCAATAGGCTCAACGCGAACTTTCAACGCTGGTTAAGCTCGCCGACCGAAGCGTTCCGCTACTCGCCAGCCGGGGTTGCGGAATGGCAGTCGCGCAATGCGCTATACAAGGCTGTGCGGGAGTGCTGGCAGCACAGCGGTCTGCGCGACGTGGATTCGTTCGGCAACCTGCAGGGCTCGGTGCTGGATTTACACAATGTTCCGCTAGGACGGCACCTGAACACCATGCCTACTCTGGAAGGCAATTTCGATCACGTCACCCGGCTGGATTTGAGCAGCACCGAATTGTCCAATATACACATTTCGTTCCTCGATCATTTCCCTCGTTTGCGCTCGCTGAGCGCCAACGACAATTTGCTCACGCGCATTCCGAATGCACTCGGGCGCATGCGTGCCTTGACCGACTTGAACCTGCGCGGTAACCAGATTGTGATGGACGCGCGAGGCATCGCCGACCTGGCAGTGCTCACACGGCTCAATACACTGGACCTGGTGGGTAACCCATTGAGAACCCCTCCAGATGTAAGCAGGATGAGCCTGTTGCATACGCTTCTGTTGGCGGACACACGCATTCGAAGCTGGCCGAGTGGCCTGTTCGCGCAACCGCGGTTGCGGCATTTTTACCTGGATCTGCAGCAAAACCTGCTCACCGATATTCCTGCAGTACCCCGTGGTTCGGTCCAGGCGGAAATACTGGCGCGAACCGTGGTGAGCCGTGATCCGGAATTTCTTTCAGCAGACAATTTGCAGACGTTGCGCGATTACATCGAGTCCGTCGGCCTTGACCCCGATCGCCCTTATCCGCCGCGTGGCGTGCGCGATAGCCTCTACTGGGAAGAGGGCATGTCTCGATCCGAGTGGGTCATCCGGCAGAAGGTCTGGAACAGCGTCGAGGACGAGACCGGATCGGTTCAGTTTTTCAACGAGATCCGCAAACTGACCCAATCGTCCCATTACGTCAATGACACGCTTTACCGGGTCGACCTGACTGCCAAGGTGTGGCGAATGCTCGACGCCATGGCCGAGAACACGGAGTTGCGCTTGAAGTTGTTCACCATGGCTGAACCCGGCACTTCGTGTGTCGATGCCGGTGCGCAGTTGTTCAACGCCATGGGCATGGAGGTGCTGATTCATGAGGCGTATGAGTTGGGCAATCCCGGCCTGGTGGAAACCGAGCTGGCCACGCTGGCACGGGGTAAGGGGCGGCTGGACGAATTGACCAGGATCGCCCACAAGACGGTCGCCGAGCGCCTGGAGCAGGGTGAGGAGTTCACGCGAGTCGGTGCTGACGGCGAGGTCCAGGGAACCATCGACGAAGTTGAGGTGCATATGGCGTTCATGACCGATCTGGCAGAACGGCTGGACTTGCCCTGGCAGTTTCGCAAGATGCAATTCAGAAGGATTGCCGGGGTTGATAAGGCAATGATCGATGCTGCCTATCAACGCGTGATGGACCTTGAGGCTGGGGATTTACTGGATGACGTGCTCCTCGATCAACCGTTCTGGACATCCTACGTTGAAGGCTCCAATCGCAGCACGTTCAAAGGTTTCAGGCGCCGGCTGGACCTCACTACCGAGTTCTATATGGCGCTGGAGGAGCGCGCGCGAGGCACCGAGCTTTCCCTCGAGCAAAAGGAACAGTTGAAGATTGAAATCAGGGTGCTGGGTTCTGAATTGAGAAAACCGGAGAGTGCGTATGCCCCGGGTACCGTCATGACCGATGACGAGTATGTTGCCGAGGTGAAAGTGATTGAGGATGAGATGAAAGCAACGCTCAAGACGATCACTGGCCAGGCGATTGATCGGGCGAAATTGCGACGGGTGGAAATCCCTTTCACCGTTGAACCCGTCAGTTGATGGCGGTTGAGCGCAGGCACCGGGTATACCCGGTGCCTGCGCGCCAATAGAAGCATCAGAACAGGAAGTAACGTTGAGCCATCGGCAACACCTCGGCTGGCTCGCACCACAGTAAAACGCCGTCAGCCTTGACCTGATAGGTCTGTGGATCGACTTCGATATCCGGCAGGTAATCGTTGTGGATCAAGTCGGTTTTCTGCACGTTACGACACCCCTTGACCACAGCGATCTGCTTTTTCAAACCCAGGGCCTCGGGCAATCCGGCGTCCTGGGCGGCCTGGCTGATAAAGGTCAGGCTGGTGGCGTGCAGCGAGCTGCCGAAGCTGGCGAACATCGGGCGATAGTGCACCGGTTGCGGCGTCGGGATCGAGGCGTTGGCGTCGCCCATCAGGCTTGAGGCAATCGCGCCGCCCTTGAGGATCAGGGTCGGTTTGATGCCGAAAAACGCCGGGCGCCAGAGCACCAGGTCGGCCCATTTGCCGACTTCGATGGAGCCGACAATATGGCTGACCCCGTGGGTGATCGCCGGGTTGATGGTGTACTTGGCGATGTAGCGTTTGGCGCGGAAGTTGTCGTTGCCCGGGCCGTCACCCTTCAGCGGGCCGCGCTGCTTTTTCATCTTGTCGGCGGTCTGCCAGGTGCGCGTGATCACCTCGCCGACGCGGCCCATGGCCTGGCTGTCGGAGCTGATCATCGAGAACGCGCCGAGGTCGTGCAGGATGTCTTCGGCGGCGATGGTCTCGCGGCGGATGCGGCTTTCGGCGAAGGCCACGTCTTCGGCAATGCTCGGATCGAGGTGATGGCAGACCATCAGCATGTCGAGGTGTTCGTCGATGGTGTTGCGGGTGAACGGCCGCGTCGGGTTGGTCGAACTTGGCAGCACGTTGGCAAAACCGCAGGCCTTGATGATGTCCGGCGCGTGGCCGCCACCAGCCCCTTCGGTGTGATAGGTGTGGATGGTGCGGCCCTTGAGCGCGGCGAGGGTGGTTTCGACGAAGCCCGATTCGTTGAGGGTGTCGCTGTGGATCGCCACCTGTACGTCGTATTCATCGGCGACGCTCAGGCAGTTGTCGATACTCGCCGGGGTGGTGCCCCAATCTTCATGCAGCTTCAAACCGATGGCGCCAGCCTTGACCTGCTCTATCAACGGCTCCGGCAGACTGGCGTTGCCTTTGCCGGTGAAGCCGATGTTCATCGGGAACGAATCGCTGGCCTGGAGCATGCGTGCCAGGTGCCACGGGCCGGAGGTACAGGTGGTGGCGTTGGTGCCGGTCGCAGGTCCCGTACCGCCGCCGATCATGGTGGTGACGCCGCTGGTCAGCGCCTCTTCGATTTGCTGCGGGCAGATGAAGTGCACGTGGCTGTCGATGCCACCGGCGGTGAGGATCATGCCTTCGCCCGCGATCACTTCGGTGCTGGCGCCGATGGCCATGGTCACACCGGGCTGGATGTCCGGGTTGCCCGCTTTGCCGATGGCGTGGATGCGGCCGTTCTTCAGACCGACGTCGGCTTTGACGATGCCCCAGTGGTCGATGATCAGCGCATTGGTGATCAGCGTGTCGACCACGTCATGGGCGAGCAACTGGCTTTGGCCCTGGCCATCACGGATGACTTTACCGCCGCCGAATTTGACTTCTTCGCCGTAGACCGTGAAGTCCTGTTCGACCTCGACAAACAGTTCGGTGTCGGCCAGGCGGACCTTGTCACCGACGGTGGGGCCGTACATGTCGGCGTAGGCTTGGCGGCTGATTTTCATGTGGTTGCCCTGATAAATATGTGTTGAATGTGAATCCGCTTTCGCGAGCAAGCCCGCTCCCACAATTTGAAATGCATACTAAGTGTGGGAGCGGGCTTGCTCGCGAAGAGGGCCTAAAGATCACCCATAACTCGACCTGCAAACCCAAATACCCGTCTCCCACCGCTCAAGTCGACCAACTCGATTTCACGACTCTGCCCCGGCTCAAACCGCACCGCCGTGCCCGCCGGAATATTCAGGCGCATGCCACGGCTTGCAGCGCGATCAAACGTCAGCGCGTCATTGGTCTCGAAAAAATGGTAATGCGAGCCCACCTGGATCGGCCGGTCGCCGCTGTTGGCCACGCTGAGGATGACAGTACGGCGGCCGACGTTCAGTTCGATGTCGCCAGGCTGGATCTGATATTCACCAGGAATCATGCAGGTTGCCCCAGGGTCTTGAAGTAGATGGCGGTCGGGCTGTAGCGCCCGTCCGGGCTTTGGCAGTAGTCAGGCAATTCGCCGATCTTGGTGTAGCGCAGCGACTGGTAGAAGGCTTCGGCGGGTGAGCCGGCTTCGGTGTCCAGGTACAACAGGCCGCGCTTGTGCTGGCGGGCGGCGAGTTCCAGGGTGTTCATCAATTGCTGGCCGAGGCCATGGCGTCGTGCGCTGCTGTGCACCAGCAGCTTCTGCACTTCGGCGCGGTTGAGGCCGTTGGCTTTTTGGCACAGTGCTAACTGCACACTGGCGATCACTTGTTCATCACGCACCACCACCCATAGCAGCAGGCTGGCGTCTTCGATGCTGGCCTGTACGCCGCGCAGATACTCGCGGGCCTGGGCCTCGTCGAAGTCGGCCATGAAACCAACAGAGGCGCCATGCTTGACCGCGTCCAGCAACAGCTCGATCAAGCCCAGACGGTAATGGGCAAAACTTTCCGCATTGACTCGACGCAGTTGCGCGGCGTTCATCGACGTCACTCCTTGGGCGGTTCGGCGCCCGGGTTCAAGGTCAGTTGCATAAAGGTCAGGTCCAGCCAGCGGCCAAACTTGATGCCCACTTGGGGCATTTGCCCGGTGGTGATGAAGCCTTGGCGTTCATGCAAGCGGATCGAGGCCTGGTTGCCACTTTCGATGGCCGCGACCATGACGTGTTTGCCACAGCCACGTGCGCGTTCGATCAGGGCTTCCATCAGGCGTGGGCCCACGCCTTTGCCGCGCTGGTCGCTGCGCACGTACACCGAGTGCTCCACGCTGTAGCGGAAGCCTTCGAACGGGCGCCAATCGCCAAACGAGGCGTAGCCGGTGACTTCACCGTTTTCCACCGAGACGAGTATCGGATAGCCCTGGGCATGCCGCGCACTGAACCAGGCCTGGCGGTTGCCCAGGTCCACCGGTTGTTCGTTCCAGATCGCCGTGGTGTTCAGCACCGCGTCGTTGTAGATATCGCGGATCGCCGGCAAATCGTTTTGGGTTGCGTCACGAATCATTATCAGACCTCACGCAATCGGTTGGTGCACGGTGACCAGCTTGGTGCCGTCGGGGAAGGTGGCTTCCACCTGGATATCCGGGATCATTTCCGGGATTCCTTCCATCACTTGTTCGCGGCTGAGCAGGGTGGTGCCGAAGTGCATCAGGTCGGCCACGGTGCGGCCATCGCGAGCGCCTTCCATCAAGGCGGCGGAGATGTAGGCGATGGTTTCCGGGTAGTTGAGCTTCACCCCGCGTGCGAGGCGGCGTTCGGCCACAAGGCCTGCGGTGAAGATCAGCAGTTTGTCTTTTTCCCGTGGGGTCAGGTCCATGGTTCAAGTGCTCCAGATTCGGGGGGGGACGGCTTCACGGCCCAGTACTGCGGGGCGTAACAGGCGCCATAAATCGATCAGCCAAGCGCGAGCATGCAGCGCCTCGCTGGCCAGGCAGCGGGCGACCAGCATGCCCGGCAATTGGGTCAGGTCGCCGCGCACCGCGTGGGGCAGGGCGCGGCAGGTTTCGAGTAATTCAGTGTCGATATCGCCCGTCAGCAGCAACGTGGCAAACACCGGTTGCCCGTCCAGGCCGATGGGCGAATCGAGCAAACCATCGGCGCCCACAATGCGCTGGCGCTCATGCCAGAGCAACTGGCCGTCGCGGCGGATATCCAGGTGCGATTGAAAATGGCCCAGGTCGAAGCGCTCGCCGCTGGCGGGGCGACCTAGAGCGACCACGTCCCAGTAGAACAACCGCGCATCACCCTGCAGATCGATACGCGTAGTGAGTTCGGCCTGGGCCGCGCTGAACACGATGGTTTCCTGGGGCAGCCATTCCAGCGTGGCGCCGGCTTCTACTGTCAGGTCGAGCTGTTGAAAAGCCGGCCCGCTGGCGCGATACCACTTGGCGGCGCCGGGGCTGGTCAGTTGCGCCCAGGCACCGGCGCCGACGTGGGCGCTGATGTCCAGGCGATCACCGCCGGCAATGCCTCCGGGCGGGTGCACGATGATGTGCTGGCACACCTCGGGGCCTTCGGCGTACAGGTGTTTTTGCACGCGCAATGGGCCGAGGTGGCGACGCATCACCGGCCGCGTGGTGTCGCCGAAGCGCGCATAGCCGAGTTCCAGCTCGGCGTGCCAGCTGGGGGTGAACAGGGTAGGAGTAACGGGCAGGTTCATGGCAGAGTGTTTATCGTTAGGAGGCTACAGATTAGATGGTTACCAAGCCGCGCACACCTTCGCTTTCCATATTTTCACCACGGCCCTGCTGCACGATTTCACCACGGGACATCACCAGGTATTGGTCGGCCAGCTCGGCGGCAAAGTCGTAAAACTGCTCTACCAGCAGGATCGCCATGTCGCCACGCTCCGCCAGCTTCTTGATCACTGCACCGATCTCCTTGATCACCGACGGCTGGATGCCTTCGGTGGGTTCATCGAGGATCAGCAGTCGCGGTCGACTGGCCAGCGCGCGGCCGATCGCAAGCTGTTGCTGCTGCCCGCCGGACAGGTCACCGCCACGCCGGTGCTTCATCTGCAGCAACACCGGGAACAGCTCGTAGATGAACTCGGGCACTTCCTTGGCTTGCGAACCGGGGAAGCGCGAGAGCCCCATCAGCAGGTTTTCTTCCACCGTCAGCCGCCCGAAAATCTCCCGGCCCTGTGGCACGTAGGCAATGCCGGCATGCACACGCTGGTGCGGCTTGAACCCGGTGATGGTTTTGCCTTCCCAATTCACTGCGCCTTCTTTGGCTGGAAGCAAACCCATCAGGCATTTGAGCAAGGTAGTCTTGCCCACGCCGTTACGTCCGAGCAGGCAGGTGACTTCGCCGATCTTCACGTCAAACGACAGCCCGCGCAGGATGTGGCTACCGCCGTAGTACTGGTGCAACTTGTCGACTTGCAGCATGTTCAGCTCTCCTCAGCGACCGAGATAGACTTCGATCACCCGCTCATTTTCCTGCACCTGTTCCAGCGACCCTTCGGCCAGCACGCTGCCCTGGTGCAACACGGTGACGTGGTCGGCAATCGCGCCGACAAACCCCATGTCGTGTTCCACCACCATCAGCGAGTGCTTGCCCGCCAGGCGCTTGAACAGCTCGGCGGTGAATTCGGTTTCGGCGTCGGTCATGCCCGCCACTGGTTCATCCAGCAGCAACAATTGCGGGTCCTGCATCAGCAGCATGCCGATTTCCAGGAACTGCTTCTGACCGTGGGACAGCAACCCGGCCTGACGCTCTGCTGAGGCTGTCAGGCGGATGGTGTCGAGCACTTC
The DNA here is from genome assembly GCF_049897165.1 of Pseudomonas sp. TWR1-1-4. Classification (NCBI taxonomy): domain Bacteria; kingdom Pseudomonadati; phylum Pseudomonadota; class Gammaproteobacteria; order Pseudomonadales; family Pseudomonadaceae; genus Pseudomonas; species Pseudomonas sp. TWR1-1-4. The sequence goes on along the minus strand of NZ_JAFCVS010000006.1, from coordinate 95,657 downwards.
GTCGATACGGTCTTTCTGCTCGCCACTCAAGCGTGCGCGCAGGCTGGCCCACACGGACTTGTCGGTCTTCTGCGCCAGCTCCAGGTTCTCGAACACGCTCAGGGCTTCGAACACCGTGGGTTTCTGGAACTTGCGGCCGATGCCGGCCTGGGCGATCTGCACTTCGCTCAGGCGGGTCAGGTCCAGGTTTTCACCAAACCAGGCGGTGCCGTGGCTGGGCCGGGTCTTGCCGGTAATCACGTCCATCAGCGTGGTCTTGCCCGCGCCGTTGGGGCCGATGATGCAGCGCAGTTCACCGACGCCGATATAGAGGTTGAGGTTGTTGAGCGCCTTGAAGCCATCAAAGCTGACGCTGATATCTTCCAGGGTCAGGATGGTGCCATGGCGCGTGTTCAGGCCCTTGCCGGCCACTTGGCCGAGGCCGATGGCATCGCGTCCGGCGCCTGCATCGAAAATAGGTTCAAGCATGACGTTCCTCATTTCTTCAGCAGGCCGATGACGCCCTTGGGCAGGTACAGGGTGACGATGATGAACAGCGCGCCGAGAAAGAACAGCCAGTATTCCGGAAAGGCCACGGTGAACCAGCTCTTCATGCCATTGACCACGCCAGCGCCGAGCAGCGGGCCGATCAAGGTCCCGCGCCCGCCAAGAGCAACCCACACGGCGGCTTCGATGGAGTTGGTCGGTGACATTTCGCTGGGGTTGATGATGCCCACCTGCGGCACGTACAACGCACCTGCCAAACCACATAGCACCGCGCTCAGTACCCACACGAACAGCTTGAAGCCGCGCGGATCGTAGCCGCAGAACATCAGGCGGTTTTCCGCATCACGCAGGGCGGTCAGCACTCGGCCGAACTTGCTGCGCGCCAGGCGCCAGCCGATGAACAGGCTCGCCATCAACAACAGCACCGTGGCCACAAACAACACCGCCCGTGTGCCTGGCTCGGTAATGCCGAACCCGAGGATGCTGCGGAAATTGGTGAAGCCGTTATTGCCGCCAAAGCCGGTCTCGTTGCGAAAGAACAGCAGCATCCCGGCAAAGGTCAGGGCCTGGGTCATGATCGAGAAATACACGCCCTTGATACGCGAGCGGAAGGCAAAGAAGCCGAACACCAGCGCCAGCAAGCCTGGCGCCAACACCACCAGGCACAGCGCCCAGAGGAAGTGCTGGGTGCCGACCCAATACCAGGGCAATTCGGTCCACGACAGGAAGGTCATGAACGCCGGCAACTCATCGCCGGAGGCCTGGCGCATCAGGTACATGCCCATCGCGTAGCCACCGAGGGCGAAGAACAGGCCGTGGCCGAGGGACAACATCCCGGCGTAGCCCCACACCAGATCCAGCGCCAGGGCGACGATGGCGTAGCAGAGGATCTTGCCCACCAGGGTCAGGGTGTAGGCCGACACATGCAACGGGTTTTCCGGTGACAGCAGTGAACATAATGGCAACGCCAGCAGCAGCGCGAGAATCACCACGCCCACCGCAATCGTCACCTTAGGGCCAGCCTTTTGCGTGGCCGTCAGCATCAATGGTTGGTTCATCAGTCGATCACCCGTCCTTTCAGTGCGAAGAGTCCCTGCGGGCGTTTCTGGATAAACAGAATGATCAGCGCGAGGATCAGGATCTTGCCGAGTACGGCGCCGATCTGCGGTTCCAGGATCTTGTTGGCGATGCCTAGGCCAAAGGCGGCCATGACGCTACCGGCCAACTGGCCTACACCGCCAAGTACGACCACTAGGAAGGAATCGATGATGTAGCTCTGGCCCAGGTCCGGGCCGACGTTGCCGATCTGGCTCAGCGCCACGCCGCCCAACCCGGCGATACCTGAGCCCAGGCCAAACGCGAGCATGTCCACACGCCCGGTGGGCACGCCGCAGCAGGCCGCCATGTTGCGGTTCTGGGTGACGGCACGCACGTTGAGGCCCAAGCGGGTCTTGTTCAGCAGCAGCCAGGTCAGCACCACCACACACAGCGCGAAGGCGATGATCACGATGCGGTTGTACGGCAGCACCAGGTTGGGCAGCACTTGAATGCCACCGGACAACCACTCCGGGTTGGACACTTCGACGTTCTGCGCACCGAACAGCAATCGGACAAGCTGGATCAGCATCAGGCTGATGCCCCAGGTGGCGAGCAACGTTTCCAGTGGCCGACCGTAGAGGTGGCGAATCACCGTGCGCTCAAGGGCCATACCGATGGCGGCGGTGACAAAAAACGCCACGGGCAAGGCGATCAGCGGGTAGAACTCGATGGCTTGCGGCACGTAACGCTGCATCAGCAGTTGCACCACATACGTGGAGTAGGCGCCGAGCATCAGCATCTCGCCGTGGGCCATGTTGATCACGCCGAGAAGGCCGAAGGTGATTGCCAAACCCAGGGCTGCCAGCAGCAAAATCGAACCAAGGGACATACCGCTGAAGGCTTGCCCGAGGATTTCGCCGAGCATCAGCTTGCGTTTGACTTGGGCCAGGCTGGTTTCGGCGGCGGTGTGCACGGCTGCATCGGTCTCGACGCCGGGGGCGAGCAGCGCCTCAAGACGCGTGCGCGCCAGTGGATCACCGGTGCTGCCCAACAGGCGTACGGCGGCAAGACGAACGACGGGGTCGGGGTCGACCAGTTGCAGGTTGGCCAGGGCCAGACTGAGGGCGGTGTGCACGTCCTCGTTGGTCTCGGCGGCGACCTGCTGATCGAGGAATTTCAGTTGCGCCGGTTGTGCGCTTTTTTGCAGGGTCACCGCTGCGGCCAGGCGCACCTTGGGGTCGGCGGCGAGCAGTTGCTGGCTGGCTTGGACGTTGTCGATCAGGCTGCGCAGGCGGTTGTTCAGGCGCACGGTTTTGGTTTCACCGTTGAGCGTGAGTTGGCCTTGTTCAAGGGCGTCCACCAGCTCGATGCGTGCCGGGTCGGGCTGGGTGGCCCAGTCCTGGAGCAGCTTCGCTTGTTGGCTGGGGTTGGCAGCCAGGAAGTCTTCGGCATCGCTGGCGTGTGCCGCCAAGGGCAGCAACAGCAGGGCCATAAGGATGAAGCGGTAAAAGGCAGTGGGCATAACAAAATGTCCTGATCATTCACGGACGGTGTGGGAGCTGGCTTGCCAGCGATGGCGATTTCAAGGACGCCATCGCCGACAAGCCGGCTCCTACAGAGATTTAGTTGCTCTTGACGGCATAGTCCGGCTTCTTGTCATTGCCGGGGATGTACGGGCTCCACGGCTGCGCCCGGATCGGCTCCTGGGTCTGCCAGACCACCGAGAACTGCCCATCGGACTGGATCTCACCAATCATCACCGGCTTGTGCAGGTGGTGGTTGGTCTTGTCCATGGTCAGGGTGAAGCCCGAAGGCGCGGCGAACGTCTGCCCGGCCAGCGCTTCACGCACTTTGTCGACGTCGGTGGACTTGGCTTTTTCCGCCGCCTGCGCCCACATGTGGATGCCGACATAGGTGGCTTCCATCGGATCGTTGGTCACAGCTTTGTCGGCGCCTGGCAGGTTGTGTTTCTTCGCGTAGGCTTTCCAGTCGGCAACGAACTTCTTGTTCACCGGGTTCTCCACCGACTGGAAGTAGTTCCAGGCGGCGAGGTTGCCCACCAGCGGCTTGGTGTCGATGCCGCGCAGTTCTTCTTCACCTACGGAGAACGCCACCACCGGTACGTCGGTGGCTTTCAGGCCTTGGTTGGCCAGTTCTTTGTAGAACGGCACGTTGGAATCGCCGTTCACGGTGGAGATCACCGCGGTCTTGCCGCCGGCCGAGAACTTCTTGATGTTGGCGACGATGGTCTGGTAATCGGCGTGGCCGAACGGGGTGTAGACCTCTTCGATATCTTTATCCGCTACGCCTTTGGCATGCAGGAACGAACGCAGGATCTTGTTGGTGGTGCGCGGGTACACGTAGTCGGTGCCCAGGAGGAAGAAGCGCTTGGCGCTGCCGCCTTCTTCGCTCATCAGGTATTCCACGGCCGGGATCGCCTGCTGGTTCGGCGCCGCACCGGTATAGAACACGTTTGGCGACATCTCTTCGCCTTCGTATTGCACCGGGTAGAACAGCAGGCCGTTGAGTTCTTCGAACACTGGCAACACGGATTTACGCGACACCGAGGTCCAGCAACCGAACACCACCGCGACTTTGTCCTGGGTCAGCAATTGCCGGCCCTTTTCCGCGAACAGCGGCCAGTTCGACGCCGGGTCGACCACCACCGGCTCAAGCATCTTGCCGTTCACACCGCCTTTGGCGTTGATCTCGTCGATGGTCATCAGCGCCATGTCTTTGAGCGAGGTTTCGGAGATCGCCATGGTGCCGGACAACGAGTGCAGGATGCCGACCTTGATGGTCTCGGCGGCCTGGATCGTCCAGGTCATGCCCATGGCGGCAATGGACGCCGAAAGAGTGAAAGCCTTGATCAAGCTGCGACGCTTCATGGTGCGATCTCCGTGAACTCAAAATTGTTATGAGGGGGACAAAGTCGAGGAGGTGATTGCAAGCGCTGTGCCTAGTCGGGAAAGGGCATGAAATAGTCGCTTTGCCGCGTGTTGCGCCCGGGTTGCGCACCATCAAATGGCAGGGCGGGGTGCCAGGTGCATCGCGATGCGCTACAACGGGGCGCAGTCAGCGCTTGGGCATCAGTCCGATGAAAAACACCCCGCCAATCGCCGCCGTGGCCACGCCGATGGGCAGGTGTTCAGGGGCGATCAGCGTGCGCGTAGCCACGTCCAGCCATACCAGGCACAGCCCGGACGCAAGGCTACAGAAGGCCTCTGTGTCGGGCATCTCGCCGGTTTCATGCTGAACCCGAGGCAGATTCACGTTGCGCAAAAAAGCGCGACAGCACCAGGCGATCCAGTGCCCACACTGCAATCAAGGACGCGCCAACAAGAGGAAAAATGATCGCCAGGGCGAGCATGATCACCATCGCGGTTTTCCACTTTGGCAGGTCATGACGCAGCGGCGGAACGCCCAGGCCGCCTTGAGGCCGACGCTTCCACCAGATGACCACGCCGCTGACGGCGCTGAGCAGGATCATCAGGCAGATCAACAGCACGATCAGTTGATTGACCCAACCGAACATCTTGCCTTCGTGCAGCATCACGCCGGTCTCGGTGGCTCGCGCGACCAGGTTGTAATGTTCCCAACGCACATCGGCCAGCACCTTGCCGGTGTATTGGTCCACGTGCAGGGTGGCGTCATTGCGTGGGTCGTTGGCGAACACTGCGACGGTGAATACGCCTTCGGCGGTGGTGGGGAAGGTGATGCTGTAGCCGGGCTCGACGTGGCGTGCGTTGGCCAAGTCGACCACTTGTTGCAAGCGCAAGGTGGGCGCCGCCGGAGCTGAATGCATAGCGCCGTGGTTCATGTGTTCGGCATGGTCGCCTGACACCGGCATCGGCGTGTTTTCGATGGCCCAGGGCACGGTCTGTTGGCTGGCCGTATTGAGCACGCGCGCCTGTTGGTCCGACTGCGGCACGTTGTTCCACATCGCCGCCGGGAAGGTGTTCCACAGGTCGGCATATTGCTTGCCCCAGAAGCCGGTCCAGGTCATGCCGCTCAGCAGCATCACCAGCAACAAGGACGCGCCCCAGAAACCGGTGACCGCATGCATATCGCGCCAAAGCACCCGGCCACGACTGTTGAAACGCGGCCACAGCACACCCGCCGAGGACTTGCCGCGTGGCCACCACAGGTACAGGCCCGACACCACCAGCATCACGCCCCAACCGGCGGCGAGTTCCACCAGGCGATCGCCGACGGTGCCTATCATCAGCTCGCCGTGCAGGGCGCGGGCGATGGCTTGCAGGTTGTATTTCGAGTCCTGCTCACCGAGGACCGTGCCGCGATAGGGGTCGACGAACACGGTTACTTCGCGGCCTCTGTCGTGCATCACGAATTGCGCGCTGCTGGTGCTGTCGGCAGGGGGCAGGTATTTGCTGATCGCGGCGTTGGGGTAGGCGGTTTTGGCGCGTTGCAGTTGCTCGTCGGCGCTCAGGGCGTGCTCGGCGGTTTGGACCTTGAGCAGGTCGCCGTACATCAGTGGGTCGAGTTGGGGTTTGAACAGGTAGATGATGCCGGTCAGGGCCAGTAGCACCATGAACGGGGCGACGAAGAGGCCGGCGTAGAAGTGCCAGCGCCAGGCCAGGTTGTAGAAGGAAATCTTTTGAGTGCTCATCAGGGGCTCCGCAAGGCTTTGAATTTTTTGTGTCAGGTAGGCCGTCATCGGGGGCAAGTCGCACCGCCCCCCGATGCTTTTTAGAAGCTCATATCCACCTTGGTCCACAGGGTGCGACCAGGCTCCTTGATGGCCTGCGGGTCACTGGCCGGGTAGCCGAACCCGGCATTGCCGGCCAGGTTCAAGTGCTCGGCGTAGGCCTTGCCGAACAGGTTGTCGACGCCGGTACTGACCTTGAAGTGCTTGTTGATGCGATACGCCGCGTTCAGCGAGAACACGCCAAAGCCGCCGCTCTTGTCGAAGTCCTTGCCGACCACGTTGCCCTTGTTCTGGTCGATGCGGTTTTGTGCGGCGACCACACGCCACAGCGCGCCTGCGCTCCAGTCATCCTCGCTGTAGGTCAGGCCCAGGCGTGCGTCCAGCGGGGGCATTTGCGGCAGGGCTTTGCCGTCGCTGCTGTTCTTGCCCCAGGCGTAGGCGAGGGTGGCGTCGGCTTTCCAGTTGCTCGCCAGTTTGTACGCTGCGCCCAGTTCGCCGCCCATGATGCGGGCGTCGACGTTGCGGGCCTGGGAGGTGGTGCCCATCATTCCGGGTCGGTAGTCGAACAGGATGAAGTCCTGCACCCGACCGATGTAACCCGAAGCCCAGGCTTCCATGTCTTCGGCTTTGTACTGCGCGCCGAAATCGAGCTGGGTGGTTTTCTCTGGCTTCACGCCGTCGAAGGCATTTACCGAGCCGGCGGCGCCGGTGTTGGGCGAAAACAGCTCCCAGTAGTCGGGGAAACGCTCCGAGTGGCCCAGGCCTGCATAGAGGGTGGTGGGGCTGTCGGCCAGGTCGTGTTCATAGCGCACGAAGCCCGAGGGCAAGGTGTCCGCGCGGGTGTTGTCAGCCGTCGGATTGGGGCGCTTCATCATGCCGGAACCGGTGCTCTGCCGGAAATCCTTGGCCGAGGCGCGGTCCAGGCGCGCGCCAGTGATCAGCCGTTCGCGGTCGGCGGCGTACCAGGTCAGTTCGCCAAACACACCATAGTTGTGGAAGTTGGCGTCCTTGACCCGTGGCAGGTCCTTGTAGGTATCGATGCCCATGCTGCTGCGCTGGCGGTGTTCGTTGGTCTGCGCATCCAGGCCGCTGATCAACTGCACATCGGCCCAGCGCCAGGTGGCCTTGATGCGCGCGCCGAGGGTGCGCCGGTCGACGTTGGATGCCATCGGCCCGGCCATCATGCCGGTGCCCGAGGGCGTGCGCAGGCTGTAGTTGTCCATCACATGGTCGGCGTAGTTGTAGTAGACCTGGGCTTCGACCTTGTCGAGGACTTCGCCAATGTTGGATTTTTCGAAACGCAGCCCCAGGCTTTCGCGCAGGAACTGCGAACCATCCATGCCGCGCCCGGCGTAGCGTGCTTCGCCATCGCCACGGCCGGCAGTGAGTTCCAGCAGGGTGTCGGCGTCGGGGGTGAAACCGACGGCCACGTCGCCGTTCCATTTGTCGTAGCGCGAGGCGACGGTGTCGTTGTTGCCGTCCTTATAGTCATCAGCGTGGGCCTGGTTGCCGATCACCCGCACATAGCCCAGCGGACCCCCGGCGGCGGCATCAATCACTTTGTCGAAACGCCCGTTGGAACCGGCCAGCACGCTAGCGTTGAGCCGCGTACCCAGCTCTCCGAATTGCTCAGGCTCACGCTCGAACAGCACCGTGCCGGCCGACGCGCCAGGACCCCAGAGCACGGTCTGCGGGCCTTTGATTACGGTGAGTTTGTCGTAGGTTTCCGGTGAGATGTACGAGGTGGGCGCATCCATGCGGCCCGGGCAGGCGCCAAGCATCATGCTGCCATTGGTGAGGATATTCAGGCGCGAGCCGAACATGCCGCGCAGTACCAGGTCGCCATTGGTGCCGCCATTGCGCACCAGGGCGAAGCCGGGGATGGTCTTGAGATAATCGCCGCCATCGCTGGCGGGTACCGGTTGGCGCGGGTCTTTCGGGTTGGTGATCACGGTCAGTGGTGAGCTGGGGGCGATTGCGGTAATGACGGTGGGGCTCAATTCATTTTCGTCGGCGTGAGCCATCGGAGCCAGCAGTGCGCCGCACAGAGCGGCGAGCACGGGAGTACATCCCAAACGGGTGTCAGCAGAAAACCTGGACATGACAAATTCCATCAATCAATCGTAAACAACACGGCCAGCAGCCTGCGGCTGTCTGTCTAAAGTCGGCCGGGGTGAAGTAACGCTGTGAAGTGCTTACGAAGCGATGGGCGGCGCGCGGCTGCGGGCGCCGGGGAAAATGCTTTGCCGGGCATGGCCCAGGCGCGTGGCGGGGGTGAGGGCGTTGGCGGGCGGCGGACTGCTCTGGGTGAAGGTTGAAACGCCGCCGGGCAAGGCGGGGCAGCTGTAGAGCAGGTCGCAATAGCCGCACTTGGACCAGAGGGCGTGGTGTTCGTCAGGGGTTTTCTTGTGATGGGAGTCGCCGTGGTCCATCGGCATGTCCATCGACATACCGGCGTGATGGTCCATCGGCATCGCTTGGGAAATCAGCGGACCGATAAAGATCATCAGCATGGCGAACAGGCTGATCCAACCGCCGCGCCTTACGCGGGCGTGTGGGGAGAGCCTGGCGCGAGGGGCGCCCATTACGTGTCAGTCTATTGCGGATGCTTGTGTGCGTGGCCGGCCATCGGCGGTACTTTCTGTACCGACACTTGCACCGCGACCTTGCCGGCTTTTTCGAAGGTCAGGGTCAGCGGGAATTGCTTGCCGTCGGCCAACAGGCCGCGGTCTTTGAGGCCGAGCAGCATCACGTGGTAGGCCATGGGCGCGAAGGTCAGGTCACCCTTGGCCGGTACGGCGACGCTGGGCACTTGCTGCATCTTCATCAGGTCGCCCTGCATGACGTGTTCATGCAGCTCGGCCTTTTCCGCCACTGGCGTTTCGACGCTGAGCAGGCGGTCCGGGGATTCGCCGGTGTTATGAATCACAAAATAGGCAGCGACAGTCGGCGCATTCGGCGGCAACTCCTGGGACCAGGGTTCGCTGACCACTAGGTCACCGGACTTGTAGTCCTCGGCATTGGCAGCACTGAACACCGGCAGCAGCAACGCAGCCAGAAGCAGGGAAGATTTGAGCATGGCAGTTCTCCAGAACGGTTCTAAACGCAGTTCACTTGCGAAGAAAATCAGACCGTTGGAGAGGCGCGGGGGTTGAGGCTTGGCCATTGCTGGCGCGGGGTCGGGCTTTGCAGCCGGGGCGACGGCAAGCTCTGGGAGGTACTGAATTGGGTGAGATACAACTGCGGCACATGCCCCGGCAACGCCACCAACGGCGCCGAGCCCGAGCAACACCAGCAATGCTGCATGGTGGAATGATCGTCCTGCTGCGGCGCCGGAATCTCCAGCTTGCCCAGGCCGATGGTCTTGAGCGTAGCGCCATTGGAGGAGCAGAAACTGCCCCACAGCAACTGCTGCACCGGGTCCTGGGACTGTTGCATCGCGCTGGCCATCGGCATGGCAAAGGCGTTGAACAGCACTGCGAGGCAGGCGATCCAGGCGATTGCAAAGCGTTGACGGGCCATGGCGGACAATCCGTAGGGTTAAACGATCAGGGGGGTATTTAGCCTGATCGTAGGAGATAAGTAAAAACAGGGCATGTGGTTTGGTGTCGCAGTGCTATCAGATAGCGGTGGCGTGGAGCTTGAGGCCCGACGCTTTCATGACTTTCATGATAGTCGCGAATTCGGGATTGCCAGTGGCGGAGAGGGCCTTGTATAGGCTTTCGCGGCCGAGGCCAGCGTCGCGGGCGATTTGGGTCATGCCTTGGGCGCGGGCGATGTTGTTGAGGGCTGAACGAATCAGCAAGCCGTCGCCGGAGTCCTCTTCGAAAGAGGCTTCAAGGTACTCTGCCATGTCCTTGGGAGTCTTGAGGTAGTCCGTGACGTCGAAATCTGTAAATTCAGTCATGGGTTATTCCTTTTTTCAAAGTCTTCTGCAATTTTCTTTGCGTGTTGGATGTCACGCTTCTGGGTTGATTTGTCGCCTCCTATCAACAGTAGGTAAACCACATCGCCCTTGCGCGTGAAGTAAATTCGGTATCCGGGCCCCTAGTGGATGCGCATTTCTGATACGCCGTTTCCTACTGACTCACAGTCTCCAAAATTCCCATATGTTGCGTTGTCTAACCGTGTTATCACACGTGCACGAGCAGCATTACAGCGCAATGAAAATTGACGCGAAACTGCGAGGGGGGAGGTTAGGGCGGGGGCTTTTGGCTGAGCCAGCCAGCAGGTTCGGAATTGTTTTTAGGGGGATTCGGCTTTTATGAGAAGGCCAAATGGTTGGCCATTTAGCGGGTTATTTGAAACAAGAGAAATTGTTCTGCGTTGTGCAGTTGATTGAGCTGGCGAAGGTGCTGGCTGATCGCGTACACGGCACGTCCTCACTGTAGGCGCCGGCTTGCCGGCGATGAGGTCCCTGAGACTTGCGGTGAGCGTGCGGGCCTCATCGCTGGCAAGCCAGCGCTTACAAGGATTGCAGTGTTTGCAGGAGGTCTTGCACGTTGGTGAACTCTCGGTCGACGGTAGCCAGAGCGGGGCGTTTCAATACAAGCACCGGCACGCCTCGCTCTCTTGCCACTTCCAGCTTTGGTTCTGTGGCGGTGCTACCGCTGTTCTTGCTGATCAACACATCAATCCCACGGCGCCTGAACAACGCACGCTCATCCTCAATCAAAAACGGCCCCCGCGCCCCGATCACTTCACACCGCTCATTCCCCGGATACACATCCAGTGCACGTAACGTCCAGAACTGCTCCGGCGGGATCTCATCAAGATGCTGCAACGGCTCGCGCCCCAACGTGAACAGCGGACGCTTGAAGGGTTTAAGCGCTTCAATCAACGCGGCCCAATCACTGACCTCGCGCCAATCATCCCCCGCCTGCGGCTGCCACGCCGGGCGGCGCAACGCCCAACACGGCACACTGCTCAACCGAGCAGCCTCGGCCGCATTGCGGCTGATCTGCGCCGCGTACGGATGGGTCGCGTCGAGAATCAGGCTAATTCCCTCATCCCGAACAAACTGCGCCAAGCCCTCGGGCCCGCCGTAACCGCCCACCCGCACTTGGCATATCAGGTCAGTCGGCACTCGGCCCACACCGGCCAAACTGTAGATATGTTCCGGGCCCAACGTACGGGCAATGGCCAGCGCTTCAGTCACGCCGCCCAACAACAGGATGCGTTTCATAGCGGCTTGACCACTTCCAGCAACGTGATCGGCAGCGCCTGTCGCCACGTATCGAATTCGCCCAGCGGCTGGGCCTGGGCGACATGGATACGCGTCAGTTCGCCGCCATAACGCGCACGCCAGTCCATCAAGGTCATTTCGCTTTGCAGGGTCACAGCATTGGCGACCAGCCGCCCGCCCGGCCGCAGGTGTTGCCAGCAGGTCTCGAGCACGCCGTCGCGGGTGACGCCGCCGCCGATGAAGATGGCGTCCGGTGCCTCCAGGCCGCTTAAAGCCTCGGGCGCTTTGCCGCGAACCAGTTGCAGGCCCGGCACGCCCAGGGCGTCGCGGTTGTGTTCGATCAGGCCTTGGCGACCTTCATCCGCTTCAATCGCCACTGCACGGCAACTCGGATGAGCGCGCATCCATTCAATACCAATGGAGCCACTGCCCGCGCCCACGTCCCACAGCAGTTCGCCGGGCATCGGCGCGAGGCGGGCGAGGGTCATGGCGCGTACATCGCGTTTGGTCAGTTGGCCGTCATGTTTGAAGGCTGAGTCCGGCAGGCCGGCCAGACGTGACAGGCGCACAGCCTGAGGGTCAGACACGCAGTCGATGGCAACCAGATTCAAATCGGCGATTGGCGCGTGCTGCCAATCAACAGCCAGCCCGTCGATGCGCCGCTCATCCGTGCCACCCAAATGTTCAAACACGCTCAAGCGGCTCGGCCCAAACCCGCACGAAGCCAACAAAGCGGCAATCAACGCCGGACTGCGACCGTCATTGCTCAACACCAACAAGCGCACGCCACTGGCCAGATGCGCATTCAGCGCCGCCAGCGGCCGGGCGACCACGGACAGCGTCACCACTTCCTGCAACGGCCAGCCCAACCGCGCTGCCGCCAACGACACCGACGACGGTGCGGGCAAGATCAGCAACTCTTTATCGGCCACCTGCCGTGTCAGACTCGCGCCCACGCCATAGAACATCGGGTCCCCACTGGCCAACACACACACCGGCTCGCCGCGCCGCGCCAGCAGCGGTTCCAGGGAAAACGGGCTCGGCCATAACTCCCGCTCGCCGCGAATACACACCGGCAACAGGTCCAACTGGCGCTGAGCACCTATAATCCGCGTGGCGCGCAACAGGGCATGCCGGGCATTCCTGCCCAGCCCCTTGAAGCCGTCTTCACCGATGCCTACAACCGTCAGCCAGGGCGACATAACAATTCCTTGAACGACATCCGACGGGCAGGCTTTTCATGCCGCCGGACAAAGCAGGCATAATACCGCGCCTTTACCCATCAACCGGTAGCCCCGTGAACCCAACGCCCGCTGTGAATACCTTGCGCCCCTCGGCTTGTCCGGGGTTGCTGCGTATTGTCCAGGCGTTGGATGGCGGCATTTGCCGGATCAAATTGGCCGGAGGCTCGATCCGCGCCGACCAGGCCCACGCGGTGGCGGATGCCGCCCAGGCCTATGCCGGTGGGGTGATCGAGGCGACCAACCGCGCCAATCTGCAGATTCGCGGGATCGGCACTGAAGAACGCGCGCTGATTGCGATGCTGCTGGCAGCCGACCTCGGCCCCAGCAATGCCGCCGGCGACGACGTGCGCAACCTGATGCTCAGCCCGAGCGCCGGGATCGATCCGCAGATGCTCTTCGATACGCGCCCGCTGGCCGAACAGATCCTGAATACCCTGCAAAGCCACCCGCGTTTTCATGAGCTGTCGGCCAAGTTCGCCGTACAGTTGGATGGCGGTGAGGCGTTGGCGATGCTCGAACATCACCATGACTTGTGGCTGTCGGCGTTCGTACGTGGTGGCGAGACGCTTCTCGCATTCGGCCTGGCGGGCTGTCCTGGGCTGGATGCGCCGCTGGCCGCCGTGCCATTGGACCAGGGCCATGCACTGGTGGTGGCCGTGCTGGAAGCATTTCTGGACATCGCCACTCCCGAGCAGACCCGCATGCGGCATTTGTCTGTGGATAACTTGCTGAGTCATCTCACGCTATCGCTGCTACCAGCCGATGGCTTCAAACGACCTCCCAGCGGCGCTTTGCTGCACCTGGGCACTTATCCACAGCATCAAAATAACAAGCTTTACGTCGCCGCCATCGCACCCTTGGGTCGCCTGGATGCGACGATGCTCAAGGGCGCCGCACAACTGGCCAGCGAATACGGCGACGGCACGCTGCGCTTCACCCCCTGGCAGGGCGTATTGCTGCCCAACGTCGAAAAAACGCACGCCGTTACCGAGCACTTGGCGCAGCTCGGCTTTCTTTGTTCCATCGACCAGCCCCTGGCGCGCATGACCGCCTGCACCGGCTCCAGCGGGTGCGGCAAGGCCCTGGCCGACACCAAGGCCGATGCCGTGCAACTCGCTGCGCTGGACACCGGGCACAACGTGCATCTGTCCGGCTGCCCACGCTCCTGCGCCGCCGCACATACCGCGCCGGTGACCTTGCTGGCGGTGAGCCCCGGCCATTACGACCTCTATTTTCGCGAGGCAGCCCACCCCGATTTCGGCCGGCTGCACGCACGCAACCTTTCTATTGAAGCGACGGGCGCCTTGCTGCGCGCCCGCCCACGGAGCAACACCGATGATTGATTACATCCGCGACGGTCAGGAGATCTATCGCAACTCCTTCGCCATTATTCGCGCGGAAGCCAAGTTGGACCGCATCCCGGCTGATTTGGAGAAACTCGCGGTGCGGGTCATTCATGCCTGCGGCATGGTCGACGCCATCGACGGCCTGCAGTTCTCCGAGGGCGCGGGCAAGGCCGGGCGCGATGCGCTCGCCGCTGGCGCGCCGATCCTGTGCGATGCGCGGATGGTTTCCGAAGGTGTGACCCGCGCGCGTTTGCCGGCCAATAACCCAGTGATCTGCACCCTGCGCGACGACAGCGTGCCGGAGCTGGCGCGCGAACTGGGCAACACCCGTTCCGCTGCCGCCCTTGAACTGTGGCGTCCGCACCTGGAAGGCAGCGTGGTGGTGATCGGCAATGCGCCGACCGCGTTGTTCTATCTGCTGGAAATGCTGGATGCGGGCGCGCCGAAACCGGCGTTGATCCTCGGTTTCCCGGTCGGTTTTGTCGGCGCCGCCGAGTCCAAGGCAATGCTTGCCGCCGACAGTCGTGGTGTGCCGTTCGTGATCATGCAGGGCCGACTGGGCGGTAGTGCCATGGCCGCCGCTGCGGTAAACGCCCTGGCCACGGAGGTCGAATAATGCAGGCACGCGGACGTTTGATCGGCCTGGGTGTGGGCCCCGGTGACCCGGAACTGATCACCCTCAAGGCCCTGCGCCTGCTGCGTGAGTCGCCCGTGGTGGCGTACTTCGTGGCCAAGGGCAAGAAGGGCAACGCCTTTGGCATCATCGAAGATCACCTGGTGCCGCAACAGACGCTGATGCCGCTGGTGTACCCGGTGACCACCGAAGTGTTGCCGGCGCCGATGTCCTACGAACAGGTGATCAGCGATTTCTACGACGCCGCCAGCGTTGACGTCGCCGCACATCTGGATGCCGGCCGTGACGTGGCGGTGATCTGCGAAGGTGACCCATTCTTCTATGGCTCTTACATGTACTTGCACGACCGCCTCGCCGAGCGCTATGACGCGCAGGTGATTCCAGGCGTGTGTTCGATGCTCGGCGGTGCCTCGGTGCTGGGTGCGCCGTTGGTGTATCGCAATCAGAGCCTGTCAGTTCTTTCGGGTGTATTGCCCCATGAAGACCTCAAGCGCCGCCTGGCGGATGCCGATGCGGCCGTGATCATGAAGCTGGGTCGCAACTTCCCGAAAGTGCGTCAGGTGCTGGAAGACCTTGGCCTGGCCGGGCGCGCGCTGTACGTGGAGCGCGCCACCATGGCGAACCAGAAGATCGTGCCGCTGGATCAGGTCGACCCGTCGTCGTCGCCGTACTTCTCGCTGATCATCGTGCCCGGTGAACGGTGGCAAGGTTGATGAGCCCGGCGATTGTCATTCTGGGCCAGGGCAGCCTGGCCACTGCGCGCAAGATCCAGCAGGTCTACCCCGGTGCGTTGATCCATGGCCTGGCCGGACGGGTCGACGGCGCGGACCAGACCTACAGTGAATTCGGCGCGACCCTGCGTCTGCTCTATCAGCAAGGCACGCCGCTGATTGCGCTGTGCGCGGCGGGTATCGTCATTCGTACCCTGGCGCCGCTGCTGTTGGAAAAAGGCGAAGAACCCGCCGTGCTGGCCGTGGCCGAAGACGGCAGCGCGGTGGTGCCGTTGCTCGGCGGCCTTGGCGGTGTGAACGTGATGGCGCGCGAAATCGCCGCTGCGTTGAACGTAGCCGCTGCGATCACTACCAGTGGCGAGCTGCGTTTTGGCACCTGCCTGCTCAACCCGCCTGCGGGTTATGAACTGGCCGACCTGGAGCTGGGCAAGCGTTTCGTCTCCGACCTGCTGGCCGGCGAAAGCGTGCGCATCGAAGGCGCCGCGCCGTGGCTGGACCAGGCCAACCTGCCCCAGGACCAACAGGCACGCCTGGCGATTCATGTGGGCAGTACCGAGCGCACGCCTGCCGCCAATGAATTGCTGATCTACCCGAAGAACATCAGCGTGACCTGCAAGCCAGGTGCGCAGTTGGCTGAGCGTGTGCGCACTGAGTTGCATGAGGCGGGCATCGCCGTGCAATCCCTGGCATGCCTGTTGGCCAGTGATACACAGATGGCCGAAGCGTCGTTGCATGAGGCAGCGTTGAAGCTGGATGTACCGCTACGGTTTGCCAGCGTCACCCAGGACGTCGATATTGTCATCAACGTTGCCGAGCAACCCCTGGACCTGTCGCAAGTCGGCCGTGTGCGTGGCCGCTTGGCCGTGATCGGCCTGGGCCCCGGCGCCGCTGAGTTGATGGTGCCAGCGGTCAAGGCTGAACTGGCGCGCTGCACCGATGTGCTGGGTTACGAAACCTACGTGCGCATGGCCGGGCCCTTTCGTGACGACCAGGTGCAGCATTGCACCGACAACCGCGAAGAAATGCAGCGTGCCCGCCACGCCTTCGAACTGGCGGCCCAAGGTCGCTCGGTGGTTGTTGTGTCGTCCGGCGACCCCGGCGTGTTCGCCATGGCCGCTGCGGTAATCGAAGCCCTGCACGAATCCAGCGATCCAGCCTGGCATCAGGTCGACCTGGAAATCCTGCCGGGCGTTTCGGCCTCGCTCGCCACCGCCGCCCAGGCGGGCGCGCCGTTGGGCCATGACTTCTGCGTGATGTCGCTGTCGGACAACCTCAAACCCTGGTCGATCATCGAAAAGCGCTTGGATTTGGCCTCCCAGGCCGACTTGGCGCTGGCGTTCTACAACCCGATCTCGCGCTCGCGGCCGTGGCAGTTGGGGCGTGCCCTGGAAATCGTCGCGCTGCATCGCACGCCTGATACGCCGGTGGTGCTAGGCCGGGATATTGGTCGGCCGGGTCAGACCCTGCGCGTCACTACGCTGGGGCAACTGACGCCGGAGCAGGTGGACATGCGCACCATGGTGCTGATCGGCTCCACCACCACCGTCACCTTCCCGCGTGCCGGTGGCGGTGAATGGGTGTACACGCCGCGTTGGTACGGCGAGAAACCTGCTTCCTGAAAATGGCCCCTCGGGTGTCTGAAAACTCCGAATGACCCAGGGATTTTCCTGGCGTTGTCCGGGGTTTTTCTTTTTTCTGCGATGAAATCCGCAAGCCCGCCAGACACCGCCCCCGTTATTGCTGGGTTGCACGGTTTGACGGGGTGCGCCAAGGGATGTTTATCGTCTGGAAAACCCTGCAGCCAGTGGACTAGGGTGGACATAAGCCCCGAGTTGGGGTGCTTGTGGAGAACCAAGATGGAGCGACATCACAGAAGGATCAACAATAAAAAAAGGCGCAAGTTGATTGCCGCCTACAAACTACCGGGGGCGCCCGGAAAACGTGCGGCTTTACCGCTGGACACCGAGGACGACTTCAACGCGGCCGTGGTCAACAACAGCGTAATTTCGTTTGCTGAAGGCCTATCGAGTCTGAATCGGGAATACGTGCGTAAAAGTTATCTGCTGGCCAGCAGCTACGTCAGCGATGTATTGAAAGTGCACCGCGGTACCGAGGATTGGTACGACGAATTCATCAAAGTGATGGTCAGCCTGGGGTGGCTGCCGGTGCGCAGCCGTTTCGAGCGGGTTTCAAGTGCGGGCAAGGGCCTGACTGTGCAGTTGGCGGCGCTGAACATTATTGCCGCCGTGTTGGCGTCGAGTACGTTGTCCGGGCCGCTGCTGACAGCGTTGCCGAAACTGGCGGCCGATGCATTGGAGGCGTTGAAGCAGACGCCTGCGTCTTTCGAGCTGTTCAAACGCAACAGCTCTGTGCACCAGGGCGCTGACTTCGGCCTGGCATCCTGTGTGCAAACAGACGGCGAACTGATGATGGTGCTGGTGACCTACAGCAGCCATGGCGTGAGCAAACAGGTGGGTCTGCCTTTCCTGGAATGGGACAGCTCCTCGTTCGAGGCCTTCAGCGGGCAGACATGCCTGGTGCTGAATACCTCGGTGGTCAACGAAAAAACGATCCAACTGATGCGCGAGAGTGCGGGTGACAAGGTGCAGTTGGCGATCGCCAAATACCGGATCTAGGGCACCAGGTAACCGCGTACACCGGTGAAGATGATTTGCGCGGCCAGGGCGCACACGAACAGTCCCATCAACCGGCTGACAATCTGCAGGCCTTGGTCGCCTAAAATGCGTTCGATCCGGTTGGACAGGTACAGCACCACGCCCACCGTAAGGCTGGCCAGGGCAATGCTGAGGATGGCGGTGAGCTTGTCGTCCCAGTGTGGCTGGCTCACGCCCATCACCAACAGTGCGCCGATGGTGCCGGGGCCGACGGTAAGGGGGATGGTCAGCGGCACGATGGTCACGTCTTGCTTCACGTTGTCGGTCTGCACCGCCGACTTGCCCTGGGCCATGCCCAGGGCGGAAATGAACAGCACGCTGCCGGCGCCGATGCGGAAGGCGTCGACTGTGATGCCAAACACGCTGAAAATTACGCGGCCGAACAGGTAGAGCAGCACGCTCGATACCAGGGTCGCCAACGCCACCTTCCACGCCAGGCGGCGCCGTTCTTTGCTCGAGTAGCCACGGGTGAGGCTGATAAAGCAGGACAGCACGAAGAACGGGCTGTAGAGCACCAGCATTTTCAGGTAGACGCTGAATAACACGTGGAGCATGTGAGTGGCTCGCGGGCGGAAAAAGTGTGGGCAGTCTATCAGGCGAAACAAATCAAATGTGGGAGCTGGCTTTTGTGGTGAGCGGGCTTGCCCCGCGCTGGGCTGCGAAGCGGCCCCAATAAGTACGCCGCGTTGTGTCAGGCAGTCCGCGGCGTAGGGTTTTAGGGCTGCTTCGCAGCCCAGCGCGGGGCAAGCCCGCTCACCACAGCAAGCCCGGTCCCACATGGGGATTGTGTTTCAGGTCAGGAGGGCGCGTGTTCGGGTCGTTGCTGACGCTGTGCCACCCAGAACTCCACCAGCTCACGCAACTGCGACAACTCCACCGGCTTGGCCATGTGCCCGTCCATCCCGGCCTGGCGTGCACGCTCTTTATGTTCCGACAGAATGTGCGCCGTCAGCGCCACCACCGGTGTGCGAATACGCTGGTGGCTGACTTCCCACGCGCGCAGTTGTTGGGTCGCCGAAAAACCATCGAGGATCGGCATTTCACAGTCCATCAGCACCAGGTCATAACGTTGGGCCTTCATCGCCTCCAGCGCCTCTTCGCCATTGCTGGCGGTGTCGGGGTTGAGGTTGAGCTTGCCGAGCATGCCACGGATCACCTTGGTGGAGATGCTGTTGTCTTCGGCCACCAGGATGCGGAAATCCGTCGGCACGGTGATGGCGGCCGGGGCATTGAGGACCGGGCGGGGTGGAACGTTGCCTTTGCTGCGCTGGGTCAGTTCGTCGGCCAGGGTGGTCTTGAGCGTGTAGCCCGCCACGGGTTTGGCGAGGATGCGCTTGATCCCGCAATTGCGCGCGATGATCTTGCTCGGCGCGTTGCTGATACCGGTGAGCATGATCAACAGGATGTCGTGGTTCAGGCTTGGGTCTTCCTTGATCTTCGCCGCCAGTTGCATGCCGGTCATGCCGGGCATGTTCTGGTCAAGCAGCACCACGTCGAAGTAATCGCGCAGGTGTGCCTTGGTGCGCAGCAATGCCAGGGCTTCCTTGCCCGATGGCACCGCGCTGACGTTGAGGCCCCAGGCCGAGCATTGCTGCACCAATACTTTGCGGCAGGTGTCGTTGTCGTCCACCACCAGCACCCGCGCGCCCTTGAGTGGGCCATCGAGGTCGGAGGTCGGGTGCTCCAGGCGTTCCGGGTCCAGCGGCAGGGTCAGCCACAAGGTGCTGCCCTGATGGCTGCCGCTCTTGATACCGAACTCGCCATTCATCAGCAGGATCAATTGGCGCGCGATGACCAGGCCCAGATGGCCGTTCAGGCGGGTGGCCGAGAAGAAATTCTTGCTGTGCAGTTCGCTGTGCAGCAGGGCGTCACGTTCGGCGGCTTCCATCGGCAGGCCGCTGTCCTGCACGGCAATGCGCAGACGCGGCTTGGTGCTGCGATCATCCAGCGCGACGACGATCAGCACTTCGCCTTCGTCGGTCTTCTGCAGGGCGTTTTCCAGCAGGCTCAACATGGCCTGGCGCAGGCGCGTCGGGTCGCCGCTGATCACACGGGGCACTTGGGGCTGGATAAAGCTGATCAGTTCGACGTTTTGCTGCTCGGCCTTGGCGCGGAAGATACTCAGGCAGTCTTCGATCAGCGCGTTGAGGTCGAACTGCACGTCATCCAATTCGATCTGGCCGGATTCCAGCTTGGAAATATCGAGGATTTCGTTGATCAGCGTGAGCAGTTCATTGCCAGCACTGTGGATGGTCTGCACGTAGTCGCGCTGTTTTACCGACAGCGGCGTGCCCAGCAGCAATTCGGTCATGCCCAGCACGCCGTTCATAGGCGTGCGGATTTCGTGGCTGATCTTGGCCAGGAACTCGGCCTTGGCGGCGATCTCGGCGTTGCTTGCCGCCAGGTCACGGCTGAGGCTGAAGCGCGCTTCGACAATCGCCCGCTGGCGTTCGCCCAGCGCCAGGCTCATCAACAGACCGCTGAGACAGATAAACGCCAGCAGCGTCACGATCAGGCCCTGGGGCGAGACCATCGTCAGGCCCAACAGCGCCGGCAGGATGATCAGCGTGCCGATGTTGAACACCACCATCGCCGCCACGAACAGGCGTGCCGGGCGGTAGCCTTTCTGCCAGTGATAGGCCGAGACAAACAGCATGCTCAAGCCAGCCAATGCCACCAGGGCATAGGTGATGATGTTCAGCGGCAGGGTGTTGACGAACAACAGCAGCAGGCCGCACAGCACGATAAACAGGATGTCGGCCATCAACAGCTTGTTCAGCGGGTGTGGGCCCAGCGGCATGAAGAACCGGTAGGCAAACATCAGCCCGCACGGCGCGGTCAGCAGCAGGGCCAGGTAGGCGCCCGGCGTCTGGATCGCGTGCCAGTTTGGCAGCCAGGGGCCGATCAGGTTGAGCAGCAGTGCGAGGCTGAGCATCAGCAGGATCTCGCAAGCCGCCAGCCACAGGCTGCTGCGCGAGCGGTGGTAGGCGAAACGGGTGATGTTATGCAGGATCAGCATCAGCAGACAGCCGAACAACAGGCCGTAGATCAGTGTCTGGGTCTGGTCGGCGGCGGCGAGCACGGCCGGTTCCAGGGTGATATAGGGGCGCAGTTCATGTTCCGAGACCAGGCGCAGGTAGACCTCTAAAGGTTTCTGGCTTTGGGGCATGGGCAGCATGAAGTCACTGCTGGGTAACGGGCGCTCGGCCTGGGGCTGGCGTGTGCCGGTACTTTGTTGCTCCACCAGGGTGTCGCCGTCGAGTACATAGAGGCTCAGGTGGGATAAATCCGGGGCAAAGACCCGAAGTACTTGTTCGTGCTTGCCGGGTTGCAGCTTGAAACGCACCCACAACGCACCGTCCGGTTCGGCGGCGGTA
Organism: Pseudomonas sp. TWR1-1-4; assembly: GCF_049897165.1. NCBI lineage: Bacteria > Pseudomonadati > Pseudomonadota > Gammaproteobacteria > Pseudomonadales > Pseudomonadaceae > Pseudomonas > Pseudomonas sp. TWR1-1-4. Next base: position 74,272 of record NZ_JAFCVS010000006.1, on the reverse strand, counting down.
AGGCGGTCCAGTTCGATGGGGCTGAATTGATTGGTGTAGCGCGAGGAACGGATGTCGCTCAGTTGCAGGTCGGCCTGTTCATCAAGCAATACTGCCCAGCCACTGCCTTGCGCGGCGGCCTGGGCCGGGAACAAGCAGAGCAGTGTCAGCAGACTGACAGTGAAACCTATGGCGATCCTGAGCCAGCGCACGGCGAAATCCCTTCGTAGGTTGATGCACGGTTAACTATGCGCGGGTCGGCCGGCATACGGCAAGGGCCAGAGGCCCTTGCCTAGCCGAACGGATAGCAGCTTACTGGCTCTCGCCACGCTCCCGCGCAATGGCGCGATAGCCAATGTCCTTGCGGTAGAAGCAGCCATTCCAGTCGATTTTTGCAGCCAGCTTGTAAGCCTGTTGCTGCGCGGCGTCGACGCTGGCGCCCATGGCGGTAGCGCACAACACACGGCCACCGGCGGTCACGACCTGGCCATCCTTGAGCGCAGTGCCCGCATGGAACACTTTGCCTTCCAGCGTAGCAGCCGCGTCGAGACCTTCAATCACGTCGCCCTTGGCGTAGTCAGCAGGGTAGCCACCGGCCGCCAGCACAATACCGACACTCGGACGTGGATCCCACTGGGCTTCCACCTTGTCCAGGGCCTGGGCCAGGGCTGCTTCCACCAGCAGAACCAGGCTCGATTGCAGGCGCAGCATCACCGGTTGGGTTTCCGGGTCGCCGAAGCGGCAGTTGAACTCGATGACTTTCGGGTTACCGGCTTTGTCGATCATCAGGCCGGCATACAGGAAACCGGTGTACACATTGCCTTCGTCGGCCATGCCGCGCACGGTCGGCCAGATCACCAGGTCCATGACGCGCTGGTGCACGTCGGCGGTGACCACCGGGGCAGGGGAGTAGGCACCCATGCCACCGGTGTTCGGGCCGGTGTCACCGTCGCCGACGCGTTTGTGGTCCTGGCTGGTGGCCATTGGCAAGACGTTCTTGCCGTCGACCATCACGATGAAGCTGGCTTCTTCGCCGTCGAGGAATTCCTCGATCACCACGCGTGAACCAGCGTCACCAAAAGCGTTGCCAGCGAGCATGTCGCGCACCGCGTCTTCGGCTTCCTGCAGGGTCATGGCGACGATCACGCCTTTGCCGGCGGCCAGGCCATCGGCTTTGATCACAATCGGCGCACCTTTTTCACGCAGGTAAGCCAAGGCCGGCTCGATCTCGGTGAAGTTCTGGTAGTCGGCGGTCGGGATCTTGTGGCGCGCCAGGAAGTCCTTGGTGAATGCCTTGGAACCTTCCAGCTGGGCCGCGCCAGCGGTTGGGCCGAAGCAATCCAGGCCACGGCTGCGGAACAGGTCCACCACGCCGGCAACCAATGGCACTTCCGGACCGACGATGGTCAGGGATACATTCTTTTCAGCAAAGTCTGCCAACTGCTCAAGGGCCAGCACGTCGATAGCGACGTTCTCGCACTTGGCTTCAGTGGCGGTACCGGCGTTGCCGGGGGCCACGAACACTTTCTGGACGCGCGGGTCCTGGGCAACTTTCCAGGCCAGGGCGTGTTCACGGCCACCGCTGCCAATGATCAAAACATTCATTTCAAAAACCTCGGATGACGCTGAATTCTTGGGAACACCACATTCTGTAGAAGCCGGCTTGCCGGCGATGACGGCCTCTGAATCACTACAAGCTTCAAGGGCCTCATCGCCGGCAAGCCGGCTCCTACAGTCGTGCTTTTAGTGGCGGAAGTGGCGCATACCGGTGAAGACCATAGCGATGCCAGCTTCATCAGCGGCAGCGATGACTTCAGCATCTCGCATCGAGCCACCCGGTTGGATCACGGCGGTAACACCGGCTTTCGCGGCGTTGTCCAGGCCGTCACGGAATGGGAAGAACGCATCGGAAGCCATTACCGAACCCACGACTTGCAAGCCAGCGTGTTCAGCCTTGATCGCGGCGATACGCGCCGAGTTCACGCGGCTCATCTGGCCGGCGCCGACACCAATGGTCTGGCGGTTCTTGGCGTAGACGATGGCGTTGGATTTAACGTACTTGGCCACTTTCCAGGCGAAGATCAGGTCGTTGATCTCTTGCTCGGTCGGCGCGCGTTTGGTCACGACTTTCAGGTCTTGGCTGCCGATCATGCCGATGTCGCGGCTCTGTACCAGCAAGCCGCCGTTGACGCGCTTGTAGTCCCAGGCAGCCGCACGCTCAGCCGACCACTCACCGCAGGCCAGCAGGCGTACGTTGGCTTTGGCCGCCACGATAGCGCGGGCTTCTTCGCTGACGCTTGGGGCGATGATCACTTCAACGAACTGACGCTCGACGATCGCCTTGGCGGTCTCGGCATCCAGTTCACGGTTGAAGGCGATGATGCCGCCAAACGCGGATTCGGTGTCGGTGGCGTAGGCCAGTTCGTACGCCTGGCGGATACCGCCTTCAGCGTCCGGGCTGACCGCCACGCCGCACGGGTTGGCGTGCTTGACGATCACGCAGGCCGGCTTGACGAAGCTCTTCACACATTCCAGCGCGGCGTCAGTGTCGGCCACGTTGTTGTAGGACAGCTCTTTGCCTTGCAGCTGGGTCGCGGTGGCGATACCCACTTCGGCAGGCTTGGCTTCTACGTAGAACGCCGCGCTCTGGTGCGGGTTCTCGCCGTAGCGCATTTCCTGGGCCTTGATGAACTGGCTGTTGAAGGTGCGCGGGAACTGGCTGCGGCCTTCGGTGGACAGTGTTTCAGCAGCCTGGTTAACAGTGCCCATGTAGTTGGCGATCATGCCGTCGTAGGCGGCGGTGTGTTCGAAGGCCTTGAGCATCAGGTCGAAGCGCTGGGCGTAGGTCAGGCCACCGGCCTTCAGGCTTTCCAGCACGTTGGCGTAATCGCTGGCGTTGACCACGATGGCCACGTCTTTGTGGTTCTTGGCCGCCGAGCGCACCATGGTCGGGCCGCCGATATCGATGTTTTCGATGGCGGTCGGCAAGTCGCAGCCTGGCTTGTTGATGGTGGCTTCGAACGGGTAGAGGTTAACGGCCACCAGGTCGATCGGCTTGATGCCGTGTTCGGCCATGATCGCGTCGTCGGTGCCGCGACGGCCGAGGATGCCGCCGTGGATTTTCGGGTGCAGGGTCTTGACCCGACCGTCCATCATTTCTGCGAAACCGGTGTAGTCCGCCACTTCTACTGCGGCCACGCCGTTGTCCTGCAGCAGTTTGAAGGTCCCGCCCGTGGAGAGGATTTCCACGCCCAGGGCTTCCAGCTCCCGGGCAAATTCGAGGATCCCGGTCTTGTCGGAGACACTGATCAAGGCGCGGCGGATCGGCAGGCGGGTAGTCTGGTCGGTCATTTCAATTTCCATCAAAAGCAAAGGAAGTCAGCAAAAAAGGCGACCGTTTTTACGCGGGCGCCTTTCTGGTTTGATTGAATGCTTACAGCAAATCGTATTGCTTGAGCTTTTTGCGCAAGGTGCCACGGTTGAGGCCCAGCAGCTCACTGGCTTTGGTCTGGTTGCCCTTGACGTAGTTCATCACGCTTTCGAGCAAGGGCGCCTCGACTTCGGAGAGCACCAGGTTGTACACGTCCGTGACGGAAGCGCCCTCAAGGTGGGCGAAATAATTGTGCAGCGCCTTCTCGACACTCCCGCGAAGGGTCTGGCCTTCTTCGCTCGGCGTGTTGAGGTGCTGTTTCAAATTGACGTTGTCGCTCACGGGTGTTGTTCCACTCACTAAAGTCTCGGTCATCATCGTCATGCGGCCACCCCCTCTCCGTCCCCTGTCCCCAGGCTCTTGTAACGCTCGCTGAAGAACTCACGAACGTTGGCGCACTGTGCTTCCGTATCATCCAAACGATTGAAGTGGGCGCGAAACTCCCTGGCGCCCGGCAGGGTTGCGAGATACCAGCCGACATGCTTGCGAGCAATGCGTACTCCCATCACGTCCCCATAGAAGGCGTGCAGGGCGGCCAGATGCTCTAGCAGAATACGTTCCACCTCGATCAGCTCCGGTGCCGGCAACACTTCGCCAGTACGCAGAAAATGCTCGATCTCACGAAAAATCCACGGCCGCCCCTGGGCAGCCCGGCCAATCAACAAGCCATCGGCACCAGTCGCGTGCAGCACACGCCGGGCTTTCTCGGCGGAGTCGATATCGCCATTGGCAAACACCGGCATCGACACCGCCTGCTTGATCGCAGCGATGGTGTCGTACTCGGCTTCACCGGTGTAAAGGTCGGCGCGGGTTCGGCCATGCACCGCCAGCGCTGTAATGCCTGCCTGTTCAGCGATCTTCGCCACTGTCAGGCCGTTCTTGTTGTCCCGGTCCCAGCCGGTACGGATCTTCAGGGTGACCGGCACATCCACTGCGGCGACAACGGCCTGCAGGATCTCGGCAACCAATTGCTCATCTTTCAACAGTGCGGAACCGGCGGCCTTGTTGCAGACCTTCTTGGCCGGGCAGCCCATGTTGATGTCGATGATCTGCGCCCCCAACTCCACGTTGGCCCGGGCCGCATCCGCCAGCATCTGTGCATCGCCACCAGCGATCTGTACCGAGCGGGGCTCGGGATCACCTTCGTGGATCATGCGCATCCGCGATTTGCGGGTGTTCCACAAGCTCATGTCGCTGGTGACCATTTCCGAGACTACTAGACCCGCGCCCAATCGCTTGCACAGCTGACGAAAGGGCTGGTCGGTAACCCCCGCCATCGGGGCGAGGATCAAGCCGTTCTGCAATGTATATGGGCCGATGCGTACCGCCGACATAGGACTTCCCTGTTGTGGGGCCGGATCATTAGAGTTCGAAAAAGGGTTGGCATGATACCCGCTCTCGATGACTGGATAAAGGCTGAATTGGATAAAATCTGAACAGTTATTTCTTTATCGCCACCGGTTTGGTCGCGCCCGGGAAAGTCAATAACCTGCCGTCAAATCTCAACCCATGCACCGATTCACTCTGGCGAGTGAAAGCTCAGGCTGTAGTTCACGGCTTTATTGCCCGGATCGAGGATATCCAGCGAGATATGGATCGGGGTCTGCGATGGCATTTCGCTTACTCCGGCCAACTCACCGCTGAGGTATTCGGCGGGTTTGAAGCGACGACTGGCAATCAGGCTGCCGTTCAAATCGGCAAACCGCAGCTCCAGCAGTGGGAAGGGCTGGGAGAAGGTCGCACGGTTGTAGATGATCGCGTCCACCACCAGTGCTCCTGCGAAATCCGGATGGCTGCGCACCACCAGGTTGCTGCTCTTGATGTGGGCGATATCGACCCGTGATGGCACCGTGCAGCCCAGTGTGGGGCACAGTTGCTGGAACCACGGGCGATAGGCGTCCTGGCGGGCCAGTTCGTCGAATTGGTAGGCGATGTACTGGCCTGCGAGACCGGCGGCGGCGATCAGTACCAGCAATAGCCAGATCAGACGACGGCCCAGGCTGGCCGGACGCTTTTGCGCGTAAAGGTGCAGCGGGTCGTCTTCGAGATCCAGCAGTTGGTCGTCTTGCACGCTCGTTTCGGCGCGCGGGCGCTTGCGACGGGCTTTGGGGCGTTCTTCGGGTTCTACGTCATCGGCCGATTGGGTCAGTGGCGTGAACGGCGGTTCGATGTCGTCATCGTCTGGCGTTGAGTGCAGCGGCGGCTCATCGTCGATATCGTCGGTGTGGAACGACATGGACGGTTCTGTGCGCTGCCTCGTCGCAGGTTCGGGTGCGTCTTCAGTGACGTCGATGCGCTCTTCAGGCGGCTCGCTGAACAAGCTCGCTGCCCATTTTTCCTCTTCGGCCTTGACCGTGTCACGGCTGGCGCTGAAGGATTCTTCCTTTTGGCGGCGGTCGATACCGGACTGGCGACGATCTGCACCGATCGGCAACGTGTGCTGAATCTCGCGGCGTTCCAGCTTGGCCAGTTCTTCGTCCAGGTCCAGATTGTCCAGGTCCAGCTCTTCGGCAGTCCACTGCTTCTGGCTGATGGCCCGCGCTGGTTCATGCGTCAGCTCAACCGGCACGTCTGGCTCAGGTGCGGACGCCTGGTCGCGCTGCTCCAGCAACTGACGAGCGGCATTGAACACTTGCAGGCACGAACCACAGCGCACCACGCCGCGGGCCACGCTCAATTGAGCGTGGTTGACACGAAAGCGTGCTTGGCAATGCGGGCACTGGGTGACGAAACTGTCGGTCATGCGGCCATCCGATTCAGGCAAGCGCTCATTCTAGCGCCGACGACCGCTGATGCGTACCCAGCCATCGCGGTTGGCGATCGGATCCAGCTCGAAATCCTTCGCGTAGGCAGCGGCGACGTCTTCGCCCTGCTCGGCCAGGATGCCCGACAACGCCAGGCGCCCGCCCGGCTTGACCAGGCTCGACAGCTGCGGCGCCAGCGAAACCAGTGGCCCGGCGAGGATGTTCGCGACCAACACGTCGGCCTGCACTTGGGGCAGTTGCTCCGGCAGGTAAAGCGGGAATTTGCTTTCAGGGATGTTGTTGCGCCCGGCGTTATCGCGGGAGGCTTCCAGCGCTTGGACGTCGATGTCGGTGCCGACGGCTTCTTTGGCGCCCAAGAGCAATGCGGCAATCGCCAGGATCCCAGAGCCGCAACCGAAGTCCAGCACATGGCTGTCGGTCAGGTCCTGGCCGTCCAGCCATTCCAGGCACAGCGCGGTGGTGGGGTGGGTGCCGGTGCCAAACGCGAGGCCCGGGTCCAGCAGCAGGTTGACGGCGTCTGGTTCAGGCGCGGCGTGCCAGCTTGGCACGATCCACAGGCGCTGGCCGAAACGCATCGGCTGGAAGTTGTCCATCCAGCTGCGTTCCCAGTCCTGGTCTTCGATGACCTCGCTGTGATGCTCTGGCAGCGGGCCGCCGGTGAGCAATTCCATGTGGGCCAGCACGGCGGCGGCATCGGTGCCGTCCTCGAACAGGGCCAACAAATGGGTGTGGGACCACAGCGGGGTGGTGTTGAGTTCGGGTTCGAAGATTGGTTGGTCTTCGGCGTCCATGAAGGTCACCGACACGGCGCCGACTTCGAGAAACGCGTCTTCGTAGGTTTCGGCTTGTTCTGGGCTGATGGCGAGACGGACTTGCAGCCAAGGCATGGCGGGCACCTTTGAAAAAATGAGTGTGCAGCGGGGTAGGGCTGCGAAAGCGCGCAAGTTTACGCGAGCGGCGGGAGGGGTGTACACATAACAAATGTGGGAGCGGGCTTGCTCGCGAATGCGGTGAGTCAGTGAAGAGTATTTTAGCTGATGCACCGCATTCGCGAGCAAGCCCGCTCCCACAGGGTGATGTATCCATCCAGCAAAACCCAGGGCCCAGAAACAACAAAGCCGCCCGAAGGCGGCCTTGTTGGGTGGAGCACTTACTGGTTAGCCAGCTTGTGTTCCAGGTAGTGAATGTTCACACCACCTTCGCAGAAGCCTTCATCACGGACCAGGTCCCGATGCAGCGGGATGTTGGTCTTGATGCCGTCGACCACGATTTCGTCCAGGGCGTTGCGCATACGGGCCATGGCCTCGTCGCGGGTGGCGCCCCAGGTGATCAGCTTGCCGATCAGCGAGTCGTAGTTGGACGGAACCTTGTAGCCGCTGTACAGGTGCGAATCCACACGTACGCCGTTGCCGCCGGGCGCATGGAAATGCTTGACCAGGCCAGGGCTTGGGATAAAGGTTTTCGGGTCTTCGGCGTTGATGCGGCACTCCAGGGAGTGGCCGTGCATCTTCACGTCGTCCTGGGTGAAGGACAGCGGGTTGCCGGCGGCGATGCTGAGCATCTCCTTGACGATGTCGATGCCGGTGACCATCTCCGACACCGGGTGCTCTACCTGCACACGAGTGTTCATCTCGATGAAGTAGAAACGACCGTTCTCGTACAGGAACTCGAAAGTGCCCGCGCCACGGTAGTTGATGTCGATGCACGCCTTGACGCAACGAGCCAGTACTTCCTGGCGCGCTTTTTCGTCCAGGCCCGGTGCCGGCGCTTCTTCCAGGACCTTCTGGTGGCGACGTTGCAGCGAGCAATCGCGGTCGCCCAGGTGGATGGCGTGGCCTTGGCCGTCGGACAGTACTTGCACTTCCACGTGACGTGGGTTGGTCAGGTACTTCTCCAGGTAGACCATCGGGTTGCCGAACCAGGCGCCCGCTTCGGAGCGAGTCTGCTTGGCAGCTTCGATCAGGTCTTCTTCCTTGTGCACCACGCGCATGCCGCGACCACCACCGCCACCGGCGGCCTTGATGATCACGGGGTAGCCGACTTCGCGACCAATGCGCAGAGCGGTTTCCTCGTCTTCCGGCAGCGGGCCGTCGGAACCTGGAACGGTTGGCACGCCAGCCGCGATCATGGCGTCCTTGGCCGACACCTTGTCACCCATCAGGCGAATGGTTTCGGCTTTCGGGCCGATGAAGGCAAACCCGGATTTTTCCACCTGTTCGGCGAAATCGGCGTTTTCCGCGAGGAAGCCGTAGCCAGGGTGGATGCCATCAGCGCCGGTCACTTCCGCGGCCGCGATGATGTTCGAGACTTTCAGGTACGAGTTCGTGGCCAGTGGCGGGCCGATGCAGATGCTTTCGTCCGCCAGTTTCACGTGCATCAATTCGGTATCGGCCGTCGAGTAAACAGCGACGGTCTTGATGCCCTCTTCCTTACAGGCGCGCAGGATACGCAGCGCGATCTCGCCGCGGTTGGCGATCAGGACTTTTTGCAGTTTCTTCGCAGGTTTCAACATCGAAGGCGCTCCGCGGTTCAAACGATGGTGAACAGCGGCTGGTCGTACTCAACCGGCTGACCGTTTTCTACCAGGATGGATTCGATGACGCCGGCTTTTTCAGCGGTGATGTGGTTCATCATCTTCATCGCTTCAACGATGCAGATGGTGTCGCCCACTTTCACGGTTGCGCCGACTTCAACGAAGGCTGGCGAGGTCGGTGCCGGGGTGCGGTAGAACGTACCGACCATTGGCGACTTGACCACGAAACCGTTCAGCGCTGGAGCCGCTGGAGCGGCAGGTGCAGCGGCGGCAGCCGGAGCGGCGGCTGGAGCAGCAGCCGGCGCCGGTGCTTGCATCTGTGGCGCGTAGAACTGCTGGGCCGGGGTCTTGCTGTGGCGGCTGATCCGTACGGACTCTTCGCCTTCCTTGATTTCCAGCTCGTCGATACCGGATTCTTCCAGCAGTTCGATCAGTTTCTTAACTTTACGGATATCCATGAATCATCAACTCCCAAGGGTCGGTCAGGGGCGCTTGGCCGGTTGTTCAAGTTGTTCCAGGGCGGCCTCCAGGGCCAGTCGGTAACCGCTGGCGCCAAGGCCGCAGATCACACCTACCGCTACGTCGGAGAAGTAGGAGTGATGGCGGAAAGCTTCGCGTTTGTGCACGTTCGACAAATGCACTTCGATGAATGGGATGCTCACCGCCAGCAACGCGTCACGTAATGCAACGCTTGTATGTGTAAAAGCGGCGGGATTGATCAGGATAAAGTCCACGCCTTCGCCGCGCGCGGCATGGATGCGATCAATCAATTCGTACTCGGCATTGCTTTGCAGGTAGAGCAGATGGTGGCCGGCTTCACGGGCCCTGCGCTCCAGGTCGAGGTTGATCTGGTCCAGGGTGACTGCCCCGTAGACGCCCGGTTCACGGGTGCCGAGCAGGTTCAGGTTGGGTCCGTGAAGAACCAGTAAGGTCGCCATCGGCTGTTCCTTGTTATTGATGTGGGTACGGCAGAACCCGGCGACTATGCCGCAAAGCCTTTGTGACTGTCCAGTTCTATGCAGTAGGCAGCACGATTAGCGAGGATAGCGCGAAATTTGTGACTGTGAGGCCGGATTCGGTCAGTGTAGGAGCGAGCTTGCTCGCGAAAAACGTCAACGATAACGCGGGGCGTCTGGATTAAAGCGGTGCCTGCGCGTTCTTCGCGAGCAAGCTCGCTCCTACAGTGGGTGTTCAGACGCGAAAGGCCTGCACAGCAGTATTGAGCTGCCCACCTAGCACCAACAGATGCTCACCTTGGCTGCGGCCCTGGCCGATTCGCAGCAAGTTATCTTCACCCAACTGGTGAATCCGCTCGCTGTTGTCGCGAATCTCACTGACGGCGCCACTCTGCTGTGCCGTCACATCGGCGATGCGCACGGCGGTGTCGGAAATGGTCTGGATAGCCCCGACGATTTCATCCAGCGCGCCGTCCGCTGCCTGGGCTTGCTGGGCGGTCGCTTCGGCGTGTTCGACCTGGGCGCGCATGCCTTGCACCGATTGATGGGCGGCGCTTTGCAGACCGGCGATCAAGGTCTGGATTTCTGCGGTGGCGCCGGCGGTGCGCTGGGCCAGGGAGCGGACTTCGTCGGCGACCACGGCAAAGCCACGGCCGGCCTCACCGGCGCGGGCAGCCTCGATGGCGGCGTTAAGGGCGAGCAGGTTGGTCTGGTCGGCAATTGAGCGGATCACCGTCAGCACGCCGCCGATGGTGGCGGATTCTTCCGCGAGTTTTTCGATCATCTGCGCATTCTGCTGCACTTCGCCGACCAGGGCATGCAGCCCGGTCAGGCTCAGGCCGATCACACGTTGGCCTTGCTCCACCGCCTGACCGGCACTGCGACTGGCGCCTGCCGCCTGGCTGGCATCGCCTGCGACTTGCTGGATGGTCGCTTCCAGTTCACCCAGCGAATCACGGATCTGCGCGGTATCCCCGGCCTGGCGTTCGGCGCCGTCGTGCAGGCCGCTGCTCAGTTCGGCCAGCGCACGGCTACTGCCGGCGACTTCCTCGGCATTGCCGCGAATCGTACCCACCAAATCCACCAGATAGGCGCGCAGGCGGTTCAAGGAGGCTTCAATGTCGTGCAGCTCGCGGTTGGTCTTACCCAGGGCAATCGGCTGGCTGAAATCGCCCTCGGCCCAGGTCGACAAGGCGGGTGCCAGATTGGTCAGCACCCGCGCCAGGCGGCGTTGCAGGGTGTCGATCAGCAGCGCGATCAGCAGGATCAGGCCGATCATTACCCCTTGCATCAGGCGCACTTCGCTCTGGATCTTGCCGTGCTGCGCGCGCACTACGGGCTCCAGGCCGGCGATGGCTTGTTGCACGGTGTCGATCTTCTGGTGGGTCTTGGCGGCCAGGTCGGTGCGTTGCTGGATCTGTTCGCGGGTGCGCTTGAGTTCGGCGGGGTAGCGGGTCAGCAGGCTGTTGAGTTCACGTTTGAGGTCGACGCCAGTGTCCTGGGCTTCGGTTTTTTCGGTGTTCTCCAGGCCCATCAGTGCGGAAAAGTCGTTGGCGCTGGATTCGGCGCTGGCCTTCACGCCCAGCAATGGCAGTTGTTCCAGCGCATCGGCTTGGCTGCGGATGTTGCTGACTTCGCGCTCCACATCATCGGCCAGTTCCGCGCGCCCGCTGCTCACCAGTTTGTCGCGGGCCAGGGACAGTTTGCCCAGGTGCTGCGACGCAGCCAGCAAAGGCGGCAGATAGCGGGCGGCGTCAGGAGTAGTCACCCCGGTGGCGTACTGACTCAATTGCTCCAGGTTCGCACCTAATTCGCGCTCGGCCTGCAGCAACAAGGCTTGCGGGTCGCCGGCCAGCTTGCCGGCCGCCAGCAGGTCAGTCTTGCTGAACGCATCCAGGTCAACCAGGCTCGGGCGCAGGTTTTGCGCGAGGTCCGCCGGCAACTCATCCAGATGCTGCAACAGGTTTTCCAAGCTCTGGCTGGCACTGCTCAAGCGCAGGGCGTCGCCGCTGGCGAGGTAGTCGTCGATATTACGCGCCGCTTGGTTCTGGAAGGCCTGGGACAGGCCCAGGTAGCGTTCCATCAGCAAATAAGGCCGTTCCAGCGCGCGCTGCGACCACCACAGGGTCGCGCCCAGCGCCAGGCACACGGCCACCAGAAGAAGGGTATTGAGATTGGTCAGCAGCTTCAGGCGCATGCGTGGTTTCAACCGACAGCAAAAGATAAGTGCCTGAAGTTATTGCGTTTTCATTACAAGGTTATGACCGAATCAGTCGATTCTGGTGAAAAGGTGGCACTTTGCTTTGATGTGCGCGCAGCCTGCACGCGGTTACGTCCGGCATCCTTGGCGCGGTACAGCGCCTCGTCGGCCTGGGCCGCCATCATCAGGCTGTCGGAACCGTCGCACAGCTCGACCAACCCGGCGCTGAAGGTACACCACAAATCCTGGGGCTGGGCGGGGTAGTGGATTTCGGCAAAGCGCCCACGGATTTCATCCAGCACTTTGCACGCCGATTCCAGGTCGGTATCCGGCATTACGATGGCGAATTCTTCACCGCCGTAGCGCCCGATATAGTCGGTCTTGCGCAAGCGTTGCTTGAGAAACAGCGCCAGGCTCTTGATCACACGGTCGCCCATGGGGTGGCCGTGGCTGTCGTTGACCCGCTTGAAGTGGTCGATATCCAGCATCGCAAAACTCAGCGGCTTGTTCTCGCGGCGCGCACGAAAGCTGCAGTCTTCGAGCAATTGCAGGATGTGAGTGTGGTTGTACAGGCCGGTCAGGCTGTCGCGCACCATCCGCGCCTTGAGGTTGCGCGCACGCGCCGCGCGATTGCGCACGGTGGTGATCAGGTGGCGCGGCTTGATCGGCTTGGTGAGGAAGTCGTCGCCGCCTTCGCTCATGGCGTCCAGTTGCTTGTCCAGGTCATCCTCGGCCGACAGGTAGATGATCGGCACGCTCACATAACGGTCGTTATGGCGGATGACCTTGGCCAGTTCGGTACCGGTACAGGCTGGCATATACATGTCGAGGATGATCAGGTCGGGCTGGAAATCCGCCAGCTCGGCCATGGCCTGGATCGGCTCGATTAGCGTGCGGGTGACGATGCCGGCGCTGTTGAGCAGGCGCTCGGTGTGCAGCGCCTGGGCCCGCGAGTCGTCGATGATCAGTACTTTATACGGTTCGTATTGGGCGACGCAGGTCAGTACCTCGATCTTCTCCAACAGGCTCGACGCTTCCAGCGTGCCGGTGAGGAACTCCTGGCCCCCAGCGCGCACGGCGGCCAGGCGGGTGGGGGTATCGGTTTCGTGCAGGCTGAAAAACAGCAGCGGCAGCTTTTGCTCCAGGCCTTCCTGGGCTTCGGCGGCGAGCTTGAGGCCCAGGCCGGCGCCGCAGAAATCCACGTCCATCACAATCGCCGAGGGCAGGCGCTCGGCCATCGACGCGCGAAACGCCGCCACGCTGTCGAGGGATTGGGCGCTCATGCCAAAGAATTCCAGCTGCTTGGCCAGGCGCTCGGCGCGGTCGTGATCGGCCAGCATCACGTAGATCGGCTTGCGCATGGGCGGCAGGAAAGTTTGTTCGAGCTGGTCGCCCTGGCGCAGGCCGGTACGGGACAGGCGCTGCATCAAGCGATTGAGTTCGGTGATCAAGTGGCTGCTCAGGCGGCCACGGTTTTCGTCCACCGCCTTGAGGGATTCACCGATGTGTCGCGCCAACTGGCCGTGTTCCGGCTGTTCAAAACGTTCGGCAAAACGCAGCAGGCGCAAATTGGCCTCGCTGAGTTCGGAGAGGTCGGCGCCGGACCATTCGCTGCGTTGCAGGCGCTGCCAGATCTCAAGAATTTGACGTGCCTGATGAATTACCCGCTGGGCAAAATGCTGCTTGAGGCGCTCACGGCTGGGGTCTTCTGGCTCGGTCATATCCTGACTACTAGTTAGGGTGCATGCTGAGGTCGACTGATGGCTCTATGCTAGCACCTCTTTCCGATAGGATGAGTGTCATACGTCAATAAACTGCGTGCCCGTCGCATTCAGTTGCTGACTGGATGGTCGCGCAGCGTAAAAAGCGTGCATCCTTTATAGTCGAACGTGCCCTGTGCGCCAGTTTGGCGAAAAGCCCCGCACGGGTTGGCACGATGGGGTAGGGTTGTGGTCGGAGTGTTTGAACGCACGCCATCAATTCAAGTGCATGAACTCAAGTGATTGAAAGGATATCGCCATGCTGGACTGGAAAAACCGTGCAGGCAGCGCCAAAGGCCCCGCGCCTGAGCCCAAGTCGGCCAACCGCGGCTATTTTCGTACCGTGCTGATGAGCCGCGCCGTGCTCAGCGTGCTCGGCCTGTACCTGTTGGTCACCGGCGCCCTGGGCTGGTACTGGAGCGAAGAGCCGGCGCTGTTTCCGGTGCAGCAGAATGCGCAGTTGGCCGCCGAGAAAGAAGGCAAGCAGATGGTGGTGGGCTACACCACGGTCGAAACCCTCAAGACCGTGGTCGGCACCTTGCTGAACAAACCCGGTGGCTACATTTCCAACGATCGCTTCCCGCCAGGCCTGTGGATGGACAACATGCCGAGCTGGGAATACGGCGTACTGGTGCAGGTGCGCGACCTGACCCGCGCCCTGCGTAAAGACTTCGCCCGCTCGCAGTCGCAGTCAGCCGAAGACGCGGATTTGGCCAAGGCCGAGCCACGCTTCAACTTCGACAACAAGAGCTGGGTGCTGCCGTCCAGTGAGTCGGAATATCAGGAAGGCATCAATTCCCTGAGCCGCTACGAAGCACGCCTGTCCGATCCGAACCAGCGCGGCGCGCTGTTCTATGCACGTGCCGACAACCTGAACAACTGGCTGGGTGACGTCGCCACTCGCCTTGGCTCGCTGTCGCAGCGCCTGTCGGCCAGCGTCGGCCGGGTGAAATTGAACACCGCACTGAAAACCGAAGCCTTGGCGCCGGGTGAAGTGCCGCAGGTCGATGAAGAAGTGGTGGAAACCCCATGGATGCAGATCGACAACGTGTTCTACGAAGCCCGTGGCCAGGCTTGGGCGCTGTCGCACCTGCTGCGCGCCATCGAAGTCGACTTTGCCGACGTGCTGGCCAAGAAAAACGCCACCGTCAGCGTGCGCCAGATCATTCGTGAGCTGGAAGCCTCGCAAGAGCCGGTTTGGAGTCCTATGATTCTCAACGGCAGTGGCTTCGGCGTGTTGGCGAACCACTCGCTGGTGATGGCCAACTATATTTCCCGGGCAAACGCTGCAGTGATCGACTTGCGTCAGCTACTCAACCAGGGTTGATGATGGACGCTACTCAAAAGGAGGCCTTACACCGCGCGGCTTCCGATGCTGAACTGATCTGCTGGGTCGACGAGCGGGACACCCTGCTCGGCACCCTCGTCAGGTCCGACCTGCGTCAGCGCGGCCTGATTGGCCGTTGCACTTTTATCTTCCTGTTCAACTCCCGTGGCGAGCTGTGTGTGCATCGGCGCACGCTGAGCAAAGCCATGTATCCAGGGTTCTGGGACACGGCGGCGGGTGGAATGGTAGCGGCGGGTGAATCCTATTCAATATCGGCCGCCCGCGAGCTGGAGGAAGAACTGGGCGTCAGCGGAGTGGAGTTGGTCGAGCACGACCATTTCTATTTCGAGGATGGCGACAGCCGGCTCTGGTGTAAATCCTACTCTGCCGTCTGGGATGGGCCACTGCGCCTGCAGCCGGAAGAGGTCATGGAAGCGCGCTTTTTACCTATCGAAACCGTCCTGCAGGAGGCCGAACAAAAGCCTTACTGCCCGGACGCCCAGGAAGGCTTGCGCCGCTATCTGGCCTCACGTCGCTAAAGTTGCATAAATTGGCGCCATTTGGCTCTTAGCAAGTCGGCTTTTTGTGGTTACACTGCGCGACTTTTCACCCGAACCGCCTTGGCGGTTCGGTAGCGCTGCCCCTGCCTGAGTGGGGCTTCGCGGTCGGTTCACCTCTTTGCGGGTGCCGATCAGTCTTCATCCTCCCAAGAGGATTGCCGGTGGCCAAAAAAGCCGCATCCTTCGCCGCCCTTGGTGGCCTGGTATTTTCCACCGACGCAGGTCGACACTGCCCGGACTGTCGTCAGCCCGTGGATTCGTGTACCTGCAAACAGACCCTGATCCCTGAAGGCGACGGTATTGCCCGCGTACGACGCGAGAGCAAGGGCCGTGGCGGCAAGACGGTGACCACCATCACCGGCGTGCCGCTGGCCGAAGACGCGCTGAAGGAACTAGCCACTGCGCTGAAAAAGCGCTGCGGCACTGGTGGCGCGTTGAAAGACGGTGTCATCGAGATCCAGGGCGATCACGTCGAGCTACTGTTGGCCGAGCTGATCAAGCTCGGGTACAAGGCCAAGAAGTCCGGCGGCTGAGAGCCTCTTCCCGACCTGTGTCTAAACTCTGTCCTGCGCGTGGGGTCCTACCTTGCACGCAGGCAAATCGTCATTTTCATTCTTTAGACTGCGCCAGCCTCAACCAGGGGCGGCGCTTTCGCCTTCATTTATAGGGGACTTCGATGTCCGTACGACGCACACGCAAAGACGATGGCAGCCAATGGACAGTTGCGGACAGCCGCAGTGTTTACGGGATTCGCCATTGGGGGGCCGGGTATTTCGCGATCAATGATGCCGGTCGCGTTGAAGTCCGTCCGAACGGCCCGAACAGCACGCCGGTCGACCTTTACGAACAAGTCGACGAGCTGCGCAAGAGCGGCCTGTCGTTGCCGCTGCTGGTGCGCTTCCCTGACATCCTGCAAGACCGTGTACGCCAGCTGACCGGTGCTTTCGACGCCAACATCGAGCGCCTGGAATACCAGAGCAAGTACACCGCGCTGTACCCGATCAAGGTGAACCAGCAGGAAGCGGTGATCGAGAACATCATCGCCACCCAGAACGTGTCGATCGGCCTGGAAGCCGGCTCCAAGCCTGAGCTGCTCGCCGTATTGGCGCTGGCGCCGAAGGGCGGCACCATCGTCTGCAATGGTTACAAGGACCGTGAGTTCATCCGCCTCGCGCTGATGGGCCAGAAACTCGGCCACAACGTGTTCATCGTGATCGAG
Source organism: Pseudomonas sp. TWR1-1-4 (assembly GCF_049897165.1). NCBI lineage: Bacteria > Pseudomonadati > Pseudomonadota > Gammaproteobacteria > Pseudomonadales > Pseudomonadaceae > Pseudomonas > Pseudomonas sp. TWR1-1-4. Next base: position 57,543 of record NZ_JAFCVS010000006.1, on the reverse strand, counting down.
AAAGAATCCGAAGTTGAACTGGTGATCGAAGAGGCTGCCAGTCTCAAGGTCAAGCCACAGGTCGGCCTGCGCGTACGTTTGTCGTCGCTGGCATCGAGCAAGTGGGCAGACACCGGCGGCGAGAAATCCAAGTTCGGCCTGTCGGCGGCGCAACTGCTGTCCGTGGTCGAGCGCTTCCGCGCGGCCGGTCTGGACCAGGGTATCCGCCTGCTGCACTTCCACATGGGCTCGCAAATCGCCAACCTGGCGGACTACCAGCACGGGTTCAAGGAAGCCATCCGTTACTACGGCGAACTGCGCAACCTCGGCCTGCCGGTGGATCACATCGACGTTGGCGGTGGCCTGGGCGTGGACTACGACGGTACGCACTCGCGTAACGCCAGCTCGATCAACTACGACATGGACGACTATGCAGGCGTGGTCGTGGGCATGCTCAAGGAATTCTGCGACGCGCAGAGCCTGCCGCACCCGAACATCTTCTCCGAAAGCGGCCGTTCCCTGACCGCCCACCACGCCATGCTGGTGGTGCAGGTGACCGACGTCGAGAAACACAACGACGAAATCCCGACCATCGAAAACAAGGAAAGCCTGCCGGAAACCGTGCAATGGCTGGTGGACCTGCTCGGCCCGACCGACATCGAGATGGTCACCGAAACCTACTGGCGCGCCACTCACTATATGAGCGACGTGGCCACCCAGTACGCCGACGGCAAACTGACCCTCGCCGAGAAAGCCCTCGCCGAACAGTGCTACTTCGCCGTGTGCCGCCGCCTGCACAACTCGCTCAAGGCCCGCCAGCGCTCGCACCGCCAGGTGCTGGACGAGCTCAACGACAAGCTGGCCGACAAGTACATCTGCAACTTCTCGGTGTTCCAGAGCCTGCCGGACACCTGGGCCATCGGCCAGGTACTGCCAATCCTGCCGCTGCACCGCCTCGACGAAGAGCCGCTGCGCCGTGCCGTACTGCAAGACCTGACCTGCGACTCCGACGGCAAGATCAAGCAGTACGTCGACGAGCAGTCGATCGAGACCAGCCTGCCGGTGCACGCTTTGAACGAAGGCGAGGACTACCTGCTGGGTATCTTCCTGGTGGGGGCTTACCAGGAAATCCTCGGCGACATGCACAACCTGTTTGGTGACACCGACTCGGTGAACATCTACCAGCGTGAAGACGGTTCGGTGTACAGCGCCGGGATCGAGACCCACGACACCATCGAAGACATGCTGCGCTACGTGCACTTGTCGCCGGAGGAGTTGATGACGCATTACCGTGACAAGTGTGCGAGCGCGAAGATCAGTGCCAGTGAGCGCACGCAGTTCCTGGACGCTTTGCGCCTGGGCCTGACACGGTCTTCGTACCTGTCCTCATAACCGCGTACAACGTGCTCTTTGTGGTGAGCGAGCTTGCCTCGCGCGGGGCAAGCCCGCTCACCACATAAGTCAGTCTTCACAGGTATAAGGGGTTGGCGATGTCGAGAGTATTCTTGCAAGCGTTTACCCTGGCCGTCGCGGCATTCCTCGCGGCCTGCTCTCCCATCAAAGTGCTCAATGCACTCACCCCCTCCAACACCTTCACCAAAACCTCGGCCATCGCCTACGGCGATGATCCCCGCCAGAAACTCGATATCTACCGGCCAGCTCCTGCTATCTCCAACGCCCCCGTGGTGGTGTTCTTCTACGGCGGTAGCTGGAACAGCGGCTCCAGGGACGACTATGGTTTCGTCGGCGAAGCCCTGGCCTCGCGCGGCATCGTGGTGGTGATCGCCGATTACCGGCTTTACCCTCAAGTGCGGTATCCCGCCTTCCTCCAAGACAACGCCCACGCCGTTGCCTGGACCTATCAACACATCGCCGAATACGGTGGTGATCCCCAACAGCTCTATGTAATGGGGCATAGCTCCGGCGCCTATAATGCGTCGATGCTGGCGCTGGATGCGCGTTGGCTGAAAGAGGTTGGCCTCACGCCGTCAATCTTCAAAGGCTGGATCGGTCTGGCCGGCCCTTATGACTTCCTGCCAATTGAAAACCCAGAGGTGAGGCCAGTGTTTTTCTTCCCTGATTCACCGCCGGATTCTCAGCCGATCAATCATGTCAGCCGTGAGGCACCCTCCAGCCTCTTGATCGCCTCGACGGACGACAAACTCGTTAATCCCAAGCGCAATACCGGCGGACAGGCAGAGCAATTACGGGCGGTGGGTGTGCCCGTGGAGGAGGTCTACTTCAGCAAGACCAACCATCAGACGCTGGTGGGTGCGATCGCCAAACCCTTGCGTTGGCTGGCACCGGTACTGGAGCGCGTCACAGCCTTTATCCGAGCCACTGGTCCTGCCGGTTCAAGCGCCAGGCAATCGCCCACAAAGTAAGGCTGCGCAGGGCCATGAACAGCAGGAAGGTTATCCACAGCCCGTGGTTACCCAAACCCTGCAACGCCCACGCGAAGGGCAGTGTCAACACGACCGTCAGCAGCATGCCATTGCGCATCTCCCGCGCGCGCGTGGCGCCGATGAACAAGCCGTCGAGCAAGTAACTCCACACCGCAATCAACGGCAGAGCCGCCAGATAAGGCAGGTAGAGGTCGGCGGTTTCGCGCACGCTGGGGATGTCGGTCTGCATGGCGATAAACAGGTGGCCGCCGACGGTGAACAGCAGCGCAAAGCCAACGCTGGCGATCAATGACCAGCCGCCGGCCACCACCAATGAACGACGCAAGGCCTGGCGGTCATGGGCACCGATGGCGTGGCCGCACAGGGCTTCGACCGCATGGGCCAATCCATCCAAGGCATGGGCGGTCAGCAGCAGGCCGTTGAGCAGCAGTGCATTGGCCGCCACGGTGGCATCGCCCAGTCGCGCGCCTTGCACCGTGATCATGAAAAACACCGATTGCAGCGCGAGGCTGCGGATAAAAATGTCGCGGTTGACCGCCAGCAGCGGGCGCCAGCTTTCCCACAGCTTCAGCGCCGCCCAGGCGATATGACCAGGGTAGGCGCGCAGGGCTTTTTGCGTCATCGCCAGGCCGAGCAAGGCGCCGGTCCATTCCGCCACGACGGACGCACGCGCCGAACCGACCACACCCCAATCCAGGCCGAGTACGAACCACAGGTTCAGGGCGATGTTGACCAGGTTGGTGGTCAGCAGGATCGCCAGCGGCGCCCGCGCGTTCTGTGTACCGAGAAACCAGCCGACCAATGCGTAGCTGGCCAGGGCGGCGGGCAGGCCGAACAGGCGGGTGTGGAAAAAATCTTGAGTCAGTTGATTGAGTTCGGCAGAGGGCTGCATCCATTCCAGGGCCAGATGGCTCAGCGGAATGCCGACAGTGCCCAACAGCATTGCCAGGCCCAGTGCCAGCAGCAGGCCTTGCAGCAGGATTTGTCGCAGCGCCGCCCCGTCATTGCGTCCGGCAGCCTGGGCGGCGAAACCGGTGGACCCCATGCGCAGGAAACCCATGGCCCAGGCGAGGAAGGTGTACAGGCTGGCGCCGACCGCAACGGCACCCAGCTGGTGCGCGTGGGGCAGATGGCCGATGACCATGCTGTCCACCAGCGCCACCAACGGCACCGAGATATTCGACAGGATCATCGGCGCGGCCAGGGCCCAGACGCGGCGGTGTGTGGGGCGGTGGCGCCAGTCGGTGAGTAAGGTGGGCATGCAGGCTCCTTGGGGGAGCGGCATTGTAACTGGCGGCCCTTGGCTGTGGGATTTGACTTGATCAAGGATGACCTCAGAACCAAACCACCCTCCGTCGGTCAATGTGACCAGCACCGCATCGGCCCCCTGCGGGCTGATATATAGTTCACCTCTCGGACCCCCTCACAAACGAGTGCCCCATGCTTAACAAAGGACTGTTCCTTGCTTGCGCGCTGGCCCTGCTGAGCGCCTGCGATTCCTCCGATAAACCGGCAGCCCCGACCGCTCCCGCAGCGGCAACAGTGGCGCCCAAACCGGCCAAGGCCGCGGTGGATGTGGCGGCGCTGAAGCAGCGCTACGCCGGGCGTGAGTTGAGTGTGGTGGACGTGTCCGAAGTGCAGCTCGACGGCGCCAGCACGCTTTCTGTGAGCTTTTCCATTCCACTGGATCCCGATCAGAAATTCGCCGACAAACTTCACCTGGTGGACAGCAAGTCCGGCAAGGTCGATGGCGCCTGGGAAATCTCCGATAACCTGATGGAATTGCGCCTGCGCCACCTGGAGCCACAGCGCAAGCTGGTGCTGACAGTCGACGCCGGTGTGAAGGCGGTCAACGACAACACGCTCGCCGCCGAATACACCGCCCGCCTGGAAACTCGCGACCTGCAAGCCACCGTCGGCTTTGCCAGCCGTGGCACCTTGCTGCCGACACGCCTGGCCGAAGGCCTGCCGGTGATCGCGTTGAACGTCGACAAGATCGATGTCGAATTCTTCCGCATCAAACCCGAATCCCTGCCTACCTTCCTCGCGCAGTGGGGCCGCAACACCAGCCTGCAAAGCTATGAATCCCGCGAACTGCTGCCCTTGGCCGACTTGGTCTACGGCGGCCGTTTCGACCTGAACCCGGCGCGCAACACCCGCGAAACCCTGTTGCTGCCCATCGCCGGCCTCAAGCAATTGCAGCAGCCGGGCGTGTACCTGGCGGTGATGCGGGCTTCGGGCACCTACAACTATTCCCAGCCGGCCACGCTGTTTACCTTGAGTGATATCGGCCTGTCAGTGCACCGCTACGCCAATCGCCTGGACGTGTTTACCCAGGCGCTGGAAGGCGGCAAGGCACTGGATGGCGTTGACCTCGAAGTGCTCGACGCCGAAGGTCGTGTGCTGGGCCAGGGCAAGACCGAGAAGGGCGGTCACGCCGAGTTGCCTTTGCCGAAAAAGGCTCAGGTGCTGTTGGCCAAGCAGGGCGAACAGACCAGTATGTTGCGCCTCGACAGTGCGGCGCTGGACCTGGCCGAGTTCGACATTGGCGGCCAACCCTCCCACCCTTTGCAGTTCTTTGTGTTTGGCCCGCGTGATCTGTATCGCCCCGGCGAAACCGTGCTGCTTAACGCCCTGCTGCGTGACAAGGATGGTAATGCCGTCAAACCGCAGCCGGTGAGTGTCGAAGTGCGTCGCCCGGATGAGCAGGTCAGCCGCAAGTTCGTGTGGGACGCCGATGCCTCTGGCCTCTATCAATATCAACTGCAACTGGCCGGCGAAGCACCGACCGGGCGTTGGCAGTTGGTGTTCGACCTGGGTGATGGCAAGCCGCAGCTGTATGAATTCCTTGTCGAAGACTTCCTGCCCGAGCGCCTGGCGCTGGAACTCAAGGGCAGCGACACCCCGTTGAAACCGGCGGATGACGCGGTGATTCAGGTCACCGGCCGTTACCTGTACGGCGCCCCCGCGTCGGGCAATCGTGTCAGCGGCCAAGTCTATGTGCGGCCGCTGCGCGAAGCGGTCAAAGCGCTGCCGGGCTATCAGTTCGGCTCCGTCACCGAAGAAGAACTGAGTCAGGATTTCGAACTGGAAGAAAGCGTGCTCGACGCCAAGGGCCAGGAAGCACTGACTCTGGAAAGCAAATGGGCCGAGGCCAAGTCGCCGCTGCAACTGATCGTGCAGGCCAGCCTGCAAGAGTCGGGTGGACGGCCGATCACCCGGCGCCTGGTGCAGCCGATCTGGCCGGCCGAGCAATTGCCGGGCCTGCGCGGGCTGTTTGACGGCAAGGAAACCAATGGCGACGGCCCGGCGGAATTCGAAGTGCTGCTGGCCAACCAGGACGGGCAGAAACTCGCCGCGCCCAACCTCAAGGTGCGCCTGGTGCGTGAGCGCCGCGACTACTACTGGAACTACTCCGAGAATGATGGCTGGAGCTATCACTTCAACGAGAAATTCCTCAACCTCGACGAACAGAACCTGAACATCAAGGCCGGCGATACCGCCAAGGTCAGCTTCCAGGTGGAGTGGGGTCCTTACCGCGTCGAGGTCGAAGACCCGCAAACCGGCTTGGTCAGCAGCCTGCGTTTCTGGGCCGGCTACCAGGCTCAGGACAACACTGAAGGCGGCGCCGTACGGCCTGATCAAGTCAAGCTGGCGCTGGATAAACCGGCCTATGGCGATGGCGATACGGCCAACGTGACCGTCACGCCGCCGGCGGCCGGTAAGGGCTACCTGCTGGTGGAGTCTGCGGAAGGCCCGTTGTGGTGGCAGGAAATCGACGTGCCGGCCGAGGGCAAAAGCTTCGCCGTGAAGCTCGATCCGAAATGGTCGCGCCATGATTTGTATGTCAGCGCCTTGGTGATCCGCCCCGGCGAGCGCAAAGCCAACATCACGCCTAAACGTGCGGTGGGCCTGCTGCACCTGCCGCTGGATCGCACCCAGCGCAAGCTTGGCGTGACCCTCAGCGCGCCGGAAAAAATGCGTCCCAAACAGCCGCTCACCGTAAAAATCGCCGCCAAGAATGCCGATGGCAGCGTGCCGAAACAGGTGCATGTGCTGGTTGCAGCGGTGGACGTGGGCATCCTGAATATCACCGAATACCCGACGCCGGATCCGTATTCCAGCCTGTTCGGTCGCAAAGCCTACGGCGTGGACCAATTCGATATCTACGGCCAGTTGATCGAAGCCGGCCAGGGCCGATTGGCCAGCCTGGCATTTGGTGGTGATGCGGCGCTGGCCAAAGGCGGCAAGCGCCCGGACACCAGTGTGACCATCGTCGCCCTGCAAAGCGCGCCGGTGACCTTGAATGAGCAAGGCGAGGGCGAAGTCAGCGTCAATATTCCCGACTTCAACGGCGAATTGCGCCTGATGGCCCAGGCCTGGAGCGACGATCGCTACGGCATGGCCGAAGCCAAGACGGTGATTGCCGCACCGCTGATTGCCGAGCTGTCGGCGCCGCGCTTCATGGCGGGCGGTGACCAGACCACGTTGGCGCTGGACCTGTCCAACCTGTCGGGCAAGCCGCAGAAACTCGATGTACAACTGAGCGCCGATGGGCAATTGGAGCTGGTCAGCAGCGGCGCGCAAAGCGTGGAACTCAAGCAAGGCCAGCGCACCACCCTGCGTATCCCGGTGAAAGCCTGGGGCGGGTTAGGGCAGGGTAAGGTCAAGGTGACGGTGAATGGCCTGGACCTGCCGGGCGAGAACCTGCCGCCGTTTACGCGCGAATGGACCTTGGGGGTGCGTCCGGCCTATCCGGCGCTGCTCAAGCACTATCGCGCGGTGCTGAAGGACCAACCGTGGAGCTTGCCGTCGGGGGCGCTGGATCAGTTCGACGCCTCGGGGCGCCAGGCGCTGCTGAGCCTGTCGAGTCGGCCGCCGTTGAACCTCGGTGCACAGATCAGTGCACTCAAGGCCTACCCCTACGGTTGCCTGGAGCAGACCGCCAGCGGCCTGTATCCGTCGCTGTACGCCGATGATGCGCTGCTCAAGCGCCTGTCGATCAAAGGCGAGTCGGACAGCGAACGCAAACGCAAGATCGAGTTGGGCATCGAGCGCCTGTTGGGCATGCAGCGCTACAACGGCAGCTTCGGGTTGTGGGGCGCGGACGGTGAAGAAGAATACTGGCTGACGGCTTACGTCACCGACTTCCTGTTGCGCGCTCGCGATCAGGGTTTTGCCGTGCCCCCTGAAGCGTTGAAAAAGGCCAGCGAGCGTCTGCTGCGCTACGTGCAGGAACGCAACCTGATTGACGTCGATTACAGCGACAATGCCGACCACACCCGCTTTGCCGTGCAGGCCTACGCCGGTATGGTCCTGTCGCGCAGTCAGCAGGCGCCGTTGGGCGCGTTGCGCAGCATCTTCGAACGTCGTAGCGATGCGCGCTCTGGTCTGCCGCTGGTGCAGTTGGCCATCGCGTTGCAGAAGATGGGCGACCAGCCGCGTGCGGACCAAGCCTTGCTCGCTGGCTTGGCCGCACAACGCAATGCCAATGAATGGCTGGCCGACTACGGCAGCCCGTTGCGCGACCAGGCGATGATCCTGGCCTTGCTGGAAGAGAACGACTTGGCCAAGGGCAAGCGTGAGGAGCGCTTGTTCACGCTGTCGGATCAACTGGCCGCCAGCCCGTACCTGTCGACCCAGGAGCGCAACTCGCTGTTCCTGGCCGGGCGTCTCGGGTTTGCCAAGCCTGATGCGAACTGGCAGGTGTCATTGACGGGCGGTGGCGGTGTGCAGGAACTGAACACTCAACAGTCGACGCTGGAGTTGGAAGGCAAGTGGCTGTCCAGTGATCTGACGTTGAGCAATCAGGGCGAGACGCCGGTGTACCAGCAACTGACGATTTCGGGTTATCCACAGGTGCCACCGGCACCGGGTGGCGACAACCTGAGCATCCGCCGCGAATACCTGGGCATGAGCGGCCAGCCGTTGAACCTGCGCAGTCTCAACAGTGGCGATCTGGTGTTGGTGCATTTGGCGGTGAGTGCCAAGCAGCGCGTGCCGGATGCGTTGGTGGTGGACCTGTTGCCAGCTGGCCTGGAACTGGAGAACCAGAACCTGGCACAAAGCGCTGCCAGCCTGGAAAACGCCAGCAGCCAAGTGAAGGAGTGGCGTGAGTCGATGCAGAACGCATCGCTCAAGCACCAGGAGTTCCGCGATGACCGCTACGTGGCGGCGATCAACCTCGAAGGCTCCGGCACTACGCACCTGCTGTACCTGGCGCGTGCCGTGACGCCGGGCACTTACCGAGTGCCACCGCCGCAGGTGGAGTCGATGTACCGGCCGAACTGGCAGGCGGTGGGGGAGACGCCGGCGGATCTGGTGATCAAGGGGCGGTGAAGGCCTCAATTTGAATTGGGATCAAATGTGGGAGCGGGCTTGCTCGCGAATGCGCTGGGTCAGTAATAGAGGCGCTAACTGACACTCCGCATTCGCGAGCAAGCCCGCTCCCACAGGGGATTTGTGGTGTTTTTGGGTTAGTGGACGACCCAGCTCAGTAGCCACAGGCCCAACAGCAACCAGATAATCCCCATGATGATCGACGCCCGCATGAAGGCGCGCACCGCCGAGTACAGCAGCATCAGGCCGATGATCAGGGTGATGATGCTGATGATCGAGGTGTCCATGCCCAAGGTGCGGGACAAGCCATCGATGAAGTTGCCGCCGGCATTGGTCAGTGCACCGAACAGGCCGCTGAGGCCGTCGACGATAAAACGGATGACGGAACCGAGCGCCTGGCCCAACCAGCCGAAAAAGCTTTCTACCTGCATATGTGTGTCCTGATGAGAAGGTGGGCGAATCTGTGCCTTTGGTTGTTATTGCAACAGGCTAGTTCCCTACCAGCATAGAGGTTTGCCCGTTTGAGTTTGCGTTTAGTTGCCCGTTGGACCTTGGCCAGCCTTTTGTTGGTGGTGGCCTTGCTGTGGCTGGCCGACCGCATCTGGCCTCTCCCGTTGCCCAAGGATGACCTGGCGCGTGTGGTACTGGCCGAGGATGGCACGCCGTTGTGGCGGTTTGCCGATGCCAATGGCGTGTGGCGCTACCCGGTGCAAACCAGCGAAGTGTCGCCGTATTACCTGGACGCGCTGCTGACTTATGAGGACCGTTGGTTCTACCAGCATCCCGGTGTGAATCCGCTGGCGCTGGCGCGTGCGACCTGGCAGAACCTTACGGGCACGCGGGTGGTATCGGGCGGCAGCACCTTGTCGATGCAGGTGGCGCGGTTGCTGGATCCGCATTCGCGCACCTTCCATGGCAAGTTGCGCCAGTTGTGGCGCACGGTGCAGTTGGAATGGCACCTGTCCAAGGCCGAAATCCTCAACCTCTACCTGAACCGCGCGCCGTTCGGCGGTACGTTGCAGGGCGTGGCGGCGGCCAGTTGGGCCTACCTGGGCAAATCCCCTGCGCAACTGACCCACGCCGAAGCCGCCTTGCTCGCCGTTCTGCCCCAGGCGCCCAGCCGTTTGCGCCCGGATCGCCATCCCCAGCGCGCCCAGGAAGCCCGCGACAAAGTCTTGCGCCGCCTCGCGGAGTTCCAGGTCTGGCCGCAGTCTGCCGTCGATGAAGCCCTGGAAGAACCGTTGCTGCTCGCCCCACGCCTGGAGCCGAGCCTGGCGCCGTTGCTCGCGCGGCGCCTGAATCGTCCCGACAGCCCGCCGCTGATCCGCACCACTCTGGATGCCACTTTGCAACGCCGTCTTGAAGACCTGCTGCTGGGATGGCGCGCGCGGCTGCCGGAACATACCTCCGCTGCCATTCTTGTAGTGGAAGAGGAAAGCATGGCCGTGCGCGCTTACCTCGGCTCGGTGGACATCAACGATGCCAAGCGCTTCGGTCACGTGGACATGATCAGCGCCTTGCGTTCGCCGGGCTCCACGTTGAAACCGTTTCTCTATGGCATGGCCCTGGATGACGGCCTGATCCACTCCGAATCCCTGTTGCAGGACGTACCCCGGCGTTATGGCGATTACCGGCCGGGCAACTTCTCCATGGGCTTTACTGGCGCGGTGCCGGCGAGTACGGCGCTGTCGAGTTCGCTCAACCTGCCGGCGGTGCAGTTGCTCGAGGCCTATGGGCCCAAGCGCTTTGCCGCCGAAATGCGCATCGGCGGCGTGCCTCTGGCGCTGCCGGCGTTGGCCGAACCGAACCTGGCACTGATCCTGGGCGGTGCAGGCAGTCGTCTCGAAGACCTGGTAAGCGGCTACAGCGCCTTCGCACGGGACGGCAGGAGCGCCGCTATTCGATTACAGCCGGACGATACGCTCAGGGAACGACCCTTACTGTCGCCAGGGTCCGCCTGGATTGTGCGGCGTATCCTCAGCGGCCAGGCGCGGCCCGACCGTGACCCGCGTGCCGAACTGGTGCAACGCCCGGTGCTGGCCTGGAAGACTGGCACCAGCTACGGTTTTCGCGATGCCTGGGCCATTGGCGTGGGCCCGCGTTATCTGATCGGCGTGTGGATCGGCCGCCCGGACGGCACGCCAGTGCCGGGCCAGTTCGGCCTGGCCTCGGCAGCGCCGTTGATGTTGCAGGTGCACGATGTGCTGACTAACCGCGACAGCCAGCGCGGTATCAGCGCGCCCGTGAAACCGGTGCCGGCCAATGTCGGCGTGGCGGCGATCTGTTGGCCGCTGGGCCAGCCCATGAGCCGCAGCGATCCCAATTGCCGCCGCCAGCGTTTTGCCTGGACCCTGGATCACACCACGCCGCCGACGTTGCAGGCACTGGATCAGCCGTTGAGCGTGGGCTTGATGGAAAGCGTGTGGGTCAATGCCAAGGGCTTGCGGGTCGACGCCCATTGCCCCGGCGCCGAGCCGAAAAACATCGCCTTGTGGCCCGCACCGCTGGAACCCTGGCTGCCACGGGCCGAACGCCGCGAAGCGCGCATCCCGGCCGCCGACCCCGATTGCCCGCCTCCGGCATTGGCCGCGTCGTCACCGCTGTCGATTGTCGGCGTGCGCGAAGGCGACCAATTGCGCCTGCCCGCCACCAGCCAACAGGCCCTGCGCCTGAAAATCTCCGCCTTGGGCGGCAGCGGCCGGCGCTGGTGGTTCCTTAATGGTGCGCCGTTGGGGGACAGCGCCAACCAGGACTTTATCAACGCCAGTTTCGAGCGCCTGGGCCGCTACCAGCTCAGCGTCCTCGATGAAGCCGGTCAAACGGCCCGGCTTGAGTTCAGCGTCGTCGATTGAATCGCCATCGTTGGCAAGCCGGCTCCTACAAGGGAACGCATTCCAAACCGTGGGAGCCGGATTGCCGGCGATAGCGGCCTAAAGGTTCACTTGCCTTCAAGGCTAATCCCCCCGAAGCTATCCACCTTCAGGAGTACCGCATGAACCTCGAACACCTCACCGAACGTCTGCACCGCATCCGCGATAACAACGACTGGAAGCAGTTCCACAGCCCGAAAAACCTGGCCATGGCCGCCAGCGTGGAAATGGCCGAGCTGGTGGAAATCTTCCAATGGCTGACCGAAGACCAGTCGCGCCAGTTGCCGGCCGACACACTCGCCCATGCCGGGCAGGAAGTCGGCGATATCGTGTTGTACCTGCTGTTGCTGTGCAGCGAGTTGGGTCTGGACATGAACGAGGTGGTGCGCGCCAAGTTGGCCGACAGTGAACGGCGGTTTGCCCATGAGTGATCGTCATTTCGACCAACTGGCTACGCGTTTCGCCGAAAAAATCTACGGCGGTGCCAAAGGCGCGATCCGCCTGGCGGTGCTCCAGGCCGACCTGACCGAAGCGCTGCCGAAACGCCCTTTGCGCGTGCTGGATATCGGCGCGGGCCTGGGCCATATGTCGCTGTGGTTGGCCGAACAAGGCCATGAGGTCACCCTGGCCGAGCCCGCTGAGCCGATGTTGGAAGGCGCCCGTCAACGTTTCGCGGATGCCGGGCAAACCGCCACCTTTATTCATGCGCCGTGGCAAGACCTGCTCGGCCAACTCACCGAACCCTATGACTTGGTGTTGTGCCATGCAGTACTGGAATGGCTGGCCGAGCCCCATGCAATCCTGCCGGTTTTGCACCAACTCACGGTACCTGGCGGCTGGCTGTCGCTGGCCTTCTACAACCGCGATGCGCTGATTTACCGCAACCTGCTCAAAGGCCACTTCCGCAAAATGCGCAAGAATGACATGGCCGGCGAAAAGCAGAGCCTGACGCCGCAACAACCCCTCGATCCCCGTGAGTTGGCGGCGCAACTCGAAAGCCTTTGGCAGGTCGAAAGCCAAAGCGGCGTGCGGGTGTTCCACGACTATATGCCGGTAGAATTCCAGGCCCGCGCCGATTTGCAGGACCTTTTGGAGATGGAACTCGCTCACCGTCGTCACCCAAGCTTTGCCGGACTTGGGCGTTATTTGCACTGGATTTGCCGTCCGGTTTAAGCGGCCCAGTCTGCGGAGGTCGAAATGCGTCGTCTCTGTTTGATCCTGTTGTCCCTGGGTTTGGGCGCGTGTTCCAGCCCAAACCCCTATGTTGCTGCTTCGGCGCCGATTCCTCCGGCGCCGCCCCAGGCGGCCAACACCTTTGATGCCAGCGCCTACCCGGCGCCCGTGCGCGACTACGGCGCCTACCGCAATTGGGCCTGGCGCAACGGCCAGTTGCCGGCGGGCACGGCCTGGGCGGATTCGGCGCAGATTGCCGAAGCGGTCAGCGGTGCCCTTGATCAACGCGGGCTGCGCCCGTTGCATGACAATCGCCCGGCAGACCTTTTTGTCAGCGCCGATGTGCGCCTGGAGAAGCGCCTCAAGCAGGTCCAGGATGACTACGGCTACGGTTATGGCGGCTACAACCGCTATGGCAATGGTTACGGCATGTACAACTCGGTGCCGATCGTGCGCACCTATGAAGTGCAGGTCGTGGTGGTTCGCGTCAATCTGTTCGATGCCCGCACCGGCCAGCCGGTGTGGAGTGCCAGTGCGGAAACCGGCAGCCAGGGAAGCCTCAGTGAGCGGGGAGATGCCTTGCGCCAGGCGGTGCAAAAGGCAATGACGGCGTATCCTCCCAGTTAACAGCTATTCTCATCTTTAGCGCGGTCGCTCTTTGGAGAAAAACCATGTTTCGTCGTATCGCTACGCTTGCTCTTGTAGTGCTGCTGGGCGGTTGCCAGACCAGCCAGGTCAACCACGATTTCGACGCCAGCCGGGATTTTGGTGCCTACCGCAGTTGGGCCTGGAAAGACCCGGCGTTGCAATATCGTCCGGATGATCCGCGCATCAAGAGCGACCTGACCGAACAGCGCATCCGCCAGGCCGTGGGTGAACAACTCGACCAGCGCGGCCTGCGCCCAGCGGCGCCGGGCAGCAAGGCTGACCTGAACGTGCAGGCCTACCTGATCGTGGAGGACCGCCAGCAGCAAGTCACCACCAACTACGGCGGCGCCTGGGGCGGCCCATGGAACGGCTATTGGGGCGCGCCGATGTACAACGAGACGCGCAACATCACCTACAAAGTCGCCACCATCCAGATCGACCTGCTCGACGGCAAGGACGGCAAATTGGTGTGGCGCGGCAGCGACGAACAGATGATGGCCACTTCGCCCAACCCCCAGGACCGTGACAAAGCCATCCGCACCACCGTCACCCGCGTCCTCTCCAGCTACCCTCCACACTAGAAATACCTTCCGCCAGTCGTCAATGTGGCGACTGGCCAGCGCACACCTGAAGCCTTGTCTACACTCCAATTCAATTACGGAGAGTAAGCGCTAAGGAGTGCCTGATGTCTCCCCGACTTGGTTCCCGGCAGCGTGGTGCGATTGGCTTGATGGCGGCAGGCACCTTGGCGGTGGCCATGGTGTTCATGCTGTTGGCGCTGGACAGCGGTCGCCTGTACCTGGAAAAGCGCAGGTTGCAGTCCATCGCCGACACAGCGGCGTTGGAAGCCGCCGGTCGTGGCGGCCAGTGCACGCCCACTTCCACGGCCAATGACTACGCCAAGGAAAACGCCGCGCGCAACGGCTTTACCGTGGTCGCTGGCGACAACAGCCGGGGCCTGGCCGTGACCTGCGGCACCTTGCCCACCAATGCCAGCAATATCCGTGTGTTCGTCGCCGACGCGACCAAGAACGACGCCGTGCGCGTGGTCGCAACGCGCAGTGTGATGACCAGTCTCGCCAACGGCATCTGGAACATGTTCAGCGGTGCACCGGTTGCCGCCCAGACGATATTGAGTGCCACCGCTGTGGCTGCGGCTGCGCCCCCGGTAGCGCAACTGACCATTCGCAGCGGCCTGGCCTCCGTGAATTCGGCCAATTCCCCGTTGCTGAACATGGTTGTCGGCAATCTATTGGGCGGCAGCCTGTCCCTGACGGCCGCAGGCTGGAATGGCTTGCTGACGACGAACGTGAACCTGCTCAGTTATCTGGATCAGTTGGCGATTCAGTTGAACGTGAAGGCGGGTGACTACGACGCACTGCTGAGTACCGCCGTTTCCGCCAGCCAGTTGCTCGACGCCGCCGTGAAGGTCCTGCAAAAAAACGGCGCGGTCGCCACGGCGGTCATCAACGATCTGATTACCGTGAAAGCCATCGCGCCGAATACCCAGCTCTTGACGGTTGGAGACTTGCTGAAAGTCGCCACCGGAACGCCGGCGGCGGCCTTGAATACCAGTGTGCAGTTGTTTCAGTTGCTGGAGACCGTGGCGCAGCTCTCCAGCAGCAAAAGTGCGGTCAGTGCGGCAGCCCAGGTGAATATTCCGCTGGTAGGCACTGTCTCGATCCAGACCAAAGTCATTGAACCCCCGCAATTGTCGGCGATTGGCAATCCACTGAAGGCCAAGGCGGGGCTGTTGAATAATCCGCCGACGGATCAGATTTTTGTTCGAACCGCCCAGGTACGCACCTTGGTCACGATTGATGCGCCGATCATCAAGGTGGTGTCGGGGGTTTCATCCATTCTGAGCGGGCTTGCGACGCCGGTATCCAAGGTGGTCGGTGGTTTATTGAACTTGAATCTTCTGGATGTGGTGGCCGGTGTCGTGTGCTTAGTGGGGTGTAATGTCGCTGACGTGGATATTACCCAGACCTTGTCCATCTATATCGAGGCGGCCAGTGCAGAGAGCCACGTCACAGACTTCAGTTGCGCCACGCCGGCCACCAAGTCGTTGACGGTGCAGGCCACCACTTCACTCGCCACCTTGGGCGTGGGTTATGTTGATCCGGTGTCGGCATTTTCATCGTCTGCGCCAGTGAATGTGCAGCCGGTGAGGCTGATCGACTTTGGCCAACGCTTTTGCCTGCTGACGTTGGTGTGTGGTCCGCGCACACCCGGCGTTGGCGGCGGCCTGAATCTGAGAGCGTTGTCCACCATAGGCGCGCAAACCAATACGTTGGTGTTTAATCCGGTGAATGACATCAACGCGGCAACGATCTACAAAAAACCACCCGGCACTGCCGATATCCTGTTTAGCCTGGGCAATACCCTGAACGGTCTGCAGGTCACCTACGTGCCGCCCAGCGGCAGTACACCCAACCCGGCGAATGGCACCGTTACCAACGCGCTGGCGACCATCATCAGTTCGGTGGTGGGCCTTGTCCAAAACGTCCTGTCGCCGATACTCGATCCCATCGTCAACACACTGCTCTCGGCGTTGGGCATCAGCCTGGGCAACGCCGAAGTCGGCGCCAATCTCAGTTGCCACATGGGCCGCGCTTATCTGGTGATCTAACCCACCGGCAACTCCACACAAAACCTCGCGCCGTGCTCGCCATTGGCGACGCTGAGGCGTCCGCCCATGTTTTCGACGATCCCATAGCTCACCGACAAGCCCAACCCCGTGCCCACGCCGATGGGCTTGGTGGTGAAAAACGGCTCGAAAATCCGCTCCAGCAACCGTGGGTCAATACCGCCACCGTTATCTTCAACCCAGATGCGCACATGCCGGCTGTCATGCTCGCAGTGCAGGGCGATCCACGGGCGGAACCCGGGATCCTTTTCGCGCTTGCTCAACAGCGCATCACGGGCGTTGACCATCAGGTTGATCAGCACCTGCTCAAGCTGGTCGACATGCCCTTTGACCTGCACCTTGAAGTCCGCAGGTGTGATACGCAGCTCCACGCCCTTGCCGCGCAGGCCTTCACCGAGCAGCGACAAGGTGCCTTCCACTGCCTGCGACGGGTCGAAGGGCTGTTGTTCGATTTCCGAGCGGCGGCCGAAGACGCGCATGTGGTCCACCACCCGCGCCGCGCGCTGGACCTGGGTGTCGATGCGCTGGAGCTTTTCGGTGAGGTAGTCGACTTGCGCATCGCCGTTGCTCAGGCGCTTGAGCACATTGACGATGGCCATGCGCATCACGTTCAGCGGCTGGTTGATCTCATGGGCCAGGCCGGTGGCCATTTCGCCAAGGGTGGCCATCTTGGCGCTTTGGGTCAGTTGCTGCTGGGAGCGGCGCACTTCGGTGTTGTCGCGGCCCACCGCTTGCACCTCCACCAGTGTGCCCTGTTCGTCGAACACGCCACGGTCCGACCACACCCACCAGGCATGTTCGCGGCCGGGCAATTCCAGGCTGATCTCGGCGGTGCTGACCGGGAATTCCGGGGTCAGTTGTTCGATGCGCTGTACAAAGGCCTGGCGTTGTTCGTCCGACAGCCAGTGCCCCAGGTTCAGCCCCGGTAATTGCGCCGGCAGGCATTCCAGGTAGTTGGCCAGCGGTGTATTGCCGAAGGTCAGGGTCAGGTCAGGGCGATAGCGACAGATCATCGCCGGAGAGTCCTCGACCAGGATGCGGTAGCGTTCTTCGCTCTGTTTGATCTGTTCGGCCGCCAGGGTCGCCTCGGTGACATCCAGCCATAAACCGACGGCTTCGACCGGCAGGCCGAGGTCGTCGCGCAACAGCTTGGTTTCGTCCAGCAGCCAATGGTAATGGTCTTGTTTATCACGCAGACGGTAGCGGCTGCGTACGCTGCCTTCGCGCAGGAGTTGGCGGCTGCGCTCGAAGTACAGCTCGCGGTCTTCGGGGTGGATCAGTGATGCCAGGTTGTCAGGGGTGCAGTCGGCCAGGGTCCAACCCAGCAGCGGCAGCAAGCTGTCGCTGAAGAACGCCGGGAGCAGGGCGCCGCTGACATAACGTTGCACGTAGATCACCGCCGGCGAGCTGGCGATCAGGTTGTCCAGGCGCGCATGGGCGGCGTCGGCTTGCAGTTGCTGGTTCTTGATGTCGCTGATGTCGAGCATGAAGCCGATCCAGCGCCGGTTGTCACCCACGCCCAACACCTGGCCCTGGACGCGATACCACAGGGGGTTGTGCTCGGCGTCGGTACGCTGCAGGCGCACGCTGGTCAGCAAGGGTTTGCCCAAGGCTTGCAGGTCGTGCAGGCGGCTGTTGAGCGCCTGGCGGTCGGCGGGATGGATCAGTTCAAGCCACTGGTCCAGCGGCTGGCGGGTCGGGCCGTCTTCCAGGCTGAGATTGTGCAGCAACTGCGGGGCCAACTGGATCTCCTGAGTGGCCGGCAGCAGTTCCCACCAGCCGGTGCCGAGCAGGCCTTGCAGGGCTTCCATGCGGTCAAGCTGTTGGTGGTTGCGTTGCTCGCGCAGGCGACTCAGCAGCGGGGCGGCGAGGGCGGCGGTGAGGTTCAACCAGTCCCGTTCGCTAGTGTGTTGCTGGCCGCTGTAGAACCCGCAGAGCAACCACGCGGCGACGCCCTGGCTGTCACGATAAGGCACCAGGAATCCATCGGCATTCCCGAAAATGCTCTGCAGTCGCGGGTTGTCACTGCGCTCCTGGGCCAGGCTCAACGGCGTATTGCCATTGGCACTGTCCAGGCTGATGCCCAAGGACTGGCCGGTCTGCCACAAGGTGGGCGCATCGTGGGCGGCGTAGTGGCTGTAGATCCGCCAGCCCTGGTCTTCTTCATCGAGCAAGGCCATGGCCACGCAGGGGATCCGCCAGCGCTGGGCCAGGCTGCGCAGGTGTTCGTTGAACACCTCGGGCAGGCGGGTCAGGCTGCATACCCGCAGTTGTTCGCTCATCTGGCAGGCGAGTTGGTGGTTCTGTTCGCGGTGCTGGGCCAGTTGCCTGCTCGCCAGCAAGTCGCTGACGTCCTGCAGGCGCAAGCACCAGCCATCGCCCTCGGGTTCGACCCAGCCACGGGTGTGCAGGATCTGGCCGGCGGCGCCTTGAAAGTCCAGGTCCAGGCTCTGGCGTTGCCAGTCGGCGGGGGGGCCTTCGATGCTCAAGGCGCTGCTGGCACATAACAGCTCGCGCAGCAGCGGTCGGGCTTCATGCGGCGCGAGCAGTGAGCGCAGGGTGCCATTGATGCCCAGCACGTGGCCCAGCGCGTCCAGTTGCAGGTGCAGCCCTGGCGTGGGGGCGCCGGGCATGTCGAGTGTGAGCGCGCTGCTGCGGCCGAGCAGTCGCCCGAAGAGCTTGTCCCCCGAGGTCAAAGCTGCAGACTCGAACTGGCGAACAGGTTGGCCGGCAGATTCGGCACGGTGCCAATGACCGGCAACACCAGCGCCGGGAACACCGAATAGAGGCGGCTGGTGGGGTATTTGATCGTGACGGTCAGCGTATTACCGGTGTAGTTGGCGGTGATTAAATCGTCCGAAAACTGGAAGCTGGCCGGGATCCATTTCAACTGGTTTTTTGCCGTTGTTTTGGCAAGTGTGGTCACCTGCGTGGGGTAAGCGGTACCGGCGGCCACCGGGTCCACCGACATGGCCTGGCGCACGCCCTCAGCCGCCGCCTGGTTGAACGACTGCAACATCAGCAGCGGCAGGCTATAGCTGATCAACCCATAGAACACTGCAAAAAAGATCCCGAAGACCAGGGCGAACTCAATCGCCGCTGCACCTTTTTGCTTTCTAGGGAGGCCTGTTTTCATGACTGCGTCTACCCTGACGGCTACTACTTGATATCAGCATAGAATCAATCAGCGAAAAGGGATGTTTTTTACGTGATTCATAGCGCGGTGATACTGCTCTGGCTGGGGCTCTGTGCGTTGCAGGACATGCGTCAACGGCAAATCGCCAACAGCTTGACCCTCGGAGTGGCGCTGTTGGCGTTGATATACCTGTTGTGGAGGGGCACGACCTGGCTGGGGGCACCCGCTGGCGACGGAGGCTGGGCCTTTGCCGTGGCCCTGCTACTGACCTTGCCGGGCTATGCACTGGGCCGCTTTGGCGCGGGGGATGTGAAGCTGTTGGCCGCGCTGGCCCTGGCGAGCAATCTGGATGCTTTGTTATGGTCGTTGATCGGTGCCGCCGTGTTCCAGGGCGCCTGGGTGCTTATCCATCAAAGGTTTAGCGCACGCCGAGAGGTACCTTCACCGGGCGTGTCAACAAAGCAGCCTTTTGCCCCCTTTGTATTGACAGGATTTGTGCTGTACTGGCTTTGGATCCATTAGTCGCACAAGGCCTCTATCGCTATGTACATAGTCGGAAAGTAGGTCTACGTTTATTGAGTAGATATGTAGGATTCTTCGTCAAAAAGGATAGGTCAATCTTTTGGCTGGCCAGGCATGGAGTAACGCGTGAACAAGCTTACCTCGGCGGTGAAAGTGCTCGTGGTCGACGATCAGCCATTGATCGTGGAAGAGCTCTGCGAATTTATTGAAGGCAGTGGTTATCGCTGCGTCCCTTGTGAGTCCAGCCGACACGCCTTGCAGCGCTTCAGCGAAGACGCCGAGATCGGCTTGGTGCTGTGCGACCTGCACATGCCGGACATGGACGGCATCGAGCTTGTAAAGGCTATGCAAAAAGTGGCAGGCAAGGCGCGGGCATTTGAGGCAATCATGCTCACTGGGCGCGCCGAAAAACAGGACGTGATCAAGGCCCTGCGTGCAGGGATCTCGGACTACTACCAGAAGCCGATCAACCTCGACGAGTTGCTCGAAGGTCTACAACGCCAGGAAGCAGCGCTGGAAGAGCGACGCAAGGAGCTGCAACTGGGGCACCTGAACCAGAAGCTGCAATACCTTTCCGAATCCATCAACGACCTGTACCAGGACCTCGACAAAGTGCGCCGCAGCCCAGGTGCCGGCGTGGCGGATGAGGCCGACCTGGTCGCCGAAGAAGCCGGCCCGGTGGAAATTCCGAGCATCTTCAACCAGCTCTCGCCACGCCAACTGGATGTAGCGCGCCTGGTGGGCAAGGGCCAGACCAACTACCAGATCGCCTGCGAACTGGGGATCACCGAGAACACGGTCAAGCTGTACGTGTCCCAAGTACTGCGCCTGACCCATATGCATAACCGTACCCAACTGGCACTGGCCTTGTCGCCGAGCAACTCGGCGATGCGCCAGCGAGTGACGGCGCACTGAAGCGCCAGGACCTCATTGACTCTGGCCGCCTTTAGAGTCCCCACTGGTGCCCGTTTCGAAAAACTCTGGAATCGGATATTTGTAAGTGTCCAGCCAACGCTGCGAGGCCTGCTCCCGTTCCGCGGGCGTGGCCCTTTGTGGCGTCGGCGAAGCGGCTCGCCCGTTGATCTGCAAGACCATCCAGTTTTCCGTTTCCGCCTGCTGCGGGGACGACGGGCCGGGTTCGATGGCCATGGTGCCCAGCGGTAACAGCACCAGGCCGATCAGGTAATGTGCTTTCATCGATCATTCCTTACTTGAGGCTCACCGGCAGGGCATCGCGCACTGTCGCGACTTTGCGCGCCGCCGTCCGGGCGCCCTTGAGTTTTTCTGCGCGGGCCTGGGCATCGGAGACTTGCTCGCGGCTCAGGCCCAACTGACTGACGACCTTGGCCGCTTGCCCCCAGTCGTCCTGGTAGATCAACAGCGTGACCAGATTGACGGCGGCCAACGGGTCGCCCTGCTTGAGTTCGATGGCCGTCATGAATTCAAAGCGGGCTTCTTCCACGCGCAATTGGTTGAGGTAAACCACGCCCAAGTCATTGCGGATTTTCTCATCAGTGGGCGCCAGCTGCGCCGCCCGCTGCAGGTGGGCCATGGCCAGGGCGCTGTTGCCCTTCGCGGCCGCCAATTGCCCCAGGCCGTGCTCGCCTTCGGCGGTCATGCAGGTGCCGAGCAGGCTGCGGTACAACGGTTCAGCTTCGCTGCGCCCGAGCAGCCGGTAAGTGCGGGCTTTGCGCTGGCGCACTTGGGGCAAGGCTTCGGGCAGGCTTTGCAGGTTGGCCAGGCTGGCGTGCAGCTTGCCTTCGTTGGCCAAATCATCAGACAGGTTGAGCGCCAGTTCCTGTTCCGAGCTTGGCTTGGCGCAACTGCCCGGTGAGGTCAACGCTGCCCAGGGTGATTGGCCATTGGTGGCGCAGCCGCCGAGCATCAGCATGGCCAAGCCGGCAATCATTACTCTCATCAAGGTCTCCTCAAAAGTTGGCCATCGCCCGTGCGATGCCGATAAAGGCCGGGCCGCCGAGCACGATCAGCAAAGCGGGGAACAGAAACACCATCATCACCACCGACATTTTTGCTGACATCTTTGAAATGTATTCCTGCAGGCGGGTCAGGCGTCGGTCGTCGAGCAGTTGCTTGAGGGCCAGCAAGGACTTCATCGCGCCGCCGCCCTGATGGATCAATTGTTGAAGGATGATGCAGGTGTCGGTGAACTCATCGACTTCCAGCAAACGCGCGGTCTTGCCCAGTTCTTCGCCCAGTTCCAGGCCGGAATCGACCCGCGCCAGAATCAGGCGCAGCTCATGCGTCAGCGCGGGCAGCAAGCGCTGGGCTTCGGTGCCCAGGACGCGCAATGACTGTTCAACCGCCATCCCCGATTCGAACAGGATGCGCAGCAGCGGAATGAAGGTCGAGATTTCCTTGGCGATAGTTTGCTGACGATGTTTGGCGGCGGCGGCGAGCACGCGTTTGGGCAGTAGGTAGCCAATGCCCAGGCCAAACAGGGGCGCAATCCACGCGGGGTCCATTTCAGGGAAAAAAACCTGCTGGCCGATGACGGTCAGGCCCAGGAACACGATGGGCAAGCCGATCTGAAAGGCCGCAAACAGCGAACGTTGGCTGGCCTTGCGCCAACCAATGCGGTTGAGCAGTATCTGGGTCTCGTTGTCCAGGCTGACCGAACGCTGGGCCAGGGTGCTGGCGCCGAGTTGACGCATGAACGTGCCGAGCTTGGCATCGCCGCCCATACGCCCTTGCAGGCGCTCAGCCACCCGGCGGTCACGTCGGCGATTCTCGAGCAATTGGCCGCCGAACAATACCAAGGCGGCGAGCAACAACAAGACACAGGCCAGCAGCGCCATCTCAGACACTCCTCAGCATGCGCCACATGAGCAAGGTGCCGCTGATGTCCATGACCAGCGCGCTGAACAGCATGATGCGTCCCGTATCGTCGTTCCACATGTTCATCAGGTAATCGGGATTAACCAGGATGAAATACCCCACGATCAGTATCGGCAGCCCGCCCAGCACATACGCGGTCATGCGGGTTTCACCCGTCATGGCCTTGAGTTGACGGGCGCCCTGTTCCCGTTCGCGGATCATCTTGATCAGGTTTTCCAGCAGCTCACTGGCATTGCCGCCGTAGCGGTGATTGACCTTCAGGCCCAGGGCGAACAGGCGGAATTCATCCTGTTCATAGAACTCGGCAAAGTCGCTGACCGAGTCCGGCAGGCTGACGCCCATGCGCACATTGCGTTGAACGCGGCCCATGGCTTCCTTGAGCGGATCTTCAGTGCTCTCGACACCGCCCAGTACTGCGTCGGCCAAGGTTCTGCCGGATTTGAGGCTGCGCACGCTGTGGTCGAGCAATTGAGGCAGTTGCTCGACCATACGTTGCACGCGGCGTTGATAACACCAACTGATGTACACCCGCAGAAACAAAGGCGGTCCGACGATCATTGTGATCAGGCCCAACCCGTCGGCGAACAGCCAGCCCAACAGTACGCCGATCACCCAGGCGCTCAGCCATAGGCCAAGGCGGTCCGTGGGTTTGCCCAGCCCGGCACGTTGAAACATCCGCTCAAGGCCCGTCCAACGGGTGTCGGTGTCCTGTACTTCGGGCTGACCGTCGCCGAGACGTTCCAGCACGCGGTCCGTCTGGGCCTTGCGCAGGCCGTGCTGAAATTGCCAGAACGACAGGCCGATCAGCAGCAGGCAGATAAGGAGCAACACAGGTCCGATCATCTGGCGCTCCCTAGGATTGCAGGGCCGATTCGCGGCGCAGTTTGTCGCCGGCCGGGTTGATGGCTTCGCGCAGGAAACCGAAGCCGGTTCGCCGGTCCAGGCGGAACAGGGTGTTGGTGACATACACGTCTTCGCGCACGCCGACCACTTCCACCACTTCACTCACACAGCGGCGTCCATCGGGCATGCGTGTCAGTTGGATAATCACGTCCAGCGCGGCGCAGATCATCTGGCGCAGGGTTTTTTCCGCGACCACACGGCCGGTCAGACCCACCAGGGTTTCCAGGCGCAGCAACGCATCCTGGGCATTGTTGGCATGCACGGTGCTCATGGAACCGTCGTGGCCGGTGTTCATGGCGGTCATCACGTCGAGCACTTCCACGCCACGGATTTCGCCGAGGATGATGCGGTCCGGGCGCATCCGCAGGGCGTTGCGGATCAGGTCGCTGGAGCGTACTTCGCCATGGCCTTCGGCGTTGGGCGGGCGGGTTTCCAGGCGAACCACATGGGGGTGGCCCAGTTGCAGTTCAGCGACGTCTTCGATGGTCACCAGGCGCTCATGGGGGTTGATCAACTGGCTGAGGATGTTCAGCAGCGTGGTCTTGCCGGTGCCGGTGCCGCCGCTGATCAAGATGTTGCAGCGCTTGCCCACGGCCTCCTGGAAGAACTCGAAGATGCTTTGATCAATGGTTTGCATGGCAACCAAGTCGCTGCTCTTGAGCATGTCCTTGCGGAATTTCCGAATCGACAGGCACGGCCCGTCCAGGGCAATCGGCGGGATGATTGCGTTGACCCGGCTGCCGTCGGGCAAGCGCGCATCCACCATCGGCGAGGATTCATCCAGGCGCCGGCCCAATGGCGCGAGGATGCGTTGCATCACGCGCTCCACATGGTGGTCGTCGATGAAACGCAGGTCACTCTGGTGCAGCAAACCATCGCGTTCGATAAACACACGGTGCGGCCCGTTGACCAGGATTTCTGTCACCGCAGGGTCACGCAGCAGCACTTCCAGCGGGCCGAAACCGGTGAGTTCGTCGACGATCTCTTCGGCCAGGCGCTCTATCTCATAACGCGAGATCGCCAGGCGCATGCGCGTGATGTATTCGGAAACCTTGTCGATGACAAATTGCGCCAGGGACTGGCGTGTGCCTTCGAGCAGGTTTTTACCCGACTCCTCGATGGCGTCGATGATGTAGCGGTGCAGCACCAGCTTCAGGCCATCGTGATCGCTGTTGCCGCCAGCGGCGCGGGCTGGGCCGCCAAACAGTTTTTCGCCGTTCATCGTCCTGACCCCAGGAAGCGTTCAAACCAGCGCATCGACGGCTTCGCCAGGCCCTCGGAGCGTTTTGCCAGGCGCTCGCCCAAGGTGCGCACGGCTTGGGTCAAAGGTTCACGGGGGGCCAGGGCAAACAGGGTCTGGCCTTGGTTTTTCACATTCAGGCGCAGCTCGGCGCTCAGCGGGAGTACGGCGATGCACTCAAGGCCGAAGCTTTTTTCCAGGGCCTCGGTATCGGGTGCGCAGGCCTTGATGTAGCGGTCCACCACCAGTTTGGCGTGATCCAGCTTCATGCCTTTTTCGCGCCAGCGGTTGAGTATTGCCAGGTTGCGGCGACAGTCCAGTACGCTCTGGTCGGTGCACCACAGCAGTTTGTCGCAGTGGCTGACAAAGGTGCGCAGGGCCTCGCTGTCGGGTTGCCCGGTAATGTTCACGACGATGTGCTGGAAGTGCTGGCGCAGTGCACTGAGCAACATGAACAGCTCGGCGGCACTGGTGAGTTTGAGCGGTTCGTCACCGGTGGCGTAGGCCAGGATGCGCAGCCCGTCCAGGGCGGGGGTAAAGGCGCTGTTGATCAGGGTGGTATCGAGGCGGCGCAAGTGTCGCAACGCGTCACCGAAATTGAAGGTGCTTTGCAGACCCAGCAAGGCCAGGCTGTCGCTGCGCGGCAGGCCCAGGTCGAGCAACAAGGTTTGCTGGCCGCTTTTCTGCACGACCAGCGCCAGGTGGGTGGCCAGCATCGCCCCATCGGCATTGCTCTGGGTGCCAAAGAGCACGGTCAGGCCACCCAGTTGTGCATTGTTGGTGACGGTGGGCAGGCGCTTGCTCAAGCGTCGCACCAGGCCCGCCACTTCACTGGAGCGCGAGCCGTAGGCCACGAAGTCGCGGGCGCCGGCCCGCATGGCGTTCAGCACAAGCTGGTTGTCCATGCCATCGCCCAGGGCGACGACGGCGAGCATCGGCTTGGCTTCCAGGGCGCCTTCGATCAATGCGCTCTGGGCCACGACGTTTTCGCGGTCCAGGCCGACGAACACCAGGTTGGCGAAGGTCACATCCACCAGCGCCAGCAGTTCGTCCAGGCTGCCGGTGCCGGCGCTGACGACTTGGCCAAGCGGCGCCAGGGCGCCCTGCAGCCACTCCAGGTCAGTGGTGTTGCGGGTGATGGCGAGAAAGGTCTGGCTCAGGCTATCGCTCATTGGGAAAGTCCACTGCGACGGTCAAAGTTGCCGTTTTCCAGGAAGAACAGCCGGTACCAGTTTGGGTCGTAGCTGCGTAGTTTCTCGCCGGGCAAGGAGGGCAGTTGGGCGTTGGCCGCCAACGGTTGCACCAGATGCGGCGTGACGATCATGAGCAACTCTTTTTCTTCGCGGCTGATATTGGAGTCGCGGAAAAACGCCCCGAGGATCGGGATGTCGCCCAGCCCCGGAAACTTGCTGATGGTGGAGCGGTTGTTGCTGCTGATCAAACCGCTGATCACAAAGCTTTCCCCATCGGCCAAGGACACGCTGGTGTCGGTACGGCGGACGGTCAACGCCGGCACCTGAATGCCTTCGATCTGCACCGCGTTGCTGTAGTCCAGTTCGCTGACTTCTGGTGCCACCTTGAGCGAAATGCGATTGCGGTCAATCACCGTGGGGGTCAGGGTCAGGCGGATGCCGAACTCCTTGTATTCGATGGAAATCGTGTCGCTGCCCGCGCTGGGCACCGGGATTGGCACCTCGCCGCCCGCCAGGAAGGAGGCGCTCTGGCCGCTCATGGCCACCAAGCTGGGACGCGCCAGGGTGTAGGCAAAGCCGCTGCGTTCCAACGCGTTGATCATGGCCGAAACCCGCCCACCGCCAAAACCGACGTTGAAGCTTTGTGTGTTGACCGGCAATTTGAACACGCCTTCCGAAGGGGACAGCAGGTTGGGACTGCCGAGGAAAAAGTTTGCACCCGTGCCCAGCAGCCGGGTGCTGGCTTCCTTGAGCTTGGTACGGCTGACCTCGACAAAGCGGATATCGGTCTGCACCTGGCTGGGCAACAACGGGTCTTCCGACGGCGGCAGCGACACGCTGGTCAGCGCCGACGTGGCCTTGCCCTTGACGAACACCATGCTTTGGCGCGGCGCGCTGGCACAGGCGGTCCATACCATCAGGCTGGTAGCGCCGGACGAGACACCGGTCAGCAGAAAGTTCCGGTCACCGTTGACCCGCACATCGGCGATTTTCGGGTCGCCGATGGCCAGGCGCGTAATGGCCACCGGTGATTGCAGCTCTTGTTGCAGGCCTTCTCCCACCTCGACCACGGCGGGTAACTGACCCAGGGCACCGCAGTTGCCCGGCGCTGCCAAAGCCATGCCGACCGGCAGGCTCGACAGCATCAGGGCCCAGGCCATGTGCGTGAACAGGGGTGCGTAGCGATGGCTCATTCAAGGCATCCTTGCTCGATCACGGAGTTTGTGGTGCCGCTTGGGCACCGCGAATCACTTCAATGCTACGGCGTACGCCAGGCCCAGCGGTGCTGGCTTGGACGACGCGTTTGGGCGGGCCGGTCAAGGCCAGTTGGGTGAATTGGTAGAGGTTGCGGTTGGCGCTTTCCAGTCTCTCTGATGCGTCGCTTTCGCCAGCCCAATAGCGACTGAGCAGTTGTTCATCGGCGCTACGTACCGCCAGGCGCAACACGCCGGCTTGCGCCGCGAGCATCAGTCGGCTTAGCAGTGGCTCCGGCACGGCCAGCACCACGGTGCGTGCGCCGTATCGACGTTGGGCGGCTTGGGCGCGTTCTTCAGGCGTGACCGGGGGGGGCACAGCGGGTTTGCCATCGTTGGCCAGGCCCAACTGGTCACCGACGCTGAGCAGGCGCATGGCCGGAAGGACGATCTGCGCCGACTGCTCGACGTTACCGACATCCTGGCGCAGGAACAGCAGCACATCCACGTAATCGCCTGGCGTCAGTTGGCCCCCAGCGCCGCTCACCTCATCCACGGCCACGGCCAGGGCGCGCTCATTCGGGCGAATCATGCGGGCGAGCGGGCCGCCAGCGCTGAAGCTTTCTTCGGTGAGCCAAGTGCCTGCGCCCAAGGTCCGCAGGGGGATGCGGCCGATGGCTTGATCGAGCTGGGTCAGGCTGCCGGCGGGCGCGGTGCGCAGTTTTTCCAGGATCAGGTCGGCGTCGGTCAGTGGCACAAAAGCGGGCACGTCATGCGCCAGCACCACCACCGGTTGGCGGGTCTGGTCTTCCACCGCAGCGACAGTGTTATCAACGGAAACGACGGGTACGGCGGGGGCTGCGACAGGCTCCGGAGCGCGGCTTAAAACAAGCCCCCAGTACCCGGCGATCAAGGCCCCGATCAGCAACAAGCCGGCCAGGACCATGCTGATGCGACTGTTCATGACGGCTCTCCCTTTCCCGTTGCACTGCACACCCGATTAATTCGAATGGGTTAATCCGCAACCTGGCTGTGATGAACATCTAACGATTTGGCTATTTGAAGGTAGCTCAGCTAGGACGAAATGCCATTACCCTGGAGAAAAATTATGTGAGCTTATAAACGCTGCCTTTATACGGCGCGTTTATAGGGGCTGACGTTACGACTAATACTTTATGATTAATTCGTTATTACAGTTGTGAGGCTGGGGTTTGTTGACAATGCTCTAATGGCACGCCGCGATTATCTGGTACTAGAGCCGTTCCGGCTTCCAGTGGCGTTTTAGGGAGAAGTCTTATGTTCCTTGACCTGGTGTTGAAGCTGTATGTCCAAACCCAACTATTCTTCAGTCGCAAAGAAGGAGCCTCAGGCATCGAATACGCCATTGTCGTAGCGTTGGTAGCGCTCGTTATAGTGGGTGCCGGGACGGGGCTTGGAACTAAGGTAAAAACCATTTTCACCAATATGACCACTAATATGCCGACCGGAACATGATTTAGTTGTGGTGGCCGTTATGATGATCCCCTCTTGAAGGTGATGCCATGAGCGCGTCTTCACGCCAGCAAATTCTATTGGTGGACGATGAAGAGGACGCCTTGATCGAACTCGCCGAATCCCTCGAAAACGAGGGATTTGTCTGTTTTACCGCCACCTCCGTCACCTTCGCCCTGCAAGAATTGACACTTCACCCCGACATCGCCTTGGTCATCACCGATCTGCGCATGCCCGAGGAAAGCGGTATCTCCTTGATCAAGCGCCTGCGCGAACACACCTCACGCTCACACCTGCCGGTGATTGTGATGTCGGGCCACGCCGAAATGGACGATGTGAGCGACATGCTGCGCCTGCAAGTGCTGGACCTGTTTCGCAAGCCGATCTATCTGGTTCGGTTGATTGATACGTTGAACAATCTGTTTCCCCTCCCGAAAACCAGGCTTTAGGCGCCCCACTAGCGCCTAAAGGGTAGGATCAGAGCTGATAACTGAAGCTCAACGTATACCGTGGCCGCCGGTTGAAACTGTCCAGCGCGATATCCGACATCGGCTTGGCCGCTTCCAGGGCTATGTTGTAGTACTTGTTGTCCCCGAAGCGCAGCCCGAGTGCAGCCGATGACAGGTCGCTGCTTCTGACAGGCAGATCGTTGAACCAGGTCTTGGCGCGGTCGAACACAATATAGGGCTGCAGAATCCTCACCCAGTCGCCAGCGCGGTTGTAGCTGTAGTTGACCTCATACGCCAGCCCCCAGCCCTTGTCACCGGAACCCTGGTCGTCAGGGTAGCCACGACCGAAGTTCTGCCCACCGAACGTGGCGCGTTCGCTGTCCGGCAGGGTGTCATTGCTCCAGTAAAACGCTCCCGACAGGACGCCTTGCCAGTTATCGAAGAACTTGTCGCTTTGTACGCCGGACAGGCGCAGGCGGAAGAAGTCCAGGTCGGGCTTGAGCCCTTCGAAATCACTGTGGGTTCTGGCGCCCATGCCGTTGATGCCCTGGTACAGACCGGCGCTGAGGATACGCAGTTGGCGGGTGTCGGACTTGCGCCAGTCACCCTCGAAGGCCAGGGCGCGCAGGTTGGTTTCAACGTCGAAACGCTGGGGGTAGCCCAAGAGTTTGTAGCTTGTGGTTTGGTCCACTGCGTAGAGGCGCGTGCCGAGGGTCAGCGATTCATTCGGTGAGGCTATCAGCGGGTGGCTGAGGCCGATGGAATAGCGATCGATGGACTGGTGCGGCTTGAGCTCGAAGCCGCCGTCCAGTTGCACGTTGGTTTTGGGGTCGGCGCGGTAGCGTTCGGCGGCGAGCGCCAGCTGGGTGCCTTCGGCATTGATGAACTGGCTGTAGCCCACACGGTAGTAGTGCTCTTTATCTTCGCCAGGCGGGAACAGCCCGCTGACGTTGAGTTGCTCGCCCATTGAGGTCTGGGAGTTGCTGGTGCCGGTAAGCAGGGCCTGCAGGCCTCCGCGGCTGTCATCGGTCATGCTCATGCTACTGGTGAAGGGCTTGCGGCTGGCAGTGATCTGCATATGTGTGCCACCGTCGGTGGTGCCCGGCGCGGGTACTTGCGCTTGCAGTGTGACGCCGGGGATACGGCCCATGAGCGTGGTATAGCGCTCGAAGGTCTTGCGGGTCAGAGGGCGTTCGGTCAGGAGTTTATTGGCCAGTTTGTCGACGTAAGCCGAGACCGAGCCGATATCGCCAGTTTGCTGGTAGTCCTTGATATAGCCTTCCACCAGAATCACGCGCACCAGGCCATTTTCGAAGCTCTGTTGGGGCAGGAATGCGTAGGACAGCAGGTAGCCGTCCTGCTGGTAGCGACGGGTAACGCCACGGGTGGCTTCGATCAGTTGCGCCAGGTTGGTCTCATGACCAAACAACGGTTCGTAGGCCTTGGCGGTCTCGTCGAGCGGGTAGATGGTGCCACCCTCGATCTGCAGCTTGCGAATCGTGACCTTGGTGTCCATCAACAGCGGCTGGCCCTGAGTAGGCGGTGTTTCGGGCACCTGGGTCTGTGGCGTGGCCGGTCGATAGGCGTCGGCGGGAAGGTTGGGCACTGGCAGGTTGCGGATGGTGTCGTTGCTGTTGAGGAAGCTGGGAAGGGTCTCGGCTTGGGCGTAGGCACTGAGAGTAAGCAATAACAACGGCGTCAACACGCGCATAGGACACTCCATGGTCAACTGCAGCAGCGTTTCGGGCCCGCCGGGTTCTGGGACTCGGTTCGGGTGGGGCATGTTCCAGGCCCCATAAAAAAGACGAGAGACTTATTGGGGTCTCTCGTCTCAACCAAGCGTAGGCGCTGTAGGGGAGGCCGTCTAATCGGCCAGGTGCAATTCTATTTTTTGCCGGTCAGGCCGTTCAATAAACCGCCCAGGCCGCCGCCGGTATTTGCATTCGCGCTGCCACCCGCCGAGGCGTTGGTGCCTACGTTCAGTCCGCCAAGCAGACCGCCGCTGGTGCCGGTACCGCCTGTGACCAACCCACCGACCGAGCCTACGGTACTGCCCACCGCACTGACGGTGCCGCCGAGGGCATTGGTGATCGGGTTGGCGTTGGCCGCCGTCAGGTTGGCACCGATACCGCTGACGGCGCCACCGACTTGAGTCACCAGGCCATTGACCGGAGCGCCGATGCCCGTGGTGTTTCCGATGTTTTGCGTCAGGCTGGCGACACCGGAGGTCACTGGGTTAAGGGCCGCGCCGACGTTTGTCGCCAAGCCGGCAACGGGTGACGTCGCTGCAGTATTGGCGACGCCATTGCCGCCAATGATTGTGCCGAGAGAAGCGACAGTGCCACCCAATGCTCCACCGGTCACGCCTGCCGCGCTCACGGTGCCATTGGTGTTGCCGGCATTCAGGCCATTACCGACGTTGGCGACCAGGCCACCCACCAACTCAGGCAGGCCGGGTTTCGAAGCGCCGCCCGCTGGGGCGACATAGCCACCGGACTTGTCGAGCACGCCACCGACGCCGGTCAATGCACCGCCCACGATATTGGTCACCGGGTTGCCGGTACCCCCTGCGCTGGCAACCTGACCACCCAGGCCGGTCACAGTGGAGCCGACTTTATCCAGCAGACCATTGACCGGGTTGCCAAGACCGGTGGCCTTGCCGAGGTTGCCCGTGGTGTTTTCCACCAGCGAGACCACAGGCACCAACACTTTACCGCCGACCGTGTTAGTGAGAGAACCCAGCGGCCCGGTGGTGCTGGCAGTGCTCAAGGTATCGCCGAGCATGGTGACGGTCTGGCCCACCTTATCGACCACGCCGCCGGCAGCACCGCCTACGCCGCCGGTCAAACCACCCACCACCGGAATGCCGCCCAGTGTGGTCGACAGGGATTTGCCGGTCGTCGAAAGACCGTCGCCCAGGTCGGCAACGCCGTTACCGACCCCCGCCACGGTAATGCCGAGGGAGTTGCTGTTGGTACCCAGAGAGCCCAGTCCGGCAGTGACGCCAGTGCCAATGCTGGTGACGGCGTTGCCGGTAGCAGTGACGAGACCGCCAGCCGTAGTGCCAACGATGGGAACGTTGTTCAAGGTGTCGCCAAGGTCGCCGACCGCAGCGCCCACGTTACCGACAGTACCGCCCAGAGTGCCGGCAATCTGGCCAGTCACCAGGGGAGTGGTTGTCGAACCCGTGCCACCACCCGTACCACCACCTGTTCCGCCGCCGGTGCCACCGCCTGTGCCGCCACCAGTACCACCGCCGGTGCCACCACCTGTGCCGCCACCCGTACCGCCGCCGGTGCCACCACCTGTGCCGCCACCCGTACCGCCACCCGTACCGCCGCCGGTGCCACCACCAGTACCGCCGCCGGTGCCGCCACCAGTACCGCCGCCGGTGCCGCCACCAGTACCGCCGCCGGTGCCGCCATCTGTGCCACCGCCAGTGCCGCCACCTGTTCCTGCACCCGCATCGGGTGAGGACGATGCCACGCTGGATTTGTGCCCACCACCACCGCTGCTGCAGCCGCCGAGTGCCAGTGCTACGGCCAGGGCCAGCGCG
Organism: Pseudomonas sp. TWR1-1-4; assembly: GCF_049897165.1. Classification (NCBI taxonomy): domain Bacteria; kingdom Pseudomonadati; phylum Pseudomonadota; class Gammaproteobacteria; order Pseudomonadales; family Pseudomonadaceae; genus Pseudomonas; species Pseudomonas sp. TWR1-1-4. The sequence continues at coordinate 24,940 of NZ_JAFCVS010000006.1, read as the reverse complement.
GTACTTGCTTTCCAAAACACGACTTGAGTTTTCATGATTGAGTTCCTTGCACCTGTACAACCTTGGTTGTCTTCAAACACTCGCTACTTCTCGGGGTAGCAATGTGTTTGTCCGTATGGCTATCACAGCCCCGGCGGTGCGTTCGCTCAATGCTCTACTTGGTATTAACGATTTATATACGGCACGGGTGTACCGGTTAAGTAACTAATACCAAGGGTATAAGGCAAGGATGTATCAAGATGTATATGCGTTTTAAATCAATGGCTTGAATAAAAAAGCGGACGTGAAAAAGTCCGCTATTACTTAGGGTGTATATATACAATTAACCGGTTTCTTTCAGGCGATCGGCCACCACTTGCCTACCATATGTTCAATATCGCCCGCGCCTTTTAACCATAACTCACCGCTGGAGCCGGCGGCGCTGGTCAACAACGTCACTTCACCGGGCAGGCGCACGGGTTTTTTGAACTCGACGCTGATCTCGATATTGGCGGCGGGCAGGTGTTCGCCGAGGGCGGCAAGGGTGTGCGCCTTGTTCCACAGCCCGTGGGCGATGGCCTGGGGAAAACCGAACAGCTTGGCAGTGAGGGCGCTGAGGTGGATCGGGTTGTAGTCGCCGGAGACCCGCGCATAACGGCGGCCGATATCGGCGGGGGCTTTCCAGCGGGTCAGTTCGCTGACCTGAGTGGGGGAAGGCTGGGCGTCATCCTCGGGTTCACCTTCGAGCTTTACGCCCCGGCAAAGCATGCGGCTTTCGGCTTCCCACAGCAGGCCGAGGGAGTCCTCGACGGTGGTGATCAGATCAAAGGTCGCGCCCTTGGGATGGGGCTTGAGGTTCTGCGTGTGGACAGCGATGGACAACTCACTCACACCCCCGAGCGGGCGATGGATACGGATGCGGTTACTCAGGTGAATCAACCCCAGCAACGGGAAGGGAAAACTGTCGTCGGTGAGCAACTGCATCTGCAACCCGAACGCCAGGATATGCGGATAAGTCGCCGGCAGGATCGGGCTGTCGGCAAAACCGCAGACCTTGCGGTACGCCGCTACTTGCTCGAAGTTGATGCTCACCCGACAGCGCAACCCCTGCTCGGGCAATATGTTGCCGGTGATCTTGCGCTTGAGCGCGGCGCGCCAATACAACGGCGGCAGGAATGGTGTAGTGCCTAGCGTCTTCCATTGCATGTTTATGCTCCCAAGAGGCTTTGCCCACACACTCGCAGCGCTTGGCCGCTAACGGCCCCGGAGCCCGGTTGGGCGAGCCAGGCTACCGCTTCGGCGACGTCCTGCGGCAGGCCGCCCTGGCCCAGCGAACTCATGCGTCGTCCGGCCTCACGCAAGGCAAACGGAATATGCGCAGTCATCTGGGTTTCGATAAAGCCGGGCGCCATGGCGTTGATACTGATGCCGCGCTCCTGAAGCAGCGGTGCCCAGGCCTGCGCAAGGCCGATCAATCCCGCTTTGCTTGCGGCGTAGTTGGTCTGCCCACGGTTGCCGGCGATGCCGCTGATCGACGCCAGCAACACCACGCGGGCGTTGTCATGCAGGGTGCCGCTGTCGAGCAGCGCCTTGGTCAGTACCTGCGGCGCATTGAGGTTGACCGCCAGCACCGCGTCCCAGTACTCCGGGGTCATGTTGGCCAGGGTCTTGTCGCGGGTGATCCCGGCGTTGTGTACCAGAATGTCGAGGCCATCAGGCAGGTGTTCGACCAGTTGGCTGGCGGCATCTGCAGCGCAGATATCCAGTGCGACAGTGCGTGCCCCCAGGCGCGCGGCCAGGGCTTCAAGGTCGGCCTTGGCCTGGGGCACGTCCAGCAAAATCACTTCGGCGCCGTCGCGGGCCAGGGTTTCGGCGATGGAGGCACCGATGCCTCGGGCTGCGCCAGTGACCAGCGCTTTGCGCCCGGCCAGGGGCCGCGTCCAGTCCTCGACGGGTGTGGCGCAAGCCTCCAGGTGAATGACTTGCCCCGAGATATACGCGCTTTTGGGCGAGAGGAAGAAGCGCAGCGCGCCTTCCAGTTGGTCTTCGGCACCGTCGCCCACATAAAGCAATTGCAGCACGCCGCCATTGCGCAGTTCCTTGGCCAGCGAGCGGCTGAAGCCTTCCAGGGCGCGCTGGGCACTGGCGGCGAAGGGGTCGCTGAGGCTTTCCGGCGCGCGGCCGAGGATCACCAGGTGGGCGCTGTTATCCAGGTTTTTCAGCAGCGGCTGGAAGAATTCGCGCAGTTGCTTGAGTTGATCGGTGTGCTGCAAGTCGCTGGCGTCGAACACCACGGCCTTGAGCTTGGGACCGTGACCGGGGATCCACGTCGACGTCTGCGCGCCGTAGGTATAAATCGCGTCGGTGAGCTTGTGGGCAAACGCCTGCACGTTGCCCGCCCGCGCGCCGCCGCCCAGCAGCAAAGCACCTTCCACCGGACGCAGGCGCCCGGCTTGCCAGCGTTCCAGGCGTACCGGTGACGGCAGGCCAATGGCGGCGACCAGGCGATGGCCGAGGCTTGAGTTGGCGAAGTCGATATAACGGTCAGACATGGAACGCTCTCCGAAGGCTGGGGTTCAAAGGGTTGACCACCCCGGGGCGGCAGTCGTTCGATTGAGCCTAGGCTAGGCTGAATGATTCCACCCACAACCTTCAGGGAGCTTTCCATGACTCAATTGCGCCGTGTGGCGATCATCGGCGGTAACCGCATTCCCTTCGCTCGCTCTAATGGCCCTTACGCCACGGCGAGTAACCAGGCCATGCTGACCGCCGCCCTGGAAGGCCTGATCGAACGCTACAACCTGCACGGCCTGCGCATGGGTGAGGTGGCCGCTGGCGCAGTACTCAAGCATTCGCGCGACTTCAACCTCACCCGCGAATGCGTGCTGGGCTCGCGCCTGTCGCCGCAAACGCCGGCCTATGACATCCAGCAGGCGTGCGGCACTGGTCTGGAAGCGGCGTTGCTGGTGGCCAACAAGATCGCCCTGGGTCAGATTGAATGCGGGATTGCTGGCGGGGTGGACACCACCTCCGACGCTCCGATCGGGGTGAATGAAGGCCTGCGCAAGATCCTGCTGCAGGCCAACCGCAGCAAATCCGTGGCGGATAAATTAAAAGTCCTGTTACAACTTCGTCCCCATCACCTCAAGCCGGAACTGCCGCGCAATGGCGAACCACGTACGGGTTTGTCCATGGGGCAACACTGCGAATTGATGGCGCAGACTTGGCAAATTCCCCGCGCCGAGCAGGACCAGCTCGCGCTGGAAAGCCACCAGAAAATGGCCGTCGCCTATGCCGAAGGCTGGCATAACGATTTGCTCACCCCGTTTCTGGGCCTGACCCGCGACAACAACCTGCGGCCCGACCTGACTCTGGAAAAACTCGCGACCCTCAAGCCCGCTTTCGAGCGCAGCGAAAAGGGCACGCTCACCGCCGGCAACTCCACGCCACTCACCGATGGCGCCTCGCTGGTGCTCTTGGGCAGTGAAGCCTGGGCTAAAGAGCGCGGTTTGCCGATCCTCGCGTACTTGCGCGATGGCGAAGCGGCGGCAGTGGATTTCGTCAACGGCGCCGAAGGCCTGCTGATGGCGCCGGTGTATGCGGTGCCGCGCTTGCTGGCGAGGAATGGTCTGACGCTGCAGGACTTCGATTACTACGAGATTCACGAAGCCTTCGCTGCCCAAGTGTTGTGCACGCTCAAGGCCTGGGAAGACGCGGACTACTGCAAGACACGCCTGGGACTCGACGCACCCTTGGGCGCTATCGACCGTAGCCGGCTCAATGTGAAAGGCAGCTCCCTGGCCGCCGGGCACCCGTTTGCCGCCACGGGTGGGCGTATCGTCGCCAATCTGGCCAAGTTGCTGGATGCGGCGGGCAAAGGCCGCGGGCTGATATCCATCTGTGCGGCGGGCGGGCAAGGGGTTACAGCGATCATAGAGCGCTGAAACTGGCCTATTGGTTGCATTCTTAAGTGATCAACGGTCGGTAGCCCCTCCCACCGACGCGCTGATTGCCGTATAACGAGTGCCATACGCGTATTTGGTAATAAAGGACCCACAATAAAAGCTGATGAAGACTCCTAAACGCATTGAACCCCTGATCGAAGACGGTCTGGTCGACGAAGTGCTGCGCCCACTCATGAGTGGTAAAGAAGCAGCTGTTTATGTGGTGCGCTGCGGCAACGAATTGCGTTGCGCCAAGGTTTACAAGGAGGCGAACAAACGAAGTTTTCGTCAGGCATCCGAATACCAGGAGGGCCGTAAGGTCCGTAACAGCCGGCAGGCCCGGGCCATGGCCAAGGGCTCCAAGTTCGGCAAGAAAGAAACCGAAGATGCCTGGCAGAACGCCGAAGTGGCGGCGTTGTTCCGCCTGGCCGGTGCGGGCGTTCGCGTGCCCCAGCCGTTCGACTTCCTCGAAGGCGTGCTGCTGATGGAACTGGTGGCCGACGAGTATGGCGATGCAGCACCGCGTCTGAACGACGTCACGCTGGAACCGGACCAGGCGCGCGAATACCACGCCTTCCTGATTTCCCAGATCGTGCTGATGCTGTGTACCGGCCTGGTGCACGGTGACCTGTCCGAGTTCAACGTGCTGCTCACGCCGACCGGTCCGGTGATCATCGACCTGCCCCAGGCGGTGGATGCGGCGGGCAACAACCACGCCTTCAGCATGCTGGAGCGGGACGTAGGCAACATGGCCTCCTACTTTGGGCGCTTTGCTCCGGAGTTGAAGAAGACCAAGTACGCCAAGGAGATGTGGGCGCTTTACGAAGCCGGCACCCTGCACCCGGCCAGTGTATTGACCGGCGAGTTCGACGAGCCGGAAGAGCTGGCGGATGTCGGCGGTGTGATCCGCGAGATCGAAGCGGCGCGGTTGGATGAAGAGCGTCGCCAAGCGATCCGCGCGGCGGATGATGCGCCATCGAGCAAGGTGCCGGACGAGCCACCGCCACCGCCGTGGATGCAGTGATCTCCAGATACATGGAGATCTAAAAATGTGGGAGCGGGCTCGCTCGCGAATGCGGTGGATCAGTCAGCAAATGTATCGACTCTTACCCCGCATTCGCGAGCAAGCCCGCTCCCACATTTGGTTTGTATGTATTCAGATAGACTCTCTCAGGCGCAACAGCTACCGGACGCCAATTCCTTGAGGATCGGGCAATCCGGCCGATGATCGCCTTGGCAGTGCTCTACCAGGTCCTGCAAGGTATCGCGCAGCTGTCCCAGCTCAAGAATCTTCTGGTTCAGCTCATCGATATGCTGGCGTGCCAACGCCTTTACATCGGCGCTGGCCCGTTGCCGGTCCTGCCACAGGGTCAGCAGCTTGCCGACCTCTTCCAATGAAAACCCCAGATCCCTCGAGCGTTTGATAAACGCCAGGGTGTGCAAGTCATCCTGGCCGTACACGCGATAGCCACTGTCGGTGCGATGCGCGGCTTTGAGCAGGCCGATGGATTCGTAGTAGCGAATCATCTTGGCACTCAACCCGCTCTGGCGTGCGGCTTGGCCGATGTTCATGGGCGCTGATCCTCCAGGTTCTTGGGCTTCCACGTCTTCAACAGTAACGCATTACTCACCACGCTGACGCTGGAAAAGGCCATCGCCGCGCCGGCCAGTACCGGGTTGAGCAGGCCAAAGGCGGCCAGCGGAATGCCGATCAAGTTATACACAAAGGCCCAAAACAGGTTCTGGCGGATCTTGGCGTAGGTCTTTCGGCTGATCTCCAGTGCCGCAGGTACCAGGCGCGGGTCGCCGCGCATCAGGGTGATACCGGCGGCGTGCATGGCCACGTCGGTGCCGCCACCCATGGCGATGCCGATATCGGCGGCGGCCAGGGCCGGGGCGTCGTTGATGCCGTCGCCGACCATTGCGACAACCCCGGTTTTTTTCAGCTCGGCGACGGTGGCGGCTTTGTCGGCAGGCAGTACTTGCGCGTACACATCGTCGATGCCCAATGCCTCGGCCACCACGCGGGCACTGCCGCGATTATCACCCGTGAGCAAGTGGCTGCTGATGTGCTGGGCCTTGAGTTGCTCCACTGCTTCCAGCGCACCGGGTTTGAGCGTGTCGCCAAAGGCGAACAGTCCAAGCACTCGGGGTTGTGCGCCTTGTTCGATCAGCCAGGACAAGGTGCGGCCTTCTGCCTCCCAAGCCTTGGCGGAGTCGGCCAGATGGCCCGCGTTCAAGCCGCTTTCTTCCAGCAGGCGATGATTGCCCAGAGCCAGTTGCAGGCCGTCCAGCGTGCCGGCGATGCCACGCCCGGTCAGGGATTGGCTGGCGGTCACGTCCGCCACTGTCAGACCTTGTTCCTTGCAGGCGTCCAGCACGGCCTTTGCCAGCGGGTGCTCACTGCCACGTTGCAACGCTCCGGCTTGTTGCAGCAGCAAGGTTTCGTTGCCATCCACGGCTGCCAAGTGCGCAATCTTCGGCGCGCCGGAGGTGAGGGTGCCGGTCTTGTCGAAGACCACCGCGCTCACTTCATGAGCGCGTTCCAGGGCTTCGGCATCCTTGATCAGAATACCGTGGCGCGCGGCAACACCCGTGCCGGCCATGATCGCAGTTGGCGTGGCCAGGCCCAGCGCGCAAGGGCAGGCGATCACCAAGACCGCGACGGCATTGATGATTGCCGTTTCCAAGGGCGCGCCATACAGCCACCAACCCACCACGGTCACCAACGCCAGCACCAGCACGGCCGGGACGAAGACCTGGCTGACTTTATCCACCAGTTTCTGGATCGGAGCCTTGGCGGCCTGGGCGTCTTCCACCAGGCGGATGATCCGCGCCAGTACGCTTTCGGCACCGAGGGCCAGGGTGCGCACCAGCAGCCGGCCTTCGCCGTTGATGGCGCCGCCGGTAACCTTATCGCCGGGTTGTTTTGGCACGGGCAGGCTTTCGCCACTGATCAGGGCTTCGTCCGCATGGCTCTGCCCCTCGACCACCTCACCGTCCACCGGGAAGCGTTCGCCGGGTTTTACCAGCACCAGATCATTGAGTTTCAGGGCATTGATGGCGACATCTTCTTCACGGCCCTCAATCACCCGAATCGCCCGCTCCGGACGCAAGGCTTCCAGGGCGCGGATAGCGCTGGCGGTCTGGCGCTTGGCGCGGCTCTCCAAATATTTACCGAGCAGCACCAGGGCGATCACCACCGCCGAGGCTTCGAAGTACAGGTGCGGTGCCATGCCGGGATGCGCGGTGAGCCATTCATAAATACTCAAGCCATAACCGGCGCTAGTGCCGATCGCCACCAGCAGGTCCATATTGCCAGCACCGGCACGCACGGCTTTCCAGGCGGCGACATAAAAGCGTGCGCCAAAGATGAACTGCACGGGGGTGGCCAGGGCGAATTGTGCCCATGCCGGCAGCATCCAGTGCAGGCCGAAGGGTTCCACCAGCATCGGCAGCACCAATGGCAATGCCAGCAGGATCGCCAGCATCAGCGACCAACGTTCGCGGTGCAGGCGCTGGGCTTGGTCCGCGTCGGTGGCGGTTTCGCTCTGGGGCAACGTGGCGGTATAGCCGGCTTTGTCGACGGCTGCGATCAACACGCCGGGGTCCATCTGGCCGAGCACTTCGACATGGGCGCGTTCATTGGCCAGGTTGACGCTGACGCTTTGCACCCCCGGCACCTTGCCCAGCGCCCGCTCGACCCGGCCGGCACAGCTGGCGCAGGTCATGCCGCTGATCGGCAGGTCAAAGGTGGTGGATCCATTCATGGGGCAGTCCTCCAAGAGAAGTTGCCCCTAGGATCAACCTTGACCTGTGGGGAAGGTCAAGCGCCTTTAATATTCCAATTTGGCAGCTTTCAGGTACATCCCATCCGGGCCCTGGGCAATGCGCAATTTGCGCACGTCACCGGCCTTGAGCGTGATGTTCTGCGCTGGCGGCGCCAACATCCCCGGCAGGCAGCCAGGGGATTGGCCTGGCAGCAGCTTCAGGCGCAACGAAAGATTGCCCGCCGGCAAGTTGAACGATGTGGCCTGTTCCTGGAACAGCCTACCCGCGAGTTGGTCATTCAGGTACAGGCCGATTTCGCAGTTGGTCGGCACTTCCAGGCGTTCCCGGGAAATGATCAGCACCGCATAGTCTTCTGCGGCGAAGGCTTGGGGCGCAGCGGCCGACAAGCTCATCAGGCCAGCAAGGGCAAAAAACGACCAGCGCATAGCGAATGCTCCGTGGTGTGAATCAAAGATGGGTGAAGCTTGGCCTTTGAAGCGGCCAAATACTAGCCCGGCAGAAATTTCCGGAACTTGACCTTGCCATCGTGGCAAGGTCGAGACTGGGTCCAACCTCATCAAAGGAGTCATGTCATGCAAGTATTCAGCGTTGAAGGAATGACCTGCGGCCATTGCGTTCGAGCGGTGACCCAGGCAGTGCAGAGCCAGGATCCGGCGGCCAGTGTGAAGGTCGACTTGGCCGCGAAGGAAGTGGGCGTCGAAAGCCGCTTGTCTGCCGAACAGGTGATCGAGGCGATCACCGAAGAGGGCTACAGCGCCAAGCTTGCCTGATACAGGTAAATAGTTAGCGAGCTATCGTGTTCAATGCACCCAAGCGCGGCTAGACTATCGGGCTGCCGTCTCACTTGGGTGCCCGATGAACCTCCGCATAATCCTGATTCTGGGTGCCTTGAGCGCCTTCGCGCCCTTGGCGATCGATTTTTACCTGCCGGGCTTCCCGGCCATGGCCAAGGCCTTCGCGACCGACGAAAAACACATCCAACTGACCCTGGCGGTGTATTTCGGTGGCCTGGCCATCGGCCAATTGATCTATGGCCCACTGGCTGACCGCTTTGGCCGACGCGGCCCGCTGCTCAGTGGGGTCACGCTGTTTACCCTGGCTTCATTTGCCTGCGCCTTTGCGCCCTCCCTGGAATGGCTGATCGGCGCGCGTTTTGTGCAGGCCCTTGGGGGCTGCGCTGGCATGGTGATCTCCCGCGCAGTGGTCAGTGACAAATGCGACGCGGTCGGCTCAGCCAAAGTGTTTTCCCAGTTGATGCTGGTCACAGGCCTGGCGCCGATCCTTGCACCGCTGGCCGGTGGACTGATGGTGGGAATATGGGGCTGGCAGTCGATTTTCCTCGCCCTGTCGATCTTCAGCGTGATGGCGGCCATCGCCGTGGCCGTCGGGCTGCCGGAAACCTTCCCGGCCCATCAGCCGCGCCAGCCGTTGTCCGGGTCGCTGCGTCGCTATGCTGCGCTGCTGTCGGACCGGGTCTACCTCGGCTATGCCCTCACCGGTGGTATCTCGATTGCCGGGATGTTTGCCTACATCGCCGGTTCACCTTTCGTCTTCATCCAGCTCTACGGCGTGCCTGCCGAGCATTACGGCTGGCTGTTCGGCTCCAACGCTGCGGGCTTTATCCTGGTGGCGCAGGTCAACGCGCGGTTGCTGTCCAAGCGTGGCCCGGCGTTCCTGTTGTCGCGCAGTGTGTGGGTCTACCTGCTGGCCGCGTTGAGCTTGCTGGGTATCGCGGCGCTGCGCACCGATGCGTTGTGGCCGTTACTGGTGCCGCTGTTTATTTGCATCGCCAGCCTGGGCTGCATTTTGCCGAATACTTCGGCCTGTGCCATGAGCGGGCAGGGTGCACGGGCCGGTAGCGCTTCGGCGTTGCTCGGTTGCATTCAGTTTGGCGTGGCGGCGGGGGCGGCGTCGTTGGTCGGAGTTTTGCACGACGGCACGGCGATGCCGATGGCGATGGTCATCAGCTTGTGCGGTGTGTTGGCGGTGACGATCGCAATGTCGACCCAGCGCCTGCAACGCAAACGGGCCTTGCAGGCGCAGGTCTGAACAGCGGATCAGCCAGCGGCGGAGCGTTGCTGGCTGCTTGGAAAACGGTGGGGCGCCTGGATACGGGCTTGCAGGGTGTCGGCAAAGGCACGGGCCTCTGCCTCGGTGCGGAAGGTGAAGGCGTCCTGGTCGAGACGGACTTGCCATTTATTGCCTGCGGATTTTGCTAACGCTTTTATCAGGATTTTCATTGCTGACTTCCTCACGTAAAAGAATCGTGGCAAAGGCGGCCAATATAAACCCGAATACGCTCAGAGATATGACAAAGGTCAACTGTCTGACTAGCGGTGTCGTCCATTACTTACATGAATAATGGACGACCCTGACAGCTATTTGTTCAGAAGCCTTCCAGCACGATCTTGCCCTTGGCCTTGCCGCTTTCCAGCAGTGCATGGGCACGGCGCAGGTTCGCCGCATTGATCACACCGAAGTGCTCACCCACCGTGGTTTTCAAGGTGCCGGCGTCGATCAGTTCGGCTACGCGATTGAGCAGATTGTGCTGTTCGATCATGTCCGGGGTCTCGAACATCGAACGCGTGTACATGAACTCCCAATGCAGCGACAGGCTCTTGCGCTTGAGTTTGCTGACGTCCAGCGCCTTGGGGTCGTCAATCAGCGCCAGCTTGCCTTGAGGTTGTAAGGCCTCCACCAACTGGTCCAAGTGATGATCGGTCTGGGTCAGGCTGGCGACGTGGGTCACTTGCGGATGGCCAGCGGCTTTCAGCGCTTCGCTCAGCGGTTGGCTGTGGTCGATCACCAGGTCAGCGCCGAGGGCCTTGGTCCACTCCTGGGTTTGCGGACGCGAAGCAGTGCCGATCACTTTCAAGGCGGTGAGCTGGCTGGCCAGTTGGGTCAGGATCGACCCTACGCCACCGGCAGCGCCGACGATCAGCAGGCTCTGGCCTAGGTCTTGTGTCCCTTCCTGCACTTGCAGGCGTTCGAACAGCAATTCCCAGGCGGTGATGGCGGTCAGCGGCAACGCGGCGGCTTCGGCAAAACCCAGGCTTTTCGGCATATGCCCGACGATGCGCTCATCCACGGTGTGCAATTCGCTGTTGCCGCCTGGACGCACCAGGGAGCCGGCGTAGAACACCTTGTCGCCGGCCTTGAACAGCGTCACGTCGCTGCCGACGGCCTTGACCACACCGGCCACATCCCAGCCCAGTACCTTGGCGGTGCCATTTTCCGGGGCGACGTTCTGGCGAACCTTGGTGTCCACCGGGTTGACCGAGATGGCTTTGACGTCCACCAGCAAGTCACGCGGGCCGGCGACAGGCGCAGGCAGTTCGATGTCTTGCAGGGCGTTTGGATCGTTGATCGGCAGTGAGGCGTAGTAAGCAATGGCTTTCATGATGGCTCCAGAAAAGGCGGGATCAGGCGAGAAATTTCAGGCGCTTGAGCTCGAAGTGTTCGAGCACATCAGCGGCCTTGGCGCGAAAGCTCTGGATATGTGCGCTCTGGTCGTGGTCGGCCAGCGCCGCGTCGTCGCTCCAGCGTTCGAGCATGTAGAAGGTTTCGGGGTGTTGCAGATCCTGGTGCAGGTCGTACTGCTCGCAACCGGCCTCCAGGCGAGTGGGTTCCAACAGGCCGCGCAGCAAGGTTTCCAGGGTGGCCTGTTGGCCGGGTTTGGCGATCAGCGTGGCGATGACGTTAAAGGCGGTGGTCATATTCAACTCCAGACACGTGATTAACGGATGCAGAGATGATTGGCTATTTCCTGCGCAGATAAAACCCGCTAAAACAGCAGTCTGTTTCAACAAAACTTTGATAATGAGTGCAAGTGCATGCTGCGTTTTGATGATTTGCAGTTGTTTGTGCGTGCGGCAGACCTTGGCAGCTTGTCCGCTGCGGCACGGGTGATGGACCTGTCGCCTGCGGTAGCGAGTGCGGCACTCAAGCGGATCGAACAGCAACTGGGTACACGCTTGCTGGCGCGTTCCACTCGCAGCCTGCGCCTGACGGCCGAAGGCGAGGGCTTCCTGGAATATGCCCGTGCGGCCTTAAGCTCGCTGGATGAAGGGCGACGCTTGTTGGCCAGCGGGCAGGACCATGTCAGCGGTGTGCTGCAATTGTCGGCTCCGTCGGATTTCGGGCGCAATCAGCTATTGCCGTGGTTGGATGAGTTCCAGCGTGACTACCCGCAACTCACCGTGCGGCTGTTGCTGGGTGATCGGATTGCCGATCTGTTCCGCCAGCCGGTGGATATCGCCTTGCGCTATGGTGAGCCTGAAGACTCCAGCCTGATCGCGCTGCCCATCGCCCCAGACAATGTGCGTGTGCTGTGTGCCTCTCCCAGCTATCTCGCACGTTATGGCGAGCCTCGGCACCTGGAGCAACTGGCCCAGCATAATTGCCTGTTGTACATGCTTGGCAGCCGGGTCCACGATCATTGGACCTTTTACGATGGCAAGCGCGAAATCAGCCTGACCGTCACCGGCGACCGCTTCAGTGACGATGCCGATGTGGTCCGCCGCTGGGCGGTGGCGGGTGTGGGCATTGCCTACAAGTCCTGGCTGGATGTGAGTACCGACGTGCTGGCCGGGCGCTTGCGGCTTATCCTGCCGGAGCTGCGGGGTGAGCGCACGCCGCTCAATCTGTTGTGTGCCCATCGTGCGCAACTGAGCAAGCCCATCAATCTGCTGCGGGAAATGCTCGTGTCCCGCTGTACGACATTGACCGCCCAATTGCCAGTGCGATCCAGTGCGACGTAACGGACTCCATCAAAGTAGGAAAATTCACTCAGCTCCTGTCCCTCTCTACGCTGTCAGACGCGATGGAACCGGCGGTTTGCGCCCCTATACTTTGGTGCCTACCTCAGCAGAAAAATAAATCGACAGGGAGTGAAAAGATGGAAGCTGCACCTTGCATCAGTCAGATCGCCAGCTTGCTCGCCGAACCCAAACGTGCCGCCATGCTGTGGGCCTTGATGGATGGCTCGGCCAAGTCGCCCGTCGAGTTGGCAGCACTTGCCGGGTTGACACCGACCTCTGCCAACGCGCATCTGGCGCGACTGACGGCAAGTGGCGTGCTGCGAGTCGAAGCCCAGCGTGGCAAGCGCTTGTTCCGTGTCGCGGCGCCTGATGTCAGCGCCGCTATTGATGCCTTGGCCAGGACCACCATGGCGTGCGCCGCACGCCGTGGGCCGCAGGCTTTAACGCCGGCCTTGGTTGCCCCGGCGTTGTTACGCCATGCGCGGTTGTGCCATGGCCACCTCGGCGGGGAATTGGGGGCGCAGCTGTATCAGCATCTTTTGGACGCGTGTTGGATAGAGTGCCATGAGCAGCGCGCCGATATCACCGTCAAGGGCGCGCAGCGCCTGGCAAACCTGGGGATTTTTACCCAAGCCCTGGCGTCGCCGCTGGTGTGTAATTGTTTCGATTGGAGCCAGCCCCAACCTCACCTGGGCGGTGCGTTGGGAGCGGGTTTGTTGCAACTGTTTCTACAGTCGAATTGGATCAGCGTGATCAATGACTCCCAGGCTTTACGGGTCAACGCCGCAGGACACAGGGAAATCACCCGATTGGCCATGTCTGTATGACATGGCCAATCCTTTTCTACTCAGTTACGGCTTTACGAGGCGCGCATCCAGGCTGTTCTGCGCCAGGCGTTTGGCCTGGTCCTGGGTCATGCCTAGCGAGGTGTACAGCGCGTGGAAGTTCTCGGTGACATAACCGCCGAAGTACGCCGGGTCATCCGAGTTCACCGTCACCTTTACGCCACGCTCAAGCATGTCGAGGATGTTGTGCTGGGCCATGTCATCGAACACGCACAGCTTGGTGTTGGACAACGGGCACACGGTCAGCGGGATCTGCTCGTCGATGATGCGCTGCATCAGGCGCTCGTCTTCGATAGCGCGCACGCCATGGTCGATGCGCTGGATTTTCAGCAGGTCGATGGCTTCCCAGATGTACTCGGGCGGGCCTTCTTCGCCGGCGTGGGCCACGGTGAGGAAACCTTCGTGGCGGGCACGGTCGAACACGCGCTGGAACTTGCTCGGTGGGTGACCCATTTCCGAGCTGTCCAGGCCCACGGCCACGAACGCATCGCGGAATGGCAGAGCTTGGTCCAGGGTTTTCTCGGCTTCAGCTTCGCTCAGGTGGCGCAGGAAGCTGAGGATCAAGCCGCTGGTGATGCCCAGTTGCTGCTCGCCATCTTTCAATGCGGCAGCGATGCCGTTGAGCACTACTTCGAACGGGATGCCACGGTCGGTGTGGGTCTGCGGATCGAAGAAGGGTTCGGTGTGAATCACGTTCTGCGCTTTGCAACGCAGCAGGTAGGCCCAGGTCAGGTCGTAGAAGTCCTGGGAGGTGCGCAGCACATCGGCGCCCTTGTAATACAGGTCGAGAAACTCTTGCAGGTTGTTGAAGGCATAAGCCTTGCGCAGGGTTTCGACGTCGTTCCACGGCAGCGCAATCTTGTTGCGCTCGGCAAGGGCAAACAGCAACTCAGGCTCCAGCGAGCCTTCCAGGTGCAGGTGCAGTTCAGCCTTGGGCAGGGCGTTGAGCCAATCGTACATTTTCTAAATTCTCATCAGGTGCAATGGCGGCATTCTACAGGCCATGGCCGAAATAATCGGCAAAACCTGACCAGCAGGATCGTTTTCGTTGCATTCGCGCAAGGGCCGCGTGAACTAAGGTGTAACGAAACGTTAGCGGCGTGACGCAGTCTGTACCCCATCAATGACTGATTTGCCGCACTAAAAGGCCCGGAATGCTCACATCTCTCAAGCAAGAAAAATTCATGCTGCTGGCGCTGATTGCTGCCATCGCCGCCTACCCGTTGGAGCACTGGATGCTGCACAGCGGGCAGATCACGGCGTTGTTGGCCGGCGTGGTGCTGATCGGTTTTATCGTGGTGGCGTCGATGCGCGTGGCCCATCATGCCGAGCAACTGGCGGAAAAGGTCGGTGACCCCTACGGCACCATGATCCTCACCCTCGCCGCCGTGCTAGTGGAAGTGGTGATCCTGGCGATCATGATGAGCAACGAGCCGTCGCCCACCCTGGTACGGGACACCATTTATTCGGCGGTGATGCTCGATATCAACGGCATCCTCGGCCTGGCAGCGCTGATGGGCGGCATCAAGCATGGCGAACAGTCCTACAACGATGATTCGGCCCGCACCTACAGCGTGATGATCCTCACCGCCATGGGTGTGTCGATGGTGGTGCCGGAATTCATCCCCGAAGCCGACTGGAAAATCTATTCGGCCTTCACCATTGGCGCGATGGTGGTGTTGTACACCCTGTTCCTGCGCATGCAGGTTGGGCCGCACAGTTACTTCTTCAGCTACAGCTACCCGGAAAAACGCCGCAAGAAGTTGCCGGAAGACGAGCAGGCGCCGCCGGTCAACCTGGCGTTCTCCATTGGTACCCTGGTGTTTGGGGTGATTGTGATCGGTGCGCTGGCCGAGGTGATGTCCAAGACCCTGGACCTTGGCCTGGAAGGCACGGGGGCGCCGCCGGTGATTACGGCGATTGTGGTCGCGGCCATTTCGGCAGCGCCGGAGATTCTGACGGCATTGCGCGCCGCGTTGGCCAACCGCATGCAGTCGGTGGTCAACATTGCGTTGGGTGCTTCGCTGTCGACGGTGATCCTGACGGTGCCGGTGATGGAGGCAATGGCGCTCTACACCGGCCAGCCGTTCCAGATGGCGATGACGCCGGTACAAACGGTGATGGTGTTTATCACGTTGATCGTCAGTGCGATCAACCTCAACGATGGCGAAACCAACGCCATCGAAGGGATGACCCATTTCGTGCTGTTTGCGACCTTTATCATGCTGTCGCTGTTGGGGTTGTAATCAGCCAGCGATCAACTGCCGCGCGGCCTGGGTGTGATCGGCGATCAGGCCTTTCAGGTCCAGGCCTTCGACCTGGCCGTCGATCACGCGCCATTTGCCTGCAATCATCACCCGGTCCGCACGGTCGGCGCCGCACAACAGCAGCGCCGAAATCGGATCATGGCTACCGGAGAAGCGCAGCTCGTCGAGCTTGAACAGCGCCAGGTCGGCCTGTTTTCCGACGGCCAATTCACCGATATCCGTACGGCCCAGCAACTGCGCCGATCCTTTGGTTGCCCAGCCCAGCACGCCTTCCGGGGTGATCTTTTCCGCGCCGTAACGCAGGCGCTGGATGTACAAAGCCTGGCGCGCTTCAAGGATCATATTCGACGCGTCGTTGGACGCGGAACCGTCCACACCCAGGCCGATAGGCGCGCCGGCCGCGAGAAGGTCCAGGGTCGGGCAGATGCCGGACGCCAGGCGCATGTTCGAGCTTGGGCAATGGCAGATGCCGGTGCCTGCAGCGCCCAGGCGCGCAATTTCATCCGGGTTGAAGTGAATGCCATGAGCCAGCCAGGTACGTGGGCCGAGCCAGCCGACGCTGTCGAGGTAGTCCACGGTGCGCAGGCCGAAGCGCTGCAGGCAGAAATCTTCTTCGTCGAGGGTTTCGGCCAGGTGGGTGTGCAGGCGTACATCCAGGCGGTTGGCCAGTTCGGCGCTGGCTTCCATGATTTCCGGGGTGACGGAAAACGGTGAGCAGGGCGCCAGGGCGATCTGGATTTGCGCGCCGTCACCCCGCTGGTGGTATTCGCGGATCAGACGCTGACTGTCTTCAAGGATGACTTGGCCCTGCTGCACCGTCTGTTGCGGTGGCAGGCCGCCGTCGGCTTCACCCAAACTCATGGAACCACGGGTGAGCATGGCGCGCATGCCCAGCTCGCGGACGCTTTCCACTTGTACGTCGATGGCGTTTTCCAGGCCGTCGGGGAACAAGTAGTGGTGGTCCGCCGCTGTGGTGCAGCCCGAGAGCAGCAATTCGGCCAATGCGACTTTGCTGGCGAGAGCGAGCTTTTCCGGGGTGAGTCGTGCCCAGACCGGGTACAGGGTTTTCAACCAGGGAAACAATGGCTGATTGACCACCGGCGCCCAGGCGCGAGTCAGGGTTTGATAAAAGTGGTGGTGGGTGTTGATCAGCCCCGGCAAGACCACATGCTCACGCGCCTCGAACACTTGGGCGCAGGGCAGCGCGGGCTCTTGGCCTTGGGCCAGCACTTCGCTGATCACACCGTCTTGCAGCACCAGGCCGCCACGGGCGTCGAGGCCGTTGGCCGTGAAAATCGCGAGGGGGTTTTTTAACCAGATACGGGTCGCAGGCATTGGCCGGCTCCTCTGAATGATGGGTTCAGGTTTGCCAGCTCAGTGTTGCCCTGTCTGCTGATCCAGGGTCGCCGGTAAAGGCGAGGGGGCAGTCTACGCGCGGATCGTTACCGACGGCAATCGGTCGATAACGATCCTCAGGGTTTTACCAGGCGATGGTGTCGCCTTTGTAATCGATGAAATGATGGCCGCCTTTGCCTGTGTAGGCGTTCACCTGGTCCACCAGGCCGCGCACGCTGGTGTCGACATCGATGTGTGCGTTTTCACCGCCCATGTCGGTCTTCACCCAGCCTGGGTGCAACGACAGCACGGTCAACTTATGGTCGCCCAGCTGGGTAATAAAGCTGTTGGTCATGGAGTTGAGTGCCGCCTTGCTGGCTTTGTACAGCGCCAGGTCGGAGCCGTCGGGGATGGTCACGCTGCCCAGTACCGAACTCATGAAGGCCAATACGCCGCTGTCTTTACGGATTTGCCCGACAAAACGCTGGGCCAGGTTGATCGGCGCTACGGCGTTGGTGAAGAACAGTTGGCCGACTTCTGCCAAGGTGGCGTGGCCCGGCTCTTGATTGGCGGGGCCCTTGACTCCGGCGTTGACGAACAGCAGGTCGAAGGTCCGTTCCTTCAGGCGTTGGCTCAGGGCGATCACGGCTTGCTGGTCGTCCATGTCGAGTTTTTCGATTTTTACTGGGCCGGCGGCCTTCAGGGCATCGGCCTTGCTCGGATCGCGCACGGTGGCGGTCACGTCCCAACCGTCCTGCAACAGTTGCTTGACCAAGCCAAGGCCCAGTCCGCGCGAGGCGCCGATGATCAATGCGGTTTTTGGCGTAGACATGAAAAGCTTCCTTTTAGAGTCGCGGTTCAGGGTGTTCAGCGTTGTAGCAGGATACGCCCACGGCTGAGGTCGGCGAGTTGAATTTGCAGGGTATCGATATGTGCTTCGCCCAAGGCGAGCTGCAACTCGACGCCGTTGGCGGTGAAGGTTTCTTCGACCACCAGCCCGCCCAGTTCAGCGACGCGCAGTTTAACCAGGTTCAGCTCGGCGAAAGCGCAGGCGCAACTCAAGGGCACGCGGCTGATCAGCTCGATGCGTTCGGCATTTTGCAGGCATTTATTGGCGCCTCCGCCGTAGGCGCGGGCCAGGCCGCCGGTGCCCAATTGGATGCCGCCGTACCAGCGAATTACCAGCACCGCGACCTGATCAAACCCTTGTGCCTCGATGGCCGCCAGAATCGGCCGTCCAGCGGTGCCACCGGGTTCGCCGTCGTCATTGCTGCGGTATTGGTCAGCGAGCTTCCAGGCCCAGCAGTTGTGCGTGGCGTTCAAGTCGCTGTGCTGCTCGAAAAACGCCTGGGCATCTTGTGGGCTGGTGATGGGGCCGGCGAGGGTAATGAATCGGCTTTTGCGTATTTCTTCACGAAACTCGCAAAGGCCGGTGAGCGTGAAAGGCATAAGTCGCTTCGTTTAATAGGCGGGCTTGACGCCACAGCCTTTGAGAATGATGTGGATCAGGTTGGTGCCGGCGTCTTCCATATCCTGCTTGGTCAGCTTGGTGCGACCGGTGACGCGGCAGATCTGGGTGGCGAAGTCGGCGTAGTGCTGGGTGCTGCCCCACAGCAGGAAGATCAAGTGCACGGGGTCGATCGGGTCCATCTTGCCGGCGTCTATCCAGGCTTGGAACACTGCCGCGCGGCCACTGAACCAGGCGCGGTAGTCCTGGCTGAAATATTCGGTAAGGCATTCGCCGCCGCTGATGATTTCCATCGCGAAAATTCGCGAGGCCTGGGGTTGGCGGCGCGAAAACTCCATCTTGGTACGGATGTAGCGGGTGAGGGCGACGGCCGGGTCATCTTCGGCGGTCAGCGTGTTGAAGGTGCTGTCCCACAGTTCGAGGATGTTGCTGAGCACCGCAATGTACAGGCCCAGCTTATTGGTGAAGTAGTAATGCAAGTTGGCCTTGGGCAACCCGGCACTGGCAGCGATGGTGTTCATGCTGGTGCCTTTGTAGCCATGGCGCGCGAACTCATCTTCAGCAGCCTGGAGAATCGCTTGTTCGTTCTTTTGCCGAATGCGGCTGGCGGGCTTACCGGCGTGGTTGCTGTGGGCAGGAACTTCGAGGCTCATGGAGGTTTCCGTGCTGATCGATAGAGACGACGTGTGCACAGATAACCCACCCTCAAGCCTCAGACAAGTCCTGATGCAATAAAACCGTCAAAGCGGTTCCAGGGTGTCGCTTTCCGGAGTGTGGTTTGCGGCAGTCGCAGTTGCTTTGGCTTCGGGTAATAACAGGCACAACACAATCGCGGTCAACCCGCCGCTGGTGATGGCGGAGTCGAACAGGTTCTGTACCAGCGTCGGCATCAGGTGCAGCAGGTTCGGTTGCGCTGCGATGCCCAGGCCGACGCCAAACGAGGTGGCGATGATCAGCATGCTACGCCGGTCCAACGGTGCCTGGGCAAGGATGCGCACGCCGGCGGCGGCCACACTGCCGAACATCACCAGGGTGGCGCCGCCCAATACGGGTTTGGGGATTTGTTGCAGTATCGCGCCAATCAATGGAAACAAGCCGAGGCAAAACAGCACCACGCCGATGTATAGGCCGACGTAACGGCTGGCCACGCCGGTAAGTTGGATCACGCCGTTGTTCTGCGCAAAGGTGGTGTTAGGGAAGGCGCTGAATGTCGCAGCGATCATGCAGCTCACGCCATCGCCGAGTACGCCACCTTTAAGCCGGCTTATATAAGAAGGGCCGCTGATGGGCTGGCGGGCGATCATGCAGTTGGCGGTGAGGTCGCCGACGGTTTCGATGCTGCTGATCAGATAAATCAGCGCAATCGGCAGGAAAGCGCTCCAGTCGAAGTTGAAACCGAAGCGAAACGGAATGGGCAGGCTGACCAGAGGCAGGTCGGGCAGGGCTTGAGGCACGAGTTTGCCGCTGAACCAGGCGGCGAGACTGCCGAGGGCCAAGCCGATGATAATGGCCGAGAGGCGTACCCAAGGTGTGTTGGAGCGGTTGAGCAGAATGATCGTCAAAACGACGAACACGCCCAGCGCAAGGTTGGTGGGCGCGCCGAAGTCGGGGGCGTTGAAGCCGCCGCCGAGATCAGTGATACCGACCTTGATCAAGCTGATGCCGATCAGGGTGATGACAATCCCGGTCACCAAGGGCGTGATGACTCGACGCAACTGGCCGATAAAGCGGCTCAGCACGATCTGCACTACAGCGCCGAAAAAGCACACCCCAAAGATCATCGCCATGATGTCTTCCGGGCTGCCACCACGTTGTTTCACCAGGAATCCGGCCGATAGCACTGCACCGAGAAACGCAAAGCTGGTGCCTTGCAGGCAGATCATCCCGGCGCCGATTCCAAATGGCCTACGCGCCTGAATGAAGGTGCCTACGCCGGAGACCATCAGCGCCATGCTGATCAGGTAGGGCAAATGGGCAGTGAGGCCCAGGGTGGAGCCGATGATCAGCGGCGGGGTGATGATGCCGACAAATGCAGCGAGCACATGTTGCAGTGCGGCGAGAAAAGCCGGGGCAGGTTTTGGGCGGTCGTTGAGGCCGTAGATCAGGTCGCTGCTGTTGGACGTTTCTGGTGGCATGGCGGGCAAACTCAAGGTCTATGTCCTTGGGTTATTGCAAAAAGCTGTCCAACTGCTCAGCTTTTAGCTGCTAGGCCGAGTTAGCGGGTTGCCGCGAGACTTTCCAGGAAGCTTTCCAGCACCAAATGGGGGCGTCGGCCCTTGCGCGTGACCGATGCGAGGCTTAAATCGTAAAAACGTGTAGTCGGTTTCAGCGCACGCAGTCGTCCTTGTTGTACCCACAGGCTGGCGTAATGGTCGGGCAGGTAGCCGATATAGCGGCCGGTGAGAATCAGGAAGGCCATGCCTTCGCGGTCCGAAGCGCTCGCGGTGCAGTTGAGGGCCTGGTAATGGGCCTGAATCTCGGCGGGCAGGCGGAAGGTTGGGGCGATCGCGTCTTGGGCATCGATGCGTGCGTCGCCCAACTGCTTGTTGTCGGCGTAGAACAGTGGGTGCCCAACGGCGCAGTAGAGCAGTGAACGCTCACTGTACAGCGGCTGGTATTCCAATCCCGATAGGGCGCTGGCCTGGGGCACCACGCCCACATGCAGGCGGCCGTCGAGTACGCCTTGCTCGACTTCGTTGGGGGCGATCATGCGGATCTGGATTTGCACGTCCGGTCCGCGCTCTTTGAGCTGTGCGAGCGCATGGGTGATGCGCATGTGGGGCAGGGTGACGAGGTTGTCAGTGAGGCCGATGATCAACTCGCCGCGCAAGTGCTGGTGCAAGCCGTTGACCTCGGTGCGGAAGCTTTCCAGGGCACTTAATAGTTGCAGGGCGGATTGGTAGACCTCGCGGCCCTCTTCGGTCAGCGAGAAGCCGGCGCGGCCGCGTTGGCACAGTCTTAATCCGAGCCGTTGTTCGAGATCGCTCATTTGCTGGCTAATCGCCGAGCGCCCGATGCCCAGCACGGTTTCCGCCGCTGAGAAGCCGCCGCATTCGACCACACTGCGAAAGATGCGCAGCAGGCGGATATCGAAGTCGCTGACTTGAGCCAGGGGATCGGGTCGACGGCTGCTCATAGTTTAGTGAAGGCCTGACTGAAGGTTAGAAGAGTTGAATTTCACCGACTTTATCGCCATGGCAATTTAGCTGCAACAACGCTTTTCAATCCCGACGCTGCCTTTTGCCCCGCGAGGTTTTGCTGATGAACATGCCCGAAAACGCCCCATCGTCCCTGGCCAGCCAATTGAAGCTGGACGCGCACTGGATGCCGTACACCGCCAACCGTAACTTCCAGCGTGACCCGCGCCTGATCGTGGCGGCCGAGGGTAGCTGGTTGACCGATGACAAGGGGCGCAAGGTGTACGACTCGTTGTCGGGGCTGTGGACCTGTGGCGCCGGGCATACCCGTAAGGAAATCCAGGAAGCGGTGGCCAAGCAATTGGGCACTCTGGACTATTCGCCAGGCTTCCAATACGGTCATCCGTTGTCCTTCCAACTGGCGGAAAAGATCACTGACCTGACCCCTGGCAACCTGAATCATGTGTTTTTCACCGACTCCGGCTCCGAGTGTGCCGATACCGCGGTGAAGATGGTGCGGGCCTACTGGCGTCTGAAAGGCCAGGCGACCAAGACCAAAATGATCGGTCGCGCCCGTGGTTATCACGGCGTGAACATCGCCGGCACCAGCCTGGGCGGCGTTAACGGCAACCGTAAGATGTTTGGTCAGGCGATGATGGATGTTGACCATCTGCCGCACACCTTGCTGGCGAGCAACGCCTTCTCCCGTGGCATGCCGGAGCAGGGCGGTATCGCGCTGGCGGATGAGCTGCTCAAGCTGATCGAGTTGCATGACGCATCGAACATCGCCGCTGTCTTTGTCGAGCCAATGGCAGGTTCTGCGGGCGTGCTGGTCCCGCCAAAGGGTTACCTCAAGCGTCTGCGTGAGATCTGCGACCAGCACAACATCCTGCTGGTGTTTGACGAAGTGATCACCGGCTTCGGCCGTACCGGTTCGATGTTTGGTGCTGACAGCTTCGGCGTGACCCCAGATCTGATGTGCATCGCCAAACAAGTCACCAACGGCGCGATCCCGATGGGTGCGGTGATTGCCAGCAGCGAGATCTACCAGACTTTCATGAACCAAGCCACGCCCGAGTACGCGGTGGAATTCCCCCACGGCTACACCTACTCGGCGCACCCTGTCGCCTGCGCCGCCGGCTTGGCGGCATTGGACCTGTTGCAGAAGGAAAACCTGGTGCAGAGCGTCGCTGAGGTCGCACCGCACTTTGAGAATGCGCTGCATGGCCTGAAGGGCGGCAAGAACGTGATCGATATCCGCAACTACGGCCTGGCCGGTGCGATCCAGATTGCCCCGCGTGACGGCGATGCGATCGTGCGCCCATTCGAGGCCGGCATGGCTTTGTGGAAAGCCGGTTTCTATGTGCGTTTTGGCGGTGACACCCTGCAGTTCGGGCCAACCTTCAACAGCAAGCCACAGGACCTGGATCGCCTGTTCGATGCGGTCGGCGAAGTGCTGAACAAGATCGACTGATTTCTCCTTCTATATAGAACAACTTTTCAGGAGCCCCGCATGAGCCTTATCCAGCATTTGATCAACGGTGAGTTGGTCAACGACAGCGGTCGCAGTGCCGACGTGTACAACCCGTCCACCGGCCAGGTGATCCACCAAGTGCCGTTGGCCAGCCGTGAAACCATTCAACAGGCAATCGACTCGGCCAAGGCGGCGTTCCCGGCCTGGCGTAATACTCCAGCGGCCAAGCGTGCCCAGGTGATGTTTCGTTTCAAGCAATTGCTGGAGCAGAACGAAGCGCGTATCTCGCAGTTGATCAGCGAAGAGCATGGCAAGACCTTGGAAGATGCCGCGGGTGAACTGAAGCGGGGGATCGAAAACGTCGAGTACGCGTGCTCTGCGCCGGAAATTCTGAAGGGCGAGTACAGCCGTAACGTAGGACCGAATATTGATGCTTGGTCGGATTTTCAACCACTGGGCGTAGTCGCTGGCATTACGCCGTTCAACTTCCCGGCGATGGTGCCGTTGTGGATGTATCCGCTGGCGATTGTCTGCGGTAACTGTTTCATCCTGAAACCATCGGAGCGTGATCCGAGCTCCACACTGTTGATCGCGCAGCTTTTGCAGGAAGCCGGTCTGCCTAAAGGTGTGCTGAGTGTGGTGCACGGCGACAAGGGCGCAGTGGATGCGCTGATTGAAGCGCCGGAAGTGAAAGCGTTGAGCTTCGTGGGTTCGACGCCGATTGCCGAGTACATCTATTCGGAAGCGACCAAGCGTGGCAAACGCGTGCAGGCACTGGGTGGTGCTAAGAACCATGCGGTGCTGATGCCGGATGCGGATTTGGATAACGCCGTCAGCGCGTTGATGGGCGCTGCTTATGGTTCTTGCGGTGAGCGCTGCATGGCGATCTCGGTAGCCGTGTGCGTGGGCGACCAGGTAGCGGATGCGTTGATTGCCAAACTGGTGCCGCAGGTCAAGGCGCTGAAAATCGGTGCGGGCACTTCCTGCGGCCTGGATATGGGGCCGCTGGTGACAGGGCAAGCCCGAGACAAGGTCAGTGGCTATATAGAAGACGGCGTGTCGGCGGGTGCCCAACTGGTGGTTGATGGTCGTGGCTTGAGTGTTGCCGGACATGAAGAGGGTTTCTTCCTCGGTGGCAGCCTGTTTGATCGTGTGACGCCAGAGATGCGTATCTATAAGGAAGAGATCTTTGGGCCCGTGCTGTGCGTCGTGCGGGTGAATAGCCTGGAAGCGGCGATGCAGCTGATCAACGATCACGAATATGGCAACGGCACCTGTATCTTTACCCGAGATGGTGAAGCGGCGCGTTTGTTCTGTGACGAGATTGAAGTGGGCATGGTCGGCGTGAACGTTCCTCTGCCCGTGCCGGTGGCATATCACAGCTTTGGTGGTTGGAAGCGTTCGCTGTTTGGTGACCTGCATGCATATGGGCCGGATGGGGTGCGTTTCTATACCCGTCGCAAAGCGATCACCCAGCGCTGGCCGCAGCGGGCCAGCCATGAAGCTTCGCAGTTTGCGTTCCCTAGCTTGTCTTAAGGCAAGCTGAAAGCCGGCCCCGAGGGGCCGGCTTTCGCGTTTTTGGGGCTTTTCTGACTTATATGACAGAAATATGAAGAAAGGCATTGACGGCAGATTCTGGATGTCTATAATTCGCCCCACTTCCGGCGCAGTCGAAACGGAAAACTCCTTGGTAAACAATGAGTTATGTGGTTTTCGGCAGCGGGTTGCTTCAGTTCATCGAAGCCAAAAGGAAGTTGAAAAAGAGGTGTTGACAGCAGCGTGTAACGCTGTAGAATTCGCCTCCCGCTGACGAGAGATCTGAAGCGCAAGTGGTTGAAGTTGTTGAAGAAATCTTCGAAAGCTTCTGAAAATAATCACTTGACAGCAAATGAGGCTGCTGTAGAATGCGCGCCTCGGTTGAGACGAAAGATCTTAACCA
>NZ_JAFCVS010000005.1:339357-763340 GCF_049897165.1 Pseudomonas sp. TWR1-1-4 | reverse complement strand
ATTCTACAGCGTTACACGCTGCTGTCAACACCTCTTTTTCAACTTCCTTTTGGCTTCGATGAACTGAAGCAACCTGCTGCCGAAACCTACATAACTCATTGTTTACCAAGGAGTTTTCCGTTTCGACTGCGCCGGAAGTGGGGCGAATTATAGACGTCTGAAATTTGCCGTCAACCCTTGATTTTGCTTTTCTATCGATTACTTAAAACTGATTAAAAAACCACCAATAAAGGGCCATCAGCATCTTCTATATAGAAGATGCGACTCAGATAACACCTGCCGCCTTGAGAGCAACCACATTCGCCGCGCCCAACCCCAATACATCCTGAAGCACTTGAGCCGTGTGCTCACCCAGCAGAGGAGGCGCATTGCGGTACTCCAACGGCGTCTTGGACAACCGTATTGGACTGGCAACCTGAGGCACCATCCCCGCCAACGCATGGGGCAGCGCCATTGCCAACCCGCGCGCCTTGACCTGAGGGTCGGCGAACACCTGCGCCAGGTCATTGATCGGCCCACAAGGCACGCCCACGCGCTCCAACTGCGACACCCACTCAGCCGTCGTCTTGAACACCGTCGCCTGACGAATCAAAGGAATCAGTTCCGCCCGATTCGCCACCCGCACCTTATTAGTAGCGAAGCGCGGATCATCCGCCCACTGTGGCTGCCCAGCCACTTCGGCAAACTTACGAAACTGCCCGTCATTACCCACCGTCAGGATGAAATCACCGTCGGCGGTAGGGAAGTCCTGATAGGGCACGATATTCGGATGCGCATTACCCAGCCGCTTTGGCGACGCCCCTGTTGTCAGGTAATTCATCGCCTGGTTGGCCAGACAGGCCACCTGCACATCCAGTAACGCCATATCGATGTGCTGCCCGCCACCGTCATGATCCCGATGAGCCAGTGCCGCCAGTATCGCCACTGTAGAGTAAAGCCCCGTAAGAATGTCCGTCAGCGCCACACCCACCTTTACTGGCCCGGCACCATCATCCCCCTCAGGGCGACCGGTCAGGCTCATGAGGCCGCCCAACCCCTGAATCATGAAGTCATAGCCCGCCCGCGCCGCGTAGGGCCCGGTCTGGCCAAAGCCCGTGATCGAGCAGTAGATCAGCTCGGGATTGATCTCCTTGAGCGACTCATAGTCCAACCCATACGCGGCAAGCCCGCCTACCTTGAAGTTTTCAATGAGGATGTCCGACTTGGCCGCCAGCTCACGCACCAACGCCTGCCCCTCCGGCCGCGTGAAATCGATCGTCACCGACTGCTTGTTGCGATTGGCTGACAGGTAGTACGCCGCCTCACTGGTGTTCTCGCCATAGGCATCCTTAAGAAAGGGCGGCCCCCAAGCGCGCGTATCGTCGCCGCTACCCGGCCGCTCAACCTTGATCACTTCAGCCCCAAGGTCCGCAAGGATCTGCCCGGACCAGGGGCCCGCCAGTACTCGCGATAGATCCAGTACCCGCAGATGCGAAAGCGCGCCCATGGCCGTGCTCCTATTAATAGAACGCCTGAAGACCGGTTTGCGCACGCCCCAGAATCAGAGCATGCACGTCATGAGTACCTTCATAGGTATTCACGACCTCCAGGTTGACCAGGTGGCGCGCCACGCCGAACTCGTCGGAAATACCGTTGCCGCCGAGCATGTCGCGTGCCATACGCGCGATATCCAGGGATTTGCCACAGGAGTTGCGCTTCATGATCGAGGTGATTTCAACCGCTGCCGTACCCTCATCCTTCATACGCCCCAGACGCAGGCAGCCTTGCAGGGCCAAAGTGATCTCGGTCTGCATGTCGGCCAATTTCTTCTGGATCAGTTGAGTTGCAGCCAAAGGACGGCCGAATTGCTGGCGATCCAGGGTGTATTGGCGAGCGGTATGCCAGCAGAACTCAGCAGCACCCAAAGCCCCCCAAGAAATGCCATAACGCGCAGAGTTGAGACAGGTGAAAGGCCCCTTCAAACCACGCACGTCCGGAAAAATGTTCTCTTCCGGCACGAACACATTGTCCATGACGATTTCACCGGTGATAGAAGCGCGAAGCCCGACTTTGCCATGAATCGCCGGCGCACTCAGGCCCTTCCAGCCTTTCTCCAAGACAAAGCCACGGATGTCACCGGCGTCGTCCTTGCCCCACACCACAAACACATCCGCGATCGGGCTGTTGGTGATCCACATCTTCGCGCCCGTCAAGCTGTAACCGCCGTCCACTTTTCGAGCCCGGGTAATCATCGCACCTGGATCAGACCCATGATTGGGCTCGGTCAGGCCAAAACAGCCGATCCATTCCCCAGACGCCAACTTCGGCAAGTACTTCTGTTTCTGCGCCTCGGTGCCGAACTCGTTGATCGGCACCATCACCAGCGAAGACTGCACACTCATCATCGAGCGATAGCCGGAGTCGACGCGCTCCACTTCGCGCGCGATCAACCCATAACTGACGTAATTCAAGCCACTGCCGCCGTACTGCTCAGGAATCATCGCACCGAGCAAACCGGTCTCGCCCATCTCGCGAAAAATCGCAGGGTCGGTCTTTTCATGGCGAAAGGCTTCAAGCACGCGCGGCGCCAGCTTGTCCTGGGCGAACTGCTCAGCACTGTCGCGCACCATGCGCTCTTCTTCGGTGAGCTGTTGATCCAGCAGCAGTGGATCGATCCAGTTGAAGCTTGCCTTGCCAGCCATGAATAAGTCCTCGCGGGAAGAAACGAATGTCGTGGAACCAGCCTAGGCGCGACAAGCGCTCAGAGCAAACGAGGTTTCCGAATAGGGTTGTGCTAATTTCTCACTTCGAAACCGCCGAAAAGCGCGCATATGCGCTTTACATGTGAGGACACGGTATATGCGCAGAAAAATTCCCAGTACTACCGCCTTGGTCAGTTTTGAAGCGGCGGCCCGCCACGAAAGCTTTACCAAGGCCGCACACGAGCTTTCGATCACTCAAGGCGCCATCTGTCGACAGATCGCCAGCCTTGAGGAGTTTTTGAGTGTCGAGCTGTTTCGTCGCTCACGCCGAGGGGTAAAACTCACGGAAGCCGGGCTGTCGTACAGCCGCCGCGTAGCCACGCAACTGGATGCGGTGGAGCGCGACACGCTTTCCGTCATGGGTCAGCAGGGCGCTAACACCATCGAGTTGGCCGTGGTCCCGACATTTGGTACTCAGTGGCTGATCCCTCGCCTCAAGGATTTCCAACGCCAGCATCCTGAAGTCACGGTCAACCTGACGAACCGAACACGGCCCTTCCTGTTTGCCGATACCGAATTCGACGCCGCCATCTACTTCGGCGATGCCGATTGGTCCGGTACGGAATCGCACCGCCTGATGGGAGAGAATCCTGTCCCCGTGTGCAGCCCGCGACTGCTGGGTAAAAGCACGCAACTCAGCCCCCAGGAAATCGCAGAACTGCCCCTCCTGCAGCAAACGACGAGACCTTACGCGTGGCGCCAGTGGTTCAACGCCCAGCAGCTGAGCGTACCTCGCGACATGACAGGCCCCCGTTACGAGCTATTCTCGATGTTGTCTCAGGCCGCCATGCATGACATGGGGATCGCGCTGATCCCGCCGTTCCTCATTCAACGCGAACTAGAGGACGGCCAACTGGTAATCACAAGCCCCGAAGCACTGAGCAGTTCTAAGGCCTATTACTTGATGATTCCTGACAGAAAGGTCGAATCCGCCTCATTACACGCATTCAGGGACTGGCTGATCGACCAGTCACACCGCTACAGCCCTTGTATTTAAAGGTCAAAACAACATTATTGACTCTGTAGTCAGCAAATTTTCAATCCTACAGATATACATATATGTCGCATTTCAACAGACTGTATCTGTCAGGCGAAAATAGGACTCAAAGCCATGATCTATATGGCTTGCAGCGACTAATACAAGCCAATGACCGACTATTCACACCAACGATGTCAAAAGATTGCAAAAGCGCCTGCAGCCCTTTAAGCCCATGTATTTGAAGAGGTTATTTCAGCGTGTTGCGACAATCAGTCACAGGGTGACTTGTAGTTAATTTTTCGTCACCCGTCATAATCCCTTGAAGGCCGTAAAGTTCGCCTGCAAAATGCCGCGCCCCGCTGTCATTTCAGCGGGATCGTGCTGATCGGCCGCCCCAGTTGCGCCACTCGCGGTGCACTGGCCTTTTTACAAAAAGATCAAAAGCAAAAAGATCATGCAGGAGATTTGACGTGCACATTGGTGTTCCTCTCGAAACCCAGACCGGTGAAACGCGGGTGGCTGCCACCCCGGAAACCATCAAGAAGCTGATCGGCCAGGGCCATAAGGTCACTGTACAAAGCGGAGCCGGCATCAAAGCCAGCGTCGTCGACAGTGCCTATGAAACGGCAGGCGCAACCATTGGCAGTGCCAACGATGCGTTTGGCGCCGAGCTGATCCTCAAGGTGGTAGCCCCCAGCGACAGCGAACTTGCGCTGATCAAAAGCGGCACCGTATTGGTGGGCATGCTCAACCCGTTCAGTAACGAAACCATCGCCAAGCTCGCCGAGCGCGGCATCACCGCCTTTGCCCTCGAAGCTGCGCCGCGGACCTCGCGCGCTCAAAGCCTCGACGTGCTGTCGTCCCAGGCCAACATTGCCGGCTATAAAGCCGTGCTGCTCGCCGCTCATCACTACCCGCGCTTCATGCCGATGCTGATGACCGCCGCAGGCACCGTGAAGGCCGCACGCGTGCTGATCCTCGGCGCCGGCGTTGCAGGCCTGCAAGCCATCGCCACCGCGAAACGCCTCGGTGCAGTGATCGAAGCGTCTGACGTACGCCCGGCCGTTAAAGAGCAGATCGAATCCCTCGGCGCCAAGTTTGTCGACGTGCCTTACGAGACCGATGAAGAGCGCGAATGCGCCGTCGGTGTCGGCGGCTACGCCCGCCCAATGCCGACCAGTTGGATGCAACGCCAGGCCCTGGCCGTGCACGAACGCGCCAAGCAGGCCGACATTGTCATTACCACCGCCCTGATTCCCGGCCGCAAAGCGCCGACCTTGCTCAGCGCCGAAACCGTCGCACAGATGAAACCCGGCTCCGTGGTGATCGACCTTGCCGCTGCCCAAGGTGGCAACTGCCCGCTGACGGTTGCCGACCAGGTAGTCGTCGAGAACGGCGTGATCATCTGCGGCCCGACCAACCTGGCCGGCGCTGTCGCCGCCGATGCGTCAGCCTTGTACGCGCGCAACCTGCTGGACTTCCTGAAGCTGGTCTTCACCAAGGAAGGGCAGTTTGAAATCAACCTCGAAGACGACATCGTCGCCGCGTGCCTGATGTGCCGCGACGGCCAAGTCATCCGCAAAAACGCCTAAGCAGGGATTCAGACGATGGAAGAGCTTATCTCCCCCGGTATCTACAACCTGATCATCTTTGTGCTGGCGATTTATGTCGGTTACCACGTGGTCTGGAACGTAACCCCCGCGCTGCACACGCCATTGATGGCGGTAACCAACGCCATTTCCGCCATCGTGATCGTCGGCGCCATGCTGGCTGCGGCCCTCACTGTCACGCCACTGGGCAAGACTATGGGCACCCTGGCCGTGGCGCTCGCCGCAGTCAACGTGTTCGGCGGCTTCCTGGTCACCCGCAGAATGCTTGAGATGTTCAAGAAGAAAGCCCCGAAAGTAAAAGAAGAGGCGCCTAAGTAATGAGCATGAATCTCGTCACGACGCTCTACTTGATCGCGTCGATCTGCTTCATCCAGGCTCTCAAGGGCCTGTCGCACCCCACCACGTCGCGACGCGGCAACCTGTTCGGCATGCTCGGCATGGCGCTGGCGGTGCTCACCACCGTGGGCCTCATCTATAAGCTGGGCGCTGAGTTGGCTACCGCAGGCATTGGCTACGTAATCGTTGGCCTGCTGATCGGCGGCACCGCCGGCTCGTTCATGGCCAAGCGCGTAGAAATGACCAAGATGCCTGAACTGGTAGCGTTCATGCACAGCATGATCGGCCTGGCTGCAGTGTTCATCGCGATTGCCGCGGTGGTCGAGCCGCAGTCCCTGGGCATCGTCAAACACCTGGGCGACTCGATTCCTGCCGGTAACCGCCTGGAACTGTTCCTCGGCGCGGCCATCGGTGCCATTACCTTCTCCGGTTCGGTGATCGCCTTCGGCAAATTGTCCGGCAAGTACAAGTTCCGCCTGTTCCAGGGCGCACCGGTACAGTTCGGCGGCCAGCACAAACTGAACCTTGTGCTCGGCCTCGCTACGTTGGGCCTGGGCCTGGCGTTCATGTTCACCGGCAACCTCACCGCCTTCGCGCTGATGCTGGCCCTGGCCTTCGTGCTTGGCGTGCTGATCATCATCCCGATCGGCGGCGCGGACATGCCTGTGGTCGTCTCGATGCTCAACAGCTACTCCGGCTGGGCAGCGGCGGGCATCGGTTTCTCGCTGAACAACTCGATGCTGATCATCGCCGGCTCGCTGGTGGGCTCCAGCGGCGCGATCCTGTCGTACATCATGTGCAAGGCGATGAACCGTTCCTTCTTTAATGTACTGCTCGGCGGTTTCGGCAATGCGCCGGATGCCGGTGCAGCGGCGGGCTCTAAAGAAGCACGCCCGGTCAAATCCGGCTCGGCTGACGACGCGACCTTCCTGCTGACCAACGCCGACACCGTGATCATCGTCCCGGGTTACGGCCTTGCCGTGGCACGTGCACAGCATGCGCTCAAGGAACTGACCGAGAAGCTGACCCACCACGGCGTCACCGTGAAGTACGCGATCCACCCAGTGGCCGGCCGTATGCCAGGGCACATGAACGTCCTGCTCGCCGAGGCCGAAGTGCCTTACGACCAGGTGTTCGAGATGGAAGACATCAACTCCGAGTTCGGCCAGGCCGACGTGGTGCTGGTGCTGGGCGCGAACGACGTGGTCAACCCGGCCGCCAAGAACGATCCGAATTCACCGATCGCAGGCATGCCGATTCTCGAAGCCTTCAAGGCCAAGACGATCATCGTCAACAAACGCTCAATGGCCAGCGGCTACGCCGGCTTGGACAACGAGCTGTTCTACCTGGACAAGACCATGATGGTCTTCGGTGATGCCAAGAAGGTCATCGAAGACATGGTCAAAGCCGTCGAGTAACACTGCTTCAGCGCAATACTCGAAACCCCGGCCTCCAGTAGGCTGGGGTTTTTTATTACCGCATGAAACCCGACCAAAGGCTCTAAATCGCTGCCTGGCATTCGACCATGGTAGCGGGCCGAATTTTTTTGAAATCACTAAACTGCGCACCTTGCTTCCGTAGCCTGAGATAACAATCCATGTACCGTGATCGTATCCGCTTGCCTTCGTTGTTGAACAAGGTCATGAGCGCGGCAGACGCCGCCGCACTGATCGAGGACGGCATGACCGTCGGCATGAGCGGCTTCACCCGTGCCGGTGAAGCCAAGGCCGTCCCCCACGCTCTGGCCGAACGCGCCAAGACCTCGCCGCTGAAAATCACCCTGATGACCGGCGCCAGCCTGGGAAATGACCTGGACAAGCAACTGACCGAAGCGGGCGTACTGTCGCGACGCATGCCGTTCCAGGTCGACAGCACCTTGCGCAAGGCGATCAACGCCGGCGAAGTGATGTTTATCGACCAGCACCTGTCGGAAACCGTCGAGCAACTGCGCAACAATCAGCTCAAGCTACCGGATATTGCGGTGATTGAAGCGGTCGCGATCACTGAGCAAGGCCATATTGTGCCCACCACGTCTGTGGGCAACTCGGCCAGCTTTGCGATTTTCGCCAAGCAGGTGATCGTCGAGATCAACCTGGCGCACAACCCGAACCTGGAAGGGCTGCACGACATTTATATCCCGACGTACCGGCCAACCCGTACGCCGATCCCGCTGGTGAAGGTCGATGACCGGATTGGCAGCACTGCTATTCCGATCCCACCGGAAAAGATCGCCGCCATCGTCATCACCAACCAGGCCGATTCCGCCTCGACCGTGACGCCACCCGACAGCGACACCCAAGGCATCGCCAATCACCTGATCAACTTCCTCAAGCAGGAAGTCGACGCCGGCCGCATGACCAACAAACTCGGCCCGTTGCAGGCCGGCATCGGCAATATCGCCAACGCAGTGATGTGTGGCTTGATCGAATCGCCGTTCGAAGACCTGACCATGTATTCGGAAGTGTTGCAGGATTCGACCTTCGACCTGATCGACGCGGGCAAGCTGAGCTTTGCTTCGGGCAGCTCGATCACCTTGTCAGAACGGCGCAATGCCGACGTGTTCGGCAACCTGGAAAAGTACAAGGACAAACTGGTGCTGCGCCCGCAAGAGATCTCCAACCATCCGGAAGTGGTGCGTCGCCTGGGCATCATCGGCATCAACACCGCGCTGGAGTTCGATATCTACGGCAACGTCAACTCCACCCATGTCTGCGGCACGCGGATGATGAACGGTATTGGCGGCTCCGGGGATTTCGCGCGCAATGCGCACCTGGCGATCTTTGTTACCAAATCCATTGCCAAAGGCGGGGCGATTTCCAGCGTGGTGCCGATGGTCAGCCATGTGGACCACACCGAGCATGACGTCGATATCCTGGTCACCGAAGTTGGGCTTGCCGACCTGCGTGGCCTGGCGCCACGGGAACGGGCCCGGGTGATCATCGATAACTGTGTGCACCCTGCCTATCGCGATGCCCTGAACAGTTACTTCAACGCTGCTTGCGCCGTCGGCGGGCACACGCCCCACATCCTGCGCGAAGCACTGAGCTGGCACATCAACCTGGAAGAAACCGGGCATATGCTCAAGGCGTGATTGATACAGATCCGGGCTGATGCAAAAACAGTTTCATCAGCCCGGCATCCTCAACGCCATTCCTGCAAAAAACTGTACTGCTGTACCGGTCATTTCCTACCGAAATATCCCACACATCACTACGAAAACACCAATTTCGCACCACTTCAGTGCGTATAGGTACAGTTGCCTCATTTATGTACAGTACAGCACCCATAAACAGTTAACTGGCCCCTCACAATACAAGGGAACTGTATCTAGAGAGTCTTGCGTCGGAAGAGGATCATTGGCATCAGTTAAACCACTACCTAATCCCGCCACAAGCGGAAGGATGTCATCATGGAACGTACACTCAGTTCCGATCTGTTCTTCGAAGAAAAAGCTGTAAACACCCAGGCCTCCCTGCCTCTGCGCGTTATCGCCAACCTGATGTTGTGGCAGCGCCGCATCTCCAGCCGCCACCAATTGGCTCGTCTGGATTCGCGTCTGCTGGCTGACGCAGGCATCAGCGAAGCTCAACGCTACGAAGAGCTGAGCAAGCCGTTCTGGCGCTGATTTAGCGCTCGCTGGCCCTGACCTACCGGGTACACCGCCAGCACCCTGATTTGTCAAAGCAAAGCCCGCCCCGGGAAATCGGAGGCGGGCTTTGTTGTTTTCGGGGCTTGGGTTTTCAACGGAAAACAGTGACACAATTCGTGGACAGGTACAGTTTAAAAAATACAACAGTTAAGCAGTACAATTTAACTCCAGTGTATCTGTATCGGTCACATCCTCTCGCTGAACATGGTGTTCCAAGACCTCATGAAAGGTGCACGCCATGGACACGCCATCCCACAGCTATAAGCGGTTGTTAAGTCGAGCCGCTTCGATCCTCGCCAAATGGCTACGCCAGGCCTATGAACGGCGCCAACTGTCTCAGCTTGATAGCCGTGAACTGTCCGACCTGGGCATCAGTCCTGGCGAACGAATGAACGAGCTGTCCAAACCGTTCTGGCGTGACTAGGCAGTCAAGACGCTTCCCGAACGGATAAACGGCGGCTTAATATCCAGTCACCACGTGGCGAACCGCGTAGTACGGGCGTCTGATCCCCAATGGCTGCCCTGCGCCACCTTATCCGTTCATCTACAGGAGTCATCCCATGTCCCGTCTTCGCCTGCTGAGTGCCGCCGCCCTGTTGGCCCTGGCTGCCAACGCCAACGCGACCAGCTTCATCGTGACCACCGACTCCATCGTCGGCGCGCTGAAGGCCACCTCCGACGCTACTTCCGATGCCACGTCGTCCCTGCGCGACAATAAAGTCGTGCGCGCCGCCCGTGACGACGCCGCCAGCTTTGTTGCTAGTGAAGGCGCCATCCGTGGCGTGAAACTGGAGAGCGCCCTGGCACAGATTCGCCAACAAGCGCCGCAGTTGAACACCGCGACTGACGCACAGTTGGCCCAGGCCATCCTGGCGATCTGAATACAAGGCTGATGCCTGGGCGCTGGCTCTCGCCCGGGCATTACGCTAGCCTTGGCGCTCGTTTTAAGTTGTCGAGTCCCATGGCTTTTTCATACCGCCTTTTAATAGTTCCACTATTGCTTTGTGGCGCCTGGTCGCCCGTGGCTTCGGCTTTCGACCTGAGCACCCAAAGCACCGTCGCCAGTGCGTACGCCTCCAGCAAGGTGACGTCCGCGCCCTTCGACAGAAAAGTGATTATGGCCGCCCAGGACGACGCGGCTGCGTTTATCGCCACTGACGGCCAATGGCGGGGCGCACGGCTGGAATCCGCGCTGGATTATCTGCGCCGCAGCCAACCAAAACTTAACGCCAGCGACCTTGAACTGGCGCAAGCAATTCTCGTCCAATAATCATCTTTGTATTCCATCTTTTTCATTGGAGTCATCTCATGCGTAGCCCGCTGATCGCCGCCGCCCTTGGCCTGCTGTTATTGGCCGACGTTGCCCAGGCACAAACCCTGGTGGCCACCAGTA
The DNA here is from genome assembly GCF_049897165.1 of Pseudomonas sp. TWR1-1-4. Taxonomy (NCBI): domain Bacteria; kingdom Pseudomonadati; phylum Pseudomonadota; class Gammaproteobacteria; order Pseudomonadales; family Pseudomonadaceae; genus Pseudomonas; species Pseudomonas sp. TWR1-1-4. The sequence continues at coordinate 752,632 of NZ_JAFCVS010000005.1, read as the reverse complement.
ACATCATTGTTCGCGCCTCTGGTCGCACCATTGATTTCACCTCGGACACCACCACCTCCATACGCGACTCCAAAGTCGTGCGCGAGGCCCACGACGACGCTGCCAGCTTCGTCGCCACCAACGGCGAGATCCGTGGCGCACGCCTGGAAGCCGCCTTCGACACCCTGCGCACACGTCTGCCGGAAGCCCGCGACGCCAGTGACCAGACCCTCGCCGAAGCTATTCTCGCACTGTGAGGCGAATTGCCGCCTGGCTCCTGGCCGGGGTTGTGCTGCTGTGTGCCAGCGCAGCCCAAGCCGGCCTGCAACTGCGACTCAAGACCGATGGCTTGAGCCCTGCTGAACTGCAGGCCAGCCAGGCGTTGCTCGACGAAGCGATGCGCGCTTTACCGCCTAGCTTCGTCGAGCAGTTGGACCGACGCATCGATGTCGGCTGGACCGACAAGATGCCCGAGAACGCCTACGGGCAAGCCTCCCTGGTGTCCGAGCTGGACCTCAACCGCAACTTGCTCGCCAGCCTCACCGACGGCAGCGCCGCCACCCAGAAAACCAATCGCCCCCACGGCACCGTGCGCCGCGAAATGCTCGCCACCGTGCTGCATGAGCTGACCCACATTTATGACCGTGCACGCCTGTGGTCCAAAGCAGACCGCGCACTGATCAACCGCTGCAGCCGCCAGAACAATCTCACCGGCCTGATCGGCCTGCCTGATCAATGCCGGGGCCAGAATGGCCGACGCTTTACCCTCAGCGATGACCCGCGCCTGCTAGACCTTGCCGGCTGGCCGCAATACGTCGGTCGTCGTGGCGAACGCGAACAGAACAACCATCAGGTCGCGCGCAGCCCGGACATCTACGAAACCACCAGCCCCTTGGAATTCGTCGCAGTCAACATGGAGTACTTCCTGCTTGACCCGAGCTACGCCTGCCGCCGTCCCTCGCTGTTCCGTTATTACAAAGAACACTTTGGCTGGGCGCCGCCGAACCAAGAAACCTGCGCCAACACCTATGCTTTCCTGAACGCCGGCAACGATTTCGCCAAGACGCCGCTGGGCCATGTCGACCCGGAGCGCGTCTACGAAATCGACTACCTGCTGGCCGAAGCCAACCAAAACCTGGTGAGCCGCTGGGGCCACAGCATGCTGCGCCTGGTGATCTGCGCGCCAGGCCGTCCGCGTGGTCCGGATTGTCGGCTGGATCTGGACCAGCACCTGGTGTTGTCCTACCGCGCGTTTGTCGGTGACGTACAGCTGTCGAGCTGGGACGGCCTGGTCGGCAAATACCCGTCGCGCCTGTTTGTCCTGCCGTTGGCGCAAGTGATCGACGAGTACACCAAGACCGAGTTGCGCGGCCTGGCCTCCGTGCCGTTGAAACTGACCCGCCAGGAAATCAACGACACCGTCGAGCATGCCGCCGAGATGCACTGGAGCTACGACGGTAATTACTTCTTCATTTCCAACAACTGTGCGGTGGAGAGCCTGAAACTGTTACGCAGTGGCAGCGCCAACCCGCAACTGACCGGCCTGGACAACATAACCCCCAACGGTTTGCTTGAGGTATTGAGTGCTCGTGGCCTGGCCGACACCAGCGTACTGGACGACAAACGCCGGGCGTTACGCCTGGGCTATCACTTCGACTCCTTCCGCGAACGCTACCAAGCGATGTTCGATGTACTGCGCAAGCATCTGCCGATCCAGCAGACCCAGGTCGAAGACTGGCTGTCCCTCAGCGCAGAGGAGCGCCGCCAGTGGTTCGGCCAGGCAGATCTGCGCACCAGCGCCGCATTACTGCTGCTTGAACAGGCGAGTTTTCGCAAGCAGTTGATGCTGGCCCAGGACGAAGTCAAACAACGCTACCTCGGCGCCCGCGAGCTGAAAAACGGCGGCATGGAGAAAGCCAACGCTACGCTGCAACAGATCCTCGCCAACAGCGGCTTCCTCAGCCGTCCGGCAGAACTCTTGGGCAGCGGCGGCTACGGCCTGCCGCAGCCTTCGGAAGCCAAGCGCCTGGAATCGGAAAGCGCCGAGCGCCAGAAGCAACTGCAATCACTGACTGGCGAGTTGGATAAAGAGGTGAGGGCGCTGCTGGACCCTTCGCGCTCCGCCGAGATTGCCGCCTGCGAAGCCAATCTCAAGCAGGTAGGCGAGCATTTGCGGGCCTTGCACAAGGCGGCGGGCGGCCTGGAGCTGCCCTGAAACGCCGAGTAACCCTTCATCAGCCTTTCATCCAGCGAAAGCTGGCTGAAAGCTTACCCGTCTAGGATCGCCCCCACTGCCGGCAACAGACCGGCTGTTAACAACAACAATGGTGATTCCCGATGTCCGCTCGTACCCGCCTGTTCGCCCCAACTCCACCCGTACGCCTCGTGCCTTTCGTTCTGCGCTGACCCCCTCGGTTCGCCATTCCCTAGCCGCGCTACGCCTGGAGTATTCCTATGCTGACTTTCCTTGGCTTTGCCATGGTCATCACGTTCATGTTCCTGATCATGACCAAGCGCCTGTCCGCGCTGATCGCCCTGATCATTGTGCCGATCCTGTTCGCGCTGTTCGGCGGTTTCGCGCCGGAGATCGGTCCGATGATGCTCGCGGGCATCACCAAGCTCGCGCCGACCGGCGTGATGCTGATGTTCGCCATTCTCTACTTTGCCCTGATGATCGACTCCGGCCTGTTCGACCCGGCCGTGCGCAAGATCCTCAAGATGGTCAAGGGCGACCCGCTGAAAGTCTCGGTCGGCACCGCTGTGCTGGCCCTGGTGGTGTCCCTCGACGGTGACGGCGCCACCACCTACATGATCTGCGTGGCCGCCATGCTGCCGCTGTACCAGCGCATCGGCATGAGCCCGCGGATCATGGCTGGCTTGATCATCCTCGCCGGTGGCGTGATGAACATGACCCCCTGGGGTGGTCCGACCGCCCGCGCCGCCAGTGCGTTGCATGTGGACCCATCGGACATTTTCGTACCGATGATCCCGGCAATGGCCGCCGGCGTCGTCGCAATCCTGGTGATTGCCTACATGTACGGCCTGCGTGAACGTGCACGCCTGGGTGAATTGCACCTGCAAGGCGACGAGATCGACCACAGCGAAATCAGCGTGTCGCAATTCCCGGACGCTCGTCGCCCGAAACTGATCTGGTTCAATGGCGCGCTGACGTTCGCCCTGATGTGCACGTTGATCGCCGGCCTGTTGCCCCTGCCGGTGCTGTTCATGGTGGCGTTCAGTATTGCGATGATCGTCAACTACCCCTGCCTGCAGATGCAGAAAGACCGCGTCGCCGCTCACTCCGGCAGCGTATTGGCGGTGGTGGGGCTGATCTTCGCGGCCGGTATCTTCACCGGCATCCTGTCGGGCACCGGCATGGTCGATGCCATGTCCAAGAGCCTGCTGGCCGTTATCCCTGACGCGCTGGGCCCGTACCTGGCCGTGATCACCGCGCTGGTGAGCATGCCGTTTACGTTCTTCATGTCCAACGATGCGTTCTACTACGGCGTATTGCCAGTACTCGCCGAAGCCGCCAGCCACTACGGCATCACTGCGGCAGAAATGGGACGTGCGTCGATCGTCGGCCAACCTGTGCACCTGTTGAGCCCGCTTGTACCCTCGACCTACCTGCTGGTCGCTTTGGCGGGTATCGAGTTTGGCGATCACCAGCGCTTTACCCTCAAGTGGGCAGTGCTGGTGTGCCTGTGCATAATGGTCGCCGCTTTGCTGATGGGGATTATTCCGCTGTTCAGCACTCTATAATCCAAACACCCAACCGCGCGGCGCTGCAGCTTGCGCGGTTTAACACTCGCTCAAAGGAATACACATGGAATGGCTGACCAATCCGGAAATCTGGATTGCCTTCTTCACCCTGACGGCCCTCGAGATCGTCCTGGGCATCGATAACATCATCATGATTTCGATCCTGGTCAGCCGCATGCCCAAGCATATGCAGGCGCGCACCCGGATCTTCGGCTTGGCGCTGGCCATGGTCACGCGCATTCTGTTGCTGCTGTCGATCACCTGGGTGATGCAACTGACCGCCGACCTGTTCGTGGTCTTCGGCCAAGGCATTTCCGGTCGCGACCTGATCCTGTTCTTCGGTGGCCTGTTCCTGCTGTGGAAAAGCTCCCAGGAGATGTACCACGCGCTGGAAGGTGAAGACGAAACCCACGACGAGCCGAAGGGCGCCGGTGGCAAGTTCATCTACACCATCATCCAGATCGCGATCATCGACATCGTGTTCTCCCTGGACTCGGTCATCACCGCTGTCGGCATGGTGTCCCACGTTCCGGTCATGGTCGCGGCGATTGTCGTGGCGGTATTGGTGATGATGTTGGCTGCTGGCACCATCAGCGAGTTCATCGACAAGCACCCGTCGCTGAAAATGCTGGCGCTGTCGTTCCTGCTGGTCGTGGGTACCGTGCTGATCGCGGAATCCTTCGATGTGCACGTGCCAAAAGGCTACGTCTACTTCGCCATGGCGTTCTCGCTGGCGGTGGAAGCGGTGAACATCAAGATGCGCACCGCCATCGCGAAAAAGAAAAAACAGCAGGATCCGGTGAAACTGCGCAAAGACATTCCGGGTCAATAAACCCGAGCCAGACAAAAAGGGGCTTTTTAAGCCCCTTTTTTGCATCCACAAAAAGTTGATTTCATGACAGTTTTGTTTCAATCCCCACTTTAGCTATGCGATGCTGGCGCAGAGCCCATTCGCCAACTACAGCTTAAGTACAAGACGTAGAGCGGCACGCGGCAACTTTCCTTCGCTCACTTTAGAGCGCACCCACACGGGGGGCCGAGCATGCTGACCTTGCTCAATCTGCTTTCCGCCGTGACCCTGCTTATCTGGGGCACGCACATCGTCCGTACCGGCATCCTGCGGGTCTACGGTTCCAACTTGCGCCAAGTCATCGGGCAGAACATGTCCAAGCGCTGGCTGGCGTTTATCGCCGGTATCCTGGTGACGGCCATGGTGCAGAGCAGCAACGCCACGGCGATGCTGGTGACCTCCTTCGTCGGCCAGGGCCTCATGGGCCTGATGCCCGCCCTGGCGACCATGCTCGGCGCCGATGTCGGTACTGCGTTGATGGCGCGGGTGCTGACGTTCGATTTGTCCTGGCTGTCGCCGCTGCTGATTTTTCTTGGGGTGATTTTCTTCCTGTCGCGCAAGCAAACGCGGGCAGGGCAGTTGGGACGCGTGGGGATCGGCCTCGGGCTGATCATCCTTGCGCTGCAACTGATCGTGGAAGCCGCCGGCCCCATCACCCACGCCCAAGGCGTGAAAGTGTTGTTCGCATCGTTGACCGGCGACATCTTGCTCGACGCCCTGGTCGGCGCCTTGTTCGCGATGATTTCCTACTCCAGCCTGGCCGCCGTCCTACTGACCGCGACTCTGGCCGGCGCAGGCGTGATCGGCTTGCATGTCGCGATCGGCCTGGTGATCGGCGCCAACATCGGCAGCGGCGTGCTGGCCTTCCTCAGTACCAGCATGCAGAACGCGGCCGGGCGCCAGGTCGCGCTGGGCAGCCTGCTGTACAAATTGATCGGCCTGTTGCTGATCATTCCTGTGCTGGACCCGCTGGTGCTGTGGATGGATGGCTTGGACTACAGCGCCCAAGGCATGGTCATCACCTTCCACCTGCTTTACAACGTGAGCCGTTGCCTGATCCTGTTGCCCACCATCGGCCCGATGGCAAAACTGTGCGCCTGGCTGCTGCCCGAGCGTGAAGAGGTCAACGGCAAAGCCAAGCCGCGCCATCTGGACCTGACGGCACTCAGCACCCCAAGCCTGGCCCTGGCCAACGCCGCCCGTGAAACCCTGCGCCTGGGCGACCTGATCGACAACATGCTGACCGCCATGCAGGAAGTGCTGCGCGGCAAACAGACCGCCATCACCCAGGAAATGCGCAGCCTCAGCGACGACGTCGAATCGCTGTACAGCGCGATCAAGCTCTACCTGGCGCAAATGCCCCGCGAAGACCTCAGTGAGCAGGACAGCCGGCGCTGGGCCGAAATCATCGAGCTGTCGATCAACCTGAAACTGGCCGGCGACCTGATCGAACGCATGCTGCGCAAAGTTCAGCAGCAGAAAACTTCCCAGCGTCGCCAGTTTTCGGAAGTGGGCCTGGAAGAACTCACTGGCCTGCACAGTCAGTTGATCGCCAACCTGCGCCTGGGCCTGTCAGTGTTCCTCAGCGCCGACCCGGAAAGTGCCCGCCAGTTGCTGCGCGAAAAACGCCGATTCCGCGCCCAGGAACGCCGCCTGGCCCACGCGCACGTGAGTCGCCTGCAGAGAAAAATCGTACAGAGTCTGGAGACCAGCTCCCTACACCTGGAGCTGATTGCGGACATGAAACGCCTCAACTCGTTGTTTTGCAGCAGTGCTTATGTAGTGTTGGAAACATCCGACACCGGCGCGCTCTCCGCCGAAGATATTGCCGACATCACACATTCGCCCTGAACGTACTATGGCCCGCGAAGTCAGTTAAAACTGACCTCACTCGCCAGGAAGCTTGTTATGCGTCGCCTGTTGTTCGCCTGTCTGCTCATGGGCTCTGCCCATGCCTTTGCCTTTGACCGCCTGCAAGTCGAGGGCTACACCTTGCCCAATGGCCTGCAATTGCTGCTCAAGCCGGGCACCGAACGTGGGCATGTGGCGATCCGCCTGGTGGTCGGCGTGGGTCTGGATGACTTCAGTTGCGAGGACAAAGAGCTGCCGCACCTGCTGGAACACTTGCTGTTCAGCGGCATCGACGGCGGTGGAGAAGGTGAGCTGGAAGACCGCATGCAAGCCCTGGGCGGCGAGTGGAACGCCTATACCAGCAACGCCGACACCACCTTCGTGATCGAGGCGCCCGCGCAAAACCAGCGCAAGGTGCTGGACCTGCTGCTGGCGATCCTCACCCGCACCGAATTGACCGACGCCAATATCAACGCCGCCAAGCGGGTGGTGGAGCGCGAAGACGGCGGCCACTACTCACACCTGCAACGCCTGCTGGACCGCCAGGATCTAGGCCACACCGCCAGCAATCAACTGGCCGTCGAGCTGGGCCTCAAATGCGCCGAACGCGCCGAGGTCGACCATCTGACTCGCGACCAGTTGGAGAACCTGCGCAAAAACTGGTACGCGCCCAACAACATGACCCTGATCATCGTCGGTGACCTCGACAAATTGCTGCCGGCCTATCTGGAACGTACCTATGGCCAGCTCGACCCGGTCGAACCCACGGAACACCCGGCACTCCCGGAAATCCAGCATGCCGCCGCCGCCCACCGCGAACTGATCCACGGCTGGGTCGGCGATAGCGCCAAACTGCACTGGATGCTCCCTGAGCCAGTACTGGACGACGGGCATGATGAAACCTACGACCTGCTCAAGGACTACCTCGACTGGGCGTTGTACCGCCAACTGCGCCTCAAGCACGGCTTGTCCTACGGCCCGTGGAGCGAACGCGAAGTGCTCGGCGGCGTCGGCTTCCTCAGCCTGAATGCCGACCTTGAGCGGGAAAACCTCCCCGAAGCCGAACAGGTGCTCCAGGACCTCAGGGCGCAGCTGCTCAAAGACGGTCTCGACCCGGCGGTATTCGCCCGCCTGCAACAGGCCGCCGTCGCCCGTCAGGCCTGGGCCGTGCAGGGCAACAGTGCACTGGCCGACTATTACTGGAGCGCTTCCGGCGATTACAACAACGGCCACTTCAGCGACCCGGTCAAACGCATCAAGGCCGTGAGTCTGGACCAGACCAACCAGGCCATGCGCCAAGTGTTCAAGCAACCCGGCTACTGGCGTATCGAGAAGCCGCTGCTCAGTTACGACCTGCTGAGCTGGATCGGCGCCGGTGTCCTAGGGCTGATCGCCTTTGTGTTGATCGGCGTACGGCTTTATCGCAAACGGATCGCGTAATGACGCAACGGACGACGGACTAAGACGTTATTCTGTCTAGGATTTTTTCCTACAAAGACTGCGAACCGCCAGATGCCAAACCTGACCCACGTAATCCAGCGCATTCTCGAGCTGATGAAGCGCTACCCAGGGGTGATTGCACTCGGCGGCTTCATCTCGGGTGTGGGCAGCTTCATCCTGGTGGACCGCCAACAGGGCATGGCCAGTTGGATCGCAGTGATCATGCTGGTGAGCTGGCTGTGGCTGATGCTGGAAAACAGCTTCACCCAGCTGTTCACCAAGGTCTTCAAGCGCGAAATCCCCGAACCGCTACTGCGCTATGCAACCCAGATGATCCATCAGGAAAGTCTGTTTTTTGTGCTGCCGTTCTTTTTCATCACCACCGCCTGGAACAGCGGCCAATCGATTTTTACCGGCCTGCTCGGCGCGGCGGCGCTGGTGTCGATTGTCGACCCGCTGTACTACAAATGGTTGGCGCCCAAACGTTCACTGTTCCTCGCGCTGCACACCTTCACACTGTTCGCCGCGCTGCTCACCGCGCTGCCGATCATCCTGCACCTGACCACGGCCGAGAGTTACAAGCTGGCCCTCGGCGTGGCCATGGCGTTGTCGATTCCGAGCCTGGCCGTCAGCATGCCGCTACGCAGCCTTAAAGGCTGGGCGATGTTGCTCGGGGTCACGGCCGCCATTGGTTGCGCCGGATGGTTCCTGCGCAGTTGGGTGCCACCGGCCACCTTGTGGATGACTGAAGTGGCCATCAGCACACAGTTGCAAGACCGCACGCCGGGCGACGACCTCAAGGAAGTCACCGCCGCCCAACTGCGCAGCGGCGGGCTGTATGCCTACACCGCGATCAACGCGCCGCGCGGGTTGGATGAGCGCATCTACCATGTGTGGCAATTCAACGGCAAAGAGGTCGACCGCATCGCCTTGGATATCCATGGCGGACGCAAAGAGGGCTACCGCGCCTGGACCCACAAGCAGAACTTCCCCGGCGACGCCGTGGGTCGCTGGCAAGTACGCGTGCTGACTGAAGACGGGCAGGTAATCGGCGTGCTGCGCTTCAAAGTGACGGACTCAGCACAAACGGACAACCCAAAGTAGGCAGGTTCGTGCTATTACGTAGGAATTGTGGATAGCCAAACAAGCTCGGAGCTTATGACCCCCCCTACGACGGCCGGTGCAGCCCACCTCGATACGTCCACCACCCCGCCACAGCTGAGGATTACGGGGGACTGGACGCTTGCCCACTATGCCAACCTAAAGAAGCTGTCGGACAAGCTCGACGGCCAATACGACGCCGGCGCGCGCATCGATCTCAACGGCCTCGGTGCCCTGGATACTGCCGGCGCGTCGTTGCTGGTGGAGTTGCTGGGGCCGACCCGCATCGAGCAATCTGCCGAGCAGACTGACTGCAGCTTGTCTGCCGCCGACCGCGCACTGCTCAAGACCGTCTACCGCTCCCTGAATGATTTTTGCGTACCGGACAAAGCACCGGAAGAAGCCGCTGGCATTCAGGTGCTGGCGCGCATTGGCCGGGCGGTGGACACCGTCTGGCAGGACAGCAAGAAACTGCTGGGTTTTATCGGCCTGATTCTCGAAACCTTCGCCCGTGGAATATTCCGTCCCAAGCGCTGGCGCATCACGCCCATGGTCGCGCATCTGGAACAGGTCGGCCTCGACGCCGCGCCCATCGTGGCCCTGCTGACCTTTTTGGTGGGTGCCGTGGTGGCATTCCTCGGCGCCACCGTGCTCAAGAGTTTTGGCGCGACTATTTTCACCGTCGACCTGGTGGCGTTCTCTTTCCTGCGGGAGTTCGGCGTGTTGCTGACGGCGATCCTGATCGCCGGTCGCACCGCCAGTGCCTTTACCGCCCAGATCGGCTCGATGAAGGCCAACGAAGAAATCGACGCAATCCGCACCCTGGGCCTGGACCCGATGGAGTTGCTGGTGCTGCCTCGCGTACTGGCGCTGCTGGTGGCATTGCCGATGCTGACCTTCCTGGCGATGCTCTCGGGGATTGTCGGCGGCGGCGTGGTCTGCGCCGTGGCCCTGGATATTTCGCCGGCAATGTTCCTGTCGCTGCTGCAATCGGACATTGGCGTCCAGCACTTCCTGGTGGGCATGGTGAAAGCGCCGGTTTTTGCGTTCCTGATTGCCGCCATTGGCTGCTTGGAGGGCTTCAAGGTCAGCGGCAGTGCCGAGTCGGTCGGTGCCCACACCACCTCCAGCGTGGTGCAATCGATCTTTGTGGTGATCGTGCTGGATGCGGTCGCCGCGCTGTTCTTCATGGAGATGGGCTGGTGAGTCGTCTACACCGAGCGCCCGCCGAGGCGGTGATTGAAGTGCGCGGCCTGTGCAATCGCTTTGGCAGTCAGAGCGTGCACGAGAACCTCGACCTGGATTTGTACAAAGGCGAGATCCTCGCGGTGGTCGGCGGCTCCGGCAGCGGCAAGTCGGTGCTGCTGCGCAGTATCGTCGGCCTGCGTCGACCCAGCGAAGGCGAAGTGCGGGTGTTCGGCAAGAACCTGCCGAACCTGCCGGAACATGAGCGTTCCCTGGTGGAACGGCGCTTCGGCGTGCTGTTCCAGAAGGGCGCGCTGTTTTCTTCGCTGACCGTGACCGAAAACGTCGCGCTGCCGTTGATCGAACATGCCGGCCTCAGCCGCCGCGACGCCGAGCACTTGGCCGCGGTGAAACTCGCCCTGGCCGGGTTGCCATTGTCGGCGGCCGACAAGTACCCGGCTTCACTGTCCGGCGGCATGATCAAGCGCGCCGCCCTGGCCCGCGCGCTGGCGTTGGACCCGGACATCCTGTTCCTCGACGAACCCACCGCCGGGCTCGACCCGATCGGCGCGGCGCAATTCGACCAACTGATCCTGACCCTGCGCGATGCGCTGGGCCTGAGTGTGTTTCTGGTCACCCACGACCTGGACACGCTGTACACCATCACCGACCGCGTGGCGGTGCTGGCGCAGAAGAAAGTGCTGGTGGCCGATGCCATCGATGTTGTCTCGGAAACGGACGACGCATGGATCCACGAATATTTCCACGGCCCCCGTGGCCGCGCGGCATTGGATGCCGCTCAATCGCTTAACGAGGTATGACATGGAAACCCGAGCCCATCATGTGATGATCGGTCTGTTCAGCGTGATCGTGGTGGTCGGCGCGATGCTGTTCGGCCTGTGGCTGGCCAAGTCCAGCGTCGACAGCGCCTTTCAGGACTACGAAGTGATCTTCAACGAAGCCGTCAGTGGCTTGTCCCAGGGCAGTTCGGTGCAGTACAGCGGGATCAAGGTGGGCGATGTCATCAGCCTGAGCCTGGACCCCAAGGATCCGCGCCGCGTCCTGGCACGTATCCGCCTGGCCGGGCAGACGCCGGTCAAGGAAGACACCCAGGCAAAGCTGGCCCTGACCGGCATCACGGGTACCTCGATCATCCAGCTCAGTGGCGGCACCCCGCAGAGTCCGGAACTCAAGGGCAAGGACGGTAACCTGCCACAGATCATCGCCTCACCATCGCCCATCGCACGCCTGCTGAACAATAGCAACGACCTGATGACCAGCATCAACCTGCTGCTGCACAACGCCAACCACATGTTCTCCCGCGAGAACGTCGAGCGCCTGAGCAACACCCTGGAAAACCTGCAACAAACCACCGGCGCCATCGCCGACCAGCGCGGCGATATCAAGGTGGTGATGCAGCAACTGATGCAGGTGAGCAAACAGGCGAGCGCTGCCCTGGAGCAGACCACTGTGCTGATGCGCAACGCCAACGGTTTGCTCAACGAACAAGGCAAGCAGGTCTTCGGCAGTGCCGAACAGGCCATGAAATCCCTTGAACAAAGCACCGCGACCATCAACACCTTGCTGACAGACAACAAGGACTCGGTGAACAGCGGCATGCAAGGCCTCAATGAACTGGCGCCGGCCGTGCGCGAACTGCGCGAAACCCTCGGTTCGCTACGCGCCATCTCCCGCCGCCTGGAAGCCAACCCCAGCGGGTACCTGCTGGGCAGCGACAAGAACAAGGAGTTCACGCCATGAAGCGTGCTTACCAAATGATCGCCCCTGTGGCCTTGGCGCTGGTGAGCGCGTGCTCGATCCTGCCCAAGGCCGACCCTTCGGATGTGTATCGCCTGTCCTCGGCCCAGACAGTCAGCCAGGCCACGCCGGTCAGTTGGTCGCTGCGCGTGAACAAGCCGCAGACCAGCGAATTTCTCGACAGCCCGCGCATTGCCGTGGTGCCCAATGGCGACCTGATCAGCAGTTATGCCAACTCGCGCTGGAGCGACCCGTCGCCGGTGCTGCTGCGCAACCGCTTCATGGACGGCTTCCAGCGCGATGGCCGGGTGACGCTGCTGAGCACCGACGACACCAACCTGCAGTCCGACTATGAGCTGGGCGGGCAATTGCAGGCGTTCCAGAGTGAATACCACGGCAGTGCGGTGGAGGTGGTGATTCGCCTGGATGCGCGGTTGGTGCGCGGCAGTGACCAGCGAATTGTTGCCAGCCGACGGTTTGAGGTGCGGCAGCCGGTGAGCGACACCAAGGTGCCAGCGGTGGTGGCCGGGTTTGGGCAGGCGGGGGATCAGTTGAATAAGCAGGTGGTGGATTGGGTGGTGAGTCAAGGCACGGCAGCGCACCCACTGTAGGAGCGAGCTTGCTCGCGAAAATCGTCAACGATAACGCAGCGCTATCAGCCTGCCCGCGTTGCCGATACGTTCTTCGCGAGCAAGCTCGCTCCTACAGGTTTGGGTACAAGCCTCAGCCAAAGAACCAGTAGCACACCGCAATAGCAGCAACGACACCGGCCAACTCCGCCAGCAACGCACACCCCACCGCGTGCCTGGCGCGCTGGATACCCACCGACCCAAAGTACACCGCCAACACATAGAAGGTGGTCTCGGTACTGCCCTGAATCGTCGCTGCCACCAGCGCCGGGAAGCTGTCTACACCTTGAGTCTGCATGGTCTCGATCAACATCGCCCGCGCAGCGCTGCCGGAAAACGGCTTGACCATCGCAGTCGGCAAGGCATCGACAAAGCGTGTGTCCATGCCGGTCCAGGCGACCACATGGCGAATGCCTTCCAGGCCGAAATCCAGGGCGCCCGAAGCGCGCAACACACCCACGGCACACAGCATCGCCACCAGGTAGGGCAGCAGGTTCTTGGCCACGTCGAAGCCTTCTTTTGCGCCTTCGACAAATGCCTCGTAGACCTTGACCTTGCGCAACGCGCCGATCACCAGAAACAGCATGATCAACCCGAACAGCGTGAGGTTGCCGAGGATCGACGACAAGCCAGCCAGCGCCGTCGCGGAAAGGGTCGCCAGCAATGCCATGAAGCCGCCCAACACCAGTGCGCCCGGAATCAGATAGGCCAGCACTACCGGATCCCACAGCCGCAGGCGCTGCATGATCGCCACCGAGAGCAGGCCGACCAGGGTTGAGGCGCTGGTCGCCAGCAGGATCGGCAGAAACACCAGCGTCGGGTCCGCCGCGCCTTGCTGGGCGCGGTACATGAAGATGGTCACCGGCAGTAGCGTCAGCGACGACGCGTTGAGCACCAGAAACAGGATCTGCGCATTACTCGCGGTGTTGGGGATGGGGTTGAGTTCCTGCAGCGCCTTCATCGCTTTCAAGCCGATAGGCGTCGCCGCGTTATCCAAGCCCAGGCCGTTGGCGGCGAAGTTGAGGGTGATCAAACCGATCGCGGGGTGGCCGGCAGGCACTTCCGGCATCAGGCGGCGAAACAGCGGGCCAAGGGCCTTGGCCAGCCAATCGACAATTCCGGCCTTCTCGGCGATGCGCAAGAAACCCAGCCACAGGGTCAGGGTGCCGAACAGCAGCACCATCACTTCCACCGACAGTTTGGCCATGGCGAAAATGCTTTCGACCATTGCCGCGAAAATTCCGGCGTTACCGCCGACCAGCCATTGCGCCAGTGCCGACACCATTGCCACGACAAAGAAGCCAAGCCACAGGCCATTGAGCATCAGTTGAATCCCCCGAAGAATGGAGCGAATGATAGCGGGGCTGGCAGAAACGACAAACCCCGGAATTATCCGGGGTTTGTCTTAGAGCTGTAGTGCTATCAGCTGCGGGTCGCTTGGGCGGCCGACGCGGCTTCCTTGCTGCGCCAGTGCGGCAGCGAGTTCCAGTAGCGCTCGCCCTTGGCGTCGTCGTACATACCTTCCCAACGGGAGATGACCAATACGGCCAGGGCGTTGCCGATCACGTTCAAGGCGGTACGCGCCATGTCCATGATGCGGTCGACACCGGCGATGAACGCCAGGCCTTCCAGCGGAATGCCCACGCTGCCCAGGGTCGCCAGCAGCACCACGAAGGACACGCCCGGCACACCAGCGATGCCTTTGGAGGTGACCATCAGGGTCAGGACCAGCATCAACTGCTGGCCAACCGACAGGTCGATGCCATACAGCTGGGCAATAAAGATTGCCGCGATGCTCTGGTAGAGGGTCGAACCGTCGAGGTTAAACGAGTAACCGGTCGGCACAACGAAGCTGCAGATGGCTTTCGGCGCGCCGTAGGCTTCCATCTTCTCGATCACGCGCGGCAGCACGGTTTCGGAGCTGGCGGTGGAGTAGGCCAGGACCAGCTCATCCTTGAAGATACGGATCAGCTTGAGGATCGAGAAACCAAACAGGCGAGCGATCAGGCCCAGTACTGCAAAGGCAAAGAACAGGATGGCGACGTAAACCAGGATCACCAGCTTGGCCAGCGGCAGCAAGGAGGCGAAGCCGAAGTTGGCGACGGTCACGGCGATCAGTGCGAATACGCCGATCGGGGCGTACTTCATGATCATGTGGGTGACTTTGAACATGCTCTCGGACACGCCCTGGAACATGGTCACCAGTGGCTCACGCAGCTCAGGCTTGAGGCTCGACAAGCCCAGGCCGAACAGCACCGAGAAGAAGATGATCGGCAGCATTTCGCCACGGGCAACAGCGGCGAAGATGTTCGACGGGATCAGGTTGAGGATGGTCTCGATGAACGCATGCTCATGCTGCACTTCGGCGGCGGTGGCGGTGTACTTGGAGATGTCGACGGTACCCAGGGTACTCATGTCGATGCCGGCGCCGGGGTGGAACAGGTTGGCCAGCAGCAGGCCGACCACGATGGCGATAGTGGTGACGATTTCGAAGTAAAGGATGGTTTTGACGCCGATACGCCCGAGCTTCTTCGCATCACCGACACCGGCAATGCCGACGATCAGCGAGGAGATCACAATCGGGATCACGATCATCTTGATCAGGCGGATAAAGATATCGCCCGCTGGCTGCAACACATTGCTGATCCACCAGGCCTTTTCAGCACTGAAATGGTTGAGCACTGCACCGATTGCGATCCCCAGCACCAAACCGATGAGGATCTGCCAGGCGAGGCTTAGCTTTGCCTTCTTCATGTCATTACCCTTACTTCAAGTGAACTTAAGGCAAATGCGCCAGCTGCAACGCTCGAGAGCGAAAAAGTGTGTGCATCTGCCTCCATGGAAGGTCACCGCAGCGTGGCCGAAATGGCTTACTGGCAGGCGAAAAAAGGCGCAACTATTCCCATGCAAGGGAGCGACGTCTAATGCCGTAAACGCCTACCCTATGCCGAATCGGCATGGCTTTTTTTCATAATAACTGTCCGAACGGTCAGTTCAAATGTGACATTTTGTCCGACATACATGCCGTGAACCGGCCAAACCCGGCTCGCTCAGAGAATTAGGACGTCTTTCAAGCGCCGGCAGAAATGTCTGGGAATTCCGTCGTTTAGTGTCGGAAATGTCCTATGGGCACCCTCAAATTTTATCGATAGATGGTCGACCGGACATACCAAGAAATGGTTCTGAACAAGCAGAAGGGAAATATTCGACTAAGGAGGGCATAACAAAAGAGAAATAAGCCCGCCGCAAGTTCAGCAAGCCGTGAGCTTGTGAACCTGCGTCGCAGCTTTTCGCCTGACCCGGCCCTTGCGCAGGCACTCCCTGTGCCCGTAGGTCACGCCGATCCCGATTGATCAGAGCAACCCGACCCCTTGGTCATGCACCGCCCTTTGCGAGCGATGCAAACAGAAAGAAGCGAGAGGCTTCTTTCTATGGACGCAGGCTTCGCAGACGACAGACGCGTCAGACGGAACCTAATACCAATTCGGATCTTTCTTCAGCTGCTCCATGAGCAACTTCTGCATGCCGTCATCCGGCTTACCGATAAAACGGTAATCGGCATGCCGCGTCGGGGATTTGTCCGCCGGAAGACCGGCCGGGACTTCCACCAACATGGCGTAGGCATCTTCCTTGTCGAGGCTGAAGGCAACGATCAGGCGTTTGTTCAGGCACGTGTCAGCGGTTTCGCATAGCGGCCCGACCAAGTACTTGTCGCCATCTTCTTCCACGGCATTCATTTGTTCGGCCGTACCCGACAGGTTCATCACCCATTCCGGCAGCCGTTCTTCTTTCTTCACCACGCCTTGCCAGGTTTCGCGGTATTGCGGGTCCGCACTGAGCAATTCGTTGGCCCGGGATTGGCCGTCATTGGCGGCCATCGCCAAGCCGCTGCCGCCCAGGAGCAGGGCGGCAGCAATAGCTTTAAGGGACAAAGTCGTCATGTTCAGCCTCGGCCGCGACGACCAAAGAAGAAGGAAGCGATGAACATCACCAGGAAGACCACAAACAGAATTTTTGCGATACCCGTGGCGGTGCCCGCGATACCACCGAAGCCCAGGACTGCAGCCACAATGGCGATGATCAGAAACGTGATTGCCCAACTCAACATGGTGATTCTCCTTACGCTTTTATAGGGGTAACAGCGGTAGTGCCGTGCAGCCGCTCAATACAAGCGGCTGTTGGTGCCTAAAACACCCAACGCTCCTGGGATGGCAGTTCACTCAGGGCAGACTCCTGATCAACCATCCGCAATTGCGGGGCTGTTGCATCGGCAGCAACACTGCCAACGGAACGGAAATGGGTTTGGGTCATGGCCGGACGTTCAAACTGGGGGATCTGCTGCTGACTCTGCTGCCAATATTGCAACTGCTGGCCGCCAATCAGCGTGACCATCAGGGCCAGGCTGGCAAACAGGCCTTGTTGCAAGCGCAGTGGCGATACACGCAATTGGCTGAGGCTTTGGCGAGTCATGCTGCTGTTCTCCCGCATTTTGATTATTCGTTGGGAGAGGTATTGCAGAGTGCATGCCAGCTTTTTTACAAAATAAAACTCAATAAAATCAATGAGTTGAATATTGACGATTGGGTTGCCCCCCAGCGTCCTGCACGATGCCCGTCTGGGCGCCGTGCGAAATGCACGATGGCCAGCGGTCGGATCAATGGATAGAACACGGAATGAGTGCTGCCGAAGTGGCAAGACGGCATGAAAACGCCATCAGCCGGGGCTTTGTAGGCAACGATGCAGATAGCTGCACGACGCTGCCTTTTATCGATCAGAATAAACCATGCAACTTGCCCGATTATTCCGGGACTAAACACCATCATTCATAGTTTAAGGAGCGCGGGACAGATGGAATCAGCCAAGGAACTTCAAGGCCGTATTCTTTTAGTGGATGACGAATCCGCGATCCTCCGCACCTTCCGTTATTGCCTGGAAGATGAAGGCTACACCGTAGCCACCGCGAACAGCGCCGCTCAGGCCGATGCCTTGATGCAGCGCCAGGTGTTCGACTTATGCTTCCTCGATCTGCGCCTGGGCGAGGACAATGGCCTGGATGTACTGGCCCAGATGCGCATTCAGGCGCCGTGGATGCGTGTTGTGATTGTGACCGCCCACTCTGCAGTCGATACCGCCGTTGATGCGATCCAGGCCGGCGCTGCCGATTATCTGGTCAAGCCTTGCAGCCCTGATCAACTGCGCCTCGCCACCGCCAAGCAGTTGGAAGTACGCCAACTCTCCGCACGCCTCGAAGCCCTTGAAGGCGAAGTGCGCCAGCCGAAAGACGGCCTCGATTCCCACAGCCCTGCAATGATGGTGGTACTGGAAACCGCGCGCCAAGTGGCCGGCACCGATGCCAACATTCTGATCCTGGGCGAATCCGGTACCGGTAAAGGCGAACTCGCCCGCGCCATACACGGCTGGAGCAAGCGCTCGAAAAAATCCTGCGTCACCATCAACTGCCCGTCGCTGACCGCAGAACTGATGGAAAGCGAGTTGTTTGGTCATAGCCGCGGTGCGTTTACCGGCGCCAGCGAAAGTACCTTGGGCCGCGTTAACCAAGCGGACGGCGGCACGCTGTTTCTCGATGAGATCGGCGACTTTCCCCTCACATTGCAACCCAAGTTGCTGCGCTTTATTCAGGATAAGGAATACGAGCGGGTGGGCGATCCGGTCACTCGCCGTGCTGACGTGCGTATCCTGGCAGCCACCAACCTGAATCTGGAAGACATGGTCCGCGACGGCCGCTTCCGCGAAGACTTGTTGTACCGCCTCAATGTCATCACCTTGCACTTGCCGCCGCTGCGCGAGCGCAGTGAGGACATCCTGACCCTGGCCGATCGCTTCCTGGCGCGCTTCGTCAAGGAATACGCCCGACCGGCGCGTGGCTTCAGCGATGAAGCGCGCGAAGCACTGCTCAACTACCGCTGGCCGGGCAATATCCGCGAACTGCGCAACGTGGTGGAGCGCGCCAGTATTATCTGCCCGCAAGAGAAGGTGGAAATCACCCATCTGGGCATGGCCGAACAACCCGGAAACAACGCCCCACGCATTGGCGCGGCGCTCAGCCTGGATCAGTTGGAAAAAGCCCATATCGGCGCCGTGCTCGCCACTAGCGACACCTTGGACCAGGCGGCTCGCACCCTGGGTATCGACGCGTCGACCCTGTACCGCAAACGCAAACAGTACAACCTGTGAGCTGTACCCTATGAAGTTAGCGATGAAGCTGCGCACTCGGTTATTCCTGAGCATCTCAGCGCTGATCACCGTTGCCCTGTTGGGCTTGATCCTGGGCCTGGTGAGCGTCATGCAAATGGCCAAGACCCAGGAGTCCCTGATTCGCAGCAACTTCATCACCCTGGACCTGGGCCTCAAGCTGCGCCAAAGCCTGGGTGATCAGTTGATCATGATGCTGGAGGAGCGCCCCGACCCTGAGGCACTGCAAGCCTCCAAGCAACGCTACTTCGACCTGCTGGACCAGGGCATCGCCCATGAGCAGCGCGACAATCGCGGGACTGGGTTCAGTAAGGCCCGAGGCCAGTATCAGGATCTGCTGGACGCCTTTGACGAATCCCAGCAACCGACGCCTCCTCCAGGCTCCAAGGAAAAGCTCACCGAAACCTTCAATAAGTTGCGCAACGGCCTGATCAACGAACACAAGCAGGCGTTGGAGAACATCAGCAACAGCGAGCACAAATCACGTGAGCGCGCGTTGCTGATCGCCGGCTTGCTGGGCTTGGTGGGGCTTGCAGTGCTGATCATCGGGTTTGTGACCGCCCATGGCATTGCCCGGCGCTTCGGCGGGCCGATCGAAGCTCTGGCCAAAGCCGCCGACAAGATCGGCCAGGGCGATTTCGAGGTCACGCTGCCGATCTCATCCGCAGCAGAAATGAACCAGCTGACACGCCGCTTCGGCATCATGGCCGAAGCGTTGCGCCAGCATCAGGCAACCAATGTCGATGAGTTGCTGGCCGGCCAACAACGTCTGCAAGCTGTACTTGACAGCATCGACGATGGCCTGCTGATGATTGACCGCCAAGGCCGTCTGGAACACCTCAACCCCGTGGCCCAGCGTCAATTGGGCTGGGACGAGGAACGCCTCGGTCAAGGTCTTGGCGAAGCACTGGCACGCCCCGAGCTGGATGAGCAACTGCAACTGGTACTGCGCGGCGGCAACCTGGAGCGGGCACCGGACGATTTGGAAGTGGAAGTGGAAGGCGAGCTGCGCCTGCTGACGTACAGCCTGACCCCGGTGAGCCATACCCAGGGGCATATCCTCGGCGCAGTGATGGTGCTGCACGACGTCACCGAACAACGCGCCTTCGAACGGGTACGCAGCGAGTTCGTATTACGCGCCTCCCATGAGCTGCGTACGCCGGTGACCGGCATGCACATGGCATTCGGGCTGTTTCGCGAGCGTGCGAAGTTCCCGGCCGAGTCCCGTGAAGCGGACTTGCTGGATACGGTCAATGAAGAAATGCAGCGCCTGATGCAGTTGATCAATGATCTGCTGAATTTCTCGCGCTACCAGAACGGTCTGCAGAAGCTAACGCTGGGGCCGTGCGATGTGACTGACCTGCTGGAGCACGCCCGTGCACGCTTCGTAGAGCCGGCCAATGCTCAGAACATCGAATTGCTGGTGGAAGCTCAATCCGACCTGCCTCGGTTGTATGCAGACCAGGCACAGCTTGAGCGGGTGTTGGACAACCTACTGGGCAACGCCCTGCGCCACACGGCGGCGGGTGGGCAGATTCGCCTGCAGGCGCGCCGTCATGGTGAGCGAGTGATTGTCAGCGTCGAGGACAACGGCGAAGGCATCGCTTATGGGCAGCAGGGACGGATCTTCGAACCCTTTGTCCAAGTGGGCCGCAAGAAAGGCGGCGCCGGCCTGGGCCTGGCGCTTTGCAAGGAAATCGTGCAACTGCACGGCGGCCGCATGGGCGTGTATTCGCGGCCGGGGCAGGGCACTCAGTTTTATATGGCGTTGCCGCTTTAGGTTCGATTCAACGCGCGCAGGATTGCGGCACTCTCCGCATCCGGTGTGCCGTCAAACAGCGACGGCCGGAAATGCATCTGGAACGCCGCAATGACATGGCGCGTGGCGACATCCAGCTCCCCGGTCTGAGGCGTCTGGTAACCCAAACGGGCCAATTCTTCCTGGAACCAGGTAATGCTCGGTAGCTCCGCCGCGTATTGCATCTGGAACCGCGCAACAGCCTGGGCATTCGGCCACACGCCCAACCCTTCATCGGCCAGGCGTTTCCAAGGGAACAATGGGCCCGGGTCCAGCTTGCGCAACGGTGCGATGTCACTGTGGCCAATGATGTTCTTGGGGTCGATGCCGTTGCGCTTGCTGATGTCCTTGAGCAATACCACCAGGGATTTAACCTGCGCTTCGGAGTACGGGTACCACAAGCGGCCGGTCGGGGTGTCCTTGTAGCCAGGGTTCACGATCTCGATACCGATGGAGCTGGAGTTGAGCCAGGTGCGGCCCATCCATTCGCTTTCGCCGGCATGCCAGGCGCGCTGGCTTTCATCCACCAGCTTGTAGATGGTGCCGGAGGCGTCGTCGCCGATCAGGTAATGGCTGCTGACCTGGCCGTGCGTAAGCAATGCCAGGGAGCGTTCAAGGTTGGTGGAGGTGTAGTGGACAATCACGAACTGCACGCGGTTGTCGTGGTTCACCGAAGGATGGCTGGTGTCCAGGCGCGGGCCGCTGGCACAACCTGCGAGCAGAAGAAATACAAAGGCGAAGTACAAAGATTTCATGGCGGAAGACATTACACTGAAGACGATAATGCAACAGTGTAACGTACCCTTTGTGACCCCACCGTCAAATTACAAAATGGAACATCTTTTAGGCGGCCTGCACCTGGTTCCGTCCCGCCGCCTTGGCCCGGTACAGCGCCTCATCGGCACGTTTGAGCGCCAGGTCACTGCGCTCTCCCGGCTGGAACTGCGCTACCCCCATTGAAACGGTGATAGTCACCGGTTCGCCCTTGAAGTGAAAAGGGCACGCTTCAATCGCTGCGCGCAACACTTCGCCCGCCGCCAGCGCATCCGACAGAGATGAGTTTGGCATCAGCAACACAAACTCTTCCCCGCCAAAACGCGCGATAAAGTCGCTCGGACGCAGGCGCTTGCGCAGCACGTTGGCGATGATCTTCAGTACCTTATCGCCGGCCAAATGGCCGTAACCATCGTTGATGCGCTTGAAATGATCCAGGTCCAGCATCGCCAGCGACAGGTTGTTGCCGCGCTGATGCCAGGTGTTGACCTCCTGATCCAGGCGTTCACTCCAGGCCGCGCGGTTGGGCAGCCCGGTGAGCGGATCGATCAGGGCCTTCTGGCGCTGCACCTCCAGGTGATCGCGGTAGCCCTGGGCTTCCTGCTCCATATTGGCAACACGCTCGGCCAAGCCTTTCAGACGCGCTGCCGTTTCCTGCTCGCGCTGGTCACGCTGCTGCTGGTGCTCATCCATTGTGCCCAGCAGGCCTTCGAGGTGGCTTTCCAGCACGTGCTTGAGGCTGTCCAGGTCGGCAGCTTCCTGCACGCTGCTTTGCAGGCCATCGACCTGTTCGCGGATCTGCGTGTCCAGCTCGCGGGCGGCAGAACGGCTGTCGGCGTGTCCGTCGCTGGCGACCTGCAAGTGCCCCTGAAAGGCTTCAAGCCGCTCGTTGAGCTGCTTGAGATATGCCTCGAACTCATGCTGACCACTGTCGGTGATCGCCAGCATCAATACGGCCAGGTCGTCGAGGATCGGCAGCAGTTCGTACCAGTTCAGACCGTGGGCCAGGCGCTCGCGCATGGCTTCGGCCTGGGGACGGTGGCGCTCGGGCAGCGAGAGTTCCTCCAGCAAGCCGAGCAGGGTGTCCTCGATGTGCTTGGCCACGGAGCTGTAGGACGGTTCCGGCGAGTCGGGCAAGGCATAGGCGCCATCCGCTTGCAGCTCGTCGGGATCTGGCTCTTCGACCTCCAGCACCGGAGGCAGCGACAGACTACCGATGACGGTCTCATCCGGCGCTTCGACCTGAACCTCAGGCGTTTCAATGAAGGCGGCGAGCGCGCTTTCCGGCGCAGGCTCTTCGACTTGAGCCTCGGGCTCGACCCGCGCTACTGGCGTTTCAATGGGTGCGGCTTGAGGCGGGGCCTCGTAGACGAAGGTTTCGCTGGAGGGCTCGGCCAGCTTGGCGGGCGCTACGGGCTCACTGACAGGGGCAAGCGTTTCTTGAGGCTGCGGCGCAAAGGCGCGCAACGCTTGCGTCAGTTCCTCGGATTGCTCGGGCGGCTGTGGCTCGGCATCCGCAGGCTTGGCTACCGCAGGCTGCGGGGCCGGGCGGGGCGTCGGTTCATTTTCCACCGCCTCGTTCACGACTTCTTTGGAGCCAAACAAGCGCTGCAAAAGCCCTGGCCCCTGACGCGGGGTTTCGCCGTCCGGCTCCAGGTTGTTCAACGCCTGGCCTTGCAGGCCACTCAATTCGCTGAGCAGCAAGGGAATCTCGCGCGCCTGGCTGACTCGGCCGTCTAGCTGCTTGGCGAACGTCTTCAGTGGACGGGCCACTTCACGCGGTAGCGGCAGCTTTTGCAGTTGCGTGACCAGGGACGTCAGCGCCGTGCTGATCTGGTCCACCCGGGTTTCACGGCGCTGTTCCGAATCCAGCACGGCCTTTTCCAGGCGCGGCAGCAAGGCGGCAAGGGCGGCGTCCATATCATCGGTGCGGACAACGTCGCGCATTTCTTTCATGCATTGATCGACCGCGCGGTCGGTGCCCTCAGCGGCCAGGGTGCTGCGCACCAGCCCACGGCGCAGCAGGTCGAGGCGGGCCGCCCAACGGCGTTCGAGCTTTTCTTGTTGCTCGATGCTTTTAAGGTATTTTTCTTTCCAGCGCTGGGCGTCGTCGCTCATGCAAGAGGTCCGCGAGGGCCGGAACTCAACGCGGGCAACGCATCAGCCGTGAGCGACCCCGGCAGACGAATCTCTACCGCGACCGGCAGGTGATCGGAGATGGGCTGCGCCAGCACCTGCACACTTTCAAGTGTGAGGGTAGGACTGAGCAGGATATGGTCAAGACAGCGTTGCGGGCGCCAGCTGGGGAACGTGGCTTCGGCTTGTGGCGCCAGTAGCCCGAGGTCGCGCAACGGAGAATTCTGCAACAGATCGCTGGCGTGGGTGTTCATGTCCCCCATCAGCACCTGATGTTTGTAATTGCCGATCAGCTCTCGGATGTAGGCCAGTTGCAGGGTGCGGGTGCGGGCACCCAGCGCCAGGTGCATCATCACCACCACCAAGGCTTCCGGGCCTTCGCCAAACCGTACGAGGATCGCGCCCCGGCCCTTGGGGCCTGGCAGCGGGTGATCTTCGATGGCGGAGGGTTTCAAGCGGCTGAGCACGCCATTGCTGTGCTGCGCCAGGCGCCCGAGGTTGCGATTGAGTTGCTGGTACCAGTAGGGAAAGGCACCCAGCTGGGCCAGGTGTTCGACCTGGTTGATGTAACCGGAGCGCATGCTGCCGCCGTCGGCTTCCTGCAGGGCAACCAGGTCGAAGTCGCTCAACAGGTTGCCGATCTTCTGCAGGTTGCCAGCTCGACCGTTGTGGGGCAGCAGGTGCTGCCAGCCACGGGTGAGGTAATGCCGGTACTTCTCGGTACTGATACCCACCTGGATATTGAAGCTCAGCAGACGCAGGCGGCTGTCTGCCGGCAGGCCTGTGGATTCCAGGTGATGTTCGTTGACCTGCGGGTCATGCAGGCCAACCACACGTTCGGTACCCCAGCGACGCATGACAGGCCCCTTACTTGGCTGCGCGCTCTTTGGCGATCAGCTGGTCGGCAACATTGAGGGTCTGCTCAGGACCACCGGAGGTGCCCAGGTCGAAACGGTATTTGCCGTTGACGATCATGGTCGGAACGCCTTGCACGCCGTACTTCTGCGCCAGCTCTTTGGCCTGTTTGATCTGGCCCTGGATGGCGAAGGAGTTGAAGGTGGCCACGAACTTTTCCTTGTCGACACCTTGGGTGGCCACGAAGTCAGCCATTTCGTCTGGCTTGGTCAGGCGCTTGCCCTGTTTCTGAATCGCATCGAATACTGCGTTGTGGACCTTGTGCTCCACACCCATGGCTTCCAGGGTCAGGAACAGCTGGCCGTGGGCATCCCATGGGCCGCCGAACATGGCGGGGATGCGTCTGAAGTTGACGTCCTTAGGCAGTTTCTCAACCCATGGGTTGATGGTCGGCTCAAAGGCATAGCAATGCGGGCAGCCGTACCAGAACAGCTCCACTACTTCGATCTTGCCGGGCTCCGAAACCGGAACCGGGTTAGCCAATTCAACATAGGTTTTACCGGCTTCAAGCGGCACGTCGGCAGCTTGTGCGGTCATGCCGAAGAGGCTGGCAGTGACGAGAGCGGCGCTGAGGATCAGATTACGCATGCTTTACTCCTGGACAAATAAAGTCGCCTCACGCGACCTTTGTTGTGACAGGTCTACGCGGGCATGAGTTCGTTAGTGTAACGGTAGCGGCCACAAAAAAGGGCAGCCTAAGCCACCCTTTTTATGCTTGCATCGATGGATTAATCGAGCGTTAACGTAGTGTGCATCTCAGTGCAGGCCCTGGATGTAGCTGGAGACCGCCGCGATGTCTTCATCACTCAGCTTGCGAGCAATGGTGCGCATGATTGCCGCGTCGCCATCGTTGGCACGCCCGGCCTCTTCCTTGCGGAAATCGGACAACTGCTTGGCGATATAGGTGGCGTGCTGGCCGCTCAGGTGCGGGAAGCCGGCGGCGGCGATGCCCGCGCCATTGGGCGAGTGGCAACCGGTGCAGGCAGGCAGGCCTTTTTCCAGGTCACCGCCACGGAACAGTTTCTCGCCACGGGCGACCAATTTCGGATCAGCAGCTCCCACGCTGCCCTTCTGGCTGGCAAAATACGCCGCGATGTCTGCTAGGTCCTGATCGCTGAGGTTGGTCAACAAGCCGGTCATTTCCAGGACCGTGCGCTTGCCGGACTTGATATCCTGCATCTGCTTGGTCAGGTAACGTTCGCCCTGGCCGGCCAGTTTGGGGAAGTTCGGCGCCGGGCTGTTACCATCCGGTCCATGGCAAGCACCACATACGGCGGCTTTCGCCTGGCCCGCTGTAGCGTCGCCTGCAGCATGGGCAACACCGGTGATGCCCAAGGTCAACAGCAGACTCACGATCAGTTTGTTCATCAGCTAATCCAACTACGGCTAAGGGGTTTAAGAGTTATCTACCGGGTTTACTCACCATCAATTGAATGACGGCCTGGTAATCCTCAGTACTGCAGTCCATGCACAAACCACGCGGCGGCATTGCCTTGAAACCCTGGGTCACGTGCTGCACCAGCGTGTCCACGCACACTCGGTTGTACACCGCTTCCGGATCCTGTGTAGCCTGAGCGCCGTAAAGCGGGACCAGGACACCGATAGCGAGCAACCACTTGGTCATACGTCGACCATTTCAGGGTTTGAGAGCGTTTTGCGTTCTAATGCGCAATAAAGGTCTATCGCTCCCGTGAACTTCATCCTTCGCTGGGACAAAGCACACACAAAATCTGCGGCATTATATACTGGCGCTACTGAAACGGAAACGACACCGCTTGCCGCACCCTTTTTCGGCACCGCCCACATCGGAAATCTCATGCAACTCAAGAATCCCATCCTCGGTCTGTGCCAACAGTCCACGTTCATGCTCAGCGCCGCCAAAGTTGACCAATGCCCCGATGACGAAGGCTTTGAAGTCGCCTTTGCCGGCCGCTCCAACGCTGGCAAGTCCAGCGCGCTGAACACCCTGACCCACGCCAGCCTGGCACGCACCTCGAAAACCCCGGGCCGCACGCAACTCCTCAATTTCTTCAAGCTAGACGATGATCGGCGTCTGGTCGACCTGCCGGGCTACGGATACGCAAAAGTACCTATCCCGTTGAAGCTGCACTGGCAGCGTCACCTGGAGGCTTACCTGGGTGGCCGCGAGAGTTTGAAGGGTTTGATTCTGATGATGGACATCCGCCATCCGATGACCGACTTCGACCTGTTGATGCTCGACTGGGCCGTCGCCAGCGGCATGCCGATGCACATCCTGCTGACCAAGGCCGACAAGCTGACCTACGGCGCAGCCAAGAACACCCTGCTCAAAGTGCAGTCCGACATCCGTAAAGGTTGGGGTGATGCGATCACTATCCAGCTGTTCTCGGCGCCCAAACGCATGGGCCTGGAAGAGGCTTACACGGTGCTGGCAGGCTGGATGGAATTGGCAGACAAGGGCGCAGAACTGGCCGAGTAACTTTTCTGCAGGCAAAAAAAACCCCGGACTTCTTATGGGGAGGGGAAGTTCGGGGTTCAAGTTCCGGACCGCTAGGGCGGGGTCCAGATATCTGCCAACACTTAACACAACATAGGAGCATTGAAGGGCTTCACCACCCATTCAGTAACTCTGAGTAGCAGTTCACGGGTTAAGTTCCGGCAGGTTCGAAAAACTATTTGAAATAACCGACGGCGATTTCCGGACTAAAGCACTCTGCCAGCACGCAAGGTGATGGCAGAGTCCCAGACTCAGTGCGCTTCGTCCCAGTTGTTGCCCACGCCCACTTCCACCAGCAGCGGTACATCCAACTGCGCGGCAGCGCTCATATGCTCGCGAATCTTCTCGCTGACCTGCGCTACCAGATCCTCACGCACCTCCAGCACCAGTTCATCGTGCACCTGCAGGATCACCTTGGCATCCAAGCCTGAGTCGGTCAGCCAATTGTCCACCCGCACCATGGCTTTCTTGATGATGTCCGCCGCTGTGCCCTGCATCGGCGCATTGATCGCGGTACGTTCTGCCGCTGCGCGCTCTTGGGGCTTATTGGAGTTGATGTCCGGCAAGTACAGGCGGCGGCCGAAGAACGTCTCGACATAACCCTGATCAGCCGCCTGGGCGCGGGTGCGCTCCATGTACTCGCGAACCCCGGGATAACGGGCGAAATACACATCGATATACGCCTTGGCCGTCTTGGTATCGACGCCAATGTCCTTGCCCAGCTTCTGCGCACCCATGCCATAGATCAGGCCGAAGTTGATCGCCTTGGCGCTGCGGCGTTGATCCGAAGTGACCTCGCCCAGTTCAACCTTGAACACTTCTGCCGCCGTGGCGGTGTGCACGTCCAGGTTGTCGCGGAAGGCGTTCATCAGGCCTTCGTCCTTGGACAGGTGCGCCATGATCCGCAGTTCGATCTGCGAGTAGTCCGCCGCCAACATTTTGTAGCCCTTGGGCGCGACGAACGCCTGGCGGATCCGCCGCCCTTCGGCGGTACGCACCGGGATGTTCTGCAGGTTCGGATCACTGGAGGACAACCGCCCGGTCGCCGCCACCGCCTGGTGATAGGACGTGTGGATGCGCCCGGTGCGCGGGTTGATCTGCTCCGGCAGGCGATCGGTGTAGGTACTTTTCAGCTTGCTCATGCTGCGGTACTGCATCAGCACCTTGGGCAGCGGGTAGTCATCTTCGGCCAGCTTGGCCAGCACTTCTTCAGCCGTGGATGCTTGGCCCTTGCCGGTTTTTTTCAGTACCGGCAGGCCGAGTTTCTCGTAAAGGATCGCGCCGAGCTGTTTGGGCGAGCCCAGGTTGAACTCCTCGCCAGCGATCTCGAACGCCTGGCGCTCCAGTTCGACCATCTTGTTGCCCAACTCGATGCTCTGGATGCCCAGCAAATCCTTGTCGACCAGCGCGCCTTGGCGCTCGATACGGGCCAGCACCGGCACCAACGGGATTTCGATATCCGTGAGCACACTCGCCAGGCTTGGGATGGCGGCCAGTTGCGCAAACAACGCCTGATGCAGGCGCAAGGTGATATCGGCGTCTTCTGCCGCATACGGGCCAGCCTGCTCCAGCGCGATCTGGTCGAACGTCAGCTGCTTGGCGCCTTTGCCGGCGATGTCCTGGAAAGCGACAGTGTCGTAGTCCAAGTACTTCTTGGCCAGGCTGTCCATGTCGTGGCGGGTGGCCGTGGAATTGAGCACATAGGATTCGAGCATGGTGTCGAAGGCGATGCCGCGTACGGTTATGCCGTGCGCCGGGTCGCCACCGATGGCGCAGTTGGCCAGGATGTTCATGTCGAACTTGGCATGCTGGCCGACCTTGAGCTTGGTCGGGTCTTCCAGCAGCGGCTTGAGGGCCAGCAGTACGGTGTCGCGATCCAACTGCTCCGGCGCGCCAATGTAGGAATGGGTCAGCGGGATATAGGCCGCTTCGTGGGGCTGGACGGCGAAGGACACGCCGACCAACTGCGCCTGTTGGGCGTCGATACCGGTGGTTTCGGTGTCGAAAGCGAACAACTTCGCGTCGTTGAGCTTTTTCAGCCAGACATCGAAGGTCGCCTGGTCGAGGATAGTGGTGTAGCTCGCCTCTGTCGGCGCCACTGCCTCAACGATTTCCTCAGCAACAGGTGCCGCCTTGAGCTCCACACGCTTGGCGTCGCGCTGGATTTCATCAAACCAGCTCTTGAACTCCAGCAGCGTATACAGCTCCAGCAGCTTCTCGCGATCCGGCTCGATCAGGTGCAAGTCATCCAGGCCCACATCCAGCGGCACATCACACTTGATCGTCGCCAACTGGTAGGAAAGAAACGCACTCTCGCGATGTTCTTCCAGCTTGGCCGGCAGCGTCTTGGCGCCACGGATAGGCAGGGTCGGCACGATATCCAGCTGTTCATAAAGCTCTTTGATGCCACCGTTCACACCGACGAGCAAGCCGGAAGCAGTCTTGGGACCAATGCCCGGAACGCCTGGAATGTTGTCGGACGAATCCCCCATCAGCGCCAGGTAGTCGATGATCTGCTCCGGAGCGACGCCGAATTTCTCCTTTACGCCGTCGATATCCATCGAACTACCGGTCATGGTGTTGACCAAGGTAATGTGCCCGTCGACCAACTGCGCCATGTCCTTGTCACCGGTCGAGATCACCACCGGGCGGTTGGCAGCCGCGCTGCTGCGCGCCAGGGTGCCAATCACGTCATCGGCTTCGACGCCTTCGACGCAGAGCAACGGGAAACCCAGGGCGATCACGCTCTGGTGCAGGGGCTCGATCTGCAGGCGCATGTCATCGGGCATGCTCGGGCGGTTGGCCTTGTATTCGGCGTACATGTCATCGCGAAAGGTCCCACCCTTTGCGTCAAAAACCACCGCGAACGGGCTGCCCGGATACTGCTTGCGCAGGCTCTTGAGCATGTTCAACACGCCCTTGACCGCACCGGTGGGCAGGCCTTTGGAGGTGGTCAGCGGTGGCAACGCGTGGAACGCGCGGTACAAATAAGAAGAACCGTCCACCAGGACGAGGGGTGCTTGGCTCATGAGCAGAATCAACCTTTTCGGCGGGTCAGGCGCTAGAATAGCCGGACCAATGACGACAAAGGGACAAGGTTATCATGCGTACATTCAATCGCCTGCTGTTGACCGGCTTGATTGCACTCGCTCCGATGGCTGCCATGGCGGCAGACGATGCGCCTGGAGGCGATCCGGAAGTGACCATTCGCACGGAAGGCGACAAGACCATCCAGGAGTACCGTCAGAACGGTTTCCTGTATGCGATCAAGGTAACGCCGAAGGGCGCGCCTCCGTATTTCCTGGTGCGCGCGGATGGAACCGATGCGAACTTCATCCGCTCTGACCAGCCGGATATGCTGATCCCGTCATGGAAGATTTTCGAATGGAAATGATTTCTTAACTTAAATTGGCGCCGCGCACTGCGGCGCCCGTACTGGCAGTTTTAACCATGTCTGTGTTCACCCCCCTGGCTCGGCCCGAGCTGGAAACCTTTCTCGCCCCTTACGGCCTCGGCCGCCTGATCGACTTCCAGGGGATTGCCGCCGGTAGTGAAAACACCAATTTCTTTATCAGCCTGGAGCAGGGCGAGTTCGTCCTGACCCTGGTTGAACGCGGTCCGGTCGCGGAAATGCCGTTCTTCATTGAACTGCTCGACGTGCTCCACGACGCCGACCTGCCCGTGCCCTACGCCCTGCGCACCACCGACGGCGTGGCCTTGCGCGAGCTGAAAGGCAAGCCGGCACTGCTGCAACCGCGCCTGGCCGGCAAGCACATCAAGGATGCCAACGCCCAGCACTGCGCCCAGGTGGGTGACCTGCTGGGTCATCTGCACCTGGCAACACAGGGCGAGAAGGTGCTGGAGCGTAAAACCGATCGGGGCCTGGACTGGATGCTCAGCGAAGGCGCGCAGTTGATTTCGCACTTGGACGACGCACAACAGCGTCTGCTGCAGGATGCGCTGAGTGAGATCGAAGCCCACAAGGCCCAGATCCTCGCCCTGCCGCGCGCCAACGTCCACGCCGACCTGTTCCGTGACAACGCGATGTTCGAAGGCACGCACCTTACAGGCTTGATCGACTTCTACAACGCCTGCTCTGGGCCAATGCTCTATGACGTGGCGATCGCCTTGAATGACTGGTGCTCGGACGCCGATGGCGTGATTGATGGGCAACGCGCACGGGCATTGCTGGGAGCCTATGCAGGTCTTCGACCGTTTACCGCCAAGGAAGCGGAGCTGTGGCCGACCATGTTGCGCGTGGCGTGCGTGCGGTTCTGGCTTTCACGCCTGATCGCGGCCGAGTCGTTTGCCGGGCAGGATGTGTTGATTCATGATCCGGCGGAGTTCGAGCATCGGTTGGTGCAGCGTCAGCACGTGACTGTGCAACTGCCCTTCGCACTCTAACCTTTGTAGGAGCCGGCTTGCCGGCTCCTACAAGGACTCCAGGCAACCCGCCAAGTCATTACCCAACTTCTCCAACACCTGCTCATAACCCTGAGCGGTAGCCGGGGTATACCCACCCAACGCATCCAACTCCGCCAGCTTCACCGGCAAACCGGAGACCAGTGTTTCAGCCAGGCGCGGACGCAACGGCGGCTCGCTGAACACGCAGGTCTTGCCCACTTCCTGCAAACGCGTACGCATCGCCGCCACATGCTGGGCGCCGGGTTGTACCTCGGCGGCAACGCTGAACACACCCGTGTGCTTGAGGCCGTAAGCGTCTTCGAAGTAATCGAAAGCTTCGTGGAACACGAAGTAAGGCTTGCCATCGATCGGCGCCAGGCGGGCTTTCAGGCGAGCGTCCAGCGCATCGAGGCGCTCTTCGAAGGCCTTAGCGTTGCTCTGATAACGCGCGGCATTGGCCGGGTCGGCGGCAGCCAGGTCAGCCGCCATGCGCGCAGCAATCACCCGAGCATTCACCGTCGACAACCACAAGTGCGCATCCAGGCTACCCGGGCGGTGATCGTGGTCGTGTTCGTCGGCTTCATCGGCGTGTGAGTGGCTATCTTCGGCAAAACGACGCAGCTTCATGCCTGGCAGGTCCTGCACTGCCACTGTCGCGGCCGTACGACCTTTCAGCACGCGCGGCAGGAAACTCTCCATATCCGGGCCGATCCAGTACAGCAGGTCCACCGACTGCACGCGCCGTACGTCGGATGGACGCAGCGCATAGTTATGCGGCGACGCACCCGGCGGCAATAAAACCTCAGGAACGGCTACTCCGTCCTGCACAGCTGCGGCAATCAGTTGCAACGGTTTGATGCTGGTCAGCACTTTGACCTCGGCCTGAGCGGCGCTCGCGATGAACAAACTGGTGACAAATACGACAAAAACGGGAAAAAGTCGGGACACGATGACCACTCAATGGCGTAGGAACGGGTAACATAATAACGTCTCTATCAAATGTCTGCCGCCGCTCATGCCTAAAACACCGCTTGCCAGCCGTCCCCACGACCACTCTCACTGCGTGCATACCGCGCTGTCGGAGGCCGATACCCTGTGCACACAGAAGGGTCTGCGCCTGACCGCCTTGCGTCGCCGCGTGCTGGAACTGGTGTGGCAGAGCCACAAGCCGTTGGGCGCCTACGACATCCTGGGCGTGCTCAGTGAGCAGGATGGCCGCCGCGCCGCGCCGCCAACCGTGTACCGTGCGCTCGACTTCCTGCTGGAAAACGGCCTGGTGCACCGTATCGCTTCGTTGAACGCCTTTGTCGGTTGTAGCCACCCGGAACACGCGCACCAGGGCCAGTTCCTGATCTGCCGCGAGTGCCACGCCGCCATCGAGCTTGAACAAAAAAGCATCAGCGACGCCATTATCAAGAGCTCTGCCGACGTCGGCTTCCGGGTCGAAGGGCAAACGGTCGAAGTGGTCGGCCTGTGCGCGGGCTGCCAGGGGGCTTGATGAGCAACGCGTTAATCCGCCTGGAACAGGTCGGGGTCACGTTCGCCGGGCAAGCCGTGTTGGACAACATCGCGCTAAGCGTCGAGCCTGGGCAGATCGTCACCCTGATCGGCCCCAACGGCGCCGGCAAGACCACCCTGGTGCGCGCCGTACTCGGCCTGCTCAAGCCCGACACCGGCAGTGTGTGGCGCAAGCCCAAGCTGCGGGTCGGCTACATGCCGCAGAAGCTGCACGTGGACCCGACCCTGCCACTGTCCGTGTTGCGCTTCCTGCGCCTGGTGCCGGGCGTGGACCGTGCCCGCGCGCAAGCGGCGCTCAAAGAAGTCGGCGCCGAACAGGTGATCGACAGCCCGGTGCAAAGTATCTCCGGCGGCGAAATGCAGCGCGTGCTGCTGACCCGTGCCTTGTTGCGCGAGCCGGAACTGCTGGTGCTGGATGAGCCCGTGCAAGGCGTCGACGTCGCCGGCCAGGCCGAGCTGTACAGCCTGATCACCCGTCTGCGCGACCGCCATGGCTGCGGCGTGTTGATGGTGTCCCACGACTTGCACCTGGTGATGAGCACCACCGACCAGGTGGTGTGCCTCAACCGTCACGTGTGCTGCTCTGGCCACCCGGAACAAGTCAGCGGCGACCCGGCCTTCGTCGAGCTGTTCGGCAAGAACGCCCAGAGCCTGGCGATCTACCACCACCATCACGACCACGCCCATGACCTGCATGGCGCCGTGGTCGACGATCCCGCCACACCTCATACCCACGTTCATGGAGATAGCTGCAAGCATGGCTGATTTTCTGCTCTACGCCCTGCTGGCAGGCTTGGCTTTGGCGTTGGTGGCGGGCCCATTGGGTTCGTTCGTGGTGTGGCGGCGCATGGCCTATTTTGGCGACACGTTGTCACATGCCGCGCTCTTGGGCGTCGCCATGGGCTTTTTGCTGGATGTCAGCCCGACTATTGCGGTAACCGTGGGCTGCCTGCTGCTGGCGGTATTGCTGGTGACCCTGCAACAGCGCCAGCCGCTGGCCTCCGACACCTTGCTGGGCATCCTGGCACCCAGCACGCTGTCACTGGGCCTGGTGGTGCTGAGCTTCATGCATGAAGTGCGCATCGACCTGATGGCCTACCTGTTCGGCGACCTGCTGGCAATCAGCGCCACTGATCTTGCGTGGATCCTCGGTGGCAGCGCGGCCGTGCTGGTCTTGCTGGTGGCCCTGTGGCGACCGTTGCTGGCAATCACCGTGCATGAAGAACTGGCCACGGTGGAAGGCTTGCCCGTGCCAAGCCTGCGCATGGCCCTGATGTTGTTGATCGCCGTGGTGATTGCTGTCGCGATGAAGATTGTCGGCGTATTGTTGATCACATCGCTGCTGATCATTCCCGCAGCCGCCGCCCAGCGCCATGCCCGTTCGCCGGAGCAGATGGCGGTCGGCGCCAGTGTGCTGGGGATGCTTGCCGTGTGCGGGGGCCTGGCGCTGTCCTGGTTCAAGGACACGCCAGCCGGGCCATCGATTGTGGTCACGGCCGCCGCCCTGTTTCTGCTGAGTTTTGTCCTGCCCCGTCGAGGGGTGTAGACTTGCTCGCTTTTTGCGCAAATAGAGAGTCGCAGGAATGAAGCCGTTCACCTCCCGTTATCTGCTCCTTGCCGCATTTTCCCTGCTGCTGGGCGCCTGTCAAAGCACACCGCCCGCCGCCCCCGAGGCCCCGGACGCACGCGCTGCGGCCATCGCGCAGCTGGAACAAAACCTGGCCAGCAGCGAGTTGGCCACTGCCGAAGACCAGCTGGCGGCACTGCAAGCCCAGTCGCCCAACGACCCGGTGCTGGAAAACTATCAGCGTCAGTTGGCGGAAGCCTACCTGCAGCGCAGCCAGATCGTGCTGCAAAAGGGTGACGTCAACGCCGCTGCAACCGCCCTGAGCCGCGCCCGCGCCCTGATGCCCAAGGCGCCCGCACTGACCGGCGGCGTCAACAGCGCCATCACCCACGCCCGCAAAGTCGAGCTGGATAAAGCGGAGGAGGCCCTGAAGGCCGCCGAAGCCAAGCCCGCCGCCAAGGTCATCGACCCAGCGGCGCCAAGCACCACCGTGGCGCTGAACCTCACCAATATCGAAGAACTGCGCCACCAACTGGATGCAATTGCCACCGACGTGGTGAATTACCAGTGCGACGTGAGCATCCAGGCGCCGCGCACAGAGGATTACCCGTGGCTGGCCACGTTGCTGACCAAACGGGTGAAGCGTATCGATTCGGGATATGACCTGAAGATTCACCGTCAGATTCTGAAGAGCATTCCGGCGCAGGTCGTGCTGATTCCGCGCAAGGCGGACTAAAAAAGCATCGCCGGCAAGCCGGCTCCTACCCTTCAACCTGTAGGAGCCGGCTTGCCGGCGATAGCGATCTAACCGACAACCAATACCTTAAGCTGGAATCGCCTTGGCCTTAGGCTCGCGATCCCAGACCCGATGCTGGCCGATCGCGGCAAAAAACGCCTTGAACGCCTTGGCATCCGATCCCACGATCAGCCCCGCATCCACCTCAAGTTTAAGCAGGTCCAACAACGGCTTCGCGTCACTGGCGACTGTAATCGCCTTGAGGTGCTTGTACGCCTCTAACAGGAAGTGCAACGCCACCCCATCACCGCTCAAGGCTTTCACCGAGTCCTTCCCGCCAGGGACGAACACCGCATCAAACGCAATGGACGGCATGCCTTCCATCGACGCATCCACCGGCAGGCTCTTGCCATCAGCCGTCTTCACCGGCGCCGAGGTTGGCCCCAGTAGCTTGGCGTGCGCCCCTTCTGCTTCCAGTGCTTTTTTCAGCGCGGCAATCGCCACGCCGTCCACGCCATTGGCTGCCAGGATCGCCACCTTGCGGGTCTTGATATCGCCCGGCAGCAGGTTCGCCTGGCTCAACGCTGGCGAGCGCTCCGGCTTGGTTTGACGCTCCGGCACGGTGCCTTTGGTCGGTGCTGGCAGCCCCAGGTTCTGGGCCACGCGCTTGGCCAGTTCCAGGTCGATATTCGCCAGGATCTC
This sequence comes from Pseudomonas sp. TWR1-1-4, assembly GCF_049897165.1. Taxonomy (NCBI): domain Bacteria; kingdom Pseudomonadati; phylum Pseudomonadota; class Gammaproteobacteria; order Pseudomonadales; family Pseudomonadaceae; genus Pseudomonas; species Pseudomonas sp. TWR1-1-4. The sequence goes on along the minus strand of NZ_JAFCVS010000005.1, from coordinate 716,838 downwards.
GTTGACTTGGCGCGCACGAATGAACTCACGCTCTACCTTGCCCAACTCAAAGCTATACGCCGCGATGATGTGCTCTTGCTCGTGCTTGCTCATGCTGCGGAAGAACAGGCGCGCCTGGGAGAAGTGATCGCCGAATGACTCGCTGCGCTCACGGATCTTGTGGGCATCGATGCGCTCCGGATAAGTCTCGAAGCCACCATCCTGTGCCGCAGGCGGGGTTTCTTTAGGCCAGCCACCATCAATCGAATTCGGCTCGTAGGACGCACGACCTTTATCGATGGTGCTGCGGTGCATGGCATCACGCTGGTTGTTGTGCAGCGGCGTCACGGGCTGGTTGATCGGCAACTGGTGAAAGTTCGGGCCGCCTAGTCGGCTGATCTGTGTATCGGTGTAGGAAAACAACCGACCTTGCAGCAGCGGGTCATTGGAGAAGTCGATACCCGGCACGATATGGCCCGGGCAAAACGCGACCTGCTCGACTTCTGCAAAGAAGTTATCCGGGTTGCGGTTCAGCACCATCTTGCCCAGCGGTGTGATTGGCACCAGCTCTTCCGGAATCAGCTTCGTGGGGTCGAGAATGTCGAAGTCGAAGGCATGCTCCTTATCCTCGGGGATAACCTGCACACCCAACTCCCACTCGGGGTAGTCGCCCATTTCAATGGCTTCCCAGAGATCGCGACGGTGGTAGTCGGTATCTTTACCGGCCAGCTTCTGCGCCTCGTCCCACACCAGCGAGCAAGTACCCGCCGTAGGGCGCCAGTGGAATTTGACGAAGTTGGATTTGCCCTCGGCATTCACCAGTCGGAAGGTGTGCACACCAAAGCCCTGCATGCTGCGCAGGCTTTTTGGAATGGCGCGGTCAGACATTGCCCAGATCACCATATGAGCGGATTCAGGCTGCAGCGAAACGAAGTCCCAGAACGTATCGTGCGCCGATCCGCCGGTAGGAATTTCATTGTGTGGTTCAGGCTTTACGGCGTGCACGAAGTCAGGAAACTTGATCGCGTCCTGAATGAAAAACACCGGCATGTTGTTGCCCACCAGGTCGAAGTTGCCTTCTTCGGTGAAAAACTTAACCGCAAATCCGCGCACATCACGCACCGTATCCCCTGAGCCACGCGGGCCCTGCACGGTGGAAAAGCGCGTGAATACCGGCGTTTTATGCCCAGGGTCACGCAGGAACCCAGCCTTGGTCAGCGCCGAATGGTTCTCATACGTCTGGAAATAACCATGGGCGCCGGTGCCACGGGCATGCACGATGCGCTCCGGGATGCGCTCATGGTCAAAGTGCGTGATTTTTTCACGCATGATGAAGTCTTCCAGCAGCGATGGGCCACGGGAACCGACTTTCAAGGTGTTCTGGTTGTCGGAAATCTTCACGCCTTGGTTGGTACGCAGGGCCTGGCCGGTCGCATCGGAACGGAATGCCTCCAGGGCCTGCAGCTTGGCGTTGGTGTTGCTACGGTCCAAGGTATCGGTGCCCGCGAGTTCACTCTTCGGCGGGGTGGCTGGCTTCTTGGTACTCATCAGACAAAACTCCTTATTCAAATTGGCCAGAGCGATCCCCGGCTCGTTTGAGCAAAACCCCAGGCACTTCACCTGGGAAATCGAGTTGCTTAAGTAGTGACTGACGAGGTTTTGGGCCGTTCCTTTTTTATGACCTTTGATCGCGTTATTGCCAAATCGCTGGATGAATGCGAAATAAATGCTAAGAAACGCTATACGGACAGGCTAAAATGCGCGCCCGGCTAACCGCTGATCCCTTTTCCATGCGCCCCACAAGGTTCGCTACGTGATCGAGTTTCAAAACGTCCATAAAACCTACCGCGTCGCCGGTAGGGATATTCCCGCGCTGCACCCCACCAGCCTGACCGTCGCGAACGGCCAGGTGTTTGGTCTGATCGGTCATTCCGGCGCGGGCAAAAGTACACTGCTGCGCCTGATCAACCGCCTCGAAGAACCGAGTGGCGGCAAGATCACGGTGGATGGCGAAGAAGTCACTGCCCTGGACGCCAACGGCCTGCGCCGTTTCCGCCAGCAGGTCGGGATGATCTTCCAGCACTTCAACCTGCTGGCGTCCAAGACTGTCGCCGACAACGTGGCGCTGCCACTGACGCTGGCTGGCGAGTTGTCGCGTAGGGATATCGACCTGCGCGTCGCCGAATTGCTCGCCCGTGTCGGCCTGTCGGACCACGCCAAGAAGTACCCGGCGCAGTTGTCCGGTGGCCAGAAGCAACGCGTCGGCATCGCCCGCGCCCTGGCGACCAAGCCAAAGATCCTGCTGTGCGACGAAGCCACCAGCGCCCTCGACCCGCAGACCACCGCCTCAGTGCTGCAACTGCTGGCCGAGATCAACCGCGAGTTGAAGCTGACCATCGTACTGATCACCCATGAAATGGATGTGATCCGGCGCGTCTGCGACCAGGTGGCGGTGATGGACGCTGGCGTGATCGTCGAGCAAGGCTCGGTGGCCGACGTATTCCTGCACCCCACGCACCCGACCACCAAGCGCTTCGTGCAAGAGTCCGAGCAGGTCGACGAAAACGAGCAACGCGACGACTTCGCCCACGTGCCAGGCCGTATTGTGCGCCTGACGTTCCAGGGCGAAGCGACCTACGCGCCGCTGCTGGGCACCGTCGCCCGCGAAACGGGTGTGGACTACAGCATCCTCGCTGGCCGTATCGACCGCATCAAAGACATCCCTTACGGGCAATTGACCCTCGCCGTCACCGGTGGCGACATGGAAGCCGCCTTTGCGCGCTTCACCGCCGCTGACGTCCACATGGAGATCCTGCGCTAATGGACGTCCTGTTGAGTTTCTTCGCCAATATCGACTGGTCTGAAATCTGGCTCGCCACCGGCGACACCATGACCATGCTGTTCGGCTCGCTGTTCTTCACCGTGGTGCTCGGCCTGCCGCTGGGCGTGCTGCTGTTCCTGACCAGCCCGCGCCAACTGTTCGAACAGAAAGGCCTGTACGCGTTGCTCTCGTTGATCGTGAACATCCTGCGGTCGCTGCCGTTCATCATCCTGTTGATCGTGATGATCCCGTTCACCGTCCTGATCACCGGCACTTCGCTGGGCGTGGCGGGTGCGATTCCGCCGCTGGTCGTAGGTGCAACGCCATTCTTTGCGCGCCTGGTGGAGACCGCGCTGCGTGAAGTGGACCGCGGCATCATCGAAGCCACCCAGTCCATGGGCGCCAGCACGCGCCAGATCATTACCAACGCCTTGCTGCCCGAAGCCCGTCCTGGCATTTTCGCGGCGATTACGGTGACGGCGATTACACTGGTGTCCTACACGGCAATGGCCGGTGTGGTCGGTGCCGGTGGCCTGGGTGACCTGGCGATCCGTTTCGGTTACCAGCGCTTCCAGACCGATGTGATGGTGGTCACCGTGGTGATGCTGCTGATTCTGGTGCAAATTCTGCAAACCGTCGGCGACAAGCTGGTGGTGCACTTTTCTCGAAAATAACGGCCATTGCCGGCCGCACGCCGGTACATGCCCGAACAAGGAGCTTGTTGGATGAAAAAACTACTGGTTGCTTTCGCCGCCGTTGCCGCGTTTTCCGCCCACGCCGAGACCATTACAGTCGCCGCTTCGCCGGTGCCCCATGCGGAAATCCTGGAATTCGTGAAACCTGCCCTCGCCAAAGAAGGCGTAGACCTGCAGGTCAAAGTCTTCACCGACTACGTGCAGCCGAACGTACAAGTGGCTGAAAAGCGCCTGGACGCCAACTTCTTCCAGCACCAGCCGTACCTGGATGAGTTCAACAAGGCCAAGGGCACTCACCTGGTGAGCGTTGGCGCCGTGCACCTGGAACCCTTGGGCGCCTACTCCAGCAAGTACAAGAAGCTGGATGAGCTGCCAAGCGGCGCTAATGTCGTGATCCCGAACGACGCCACCAACGGCGGCCGCGCGTTGTTGCTGCTGGCCAAGAACGGCCTGATCACCCTGAAGGACCCGACCAACATCCTGTCGACCATCAAGGACATCACCGGTAACAGCAAAAACCTGAAATTTCGTGAACTGGAAGCCGCGACCCTGCCGCGCGTGCTGACCCAGGTCGACCTGGCGCTGATCAACACCAACTATGCGCTGGAAGCCAAGCTGGACCCGTCCAAGGACGCACTGGTCATCGAAGGCAGCGACTCGCCTTATGTGAACATCCTGGTGACCCGTGAAGACAACAAAGACTCGGACGCCGTGAAGAAGCTGGTTGCAGCCCTGCACACGCCTGAAGTGAAGAAATTCATCGAAGAGAAGTACAAAGGCGCGATCAAGCCGGCGTTCTGACCTGACTCGATCTCCCAAACACTGGAGATCAAAAAATGTGGGAGCGGGCTTGCTCGCTCCCACATTTGTTTTGTGGTGCTGGCCAGGCTGGCGTCCGGCTTATTTACGCTGCAACAGCACCGGCAGTTGCGCTACGAGCTTCTGGTTATTCAACGGCGCACGAATAAACCCACGCTGCGTCCCGTCCGGTCCGATCAGCGCCAGGTTGCCGCTGTGGTCAACGGTGTAGTTCGGTTTGCTGGTGTCGGCCGGTATGAACGGAATGCTGACGGCATTCGAAACCTTCTGCACATCCTCCACATTCGCGCCGGTCAGGCCCTGGAACTGCGGGTCGAAGTAGCCCAGGTACTGCTTGAGCTGGGTCGGCGTATCGCGGTTCGGGTCGACGCTGACCAGGATCACCTGCAACTTATCCACAACGTCCTTGGGCAGTTCGCTCTTGATCTGGCGCAGTTGGGCGAGGGTGGTCGGGCAGATGTCCGGGCAGAAGGTGTAGCCGAAGAACAACAGGCTCCACTTGCCTTTCAATTCGTTGACCACCACCGGCTGGCCTTCCTGGTTGGTCATGGTCACCGGTGGCAACTGACGGCTTTGCGGCAACAGGATAATGCCGGCGTCGATCAAGGCAGTGGGGTCGCCCTGGCCCTTGCCCGAGAGCACTTTGTTAACGGTCAGGCCCATGATCAATGCCACCAGGGCCACCAGGATGAAGACAGTTTTTTGAGTTCGAGTCATAGGTTCAACAGTAGGTAGTGGTCGAGGAGCAGCGCGATAAACAGCAGCAGCAAGTACCAGATAGAGTACTTGAAGGTGTTGATCGCCGCGTGTGGCCGACCGCCACGGTACAACACCCAGGCCCATTGCAGAAAGCGCCCGCCCAATACCAGTGCACACGCAAGGTACAGCAAGCCGCTCATGTGGATCACATAGGGCATCAGGCTCACCGCCAGCAGGGCGAAGGTGTAGAGCAGGATATGCACCTTGGTGTAATGCTCGCCGTGAGTGACCGGCAACATCGGAATATCGGCCTTGGCGTATTCCTCCTTGCGGTGAATGGCCAGGGCCCAGAAGTGCGGCGGGGTCCAGGCGAAGATGATCAGCACCAGCAGCAGGGGCTCGGCGCTGATATGCCCGGTGACCGCGACCCAGCCCAGCAAGGGCGGCGCAGCACCTGCCAATCCACCGATGACGATATTCTGCGGTGTCGCCCGCTTGAGAAAGCCGGTATAGATCACGGCGTACCCCAACAGCGAAGCCAACGTCAGCCAGGCTGCCAGCGGGTTGGTGAACGCCAGCAGCAGCGCCAATCCTGCAACAGCTAGAAACAATGCAAAGGCCAGCGCCGCCAGCGGCGATACACGGCCCTCTGCCAACGGCCGCTTATGGGTGCGCGCCATTACGGCGTCGATCCGCCGGTCCACCACATGGTTCACCGCCGCCGCGCCGCCCGCACACAGAGCAATCCCCAGGTTGCCGAACACCAACACCGTCCACGGCACACCCGCACGGGTCGCCAGGAACATCCCCACCAATGAGGTAATGAGCATCAACACCACCACTTTCGGCTTGGTCAGCTCCAGGTAGTCACGCCAGATTGCCTGGCCGTGACGCGCGCCGATCAAGGTCGCCATGGCATCTCTCCTTTAAGGGTGATGAGGCCCGATACGTGTTTGCGTGGGATAAAACGCCAGCCGAACGGCAGTTGGTTGCGCACCCGGACCAGGCTGGTGCGGGCGTGGTAATTGACCAGCACCAGACTGAGCAACAACGCGGCACCACCGGCGTTATGGCCTACAGCCACCGCCAGCGGCAGCCCGAAAGCCACATTGCTCAGGCCCAGGCAGATTTGCGCGGCCAGGACGACCAGCAATAAGCCCGCCAAACGCGTCATGCCCACCGCGCGCAATTGCCAGGCCAGGCCGAGCAACACCAGGCTGACGATGACAGCGCCGATGCGGTGGGTCAGGTGGATGGCGGTGCGTGCCTCGCTGTCCAGTTGGCCGCCCAGGTAGTTAGGCCCGATGTGCTGGGTGAGATGAAAACCGTTGGCGAAATCCGCTGCCGGCCACCATTCGCCATGGCACGTCGGCAAATCAACGCAGGCCACCGCCGCGTAGTTGGAACTGACCCAGCCCCCCAGCGCGATCTGGCCGATCACCAGCACCAGGCCCGCCGTCGCCCAGTATTGCAGGCGCTTGGGCACGATTAACGCGGGCAATACGCCGGACAAGCGCAGGGTCAGCAGAAACAGCAGGCTCAAGGTCGCAAAGCCGCCCAATAAATGCCCCGTCACCACCTGCGGCCATAACTTCAGCGTCACCGTCCACATGCCAAACGCCGCCTGGGCAAACACCACCGCCAGCAGGAACAGCGGCAGCTTCACCGGCTGGCCCGGATCACGCCGATGACTCCAGGAACGCGCGGCCAGCAACACAATCAGCAAGCCCAGGGTGCCAGCGAAGTAGCGATGAGTCATCTCGGCCCAGCCCTTGTCGGCCTCCACCGGCGTATCGGGGAAATGCAGCTCGGCATGGGCCAACTGGGCTTCGGTCTTGGGCACGCTGATGAAGCCGTAGCAGCCCGGCCAATCCGGGCAACCCAGGCCCGCGTGGGTCAGGCGCGTATAGGCGCCGAGCAGCACGACGATCAAAGCCAACAAGGTGGCAAACAACGCGAAGCGAAATCCAGGTTTGGCCATGACGGTGCCCTTATCCGATGTTCGACAGTTTCAGCAGGTGGCGCAGGTCGTTGAGCAAATCCTTGCCCTTGACCTTGGCGTCGTAACGCAACACCAGGTTGCCGTGGGGATCGACGATCCACAGCTGCGCGTCACCCGGCGCGGCGGCGCCTTTGCTGAAGGTCGGCAAATCCAGCGGGTAGCGTTGCAGTTGCGGGTATTCAACGTTCAGCTTGATTTCATACTCCGCGCTCAGCGGCTGCGCACTGGCCAAGGCATGGCTGGCGCGGGAGGCATCACGGCCCAGGCTGATTTGCAGTTGGCGTGCGAGGTACACCAGTTGCTGGCAATCCGCCGCGCAGGCAGTGGGCGCGGTCACCAGCAGTTGCCAGCGCTGCTCATCGGTTTGTACGCCAATATCGGCGCGGCTCTGGCCGTTGCCGATCATCTCGCCGTGATAGCTGCGGCTTTCCGGCACCCAGAACTGCAGCTTGTACATGAAGGTGGCCAGCGCCATCGGGCCGATCACCATCATCAGGATCAGGATCAACTGCCAGCGGCCTTTGCGCCGATTCGGGGCTTCAGACATGTTGAGTGGATTCGTGGCCGCTCCCATGGGGCTTCTCCTTTTTGTTGTGCCATCCGAGGTAGAGGTAAAGCGCCAGCAACGCCAGCGACATGGCGAACCACTGCACGGCATACGCCAAGTGTTTTTCCGGTCCCATGGCGACGATCGGCCAGGTGGTTTCGTAGGTGCCGGGGCCTGCTTCGGCCCGCAACTCATAGGCGAAACCGTTGCGACTCAACTCGGCCCAGAGCGCGGCAGGGTGCAACGCCGTGAGCAGACGCGGCCATTGCGCGGTCGTAGGGTCCGGGTGCAACTGGAAGGTTTCGCCGGGAGCGACGTACACCCAGGCATCGAGATTCACCGGCTGATCCGGCGTGGTGAAGGCGGGTGGCGTGCGCCGATCCGGCCAGGGCAGCCAACCGCGATTGAGCAACAGCCACAGGCCACTGGCCTGGTCGTGGAAGGGTTGCAGCAGCTCTACGCCGGCCTTGCCGTCGCGCATGCGGTTGTCGAGGAATACGCTGTGTTCGGCGTCGAATTGGCCGCGCAGACGAACGCGGCGGAAGGCCGGGTCCGCCATGTCGCTAAGTTGTGCGCTGCTGATCGGATCTGCCCCGCGCCGCTCGGCGTAGCTGTCCACCAGCAGCTGTTTTTCATGGCCGCGAGACAACTGCCAGAACCCCAGGCCGACCATCAACGGCAGCAGCACCAACACCACCAATGTCGGTGCGATTCCTGGCCGAAAGCATTTTATGGCGCTGGCTATACTTGTTTTCATTGCCCGCCCATCCCGTTGGAGCCAGACCATGCTCAAAGCCGCTATTGCCCTGATGCTGATCGCGACCGTTGTGAGCCTGTTCAGTGGCTTGTTCTTTCTGGTCAAGGACGAGGGCAACTCCAATCGCCTCGTCACTGCCTTGACCGTGCGTGTCGTACTGGCCGTGATCACCGTGGCGCTGATCGCCTGGGGCTTTTTCAGCGGCCAGCTGGTCTCTCACGCACCGTGGTAAGGCTTCTCACAGCACATAGACGAAGAAAAACAGCCCGATCCACACCACATCCACAAAGTGCCAATACCAACTGGCCGCCTCGAAACCGAACTGGTGCTCGGCATTGAAGTGCCCCTTGAGGATGCGCATCAGCATCACGAACAGAATGATCGTGCCGATGGTGACGTGGGCACCGTGGAAACCGGTGAGCATGAAGAATGTCGCGCCATACACCCCCGAGCCCAATGTCAGGCCCAGCTCTTTATAAGCGTGGATGTATTCCTCGGCCTGAAACCCCAGGAACGCCAGGCCGAGCAGCACGGTGATCGCCAACCAGAGTTTCAGCGCGCCGCGATGACCTTTGCGCAGCGCGTGGTGGGCGATGGTGATGGTCACGCTGGAACTCACCAGCAGAATGGTGTTCACCAGCGGCAGGCCCCACGGGCTGATGGTGCCTTCCGGTGCCGGGTACATTTTCGGGTCGGGATTGTTCAGCAACGGCCAGGCAAACTCAAAGTTCGGCCACAGCATGTGCGCAATGCCCTTTGAGCCTTCACCCGCCAGCCAGGGCGCCGACATGTGCCGCACATAAAACAGCGCACCGAAGAAGGCGATAAAGAACATCACTTCGGAAAAGATGAACCAGGTCATGCCCCAGCGGAAAGAGCGATCCATCTGCGAACTGTACAAACCGGCGCGGCTTTCCTTGATCACCGCGCCGAACCAGCCGAACAGCATGTAGGCCAATAACAGCCCGCCGACGAAAAAGATCCACGGACCGTGGGATTCCGCCCGCGCGGCCTTGAGGTCGTTGAACCACAGGCCCAGCCCGTACACCGTGATCAACAGGCCAAACGTGGCAATTATTGGCCATTTGCTTTGCGCTGGTACGTAGTACGTATCATGAGATGACATGTATTCGCTCTCCTGATTGAGGGGGCAAACAGTAGCTAGCCGCCGCTGTGGGCAGCCACCGGCGGTTGGCGCGCAGTAATATCAAACAGCGTGTACGCCAGGGTCAGATGCTTCACATCCTTGGGCATGTCGCGGTCGACAATGAAACGCACCGGCATCTCGATGCGCTGGCCCGGTTGCAGCACTTGCTGGGTAAAGCAAAAGCACTCGGTCTTGTGGAAGTACATCGCCGCTTCGGCCGGGGAAATACTGGGCACGGCCTGGGCAGTCATCGGCTTGTCGGTGGGGTTGTGGGCCACGAACAGCATCTCGGTCACCGCACCCGGATTGACCACCACTTCGTCAGCCTTGGCGTAAAAATCCCAGACCATGTCGATGGCGTTGGTGGACAAAAACTGCACCCGCACCTGGCGCGTTGGGTCGACGATCTGCTCGCCCTCGTACTGCCCAGCCGTCTTTCCGTTGATGCCGAACGCCTTGCACATCACGTCGTAGATCGGCACCAACGCAAAGCCGAAGGCGAACATCGCCACCACCAGGATCAGCAGGCGGGTGACCAGGCGCTTCGTGGGCACGGAGTCAGCCATGGCAGCCTCCCGTCATCCTGTTCACTTGACCTCCGGCGGGGTGGTGAAGGTGTGGTACGGCGCAGGCGAGGGGACGCTCCACTCCAGGCCTTCGGCGCCATCCCACGGCTTGGCCGGTGCGGGCGTACCGCCACGGATGCACTTGATCACAATGAACAGGAAGAAGATCTGCGTGGCGCCGAACATGAACGCGCCGATCGACGAGACCATGTTGAAATCTGCGAACTGCAGGTTGTAGTCCGGCACCCGCCGCGGCATCCCCGCCAGCCCGACGAAGTGCATCGGGAAAAACGCCATGTTCATGCCCACGAAAGACAACCAGAAGTGCAGCTTGCCCAGGGTTTCGTCGTACATGTGGCCGGTCCATTTCGGCAGCCAGTAGTAGGCCGAGGCGAAGATGCCAAAGATTGCGCCGGGCACCAGTACGTAATGGAAGTGCGCTACCACGAAGTAGGTGTCGTGGTACTGGAAATCCGCCGGTGCAATCGCCAGCATCAGCCCGGAAAAGCCGCCGATGGTGAACAGAATCACAAAGGCTACGGCAAACAGCATCGGCGTCTCGAAGGTCAGCGAGCCCTGCCACATGGTGCTGACCCAGTTGAACACCTTCACCCCCGTGGGCACGGCGATCAGCAGCGTCGCGTACATGAAGAACAACTCGCCCACCAGCGGGATGCCCACCACGAACATGTGGTGCGCCCACACGATGAACGACAAAAACGCGATGCTCGCCGTGGCGTAGACCATCGAGGTGTAGCCGAACAGCGGCTTGCGCGAGAAGGTCGGGATGATCGAGCTGACGGCGCCGAAGGCCGGCAGGATCATGATGTACACCTCAGGATGGCCGAAGAACCAGAACACGTGCTGGAACAGCACCGGGTCACCACCGCCAGCCGCACTGAAGAAGCTGGTGCCGAAGTGGATGTCCATCAGCATCATGGTCACGCAACCCGCCAGCACCGGCATCACCGCGATCAGCAGGAACGCGGTGATCAGCCACGTCCAGACGAACAGCGGCATTTTCATCAAGGTCATGCCCGGCGCACGCAGGTTGAGAATGGTGGCGACCACGTTGATCGCACCCATGATCGAACTGATGCCCATCAGATGGATCGCGAAGATGAAGAACGTCACGCTTTCCGGGGCATAGGTGGTGGATAGCGGCGCGTAGAAGGTCCAGCCGAAGTTCGGCCCACCACCGGGCGTGAACAGCGTCGAGACCAGCAGCAGGAACGCTGCCGGCAACAGCCAGAAGCTGAAGTTGTTCATGCGCGGCAGGGCCATGTCGGGCGCGCCGATCATCAGCGGGATCATCCAGTTGGCCAGGCCGACGAACGCCGGCATCACCGCGCCGAACACCATGATCAACCCGTGCATGGTGGTCATCTGGTTAAAGAAGGCCGGCTGCACAATCTGCAGGCCAGGCTGGAACAACTCGGCGCGGATGACCATGGCAAACGAGCCGCCGAGCAGGAACATAGCAAAGGCGAACCACAGGTACATGGTGCCGATGTCTTTGTGGTTGGTGGTCAGCACCCAGCGCATCAACCCCTTGGCGGGGCCGTGGGCATGGTCGGCGTGACCATGGTCATCGATCACAGCGCTCATGGCCGTTCTCCTGCAAGCGGGTGGGCGGGGCGGGTCGAGGTAAACGCCTTGAGAGAGGTCATTTGCTTTCCGCCTGCTTGATGGCCAGCACGTCTTTAGGCGTGACCATGTCGCCTTTGTTGTTGCCCCAGGCATTGCGCTCGTAGGTCACTACGGCGGCGATGTCCACTTCCGAGAGTTGCTTACCGAAGGCCGCCATCGCGGTGCCGGGCTTGCCGTGGTAAACAATGCTCAGGTGGTCAGCCGCAGGGCCGGTGGCGATCTTCGAGCCCTTGAGCGCCGGGAACATCGGCGGCAAGCCCTGGCCTTCGGCCTGGTGACAGGCCACGCAGGTGGTGTGGTAGACCTTGTCGCCACGTGCCACCAGCTCTTCCAGCGTCCACTCTTTGGAGGTCAGCTCCTTGAGCTTGGCGGCCTCTGCCTTGCGCTCGCCCAGCCATGTCTCGTAGTCGGCCTTGGACTTGACCTCGACCACGATGGGCATGAAGCCGTGGTCCTTGCCGCACAGTTCGGCGCACTGGCCACGGTAGATGCCGGGTTTCTCAACGCGGGTCCAGGCCTCGTTGACGAAGCCGGGAATGGCGTCGCGCTTGACCGCAAAGGCCGGCACCCACCAGGAGTGGATCACGTCGGCGGCCGTCACCAGAAAACGCACCTTGGCGCCCACCGGCAGCACCAGCGGCTGGTCGACTTCCAGCAGGTAATGTTCGCCCTTGGTGGCCTGGTTATGGATCTGCTCGGCGGGCGTGGCCAGGTTGCTGAAGAACTCCACGTCCTGGCCCAGGTATTTGTAATGCCACTTCCACTGATAGCCGGTGACCTGGATATCGATATCCGACTCACTGCTGTCGTAGATATTGATCAGGGTCTTGGTGGCCGGAATGGCCATCGCGATCAGGATCAGCAAGGGCACGACCGTCCAGAGGATTTCCACGGTGGTGCTCTCGTGGAACTTGGCCGCGACCTGGCCCGTGGACCGGCGATGAACGATCATCGACCAGAACATCGCGCCAAACACGATGATGCCGATCACCACACAGATCCAGAATATGGTCATGTGCAGGTCGAACACAGCGTGACTGACTTCTGTCGCCCCTGGCGCCATATTCGTTGTCCAGGCGGCATGTGCCTGACCGAATACCGACCACAACAGGAGGCCCATCCAAACGTGTGGATGTCGCATCATTGCGGGTTCCCCTTATCGTTCTTGTTATCCCGCCGGTTTGCACCTGCGTCGAAGGGAGCGGCTTCCATACTGCTTACAACCGCCTGGCCTTGCCTGCTTATGCAGTCTGGCGTCATCAGCTAATCGCGTACAAATCCGAGTATAGACAGGCTCTGCAACCCCGCAATGTGTGGGGGCAAATGAGTAGAAATGATGCGTCTGGGCTAATAAAACCGGGTGCGGAATCGTTTATCCGACGAACGATGGCAATTCGATATAACGCGCGCGCATAACCATGAAATAATTATGACAAATGCGTCTTAGGCGCTCGTATAAACGAGCTACCTTATCCTCTCCCTTTTCCTACGCCTGCATCACTGGAGCCTTCATGAACACCGCCGCATTGCGCGAGCAGATTTCCCGTGCCCATCAACACGAAGCCACCACGGGCCAGCTTGCCCAGCAACTGGAAAAACAATTGCCGCACCTGCATTCGGCCATCTCCCTGGCTGACGGTGATCGCAACATTGTCATGACCCGCTTTGTCAGCGCCTACATCGACCTCGTCCCGGATTTGCTGGACGCCGCCAACGACGTGGCCCGCGAAGCCGGTATCGAAAGCCAGATCAAGCCGGTGCTGAAGATTGCCGAGCATTTCTTCCTGCAGCCACCCGCGATCCTGGCTGGCCATGAAGGGCTCGACGGCCTGCTGGACGAGGCTTACCTGGCTCATCGGTTGGTTGAAGAGGTGAACGATCTGTACATCAAGCACTTTGGCCAGCCGTTGATTCCGGCGGATACCACGGTGGCCAATGTCATCGCCCACCAACTGATCGGCGAGACCTTCGCCAACCAACTGGATGAAGCAGTGCATCACGCGGTGGATGAAATGCTCAATGAAGACAGCTTTGCGCTGGAGTCGGTGGAGGCTTATCGCGAGACACTCAAGAGCCCGAATACGGAAGCGGCGTGGAAGCGCTGGCCGTGCCTGTCGCGGCAGCTGGGGGTTGAGCTGGCGCTGGATCAGCCGGCTTAATTTCCTGGGTCGCAAACGATCAAATGTGGGAGCCGGGTTTGCCCGGCTCCCACAGGGTTGCTTTGTGGTTAAGCTGGCGCGGAACCTATCCCCGTCGTCATCCTGACCCGACCTTCCAGCCTTCGCTTCAACCCACGCGCCTCGATCACCAGCGTCGAGCCCTTGGCCGCATTGGCTCGCCCCCATTCCTCCAGCAACTCCAGGCAGGAATGGTCGATGTAACTCAAGTTGCTCAACGGCACATGCACGGTGGTCCCCGCAGGCACCGTCGACAGCACCTGGGTCAGCGCCGGCACCTTCAAGAAGGTGGCCGCGCCTGTCAGACGCAACTCCATCTCTCCTTCCTGGGGCAAATCGATCAAGCTCACTTTCAGGCGTGACGCCTTGAACGCCAGCTTGACCAACGTCAACCCGAAGCCCACCAGCACACCGGTCAGCAGGTCGGTAAAGATGATCGCCAACGCCGTGGCCGCGTAGGTAAACATCGGCATCCGCCCATAACGTCCCAGTGCCTTGAACGCCTTGATGTCCACCAACTTGATCCCGGTGTACACCAACACACCCGCCAGGCTCGCCACCGGAATGCTTTGCAGCACACTCGACAGCAACAGCACGAACGCCAGCAGCCACAGGCCGTGGAACATAGCCGACAGACGGGTGGTCGCACCGGCTTGCACGTTAGCCGAGCTGCGCACAATCACACCGGTCATCGGCAAGGCACCGACCAGACCACAGAGCATGTTGCCTACACCTTGGGCAGATAATTCCTTGTCAAAATCAGAACGCTGACCACTGTGCATACGGTCGACCGCAGCAGCGGAAAGCAGGGTTTCGGCGCTCGCAATGAACGCTACGGCAAAGGCGGCGATCAGCAGTTGAGGGTCGGCGAGGTTGAGCAGGTCGCTGGGACGCAGCCAGTCAATGGCATCCGCGAGGTTTTCCGGGACTTCCACGCGCTTGACCTGCAGCGCCAGCACCAGGCTGACCACAGTAGTCAGGCCCACACCCAATAAGGCCCCCGGCACAAAGCGCAGGCGTTGCGGGCGTAATTTGTCCCAGGCGTACATCACCAGCATCGTCGACAAGCCGAGCAATCCCGCCTGCCACCCCAGGCCGCCGCCCAGGGCTGGGATCGCCTCGGCCAACGCCGCCGGGAACCCCGCCAGGTTATCCAGCCCGGAAGGCTTGGGCGCGCCGTCGAGCATCACGTGAATCTGGGATAGCACAATCAACACGCCAATCCCCGCCAGCATGCCGTACACCACCGCCGGCGCTGTGACGCGGAACCAGCAACCCAGGCGCAAACGCCCGGCCACCAGTTGCAGAAAGCCCGCCAGTAACAGGATCGGCCCGAGCATCAGCATGCCGTGCTGGCGCACCAATTCGAACACCAACACCGCCAGGCCCGCCGCCGGGCCACTGACCTGCAGCGGCGATCCCGCCAGCCAACCCACCACCAGGCCACCGATAATCCCGGTGATCAGGCCTTTTGCCGGGGGCATGCCGGAGGCAATCGCGATCCCCATGCACAGGGGCAGGGCGACCAGAAACACAACCACGGAAGCCAGCAGCTCCCGTGGCAGTACAGCTTTCAATTGAGCAGCACGCATGATGACTCTCCCGAGGCATTCGCCGGGCGCGGCAAAGCCTGGCTGCGTCCATGGCAGCCACCGCTTTACCCGGCAGGGAAGTGTTTTAGAAGCGCGCTTTAGGCGTCGCGGAAGGAATCGGCCCGTCGCCGCTCAGCGATCGGAACGCTGACTGGTCCGCATCGTAGGCCCGGATTTCACTGGTCTCGATGTTGTAGATCCAGCCATGGATAAACAGCTGACCATTGGCCATGCGCGAAGCCACGGAAGGGTGGGTGCGCAAGTGTTGCAACTGGGCGATGACGTTTTCTTCAGTCAGCACTTTCATGCTCTCGCCTTCATTGGCACAGTCGCAGTTGTCCTCGACCATGGACCTTGCGACCTCGGCGTGCCGCAGCCAGGCCCTGACTGTTGGCATCTTCTCCAGGCTGGCGGGGTTGAGTACCGCACGCATGGCGCCGCAATCGGAGTGCCCGCAGACAATGATGTGCTGCACGCCCAGGGCCAGCACCGCGTACTCGATAGCCGTGGACACACCACCGTTCATCTGGCCGTAAGGCGGCACTACGTTACCGACGTTACGCGTCACGAACAGGTCGCCAGGCGAACTTTGTGTGATCAACTCAGGCACGATGCGCGAGTCGGCACAGGTAATGAACATCGCACGCGGGCTTTGGGCCGTGGCGAGTTTCTTGAAGAGTTCTTCCTGCTGGGGGAAGACGTCGTGATGGAAATGCAAAAAGCCGTCAACGATATGCTGCAGCGCTGCATCGGCGGTTTCAGCCAACGGAGAGGCAGAAGCCGACGCAGCCAACGGCTGTTTATCCTTGTCACTCATGATTCATCCTCTTGATTAATGCAGGGGAGTGCTCAAATCAGTTCGACGCCGGGCCAGGAGAACAGTTGCAAACGTCTCAAAACCGGGCCGCCGACTTATCAGTCACTCGCTGAACAAGGTAACCGCCGAAACTTAACTCAAACTGAATGAACCGCTCTAGATCGAGGGTCTCAGTGATATCAAAACGCGACTATTCCTACAGGAAGGGTGCATTTCTCCTCTTAAGTCTACAACAAAGCCATCTGCCTGCCCGGTGGACAGAACGCAGTGCAATCCAGATTGAAACCTTCTCGCTGATTAAGCCCCAGGCGCTTGATTGCCTTGCTGAAGCGCTGGGCCAGCAAGTCGGCAAACGGCCCTTCACCGCGCATGCGTACGCCGAAGCGACTGTCATACACCTCACCGCCACGCACCTGGCGCACCAAGCTCATCACATGGGCCGCGCGCTGCGGGTAGTGCGCCGCCAGCCACTCCTCGAACAGCGGTGCCACCTCCAACGGCAAGCGCAGCATCATGTACGCCGCGCTTTGCGCGCCCGCAGCATGGGCCTCGGTCAGCAGGCTCTCCAATTCGCTGTCGTTGATCATCGGAATCATCGGCGAACACAACACGCCCACCGGAATCCCCGCCTCACGCATCACCCGAATCGCCCGCAACCGCGCCTTGGGTGCTGCCGTGCGTGGCTCCAGGATTCGCTTGAGTTCATCGTCCAGGCTGGTGAGGCTGATCATCACCGCCACCAATCGCTGGCGCGCCAACTCGGTGAGCAGGTCCAAGTCTCGCAAAATCAGCGAGCCCTTGGTGATGATGGTCACCGGGTGTCGATAGCGCAGCAGCACTTCGAGGGTTTGCCGGGTAATCCTGTACTCGCGCTCGATCGGCTGGTACGGGTCGGTATTGGAGCCCAGGTTGATCGGCGCGCACACGTATCCTGGCTTCGAAAGCTGCTGCTCCAACACGTCCGCGGCGTTGGTCTTGGCGATCAGTTTGGTTTCGAAATCCAACCCCGGTGACATGTCCCAATAGGCATGGCTGGGCCGTGCGTAGCAGTAGATACAGCCATGCTCGCAGCCACGATAAGGGTTGATGGAGCGATCGAAAGGCAAGTCCGGCGAGTTGTTACGGGTGATGATGCTCTTGGCCGTTTCGATACGCACTTCGGTGCCCTGGGTCGGTGGCACTTCCTGAAACCAGCCATCATCCTCGGCCACGCTCACCGTAGGCGCAAAGCGGTTATGCAGATTGGTGGCCGTGCCCCGGCCACGGGGCGGCAGCGGAGTAGACATGAAAGCGCCTCGATACTGTTTTTATATACAGTATCGAGACGCGAGGGTTCTGACCAGTGCCGTTTGGCGGTCAGGCAAGCCTCAGTGCTTCTGCGTCACTTGCCCCAGGTCATCGCCGGAGGTGGTGCGCATATCGTTGTGGCGCAGGTCCTTCACATCGCTGGCCTTCACCGGCGCGCCCTGATTGCCCCAACTGCCACGTATGAAGCTGACCACATCCGCCACTTCCTGATCCGACAGCCGCCAGGCGAACGCCGGCATGGTGAAGGTCGACGGTGCCGCGTGGGTCGCCGGCAAAGTGCCGCCGTTCAACACGATGTTGATCAACGACGTGGCATCCGCCGTTTGCAACACCGGGTTGCCCGCCAGCGCCGGAAACACCCGCGTGTAGCCATGGCCGTCGGTACGGTGGCAAGCCGCGCAGTTGTCGATATACACCGAGGCGCCGCGCTGACTGTCATCGCCTTTCCACAACGCCTCGGCCGCTTGCTTGTCGTACTGATGCGGCTGATCCTTGGGATCCACCGCCGGCAGGCTCTTGAGGTAACGGGCGATAGCGGTCAGGTCATTTTCCGACATGTACTGCATGCTGTGGACGACAACGTCGCTCATGCCACCAAACACCGCGCTGCGGTCACTGCGGCCGGTTTTGAGGAACTGCACCAGTTGTTCCTCGCTCCAGCTGCCGAGGCCATCCTTGTGGTCACCGCGCAGGCTCTTGGCGATCCAACCTTCCAGCGGCGCGCTGCCGGACAAGAAGGCGTTTCCGTCAGTGGCACTCAGGGCTTTTTCCTGCATGGTCAACGCCCGCGGCGTGTGGCACGCACCGCAATGGCCAAGGCCTTCCACCAGGTAGGCGCCTCGGCTGATGACCGGGTCGGCGGCTTGGACCTGATGCTCCTCGACAGAAGGCGCAAACATCCAGCGCCATGCCGCCAACGGCCAGCGCATGCTCAAAGGCCACGGAATATCGCTGTCCTTGTTCTCCTGGGCGACGGGCTCGACACCTTTCATGAAGTACGCATACAACGCCTGCATATCGCTGTCGCTGACGCGTGCGTAAGACGGGTAGGGCATCGCCGGGTAAAGCGTACTGCCGCTCTTGGCGACGCCATGGCGCACGGCCTTGTCGAAGTCTTCGAAGCTGTAGTCGCCCAGGCCGGTCTTGTCCGGGGTGATGTTGGTGGAATAGATCACGCCAATCGGGGTTTCCATTGGCAGGCCGCCGGCAAAGGGTTTACCACCTTTGGCCGTGTGGCAAGCCACGCAGTCACCCGCGCGGGCCAGGTATTCACCTTGCTTGATCAAGTCCGTTTCAGCGGCGCTCACAGAGCAACTGCTGAAAAGCGCGAAGGTCGCGATAACAAGTGCTTTCATGGTCATCGCTCCTTATGCCTGAACCAGTGGGCCGGGGTTTTTCAGATACTGCTCACGGATTGCCCGCGCCGACCAGTAGGTCAACGCCGCCACCAAGCCTGTAGGGTTGTAGCCCAAACCTTGTGGGAAAGCGGACGCGCCTGGGACAAACACGTTGTGCACATCCCAGCACTGCAGGTAGCGATTCAACGCACTGGTTTTCGGGTCGGCGCCCATGATCGCGCCACCGTTCAAGTGGGTGGTCTGGTACGACGCCGTGTTGAAGTGCTCGCCGACTTTTTTGCCGAGCACAGCAATGGCCTTGGGGTTCATCGCCTCAGCGACCTTGCCCATTTTCTCGACCATGAAGCGGTTCATCTTGATGTCGTTTTCCTGCCAATCGAACGTCATCCGCAGCAAGGGCTGGCCGTAGGCATCGCGGTACACCGGGTCCAGATCCAGGTAGTTACCCCGGTAGGACTGATGGGCACCGTGGGCATCCATCGACACCTGGTGGGTGTAGTAATCGGCGGTGGCACGCTTCCAGGCACTGCCCCAGGCCGGAGTGCCCGGCGGGTTTGACGTACCGGCAATCGGTCGGCTGCCAGCCTGGTTGACCCACATCGGCGAACCGCCCACAAAACCATGGGGCCCGTGGTCGAAATTGTCGGCGTTGAAGTCATCAATGGCCACGCCGTTGCCACCCGCACCGATGAAGTTGTTGGTGTGAGTGTCTTTGTCGAAGAAGGCCTTGATGGTCGCCATGTTCTGGTAGGCGAAGTTTCTGCCCACCACGCCCTCGTTGGTGATCGGATCGTAGGGCTTGCCAATGCCGGAGAGCAGCATCAAACGCACGTTATGGAACTGGAAGGCGCCGAGGATCACCAAGTCCGCCGGTTGCTCGCACTCCCTGCCCTGGGCGTCGATGTAAGTCACGCCAGTGGCCTTGCTCTTGGTGCTGTCGAGGTTGACCTTGAGCACGTGGGAGTTGGGCCGCAGTTCAAAATTCGGCACCTGGCGCAGCGCTGGCAAAATGTTCACGTTCGGCGAGGCTTTGGAATACATGTAGCACACGTAGCCGCTGCAAAAACCGCAGAAGTTGCAAGGGCCCATCTGGGCGCCATAGGGGTTGGTGTAGGGCCCCGAGGTGTTGGCAGACGGCAGGTTGTAGGGTTTGTAACCCACTTCACTAGCCGCTTTCTGAAACAGCTGTGCGGAGACGGTGTTTTTCTGCGATTCCAACGGGAACGGGTTGGAACGGTCGGGCGCATAGGGGTTGCCGCCACGGCCTTCGCCGACCAACTGTCCTTTCACGGTCCAGGCTTGCCCAGAAGTGCCAAAGACTTTTTCCGCGTAGTCGAAGAACGGCTCCAGCTCTTCGTAGCTCACGCCGAAGTCCTGGATGGTCATGTCCTTGGGAATGAAGTGCTTGCCGTAACGTTCCTCGTAGTGGCTGCGCATGCGCAACTCGATCGGGTCGACACGGAAATGCACGCCCGACCAGTGCAGACCCGCGCCGCCCACGCCATTGCCCGGCAGGAACGCACCCAACTGACGGTTGGGCAGGGCGACGTCATTCACGCTATGACGAATGGTCACCGTCTCCTTGGAGATATCCTGGAAGAGTTTCTTACGCACGCTGTAGGTCAATTCGTCGATGACCTGGGGATAGTTGCCATCCGGATAAGTGTCCTGCATCGGGCCGCGCTCCAGCGCTACCACGTTGAGGCCTGCTTCCGTCAGCTCCTTGGCCATGATCGCGCCGGTCCAGCCGAAGCCTACGATTACTGCATCCACTTTCTTCATGATGGTCGCCACGTTTATGCCCTCTCGCCGCGGATGGAAAGTGCCGGGAAGGGGTATTGCTCGTTGCGCTCAACCCAGTCCATGAAGTCGGCGCGAGCGCCGGGGAAGCCGATCATGGTCCAGCCGACCATGCCTTTGTTGCCGCCGTGGATCGGGTCGCAGAAGAAGCCTTCCTTGGTGTTTTGTAGCAACAAGTTGAAGAAGATCTTTGGCGGCACCGCATCAAAATGCGCCGTTACCTCACTACCGCCAGCCTCCAGACGCCGCAACATATCGTCTCGGGTAGCGCTGTCTTGCGCGGCAAAAACTTTGCCGTTGAACGCCTTCGACCATGCATCCGTCGCGGCAATGCCCAGGCGATAGATCTCTTTGGGCACCAGTTTGGACTGCCAGCCCATCTCCGACGGCGCGTCGGCGTTGAAAGGACCTTGCATGAACCACAGGGCACCGCTGGCGTACGGCGTGTTCATCTGGCGGTCGATATATTCCGGTGCACCGGCTTCCAGAGCACCTGGGCCTTGGGCATCAGCAGGAATTAATTGCGCGACGGCGGCGTTGATGAACGCCCATTCCTCGGCGGTGAAATAAGTTGGCTCGTAGGCCTTTTCGCTGGTTGTAGGCTTGGCTGGCGCGGCTTGCGCCGGCTCAGGCGTCGCCATCAGCATTGAGCCGCCAAGGCCGGTGCTGGCAACCGTGACCACCGGGATCAAGGTCAAGGATTTGCGCAAAAAGTCACGCCGCGGGTTGTCTTGATCTTGATCAGACATGGTGGCACCTCATCATGTGGTCACGGGTTTATCAGCCGACTTCTAGCGAGCGGCTTGGTTTTTTCGGCAATCAATAGTTACAAATGATAGCAGGCTATGCATCGGAGGAATCGTTTCAGCGACTAAAGACTGATGATTCACGATTCTTTGACGCCCCCCTCACGCCTCATTGACCCCCCTTGGACCAACCTGAGCGGCATTCACCAATCTCCTGCCCGGTCATGTCATCCATGCTCAAGAATCAATGGCTGCCGGCCTTCGGCCTCGTGTTCATCGCGCTGTTCTCTAGCGCTTTCGCGCAAGCCGACGAGCCCATCTCCATCCGTTCCCCCGAGTGGGCACAACCGGTGGGAAGTCAGTACAACCTTCACCAGATGACGCCCACGCTCTATCGCAGCGGGTTACCCGACAGCAACGCAGCGCCGCTGCTGGAAAAGCTCAAGATCGGCACCGTGATCAATTTCCTGCCGGAATCCGATGCTGACTGGCTCAAATTGCCCGATATCCGACAAGTACAGCTGACTTATCGCACCAACCATGTGGATGATTCCGACGTGCTGGCAGCGCTGAGAGCCATCCAGGAAGCCGAAACCAATGGCCCGGTGCTGATGCATTGCAAGCACGGCTCTGACCGTACCGGCCTGATGGCGGCGATGTATCGGGTGGTGATTCAAGGGTGGAGCAAGGAAGATGCGCTGAACGAGATGACCTTGGGCGGCTTCGGCACCAGTAACGGCTTCAAGGACGGCGTTCGCTACATGATGAGGACCGATGTCGACAAGTTGCGTACAGCCTTGGCGAACGGCGATTGCAGCACCAGCGCGTTTGCGCTGTGCTCGATGAAGGATTGGATCACGACCTCCAGCAAAGCTGAGGAACACCTGTAGGAGCGAGCTTGCTCGCGAAGAACCAAAAGGCGCCGCATTTATCCAGGATAAGCGCGTGATCGTTAACGTTCTTCGCGAGCAAGCTCGCTCCTACAGTGACTCGTGCGGTTTCTTAGTCTTTTTTCAACTTCGGATTCGGAAAGAACTGAACCGCCTGCACCTTGGGGTCCGCCGGCGCTTTCAATGCAGACGTATTCACCCGCGTGCCCAATTCCTTGGGCACCGACAACCCCTGGTCATTCAGCGTGTCGGTATAACCGCAGGCCACGCACTCGCGATGGGGCACGTTGTCTTCGGTCCACATCTTCAACTTGTCCGGCTCGCTGCACGCCGGACAGACCGCCCCGGCGATAAATTGCTTTTTGGTGATCACAGGCCCTTCACTCATGCTGCCGCGTCCTCACTCAGGCCGCTGTGACGCAAGAGTGCGTCAATCGACGGCGCACGTCCGCGGAAGTCGACGAACAGCACCATCGGTTCCTGGGAACCGCCACGCGCCAGGATCGCCTCGCGGAAGGCGCGGCCGGTCTCAGCGTTGAGCACGCCCTCTTCTTCAAACTTAGAGAAGGCATCCGCCGACAACACTTCAGCCCACTTGTAGCTGTAGTAACCCGCCGCGTATCCGCCAGCGAAGATGTGCGCGAAGCTATTGGGAAAACGGTTGTAGGCCGGCGGACGCATCACCGACACCTCATCGCGCACGCCTTCCAGCACCTGCGCCACACTCCGGCCATCACCGTGAGTGGCATGCAGTTCGAAGTCGAACAGCGAGAATTCCAGCTGGCGCACCATCATCAGGCCAGACTGGAAATTCTTCGCCGCGAGCATTTTTTCCAGCAGGTCCTGAGGCAGCGCTTCGCCGGTTTCGTAGTGACCGGAGATCAGCGCCAGGCCTTCGGGCTCCCAGCACCAGTTCTCCATGAACTGGCTCGGCAGCTCCACCGCATCCCAGGCCACGCCGTTGATGCCGGACACGCCAGCATGTTCAACGCGGGTCAGCAGGTGATGCAGGCCGTGGCCGAATTCGTGGAACAGCGTGGTGACTTCATCGTGGGTCAGCAGGGCAGGCTTGCCGCTGTCAGCCGGGGTGAAGTTGCACACCAGGTTGGCCACCGGGCTTTGCAGTACACCGTCGATCGTGCGGCGACGGTCGCGGGCGCCGTCCATCCAGGCACCGCCACGCTTGTTGGCGCGGGCGTAGAGATCGAAGAAGAAGCGACCGACATGCTGGCCGTTTTCCTTGATTTCAAACAGGCGGACATCCGGGTGCCAGGTGTCGAAGCCTTTCTGCTCGGCGATCTCGATGCCGTACAGGCGTTGCACGATGGCAAACAGGCCGCCCAGCACCTTGTCGATCGGAAAGTAGGCGCGCAGGGCTTCCTGGGACACGCTGTAGCGTTGCTCACGGAGTTTTTCGCCGTAGAAACCGCTGTCCCAGCTTTGCAGCTCGGCGCAGCCTTGTTCGGCGGCGTAGGCCTTGAGTTGTTGCAGGTCCTGGGCGGCAAACGGCTTGCTGCGCTTGGCCAAGTCGCGCAGGAAGCTCAGCACCTGATCGCTGGACTCGGCCATTTTGGTGGCCAGGCTCAGTTCGGAGAACGACGCATAACCCAGCAACTGGGCCAGTTCCTGACGCAGGTCGAGGATCTGTTCCATCACTGGGCCGTTATCGTTCTGACCGGCATTCGGGCCTTGGTCCGACGCACGGGTGCAGTAGGCCGCGTAGACTTCTTCACGCAGGGCGCGGTCCTGGGCGTAGGTCATCACCGCGTAGTAGCTTGGGAATTCCAGGGTGATCAGCCAGCCGTCGAGGCCTTTGGCCTGGGCGGCGGCAGCCATTTGCGCCTTGGCCGAATCGGTTAGGCCGGCGAGGGTGGCTTCGTCGGTGACGTGTTTGGTCCAGGCCTGGGTGGCGTCCAGCAACTGGTTGGAAAATTTGCTGCCCAACTCGGACAGTTTGCTCTGCACTTCGGCGTAGCGCTTTTGCTGCTCGGGCGGCAGATCGATGCCGGACAGGCGGAAGTCACGCAGCGAGTGTTCCAGGATAGTTTTCTGCGCCACATCGAAACCGGCGGCTTCCGGGCTGTTGGCCAGGGCTTCGAAGGCCTGGAACAGCTCGCGGTTCTGGCCCATCTCGGTGGAGTAGGCGCTCAACGCCGGCAGGCAACTTTCGTAGGCTTCGCGCAGTTCAGCGCTGTTGCACACGGCGTTGAGGTGGCTGACCGGGCTCCAGGCGGCGCCCAGGCGGTCATTCAGTTCATCCATGGCCAGGACCAGGCCGGCCCACGTCGGATTTTTCCCCTGGCTTTGCAGGATGCCTTCGATGGCGACACGGTTGTCGGCGAGGATCTGTTCGATGGCCGGCTGGACGTGCTCGGCACGGATCGCCGAGAACGGCGGCAGGTCGTAGGACTGCAGAAGAGGGTTGTTCGCGCTCACGGTTGGCACCTTGGCTGAAGAAACATGTAAGAACAAAGATGGGGCCATCTTAATTACAATCAACGTCCGCCGCAGCTATCAGCAGAAGAGAGAGAGGCTATCGTGACCCTTCGTACCTATCAGAACCACACGCCAGCCCTGGGCGCCGGGGCTTTTGTCGATATTTCGGCGGTGGTGATCGGCGATGTCGAAATCGGCGCCGACAGCTCGGTCTGGCCGCTGACCGTGATCCGTGGCGACATGCACCGCATCCGCATCGGTGCGCGCACCAGCGTGCAGGATGGCTGCGTGCTGCACATCACCCACGCGGGTCCGTTCAATCCGGATGGCTTCCCACTGCTGATCGGCGACGATGTGACCATCGCCCACAAAGTCATGCTGCATGGCTGCACCGTGGGCAACCGCATCCTGATCGGCATGGGCAGCATCGTGATGGACGGCGCCGTGGTGGAAGACGACGTGATCATCGGCGCTGGGAGCCTGGTGCCGCCAGGCAAGAAACTCGAAAGCGGCTTCTTGTACGTGGGCAGCCCGGTTAAACAGATCCGCCCACTGACTGACAAGGAGCGCGCCTTTTTCACCTACAGCGCCGCGAACTACGTGAAGCTCAAAGACCTGCACCTGGCTGAAGGATTCGACCGATGACCCTGCACTACCAAACCGTGCTATTCGACCTGGACGGCACCCTCACCGACCCGCGCGAAGGCATCACCCGCTCGATCCAGTACGCCCTCGGCAAACTCGGCATTGATGAGCCGGACCTGACCAAGCTGGAACACTTCATCGGCCCACCGTTGCTGCAAGCCTTCATGCAGTTCTACGGCTTTGATGAAGCCAAGGCCTGGGAGGCGGTGAATTTCTACCGCGAGCGTTTCAAGGTGACCGGCCTGTATGAGAACCACGTGTTCGAGGGCGTGATGCCGTTGCTGGAGGAGTTGAGCGGCCAGGGGCGCCAGCTCTACGTCGCGACGTCCAAGCCTTGGGTATTCGCCCGCGAGATCGCGCGGCACTTCGATTTTGCCAAGCACTTCAAGGTGATCTACGGCAGCGAATTAGATGGCACACGCACCAATAAGGTCGAGCTGATTGCCCATTTGATCAACGAAGAGCATCTGGACCCCGCCGCCACCCTGATGATTGGTGACCGCAAGCATGACCTGATCGGTGCGCGCAGCAATGGGCTGGATTCGGCAGCGGTGGGGTATGGGTTTGGCAGCTTTGAAGAATTGAATGCCGAGGCGCCGACTTGGCATTTTGAGACATTGGCACAGATGCACCAGGCATTTTTGCAGCGACCTTAAAATAGCTATCGCAGGCAAGCCAGCTCCCACAGTTGAAAGCGTTCTCATGTTGAAAATCGGTCAACTGTGGGAGCTGGCTTGCCTGCGATGAGGCCCTAAAGGCCACCACCTTGCAAGTGCCTCAACGCCGCCTTGCGCTGCTCCACCGGCAACCCTCCCAACCGTTCCACCGCCGCATAAAACCTCACCCAATCCCCACCTTCCTGCGCAAACAACGCCGCAAACGCCGGCACCCACTGGTCGTACAGCCCAAATGGCAACAGCCGCGCATTGTTCATGGGCTGGTTGATCCAGGCGTCATAACGTTTATCGCCGCCCCATTGGCTGTCGCGCAGTTGCCGGTAATCGCTGCGCAAACGCTCGAATTGCGCCGCCTTGGCCTGACGCATCGCATCCTCAGCCAAGGGTTGGGCGTAGAGCTTTTGCAAGCGTTGACGGGTATCGAGGACCAACTGGATAAACTGGTCACGCTGCTTGGACGTGGACAAGCTATCAGGCGCCAGCCCCCGCGCAGCGCGCCATTGGCGTGTACCTTCCTGCTCGACGAAATTGGCAAACGACTCGTTGAACTCGGTGTCGTCCTTCACATAGAAACGCTGGTGCGCCAGCTCATGGAAGATCAGCGTGGCCAGGCGTTCATCGCCCCAGTTCATCATCGAGTTCATGATCGGGTCGTTGAACCAGCCTAAGGTCGAGTAAGCCTCTACGCCACCGATCGACACGTCCATGCCACGCTGCTTCAACAACGCAGCCTCACCACGCGCCGCACCTTGGTTGTAATAGCCGCGATAGGCCACACAACCAGCAATTGGGAAGCAATGGGTTTCAGGGGACAGGGAAAATTCCTGCGTGGCGAAGACATTCCAGACCACATAGGGCCGACCGATATCGGCGTACAACCTGTAGCTCTGGTTGTCCGGCAGGTGCAAATACTCACTGGCGAACGTGCGCGCTTTTTGTGATTGCACCAAGTGTTCGCGCAACAGCGGTGGGCGGGAAGGATCGGCAATGACCTGCGCCACCGGCTCTCGGGCCCGCAACAATTGCCATTGGCCGCTGGCCAACTGGCTGTAATAACTGACACTGGAACAGCCGCTGAGCAGCACAACCATCAACCCTGGAAGAAAACGCCTGACCATGCCGCGACCGCTCCTGGGTAATTTGCTCGCCAGACTATCGCGCCTGTGCGGAATTTTTCCATGGCTCGACGTGTTTATACTCATAGGAAGTCTGCCGCCGTCGCAGCAGGCTCAATTCTTTCTTCCCGTTGAGTGCCTGCCATGCGCCAGCTCTTGTTACCCGTCGCCGCTTTGTTCCTCAGCGCCTGCACGACAACACCCGTGCCACCGATGGATCCGCAACAGGCGTGGGTCGATTTCACTACGCCGACGCCGGGCTCCAAGCTGGTCATGGCGCAGCGCCTGGACGGCAAGAACCTGGATGACGGACGTTTCTTCCAATTCCCGCCCGGCCATCACGAATTGATGGTGCGCTTCGACTTTGAAGTCCCGGCCGGCGGCGGTTTGGGGGGGCTCAGCCAGATGATGTATCGCACCTGCTTCATGACCCTGGAATATGACCACTTCCAGGCCGGCCAGCGTTATGTGCTGGAAGGGCGCTCGTTGGCCTTCACGCCGAATATCAGGTTGTATGATTCGGCGCGTCAGTTGCTCGCGGAGGAACGCAGCGTCAACTGCATCTGATCAGTCGTTGTTTTTCTGGTAGATGATGCGCTTGGTGCCGTTTTCGCATGAACCGACAATCATCGCACTGTCATGATTCTTGGCTTCTTCGGCGGTGATGATTTCCAAGGTGTACGAAGGAATCGCCTTGGCCTGGATCTTCACTTCAATCTCTTTCCTGAGCTCTTCACAATCTTTTGGCGCGGCCACGGCCGAAGTGGCCAATACACCGCAAATGATCGCCAAGGCAAAACGTTTCATGTGTGAAGCTCCCTGAATGCATTGCGCACGGGTGTGCGCCTAGGCTGCATGGTAATAGGACCACACTTACAAAACACGAGTTCTGATTTGAAGCAGATGTTTTAGCCACCCCAAAAACCACTGTAGGAGCTGGCCTGCCAGCGATGACGACCTCAAAAACCATGTAAATCTGAGGGCCTCATCGCCGGCAAGCCGGCTCCTACCGGTTTAGCGGTGTCAATTTACGAGCGTGCCATCCAGGGTGATAGTCGCATTCAGCACCTTGGACACCGGGCACCCTTCCTTGGCCTTTTTGCTCAACTCATCGAACTGCGCCTGGCTCGCGCCCGGAATCTTGGCCTTGAGGATCAGGTGCACAGCGGTGATCGCAAAACCGCCGTCCACCTGGTCCAGGGTCACTTCGGCCTGGGTGTCGATGCTGTCAGCCTTGAGCCCGGCATCGCCGAGAATCATGGAAAATGCCATGGAGAAACAGCCCGCATGGGCCGCACCGATCAGTTCTTCCGGGTTGGTACCCTTGCCGCCTTCGAAACGGGCCTTGAAGCCGTAGGGCGCTTCACGTAGCACGCCGGTTTCCGTGGAAATGGAACCCAGGCCAGTCTTCAGGTCACCTTCCCAATGCGCGGATGCTTTTTTCACGATACTCATAGCGGTCTCCTCGAACGGTGGTTTTGCGTCAGTAAGGGTTCTGAGGATAGACGGCGTGGCAAAGTTCATCTTGTCGGAGAAACCGAGCGATTCAGTAGGAAATTTCCGACTCAACTATTGAATCTCGGGTATATGCCCTCATTGCATAGGTATGCACATGAAGCGGCAGGTTTTGGTTCGTCTAAAAAGCCTGCGGCCCCCTTGGAGAAGCAGGCTTATGAAATCGCTGTCCGACGTAAAGTTCTCGACCCTCGACCTGGTGCCCGTGCGGGCCAATGGCAGTCCGGCGCAGTCGCTGCGCAATTCCCTGGACCTGGCCCAACATGTGGAAAAGTTCGGCTACAACCGTTTCTGGGTGGCCGAACACCACAACATGGACGGCATCGCCAGCTCCGCGACCTCGGTGCTGCTGGGGTACCTGGCCGGTGGCACTTCGACCATTCGTGTCGGTTCCGGTGGCGTGATGCTGCCCAACCACGCGCCCTTGGTGATCGCCGAGCAGTTCGGCACCCTGGAGAGTCTCTACCCTGGCCGTATTGACCTCGGCCTGGGCCGTGCGCCCGGCTCTGACCAAATGACCGCCCGCGCCCTGCGCCGCGAGCGTTCCGGCAGCGCCGATGAATTCCCGGAAGATGTCGCCGAGTTAATGGCCTACCTCGGCCCACGCACGCCCGATCAACGGATCATTGCCGTACCGGGTACCGGCACCAATGTGCCGGTGTGGCTGCTCGGTTCAAGCTTGTTCAGCGCACAGCTGGCAGGTGAACGCGGTTTGCCCTACGCCTTCGCCTCGCATTTCGCACCCCGCCTGATGCATGAAGCGATTCGCGTGTACCGCAATCACTTCAAACCTTCAGCCGTGCTGGATAAACCCTACGTGATGCTAGGCATTCCCTTGGTGGCGGCGGATACCGACGAGCAGGCTGATTACTTGGCAACTTCGGTCTACCAGCGCATCCTCGCCCTCATGCGCGGGCAAAGCCTGGTGCAGCGCCCGCCGGTAAAAACCATGGACGGCCTGTGGTTGCCCCATGAAAAGGATGCGGTCGGCAGTTTTCTTGGCCTGGCCATGGTAGGCAGCCCGGCGAAGATCCGCGCCAAACTGGAAGTGCTAATCGAGCAGACTGGCGCCGACGAGTTGATCTTTACCTGCGACCTGTACGAACACGCCGACCGGATTCATTCCTACGAACTGCTGGCGCAGGTGATGAAGGGCTAAAACCTGCAGACATAAAAAACCGACGCAGCGCGTCGGTTTTTTATGTCTGCAACACGGTGTTAACCGCGCTTGTAGGCAATTTCCTTGGTGCCACCCTCGCAGGTGCCGACCACGGTGTGATCGCTCGGCGCAGCGCCTTTATCCACCACTTCCAGCGAATAACCCGAAGCGCCCTTGGCGTCGATTTTCGCTGCAATTTCGCTTTTCAGCTCTTCACAAGGCTTGCCCGCCGCCAGGGCTGTGCCGGCAATGCTCAACAAACCTACCGCTAACAGGAACTTCTTCATCCGTTACTTTCCTTGCGCTGATCTAAAAGAGCGTGCCGACGCTTGTGGCATCGGCACCCATTGGTTGTAGCGCAGGTTATGGCAATCGGCCAGTCAGCAAGTTCAACCGACGCGATCAACTACTGGCAATTCGGAACCCCACCTTTAGGGTGACCTGAAAGTGCGCAGCCTTGCCGTCCTTGATGTGACCACGGGTTTCAGTCACCTCGAACCATTCCAGATGCTTGATGCTTTTATTGGCCTCGGCCAGCGCATTGTTGATGGCGTCTTCAATGCTGGAGGTGGACGAGCCCACCAGTTCGACTTTCTTGTAAGTGTGATGATCACTCATGGCAGTTCTCCTAAGGGTCGTTAAGCAAGCGTAGCAGTCAATGTTCGTACTGCTTCTGGCGACTGTTCGTACCCGAAAGTTCAGATTTACTGCACTTTCTGAAACGGCCGTAGTCGGTATCTACACACGCCACTCAATCACTTCAGGAGAGTCCACATGGCCAACACTTCTTTACGCAAAGCGTCGCTGGAAAGCATGGAAGCCGAGATTTCGAGCCTGCTCAAGTCTTTGGAAAGTCTCAAGGACGATGCATCCGACGAGTCGCGCAAAACCTTGAAGGCCCTGAAAAGCAATGCCGAGAATGCCCTCAAGCATTCCCGCCACCTGATCAGCGACGCCTACGAAGAAAGCAAAGTCAAAATCCGCGAAACCGGTGTTGCAACCCGGGACTACGCACAAGAGCATCCATGGACCACAGCCGGCGTTGCCGTCGGTGCACTGGGCCTGCTCGCGGCTTATCTGCTGTGCAAACGCGGCGATTAAACCGGTTCGCGCAATAGCTCAGCCTTGAGCCACTGCGCCAGTTGCCCGGCGCGCCCGTCTGCGGCGCGCTTTGGCAGCCACAGCGCCAGGTGCGCCGGGGTTTCGCTGAACCCCCAGGGCGCCACTAGGCGACCCGCGCGCAAGTCTTCAGCCACCAGCGGCTGAGGCGCGATCGCCACGCCCAATCCTGCCACTGCCGCCTCCAGTAAATAATACAAATGTTCAAACCCCTGGCCGTGTTTCAACGCGCCGGGCTCGATGCCGTGCTGCGCTGCCCAACTGGGCCAAGCTTGCGGGCGTGACGTGGTGTGCAACAGCTTTTCACCACACAAGGCCTCGGCGGGCGCATTGCGCAAGTGTTCATAGCCGGCAAAGCGCGGGCTCATCACCGGGCCGATGCGTTCACTGGCCAGCTCATACACCTGCATATCCGCCGGCCATGGCGGTTCAGCGAACACCAACAGCGCGTCCAGGCCTGGGCGGCGCGGGTCCAGATCCCCATCGCCCGCCGACAGGTGCAGGCGCAGGTCCGGCAAGTCGGCGTTCAAGCGGCCCAGGCGCGGGATCAACCAGCGCGCGAGCAGGCTGCCCGAACAGCCGAGTACAAAAGGTGCATCGGCGCTGGCCTGGGTCAGCTCGGCACACACATCCCTCAGGCGCTCGAATGCCTCCGCGCTGGCATCCCGTAGCCGGACGCCTGCATCTGTGAGTTTAAGGCCGCGACCTTCCTTGACGAACAAGCTGATACCCAAATGCTCCTCCAGCACCTTCAGCTGCCGGCTGACGGCGCCGTGGGTCACATGCAATTGCTCGGCTGCCTGACTGACGCTGTTCAATCGCGCAGTCGCTTCAAAGGCACGCAGGGCATTGAGGGGCGGAAGGTCTCGGCTCATCTGTGAGTTTTCCTGACAGGTTGCGGCGATCTTATCGGTTTTCAGCATAGAACGTCAGGGGTAGAGTGACCCTCATTGCTTCCCACACCCTTCTTTCCTGGAGCGTCCCATGACTCAGTCCCAGACCGATCTACGCAACGGCCCAGACGCCAACGGCCTGTTTGGCGCGTTCGGCGGCCGTTACGTCGCTGAAACCCTGATGCCGTTGATCCTCGACCTGGCCCGTGAATACGAAGCGGCCAAGATCGATCCGGCTTTCAACGAAGAACTGGCCTACTTCCAGCGCGACTACGTCGGA
Source organism: Pseudomonas sp. TWR1-1-4 (assembly GCF_049897165.1). Classification (NCBI taxonomy): domain Bacteria; kingdom Pseudomonadati; phylum Pseudomonadota; class Gammaproteobacteria; order Pseudomonadales; family Pseudomonadaceae; genus Pseudomonas; species Pseudomonas sp. TWR1-1-4. Next base: position 684,629 of record NZ_JAFCVS010000005.1, on the reverse strand, counting down.
CGCCCAAGCCCGCTGTACTTCGCCGAGCGCCTGACCGAATTCTGCGGCGGCGCCAAGATCTACCTCAAGCGTGAAGAGCTGAACCACACCGGCGCGCACAAGATCAACAACTGCATCGGCCAGATCCTGCTGGCTCGGCGCATGGGTAAGAAACGCATCATCGCCGAGACCGGCGCCGGCATGCACGGCGTGGCCACTGCCACCGTGGCTGCGCGCTTCGGCCTGCAATGCGTGATCTACATGGGCACCACTGACATCGAGCGCCAGCAAGCCAACGTGTTCCGTATGAAGCTGCTGGGCGCGGAAGTGATCCCGGTGGTTGCCGGCACCGGCACCCTGAAAGACGCGATGAACGAAGCCCTGCGTGACTGGGTGACCAACGTCGACAGCACCTTCTACCTGATCGGCACCGTGGCCGGCCCGCACCCGTACCCTGCAATGGTGCGCGACTTCCAGGCCGTGATCGGCAAGGAAACCCGCGACCAGTTGCAAGCCCAAGAAGGCCGCCTGCCGGACAGCCTGGTGGCGTGCATCGGCGGTGGCTCCAACGCCATGGGCCTGTTCCACCCGTTCCTGGACGACACCAGCGTCGAGATCATCGGCGTTGAAGCGGCCGGCCACGGCATCGAGACCGGCAAGCACGCCGCCAGCCTCAACGGTGGCGTACCCGGCGTACTGCACGGCAACCGTACGTTCCTGCTGCAGGATGACGACGGCCAGATCATCGACGCACACTCCATCTCCGCAGGCCTGGATTACCCTGGCATCGGCCCGGAACACGCCTGGTTGCACGACATCGGTCGCGTCCAGTACACCTCGGTGACCGACGACGAAGCCCTCGACGCCTTCCACAAATGCTGCCGCCTGGAAGGGATCATTCCTGCCCTGGAAAGCGCCCACGCCCTGGCCGAAGTGTTCAAACGCGCACCGACCCTGCCGAAGGATCACCTGATGGTGGTCAACCTGTCCGGCCGTGGCGACAAAGACATGCAGACCGTGATGCACCATATGGAAACCGCCAAGCAGGAGAAACACTGATGAGCCGCCTGCAAACCCGCTTCGCACAGCTTAAAGAACAAAACCGCGCTGCCCTGGTGACCTTCGTCACGGCCGGCGACCCTGGCTATGACACCTCGCTGGCGATCCTCAAGGGCTTGCCGGCCGCCGGCGCCGACGTGATCGAGTTGGGCATGCCGTTCACCGATCCGATGGCCGACGGCCCGGCGATCCAGCTGGCCAACATTCGCGCGCTGGAAGCCAAGCAGAACCTGCTGAAAACCCTGCAGATGGTCCGCGAGTTCCGCCAGGACAACAACGACACGCCGCTGGTGTTGATGGGCTACTTCAACCCGATCCACAAATATGGCGTGCCGCAGTTCATCGCCGACGCCAAGGAAGCCGGCGTGGACGGCCTGATCGTGGTCGACATGCCGCCCGAGCATAACGGCGAGCTGTGCGACCCGGCCCAGGCCGCTGGCATCGACTTTATCCGCCTGACCACGCCGACCACTGACGATGTGCGCTTGCCGACAGTTCTGAATGGCAGCTCCGGTTTCGTGTACTACGTGTCGGTGGCCGGTGTGACCGGTGCTGGCGCTGCGACCCTGGAGCACGTCGAAGAAGCCGTGACCCGCCTGCGTCGCCATACCGACCTGCCGATCAGCATCGGTTTTGGTATCCGCACCCCGGAACAAGCGGCAGCCATCGCCCGCCTGGCTGACGGTGTCGTCGTAGGTTCGGCACTGATCGACCATATCGCCAATGCCAAGAATGACCAGCAAGCCATCGACGGCGTGTTGAGCCTGTGTGCGGCATTGTCGGAAGGCGTTCGTAACGCGCGTAAGTAAGGGCCCCGTAAGCAGTAGGTAAAGTTCCTGATACAGAGGAATCAACCCGCTCGGGCACGGCCTAAACAGCAAGACCAAGGGATTTCGAACCTCGTTCGAAATCCCTTTTTTGCTTGTGTGCCCTGAGGAATACCCGATGAAAATGCCTAAATCCGTGATTGCAGGCCTTGGCGTGCTGGTGCTTGGCGCCAGCGCCCTGGTGCAGGCCGCGCCTTATGATCAAGGCGGCCCTGATCGTGGCGGCCCGCAGGGCCAGCACGAACAACGCGGCGACGACCATCGCGGCCCGCAGGACAACCGTCGCGGCGGCCCGCCCCAGGATTTCGGCCCGGTCCGCCAGATCATCCACGACAACCACGGCCAGTTCGCCCGTGGCGCACCGCCACCGCCGAATGTGCGCCTGGTGCGTGGCCAGCCGCTGCCCCGCGGCTACTACGGCGAACGCCTCGATAACCGCGCCCTGGCACGCCTGCCGGTGTATCCCGGTTATGAATGGCGCCGTTCGGGGCCGGATGTGGTGTTGATCGCCGTGGGTACGGGCATCGTCTACGAGATCCTCGACGGCGTCCTCAACTGAAACCCGGCTCCTACAGGGCAGTGGTTATTTGAGTTCGATGCGTTCGACTTTGCCTACGAGCAACACGTAGGACAGCGCCCCGAGCAACGCCAGCACCGCGATATAGGTAATCGCCGGTGCAAACGAATCGCCACTGGCGAGAAAACCAATCACGATCGGCGTGGCAATCGCCGACAGGTTGCCGATGAAGTTGAACACCCCACCGGTCAGCCCCAACAGGCGGGCCGGTGCCAGGGTCGACACCAGCGACCAGGTAATCGACGCCAACCCATTACCAAAGAACGCCACCGCCAGGAACGCAATCACCCACGCCGTCGAGTCCACGTAGTTGGCGCCGATGATCGCCGTGGAAATCAGCAGCCCGCCGATGATCGGCAACTTGCGGGCAAAGCCCACCGACGCGCCACGACGAATCAGCCAATCGGAAAAGATCCCGGAACACAGCACGCCGACAAACGCCGCGAGGAATGGTAATGACGCCAGCAGGCCGGACTTGATGAAGTCCATGCCGCGGTATTTCACCAGGTAGGTCGGGAACCATGTCAGGAAGAACCACAACGTGGAGTTGAGGCAGAACTGCCCCAGGTAAATGCCCCACAGCTTGCGCTTGCTCAACACGATGCCCAGGTCGACCCAACTGAACGGCGCCTTGGCAGCTTTTTCCTGCATATCAACCAAGCCGCCACCTTCACGGATCAGGTCGATTTCAGCGGCGTTGGCGCCTTTGAAGTCTTTCGGTTCGCGGTACACCGCGTACCAGATAACTGCCCACAGGATCCCCACGCCACCGGTCGCGACAAACACCATGTGCCAGCCAAATGCATGCTGCAGCCAGGCCAGTACCGGCGTCAGGAATGCCAACCCGACAAACTGCCCGGAGGTATAGACGCCAATCGCCGTGGCGCGCTCGCGCTCAGGGAACCATGTGGTGACTACGCGGCTGTTGATCGGATAGGCCGGGGCCTCTAAAGCCCCTACCGCCATGCGCAACACAAACAGCGCGATAAAGCTGGCCGCGAAGCCGAGCATGACGGTGGCGATGGACCACAACAGCAGCGCCGCCGTGTAGAGAATACGCGGCGGCACGCGGTCCACCAGCCAACCGCCGGGAATCTGCATGGCGGCGTAGGTCCAGCCGAACGCAGAGAAAATCAGCCCGACATGCACCGGGTCGATCCCCAGTTCACTGGTCAGGGCCGGGGCGGCGATGGACAGGTTGCTGCGGTCGAGGTAGTTGATCACCACGGTGATAAACAGCAGCACCATGATGAAGAAACGCTTTCGGGTAGGCGTGACTAAAGATGCCTGCCCGGTGAAGGATTCAGGGTGCATGGGGGTTGCCTCTTCTTATGCTTATTGAGGTATGGATCAACTTGTAGGAGCCGGCTTGCCGGCGATGGCGGCGCGCCAGTCGACACCGGCAGTGGCTGATCCACCGCAATCGCCGGCAAGCCGGCTCCTACCGGTAAGCGGTGCTTACCACTCGGCGAAGCTGCCGTCGGCGTGGCGCCAGATCGGGTTGCGCCAGCGGTGGCCGATAGCCGCGCGTTCGATCACGTATTCCTCATTGATCTCGATGCCCAGGCCCGGTCCGTTGGGGATCTTCACAAAGCCTTGGTCATAGTCGAACACGCCCGGATCGCGCACGTAATCGAGCAGGTCATTGCTCTCGTTGTAGTGAATGCCCAGGCTTTGTTCCTGGATAAACGCGTTGTAGCAGACCGCGTCCAGTTGCAGGCACGCCGCCAGGGCAATCGGGCCCAGCGGGCAGTGCAGGGCCAGGGCCACGTCGTAGGCTTCGGCCATGTTGGCGATCTTGCGGGTTTCGGTGATGCCACCGGCATGGGACGCATCCGGCTGGATGATGTCGACGTAGCCTTCGCTGAGCACACGCTTGAAATCCCAACGCGAGAACAGGCGCTCGCCCAGGGCAATCGGCGTGCTGGTCAACGGGGCCAGCTCTTTCAGCGCTTCGTAGTTCTCGCTGAGCACCGGCTCTTCGATGAACATCAGTTTGTACGGGTCGAGTTCCTTCATCAGCACCTTGGCCATGGGCTTGTGCACCCGGCCATGGAAGTCGACGCCGATGCCGACGTTGGGGCCGACCGCATCACGCACGGCGGCGACGTTGGCCAGGGCCAGGTCGACCTTTTCGAAGCTGTCGACGAACTGCAGCTCTTCGGTGCCGTTCATTTTTACCGCCGTGAAGCCACGGGCCACGGCCTCTGTGGCAGCGCGGGCGGTGTCGGCGGGACGGTCGCCACCGATCCACGAGTAAACGCGGATCTTGTCGCGCACCTGGCCACCGAGCAAGTCGCTGACGGAAACACCGAGGGCCTTGCCCTTGATGTCCCACAGCGCCTGGTCGATGCCGGCGAGGGCGCTCATGTGCACGGCGCCGCCGCGATAAAAGCCGCCGCGATAGAGCACGGTCCAGATGTCTTCGATATTGCGTGGGTCTTTGCCGATCAGGTAGTCGGACAGTTCTTCAACGGCAGCCGCCACGGTGTGAGCGCGGCCTTCGACCACGGGCTCACCCCAGCCGGTCACGCCCTGGTCGGTCTCGACCTTGAGGAAGCACCAGCGCGGAGGGACGATAAAGGTCGTCAGTTTGGTTATTTTCATCTGTTATCTCTCTTATAGATGCGGCGCCTGTGGGCGCGAAACTTGATTCAGTTCAGGGCTTTCCAGGCGGCGACATAAGCCTGGGCGCGACTCGCTACCTGATCCACGGTCATACCCGGTTTGAACAACCCGGAACCCAGCCCGAAACCTTTGGCGCCGGCGTCGATGAACACCTGCATGTTGTCCGGGGTAATGCCACCCACCGGCAGCAGCAAGGTGCCGGCCGGCAATACCGCCAGCCACGCCTTGATCACCGAAGGGCCCATTTGCTCGGCGGGGAACAGCTTCAACACGTCAGCACCTTCGGCCAGTGCGGCGAAGGCTTCGGTGGGCGTGGCCACGCCCGGGGACAGAAACAGGCCCGCGGCTTTGGCGGCACGCAACACCTTGGCATCGCTGTGGGGCATAACGATCACCTGGCCACCAGCAGCCTTCACGTGCTCGACCTGCTCCGGCGTCAACACCGTGCCAGCACCGATCAGGCAATCGGCGGGCAAACTGTCGCGCAGGGTGCGGATACTGGTGTAGGGATCAGGCGAATTCAGCGGGACTTCGATCACCCGAAACCCTGCCTGGTACAGCACCTGGCCGACAGCCTGGGCTTCGTCCGGGCGAATGCCGCGCAGGATGGCGATCAAACCGTTTTGCGCGAGTGCTTGCTTGAGCATGTCAGGCCTCCAGTACAGGTTGAGTGAGCCCGGCCGCTAAGGCCAGTTGCCACAGGCCGCGCTCGGTGGCTTCCTGCGCCAGGCTGACGTGGGCAAAGCCGCAGAGGGCGAGGGCGCGTTGATAGCGGGCGCAAAGGGGCGCGGCGCCGACCAGGATGATCGGCTTGTGTTTGGCGCTGTCGGGCAGACCGGCGAGTTCATGGCCGATAAGCAAGCCGGACAGGTAATCGGGCTGTTGGTCAGGGGCGAGTTCGCCGGTGAGCCCCAGGGTGCGGGCACTGAACAAGGTGGACAGCACGCCGCGCTGGCCGTCTTCGGAAAGCGCCACGTGCACGCCTCGGTCGAAGGCTTCGACCTGGAATTGTTCGGACGGCAGCTGAGTACGTCCAAGGATGCTGTGTTTGCTCAACACCGCAAACAGCTCGCCGGTCATAAAGGTATCGAAATGCGTGATACAGCCCTCGACCACCTCGACCCACTTGGAATGGCTGCCCGGCAGGCCGATCAACACATCGGCACCCAGCCCATGCAGCACGCCCAGCACTTGGGTTTCTTCGCCACGCATCACATTGGGCAAGCCGACCTGCTCGATCACGCCCGGCACGATGTGCACGTCCACGCCGCGCAGGCTGTGCACCTGATGCAGCGCCTGGCCGAGGCTGGCGACATCGACCGGGGTATTGCGATAGGCCGCTTCGCTCCAGCCCTGGGCGCTGCCGACCATGCCACAGGCAATTACCGGTAGCCCGGGCTGGGCGTCGAGCCAATCCCCGCACGCCGCATCGAACGCCAACTCGAAACCGTTGCTGCAACGCACGCCGGCAATGTCCCGGGGTTCGCTGGGCAAATGCATGATGCCCCACCCCAGCGAGCGCTGTTCCAGCACCACGCCGGCGGGGCCGAGTTTATAAGCACGAAGGGAGCTGGTTCCCCAATCGAGCGCGATCAATTGCGCCTGCATCGCTTCACCTGAGTTCTGAGCGGATGCAGCGAATATAAACCTACGCGAACGGAAGTCTCAATATATAAATATCAATCCCATATTTAGGGATGAAATTTAAGAAAAGGCTGACAGGTTCAGCTCCCGCATCGCCCCCATCCAGACGGCATAATCAGTGTGGTCCTTCAGGTCATCACCGGTTTCGGGGTGCAAAAAAACCACCAGTCCATTGCGATGAATCACCAACCACGGCAACACGACACCGATGTACTCTGGATCGAACGCCAACTGGCAGCTCCAATCCGGGTGCGGGCCCACCGGTCGTTCGTGCACACGGCCCATGCGCAGTGGGAAGAGTTTGGCGGCGTCTTCGCACAAGGTGCGCGCCTGTTCGATGGTGCTCGCGTCGAAGTAGATATGGGCGTGGTAGCCCTTGATACGTTGCATGGCGGACTCCAGATCCAATATGCGCCAGATGCTAGACCGCAATGGACGGCAGGGCCAGCCCGGTCAGCGACTGTGCGCTGCTGGCTTGCTCCGCCACCAGCCAGTCAACGAAACGCTCGACCAATTGCCCCCGACGTTTGCGCTGGGGTTGCACCACGTAATAGCCAAAGCGCGAGATCACCGTGTCGCTGACCGGCCGGCACAACCAGCCCTGCTCCAGCAGGTTATCCACAAGGTGCCGCCAGCCGATGGCTACGCCCTGGCCGGCAATCGCCGCCTGAATGAGTAGGGTGTAGTTGTCGAAACGCAGTTGGCCAGGCGTTGGCGCGCTGGCGATGCCCAGTTCGCGAAACACACCGCTCCAGTCGAACCACTGGCTGTTGTTTTCCTGGCGCAGGTGCAGCAGCGGGAAATCGTGCAAATTTTGCACAGTCAATCGCGTGGCCTGGTCCTTGAGCCACTGCGGGCTGCACACAGGGAACACTTCCTCATTGAACAACCACAGGCTGTCGCCCTGCTTGAAACGGCCGTCACCAAACAACACTGCCACGTCGATATCGCTGCGCAAGGTGGCGTGGTTGCGCTCGCTGGTCACCAGGCTGACATCGACCTGCGGGTTGGCCTGGTGAAATCGATGCAGGCGCGGCATCAGCCAATAGGCGGCGAAGGCGAAGTCGGTGGCGACTTGCAGCACTTCATGCTGGTCCTGTTGGGTAATGAGGCTCAGCCCCTGGTTGATGCCCTGCAACCCACCTTGCACATGCTCGAACAGCAGGGCGCCGGCGTCGGTCAGTTCGATCCCCCGGTAGATACGATCAAACAGGCGGATCGCCAACTGTTCTTCCAGGCGCTTGATCTGTTGGCTGATAGCCGGCTGGGTGGTGCCCAGTTCCATCGCAGCGGCGGTAAAGCTGCGATGACGTGCGGCGGCTTCGAAAGCACGCAGCAAATCGAGGGACAGGTCACCAAGGGCTTCATACATAAGCTGTGCTTATCCTAGACATTGCTTTTCATGGGCTTTACCCCACTTTTCATGGGCTGCATGCTCTTTCGCATAAACACCGCCTATGGAATGCCGATAGATCATGAAGCGCAAGAACATTCTTTTCATCATGGCCGATCAAATGGCCGCGCCGTTGCTTCCGTTCTACGGTTCTTCGCCTATCAAACTACCGAATTTGAGCCGCCTCGCCGCACAAGGCGTGGTGTTCGATGCCGCCTATTGCAACAGCCCGTTGTGCGCGCCGTCGCGTTTCACCCTGGTGAGTGGCCAGTTGCCGAGCAAGATCGGCGCCTACGACAACGCCGCCGATTTCCCCGCCGACGTGCCGACCTACGCCCACTACCTGCGCCGCCTCGGCTACCGCACCGCGCTGTCGGGCAAGATGCACTTCTGCGGTCCCGACCAGTTGCATGGCTACGAAGAACGCCTGACCAGCGACATCTACCCCGCCGACTATGGCTGGGCGGTGAACTGGGATGAGCCGGACGTACGCCCCACTTGGTATCACAACATGTCGTCGGTGCTGCAAGCCGGGCCGTGCGTGCGCACCAACCAGCTGGATTTCGACGAAGAGGTGGTGTTCAAAGCCCAGCAATACCTGTTCGACCATATCCGCGAAGACGGCGACCAGCCGTTCTGCCTGACCGTGTCGATGACTCACCCCCACGATCCCTACACCATTCCCAAGCCGTTCTGGGACCTGTACGACGACGCTGATATCCCGTTGCCTGCAACACCCGCGCAAAGCGATCTCGACCCACATTCCCAGCGCCTGCTCAGGGTCTACGACCTGTGGGACAAGCCGCTGCCTGTGGATAAGATCCGTGATGCGCGCCGTGCCTATTTCGGCGCGTGCAGCTACATCGACAGCAATGTCGGCAAGCTGCTGCAGACCCTGGAAGACACCGGGCTGGCCGACGACACCCTCATCATCTTCTCCGGCGACCACGGTGACATGCTCGGCGAGCGGGGCCTCTGGTACAAAATGCACTGGTTTGAAATGGCCGCCCGCGTACCGCTGCTGATCAGTGCGCCAGGGCAATTCGCGGCGGGCCGCGTCAGCAAAGCCGTGTCCACCGCCGACCTGTTGCCGACCCTGGTGGAATTGGCCGGCGGCGAGCTGGACCCGCGCCTGCCGCTGGACGGCCGCTCGCTGGTCCCGCACTTGCGAGGGCAGGGCGGGCACGACGAAGTGTTCGGCGAATACATGGCCGAAGGCACCATCGGCCCGCTGATGATGATTCGCCGTGGCGCCTACAAATTCATCTACAGCGAAGACGACCCTTGTCTACTGTTCGATGTACACAACGACCCTCGGGAGCAGGAAGACCTCAGCCAGTCGCCGCAGCATCAGGCGCTGTTTGCAGCCTTCCTGGACGAGGCGCGGGCCAAATGGGACATCCAGGCGATCCACCAACAGGTGCTCGCCAGCCAACGCCGCCGCCGTCTGGTGTTTGAAGCACTGACCCAGGGCAAGCTGAAGAGCTGGGATCACCAGCCACTGGTGGACGCCAGTCAGCAATACATGCGCAACCATATCGACCTCGACGACCTGGAGCGCAAGGCACGTTATCCACAACCCTGCCAAAACCAATAACACTGAGGGAAGGCCATGCAAAAATTAACTGTGATGCTGGGGCTCCTGGCGCTGGGAAGCGCCAATGTTTACGCAGACGCCAGTTGTGAAACGGTAAAGATGGCCGATCCGGGCTGGAGCGATATTGCGGCCACCAATGCCATCACCGGTTTCCTCCTGACGGGCATGGGCTATAAACCCAAGGTCGACACCCTGGCGGTGCCGATTACGTTTGGCGGGCTCAAGGACGGCCAGGTGGATGTGTTCCTAGGCAACTGGATGCCGGCGCAGCAGGGCTTCTATGACAAGTTCGTGGCCAATGGCGACGTGGTGCAACTGGCGAAGAACCTAGACGGCACTGAGTTCACCCTCGCCGTGCCCGACTATGTGTGGGACGCCGGGGTGCATGACTTTGCCGACCTGAACAAATTTGCCGACAAGTTCGACAAGAAGATCTACGGCATCGGCTCCGGCGCGCCGGCGAATATTTCGTTGCAGGAGATCATCAAGAAAAACGACTTCGCGCTCGGCCAGTGGAAGTTGGTGGAGTCCAGCGAACAAGCGATGCTCGCCGAAGTGTCGCGCGCCGTTAAAAAGCAGAAGTTCGTGACCTTCCTCGGCTGGACCCCGCACCCGATGAACGTGCAGTTGAAAATGCACTACCTCAAAGGCGGCGAGAAATATTTTGGTGACACCGGCAGCGTGTATACCTTGACCCGCAAGGGCTACGCACAGGCCTGCCCGAACGTAGGAAAACTGCTGACCAACCTGAGTTTTACCCAGGAGATGGAGAACAGCATCATGGCCGAGGTGGCCAACAACAAGGTCAGCAATGCCGAAGCGGCGAAGGCGTGGATCAAGGCCAACCCGGCGGTATTGGATAAGTGGCTGGATGGCGTGAAGACCGTAGATGGCAAGGATGCGCTGGCGGCCGTAAAAGCCAAACTCTGAATGCAACATCACCCCCTGTAGGAGCCGGCTCTCCGGCGAAGCACTCGAAAACGCCGCGTTTTTTCAGACAACCCGCGTTATCGTTAGCCACCTTCGCTGGCAAGCCAGCTCCTACAGTATTTCGAGCAGCCCGATGCCCCGGCCCAACCGCCATACACTTTTCCCCTTCCTCGCCTGGCTCCCGCGCCAGACCCGCGCCAGCGTTGGCCGGGATGCGATGGTGGGCCTCAGTGGCGCGGTTCTCGCCTTGCCACAGTCAATTGCCTACGCGCTGATCGCCGGTCTCCCACCCGAATACGGCCTATACGCCGCGATCATCCCAGTGCTGATCGCCTGCCTCTGGGGTTCGTCCTGGCACCTGATCTGCGGCCCCACGGCGGCGATTTCCATTGTGCTCTACGCCAGCGTCAGCCCGCTGGCCGTGCCGGGCTCACAGGACTACATCACCCTGATACTGTTGCTCACCTTCCTCGCCGGGGTTTTCCAGTGGCTACTGGGCATGCTGCGTTTTGGCGCGCTGGTGAATTTTGTCTCCCATTCGGTGGTGCTCGGTTTCACCCTGGGTGCCGCCGTGGTGATTGCGCTCGGGCAACTGCCCAATCTGCTGGGGCTGGATTTGCCGAGCCAAGCCACGGCGATCAATAGCCTGCTGGCACTGATCCACCATAGCGGCGAATGGGATCATGCCTCACTCACTCTCGGGCTCGGTACCTTGCTGGTTGGCGCACTGCTCAAGTACCTCGTACCGCGCTGGCCGACCCTGTTGATCGCCCTGGCGCTGGGCAGCCTGGTGGCGTGGCTGTGGCCGGCGATGTTCGGGCATGTGGCGCTGGTCAGTTCGTTTATCGGTAAACTGCCGCCGTTCAGCCCGTTGCCCATGGACTTGGACGTGATCCTGCGCCTGCTGCCGAGCGCCGTGGCGGTGGGCATGCTGGGGTTGGTGACCAGCCTGTCGATTGCCCGCTCGCTGTCGGCGCGTTCGCAGCAATTGCTCGACGCCAATCAGGAAGTGCGTGCGCAGGGCTTATCCAACATCGTTGGCGGATTTTTCTCCGGGTATTTGTCAGCCGGTTCGTTCACACGCTCTGGTCTCAGCTACGAGGCGGGCGCCTGTTCGCCGTTGGCGGGCGTGTTTTCCGCATTATGGGTGGCACTGTTTGCGCTGTTTGGCGCGGCATTGATCGCCCATATTCCGATCCCGAGCATGGCAGCGAGCATCTTGCTGATCAGTTGGGGGCTGGTGGACCGTCGCGGTATTCGCGCTTTATTCCGCGTCAGTCGTGCCGAGTTCGTGGTGATGAGCCTGACCTGCGTCGCCACCTTGCTGCTGGAGCTGCAAACAGCGATTTACGCCGGGGTGCTGGCGTCGCTGTTTTTCTACCTCAAGCGCACGTCGCAGCCACGGGTTCAGCAATGGCGCGATGGTGATGAGGATGTGCTGCGAGTGGGCGGTTCGATCTTTTTCGGCGCCAGCCACTACCTGCAAGTGCGCCTGCAAAGCCTGCAGGGCGAACGGGTGGTGATCGAGGCGCAGCAGATCAACTTTATCGACTATTCGGGGGTGGAGATGCTGCACCAGGAGGCGCGGCGCTTGCGCGGGTTGGGGCGCAGCTTGACGTTGCGTCGGGCGCGGGCACAGGTCGTTGAAGAACTTAAGAAGCTGGAGGGGGCCGACAAGTGCCCCCTCCATTTCGAAGACTGAACCCACCCCTGTAGGAGCCCGGCTTGCCGGCGATAGCGCCCGCGAGGTCAGCACACGTCTTGAGGGCCAATCGCCGGCAAGCCGGCTCCTACAATGACCGTGCCCGTGCCAGATCGATGTCAGGCCAACTGGCGGCGCAGCTCGGCCAACACCGGCGCTGACTCCGGGCGCACACCGCGCCACAGGAAGAACGCTTCCGCCGCCTGTTCCACCAACATGCCCAGGCCATCCATCGCCACGGCTGCGCCTTGTTCGTTGGCCCAGCGGCAGAACGCGGTCGGCTCCTTGGCGTACATCATGTCGTAGCAAAACGTCTTGCCTGGTTCGATCAGGCTGCCGGCAATCGGCGGTACATCGCCTGACAGGCTGGCGGAAGTGGCGTTGATGATGACGTCCACCGGCTCGCGAAGCCAGTCGAAACCACTGGCGGACACCGGGCCAAGATCATCGAACAACTCGGCGAGTAGTTCGGCCTTTTCCACGGTTCGGTTGGCGATGATCAGCGAAGCGGGCTGTTCGGCCAGCAACGGTTCCAATGCGCCGCGCACCGCGCCTCCGGCGCCCAACAACAGGATGCGTTTGCCTTGCAGGCTCAACCCGGCGTTGACCGTGAGGTCGCGCACCAGGCCGGCGCCGTCGGTGTTGTCACCCAATAGGCTGCCGTCGGCCAGCTTGCTCAGTGTGTTCACCGCGCCCGCGCGTTGGGCGCGTTCGGTCAAGGTGTTGGCCAAACGGTATGCCTCTTCCTTGAACGGCACGGTGACGTTCGCACCACGGCCTTGTTGGAAAAACTCACGGGCACAGCCGGTGAAATCTTCCAAGGGCGCCAGCAAGGTGCTGTAGTCCAGTTGCTCGCCGGTCTGCTCGGCGAACATGCGATGGATCAGCGGCGACTTGCTGTGGCCGATGGGGTTGCCGAACACGACATAGCGGTCCATCAGACAGCCGCCTTGGGCGCGGCCAGGCCCAGCCAGTCACGGTCTTGCAGGAAGTAGTCGGTGAGACGCGCTTCTTCGCTGCCGGCCTCGGCTTTCCAGTCGTAGCTCCAGCGCACTTGCGGCGGCAACGACATCAGGATCGACTCGGTGCGCCCGCCCGATTGCAGGCCGAACAGGGTGCCACGGTCGTAGACCAGGTTGAATTCAACGTAGCGGCCGCGACGGAATTCCTGGAATTTGCGCTGCTGCTCGGTGTAGGCGGTGGCCTTGCGGCGCTGCACGATCGGCAAGTAGGCGTCGATGTAGGCGTCACCGATGGCGCGGATGAAGGCGAAGCAGGTGTCAAAGTCCCATTCGTTCAGATCATCGAAGAACAGGCCACCGATGCCGCGCGGTTCGTTGCGGTGCTTGATGTGGAAGTAGGTGTCGCACCAGGCTTTGTAGCGCGAATACACGTCTGGACCGAACGGTGCACAGGCCTGCTCGGCCACGCGGTGCCAGTGGATGCAGTCTTCGTCGTTGCCATAGTAAGGCGTGAGGTCGAAACCACCGCCGAACCACCACACCGGCTCTTCGCCTTCTTTTTCAGCGATGAAAAAGCGCACGTTGGCGTGGGAAGTCGGTACGTGTGGGTTGTGCGGGTGGATCACCAGCGACACCCCCAAGGCCTCAAAGCCACGGCCGGCCAGCTCAGGCCGATGCGCGCTGGCGGACGGTGGCAGACCGCTGCCAAACACGTGGGAAAAGTTGACGCCGCCTTTTTCGATCACCGAACCGTTTTCGATCACGCGGGTGCGACCGCCGCCGCCCGCAGGCCGGGTCCACGCGTCTTCGATAAAGCGAGTGTCCGTCTCAAAGGTTTCCAGGGCGCTGCAAATGCGGTCTTGCAGGTCAAGCAGGTAGGCCTTTACAGCCTCGGTGCGGGTAGTCATGGCATCACCTTGAATCGGGCAAAGCTACGCGAGGCCATTGGGCGTCGGCGGCAAATGGGCGCACAGGATACCACTGCACCCGGTTGCGCCGCAGTTGACGAAGATCAAGCTTAGGAGTGGGATAGGGGGCTATGCGAATTCGACCCAAGGAGAAGGCAGATGGCAAAACGTATCCAGTTCAGCGCCCATGGCGGCCCCGAAGTGCTTGAGTATGTGGACTACACGCCGGCAGATCCCGGCCCGCAGCAGGTTCGCGTACGTAATGAGGCGATCGGCCTCAACTTCATCGACACCTATTTCCGCAGCGGCCTGTATGCGCCGCCCGCGTTGCCATCGGGGTTGGGCGCAGAAGGCGCCGGGGTGGTCGACGCGGTCGGCAGTGAAGTCACTCAATTCAAAGTCGGTGACCGCGTGGCCTACGGCAGCGGCCCGCTGGGCGCCTACAGCCAACTGCATGTGTTGCCCGCCGCCAACCTGGTACATCTGCCGGACGACATCAGCTTCGAACAAGCCGCCGGCGCCATGCTCAAGGGCCTGACCGTGCAGTACCTACTGCGCCAGACCTATGAATTGAAAGGCGGTGAGACCATCCTGTTCCACGCTGCGGCCGGCGGCGTAGGCTCCCTGGCCTGCCAATGGGCCAAGGCGCTGGGCGTTAAGTTGATCGGCACGGTCAGCTCGCCGGAAAAAGCCGCCCTGGCCAAATCCCTCGGCGCCTGGGAAACCATTGACTACAGCAAAGAAAACGTCGCACAGCGCGTGCTGGAATTGACCGACGGCAAAAAAGTGCCAGTGGTGTACGACGGCGTCGGCAAGGACACCTGGCTGACCTCGCTGGACAGCGTAGCGCCACGTGGGCTGGTGGTGAGTTTTGGCAATGCGTCAGGCGCGGTGGACGGGGTGAACCTGGGGATCCTGTCGGCCAAGGGCTCGCTGTACGTCACCCGGCCAACCCTGGCGACCTACGCCAACAACCCGCAAAACCTGCAGGCGATGGCGGATGACCTGTTCTCGATGATCAAGAGCGGCAAGGTGCGCATTGATATCAACCAGCGGTATGCGCTGGCGGAGGCGGCGAAAGCGCAGACGGAGTTATCGGGACGGCGGACGACAGGGTCGACCATTCTGTTGCCGTAAGGCTTCAGGGTGCTATCGCCGGCAAGCCGGCTCCTACAGAAAGCACACAATCCCTGTAGGAGCCGGCTTGCCGGCGAGGTCTCAAGAAGGCCGCACCACCTCACCCGTCACCAGATCGCGAATCAGGCTCGGGTTCTTGCGCCCACCCAGGGCGCCACCCAATACCAGGTCCACTTGGCCACGGAAGTATTGCTCCACGCGAATCCGCGTGCGCGCCGCCGGGCGACCCTGTGGGTTGGCCGAAGTAGAAATCAACGGCCCTACCAGCGAGCACAAATCCCTCACCAGCGGATGGTCAGTCACCCGCAGCGCTACGGTGTCGTGCACACCCGTCACCCACTCCGGCAACAGGTCCTGATGGGGCACCAGCCAGGTGTTCGGCCCTGGCCAGGTGCTGGCCATGCGGTCGATCCAGTCCTGCGGGAAATCTTCGAACAGAAAGTCGAACTGACGGATGTTGTCCGCCACCAGGATCAGGCCCTTGTCCACCGAACGGTTCTTGATGGCGAGCAAACGGTCCACTGCTTCTTCGTTCCACGGGTCGCAGCCCAAGCCCCAAACCGCTTCGGTTGGATAGGCAATCACCGCGCCTGCGCGAATTTCTCGTGCGGTTTCCAGCACACGCCACCGGTTGACCATTGTTCACTCTCCAGACTAAAGCTCTGCGCAGTTTACCGATCTTCTTTACAAAACCTAGCAGCGCGCAAGCCAGCGCCCGCTTTCGCAGATGACCTGACCTTCGAGCTCAAGCTCCGTAAGGGTTGCCAGCACCTGGGACAACGATCGCCCACTGGCAATCGCCAGGGCTTCGCTGGTGTGGGGCGCCGCGTGCAGCAACGCCACCAGCGGATGCACAACCGGCATCGGCGCTGGGCGGGACAATGCCTGCCAGCCACGTAAACCTTCCAGGATGTGCTCGATCGTCTCCACTAGAACCGCGCCGTCACGGATCAACTGGTGGCATCCCTTTGCACCGGGATGGTGGATGGAACCCGGGATCGCATACACCTCGCGCCCTTGCTCCGCCGCCAGCTTCGCCGTGATCAGCGAACCGCTGGCCATGCTGGCTTCCACCACCAACACACCCAGGGACAGGCCACTGATGATCCGGTTGCGGCGGGGAAAATTGCCCGCCTGGGGCGGTGCGTCCAGAGGAAACTCGGAAACCACGGCGCTGCCTTGGTCAATCATCGCCGCCGCCAGCCGTCGGTGGCGCTGTGGATAAAAATTTTCCAGCCCGGTGCCAAGCACACCGATTGTCTGGCCACCCACGTCCAATGCCGCCTGATGGGCTGCACCGTCAATGCCTAATGCAAGGCCACTGGTGATGACAAAACCGGCGCTCGCCAGACTGCGTGAAAACGCTGCCGCCGTGTCCATGCCGGGACGCGATGCACGACGACTACCCACCATCGCGAGTTGCGGTTTTTCCAGGATCGCAGGGTCACCGGCGACGAATAGCAACGGTGGCGCGTCATCGATCTGGGCAAGCAGTGCGGGGTAGTCAGGCTGGTCCCACATCAGCAAATGCTGGGCCGGGCGGGCCAGCCAGGCCAATGCCGCGCTGGCGCCGTCGCGGATTTCATGACTGCGCCGGGCATCAGCGCTGATGGCCGGCAACCCCAGCGAACGCCAGGCACTGGCAGGTGCGCTGATGGCTTTTGAGGCAGAGCCGAAGGCCTCGATCAATAAGCGAAAACGTTTCTGACCCAGTTCCGGCAGCCTGTGCAAGCGTAGTCGAGCTTCCAGTTCTGACGGGGATATTTCGTGGTTGTTTGTCGGATACATCTGATCATCCTTGACCGTAACAAGCTGTGGATAACTCTGTTGGTAACTTATTTAGCAGGCTATTTATTGCGTTTGATGAGCAGTCTCGAAACGGTCCATCACTGCCAGGGGTCGTGAGGCATTGAGAACCAAGCCGTAACTGAGTTTTTCGTAAGTGCGAAACACCAGCAGGGTGCCCGCGCGTTCGTCGGGCAGTTTGGTCGGTGCGCCGGTCAGGCTGTCGCGAACCTTGGCGCCGGTCTTGATCACGCTGAGCAGTTGGCCTTCAACCAGGCCGTCACGACGACCCTTGTTCAGGGTCACGGCATCCAGCACGCCGATCTGGGTCACGCCCTTGGGGATATCGATGATCTGCCCTTCGATAAAGGGCGTGGTTGGCAAGACCGCAAAGGCTGCCGGATCGGCCGGAGGTTGTGCACGCAACAGACGGTCACCGGGTCGCACCTCCTGGGTAATACGTTGGACGGCCAGGGTGGTGAGGTCGCCAGCCGTTACAAAACGGGCGGTGCCAATGTCGTCGGCGTTGATCCCCAGCAGCTCTCGGGTCTGCGGGTCGGTGTAGACCTTGCCGCCTCGGAATATGCCGTAAAGGGGTTGGGAAGGGTCCAGGTTGCCCCTGGCATGCACCCGCTCGCCATTGGCGCCGAGCACGCGGCCAGCCTCGGCAGCGACGATATACGGCGCGTTGTCCAGGTCCTGGGGTGTATCAAGGATGCGGTTATGCAGCAGGAATCGCTGGATAGCCTGTTGCGTCGGTTGTTCCAGGCGCTGGATGGGCTGGGGCAGCAGGGCCATGGAAAACGGGGACCACAGCAGCAAGACGAGTAGCGATTTCCTCATGGGGTGAATCTCCTTTATTATGTGCGTTCGCGTGAAATGCCCTGGCCTTCGCGGCTTTTAAGGGTTTCACACCGGTCGTGTGGGTCCATCCCAACGCCGATTTGCCTCTACCTCACATGTGCAGCAATTACGCTTATGGCTATTTTGAACATCCTCGAATTCCCCGACTCGCGCCTGCGCACGATCGCCAAACCGGTGGCCGTAGTGGACGACAAGGTTCGTCAGTTGGTCGATGACATGTTTGAAACAATGTATGAAGCCCCGGGCATCGGCCTCGCCGCGACCCAGGTCAACGTGCATCAGCGCGTCGTGGTCATGGACCTGTCGGAAGATCGCAGCGAACCGATGGTATACATCAACCCGGAGTTCGAACCGCTGACCGACGAGATGGGCGAATACCAGGAAGGCTGCCTCTCCGTGCCGGAGTTCTACGAGAACGTCGAACGCCCGCTGCGCGTGAAGATCAAGGCCCTGGACCGCGACGGCAAGCCATTTGAGCTGATTGCCGAAGGCCTGCTGGCGGTGTGCATCCAGCACGAATGCGACCACCTCAACGGCAAGCTGTTTGTCGATTACCTGTCCACGCTCAAGCGCGACCGGATCAAGAAGAAGCTGGAAAAAAAGCATCGCCAGCAAGCTTGATGCCCCTTCCAAAGGCTTGCTGCGGCAAGCCTTTTTCTTTTGTGACTGCTTTTAACCGAGACCTCCCATGACCGAGCCACTGCGCATTGTTTTTGCCGGCACGCCTGAATTTGCCGCCGAACACCTCAAGGCCCTGCTTGCCAGCCCTTATGACATCGTCGCGGTGTACACCCAGCCGGATCGCCCGGCCGGTCGTGGACAAAAACTGATGCCGAGCCCGGTCAAGCAGCTGGCGCTGGCGCACAACATTCCCGTGCTGCAACCGCCGACCCTGCGCAACGCCGAGGCCCAGGCCGAACTGGCCGCGCTGAAGCCGGACCTGCTGGTGGTGGTGGCCTACGGCTTGATCCTGCCGCAAGTGGTGCTGGATATCCCACGCCTGGGCTGCATCAACAGCCATGCCTCGCTGCTGCCACGCTGGCGCGGTGCGGCGCCAATCCAGCGCGCCGTAGAAGCCGGTGACAGTGAAAGTGGTGTGACCGTGATGCGCATGGAAGCCGGCCTGGACACCGGCCCCATGCTGCTCAAGGTCACCACCCCGATCACCGGCGAAGACACCGGAGGCAGCCTGCACGACCGCCTTGCCGAGCTGGGCCCACCTGCTGTGATCCAGGCCATCGCCGGCCTGGCCGCCGGCACCCTGGAAGGCGAAGTGCAGGACGACAACCTCGCCACCTACGCCCACAAACTCAACAAAGACGAAGCGCGCATCGACTGGAGCCGCCCGGCCGTGGAGCTGGAGCGCCTGGTGCGAGCCTTCAACCCATGGCCGATCTGCCACAGCACCCTCAACGGCGAAGCCTTGAAAGTGTTGGCCGCCACCCTGGCCGAGGGCAAAGGCGCTCCCGGTGAGATCATCGGCGCCAGCAAGGACGGCCTGTTGGTCGCTTGCGGCGATAAGGCGCTGTGCCTGACCCGTCTGCAATTGCCCGGGGGCAAGGCGCTTAATTTCAGCGATTTGTTCAACAGCCGTCGTGAGAAATTTGCCGTGGGCACCGTCCTTGGGGCTGCCCAATGAACCCACGTCTGGCCGCCGCCAAGGCTCTCGCCGCCGTCCTCCAAGGCAAGGCTTCGCTGAACAGTTCGTTGCCCACCCAACTGGACAAGGTCGAAGACCGTGATCGCGGGTTCACCCAGGATTTGGCCTTTGGCACGGCGCGCTGGCAGCCACGCTTGTCGGCGCTGGCAACCAAATTACTGCAAAAGCCGTTCAAGGCGGCCGATGCGGATGTCGAGGCGCTGCTGCTGGTGGGCCTCTATCAACTGCTCTACACCCGCGTGCCCGCCCACGCCGCTATCGGCGAAACGGTCGGTTGCGCCGACAAGCTGAAAAAACCCTGGGCCAAGGCCCTGCTCAACGCCGTGCTGCGCCGCGCCCAGCGCGAAAGCGAGGCGCTGCTGGCCGAGCTGGAACATGACCCGGTGGTGCGCACCGCCCATCCGCGCTGGCTGCAAAAGTCCCTGAAGGCGTTCTGGCCTGAGCAGTGGGAAGCCATTTGCGCGGCGAACAATGCGCACCCACCGATGATCCTGCGGGTCAACCGTCGTCATCACAGCCGTGACGCCTACCTGCAATTGCTCAACGAGGCCGGCATCAACGCCACGCCATGCGTGTACAGCGTCGACGGCATCGTGCTCGAAGCCGCCACTGACGTGCGCAGCCTGCCGGGCTTTGCCGAGGGCTGGATCAGCGTGCAGGACGAAGCCGCGCAACTGGCCGCCGACCTGCTCGACCTGGCGCCGGCCCAGCGCGTGCTCGACGCCTGCTGCGCGCCAGGCGGTAAGACGTGTCACATCCTGGAAGTTGAAAAAGACCTGGCCGGTGTCGTCGCTGTCGACCTGGAGGCCAAGCGTCTGGTGCGCGTGCGCGAGAACCTGGCGCGCCTGGGCCTCAGCGCCGAGCTGATCGCTGCCGACGGCCGTGACACCGCCACCTGGTGGGACGGCAAGCCGTTCCAACGCATCCTGCTCGATGCACCGTGTTCCGCCACCGGCGTGATCCGCCGCCACCCGGACATCAAGCTCACCCGCCAACCCGACGACATCGCCGCCCTGGCCGTGCTGCAAGGTGAGCTGCTCGACGCGATGTGGCCGACCCTGGAAGTCGGCGGCATCCTGCTCTACGCCACCTGTTCCACCTTGCCGACGGAAAACACCGAGGTGATCGAAGCCTTCCTCGCCCGCACCAGCGGCGCCCGGGAGCTGGACCTTGCCACCACGGCCGGCATCAAGCAGCCCCATGGCCGCCAGTTGCTCGCGCAAGAGGGCGGACACGATGGCTTCTACTACGCCAAACTGATCAAGATCGCCGCCGCGCGCGGCTGAATGGTTTTAAGGGAGTGACCGGATGAAAATCATCATCCTTGGGGCAGGGCAGGTCGGCGGTACGCTGGCCGAACATTTGGCCAGTGAAGCCAACGACATCACCGTGGTCGACACTGATGCCGAGCGCCTGCGCAACCTCGGCGACCGCCTGGACATCCGCACGGTGCAGGGCCGCGCGTCGTTTCCAACCGTGCTGCGCCAGGCCGGCGCCGACGATGCCGACATGCTCGTCGCCGTGACCAACAGCGACGAAACCAACATGGTCGCCTGCCAGGTCGCCCACACCCTGTTCCACACCCCGACCAAGATCGCCCGTGTGCGCGAGGCGGCCTACCTGACCCGCGCAGGTCTGTTCGACAACGACGCGATTCCCGTCGACGTGCTGATCAGCCCGGAACAAGTGGTCACCCATTACATCAAGCGCCTGATCGAAATTCCGGGCGCCTTGCAGGTGATCGACTTTGCCGGCGGCAAGGCGCAACTGGTCGCGGTAAAGGCCTATTACGGCGGCCCGCTGGTGGGCCAGCAACTGCGTCAGTTGCGTGAGCACATGCCCAGTGTGGAAACCCGCGTCGCCGCGATTTTCCGGCGCGACCGCCCGATACTGCCCCAGGGCGATACCGTGATCGAGGCCGACGACGAAGTGTTTTTCATCGCCGCCAAAGCGAATATTCGTGCAGTCATGAGCGAAATGCGCCGCCTCGATGAAACCTATAAGCGCATCGTCATCGCGGGCGGTGGGCAGATCGGCGAGCGTTTGGCCGAAGCCATCGAAAGCCGCTATCAGGTGAAGATCATCGAGATGAGCCCGGCACGTTGCCGGCATTTGTCCGACACCCTCGACAGCACCGTCGTACTGCAAGGCAGTGCCTCGGACCGCGACCTGCTGATGGAAGAGAACATCGCCGACGCAGATATCTTCCTGGCCCTGACCAACGATGACGAAGCCAATATCATGTCGTCGTTGCTGGCCAAGCGGCTGGGCGCGAAAAAAGTGATGACCATCATCAACAACCCCGCCTACGTGGACCTGATCCAGGGCGGCGATATCGACATCGCCATTAGCCCGCAGTTGGCGACCATCGGCACCTTGCTGGCCCACGTGCGCCGTGGCGATATCGTCAGCGTGCACTCCCTGCGCCGGGGCGCGGCGGAAGCCATTGAGGCGATTGCCCACGGCGACTCGAAGTCGAGCAAAGTGATCGGCAAGGCCATCCGCGATATCGGCTTGCCGCCGGGCACCACCATTGGCGCGATTATTCGTGATGAAGAGGTGATCATTGCCCACGACGATACGGTGATCGAAACCGGGGACCATGTGATTCTGTTTCTGGTGGATAAAAAACATATCCGCGATGTGGAGAAGCTGTTCCACGTGGGGTTGAGTTTTTTCTGATGACGCTATCGCCGGCAAGCCGGCTCCTACAGGATCCTTTGTATGCTTGAATCCCTGGAAAAAATGCTGGCCAAGGGTGTGGATAACTCCCTGCTGCGCTTTGGTTTGGGCAAGGGTTATTTGGACCTGAAGGACAACGCCAAGGCGGCGGAGCATTTGCAGAAATGCGTGGAGTTCGACCCCAAGTATTCGGCGGCGTGGAAGTTGTTGGGTAAGGCGCAGTTGGGCTTGGAAGAGCGTGCGGCGGCGCGGCTGGCGTGGGAGAAGGGCATCGAAGCGGCCCAGGCCCATGGCGACAAACAGGCCGAAAAAGAGATGACGGTGTTCCTGAAAAAACTCGACCGCGTGTAAACGCGTGCTTTTGTAGTGAGCGGGCTTGCCCCGCGCGAGGCAAGCTCGCTCACTACAAATGTCAGGCCGGTATCAGTACCACCGCGCCTCGCCCGGCGGGCGTTTCTTGAAGCGCTTCATGCTCCACATGTACTGGCTCGGGTACGCGCCGACATACCGCTCCACCACCTTGCTCATCGCAGCGCAGGACGTGGCGGTGTCGGTGCTGTACATGTCTTCCGGCGCCGCCTCCAGGATCACTTTGTAACCCGAACCGTCCGGCAGCCGCAGCGCATGCAGGAACACACCTACCGCCTTGTGGCCGGCGAGCATGTTCGGCACGAACTTGCTGGTCAGCGCCTGGGTGGCGAAGAATGGCACGAAGATCCCGGCGGATTCGGCCGGCTCCGGGTCGGCGGGGATACCTACCTGGCCGCCTTTGCGCACTTCCTTGATCACACTGAGAATGCCTTCCTTGGTCGACGCGGCCACGCGGTTGCCCAGTTGCACGCGCTGCTTGCGCAGCAATTCGTCCACCGCCTTGAGTTTGGGTGGGCGGTAGAAAATGATCGGTTTGCATTGGCTGCAATAGAAGTGGTTCAGCACTTCCCAGTTGCCCAGGTGGCTGGTGATGCCGACCACGCCTTTGCCCGAGGCGAGGGCTTCGTGCAGCACTTCCAGGCCTTCGACTTCACGCACCAGGTCAATGGAGCGCTGGGCCGGCCAGATCCAGGCGCAGGCGCTTTCGGTCAGGGACTTGCCGATGTCCATCAGGCTGCGCCCGACCAGCGCTTCGCGCTCGGCTGGGTTCATGTCCGGGAAGCATTTGGACAGGTTGATCCGCACCGTGTCGCGGGAGCGGTTGGGGGTTTTCCACATGATCCAGCCAATGGCCGTGCCGACGGCCTGGACAGCGCGCCAGGGCAGTAGGGCAAACAGCCGGAGAGCGCCTACCAGCAAGGCGCCTTTAAACTTTTCCACAGGTCACTCCTGATCGTGTGTGGTGCGCAAAGCCGGCATTCTAACCGGCGTTGGCCAAGTCCGCGTAACGGTCGCAGTCTTGAGTGTGGTCCATGACCATGCCCGAGGCCTGCATGAACGCGTAGCAAATGGTTGGCCCGACGAAAGTGAAACCGGCTTTCTTCAAGGCTTTGCTCATGGCTTCAGCCTGCGGTGTAATCGCCGGCACTTCGCTGCGATCCTTGAAATGATTGACCCTGGGGGTGCCGCCAACAAAGGACCAGAGCAACCCCACCGGGTCCTCCAACGCCAGCCAGGCAGCGGCATTGCGACGGGTGGCGTTGAGCTTCAGGCGATTGCGCACAATGCCCGGATCCTGCATCAGCGCTTCGATCTCATCATCGGTCAACCGCGCCAATCGCTGCGCGTCAAAACCAAACAAGACCTTTCGATAATGCTCGCGTTTGCGTAAAACGGTGATCCAGGAAAGGCCCGCCTGGAACCCTTCGAGCAAAAGCAACTCGAACAAACCCTGCGCATCGCGCAGCGGCGTTCCCCACTCCTGATCGTGATAAGCCATGTACAGCGGATCTTCAGAACACCAAAAGCAGCGTGGCATAAGGCTCCAGGGGATGGTGGCGCGGCCGAATCGGGTATACTCCCGCTCTTTAAATCGCAGCCCAAGTAACAGGTGAATTTCGTGAGCCAGCCTACGCCAGCCGTGCGTACCTTCCAAGACTTGATCCTCGCCCTCCAGCAATACTGGGCCGAGCAAGGTTGTGTGGTACTTCAGCCCTACGATATGGAAGTAGGCGCCGGCACTTTCCACACCGCTACATTCCTGCGGGCCATTGGCCCGGAAACCTGGAACGCCGCTTATGTGCAGCCCAGTCGTCGCCCGACTGACGGCCGCTACGGCGAAAACCCGAACCGTCTGCAGCACTACTACCAGTTCCAGGTGGTACTGAAGCCGAACCCGGATAACTTCCAGGAACTGTACCTGGGCTCGCTGAAACATGTCGGCCTGGACCCACTGGTCCACGACATCCGTTTTGTCGAAGACAACTGGGAATCGCCGACCCTGGGCGCCTGGGGCCTGGGCTGGGAAGTCTGGCTCAATGGCATGGAAGTGACGCAGTTCACTTACTTCCAGCAAGCGGGCGGCATCGAGTGCTACCCGGTGACCGGCGAAATCACCTACGGTCTCGAGCGCCTGGCCATGTACCTGCAAGGCGTGGACTCGGTCTACGATCTGGTGTGGGCTGATGGCCCGTTTGGCAAAGTGACCTACGGCGACGTGTTCCACCAGAACGAGGTGGAGCAGTCCACCTACAACTTCGAACACGCCAACGTCGACAAACTGTTCGAACTGTTCGACTTCTATGAAAGCGAAGCCAAGCGCCTGATCGAACTCGACCAGCCGCTGCCGTTGCCAAGCTATGAAATGGTGTTGAAGGCCTCCCATACCTTCAACCTGCTGGATGCCCGCCGTGCCATCTCGGTCACCGCGCGCCAGCAATACATCCTGCGTGTACGCACCCTGGCGCGTTCCGTCGCCCAAGCCTACCTGCTGGCTCGCGCCAAGCTGGGCTTCCCGATGGCAACCCCGGACCTGCGTGATGAAGTGTTGGCTAAGCTGGAGGCTGCACAATGAGTGCTCAAGATTTCCTGGTTGAACTGGGCACAGAAGAGCTGCCACCCAAGGCACTGAACACCCTGGCAGACGCGTTCCTGGCCGGTATCGAAAAAGGCCTGCAGACCGCTGGCCTTAAATTCGCCGCGAAAAAAGTCTACGCCGCGCCACGTCGCCTGGCCGTGTTGCTGACCGCGCTGGAAACCCAGCAGCCGGACCGCAGCATCAACCTCGACGGCCCGCCACGCCAGGCGGCTTTCGATGCTGAAGGCAACCCGACTCAAGCTGCACTGGGTTTTGCCAAGAAGTGTGGCGTCGAGCTGAGCGAAATCGACCAGAGCGGTCCGAAACTGCGTTTCAGCCAAGTCATCACCGGCAAGCCGACTGCCAGCCTGTTGCCGACCATCGTTGAAGACTCGTTGAATGATTTGCCGATCCCCAAGCGCATGCGCTGGGGTGCACGTAAAGAAGAGTTCGTACGTCCGACCCAATGGCTGGTGATGCTGCTCGGTGACCAGGTCATCGATTGCACCCTTCTCGCCCAGAAGTCCGGTCGTGATTCCCGTGGTCACCGCTTCCATCACCCGCAAGCTGTACGCATCACCTCGCCGGCCAACTACGCCGCCGACCTGCGTGCCGCCTACGTGCTGGCCGACGCCAACGAGCGTCGCGAGCTGATCAGCAAGCGCACCGAAGAGCTGGCTCGTCTGCAAGAAGGCACCGCCATCGTGCCGCCAAGCCTGCTCGACGAAGTAACCGCGCTGGTCGAATGGCCGGTGCCGCTGGTGTGCTCGTTCGAAGAACGTTTCCTCGACGTGCCGCAAGAAGCGCTGATCACCACCATGCAGGACAACCAGAAGTATTTCTGCCTGCTGGATGTGGATGGCAAGTTGCTGCCGCGCTTTATCACCGTGGCCAACATCGAAAGCAAGGACCCGCAGCAGATCATCGCCGGTAACGAGAAAGTCGTTCGCCCGCGCCTGACTGACGCCGAGTTCTTCTTCAAGCAAGACAAGAAGCAAAAGCTCGAAGACTTCAACCTGCGCCTGCAAAACGTGGTGTTCCAGGAAAAACTCGGCAGCGTCTACGACAAGGCCGTACGAGTCTCCAAGCTGGCCGCTTACATTGCGCCACGCATTGGCGGCGATTCCGCCTGGGCTGCGCGTGCAGGCTTGCTGTCCAAGTGCGACCTGGCCACCGAGATGGTCGGCGAGTTCCCGGAGATGCAAGGTGTTGCCGGCTACTACTACGCACTCAACGACGGCGAGCCGCAAGATGTCGCCCTGGCCCTGAACGAGCAGTACATGCCACGCGGTGCCGGCGCTGAACTGCCGACCACCCTGACCGGTGCAGCCGTGGCGATCGCCGACAAGCTGGACACCCTTGTGGGTATCTTCGGTATCGGCATGTTGCCAACCGGCAGCAAAGACCCGTATGCCCTGCGCCGTGCGGCCCTGGGCGTGCTGCGCATCCTGATCGACAAGAAGCTCGACCTCGACCTGACCCAGGCCGTGGTGTTCGCCGTCGGCCAGTTCGGCGCCAAGGTCAAGCAAGCCGGCCTGGCCGAGCAAGTGCTGGAGTTCGTGTTCGACCGCCTGCGTGCGCGCTACGAAGACGAAGGCGTGGACGTGTCGGTGTACCTGTCGGTACGTGCCCTGCAGCCGGGTTCGGCGCTGGACTTCGACCAGCGCGTACAAGCCGTGCAGGCCTTCCGCAAACTGCCGGAAGCCGATGCCCTGGCCGCCGTGAACAAGCGTGTGTCGAACCTGCTGAGCAAGGCCGAAGGCCTGGGCAACGCAGAAGTCGACCCTGGCCTGTTTGCCGATGCCAAGGAGTTCTCGCTGAACTCGGCCATCGCCAAGGCGGAGAACGCGGTGAAACCGTTGATCGCAGAGCGCAACTACGCCGAAGCCCTGGCGCGCCTGGCCACCTTGCGTGAGCCGGTGGATGCGTTCTTCGAAGCCGTGATGATCAATGCCGACGATGCCGGCGTGCGGAAAAACCGCTACGCCATGCTGGCGCGCCTGCGTGGCTTGTTCGTCAATATCGCTGACATTTCGACGCTGAGCTGACCATGTTGAAACTGCTGATTCTCGATCGGGACGGGGTGATCAATTATGACTCCGACGCTTACATCAAGTCGGTGGCGGAGTGGATTCCACTGCCCGGCTCGATCGAGGCCATCGCGCAGTTGAGCAAAGCCGGCTGGACGGTGGCCATCGCCACCAACCAGTCTGGCATCGCCCGTAGTTACTACGACATCGCCACCCTGGACGCCATGCACGCACGCCTGCGCGCGTTGGTGGCCGAGCAGGGCGGTGAGGTGGGGCTGGTGGTGTACTGCCCCCACGGGCCGGATGAGGGCTGCGATTGCCGCAAACCCAAGCCTGGCATGTTGAAAACCATTGCAGAACATTACAAGGTGCCCTTGGCTGGGATATGGTTCGTCGGGGACAGCCTCGGTGACCTGGAGGCGGCCAAAGCCGTCGACTCTCAGCCAGTTTTGGTTAAGACCGGAAAAGGCGAAAAGACCCAGGCGAATAACCTGCCGGTAGGCACCTTGATTTTTGACGATCTGGCGGCCGTTGCCGCAGAACTTATCAACAACTAGCCACCCTCGACTTCCTGAACAAGGATTGCTCGGGAGTGCGCTTTTAGCAGGCGGGCCGTGTCCCGCAACGGTAAATGCCGCCATGTCGATTTTGCAGGCCATCAGAACCTTTTTCTTTTACCTGCTGCTGGGCACCAGTTCGTTTCTCTGGTGCACCCTGAGCTTTTTTATTGCGCCCTTCCTGCCGTTCAAGGCGCGCTATCGCTTTATCAACGTCTATTGGTGCCGCTGCGCGTTGTGGCTGTCCAAGGTGTTTCTGAACATCCGTTTCGAGGTCAAGGGCGCGGAAAACGTCCCGGACCAGCCCTGCGTGATTCTGTCGAACCACCAGAGCACCTGGGAGACGTTCTTCCTGTCGGCATACTTCTCGCCGTTGAGCCAAGTGCTCAAGCGTGAGTTGCTGTATGTGCCGTTCTTCGGCTGGGCCATGGCCATGCTGCGTCCGATCGCCATCGACCGTGATAACCCCAAGGCCGCGCTCAAGCACGTGGCCAAGAAGGGTGACGAGCTGCTCAAGGATGGTGTTTGGGTGCTGATCTTCCCCGAAGGCACACGTGTGCCCTACGGCACGGTAGGCAAGTTCTCACGCGGAGGTACGGCTTTGGCGGTCAATGCCCATCTGCCGGTACTGCCGATTGCGCATAACGCCGGCAAGTTCTGGCCAAAGACCGGCTGGGCTAAACGCCAAGGCACCATCACCGTGGTGATCGGTGAACCGATGTACGCCGAAGGTGAAGGACCCCGCGCCATCGCCGCGCTGAATGACCGCGCCCAAGCGTGGAATGAAGCCCAGCAACGGGCCATGGGATCGCTGCCGCCGGTGCCGGTTGTAGTCGACACGCCGGTCATCTGATCATCTGTGGATAACCTGTGTACGGTTTGTTGGCGAATCGTCTTTTTTGTCTTTTAAGAGGCTGATTTACTTACATATTTCCCAAGCTCATAAAATCACGGAAAAGGTGCATAAGTTTTTTCCGCCTAAAAAAACCGGTCCTTGCGACCGGTTTTTTATGCACAGCAGAAAAGTACGTTTTTCAGTCTTCCAACAGCGGCAGTTGAAGGCTGAATGTGGTGCCTTTGCCCACCACGCTTTCGCAACTGATGCGCCCGCCGTGACGCTCCACCACAGCCTTGACCATGGTCAGTCCCAGGCCCAGGCCTTCACTGCCCTGGGCTGAATCGAAGCGACGGTATTGGCTGAACAGTTCCGGCAAGTCCACCGCGGCAATCCCCGGGCCCTGGTCGCTGATACGGCATTCCAACCAGCCTTGCTCGCTACTGTGCCCCAACCTCACGGTCGTCCCGGAAGGCGAATACTTGATCGCGTTCTCCAGCACGTTGAACAAAGCCCGTGTGAGCAGTGATTGGTCGGCAGAGACCATACCTTCATCCGCTTCATCCAAATCATGGACCAAATGAATCCCTTTAAGCTGGGCAATCAACGCCACCTGGTCAAAAGCATCCATGACCAACATGGCGAACAGGGTCGGTTGGAATTGGTAACCGTCAGCCTCGGCTTTCGCCAGTTGCACGAAGGATTCGGTGAGGCCCAAGGCACGGCGAACCTGCTGTTCGATCTGGGCGAAGACCGGGGACTCGCCGTTATGCACATCCAGCAGCGCAAGGATCGCTGAATGGGGCGCGCGCAGGTCGTGAGAGAGGAACCGCAACATGGTCTCGCGGTGTTGCTGGGCTTCGCGCTCCTTACTCAAATCCGTCAGGCTCAGCAGCCAACCAAGGGCGACATCGCCTTCAGCCGGCAGCAAGGGCGCAAGCTCCATGCGCAGGCTGCGTTGGTGGATGTCCCGAAACTCCACAAGTTCCAGCGCCGACAGGGCAGGGCGCACGCCATTGTGCAGCGGCGGGTAGCCCAGGTCGGCGAGTTGCTCCAACAGGTTTTCGTTGACCAGATCGTTGCCGAACACGTCCCGGGCAATGCGGTTGGCCAGCAGGATATTGCCCTTGGGGTCGGTAATCAGGGTTGCCACCGGCAGGCACTCCAGGCCATCGGCCATGAAGCGCCGTGTGTCGCGTGTGCGGCTCACGGCTTGTTCCAGGGCAAAGATCCGCGCCTGCAACACATCGCCTTTGCTGGCGGGCGCACGGCGGCGTTCAGGCAGGACTTTGGGTTCGTTGTCCAGCCGCGCCAGTTCCCAGCCGAAATAGGCGAGGATCACACTGAGGCGGCGCCAGTTCCAGATCAGGTAACTGAGCAACAAACCGATCAGACAGGCCGCAGGCGACCACCAGTGGCCCAGGCGCAATAGAGCCAGGGAACTGACTAATGCGACGGCCATGCAACCCAGCGTCATCCACAGCGCATAGCGCGGGCGATAGAGCAGCAGACCCAATAGCAATGCGACCAACGAGGTCGCCATCAAGGCCGCGAGCCAGCCTGGCAGATCAACGATGCTGCGGCCTTGAAGCAAGCCATTCAGCACGTTGGCCTGGATCTCTACGCCTGCCGTAGTCCCCACCGTCGAAGACAGAGGTGTGACGAAACGATCGCCCAACCCGGAGGCTGTCGACCCCACCAAGATCAAACGGCCACGTAGTTGCTCGGGAGCGACTTCACCGCGCAGTACGCTGGCGTAAGACACACTGGGAAAATGGGTATGAGGTGCAATAAACGGGATGCGGATAGCGTGTTCCCGGTGCCAGTGCTGAGTAATCGATTGCAGAGGCTCGCCCGGCATTTCAGACAACTCGCCACTCATCTCATAGGCCAACCAGGCCAACTGCGGTGCCGTGGCATCAGGCGGGCCTTCACGCAGGTAGAGGCTGCGGACCACGCCGTCGGTGTCTGCTTCAACATTGATATGGCCCACACCTTTGGCGCATTTAAGCAGGGGCATCATCTGCGTGTCCGGTTGGCTGTAGTTCGCAGGACCTTCACGCACCAGGGGTAGCAAGACATTGCCAGCGTTGCAGACCGACTCGGCCAGGCGTTTGTCATGGGTGGGGTCACCGGGCTCACTGAAGATCACATCGAACAGAATGCCTGCCGGTTGCGCGGCGCTCAGACGGTCGATCAGGTCGGCGTGCAGGCTGCGTGGCCAAGGCCATCGTCCGAGCTTTTTAAGGCTGGAATCATCGATCGTAACCAGCAGGATACGTGGATCGACGGGTAGCGGTGCGAGGCGACGCAGGCTGTCGTATAAAGGATTGTTCAAAGCCAGGCCTGGGCTCAGCGACAGGTAGGCGGTGATAGGCAGCAGCAGCAAGCCTATCCACAACCATTCGCGCACCAGACCGTGGAACAGTCGCTGGGCATGGGTGGGTTGTCGTTTTTCGGCCTTGCCCCAGAGCATCATTGGTCAACGTACCTGGGCAGTCGGCGGGTAGTAGAAGATGTCATAGACCCCGGTTTCTCCCTCCAGGCCGTTTTCGTCGTAAGCCGACAAGCGCACGTGATAGAACGAGGCTTTGAGCCCAGTGAAGCTCATTTTCGGCGCGCTGGAAAAGTTTTCCTGCTTGATGTTCATAAAGGCTTTGTCGGTGGCGACCTGGGCACGGTAGCGCTGGGCGCCGGGCAATGGCCGAAGGTACAAGCTCCAGACCGGCGCGTCGCCTTTTTGGCCGTCTTGGCCCATGAGCTTAGGGGCGGGAAGCAGCTCCACGGGATTGAGGTCGCCCTGTTTCTTGAAGAGCAGACCTTGGCGGGCGTCAACTTTGATCTCGCCTGTCCGTTCTCGGTTGGCGGCTACCTGACCGTCCAACACTTCCAACAGCGATCGCTCAGCGTCATTGCGCACTCGAAAGTGCGTGCCCCGTACGCCCAGCACACCTACCGGCGTCACGATCTGGAAGCGATCATGATCGCTGGCGCGCTTGATCACATACGCCTCGGCCTGGCCTTGTTCGAGCACCACCTGGGGAATCGACAGTTTCTTCTCCACGCGCAACCGCACCTGGGAGTCAGAGGGCAACACTACGCGGGATCCATCACCGAGCAACAGGCTGACGAACGCCGAAGCCGAGGTCTTCACACCTTCCCGTTCATCAATGGTCATGCCTTCCAGCAAGGGAGTTACCTTGCCCTGGATGTCGAGTTTCCAGGCCTCACCGGTGAGATGCTGGACCACGGCAGGCAGGGGCTGGGCTCGGCACAGGAAGTCATCGTCGATGTAAGTTGCACGAACCTTTGTAGCAGCGCCCGCCGAGCCAATCACCATGATCAACAGAGAGGGAAGGGCACGGCGCAAGCAATTGGAAGTAACAAACATGGCGCTCATAAAGTCAGGTTTCCAGAGGGCATCAGCGCACAGGAGTTTACGGCAGCACATGCGTCGGCTGATCCTTTTCCTTAGGGTCAGGAGCCGGTATCTTTCCCTCATTGGTATCGAGGACTTTCAATGGGTCAACCGCTCATTGATCCCAGCGTATAGAGAGATCCGAGGGGTCGATGAATCTGCGCACAATTCTTCAGATTCAAAAACCGGCCGACGGCTGCCGCACTCTTCAAATGAAAGGACCCACCCATGCGTGTCGCAATACTGGATGACGAACCCGCCGAACTGCGCCGGGTGGAACAGACACTGCGACAAATCCCCAGTACCGCAGAACAGCCTTGGTCCCTGCATTGCTTTGAACGTGGCGAAGACCTGCTCCGCCAACTGCGCCGGGAAACCTTCGACCTGCTGATACTCGACTGGCAATTGCCGGATATCACCGGGATCGCGTTGCTGCGCTGGACCCGCGAACACATGGAGTCGCCGCCCGCCGTCATCATGCTCACCAGCCGTGATGCCGAGAGCGACATCGTCACTGCGCTCAACAGTGGCGCCGATGATTACGTCAGCAAACCTTTCCGTCCTAATGAATTGAAAGCACGGGTCACGGCGGTTCTGCGTCGGCATGGACTGCAAAAGTCTGCCACCCACGAGGTGCAAAGTTTCAATGACTTGACCTTTGATGATGCTGAATTGACCGTGACCCGCGCGGGCAAACCGATCAACCTCACGGAGCGTGAGTACCGTTTGGCTAGCTGCCTGTTTGCCAACCTGGCACGCCCCCTTTCTCGCGAGTACCTCTACGAGCGGTTCTGGACCCATGAAGAAATGGTGTCCTCGCGGCCGCTGGATACGCATATCTATCGGCTAAGAAACAAGCTCGGGCTGACCGCGGATCGGGGTTGGCAATTGCTGACCATCTATGGGTATGGCTACCGCCTGGAGAGTGTCGCAGCCGCGTCCCAAGCCTGATCCGTTGATGTTCCACGTGGAGCATTTCAAAACCAGTGATTTTTACCCAATAAAAAAGGCCAACGTCTAAACGTTGGCCTTTTTAATATGACGGGCTTACCGGGATCAGAAGTCCAGGTTAGAAACCGCCAAGGCATTACTCTCGATGAAGTCACGACGAGGCTCGACCGCATCACCCATCAGGGTGTTGAAGATCTGGTCCGCGCCAATGGCGTCTTCGATGGTCACGCGCAGCATGCGACGCTGAGCCGGGTCCATGGTGGTTTCCCACAGCTGATCCGGGTTCATTTCACCCAGACCTTTGTAGCGCTGGATGGTGTGGCGCTTGGTGCTTTCCGCCATCAGCCAGTCAAGGGCTTCCTTGAATTCCTTGACCTGCTTCTTGCGCTCGCCCCGCTGAATATAAGCGCCGTCGTCCAACAAGGTGCTCAGTTGAGCGCCCAGGGTCACCACGGTCTTGTAGTCATTGCTGCCAAAGAAATCGCGGTTGAAGGTGACATAGTTCGACAGGCCGTGGGAGATCAGTTCGACCTCTGGCAGCCACACGTTACGTTCACGGTCTTCACGCAGACTGGCTTTGTACACAAGGCCAGACTTCTCGACAGTACGCAGGCGCACTTCGTACTGAGCCAGCCAATCCTGCATCGCTGCGTGATCGCCCAACTGTTCCAGGCTGACGGCCGGCAGGTAGATGAAATGCTCTGTCAACTCCTGAGGGTACAGGCGCGACAGACGCTTGAGGGTCTTCATCACCATGCGGAAGTCGTTAACCAGACGCTCCAGCGCCTCACCGGAGATGCCGGGCGCTTCGTCGTTCAAGTGCAGGCTGGCATCTTCAAGGGCCGACTGCGTCATGTACTCTTCCATGGCGTCGTCGTCTTTGATGTATTGCTCTTGCTTGCCCTTTTTCACTTTGTACAACGGCGGCTGAGCGATGTAGATGTAGCCACGCTCGATCAGCTCCGGCAACTGACGGAAGAAGAAGGTCAGCAGCAGGGTACGGATGTGCGAACCGTCGACGTCAGCATCGGTCATGATGATGATGTTGTGGTAGCGCAGCTTGTCGATGTTGTACTCGTCGCGACCGATACCGCAACCCAAAGCCGTGATCAAGGTGCCAACTTCCTGGGAAGAAATCATCTTGTCGAAGCGAGCCTTCTCGACGTTGAGGATCTTACCTTTCAACGGCAGGATGGCCTGGGTGCGACGGTTACGACCCTGCTTGGCGGAACCGCCAGCAGAATCACCTTCCACCAGGTACAGTTCGGAGAGGGCAGGGTCCTTCTCCTGGCAGTCAGCCAGTTTGCCTGGCAAGCCGGCGATATCCAGCGCGCCTTTACGGCGAGTCATTTCACGGGCTTTACGCGCTGCTTCACGGGCACGCGCAGCGTCGATCATCTTGCCTACGACCAGCTTGGCTTCGTTCGGGTTCTCCAGCAGGAAGTCGGAGAAGTACTTGCCCATTTCCTGTTCAACGGCAGTCTTCACTTCGGAAGACACCAGCTTGTCTTTGGTCTGGGAGCTGAACTTAGGATCCGGCACTTTTACCGAGATAATCGCGGTCAGGCCTTCACGTGCATCGTCACCAGTGGTGGCGACTTTGTGCTTTTTGGCCAAGCCTTCGGCTTCGATATAAGTGTTCAGGTTACGCGTCAGTGCGGAACGGAAACCCACCAGGTGCGTACCGCCGTCGCGCTGAGGAATGTTGTTGGTGAAGCACAACAGGTTCTCGTTGAAGCTGTCGTTCCATTGCAGGGCGATTTCCACACCGATGCCGTCTTCACGCTGGATGTTGAAGTGGAACACCTGGTTGACCGCAGTCTTGTTGGTGTTCAGGTATTCAACGAACGCACGCAGGCCGCCTTCGTACTTGAACAGCTCTTCCTTGCCGCTGCGCTCATCCTTGAGGACGATGCCCACACCGGAGTTCAAGAAGGACAGTTCACGAATACGCTTGGCCAGGATGTCCCAGCTGAAGTGGATATTCTTGAAGGTTTCAGCCGATGGCTTGAAGTGGATCTGTGTACCGGTGGTTTCACTGTCGCCGACGATTTTCATCGGCTCTTGTGGGACGCCGTGAACGTAAGTCTGTTCCCAGATCTTGCCGCTGCGGCGAACAGTCAGGATCAGCTCTTCGGACAGTGCGTTCACTACCGAAACGCCCACACCGTGCAAACCGCCGGATACTTTATAGGAGTTGTCGTCGAACTTACCGCCGGCGTGGAGCACGGTCATAATGACCTCTGCTGCCGAAACGCCTTCTTCTTTGTGCACGTCTACCGGAATACCGCGACCGTTGTCGCGCACGGTAATCGACTCATCCGGGTGGATGATGATGCTGATGTCGTCGCAGTGACCGGCCAGAGCTTCGTCGATGGAGTTGTCGACCACCTCGAACACCATGTGGTGCAGACCGCTACCGTCATCAGTGTCGCCAATGTACATACCGGGACGTTTGCGTACGGCATCCAAACCTTTCAGCACTTTAATGCTGGTCGAGTCGTACGTGTTTTCTTCGCTCATGCCTTCACTCCCGATGGTCGTGGGTCTGGGTGATACGGCCTTGTTCCACGTGGAACAAAGCGACTGGCGTTTCCGTCTGCCAGCCTTCCCTCAATAATTCGTGGTCTACACAGGTGATAAACACCTGGCAGCGTAATTCTTCCAACAAGCGGCATAGCGCGCGGCGGTGTTGCTCGTCGAGTTCTGACGGCAAGTCATCCACCAGATAAATACACTGTCCGCGTCGGGCCTGGCTAACCAGATGGCCCTGGGCGATACGCAGCGCACACACCACCAACTTCTGCTGGCCACGGGACAAGATGTCCGCAGCATTGTGAGCGCCTAATCTAAGACGCAAATCAGCCCGTTGGGGGCCGGCCTGGGTATGGCCAATTTGCTGATCCCGCTGCAAGGACGCCGCGAGCACAGCACTCAGCTCACGTTCTTTATCCCAACCACGGTAGTAACTCAGCGTCAGCCCCTCAAGATCCAACAACTCACTCAAGGTCTGTTCAAAGACTGGTTTCAAGGCTTTGATATAGGCACGGCGGTATTCATCTATTTCGTCGCTGGCCAGGCACAGCTCCCGGTCCCAGGCCGCTTGAGAAGCGGCGTCAAGTGTACCATGCCGCAGCCATGAGTTCCGCTGCCGCAGGGCCTTCTGCAGGCGCTGCCAAGTGGCCATGAAACGCGGTTCCACGTGGAACACTCCCCAATCGAGGAATTGCCTGCGGATTTTTGGAGCACCTTCCAGCAGACGAAAACTGTCAGGGTTGATCAATTGCAGCGGCAGGATCTCTGCCAACTGCGCAGCACTGCGTGCATTTTGACCGTCAATGCGAATCTGGAACTCTCCGCCGCGATCACGGGATATCCCCAGGCTGCTATGCCCACCTTCAGCGAGTTCGACTTGGCCAAACACGGTGCACGCCAATTGCTCGTACTGAATCACTGGTAACAAGCGAGCGCTGCGAAAGGATCGGGCGAGGCCCAGCAGATGAATGGCTTCCAGCACGCTGGTTTTGCCACTGCCGTTGGCGCCGTGGAGGATATTGATGCGGGGGGAGGGGGAGAAGGTCACCGGGTGCAGATTGCGCACCGCGGTGACCGAGACGCGACTGAGGGACATCTAGCTTCTGCTGAGCATGATTACAGGCGCATCGGCATGACAACGTACGCCGAGTCGTCGTTGTCGGATTCCTGCACCAGGGCGCTGCTGTTGGAGTCCGACAGAATCAGGCGAACCTGTTCAGTGGTCATAACACCCAATACGTCCAACAGGTAGCTCACGTTGAAGCCGATCTCCAGCGAACCGCCGTTGTAGTCGACGCCCACTTCTTCTTCCGCCTCTTCCTGCTCCGGGTTGTTCGCCTGGATCTTCAACTGACCGTTGGCCAGTTGCAGGCGGATACCACGGTACTTTTCGTTGGACAGAATCGCGGTACGGCTAAACGCTTCGCGCAGTGCCTGACGATCACCGAGAACCAGCTTGTCGCCACCTTTAGGCAGCACACGCTCGTAATCCGGGAATTTGCCGTCAACCAGCTTGGAGGTGAAGGTAAACTCACCAGTGGTCGCGCGAATATGGTGTTGACCCAACACAATGCTGACGTTGCCTTCCGGCTCGGTAAGCAGGCGCGCCAGTTCAAGGATACCTTTGCGCGGCACGATCACCTGGTGACGGTCCGGCTGACCGATATCGGCGCGCATCGAGCACATGGCCAGGCGGTGACCGTCGGTGGCCACGGCGCGGATAATGCCTTCCGACACTTCCAGCAGCATGCCGTTGAGGTAGTAACGCACGTCTTGCTGGGCCATGGCGAAGCTGGTGCGTTCGATCAAACGACGCAGCTTGCTCTGCTCTAGGCTGCAGGTCAGCGAGCCCGGGCCTTCTTCAACGGTCGGGAAATCATTCGCCGGCAACGTGGACAGGGTGAAACGGCTGCGGCCGGCCTTGACCACCAACTTCGCTTCATCAACTTTGATGTCGATCAGCGCGTCGTTCGGCAGGCTCTTGCAGATGTCCATCAGCTTGCGCGCCGGTACGGTGATCTCGCCCGGCTCGGCAGGCTCTTCCAGCTGCACACGACCGACCAGTTCGACTTCCAAGTCAGTACCGGTCAAGGACAACTGCTGGCCTTCGACTACCAGCAATACGTTGGAAAGCACCGGCAAGGTCTGTCGGCGCTCGACGACGCCTGCGACCAGTTGCAGGGGTTTCAACAGGGCTTCGCGTTGAATGGTGAAATGCATGGTCTAGTCCCTTGCCTTAATAAGCTGCGCTGGTGTCTTCAAGTGGTCAGTGTACGCAGCAGGTTCTTGTAGTCCTCGCGAATATCCGCGTCGGATTCCTTAAGTTCGTTGATCTTGCGGCACGCGTGCAAGACCGTGGTGTGGTCGCGCCCGCCAAACACATCACCGATTTCCGGCAGGCTGTGGTTAGTCAGCTCTTTGGAGAGCGCCATGGCCACCTGCCGAGGACGTGCCACCGAGCGCGAACGGCGCTTGGACAGCAGGTCGGAAATCTTGATCTTGTAGTACTCGGCCACGGTGCGCTGGATGTTATCCACACTCACCAGTTTGTCCTGCAGTGCCAGCAAGTCCTTCAGGGATTCACGAATCAGCTCGATGGTGATGTCGCGGCCCATGAAGTGAGAGTGTGCGATGACCCGCTTGAGCGCGCCTTCCAACTCACGCACGTTGGAGCGGATGCGTTGAGCGATGAAAAACGCCGCATCGTGGGGCAAGTCGACCTTGGCCTGGTCGGCTTTTTTCATCAGGATCGCAACGCGGGTTTCCAGCTCCGGCGGCTCTACCGCAACCGTCAGGCCCCAGCCGAAGCGGGATTTCAGACGTTCTTCGAGGCCTTCGATTTCTTTCGGGTAACGGTCACTGGTCAAGATGACCTGCTGGCCACCTTCAAGCAGCGCGTTGAACGTGTGGAAGAACTCTTCCTGGGAACGCTCTTTGCGGGCAAAGAATTGAATGTCATCGATCAACAACGCGTCTACCGAGCGGTAGAACCGCTTGAACTCGTTGATGGCGTTGAGCTGCAAGGCCTTGACCATGTCAGCTACGAAGCGCTCCGAGTGCAAGTACACGACCTTGGCATTCGGGTTCTTCTTTAATAGGTGGTTACCCACAGCGTGCATCAAGTGAGTCTTACCCAAGCCAACACCGCCATAAAGGAAGAGCGGGTTGTAACCGTGCTTGGGGTTGTCGGCGACCTGCCAGGCGGCAGCGCGAGCCAGCTGGTTGGACTTACCTTCGACGAAGTTCTCGAAGGTAAAGGTGCGGTTCAGGTAGCTGGTGTGCTTGAGCGCGCCTTCGACCTGCACAGTGCGCTGTTCGGCGCGAACTGGGGCTTGTTGGGAGGCGGCGCCTGCCATAGGGTCGAAGCTGTCGCGGGATGGCTCTTCATTCTCTGGAGCGCTTTTTTGCGCAGAGGATTTGGAGGGCGCCGGTGCAGGCGCGGGCGCACTGACAGCAGGTGCTGTCGCTGCCTGGGCTTGGGACGCAGCCGCGGCCAGTGGCGCATTCGGCGCAGCGCGAGGCGCCGAGCTACGTTTGCTGCCTATTAATAAGGAGAGCACGGGCGCGAGGCCGTTGCCATGTTCATCGAGCAATTCGAGAACGCGGCTCAGGTACTTCTCATTGACCCAGTCGAGAACAAAACGATTGGGCGCGTAGACACGCAACTCGTCGCCTTCGGCTTCGACCTGTAGCGGACGGATCCAGGTGTTGAATTGCTGGGCAGGCAGCTCTTCGCGCAAAAGCTCCACGCACTGCTGCCAAAGTTCCACTGACACGGATATCCCCTAAGTTGAAAGCCGGTGAGGCAAAAACAGCCGCCATTGTAGCGGCGAGCCGCCCACTTATCCACATGTAGGTTGATCAGAGGCCAGCCAAAATCAACGTCTTAACAGCAATAAAGGCGACCAATGGTCTGTGCATAAGCTCTGTGGATAAGCGCCCTTGAGGTCGTTGTACAAGTGGGGTCGAAAGTCTGTGGGTAACTGGCCTGTGGATAACAAGCCATTCCACCCACAGCTTATCCGACAGCGCAGCACAGGCAGAGCACCGTTTCTCCCCCGTGTTGTCATTCTCTGTACAGCACGTAGAATATGGCCTTAAGGCAGTTATCCACAGATGATTGACTGCCTAGCTTTTATAAGCTTTACAGAAAAGCTTTAAATAACTTCCTTCTTTATTTTTATATCTAAGCCATGACCGGTGGAAGCCTGGCGGATAGAAATGACCGGATGGCCTGTGGAGATCTAATTAAAGGAAAAGCTGGTTGGAAATTGACCTAGAGGCTTGCTTTCACTAGAATCGCCGGTCTCTTAAAACGGGGGCCATTCCGGCCCGTTGTGGACGAACCAGGTAACAACGCCATGAAACGTACTTTCCAACCAAGCACCATCAAACGCGCCCGCACCCACGGCTTCCGTGCTCGCATGGCTACCAAGAACGGCCGTGCTGTCCTGTCGCGTCGCCGCGCCAAAGGTCGTGCGCGTCTGGCAGTTTGATAATCCGGTACTGGTGGTGAGTCAGGACTTCAGTCGGGAAAAGCGTCTGCTAACCCCCCGGCATTTCAAGGCAGTCTTTGACTCCCCCACCGGCAAGGTTCCGGGGAAAAATCTCCTGCTCCTTGCGCGTAACAACGATCTTGATCACCCCCGTCTCGGGTTGGTGATCGGCAAGAAGAGCGTAAAGCTCTCCGTTGAGCGCAATCGCCTCAAGCGTCTGATGCGCGAATCGTTTCGCCTCCACCAGGACACTCTGGTTGGTTGGGATATTGTTATCGTCGCGCGCAAAGGCTTGGGTGATGTAGAAAACCCCGAATTGATTCAGCATTTCGGCAAGCTCTGGAAACGTCTGGCGCGTACCAACAAACCAGCTCCAGCGGCCAACACCGAAACTGTAGGGGTAGACAGCACCGATGCGTAAACTGGCCCTCGTTCCGATCCAGTTTTATCGCTATGCCATTAGTCCTCTGATGGCCAACCACTGTCGTTTCTACCCCAGTTGTTCCTGCTACGCGTTAGAGGCCATAGAAAATCATGGTCTTCTGCGCGGTGGCTGGCTGACCTTTCGTCGTTTAGGTCGCTGTCATCCGTGGAATCCCGGTGGTTATGACCCGGTTCCACCTATCCCTACCTCCCGTTCTTCTTCGATGGCCGAGTAATCATGGATATTAAACGCACGATCCTGATCGTCGCCCTGGCAATCGTGTCCTACGTCATGGTTCTTAAGTGGAACCAGGACTACGGCCAAGCTGCCCTGCCGACTCAGAATGTTGCTACCAATCAGGCTGCGCCGGCTATTCCGGACACCCCGCTGGGTAACAATGCGTCCGCGAGTGCCGATGTTCCCAGCGCGAATGGCGAGACAAGCGCCCCTTTAGAAACGCCAGTGGTCACCAATAAAGACCTCATCCACGTAAAAACGGATGTGCTCGACCTGGCTATCGACCCACAAGGTGGTGATATCGCGCAGTTGAAACTGCCGCTGTATCCACGTCGCCAAGACCATCCGGATGTTCCGTTCCAACTGTTCGATAACGGTGGTGAACGTACTTATCTGGCGCAAAGTGGCCTGACCGGCACCAATGGTCCGGATGCTCGTGCTACCGGTCGTCCGGTTTATTCGACCGAACAGAAGACTTATCAACTGGCTGATGGCCAGAACCAGTTGAACGTTGACCTGAAATTCAGCCTCGACGGCGTCAACTACATCAAGCGTTTCAGCTTTACCCGTGGTCTGTACGACTTGAAGGTCACTTACCTGATCGACAACGAAAGCGACAAACCATGGAGCGGCAACCTGTTTGCCCAGCTCAAGCGTGATGCCAGTTCCGATCCTTCTTCCAGCACCGCCACCGGCACCGCGACTTATCTGGGCGCCGCCCTGTGGACAAGTAGCGAACCGTATAAAAAAGTGTCGATGAAAGATATCGACAAGGGCTCGCTGAAAGAAACCGTCCAAGGTGGTTGGGTAGCCTGGCTGCAACACTACTTTGTGACCGCCTGGATCCCGAGCAAGGGCGACGCGAACCTGGTTCAAACCCGCAAGGACAGCCAAGGCAACTACATCATTGGCTTCACTGGCCCGGCGTTGACCGTCGCGCCAGGCGCCAAGGCTGAAACCAGCGCCACGTTGTACGCCGGCCCGAAAAGCCAGGCTGTGCTGAAGGAGTTGTCCCCAGGTCTGGAACTGACTGTGGATTACGGCTTCCTGTGGTTCATCGCCCAGCCGATTTTCTGGTTGCTGCAACATATCCACAGCATTGTAGGTAACTGGGGCTTCTCGATCATCTTCCTGACCATGCTGATCAAGGGGATCTTCTTCCCTCTGTCGGCAGCCAGCTACAAGTCGATGGCGCGCATGCGTGCCGTGGCCCCGAAACTGGCGGCGCTGAAAGAGCAGCATGGCGATGACCGGCAGAAAATGTCGCAGGCCATGATGGAGCTGTACAAGAAAGAGAAGATCAACCCGCTGGGTGGATGCTTGCCGATTCTGGTGCAGATGCCGGTATTCTTGTCGCTGTACTGGGTACTCCTGGAAAGCGTGGAAATGCGTCAGGCTCCGTTCATGCTGTGGATAACTGACCTGTCGATCAAAGACCCGTTCTTTATCCTGCCGATCATCATGGGCGCGACCATGTTTATCCAGCAGCGTTTGAACCCGACTCCGCCGGATCCGATGCAGGCCAAGGTAATGAAAATGATGCCAATCATCTTCACCTTCTTCTTCCTGTGGTTCCCTGCTGGTCTGGTGCTGTACTGGGTGGTCAACAACGTGTTGTCGATCTCTCAACAGTGGTACATCACACGTAAAATCGAAGCGGCTACCGCAAAAGCCTCTGCGTAATTTACTCTGTGGATAACCACTCAAGACGCCCCCTAGTGGGGCGTTTTGCTTTCCGTCATTTTAGTTCTGGAACCTGCTGATGAGCGCTCCTCGTGAAACCATCGCTGCTGTCGCTACCGCTCAAGGTCGCGGTGGTGTCGGTATCGTTAGAATTTCCGGGCCGCTCGCAAGCGTTGCAGCCAAGGCTATCAGCGGCCGCGAGTTGAAGCCGCGGTATGCCCATTACGGCCCGTTCCTGGATGCAGATGAAACGGTGCTGGACGAAGGCTTGGCTCTTTATTTCCCAGGGCCCAATTCCTTTACTGGGGAAGATGTCCTGGAATTGCAGGGCCACGGCGGCCCGGTTGTGCTGGATATGTTGCTGCAGCGTTGCCTGCAACTGGGCTGCCGTCTGGCCAGGCCTGGGGAATTCAGCGAACGCGCCTTTCTCAACGAAAAGCTCGACCTGGCCCAGGCTGAGGCCATTGCTGATTTGATCGAAGCCAGTTCTGCACAGGCTGCACGCAACGCACTGCGCTCGCTGCAGGGCGCGTTCTCGCTACGTGTGCATAACCTGACCGAACAACTGATCAGCCTACGCATATACGTCGAGGCGGCGATTGATTTTCCCGAGGAAGAAATCGATTTCCTCGCCGATGGCCATGTATTGGCGATGCTCGATAAGGTCCGTGATGAGTTATCCACAGTGCTGCGTGAAGCCGGGCAGGGTGCGCTGCTGCGTGACGGCATGACGGTGGTGATTGCTGGACGGCCCAATGCAGGCAAATCCAGTCTGTTGAATGCGCTGGCGGGGCGTGAGGCCGCCATCGTCACTGAGATCGCCGGCACCACCCGGGATATCCTGCGCGAACATATCCACATCGACGGCATGCCATTGCACGTGGTCGACACCGCCGGCTTGCGCGACACCGATGACCAAGTGGAAAAGATCGGCGTGGAACGCGCGCTCAAGGCCATCGGCGAAGCGGATCGAGTTCTGCTGGTGGTGGATGCGACGGCGCCCGAGGCTGTGGATCCTTTCGCGTTGTGGCCGGAGTTCCTTGAGCAACGGCCGGACCCAGCGAAGGTCACCTTGATTCGTAACAAAGCCGACCTGACGGGTGAAGCCATTGCGATGGAAACCAGCGCGGATGGTCACGTCACGATCAGCCTGAGCGCCAAGTCGGCGGGTGAAGGCCTGGAACTGCTGCGCGAGCACCTTAAGGCCTGTATGGGCTACGAGCAGACCTCGGAAAGTAGCTTCAGTGCGCGCCGTAGGCACCTGGAGGCGTTGCGCCACGCGAGCGCAGCGTTGGAGCACGGCCGGGCACAGTTGACCTTAGCAGGGGCAGGGGAGCTGCTGGCAGAGGATCTCCGTCAGGCGCAGCAGCTGTTGGGAGAGATAACCGGTGCATTCAGCTCCGATGATTTGTTGGGCCGGATCTTCTCCAGCTTCTGCATCGGTAAATAAAAAAGTTATCCACAGACCCTGCAGGCATTGGCTTGGCAGCGATAGCGGCCTGAAGAACACCACATTCTTCAGGCGCTCACCCATCACCAGTTGTACGAAACCGTCCCAAGCAGGGTGCGGCTATCCCCCCAATAGCAGCGGCCTGCATCGTTGCAACCAGATACATATTCCTTGTCGAACAGGTTCTTGGCGTTCACATCCACAGACCAATGTTTGTCGATTTGATAGCCAACGGCTGCGTCCACCAAGGTGACGCTTCCTGCATCCAACTTCCCGTATAGCGATGGCGCGGTGTAGGAAAAGGTGCTGTCGAAATAACGCACACCGCCGCCCAACGACAAACCTTTGAGTTGGCCATCAAGGAAGCGGTACTTGCCCCATACCGAAGCCTGGTTGCGTGGAACCCCCGTCATCTGGTGCCCTTCGACCAGCGATGTAGCCGAATCCTTGGTAATCCGAGCGTCAGTGTAGGTGTAAGCGGCCGTCACATTCAGGTTGGGCGTGATGTTGCTGTTCACCTCGACTTCCGCACCTTTGGCCCGGCTTTCGCCCACCTGGCGATAGCTGTTGGTGGTGGCGTCGAGGTAGGTGTCGTCTTCCTTGCGCAGGTCATACACCGAGAGGGTCATCGCCGTATCCCAGCCGATCGGCTCGTACTTCACACCCACTTCGTACTGACTACTGGTAATCGGCTTCAGCGGTGACCCGGCATTGGAGATCTGCTGCACCGGCACAAATGCGGTGGAGTAGCTGACGTACGGCGTCAGGCCGTTGTCGAAC
The DNA here is from genome assembly GCF_049897165.1 of Pseudomonas sp. TWR1-1-4. Classification (NCBI taxonomy): domain Bacteria; kingdom Pseudomonadati; phylum Pseudomonadota; class Gammaproteobacteria; order Pseudomonadales; family Pseudomonadaceae; genus Pseudomonas; species Pseudomonas sp. TWR1-1-4. The sequence continues at coordinate 639,952 of NZ_JAFCVS010000005.1, read as the reverse complement.
TGGTACATCACCCCGCCTTGGTAGGTGAACTTGCGATCTTCCGAGCCGGTGTTACTGGCCTTGTTGACCTTGTCGCGGAAATCGCTGTCGACCCAATCCTGACGGCCACCCAGCAAGAACAGCCAGTGGTCGTACTTGCTCTGGATCTGTGCATAAACGCCCTTCATCTGCTGCTCGAGCAAGGTGTTTTGCACTGCCACCGGCGTAAGCGGATCACGCAGATACACCGGGTTATACACATTGATGGTGCCGGCGAAACCGGCGTCCCAATCCTGATTGAACGAAGTGCGGTCATAGCTGGCACCCAACAGCACCGTATTTTCCAGACCGCCCACCTGGAATTTGCCTTCCAACTGGTTATCCAGGGAATACACCATCGACTTGTTATAGCGGTCATAGGCGGTCATGTTCAGTTGCGTACCAAACCCGCGGTTATTCAGGGCGCTGGGCCAGGTTTCATGGCGGTTGATGCGCGACTGCATATACCGCGAGTTCTGGCGGAACTGCCAATCGTCGTTGAAGCTGTGGCTGAATTCGTAACCGGTGCTCCAGGCTTCACGTTCAAAAGTGTTCCAGTCCGGGTCGCCGAGCATGGTGTGCTTGGACAGCTTGCCATTGGGATTTGTCAGCAAGGTGCCGGCGGCCGGTAGGCCAAGTTCGAGATTGGTGTGGTCCTTTTGATAATTAGCCAACAGGGTAAGGGTGTTGTAGTCGTCGAAATTCAGGGTCAGTGATGGCGCGATGTACAGGCGATCATCTGGCACATGGTCGGTCTGCGTGTCGGATTTGCGACCGAGCATCACAACTCGGCCAAGAATATTGTCGCTGTCATTGAGCGGCCCCGAGATATCCACACCCAGCTGACGCCGATTATTCGAGCCATACCCCAGCTGGACCTCACCTTGCGGCGTGGCTGTCGGGTGCTTGCTCACCAGGTTCACCAAACCGCCAGGTGCGTTTTCGCCGTAGAGCAGGGAAGAGGGGCCACGGAAGATTTCGACGCGCTCCAGGCCATACGGCTCACTGGTGGTGTCATACCGATTGCCCTGTACACGTAGGCCATCTCGCAGCAAACCGTAGCCGTAATCGGTGGCATTGAAACCACGAATGAAGAACAGGTCACCAGCCAGACCGTCGCCGGCAGCAAAGGGTGGCGCAAAGATACCTGGCACGTAGCCCAACACTTCCGTCAGGGTCTGTGACTTCTGGTCCTTGATGCGCTGACCGGTGACTACGGATACCGAACGCGGCGTTTCTGACAGAGGCGTACTGGTCTTGGTACCGACGCGGCTGTTTTGTGCCTTGTAGCCCACATCCCCGGCGATCTCCTGGTTGAACCCGTCCTGTTGATAAGTGCTGACCGTGGTGGGCGCAAGCGTGAGCTGCCCACCAGGAATGGCCTGCAGGACATAGCTGTCGGGCGCCTGGGCTACCGCTTGTAAACCCGAGTTCTGCAGCAACAGCGCGAAGCCTTGCTCTACCGAATAGTCGCCTTCAATCCCGGTCGAGTTCAAACGCGCAGTTTGCTGGGGCGAGAAAGATAGAATCACATTCGCCCGAGCGGCAAATTGGCTCAACGCATTGTCCAGGGGGCCCGCCGCAATAGCGTAGTGCTGCACCGCGCTGGCGGCCAGGACATCAGTGGATAACAAAATACCGCCGGTGGCTGCCGTGCCGAGTAGCAGGCTGCACGTCATACCGTGGTAGGAAAGTCGCTGGCGGAGCTTGGAAGGGAGGCGCATAAGTGGATAAGCCCTGAAGGTGGCGTCGTGATTACCTGTAGGGCCGTGTCAGGTCAAAAAAAGATAACCCCTTGTGCGGATATTTTTTGCAATCAGCCGATTCGTTTCACTGAAACCCAATAGCGGGTGAAATACTTCACCTGGATCGGCAGGGTTGCCTGCAGATTGGCCAGTACCGCATCGGTGGAATCCAGGCGGAACGTCCCGGAGACACGCAGGCGTGCCGACGCCAAGTCGCATTGCAGGACACCCGGGCGGTAGCGGGCGAGGTCTTCGATCACATCCCCGAGGCGAGCATCCAATACGATCAACTGACCATCGACCCACGCCGCTTGTGAGCCGCGGTAAGCGTGGTTAAGCCCCACGTGTTGGCGATCGAAGTCAGCGCTTTCACCGGCACTGAGTAGCCGCGCGTGATTGGGTTGGTCACCAGGCGCTACGCTCACCCGATCCTCGAGGACGCCGACACGTGTGGAGTCTGGCAACTGGCGCACGGTGAAGGTGGTGCCCAAGGCCTGGATTCGGCCTTGGCGGGTCTCGACATAAAAGGGCGTCTGGCCGCCCCGCTTGCCGGTGTGGATAAGTACTTCACCTTCACGCAGGCGAATCAAACGCTGGCGCCCATCGAATACCACGTCAATTGCCGTACGGGTGTTCAGATCAATCCGCGTACCGTCAGCCAGCTCGATACGCCGGCGCTCACCCACGGACGTCCGGTAGTCGGCCCATACATTGCCCAGGGGCGTGTGTTGCTGGACATTCCAGCCGAGGTAACCGGTACCGCCCAGCACCAGCATCCACTTCAACACCTGGCGCCGTTGCTGGCTGGTCGACAAGGCCCGGCGGGTGAAATCCTGGGGCAGGGCGCCGAGACTGCGCTGCAACTGCTCCATCTGGTTCCACGCGGCCTGATGGGACGGATCGCCGTTGAGCCATTGTTGCCAGGCTTGGCGCTCGGCGGCGGTAGGGGTTTGGGATTGAAACTGCACATACCAATTGGCAGCGGCCTCGAAGGTCTTGCGATCAGGCGCCGCCATTACAAGCTGGCCATGATCAATGCGCATTCGGTCAATGCACGGATCATGTGCTTCTTCACCGTGGTCAGTGAAACCTGAAGCTGATCGGCAATCTGTTGATAAGTCAGGCCCTCGATCTGCGACAGCATGAATATCCGCCGTGCTCGCTCGCCGAGTGCCGACAAGGCTTTATCCACAGCTACCAACGTATCGATGATGATGGCTCTGTCTTCTTCGCTGATGGCTAGGGTTTCAGGCCGTTCGGCCAAGGTTTGCTTATAGGCCTGTTCGATGGCATGTCGACGGTAGCGATCAATCACCAACCCCCTGGCAATGGTCGCCAAATAGTCTCGCGGTTCAACGATCTGCGCCGCATGCCGCCCGCCCAGGATGCGCACGAACGTGTCGTGCGCCACATCGGCCGCATCGCAGGCGTTATGCAACCTCCCTTTGAGCCACCCGTGCAGCCAGGAATGGTGCTGCTCATAGATGTTCTGGACCGCAGCCGTGTGTGAAGAAGGGGACATAGGGCAAGACAATGTAGGTTAATGATAATCGCTATTATTAACTGCCCTGTCGTTTTCTCACAATAGATCTCTTTTTTTGCTGTGCTCACCACCGATTGGAGGTTTCAGTTGACGTTGTCGTGGACTGAATACGGACAGCTTCACCGATTTCTGTGGATTAAGCCCTGTGAATAACCGCCTCTGTGCCCAGTTGATAACAGGGCCTGAAACCTGAGTAAAAACCCGCCTGTGGATAAGCACCTGTTTAATCCACAGGCTTAAAGCACTTATCCAAGCCTCTCATTGGCACATGACCACAGACTTTTGAATCGCTGTACACAATGTAAACAAAGGACTGCAGAGATCTATCCACAGAAAGGTGGCTACATAGAAATAAACATAAAAACAAAGATTTAATAAATTTCTCTCTTTTAATTTCTATTGTCTGTGATTCATCCACAGCTGGTTAAATTTTGTGCAAAGGGTTCTTTAGGAAGGGCTAAGTCCCTATACTTGCCGCCAAAGCTCTAAAACTCTTTCAACAGACAATTCCTGATTACCTACATAAGCAGGCACGAGGTGCGTGGTGGATTTCCCTTCCCGTTTTGAAGTGATCGTCATCGGCGGCGGTCATGCCGGTACCGAGGCAGCACTGGCGTCAGCACGCATGGGCGTAAAAACCCTGTTGTTAACGCATAACGTGGAAACCCTCGGAGCAATGAGTTGCAACCCCGCCATTGGTGGGATCGGCAAAAGCCATTTGGTCAAGGAAATCGATGCCCTTGGCGGCGTGATGGCCATGGCTACCGATAAGGGTGGTATTCAATTTCGTGTGCTCAACAGCCGCAAAGGCCCAGCCGTACGGGCTACCCGGGCTCAAGCCGACCGCATCCTGTACAAGGCTGCTGTGCGCGAAACCCTGGAAAACCAACCGAACCTGTGGATATTTCAGCAAGCCGCGGATGACCTGATCGTCGAACAAGACCAGGTACGCGGGGTTGTCACGCAAATGGGCCTGCGTTTCTTCGCGGAATCCGTGGTGTTGACCACCGGCACATTCCTCGGCGGACTTATCCACATTGGTATGCAGAACTATTCCGGCGGTCGTGCCGGTGATCCGCCGTCGATTGCTTTGGCAAAACGCCTGCGTGAATTGCCGCTGCGTGTCGGCCGCCTGAAAACCGGGACCCCGCCGCGTATCGACGGGCGTTCTGTGGACTTCTCGGTGATGACCGAACAGGCCGGCGATACGCCGATCCCAGTCATGTCGTTCATGGGTTCCAAAGAACAGCACCCGAAACAGGTAAGCTGCTGGATCACCCACACCAATGCCCGCACCCACGAAATCATTGCTGCGAACCTCGATCGTTCGCCGATGTACTCCGGTGTGATCGAAGGGATCGGCCCGCGTTATTGCCCGTCGATCGAAGACAAGATCCACCGCTTTGCCGACAAGGAAAGCCATCAGGTCTTCATCGAGCCCGAAGGCTTGACCACTCATGAGCTGTACCCGAACGGCATTTCCACTTCCCTGCCGTTCGACGTGCAAATCCAGATCGTGCAATCGATCCGCGGCATGGAAAACGCACACATCGTGCGTCCGGGCTACGCCATCGAATACGACTATTTCGACCCGCGCGACCTGAAGTACAGCCTGGAAACCAAAGTGATTGGCGGTCTGTTCTTCGCTGGCCAAATCAACGGAACCACCGGTTATGAAGAAGCCGGCGCCCAAGGTTTGCTGGCCGGGACCAACGCAGCATTGCGTGCGCAAGGCAAAGACAGCTGGTGCCCGCGTCGCGATGAAGCGTACATCGGTGTATTGGTCGACGACCTGATTACTTTGGGGACCCAGGAACCGTACCGGATGTTCACCTCTCGGGCGGAATACCGTTTGATCCTGCGCGAAGACAACGCCGACCTGCGCCTGACCGAAAAAGGACGTGAACTTGGCCTGGTCGATGATGTGCGTTGGGAAGCCTTCTGCAAAAAACGCGAAAGCATTGCATTGGAAGAACAGCGCCTGAAAAGCACCTGGGTTCGGCCGGGGACTGAACAAGGCGACGCGATCGCTGAAAAATTCGGCACGCCGCTGACCCACGAGTACAACTTGCTCAACCTGCTGTCCCGTCCGGAAATCGACTACGCTGGTCTGGTCGAAGTGACCGGCCAGGGCGCGGAAGATCCACAGGTCGCCGAGCAGGTCGAAATCAAGACCAAATACGCCGGTTACATTGACCGCCAACAGGACGAGATCGCTCGCCTGCGCGCCAGTGAAGACACCAAGTTGCCTGTGGATATCGACTACACCGGGATTTCCGGCTTGTCGAAAGAAATCCAAAGCAAGCTGGGGATAACTCGCCCCGAGACATTGGGCCAGGCTTCACGTATTCCCGGCGTCACCCCAGCAGCCATTTCGCTGTTGATGATTCATTTGAAAAAACGCGGCGCGGGCCGTCAGTTGGAGCAAAGCGCTTGAGTTCGTTGGTCACCTCGCAACACGCAGAAGAGTTATCCACAGGCGCACGCCAGTTGGGCGTCGACCTGACCGAAACCCAGCACGAGCTGCTGTTGGGGTATTTGGCGTTGTTGATCAAATGGAACAAGGCTTACAACCTGACCGCAGTGCGTGATCCCGACGAAATGGTGTCCCGTCACCTGCTCGACAGCTTGAGCGTGATGCCATTCATCGAAAACGGCCGCTGGCTTGACGTTGGCAGTGGCGGCGGCATGCCTGGTATTCCGTTGGCCATCCTGTTTCCCGAGTCCCAAGTGACCTGCCTGGACAGCAACGGCAAGAAAACCCGTTTCCTGACCCAGGTCAAACTCGAACTCAAGCTGGATAACCTGCAAGTTATCCACAGTCGCGTCGAAGCCTTTACGCCTGAACAGCCTTTCAACGGAATTGTTTCCAGGGCCTTCAGCAGCATGGAGAACTTCAGCAACTGGACCCGCCACCTCGGCGACCGCGATACCCGCTGGCTGGCAATGAAGGGCGTCCATCCAAGCGATGAGCTGTTAGCATTGCCGGCAGACTTCCACCTCGATAGCGAACACGCCTTGGCTGTACCCGGTTGCCAAGGCCAACGCCATCTGCTGATACTGCGCCGCACGGCATGATTGGGAACACAAGCAAGAATGGCTAAGGTATTCGCGATAGCGAACCAGAAAGGTGGCGTGGGCAAAACCACCACCTGCATCAACCTCGCAGCATCCCTGGTCGCCACCAAGCGCCGGGTGCTGTTGATCGATCTCGATCCACAGGGCAACGCCACCATGGGTAGCGGTGTGGATAAACACGGCCTGGAAAACTCGGTCTACGACTTGCTGATTGGCGAGTGCGACCTGGCCCAGGCCATGCACTACTCCGAACACGGCGGTTATCAACTGCTGCCGGCCAACCGCGATTTGACCGCGGCGGAAGTGGTGCTGCTGGAAATGCAGATGAAGGAAAGCCGTCTGCGTAGCGCCTTGGCGCCGATCCGCGAGAATTACGACTACATTTTGATCGACTGCCCGCCGTCACTGTCGATGCTCACGCTGAACGCGTTGGTGGCAGCTGATGGGGTGATTATCCCCATGCAGTGCGAGTACTACGCACTGGAAGGCTTGAGCGACCTTGTGGATAACATCAAGCGTATCGCTGAGTTGCTCAACCCGAACCTGCAGATCGAAGGCTTGCTGCGGACCATGTTCGATCCGCGCCTGAGCCTGATGAACGATGTGTCGGCGCAGCTCAAGGAACATTTCGGTGATCAGCTTTACGACACGGTGATCCCGCGCAACATCCGTCTGGCCGAAGCGCCAAGTTACGGCATGCCCGCGCTGGCGTACGACAAGTCATCCCGTGGTGCCATTGCCTACCTGGCCCTGGCCGGCGAGATGGTTCGTCGCCAACGCCGCAACTCACGCACCGCTGCAGCCCAGCCAACTTAAGGAATCCCCATGGCCGTCAAGAAACGAGGTCTCGGACGTGGACTGGATGCACTGTTGAGTGGTCCGACCGTCACATCGCTTGAAGAACAAGCGGTGCAGGCCGACGAGCGCGAGTTGCAGCACCTGCCGCTGGACCTGATCCAGCGCGGCAAATACCAGCCACGCCGGGACATGGACCCCCAGGCACTGGAAGAACTGGCCAATTCGATCAAGGCCCAGGGCGTGATGCAGCCAATCGTGGTACGCCCGATTGGCGGCGGCCGCTTTGAAATCATCGCCGGTGAGCGCCGCTGGCGCGCCAGCCAGCAGGCCGGCAAGGAAACCATCCCGGCGATGGTGCGCGATGTACCGGATGAAACCGCCATCGCCATGGCGTTGATCGAGAACATCCAGCGCGAAGACCTCAACCCGATCGAAGAAGCGATCGCGTTGCAGCGTTTGCAACAGGAATTCCAGCTGACCCAGCAACAGGTGGCCGAGGCGGTGGGTAAATCCCGCGTAACCGTGTCCAACTTGCTGCGTTTGATTGCGCTGCCGGAAGTCATCAAGACCATGTTGTCCCACGGCGACCTGGAAATGGGTCACGCCCGTGCTTTGCTCGGTTTGCCGGAAAATCAACAGGTTGAAGGGGCGCGACACGTTGTCGCACGGGGGCTCACCGTTCGCCAGACCGAGGCGTTGGTTCGCCAGTGGCTCAGCGGCAAACCTGCACCGGTCGAAACGGCTAAACCTGATCCGGATATCGCCCGTCTCGAGCAGCGCCTGGCCGAGCGCCTGGGCTCTGCGGTGCAAATTCGCCACGGCAAGAAAGGCAAAGGGCAATTGGTCATCGGTTATAACTCGCTTGATGAGCTCCAGGGCGTCCTTGCCCACATCCGCTGAAACATTTGCTTATGTAGCGTGTGATCGGAAATCACTACCCGACAGTTGAATAGGGGCAGAACCGCCCCTATACTCTGCGCGCATTTTGTCGGCACAAATTATGCCAAGTTATTGATTTCCGGCAGCCGACCATTGAGGAGCAAGAGTGATGGAAACCCGCACGCCAAACACGTTGCCGTTCCATCGCTTGGCCGTTTTTCCGGTTTTATTGGGTCAATTTGTCATTTTGCTGATCGCCGCGTTGGCGCTTTGGTATTGGCATGGAGTCGTTGCCGGATATTCAGGACTCTGCGGAGGCCTGATAGCCTTGCTGCCCAATATGTATTTTGCTCACAGGGCCTTTCGGTTTTCCGGCGCCCGAGCAGCCCAGGCTATCGTCCGGTCATTTTATGCCGGCGAGGCAGGGAAACTGATTTTGACGGCAGTGCTGTTTGCACTGACCTTTGCAGGTGTGAAGCCATTGGCGCCGCTGGCTGTATTCGGCGTCTTCGTGTTGATCCAACTGGTCAGCTGGTTCGCTCCCCTGCTAATGAAAACAAGACTTTCGAAACCTTAGGGCGTTTGAGGCAACCATGGCAGAAACAACCGCTTCGGGCTATATCCAGCACCACTTGCAGAACCTGACCTTCGGTCAGCTTCCTAATGGCGGCTGGGGCTTTGCCCACTCCGCAGCAGAGGCCAAAGAAATGGGCTTCTGGGCTTTCCACCTGGATACTCTGGGCTGGTCGGTCGCATTGGGTCTGATCTTCGTCTTCATTTTCCGCATGGCGGCAAAGAAGGCGACTTCCGGTCAGCCAGGTGCTTTGCAGAACTTCGTTGAAGTACTGGTCGAATTCGTCGATGGCAGCGTGAAAGACAGCTTCCATGGCCGTAGCCCGGTGATCGCACCGCTGGCACTGACCATCTTCGTCTGGGTGTTCCTGATGAACGCCGTCGACCTGATCCCGGTTGACTGGATTCCTCAGCTGGCCATGGCGATCAGCGGCGACCCGCACATTCCATTCCGTGCCGTATCGACCACTGACCCGAACGCTACCCTGGGCATGGCCCTGTCGGTCTTCGCGTTGATCATTTTCTACAGCATCAAGATCAAGGGCATCGGCGGCTTCATCGGCGAACTGACCCTGCACCCGTTCGGCAGCAAGAACATCTTCGTTCAAGCCCTGCTGATCCCGGTGAACTTCCTGCTGGAATTCGTGACCCTGATCGCCAAGCCGATTTCCCTGGCTCTGCGACTGTTCGGCAACATGTATGCCGGCGAGCTGGTATTCATTCTGATCGCTGTGATGTTCGGCAGCGGCCTGCTCTGGCTTAGCGGCCTGGGCATTGTTCTGCAGTGGGCGTGGGCTGTGTTCCACATCCTGATCATCACCCTGCAGGCCTTCATCTTCATGATGCTGACCATCGTCTACCTGTCGATGGCGCACGAAGAGAACCATTAAGACCAGTCTCGACTAGTCTGATGTCCTTCCCGGTCAAACGGGAAGGTAGGCCCTACCGGGCTATGAAACGATTTGTTTTACCGCTTTAAAATCTAAAAAACCTAAACCATACGACGTAAAAGTCGGGAGGAAAGATGGAAACTGTAGTTGGTCTAACCGCTATCGCTGTTGCACTGTTGATCGGCCTGGGCGCCCTGGGTACTGCCATTGGTTTCGGCCTGCTGGGCGGCAAGTTCCTGGAAGGCGCAGCGCGTCAGCCAGAAATGGTTCCAATGCTGCAAGTTAAAATGTTCATCGTCGCCGGCCTGCTCGACGCCGTGACCATGATCGGTGTTGGTATCGCTCTGTTCTTCACCTTCGCGAACCCTTTCGTTGGTCAACTCGCCGGTTAATCACTCGTCTTTTCGAGTGATTGGTGTGTTGTGCAACGAATGAGCGAGGTATTGGCGTGAACATTAATGCAACCATTATTGGTCAGTCCTTAGCGTTCTTGATTTTTGTCGTTTTCTGCATGAAGTTCGTATGGCCTCCGGTCATCGCAGCTCTGCACGAACGTCAGAAGAAGATCGCGGATGGGCTGGACGCTGCAGCACGAGCAGCTCGCGACCTGGAGTTGGCCCAAGATAAAGCGGGTCAACAACTGCGCGAAGCGAAAGCTCAAGCAGCCGAAATCATTGAGCAAGCCAAGAAACGCGGTAACCAGATCGTTGAAGAGGCTGTTGAAAAAGCCCGTATCGACGCTGACCGTGTGAAGGTTCAGGCTCAGGCCGAGATCGAGCAGGAACTGAACGGTGTCAAAGATGCGCTGCGTGCCCAACTGGGTGCTCTGGCCGTCGGCGGTGCTGAGAAGATCCTGGGTGCCACAATCGATCAAAACGCGCACGCGGAGCTGGTAAACAAACTGGCTGCTGAAATTTAAGCGAGGGCGATCATGGCAGAATTGACCACGTTGGCCCGACCTTACGCTAAGGCAGCCTTCGAGCACGCCCAGGCCCACCAGCAGCTGGCCTCTTGGTCAGCCATGCTCGGCCTGGCTGCAGCAGTGTCGCAAGACGACACAATGCAGAGCGTGCTCAAGGCCCCGCGACTGACGAGCGCAGACAAGGCCGCCACTTTTATTGAAGTGTGCGGCGACAAGTTTGATGTGAAAGTGCAGAACTTCATCCACGTCGTTGCCGAAAACGACCGTCTCCTGCTTCTGCCGGAGATTGCCGCTCTGTTCGACCTGTACAAGGCCGAGCAAGAGAAGTCGGTAGACGTTGAAGTGACCAGTGCTTTTGCATTGAACCAAGAACAGCAAGACAAACTCGCCAAGGTTCTCAGTGCACGACTCGACCGGGAAGTGCGCCTGCAAGTTGCGGAAGACAAGTCCCTCATTGGGGGCATTGTCATTCGCGCCGGCGACCTGGTTATCGATGGCTCGATTCGCGGCAAACTCGCGAATCTTGCCGAAGCATTGAAATCTTGAGTTTGAAGGGGCAGCAGAGCAATGCAGCAACTCAATCCTTCCGAAATAAGTGAAATTATCAAGGGCCGCATCGACAAGCTCGATGTGACCTCCCAAGCCCGTAACGAAGGCACTGTCGTCAGCGTATCTGACGGTATCGTGCGGATTCACGGTCTGGCCGACGTAATGTCCGGCGAGATGATCGAGTTTCCGGGCGGCGTCTTCGGTATGGCCCTCAACCTGGAGCAGGACTCCGTAGGTGCCGTTATCCTGGGTGCTTACCAGTCTCTGGCCGAAGGCATGAGCGCCAAGTGCACCGGCCGCATCCTGGAGGTTCCGGTTGGTAAGGAACTGCTGGGTCGCGTAGTCGACGCACTGGGTAACCCTGTTGACGGCAAAGGTCCACTGGGCAACACCGAGACCGACGCGGTCGAGAAAGTTGCTCCAGGCGTGATCTGGCGTAAGTCGGTAGACCAGCCTGTACAGACTGGCTACAAGGCTGTCGATGCCATGATCCCTGTCGGCCGTGGCCAGCGTGAGCTGATCATCGGTGACCGTCAGATCGGTAAAACCGCTCTGGCGATCGACGCGATCATCAACCAGAAAGACAGCGGCATTTTCTGCGTCTACGTAGCCATCGGTCAGAAGCAATCGACCATCGCCAACGTGGTTCGCAAGCTGGAAGAGAACGGCGCACTGAAAAACACGATCATCGTGGCTGCCAGTGCTTCGGAATCGCCTGCACTGCAATACCTGGCACCGTATGCCGGTTGCACCATGGGTGAATTCTTCCGCGACCGCGGTGAAGACGCGCTGATCGTTTATGACGATCTGTCCAAGCAAGCAGTGGCTTACCGCCAGATTTCCCTGCTGCTGCGCCGTCCACCAGGCCGTGAAGCTTACCCAGGCGACGTGTTCTATCTCCACTCCCGTCTGCTGGAGCGCGCATCCCGCGTTTCGGAAGAGTACGTAGAGAAGTTCACCAACGGCGCAGTGACCGGCAAAACCGGTTCCCTGACCGCACTGCCGATCATCGAAACCCAGGCTGGCGACGTTTCCGCGTTCGTTCCGACCAACGTGATTTCCATCACTGACGGTCAGATCTTCCTGGAATCGGCCATGTTCAACTCGGGCATCCGCCCTGCAGTGAACGCCGGTGTTTCGGTATCCCGTGTGGGTGGTGCCGCTCAGACCAAGATCATCAAGAAGCTCTCCGGTGGTATCCGTACCGCTCTGGCTCAGTACCGTGAACTGGCGGCATTCGCCCAGTTCGCTTCTGACCTGGACGAAGCGACCCGTAAGCAACTTGAGCATGGTCAGCGCGTTACCGAGCTGATGAAGCAGAAGCAATACGCCCCAATGTCGATCGCTGACATGGCGTTGTCGCTGTATGCCGCTGAGCGTGGGTTCCTGACTGACGTCGAAATCGCCAAGGTCGGCAGCTTTGAACAAGCGCTGATTGCTTACTTCAACCGCGATCACGCCGACTTGTTGGCCAAGATCAACGTGAAGGGTGACTTCAATGACGAAATCGACGCTGGCCTCAAAGCCGGTATCGAGAAGTTCAAGGCCACCCAAACCTGGTAAGCCGCAGCGGGAGCCGCAAGGCTCCCGCTTGCTAACCTGATAGGTGTTACATGGCAGGCGCAAAAGAGATTCGCAGTAAGATTGCGAGCATCAAAAGCACGCAAAAGATTACCAGCGCCATGGAAAAAGTGGCGGTCAGCAAAATGCGCAAGGCACAAATGCGCATGGCTGCTAGCCGTCCTTATGCGGAGCGTATCCGCCAGGTAATTGGGCATCTGGCCAACGCCAACCCGGAATACCGCCACCCATTCATGATCGAGCGCGAAGTTAAGCGTGTGGGTTATGTGGTTGTGAGCAGTGACCGTGGTTTGTGCGGTGGTTTGAATACCAACCTGTTCAAGGCCCTGGTCAAGGACATGGCGGTAAACCGCGAAAACGGCGTCGAGATTGATCTGTGTGTAGTTGGTAGCAAGGGTGCGGCCTTTTTCCGCAACTTCGGCGGCAACGTCGTAGCAGCTATCAGCCACCTGGGTGAAGAGCCGTCGATCAACGATTTGATCGGCAGTGTGAAGGTGATGCTGGATGCATACCTGGAAGGCCGGATTGACCGCCTCTCCGTGGTATCCAACAAGTTCATCAACACCATGACCCAGCAGCCAACCGTGGAGCAATTGATTCCACTGGTGGCGACTCCGGATCAGGAACTCAAGCACCACTGGGACTACCTCTACGAACCAGACGCCAAAGAGCTGCTTGACGGCTTGATGGTGCGCTACGTGGAGTCGCAGGTGTACCAGGCGGTGGTCGAGAACAACGCAGCTGAACAAGCGGCGCGGATGATCGCGATGAAAAACGCTACCGATAACGCCGGTGATCTGATCAGCGATTTGCAGCTGATCTACAACAAGGCGCGTCAGGCTGCGATCACCCAAGAGATCTCGGAAATCGTCGGCGGCGCTGCCGCGGTTTAACGGTTCAAATATTCAGAGGATCCAGCTATGAGTAGCGGACGTATCGTTCAAATCATCGGCGCCGTTATCGACGTGGAATTTCCACGCGACAGCGTACCGAGCATCTACAACGCGCTGAAAGTACAAGGCGCGGACACTACCCTGGAAGTTCAGCAGCAGCTGGGCGACGGCGTAGTTCGTACCATTGCGATGGGTTCCACCGAAGGCTTGAAGCGCGGTCTGGACGTTGTCGACTCTGGCGCAGCCATCTCCGTACCGGTCGGTAAAGCGACCCTGGGCCGGATCATGGACGTACTGGGCAACCCGATTGACGAAGCTGGTCCGATCGACACCGAAGAGCGTTGGGGCATTCACCGTCCAGCACCTTCGTTCGCGGAACAAGCTGGCGGCAACGACCTGCTGGAAACCGGCATCAAGGTTATCGACCTGGTTTGCCCGTTCGCCAAAGGCGGTAAAGTCGGTCTGTTCGGTGGTGCCGGTGTAGGCAAGACCGTAAACATGATGGAACTGATCCGTAACATCGCCATCGAGCACAGCGGTTATTCCGTGTTCGCCGGTGTGGGTGAGCGTACCCGTGAGGGTAACGACTTCTACCACGAGATGAAGGACTCCAACGTTCTGGACAAAGTGGCACTGGTTTACGGTCAGATGAACGAGCCGCCGGGTAACCGTCTGCGCGTAGCACTGACCGGCCTGACCATGGCCGAGAAGTTCCGTGACGAAGGTAACGACGTTCTGCTGTTCGTCGACAACATCTATCGTTACACCCTGGCCGGTACTGAAGTATCCGCACTGCTGGGCCGTATGCCTTCCGCAGTAGGTTACCAGCCGACCCTGGCTGAAGAGATGGGCGTTCTGCAAGAACGTATCACTTCGACCAAGGAAGGTTCGATCACTTCGATCCAAGCGGTATACGTACCTGCGGATGACTTGACCGACCCGTCGCCAGCGACCACCTTCGCCCACTTGGACGCCACCGTCGTTCTGTCCCGTGACATCGCTTCCCTGGGTATCTACCCAGCGGTCGATCCACTCGACTCGACATCGCGCCAGCTGGACCCGAACGTGATCGGCCAGGAGCACTACGACACCGCTCGCGGCGTTCAGTACGTGCTGCAGCGTTACAAAGAACTGAAGGACATCATTGCGATCCTGGGTATGGACGAGCTGTCGGAAGCCGACAAGCAGTTGGTAAACCGTGCTCGTAAGATCCAGCGTTTCTTGTCGCAGCCGTTCTTCGTGGCTGAAGTCTTCACCGGTGCATCGGGTAAATACGTTTCCCTGAAAGACACCATTGCTGGCTTCAAAGGCATCCTCAACGGTGACTACGACCACCTGCCAGAACAAGCGTTCTACATGGTCGGCGGCATCGAAGAAGCGATCGAGAAAGCCAAGAAACTGTAATCCAGGCGCCCGGAAACGGGCGCTCATCAGGTTGAGGCAATCAGATGGCTATGACAGTCCATTGCGATATCGTCAGCGCGGAAGGGGAAATCTTCTCCGGTCTGGTAGAGATGGTGATTGCACACGGCGAACTCGGTGACCTTGGTATTGCCATGGGTCACGCGCCGTTGATCACCAGCTTGAAGCCAGGTCCGATCACTCTGACCAAGCAAGGCGGGGAAAAAGAGGTGTTTTACATCTCTGGTGGTTTCCTCGAGGTTCAGCCGAACATGGTCAAGGTTCTTGCCGACACCGTGCAACGTGCTGGCGACCTGGATGAAGCCTCCGCTCAGGAAGCCGTCAAGGCTGCTGAGAAGGCCCTGAACGAAAAGGGTGCGGACTTCGACTACAGCGCTGCTGCTGTACGTCTGGCCGAGGCTGCAGCTCAGCTGCGCACGCTCCAGCAGATCCGCAAGAAGTAACCGGCCACGCCGTCATGCTTCATGCGCGATTGATTAAAAAGGGTAGCCTCGGCTACCCTTTTTCTTTTTCAGCAGAACACTTCTTTGGTCTGAAGCCGGACCGCCCAGGATTGGTAGCCACTCATGTCTCTTGAAATCGTCATTCTCGCCGCAGGCCAGGGCACCCGCATGCGTTCGGCCCTGCCCAAGGTGCTGCACCCGGTTGCCGGCAATTCCATGCTGGGCCATGTTATCCACAGCGCCCGGCAACTCGATCCGCAACGCATTCATGTAGTGATCGGCCATGGCGCCGATGTGGTACGTGAGCGCCTCGCCGCGGACGATCTGAATTTCGTATTGCAAGACAAACAACTGGGCACCGGCCATGCCACCGCCCAAGCCGTGCCGTTCATCACCGCCGACACTGTGCTGATCCTCTACGGCGACGTACCGCTGATCGAAGTCCAAACCCTGCAACGCCTGCTCAAGCACGTCGTGCCTGGCCAGATGGGCCTGCTGACGGTTGAACTGGATGATCCCACCGGTTACGGGCGCATCGTGCGTAACGCCGATGGCAAGGTTGCCGCTATTGTCGAGCACAAAGATGCCAGCGAAGCCCAGCGCGCCATTACCGAGGGCAACACCGGGATCCTGGCGGTCCCCGCCGATAAGCTCGGCGACTGGATGAGCCGCCTGTCCAATAACAACGCCCAGGGCGAGTACTACCTCACCGACGTCATCGAGATGGCAGTAAGCGATGGCCTGCTGGTCGCCACCGAGCAGCCCCACGACCCGATGGAAGTGCAGGGCGCCAACGACCGCAAGCAACTCGCCGAACTGGAACGTCACTACCAATTGCGCGAAGGCCGTCGCCTGATGGCCCAAGGCGTGACCTTGCGTGACCCGGCACGCTTCGATGTACGCGGTGAAGTGACCGTCGGCCGCGATGTGCTGATCGACATCAACGTGATCCTCGAAGGCCGCGTGATCATCGAGGACGACGTGGTGATTGGCCCTAACTGCGTGATCAAGGACAGTACCCTGCGCAAAGGCGTGGTGGTCAAGGCCAACAGTCACTTGGACGGTGCGGTGATGGGGGAGGGCAGCGATGCGGGTCCGTTTGCGCGACTGCGCCCCGGAACCGTCATGGGCGCCAGGGCGCACGTGGGCAATTTCGTCGAGCTGAAAAACGCCAAAATGGGTGACGATGCGAAGGCCGGCCACTTGGCCTACCTCGGTGATGCGGTGATTGGGGCTCGCAGCAACATTGGCGCTGGTGCCATTACCTGTAATTACGACGGCGCAAACAAGTACCAGACTACCATTGGTGAAGACGTATTTATCGGCTCCAACAACTCGCTGATCGCCCCCGTTTCTATCGGAGATGGCTCGAACACCGCAGCGGGCTCAACCATCAACCAGGATGTGGATAAGTCTCAACTGGCGGTAGCCCGCGCCCGCCAACGCAACATCGACGGCTGGAAGCGTCCGGTCAAAATCAAAAAGACCTGACTTATCCACAACCCGCACAACCTGTAGGAGCCGGATTGCCGGCGATAACGCCCGAATGTTCACCGCTGAACACACCGACGCTATCGCCGGCAAGCCGGCTCCTACAGGTTTTTTTGTGTGTCCCGCTTGACGATCTTTCGGCAATAGGTTTTGATTGCCTTCGTTATCTTTCGAAACGAAACTTATCGTCACCATGTCGAAACGAAATACTCCCCAACGGCGCCACAACATCCTGACCTTGCTCAATGAACAGGGCGAAGTCAGCGTGGACGAATTGGCCAAGCGTTTCGAGACGTCGGAAGTTACGATCCGTAAGGACCTGGCCGCACTCGAAAGCAACGGCCTGCTGCTGCGTCGCTACGGGGGCGCCATCACCATGCCCCAGGAGTTGGTGGGCGACGCTGCCCAGCCCATCTCGGTGTACAAGCGCGCCATCGCCCGTGCCGCCGTGATGCGCCTGCGTGAACACGCTCGCATCATCATCGACAGTGGCAGCACCACCGCCGCCATGATCCCCGAACTGGGCCACCAGCCAGGCCTGGTGGTGATGACCAACTCCCTGCACGTGGCCCGCGCCTTGAGCGAACTGGAACACGAGCCGGTGCTGTTGATGACCGGCGGCACCTGGGATCCGCATTCGGACTCGTTCCAGGGCCAGGTTGCCGAGCAGGTGCTGCGTTCTTACGACTTCGATCAACTGTTCATCGGTGCCGACGGCATCGACTTGGAACGCGGCACCACCACCTTCAACGAATTGCTGGGCCTGAGCCGCGTCATGGCCGAGGTCGCCCGTGAAGTGGTGGTGATGGTCGAATCCGACAAGATCGGCCGCAAGATTCCCAACCTGGAACTGCCCTGGAGCAGCGTCCATACCCTTATCACCGATGATCGCCTGCCGCTTGAGGCCCGCGACCAGATCCAAGCCCGCGGCATTACGCTGATATGCGCGGCAATCATCTAGGAGAAACATCATGTGTGGCATCGTAGGCGCAGTCGCTGAACGCAACATCACCCCGATCCTGCTCGAAGGCCTCAAGCGCCTGGAATACCGCGGCTATGACAGCGCTGGTGTGGCGGTCTTCACCAACGCCGGCAAGCTGGAGCGCATGCGCCGTCCGGGCAAGGTCAGCGAGTTGGAGCAGGCCCTGGCCGGCGAGCCGCTGGTTGGCCGCCTGGGTATTGCCCACACCCGTTGGGCGACTCACGGTGCGCCCTGCGAACGCAACGCCCACCCGCACTTTTCGGGCGACCTGGCCGTGGTGCACAACGGCATTATCGAAAACCACGAAGTGCTGCGTGAACAACTCAAGGGTCTGGGCTACGTGTTCACTTCGGACACCGACACTGAAGTCATCGCCCACCTGCTCAACCATAAACTCAAGGACCTGGGCGACCTGACCGTTGCCCTCAAGGCCACTGTCAAAGAGCTTCACGGCGCCTACGGCCTAGCCGTGGTCAGTGCCAGCCAACCGGACCGCGTAGTCGCTGCTCGCAGTGGCAGCCCGCTGGTGATCGGCCTGGGCCTGGGCGAAAACTTCCTCGCCTCAGACCAACTGGCCCTGCGCCAGGTCACCGACCGCTTCATGTACCTGGAAGAAGGCGATATTGCTGACATCCGTCGTGAAAGCGTGGCGATCTGGGACGTTAACGGTCAATCCGTCGAGCGCGAAGCCGTGCAATACCGCGACGGCGCCGAAGCGGCCGACAAAGGTGAATACCGCCACTTCATGCTCAAGGAAATCCACGAGCAGCCAGCGGTGGTGCAACGCACCCTGGAAGGTCGCCTGAGCCAGAACCAAGTGCTGGTCAATGCCTTCGGCCCACAAGCCGCCGAGCTGTTCGCCCGAGTACGCAACGTGCAGATCGTTGCCTGTGGCACCAGCTACCACGCTGGCATGGTTGCGCGTTACTGGCTGGAAGAACTGGCCGGCATCCCGTGCCAGGTCGAAGTCGCCAGCGAATTCCGCTACCGCAAGGTGGTGGTGCAGCCCGACACCCTGTTCGTGACCATCTCCCAGTCCGGCGAAACCGCCGACACCCTGGCCGCCCTGCGCAATGCCAAGGAGCTGGGCTTCCTGGCCAGCCTGGCGATCTGCAACGTCAGCATCAGCTCCCTGGTGCGTGAGTCCGACCTGACCCTGCTGACCCAGGCCGGTCGTGAAATTGGCGTGGCGTCCACCAAAGCCTTCACCACCCAGCTGGTGGGTCTGTTGCTGCTGACCCTGTCCCTGGGTCAAGTGCGCGGCACCCTGGCCGAAGGCGTTGAAGCCACGCTGGTCGAAGAATTGCGCCGCCTGCCGACCCGTCTGGGCGAAGCCCTGGCCATGGACAGCACCGTGGAAAAAGTCGCCGAGCTGTTCGCCGACAAGAACCACACCCTGTTCCTCGGCCGTGGCGCGCAATACCCGGTGGCGATGGAGGGTTCGCTCAAGCTCAAGGAAATCTCATACATCCACGCCGAAGCCTACCCGGCCGGTGAACTCAAGCATGGCCCATTGGCCCTGGTGGATGACGACATGCCGGTGGTTACCGTGGCGCCGAACAACGAACTGCTGGAGAAGCTCAAGTCCAACCTGCAGGAAGTCCGCGCCCGTGGCGGCCAACTGGTGGTGTTCGCCGACGAAAAAGCCGGCATGACCAACGGTGAAGGCACCCACGTCATCAACATGCCGCACATCAACGACACCCTGTCGCCGATCCTCTACACCATCCCGCTGCAGTTGCTCTCGTACTACGTCGCCGTGCTCAAGGGTACTGACGTCGACCAGCCGCGTAACCTGGCGAAGTCGGTGACCGTGGAGTAATCCGCCACACCCTGGAGGCCCGCCCGGGTCTCCAGGCTCCCGCGAAAGGACGCGCCCTCAATGCAAACCCCCTCCCAGCTTCACCAACGCTTGAACAACCGTCGCTTCACCGTCGCCAACAATGCCCAGGGGCTTTCCGGCTCGGGCACGGTGTTTCATTACCTTGTCGAGGGTGATGCCATCTCCAGCACTTACCAAGGCGGGCGCATTCGCCTGGGCACGCAAGTGGGACGAGTGACAGGCCCAGACACTATCGAATTGCTGTTTCAGTGCCTGACCTTGGACGGTGAGCTGCTGTCCGGTTGGTCGCGTGGCACGGTCGGTTTGGATGCTGTCGGGTTTACCACGCTGAGCTTTGTATGGGGTTGGTTGTCGGGGGCGACGGGAGGCGGGGAGTCAATCTACGTTGAGCTTGCTGAGTGCGACAACCACTCCTAAGGCACAAACTCCACCCGCAACCCCCGGCTCGCACTGCGCCCCTGATCATCACTGACCCGCAACCGATACTCCCCCGACTTGCCCGGCCGCCAATTCAACGTGGTTTGCGGTGGCCCCTGGCCGATCAGGGTTTGATCGGCAAACCAGTACAGCGTCGTTGCATCGCTGGCGGCGTTGGCATTCAGCGGGATGCTTTCCTGGGGCTGGGACAGGCGCAGTTGATAGCTCACCTGGGTCAGTGGCGAGCGGATCTGCGGGGCTTCGCTCTGGTCGCTGAGGCGGTTGGGCTGGCAGTTTTTCATCACGGTTGGCGGGGTACGTCGCGGCAGGCCGGCGGCGCGGTACAGGCGTTGCACGTCGCTGGGCCAGAATTCGAAGACTTCTTCGCGGGTGTATTGCGCGTCAAACGGCGGGCAGGCGGCCTTGCCGGTGCGGGTATCGATCAGCACCGGGCGGTGCAGGTTCGACACGCGAATCGGCGATACGCCGGGGATGTACCAGGTCTTGCGGGTTTGCGGGCACCAGCGGTTGGGCAACTCGCCGGACGCGGCGCAGACAGCAATGCGTACTAATCCGGCGGGCGGTTTGTCGGCTTTGATCACCACGTTGGGCAAGGCCAAAGGCAGGGCGTCGGCGATGCGGAAGAACAACGGCGCGGCGGTCTTGGCCCCGATGAAGGCTGGGTTTGGACGACCATCGAAGTTGCCCACCCACACCACCAGCACGTAGGGGCCGACCAGTCCTGCACTCCACGCATCGTGAAAACCCCAGGAGGTGCCGGTTTTCCAGGCGGTGCGCCAGTGACGTCCAGGCAGGCCATCCGGGCGTGGGTTACGACGCAGCATGTCGCGCACCATGAACGCTGCCTGGGGCGTCAGCAGTTGGGCGCCGGTGGTCTGGGGCTGTTCCTGCAAATAGCGCAACGGCCGCAGATGCCCATCACCAGCCAGCATCACATACAGCCGCGCCAGCTCTTCCGGGGTCATTTCACCCCCACCGAGGGCCAGGGCCAGGCCGTAATGGCTTTCGTCTCGCAGGTCTTTGATCCCGGCGCGTTGCAACAGTCCATACAAAGAGGGTGACTTGACCTGGCTGGCGAGCCACACCGCCGGGATGTTGCGACTACGGATCAGCGCATCCCCCGCTGTCAGTGGCCCGACAAAACTGCCGTCGAAATTTTCCGGTTGGAAGTAGCCGAAGTTACTCGGCAGGTCCTTGAGGATGCTCATGGGGTGGATCACCCCTTGGTCCAGCGCCAGCCCATACAGGAACGGCTTGAGTGTCGACCCGGGCGAGCGCCGCGACAGCACGCCATTGACCTGGCCGTGAAGGCTTGTGGATAAGTAATCCGCCGACCCGACCAATGCCTTGACGCTCTGGTCGCGGCTGTCGATCAAGATCGCCGTGGCGTTTTCCACACCCGTGGTGCGCCGTTCGGCGATGAAGCCGGTAATCAGGCGTTCAAGCAATTGTTGCAGCGGCAGGTTGAGGGTGCTGTTCAGCTCAGTGCCGGGCTGGGATGCCAGCAGTTGTTCACTCAAATGCGGCGCAAGGAACGGAATGTGCTGACGGTCGCGTGCTTCGAGGGGCAACTCCAGCAAACTGTCGTTACGCGGGTCCTGTGGATAAGTCTCGCGCCAGTCGTTCATCAAGCGCAGCCGGGCGTTTTGCAGCGACGGCCCGAAGCGCGCCCGCCGCCCTGGCTGTTGCGGGATCACCGCCAGCGCCAGGGCTTCGGACAATGACAGCTGCGCCGCCGACTTGCCGAAGTAGATACGGCTGGCCGCTTCGGCACCTTCGATATTGCCCCCCATGGGCGCCAGGTTCAGATAGGCCTCAAGGATGTCGTGCTTGCTGTAGCGCGCCTCCAGCCACAGTGCCAAGGCCATCTGTTGCAACTTGCCCGGCACCTGGCGGGTGTTCAAGTCCCACAGGCGCCGTGCCAATTGCATGCTCAAGGTCGAGCCGCCCTGGCGCTGGCCACCGCTGTAGGTGGCCATGGCCGCGCGAAGCAACGCCGGGGGATTGATCCCCGGGTGCCAGTAGAAATTGCGGTCTTCCTTGAGCAGCAAGGCTTCGACCAATGAATGAGAAATCCGCTCCAACGGTAGCCAAAAACGGTATTGCCCGTCATCCGCCAAGGTCATGCGCAGCAGCGCGCCGTCATCGGCCAACACCACCCGCGATGAGGTCACGGTCTTTTCCAGCGGAGCATGGGGCCACACCCGCAGCCCCACCAGGACCACCGCCGCTGCGAACAGCGGCAGTGTCAGGCGCTTAAGGCTTGGTAATTTCAAGCTGGCCTACTTTGCCGCGCCCTTGCAGGGTGGTTTCGTACATGCCCTCGGCGTAGGCCGGTGGCGTATTGAAGGTGCCCGCGTTGGTAGCGCGCACGCGGTAGACGAAAGTGCCTACATCGCGCAGCGCGGTACCGTACAGCACCACTCGATCATCGCGCACATCGACGTACTCCGGCTGCCAGTTGCTCAGCTCGGTTTCGCCGATGGGGGCTTGCCAGCTTTCTTCTTCCTGGCTGTCCTCTTCCACGTACTCGGACTCTTCGCCTTCCTCGCTGCTCGCGGCTTCTGGCTCCGGTGGCAAGTTATACACAGGCTCGACGCCACCCGGCAGCAGGTCGACCACGGCCACTTGCTGCACCTGGTCACGGTCGGTCGCGCGCAGACGCAGGCGCACCAGGAACTCATCGCCTACCGCGACCTTGCTCACCGGCTCGCCCTTGAGGTCGAGGTATTCGTGGATGATCTCCAGGCCATTGGTGATCGGCTTGAGCTTGGCGCCCTTGTCGAAACCGGCTTCGCTGAGCATGAAGAACGCCGCCGGGCCGTCGGATTTTTCCATCACCAGCTTCTGCGTAGCGCCCGGCACGGCGGCGAGTGGTGGTTGGCCGGCCATCTCCAGCAATTGCTGCTGCTTGTCCCCCAGCCAGGCGGTGGCCTTGAGCGTCATGTCGCTTTGCGCACGCTGGCCGTAGTTGTCCAAGGCGCGCAACAGCAGGGCGGCCGACAGCGAGTTGTAACGCTGCTCGTTGAGGCGCTTACCGAGTTTATCCAGCAGCGCTGTAGGCACATCGTCCATCAGCTCTGGGAAATGTCGGGCCAGCAGGTGCAGGTGTTCGGCGTCGTGCACCAGCGGGTCGTAGTACAAACCGTCGCTGTCCCACTTATCCACAAGCGAACGCCAGGGGATTTTGCGGAACAGTGTGTCAGCCTGGCGATCCTGCTTGAGCAGCTTGTAGCTGGCCGCCAGGTAAGCGGCGCCCAGGTCATTCTGCCAGGTGTCCTTGAAGTAGCTCTCGTAGCGTTCGCGGATATCGCTCAACGCACCGCTCACTAGAATCCCCTGACGGCTCAGCAGGTAACTGGCGTAGGCCCGGTTGCGCAATTCCGACAGGCCTTCGCTAGGGCCATTGGCCAGATCCGTCAGGTACGCATTCGAGCGCACCAACAGGTCTTCCGGCACCGGCAAGCCGCGCTCCTTGGCTTCGATCAAGAAGTCGGTGGCGTACAGGCTGGCATACGGTGCCACGTCCGGGTTTGCTGCCCACAAACCAAAGCCGCCGGCCTGGTTCTGGCGCTGGCGCAGCATGCGCACCGCACTGCCGAAGGCCTGTTCGGCTTCAGGTGCGTTGCCGCCCCAGATCAACGCCGGCATGGCCTTGGACACCAGTTGCTCGGTGCAGGCGTAGCCGTAGTCGTCCAGGTAATGCTTGAGGCCGTTGGCCCATACCAGTGGCGAGGCCGCCACACCCAACTGTACGTCGCGCAGTTGGCTGAACAGCTCGCGGGTCGGCTTGAGCTCTTTGCTGGCGCTCTCAAAGCGACCCAGGCTCAGGGCGACGCGATGTTCGCTCAGTGGGCGGATCGAAGTGGTTTCGGCCACCTGGATACGTTTGCCGTCCGGCAGCACTGCGACAAAACGCAGGTCCGCCGACCCCAGGGTTTCACCGACCTTGATCTTGAACTCGGCGGTGCCTTCCTTGCGCGGTTGCAGGGACAAGGTGCTGCCCTTGTCGCCCTGTACCTTCAGGCCATCGCTGGTCTGCAGTTCAAACTTCACCTCTGCCGCCGCGTCGAGGTTGCTGAACACCCCGGCGCTGACGTTGAACACATCCCCCGGCGCCACAAACGCCGGCACGTTTGGCGTGATCACGATCGGACCGCGGACTTCGGTATTGGCTTCGCTGACGCCCACGCTGTCGCTGTCCACCGCCACTGCAAACAGGTGAAGCTTGCCGTTGAAGCTGTCCGGCACCTGGTAATGCAGCACGGTTTCGCCAGCTGGCAGGTCGACCAGTCCAGACCACCAAGCCACGGGCGGCTGGTGTTTACGCTTGAACGGGTTGAGGTGATTGGCCAGGGCGCCTTCCGTATCGCCACCGGGCGCTGCCCCACTGAGCAGACGGCTGAATTCCGGCAGGATCAGGTCAAGGATCTGACTGGTGCCGACTTCCAGCGCACGTTTCTGGAAGAAAAAGCCCAGCGGGTCCGGCGTCTGGTAGCGCGCCACTTGCAGGATGCCTTCGTCCACCGCGTACACCACCGCGCGGCCTGGGCGGTCGGCGTTGACCTTGATGTCGAGCATCTGCCCCGGCTCGATCTTCGCCGGGCCTTCAACCGCCAGCGCCATGCGCCGCGCATCCAGGTTGATGCTGAAGGGCACCACGCCATAGGACAGAGGGCTCATGTACACCTCGGCCGAACCCATATCGCGCACAAACTGCACGTTGACGTAGGCATTGCCTTCAAGCCCATCAGGCACGCGGATATGTTGCACGCTGTTGGTGCTGTCGGCCTTGAACCATTGCTGGGTGTAGACCTTGTCCCGCTCGATGGTGATCAAGCCGGCGCCGGTATACGGCGCGCGGATGCTGATGGCGATTTCATCACCGGTGGCGTAGCTGCGTTTATCCAGGCGCAGTTGCAACTCGGCATTGCGTTCCAGGGAGCGCGAAGTGTTGCCACGCCCGGCCACGCTGTAGTCGATCTGGTTGAGCAGATTGCCGTTGGCGTCCTTGAGTTGCACGGTGAAATCGCCCGGTGTGCCGGTGTTCAAGGCCTGCTTGGCGCCCTCCTTGGTCATCAGCAGCGGTGAGGCCGGCTGGCTGATGTTCTTGATGCGCGACTCGTACTTGTAGGTGCCGTTGGATTGTTTCACCAGCACCGACACATAACGGTGCTCGACCACCTCTGTAGTCAGGCCGTCCACCGCCTGGGGCGAAAGGTCCGGCGCGACGGCCAGCCATTGCACTTGGCGCGGCGCATCCTTGGCGACGTACGACAGCGAGTCCTGACTTTTCACACCCACAAGGTAGGGTGCGGACGACACCAGCAAGGCACTTTGCGCCGCCACATTGCGCCCGCCTTCGGCTTCGAACACCTGGCTCATCACCTGCAGGCGATAGGTGCTGTTGGCGAAGCGTTGCAGGTTGAGGTCGAGCACGGCCTGGCCGTTATCGTCGACGGTGGTTTCGGCCAGGTCTTCAGTGGTGGCGTCTTCCAGGGAGTCGTTGAGACGGAAACGGTAATCCGGGTAACGATCAAACGCAGCGAGTGTTGGGCTCAGGGACATTTTGGCGGTCACACGACGGCCGGACGCCGGGGCGCCAAACAGATGCATCGCGGTGACCTTGGCGACCACCTGATCCGGTGGGATCCAGCCCTGCACCGGCGTGTCGTGCAGGCTCAGGCTGACCTTCATGCGGTCCGGTTCGAAGTCACGGACCTTGAAGCTCACGCTGCCCAGGTCGGTGCGGGTCTGCTTCTGGCCGATCAACTGCAAGGTCGCGGTGTATTCCCCGGCGGGGGCGACTTCGCTGCTGGGGAAATCAAAACTTTCAAAACCGCTGGCGGACAGCTTCAACGGTTGGCGAATCACTTCCAGGCCACGGGGGTCGGTGATTTGCAGTTCCACCGGCAGGCCCAGCAGGGCGCCTTTCCAGTTGCCGCTGCGCACGATCATGCCCAAGTGCGCGGTTTCGCCCGGACGGTACAGGCCGCGGTCGGTAAACAGGTAGGCGCTGAGGCGATCAATCGCACCGTCTTCTTCCAAACCGCCTACATCGAAGCGCGACAGATCCAGTTGCTGGGACTGACGGGCGATCGGCAAAAATGACTGGTCATTGCCGCGAGTGACGACATACATCAGCGGCGTTTTCTCACGGCGCAACTCATCCAGCTTGGCGAAGTGCGCGTGACCTTCGGCGTCGGTGCGGCCACTGCTCACCGGCAGACCGTTACGCCCAATGATGTCGACTTGTGCATCGGACACCGGCGAACCATTGCCGATGGACTGCACATACACGTCATGGCTGCCATCGCTGGAGCGCTTGGCGATGATGCCCAGGTCCGTCACCACGATAAAACGCAGGTCGCTGGTGCTGCTGCGGTCGTACTCGAAGGTGCGCTGGGCCGGATCATCCTGCGGGCTCAGCTTGAGCACGAAAATGCCGCGCCGCCCGCCGTTAGCGGTGAGGTAGTGGCTGAGATCCACGTTGTCGTAGACGGTTTTCGCCGGGTCATTGGATGACAGCGGGATATCCAGCGATTGACGCTCGACCATGCGATCGAAGTATTCGTTGCCGAAGTTCGGCCGGGCAAAGCTGCCGCTGCTTTGGTCCACCAGGTGTTGCAATTGGTTGGGCAGCAGGCGAGCGATTTCCACATGGGCGCCAGGCACACCGCGGGCCATGAAGCCCAGGCGTTTTTCGCCGTTGAGGCTGAGCAAAGCGCCGTCAGACAGGAACTGCAGGGTGCGTGGGTAAGCCGGCATGCTGATCAGCGACGGCGTAGGATTCTTCGCCAGGTAGCCGCCGATGGCTTCTAGGTTGGCAGGTACGCGCACATACACGGCCCGACCGGCCGGGGCCTTGAATTTGAAGGCATGCAGGGTGTTCAGCGGCTCGACGCTGGGCACGTGGGTCAGGTTGAGCTTGGTGCTGCGGGCGAGCAGGGCGTCGTCGATCTCGTTGCTGCTGTAGGGGCGCGTGTCGTCCTGGGCTTTTTCCGGTAACAGCCAGGCCTGGACCTTGCCGGCGATGGTTTCGTCAGCCACGGCGCTGGAGCTGCTGAACATCAGCACGGGTTCCGGCTCACCACGTTCGTTGTCGACAAAACTCACTTCGGCGCCGGTAAAGGTCAGGCGATAGCGCCCGGGCACGGTGACTTCCGACACCAGCGGCGCGGTGCTGGCGTTGCCACCATCGCGGGCCTTGATGCCTTCGTCGAGCTTGGCGCTGACTGGCGTGCTTTCCAGTGGCGTGGCCAGGGCGGCGGAGCGCACGTAGGCGTTGAGTTTTTTCTCGTCGAAGGTGATTTCCGGGCGGTTGGGCAACTGGGCGTCGCGATAAGCCAGGCCTTTGCCGAGGGTTACCGTGACGCGCTTGCGTAGGTTGTCTTCATCCACCGGGTGGGAAAAATGGAAGGTCGCCACCAACTGTTTCAGTGTCGGGTTGGACGGGTCCTGATACAGCTCGTTTTGCGCCAGGGTGGCGCGGAACGGTTGGGTGGAAAACTGCGTGCTGTATTGGTCCAGCAACACGCCATCCGCCAACAGGTTTTTCTTCGCCATATCCAAGGTGTAATGGGCGTCGATGGGCCAGTCTTTTTCCGGCACGAACAACAGGCTGCGGTCATCCGCCCAGCGCCAGGTGCCCGCCACCGCAGGTTTGAGGGTGATGCCTTCGGTGACCGGTTTGCCGATGGCCGACAACGGAGCCACGGATTCACCGAAACGCACCTGCAAGTTATCCACAACCGGGGTTTGCTGGGTGTAGTCGGTGAGGTTGGGTTTATGCAGCGAGTAGCTCACGGTATGCGGCTGTGGCAGGTTGGAATACCAGTGCCAGCCGTAGAAACCAGCGGCGGCCAGCAACACCAGGCCCACTAAGCCGGCACCGGTTTGACGCGGATAAGCGCGCGCCTTGCTGCCCAGGTTCGCCAGTCCACGGCCGGTGGCGCGCAGCCAGAACGGCGGATGCCATTGGCCAAAGATGGCCCCCACCACAGTCAATAACGCACCGACAATACGGCGGCTGATCGCTTTGAACGAATCGAACATGGTGAGCATCCCTGGCTAAGTGCGGCGTATCTTACACGCGTCTTTGATACAAAAGATGACGCCGATACGCCGCACTGCTAGGCGTGTTGCACAAAAGTGAGGCGCACCGCAAAACCGATCAAAAGACTGCCGAATAGCCACTGCTGCACACGCTGCGCCGAGCGATTGCGTGCCAGCCACTGGCCGATGCGCGCGCCGGCCAGGGCGTAGCAACAGTCGAAGGCGAAACCGACCGCGACTAGGATCACGCCCAGCAACGCGAATTGCGCTGCCACGGGGCCAGCTTGCGGGTCGATGAATTGCGGCAGCAGCACCGAGCAGAACAGCAGCGCCTTGGGATTGAGCAGATTGGTCAGCAAGCCGCGTTGCAGTGCGGCACGCCAGGCGTGGGTTTTCAGGGTGGCGTTGGCCGTATCGAGCGTCGGCAGCCTATCTGCCCGCAGGCACTGCACCCCCAGCCACAACAGATAGGCCGCGCCACCCAGCCGCACCACATCAAAGGTCCAGGGCGCCACTTTGAACAAGGTCGCCAAGCCCATGCCTGCCAGGGCCACATGGCAGGCGCGGGCCAGTCCCAGGCCAATCGCGGTGGTCAGCGCCAAGGCTTTGCCTTGGCGCGCGCCGGTCTGCAGCAGCAGGATCATGTCCGGCCCTGGCAGCAGATACGCCACCGAAAGAGCCACCAGAAACAACCAGAGTTCCGCCATGTTCCACCCCCTTGTGTGTCTGCCAATTCTAGGGCCGAAGGGCGGGACAGGTCCTTGCGTAGTCAGTCAGAAAAGCGTCTATTCTTGGCACTATCTGCCACTTATTGCTCTGTAAGCCATCCATTTATGCCAAATCTGAAACTCGATGCTTTTGACCGCAAGATTCTCGAAGCCCTGCAACGCGACGGCCGCCTGAGCAATGTGCAGTTGGCGGACGAGATCGGGCTGTCTGCTTCACCCTGCCTGCGACGCGTGCGGTTGCTGGAAGAAGCCGGTGTGATTCGCGGCTACCAGGCCACACTGGATCGCGATGAAGTGGGCCTGGGGATGATGGTGTTCGTGGGCGTGAAGGTGGAGCGGCATAACGATACCGAGGCCAACGCCTTTCGCGAGGCAGTGACGGCGCTGCCGGAAGTGATCTCGGCGTTCCTGGTGTCGGGGGAGTCGGACTTTCTGTTGCAGGTGGTGGTTCCGGATTTGCGCGGCTATGAGCGGTTCGTCACTGGTAGTTTGCTGAAGCTGCCGGGCGTGAGGGATATCCGCAGCAACTTCGCGATCCAGACCGTGAAAACCCCAGGCGCATTGCCGCTGGGGCATTTGCCAGGCTAATGGCTGTAGGAGCCAGCTTGCCGGCGATGAGGCCCGTGAATTTTATGAACGTTCAGGGTCGCCATCGCCGGCAAGCCGTCTCCTACAGGGGGCTTGTTCAGGTCCACCAGTAGCGCACGAGGTGGAAGAAGATGGGCGCGGCGAAGCACACCGAATCCAACCGATCCAGCATCCCACCGTGCCCTTCGATCATATGGCCCCAGTCCTTCACGCCCCGATCACGTTTGATCGCCGACATCACGATGCCGCCGGCAAACCCGAGCAGGTTGATCAGCAGCGCAATCAAGAACGACTGCCACGGGTTGAACGGAGTGGTCCACCACAGTGCCGCGCCGATCAGGGACGACAACAGGATGCCGCCGACAAAGCCTTCCACGGTTTTCGACGGTGACAGGTTCGGCGCGATCTTGTGCTTGCCGAACAACTTCCCACACACGTACTGCAATACGTCCGACAGTTGCACCACGATCACCAGGTAGGCAATCAGCAGCAGGTTGCGGCCTTCGTAGCCGGGGATGTCCAACGTCAGCAATGCCGGCACGAAGGACACGCAGAACACTGCGATCATCAAGCCCCACTGCACTTTCGACGCGCGTTCCAGGAAGTGCGTGCTGTCGCCACCCAGGGAGGCGAGGATCGGCAGTAGCAGGAACACGTACACCGGGATGAAAATCGAGAACAGCCCGTACCAGTCCGAGTAGATCAGCAGGTATTGCAGCGGCAGCGCCAGGTAGAACGCGGCAACCAGCGCCGGGTAGTCGCTGCGGCGGGTAGGTGTGAGGGTGAGGAATTCGCGCAGGGCGTAGAACGATACCGCGTAGAACAGCAGGATCACCGCGCCAGTGCCGAGCCAGAAGGCAATGCCGATCACCACCACCATCACCCACCAGGCGTTGATGCGGGCGTTGAGGTTGTCGATGACGGCATTTGGGCTGCCACGGGTGCGCAGCTTGAGGATCAGGCCGATCAGCGAGGCGAGCACCAGGATGGCGCCGATGCCGCCGAACAGCATCAGGGTTTGGCTATCCATGTCAGACATGCTCCGGGGCAAGGGCGAGCAGGGCATCGCGGGTGCGGGTGAGAAAGGCAGTTTTGTCTTCGCCTTCTTCCAGTTGCAGCGGCGCGCCGAAGCTGGTGGTGCACAGCAGGGGCAGCGGCAGGACGCGGCCCTTGGGCATGACCCGGTTGAGATTGGCGATCCACACCGGGACCAATTCGGCCTGTGGGTAACTTTTCGCTAGGTGATACAAGCCACTTTTGAACGGCAGCAGGCCGTCTTCAAGGTTGCGTGTGCCTTCGGGGAAGATGATCAGCGAATCACCGCCTTCCAGAGCGTTGAGCATGGGTTGCAAAGGGTTATCCACAGGGTCCTTGCGTTCGCGGTCGATCAGCACGCCGTTGAACACGCGGTTGATGATGTAGCGGCGCAAGGCGCTTTTAGTCCAGTAATCGCTGCCGGCGACCGGGCGCGTGAATTTGCGCAGGTTCTGCGGCAGCGAGGCCCACAGCAACACGAAGTCGCCGTGGCTGCTGTGGTTGGTGAAGTAGATGCGTTGCACCGGCACCGGCGCGCACCCCAGCCACAGGCTGCGGGCACCGGTGACGGTGCGGGCCATGGAGGTAATCAACGTGGCGACCACGGGTTCGAACATGGGGATTCCTTATCCGGCGAAAGGCAGCCAAGGGCTGGCGAGGATCACGCCCAGGGTCAGCAGCGCTTGCGCGCCCAGCAGCCAGGCTTGTTTGCGCAACAGTTTGAGCGCGCCACGACGGCGCTCGGTCCAGGGCCGGCCAATGCGCTTGGCCGATTGCAGGCCAAGAGTCTGCAAGGCCTGGTCGAGGTCCGGGGTGCGGTCGATGTCGCGGGCCAGCAGGGTGAACAGGTCGGCGTCGAAGGCCACGCGCAGCGCCCAGTATTTTTGCAGCAGCCCGAGGATAATCATCCACAGGCTCAGCAGCAGGCAGATCGGCGCAATACTCGCCATCAGCAGTTGAGCCAGGCCGAACGCGACGCCAACCAGGGTCAGGCCTGTGGATAACTGATCCAGCGAGCGACCACGACGCAGCAAGCTGGCGACAACCTGCAGTTCCATATCAGCGGGCATGGGGTAAACCCTCCAAAGCTTCACGGTGTGCGGGGTGCAGGACCACATCGGCCCGCGCTGTACGAATGATAGTCAGCGCATCCTCTATCGTCGCGGCGCGCCCGGTGTGCAGTAGCCAGGCCGCGACGGCGGTGGCGCTGCGCGAGTAGCCGAGAGCGCAGCACACCAGCAATGGGCCACTTGCGCGCAAGTGCTCGATGGCTTGCGCGGCTTGCAGGCATTCGGTGGGGCTCGGGGCAATCAGGTCCAGCACGGGAATCAATTGGTAAGCGCGGCCCTGTGGATTAATCGGCAATTCGGCACAGAGATCGACGATGGCCTTGAAGGGTTCTTGCTCGCTCGTTGTAGGAATACGCCCAAGCCAGACGTTATCCACAATCAGGTCGGGTTGTGGATGCTTGCGTGTCCACAGGCGCGAGTTGACCCAGGCGGCGGCCAGATAGGGTGCATAAAGCCAACGCGCGGCGGGCGTCAGTTGGCCGTCAGCGCGTTTCTGGAAGCCCGCAGCGCCGAGCACGAAGTAATTGGCCTTGATCAAGGCGAGGGAAACCGCAGGCCAAAGTATCCACAACCAGCCACCGCCCAGTACAAACGCAAGAATCGCCACCAGCAAGGCCCCAACGCCATAGCGCACACCCAACCGCCAGCGCTTGGGGTCCCGCGTGAGCCGTGCATTCAACAGTGGGCTCGGATGTTCCACCGGCCACAACCACACACACAGCCAACCGGCGAGGGCGCCTGTGGGTAAGTCGATAAAGTGATGTTGATAAGTGGTCAGCACCGAAATGCCGATCAACGCGAACCAGCCATGCACGAGCCAACGCCAGATTCCCTGGGTATGGCGTTGGTACATGACCCACAGGATCACCAGCAACGCGATATGCAGGGATGGCGCCTGGTTGAACGGCTTGTCGAACCCTGCCAGCACTGCAAACAGCCAGCCAAACACGCCGTCCAGTTCCGGCCGCTCGAAGGTGAAGCGCAGCGGCCAGATCAGGAAGCAGCTCACGGCGATCACCTGGGCGCTCAGCAAACGCAGCGCATGTTGCTTCAACTCATGCCGGGTGTTGGGCAGCAACAGGGAAAACCCGTAGAGCAGGTCGATGGACCAGTAGGGCACGATGGTCCAGGCCCAGAACGGCATATGGGTTTCCCAATCGAACACCAGCGTGCCGACGTCGCTGCGCTGGCTGGTGACCCAGGTGGCAAAGCCATAGGTGCTAAAAAACAGCGGCGCCAACAGCAGTAGCCACAGGAACGCAGGTTTCAATAAGCCGGGTTCGCGCATGCTCAGATCTTCTGTGCCAGGGACACCGTGAAAATGCCCCACTCATCCACTCGCTGGGTGATCTTGCGGAAGCCGGCGGCTTCCACCAGTTGATCCATTTCCGCCTGGCTGCGGCGGCGCATTACCCAGGCCTGGCCCTGACGGTGGCTGGTCAGTGCGCGTGCGATCAGCTCCAGTTGCGGGTGCCATGGCTGGCCGGTGTAGACCAGATAGCCGCCGGGCTCTACGGCCTCAGCGAGGCCCGCCAGCGAACCGCCGACCATGCCGTTATCGGCAAACAGCTCATACAACCCGGACACCACCGCTAGCGTCGGCTTGGGGTCCAGTGCCGCCAGGTCCAGACGGTCGAATGCGTCACCTTTGACGAACTGCGCAATATCCCCCAGGCCTTTCTCGCGAATCAGTGCGCCACCGTCGCGCACGTTGATGTCGCTGTAGTCGCGCAGCAGGATCGATTCCGGCAGCGGCGACACACCCTGCAAGGCTTCCAGGATGTAGCGGCCATGACCGGCGGCGATATCCACGATACGCACTTCGCGATCTTCTCCACGCAACTTGGCCATCGCCAGGCGCAGGAGTTCCTCCACATTCAGCTTGCGCTGGCGAATGCCGCGCCAGCCGATGGAGTTGAGGTAGTTGGTGTCGATCATCCGCCCCAGCCCGCCCTTGCCGGTGGGCGTGTTGCGGTACACATAGTCCAGGGTGCTGCCGGAGTCGAAACCGGTGTCGAAGCCCAGCTTCACGCCGTCCGACAGGTTCTTGCCCAGGCCCATGCTGGCGCGGGTCATGCGCCAGTACAGGTCGCGCAAGGAGTTGCGCGGTAGTGGCGCGGCGAGGGCTTCGGACTCGGCGCAGGTGGCGCCCAGCTTGTCGGCGTCCAGCAGTGACGCGCGGTCCAGCGGGTGTTCGAAGTTCTGCAGGATGAAACGCCGGGCGCTGCTCACCGCAGTGGCGCGGTCGCGTTCGCCGAGGGTGTCGTGGAAGAAACCGGGGAGAATGTGCAGCTCTTTTTTCAGGCTGCCGAGGCGGTCGAAAAATTGCTGCTGGGGTTTGCGGTGCACCACAAAGTCCGAACCCGAGATCAGCAGTTGCGTCGGCACTTGGATCGCCTGGGCATCGGCGACAACCCGGTCGGCCGCTTCGTACAGGCCGAGCAGCACATTCACTGAAATGGCCTTGGTAATCAGCGGATCGCTGTCGTAGGACGCCACGCGCTCCGGGTCATGGCTGAGGAACTTGGCCTTGACGTAACTGTTGACGAAAAAGTTGCCACGGAACTTGCGCATCAGCGCCAGGCCTGGCCGGGCAAATGGCACGTAGAGCTTGACCTTGAACGCGGGGGACGCGAGCACCAGCGCGCGAATCTTCGGCGCGTAGTCGTGCACCCATGTCGCGGCAATCACCGCGCCCACGCTTTGCGCAATGACGGCGAAGTTATCTTCCTCAATGCCATAGGTGGCGCCGATGTGGTCGCAGAAAGTCTGCACATCACGGGCGCTGGTGGCGAAGCTGGGGCTGTCACCGCGCTCGCCGGGAGATTGGCCATGCCCACGCGCGTCCCAGGCGAAGCAATCAAACTGCGGCAGGTTCAGCTCATCCACGAGGTGGGCGATACGTCCCGAATGCTCATGGCCGCGATGGAACAACACGATTGCCTTGCGCGGCCCGGTAGTCTCCGTGGCCGGCCAGTGCCGGTAGAAAAGCTCGACGCCGTCGTGGGTACTGAAGGTGTGCTGTTGTTGTTCGCGCATCGCAAAAATCCTTATGCAATCGGTGAGGTTTCTTGTTGTTCTTTGAGGCCCTGACGCACTCGGTTGACCAAGGTGTAGGCAAGCAGGGCGGCCACCAGCCACATCACCGCGTCGACCCAACCCGCGCCCAGCCAGCCCAGCGCCACGCCGGTGGCCAGTACGCCGAGCACGAACGCGCGATCGCTTTTGCCCATCGGCCCGTCATAGCGTCGCGATGCGCCCACCATCGGCCCCAGCACGCCGGCGTATTCGCTGAACACCGCCAGTAGCGCCACCAGCAGCACCGGCGCCAGGCTCACGCCGGGGATCAGTGCAAACGGCAGGATCAACGCACTGTCGGCGATCACATCACACAGTTCATTCAGGTAGGCGCCCAGGCGCGACTGTTGGCCGAATTCACGGGCAAGCATGCCGTCGATGGCGTTGAGCGCCATGCGCAGGATCATCCACAGCGGGATCAGCGCAAACAGCCACAGGTGTTGGGCGAAGCTGGCAATCAACAGGCCGACCAGCAAGGAAATCACGCCGGCCAGCACGGTGATTTGGTTGGCGGTGGTGCCATTGTCATAGAGGCGCTGCACAAGAGGGCGCAGCAAGTTTTGAAAACGCGGCTTGAGCTGATAGATCGAAATCATGGGGAGTGACGCTTCCTTGTCCGTGGACCCGCGAAAAACTGTTCTGGAGTGTGCCCGATTCTTCGTGGCCTGCACCAGTGATGGCGCGTGTTTCTGGGGGTTTAGTCACGGTCTGCTTCTAAGCGAACAAAAATTTCACGCCTTGTGTTATATCGTAACTAATTGTGTTCGAGCGGACGTAAGTGGATGCAAGTGGATCTGGAAGCTGACGGCGCTTCGGTGGAAGGCCTTCCGCGTTTTCAACAGGGGCTGTTCCATGTCCGCCGATTGCGCCAGGCCGGTACCAGCCTGACGGTGTTGGCGGTTGCCGGCTGGGTGCTGGCGCTGTTTGTCGCGCTGTTTGCGCCGCTGTCGATCTGGCCGGTGGTGCTGATCAACTGTGCCTCGGCGTTGCTGTTGTTGGTGGCCGGCTTGCAATCGGCGTGGTGGGTGGCGGATTGGCGTGCCCAGGCGTTGGAAGAACCGTCGGCTGATGCGCCGGTTGAAGACGCAAGCCGGTACGCGCGCCTTGTGGAGCGTTTTGGCAAACAGATCGGTACGCCGGTGTTGTGGCTCGGCGGCTGGTCGTTGCTGGCGCTGGTCAGCATTGTCGAGTTCTGGAACCTGGCGCTGCCCGCCGCACCGGTCGGTCAATCGGCAAGCATCGGCACCGCGCTGGCGTTGGGATTGGCGTTTGGTTTGCTGGTGTTTGAACGCCGTCTGGCCCAGGAGACCGCCGCGCAATGGCCGGAAGCCTCGCAACTGGCGCAGTTGAGCCGAGTAGCGATTATTTGCCTGGTGGTCAGTGCGGTGTGTCTGCTGTTTGCCGGGGCTAACTCAGTCTGGCCACTGAGGTTGGCTGTGTTGATCGGTTTGCTGCCGGCCTTGGTCTCGCTCGAATTTTTATTAAGAGCCGTGCTGTCCCTGTTCAGCCCACGCCAGCCACGCCTCGAGCCTCGCCTGATGGCGCAAAGCTTTATCGCCGGATTGTTACGCTGGCCGCCGCAACCCTTGCTCGCGCTGCAGCATGAATTGCACAACCGCTTCGGCATCGACTTGCGCCAGATCTGGGCATTTACCTACATGCGCCGGGCGTTCCTGCCGGTGTTGCTGGTGGTACTGGCGGTAGGCTGGGCGCTCACTGGCGTGCACGAAGTGCCTCTGCAGGGCCGTGGGATCTATGAACGTTTCGGCAAGCCGGTGCAGGTCTTCGGCCCTGGCTTGCATGCGGGATTGCCATGGCCATTGGGACGCGTGATCAGTGTGGAAAACGGCGTGGTGCATGAACTGGCCACCAGCGTCAGCGAAGCCGCTACACCGGAGCTGGCGCCTGCCGAAGGCCCGGCCCCGCTGATCGCCAACCGTTTGTGGGACGCCAGCCATGTGAATGACAAGTCCCAGGTGATCGCCAGCAGCAGCGGCGACAAACAGAGCTTCCAGATCGTCAATATGGATGTGCGGTTCGTCTACCGCATCGGCCTCACCGACCAGGCCGCGCTCGCCGCCACCTATAACAGCGCGGACGTGCCGACGCTGATCCGCAGCACCGCCAGCCGCATCCTTGTGCATGACTTCGCCTCGCGCACCCTCGACGAATTGCTCGGCGAACAACGCACCCGCCTGGCCGAGGAAATTGGCCGCGCCGTGCAGGCCGACCTGCAAAAGCTCGACAGCGGCGTGGAAATCCTCGCCACGGTGGTAGAGGCGATCCACCCGCCGGCCGGTGCCGCCAACGCTTACCACGGTGTGCAGGCTGCACAGATCGGCGCCCAGGCCCTGATCTCCCGCGAACGCGGCGCGGCCAGTGAGCAAACCAACCAGGCGTTGCTGCAAGCCAGCACCGCCCGCGACCAGGCCACGGCCACGGCCCGCGAAGTGAACGCGGGCGCGCAAGCGGCCAACCTGCGCTTCACCGCCGAACAAAAGGCCTACGCCACCGCCGGGCAGGCGTTCGTGCTGGAACAGTACCTCGGCCAACTCAGCCAGGGCCTGGCCCACGCCAAGCTGCTGATTCTGGATCATCGCCTGGGTGCCGACGGCGCGCCGACGATCGATCTGCGTTCTTTTACCTTGCCGGCCGATCCTTCGGTGCCGCGTAAAGCCGTTCAATAAGGAGTCTGTCTGTTGAGCGCTCATTCTCACGATCACGGTCATCATCACGGCCATCACCACCACCATCATCACGGTGACGAACAAGCGGCCGGCCCTTTCCCCTGGCGGCGTATGGCCTGGGCGCTGTTGCTGGTGCTGTTTGCGGTCGCTGCCGCCAGCCTGGTGCAGGTGCGTTCCGGC
Source organism: Pseudomonas sp. TWR1-1-4 (assembly GCF_049897165.1). NCBI lineage: Bacteria > Pseudomonadati > Pseudomonadota > Gammaproteobacteria > Pseudomonadales > Pseudomonadaceae > Pseudomonas > Pseudomonas sp. TWR1-1-4. The sequence continues at coordinate 602,443 of NZ_JAFCVS010000005.1, read as the reverse complement.
GAGGCCACGGTGATTACCCGTTTCGGTAACCCGTCGCGGGTGTTGTTGGAACCGGGCTTGGGCTGGCGTTGGCCGGCGCCGTTCGAAGCGGCGATCCCGGTGGATTTGCGCCTGCGCACCACCTCCAGTGGTTTGCAGGATGTGGGCACCCGCGATGGCCTGCGGATTATCGTGCAGGCCTATGTGGCCTGGCAGGTGCAGGGCGACGCAGACAACGTGCAGCGTTTCATGCGCGCTGTGCAGAACCAGCCGGATGAAGCGGCGCGGCAGATTCGTACCTTCGTGGGTTCGGCGCTGGAAACCACGGCCGCCAGCTTCGACCTGTCCAGCCTGATCAACACCGATGCCAGCCAGGTGCGCATCGCTGATTTCGAAGCGCAGTTGCGCCAGCAGATTGATCAACAATTGCTCACCACCTATGGCGTGCGCGTGGCCCAGATCGGCGTTGAACGCCTGACCTTGCCATCCGTCACCCTCACGGCCACCGTCGACCGTATGCGCGCTGAGCGTGAAACCATCGCCACCGAACGAACCGCCGTGGGCAAGCGTGAAGCCGCGCAGATCCGCTCCGCCGCCGAGCGTGATGCGCGCATCGTGCAGGCCGATGCCACGGTAAAGGCTGCCGATATCGAGGCCCAGTCGCGGGTCGAAGCGGCGCAGATTTATGGCCGCGCCTACGCGGGTAATCCACAGCTATACAACCTGCTGCGCTCTCTGGATACCTTGGGCACTGTGGTCACGCCAGGCACCAAGATCATCCTGCGCACCGACGCGGCGCCGTTCCGCGCCTTGGTGGACGGGCCGAAGGACGTCCAGCCATGACCGAGCGTGACAGCCCGGACAGCCCCTGGATCCAGGCCGGGCGCCTGACCTTCCTGGCGTTGTACGCGGTGACGGTATTGGCGGCGTTGGCCTGGGCGTTTTCCAATGTGCGCCAGATCGACCCGCAGAACCGTGCGGTGGTCCTGCATTTTGGCGCACTAGACCGTATCCAGAATGCCGGACTCTTGCTGGCATGGCCGCAGCCGTTCGAGCAGGTGGTGCTGCTACCGGCAGCTGATCGCGTGATCGAACGCCGGGTGGAGAACCTGCTGCGCTCCGACGCGGCGCTCCAGGCCGACCGTGTAGCCAGCTTCGCCACGCCCTTGAGTGATGCGCTGGCCGGTTCCGGTTACCTGCTGACCGGCGATGCCGGCGTGGTGCAACTGGATGTGCGGGTGTTCTACAAAGTCACTGAACCCTATGCCTTTGTGTTGCAGGGCGACCATGTGCTGCCGGCTCTGGATCGACTGGTGACGCGCAGCGCGGTAGCCCTCACCGCGGCGCGGGACTTGGACACGATTCTGGTGGCGCGACCTGAACTGATCGGCACCGACAATGGCGCCGCCGAGCGCCGTGAGCGGTTGCGTGGCGACTTGGTGCAAGGCATCAACAAGCGCCTGGTGGAATTGGCTTCCACAGGCTTGGGATTGGGTATCCAAGTGACCCGTGTCGATGTGCAATCCAGCCTGCCGGCCCCGGCGGTGAATGCCTTCAACGCCGTGCTGACGGCCAGCCAACAAGCCGACAAGGCCGTGGCCAACGCGCGTACCGACGCGGAAAAACTCACCCAGACCGCGACCCAGCAGGCCGACCGCCTGGTGCAAGTCGCCCACGCCCAGGCCAGCGAACGCCTGGCCAACGCCCAGGCGCAAACCGCAACCGTTGCCAGCCTGGCCCAAGTTAAAGACCCGGGTTTGCTGCTGCGTCTGTACCGCGAGCGCTTGCCGAAAATTCTCGGCCAGGCCGGTTCCGTGACCACGGTCGATCCTAAAGACGACTCCCGTTTGATCATCCAGGGAGCCGAACAATGAGCGCACCCATGCTGACCTCCGCCGAACAGCGCAGCGCTGCCCGGCAATTGACCCTTGCCATGCTGGCCTTGGGTTTGCTGGTGCTGGGCCTGGTATGGCGCTGGCTGGCGCCGGACCAGACCGGCGTGAGCCAACTGCTGCTGGGCGTCGCGTCGTTGCTGGTGGCGGTGCCGGTGATGCGTTCGGCCTGGTACAGCCTGCGGTTTCCGAGCCTGCATGGCATCACCGATCAACTGATCGCCCTGGCGATGCTCGGTGCCTGGGCCACAGGGGACCTGCTGACGGCGGCGTTGCTGCCGATCATCATGATCTTCGGCCATGTGCTGGAAGAGCGCAGCGTGATCGGTTCGCAGGAAGCGATCCATGCGTTGGGCAAACTGACGCGCAGCCATGCGCGGTTGGTGCAGGCCGACGGCAGCATTGTTGAAGTGGATAACGGCACGCTGAATACCGGTGATGTGGTCGAGGTGCGGGCCGGTGACCGGGTGCCCGCCGATGGCGTGGTGTTGTCGGGCCTGGCGAGCCTGGACACGGCGCCGATTACCGGTGAGTCGGTGCCGTTGGAAGCCAGTGTGGGTGTGCAGGTGTTTGGCGGGGCGATCAACCTGGATGGCTTGCTGCGCCTGCAAGTGACGCGCACGGGCAATGAGTCCACCTTGGGCAAGGTGATTGCGCTGATGCAGAACGCCGAGCGGTCAAAACCGCCGATCACGCGGCTGCTGGAACGCTATGCGGGCAGCTATATGGTGCTGGTGTTGTTGCTGGCGGCGGTGACCTGGTTTGTAACCAACGACGCCCAGGCGATGCTCGCGGTGCTGGTGGCGGCGTGCCCGTGCGCGTTGGTGCTGTCGGCACCGGCCACGGCGATTGCCGGGATCGCGGTGGCGGCGCGGCATGGGATTCTGATTCGCAGCTCGGCGTTTCTGGAGGAGCTGGCGGACCTGACCTCGTTGGTGGTCGACAAGACCGGGACGCTGACCTTCGGCACCCTGCGCCTGCAATCCATCGAAACCACCGCGCCGGATCGGCAAGTGCTGCTCAATCTGGCAGCCAGCCTGGGCTCGGCGAGCAGCCATCCGGTCAGCCGCGCGTTGGCGGGGTTGGCAACGCAGGAACAACTGCTGGCGTTGACGGATATTCGTGAGCGCCAGGGGCTGGGCGTCGTGGCGCAGACCGATCAGGGCGAAGCGGCCTTGGGGCGGCCGGAGTTGTTCGAGCAACTGGGCATCGTCACCACCGTTGTACCGAACCACGATGGCCCCATCGCCGGGCTGGCGCTGAATGGGCAGTTCCTCGCCTGGTTGCTGCTGGCCGACAGCGTCAAGCCGGAGGCTCGCCAGGCCCTGCAAGAACTGCGTGACCTCGGTCTCGGTCGCCAACTGCTGCTTACCGGCGATCGTCAAAGCGTGGCCAACAGCCTGGCGCTGGAGGTAGGCATCAGCGATGTCGAAGCCCAGGCCCTGCCGGAGGACAAGCTCAACCGCGTGTTGGGTGAGATCGGCAGCGGCTTCCGTCCGATGGTGGTAGGCGACGGCATCAACGATTCCCTGGCGCTCAAGGCCGGTGTGGTCGGCGTGGCCATGGGCGCGGGCGGGGCGGATATTGCCTTGGCGTCGGCGGACGTGGTGCTGATCGGCAGCGACCTGCGGCGCCTGGGCACCTGTGTGCGCTTGAGTCGCCAGTGCCGGCAGACCTTGCAGGTCAACGTGATCATCGGCCTGGGTTGGACCTTGGCCATTGTCGTGTTTGCCGCGTTTGGCTGGTTGGGTGCGGCGGGCGCCATGATTGCAGCGGTGTTGCATAACCTCAGCACCTTGCTGGTACTGGGCAACGCCGGGCGATTACTGCGTTTTCAGGAACCGCTTTTGAAGCTTGAGGAATAATTTCAGAAATTTTTGTACAGCGCTGTAACGCGCATGAGGGACCTCACTCTAGTGGTGTGTCGAGACTGAACAATCCGTTCAGACCGACACCCTTACTGATCTCTGAGGACTACAAAAATGAACATCAAAAACGCCGTTTCCGGTGCTGCTCTGGCCATCGCTGCCGCCACCATGTTTGCCGGTGTCGCCACCCAGGTACAGGCCGCCGACGCTACTGTTCATTGCTACGGCGTGACCTCCTGCAAAGGCATGAACGACTGCAAGACCGCCGAGAACGCCTGCAAAGGCCAGGCTGTCTGCAAGGGTCATGGCTTCAAGGCGATGACCAAGGCCGCCTGCGATGCTGCTGGCGGAAAAGTCGGCGAGTAATCGCTAGCCGGGTGCAACCGCAGCGGACCTTCAAGCCGCTGCGGACACTTTCCAGGAGTCCACATGCCTACCTCTTTCTCCTCTCTGGGTTACGGCCTGGGTTTACGCAACGAATACTATGAGCAGATCCTTGCGCAATCCCCCGCGGTGGATTGGTTCGAAGTGATCTCCGAGAATTACCTGGTCCAGGGCGGTAAAGCCTTGTATTACCTGGATGCGATAGCCGAGCGTTATCCCTTGGTCATGCACGGTGTCTCCCTGTCCATCGGCGGGCCGCATGCCCTTGATATCGATTACCTGAAGCAGATCAAACAGCTCGCCGAGCGTATCCAGCCGGCGTGGGTTTCCGATCACCTGTGCTGGAGCCGCGGCAGCGCCCACCAGTTGCATGACCTGCTGCCGCTGCCTTACACCGAAGAAAGCCTCTACCACGTGGCCGCCCGTGTGCGCCAAGTGCAGGACGTGCTGCAACGCCCATTGGTGCTGGAAAACGTCTCCAGTTACGTGCGTTCGAAAGCGGACGAATTCACCGAATGGGAATTCCTCAATGCCCTGGCCCACCTGTCGGGCTGCCAGCTGTTGCTGGACGTTAACAATGTGTATGTCAGCTCGCGCAATCATGGTTTTGACGCCTGGACGTTTATTCGCAACCTGCCATCGGAAAGCATTCGCCAGCTACACCTGGCGGGGCATATGGACTACGGCGACTACGTAGTCGACACCCATGACCATCCCGTGTGTGATCCGGTGTGGGCGCTTTATCAACAGACGCTTGAGTACCTGGGACCTGTGTCGACGCTACTGGAGCGGGACGACCATTTCCCACCCTTTGAAGAGCTGCTCACCGAGCTGAGCAAGGCCCGTGAACTGGGCGCGACGGTCCTGGCCAGGAGGCCGTTATGCGCCTGACCGATTGGCAGTTGGCCTTCGAACAACATCTATTAGCCGACACACCGAGTGCCCGCAGTGACTTCGCCGCCACGTTGCTGGGCGGACCGACGCTGGATGTGGACACGGGCCTGGCGATTTACCACAACGCCTACCTCTCACGGTTGCAAGAAGTCTTGCGGCATGACTTCAGTGCCGTCCTTTATTGGCTGGGTGATGACGAGTTTGCCGCGTTGACCGAGGCCTACCTGCGCCGCTACCCCTCGGCTCATTACAGCCTGCGCTGGCTGGGCGAGCGTTTTCCGGCGTTTATCCTTGAGCATCTGGTGGCGGAGCAGAGTGCGCCATTGGCGGAGGTAGCGCGTTTGGAATGGGCGTTTACCCTGGCATTTGATGCGCCGCAGGGCGAACCGCTGACGCTGAACGACATGGCGTCGTTACCGCCGGAGGCGTGGCCGGTGTTGCAGGTTTCCCTGGCGCCGACGGTGCAACCGCTGCTGTGCCAGTTCAACAGCGTAGCGATCTGGCGCGCCAGTAAGGACGAATCCGACTTTCCCGACAGCCAGGCACTGGCCCCGGCGCAGACGTGCCTGGTGTGGCGCCATCAGAATGTCTGCCATTACCGTAGCCTGGAGCCCGCCGAAGTCTCTGCCTTGACAGGAATGGCGACCACCGGTTGGAGCTTTGCCGAACTGTGCGCCGAGTTGGCAGTCACTCATGCAGAGGGTGCGCCACTGCAGGCCGTCACATGGCTGAAGCAGTGGGTCCAGGACGGGTTGCTCGAACGTCGAGCCCCATAGAGGAGCGCTATCAAATCGATAGCCTCCTACTTTGTCTTTGGATGGTCTAACCTCTCAGCAGACGTCTGAAACAAGGGGGGACTACTCATGCTCGCGCAACTTCCACCGGCCTTACAGAATCTTCAGCTACCGCTGCGTCTTCGACTCTGGGACGGCCATGAATTCAACTTGGGCCCCGAGCCCAGTGTGACCATCGTGGTCAAGGACCCCACGGTTGTCAGCCAGCTGACCCATCCCACGCTCAACTCACTGGGCGAAGCCTTCGTCGAGGGCAAATTGGAGCTGGAAGGCTCCATTTCCGAGGTCATCCGGGTATGTGACGAATTGAGTCACGCCCTGATCGAGGATGACGAGGGGAGTCGTCCGGTGCGCTCGATCCACGACAAGGCCACCGACGCAGCGGCCATTTCCTACCATTACGACCTGTCCAACGATTTCTACCAGCTGTGGCTGGACCAGGACATGGTGTACTCCTGCGGTTATTTCGAAACCGGCAGCGAATCCATCGACCAGGCCCAACAAGACAAATTCCGCCACCTGTGCCGCAAGCTGCGGCTGCAGCCGGGCGAGTATCTGCTGGATGTCGGTTGTGGTTGGGGCGGGTTGGCGCGGTTTGCCGCGCGGGAGTTCGGGGTCAAGGTGTTTGGCATCACCCTGAGCAAGGAGCAGTTGGCGCTGGCCCGGGAACGCGTAAAAGCCGAAGGCCTGGAAGACCAGGTGGACCTGCAACTGCTCGACTACCGTGACCTGCCGCAAGACGGCCGTTTCGATAAAATTGTCAGCGTGGGCATGTTCGAACACGTCGGCCACGCCAACCTGGCGGAGTACTGCAAGACCCTGTTCGGCGCTGTGCGCGAAGGCGGCCTGGTGATGAACCACGGCATCACCGCCAAGCACACCGATGGTCGCCCTGTGGGCCGTGGCGCCGGGGAGTTCATTGAGCGTTACGTGTTCCCCAACGGCGAGCTGCCACACCTGGCGATGATGACGGCCGAGATCAGCGAAGTCGGGCTGGAAGTGGTCGACGTCGAAAGCCTGCGCCTGCACTACGCGCGCACCCTGGACCATTGGAGCGAGCGCCTGGAAGACAACCTGGAAGCGGCGGCGAAAATGGTGCCGGAGCAAGCGTTGCGCATCTGGCGGCTGTACCTGGCGGGTTGCGCGTATGCGTTTGCCCGGGGCTGGATCAACCTGCACCAGATTCTGGCGGTGAAACCCCATGCCGATGGCAGCCATGACCTGCCGTGGACACGGGAAGATATCTACCGCTGATTATTGAAAACACTGTAGGAGCTGGCTTGCCGGCGATTGCGTGGTGTCAGCCGACTGATTCGGTACTGATACACCGCCATCGCTGGCAAGCCAGCTCCTGCAGTGGGTATTGGGTTGTTTGTTAGAGAATCGGTGAAATAAGCCGCGCAACCCGCATGCCCAGTTGCTGAAGGCGACGGGTTTCGCGGCTTTCTTCTTGGCTGACTTCATGGGCCAGGGCGAAGTCGCCCAGCAGCATGTGCTCGACTTCCTTGGCGAAGGCCTCGTCGACCGTCAGCAACATCACTTCGAAATTCAACCGGAACGAACGGTTGTCCATGTTCGCACTGCCGATAGCGGCGATTTCGTCGTCTACCAACACCACCTTCTGATGCAGGAAGCCCGGCATATAGCGGAACACCCGCACGCCGGCGCGCACGGCTTCGATTGCGTACAGGCTGGACGCGGCGTAGACGATGCGGTGATCGGGCCGTGAAGGCAGCAGCAGACGCACGTCGACACCGCGCAGCACGGCCAGGCGCAGGGCCGAGAACACCGCTTCGTCGGGGACGAAGTAGGGGCTGGTGATCCATACCCGCTCCGTCGCTGCGTGGATGGCTTCGACGAAGAACAGTGAGCAGGTTTCATAGGGGTCGGCCGGACCGCTGGCGAGCAATTGGCAGAGCACGCCGTCTTCCGGGTAGGCGTCCGGCAATATCAGCGGCGGTAGTTCGCGCGCGGCCCAAAACCAGTCTTCGGCAAACGATTCCTGCAAGCACGCCACAACCGGGCCGGTCACCTGCACATGGGTATCGCGCCATGGTGCCAGTGGTGGTTTCTTGCCCAGGTATTCATCGCCGACGTTATGCCCGCCGACAAACCCGGTAATACCGTCCACCACCACGATCTTGCGATGGTTGCGGAAGTTGACCTGAAAGCGATTGAGCCAGCCGCTGCGGGTGGCGAAGGCTTTGACGTTCACCCCGGCGTCGCGCAGCGATTGCACATAACGATGGGGCAGGGCATGGCTGCCGATGCGGTCATACAGCACGTAGATGGAGACGCCTTCTGCGGCCTTTTCCTTCAACAGGGCGTGCAACTGCCTGCCAAGTTCGTCGTCATGAATGATGAAGAACTGGAACAGCACCGCCGTCTTGGCGCTGCGGATTGCCGCGAAGATCGCACTGAAGGTAGCGTCGCCATTGATCAGCAAACGCACTTCGTTGTTGGCCAGGCACGGCATGCGGCCCAGCTTGGGCATGGCGCGCAGCGAAGCGTAGGCGCTGGAGTTGCGTGCCGCCAAGGCTTCTTCGACCCATGGGCGCCAGTTCAGCTCGGTGATGGCGGTGTGCATTTCCTGGTTGGCCTGGCGACGGGCCTGGATGTAGGCGTCGAACGTGCTGCGGCCGAAGATCAGGTACGGGATCAGCGTGAGGTAGGGCATGAACATCAGCGACAAGGCCCAGGCGATTGAGCCTTGGGCGGTCCTGACGGTCAGCACCGCGTGGATCGCGGCGAGGGTCCCGAGAAAATGCAGCGTGGCGATTAAGTAGGCGAGCAGGTGCGGGCCAAAGAAATCCATGGACGACGTTACTCCAGGCAATCCAAGTGCCTAACAGACCATGTCTGGTCAGGAATGTCGCTATTTTATTTGCCGTGCAACCCTGGCACCTTTGCGGCGTCTAACGCCCAACATTACCCTGGAGTTACCCGATGAATGCTCGTCTGCTGTCTTTGGCCATGATGATTGGTGTGTCGCTGCCGGTGGCGGCGCAGGCGCAGATGCTGGCGCCGGGCTTGTGGGAACTGACCACCAGCAATATGAAAGTCGATAACCAGGACCTGCCGGACCTGTCGCTGATCCTCGGTCAGCTCAAGCAACAGATGACCCCGGAACAACGCGCCATGCTCGAAAAACAAGGCATCACTATGGCCGGTAAAGGTGTGCAGGTGTGCCTGACTCCGGCGCAGGTCGCCTCCGATTCGATCCCGCTGACCGACCCGCAATCGGGCTGCAAGCAGGAAGTGACGGACAAGACCGGCAACCAGTGGAAATTCCGTTTCAGTTGCCCGAAAGCCCAAGGCACTGGCGTAGCAACTTTCCAGAGCCAGAAAGAATTCACCACCACCGTCAACGGCACCTTCAATGCCACCGGCATTCAGCAGAAGGGCAGCCTGGACAGCCATGCCCAATGGTTGGGCAACGATTGCGGGACGGTCAAGCCTCGCGCTTGAGCCTTTCGCACAGGGCTTCGACACTCATCTGACCGAGGTCTTCCCCCAGGCGGCTACGCAGGCTGACGTAGCCGCCGGCTTCTTCCCTCTCGCCAACAATCACCAGATACGGCACTTCATGCAGGCTGTGCTCGCGCATCTTGTAGCTGACCTTCTCGTTGCGTCGGTCCACCACCGCCCGTATACCCACACGTCTCAATGCTTCACAGACCTGCTGGCCGAAGTCAGCCTGGCTTTCACTCAGGGTGAGCACCGCCGCCTGCTGGCTGGCCCAACAGGTGCCGTAAATGCGTTGCTGCGACGCGTTGATGGTGACCTTGGTCAGCTTGAAGGCTCGGATCACACCGGTGCTGGGCACATGAAGACCGTGACATAGGGCTTCAAAATCGCCCAGGCGCCGCACCGAATGATTGGTGTTCGCCAAATGGCGCATGCGTGCTTCGATCTGTTCAAGGTCGACCGGTGTGAAGGCGCGTTCGTAGGCCAAGTCGTAGAAGAAACCATCGTCGATGGGCGACCCGGCTGTCAGTTGAGCGATAGGAAACAGTTGCTGAGTGGCCATCGCCAACAGACTCGCGCAGGAGCGTCGCAGAATCTCCAGCCCCTCGGGATCCTGGGTGGTGATGATCTGGAGCCGGGCGTCCTGCTCTAGTAGGTGTTCGCAGCCCACCAGCACACCGTCAACGCGGCCGGCGACCGACGTCTTGGCCAGCCCCACGCCGATGCTGGCAGCAACTTCGTAAACCGACAGCGCCTCGTCGTACTCGCGTTGCGTGCCGTCTGGCAAGGTGATGCGGATCATCGCCGTCGTCTCTAACGCAGGAAATGCAAAGGTAATCCTTGGCAGCTGTCGATTACCTGACCGTTATGAAAAGCCAAGTGGCCGGAAACCAGGGTGGTGCTGACACTGTGACGAAAACTGCGGTCGGCGAAGGGCGTCCAGCCGCAGCGGGCCAGGATCGGTTGGCTGCTGACCGGCTTGCCCTCGGGCTCGGGTTTGATCAGCACCAGGTCGGCCCAATAACCTTCACGCAGATAGCCGCGATCGGGGATGGCGAATAGGTCGGCGACGCGGTGGCTGGTTTTTGCGACCAGCGTGGTCAGCGGCAGCAGCCCATCGGCCACCAGCTCCAGCAGCGCCGGCAGTGCGTGCTGCACCAGGGGCAATCCCGACGGCGCCTCGCGATAAGCCAACTGTTTTTGCGCCCAGGTATGCGGCGCGTGATCGCTGCCGATCACGTCCAGGCGGTCGCTCAGCAACGCCAGGCGCAGGGCATCACGGTCGGCGCGGGTCTTGATCGCCGGATTGCATTTGATCTGGTGGCCGAGGCGATGATAGTCACGGTCATCGAACAGCAGGTGGTGCAGGCAGACCTCGGCGGTGATGCGTTTTTCGGCAAGGGGCTTGTCTTCGAACAGCGCCAGTTCGCGGGCGCTGGTCAGGTGCAGCACATGCAGACGGGTGCCATGGCGCTTGGCCAATTCCACGGCAAAGGATGACGAGCGATAGCACGCCTCGGCATCGCGGATCAGCGGATGCGCGACGGCGGGGATGTGCTCGCCGAAACGCTCGCGCAGGCGCAGCTCGTTGGCTTGGATGCTCGGCGTGTGTTCGCAATGGGCCAGCAGGATGGTGGGCACTTCGGCGAACAGGCGTTCCAGGATCCGAGGGTCGTCCACCAGCATATTGCCGGTTGAAGCGCCCATGAACACTTTGACTCCGGCCACCTCGCGCGGGTCGAGGGCGGCGACGGTGTCGAGGTTGTCGTTGCTCACGCCGAAATGAAAGCCATAGTTGGCCACCGAGTGCAGGGCGGCGCGGCGTTTCTTGTCGGCCAGGGCGTCCAGGTCGAGGGTGGCCGGGTGGGTGTTGGGCATGTCCATGAAGCTGGTGATACCACCGGCTACCGCTGCGCGGGATTCGCTGTAGAAACTGCCTTTGTCTGGCGCGCCAGGTTCGCGAAAATGCACTTGGTCATCGATCATGCCGGGCAGCAGCCAGTGACCTTGGGCGTCAATGGCGACGGGCGCGTTGCTGTCCTGGATGCTGCTGGCGATCTTTTCGATACGACCATTGGCGACCAATACATCGGCGTCGAATTCCTGGCCTTCGTTCACCAGGCGGGCGTTGCGGATCAGCAGGCGGCTCATGGTTCAGAACTCGTTTTGCAGGGCTTTGTAGCCGCGCACCAGATCAACGTTGGTGCGCGCCACGTCTTCGGAAAACTCCGAGGCACTCACGCTCACCGGCGGGAATTGCGAGAGGTCGGTGTTGGGTCCGATGCGGGTGGTGGAGGGCACATAGAACGCCGCAGGCAAATCACGGCCGTCGACCACCGAGTTGTGGCGCACCACGCAGCCGTCGCCCACGGCGCAGTTGAACAGCACGCTGTTGAAACCGATGAACACGCGGTCGCCGACGGTGCAGGGGCCGTGGACGATGGAGCGGTGCGCAATGGAGGTGAATTCTCCGATGGTCACCGCCGCGCCGGATTTGGAGTGGATGACCACGCCGTCCTGGATATTGGAGTTGGCGCCGATGATGATCGGGTCCATGCCGCCGCTGGCGTCGACTTCGTCGGCGCGGATCACGGCGTAGGGGCCGACGAAAACATTTTCGCCAATGATGACCTTGCCGCAGATGATGGCGGTCTTGTCGACGTAGGCTGACTCGGCAATCACGGGCAGATCGCCGGACGGGTTTTTGCGGATCATGCTAAGGGCTCCGTAATGATGTGGACGTAGTTGCCGTCGATGGCGTTGTAGAAGCAGGTCGGCCGACCGGTGTGGCAGGCCGGACCTTGCTGGTCGACGATCAGCAAGACCGCGTCGCCGTCGCAATCCAGGCGTGCTTCCACCAGTTGTTGCCAGTGACCGGAGCTTTCGCCCTTGCGCCACAACCGCTGACGTGAGCGCGACCAGTAGCAGACCTGCCCGGTGCCCAGGGTTTCCTTGAGGGCCTGGCGGTTCATCCAGGCCAGCATCAACACCTCGCCGCTGCCATGTTGCTGGGCGATGGCGGCGATCAGGCCATCGCTGTTCCACGGCAGGGCATCGAGCACGGGTTCGAGGGGAAAGCGGCTGCCGACGGCAGCCCCTTCCAGGTCGAGCATGCTCAAGGTCATGGCTTGGCTTTTTCAGGTGAGCTTAGGGCCGCGCACAGTGTGTTGAGGTTGTATTCGAACAGCCCGGTGAAGGTGCTGGCCGGGCCTTCAGCGGCAAGGGCGTCGGAGTAAAGCGTGCCGCCGATCTGCGCGCCGCTTTCGTCAGCGATCTGCTTGAGCAGGCGCGAATCCTTGATGTTTTCCATGAACACGGCTTTGACTTTGTCTTTGCGGATCTGGGTGATCAGTGCGGCCACTTCGGCTGCGGACGGCTCGCGTTCGGTGGACAGGCCCTGTGGCGCAAGGAACTCGATGCCGTACGCCTGGCCCAGGTAACCGAAGGCGTCGTGGGAGGTGACGATGCGACGGTTACCGGCGGGTAGAGCGCCGAACTTGGTCTTGGCTTCGGCCAGCAGGCGATAGATTTCTTTCAGGTAGGTTTGGCTGTTGTGCTGGTAGTCGGCCTTGTTGGCCGGGTCGGCAGCGATCAGCGCCTTGGTGATGTTATTCACGTAGATTTCAGCGTTCGCCAGGTTGTGCCAGGCGTGCGGGTCGGGGATGGTTTCGCCGTCTTCGTCCATGGTGTGGGAGATCACGCCTTTGCTGGCGGTCACCACCGTGGCTTTGGTTTCGGTGCTGGTCACCAGACGGTCCAGCCAGGGTTCGAAGCCCAGGCCGTTCTTGATGATCACCTTGGCCTTGAGCAATGCCTTGGCATCGTCCGGGGTAGGCTCGTAGGTATGGGCGTCAGCGTCGGGGCCGACCATGTTGCTGATCTGGATGTGATCACCACCAATCTGGTGGGTGATGTCATCGAGGATACTGAAGCTGGTAACCACCTGAAGCTTGTCGGCGGCCTGGGCCGTCGACAACGACAGGACGAGACTGAACAGCACGAGTAGAGCGCGCATCGGTAAACACCTCATTGGGATGACAGCAAGGGCGGGCGGCGCAGCAAGCCGTGCACCGGACCGAAGACCACGGACAGCAGATACCCGGCGCCCGCCACCAGCACGATCGCCGGGCCGCTGGGCAACGAGTAGTAGAACGACAGCAACAAACCCAGCCACACCGACAGGCATCCCAGCACTGCCGATACCGCGATCAACACCGGCAGGCGCCGGCTCCAGAAACGTGAAGCGATGGCCGGCAACATCATCAGGCCCACCACCATCAAGGCGCCGATGGCCTGGAAGCCGATCACCAGGTTCAGCACCACCAAAGTCAGGAACAAACCATGGGCCAGCGGACCGAGGCGGCTGACGGTTTGCAGGAACAACGGGTCGAGGGTGTCCAGCAGCAGGGGTTTGTAGATCACGGCCATGGCGATCAGGCTGAAACTGGACACCCACAGCATGCCGGTGAGGGTGGTTTCGTCCACCGCCAGGGCTGAGCCGAACAGCAGGTGTAGCAGGTCGAGTCGTTTGCCGGCGAGGCCCAGGATCAGTACGCCGGCGGCGAGGGAGATGGGGTAGATGGCCGCGAGACTGGCGTCTTCGCGCAGGCCGGTACGACGAGTGATCCACGCGGACAGGCCTGCCATGCTCAGGCCCGCGCCGAGGCCGCCGATGGTCAGGGCGGGGAGGCTGAGGCCGGCGAACCAGAAGCCGAGGGCTGCGCCGGGCAGGATGCCGTGGGCGACGGCGTCACCGATCAGGCTCATGCGTCGCAGGATCAGGAACACGCCCAGTGGCGCGGTGCTGCAGGCGAGCACCAACCCGCCGATGAGGGCGCGGCGCATAAAGACGAAATCAACAAAAGGCATCCACAGGTGGGCGGCGAAATGCATCAGGCCACCTGCATCTGTGGCTGCGGGCGTATCAGCTCTTTGCTCGGGCCGAACACGCAGCCGCTGCTTTTGATCTGCACCACTTGCTGGGTGTGGTGGCGCACGGAGGCGAGGTCATGGCAGACCACGATCAACGTGCGACCTTGCTCATGCCACGCGTGGATATGCTTCCAGCACAGCGCCTGGCCTTCTTCATCGAGGGCGGCGTGGGGCTCGTCAAGTAGCAGAACCGGCGCTTCGGTCAGGCTCATGCGGGCGAGCAGGGCGCGTTGCAGTTCGCCACCGGACAACGCCATCAAGGGGCGGTGTTCGAGGCCGCCAAGGCACCAGTCTTCCAATACCGCTTCCAGGCGCTGGCTGCGTTGTTGCGGGGAAAGTTGCGTCCCCCAGAAACCGGCAGCGACCAGTTCCTGCAAGCTGATGGGAAACTGTCGGTCCAAGTGTTGCTGCTGGGGCAGAAACGACAGCCCGCCACGGCGTGGAACATCCACCGTGACTTTACCCGCCAGGGGTTTCTGCAGGCCGGCGATGACTTTAAGCAGGCTGCTTTTGCCGGTGCCATTGGCGCCGATGATGCCGGTGAGGCTGCCTTTTTCCAGGGTGAGGTTGATGGCGGGCGTCAGCGGCTGGCCGGGTGCGCCCCAGCGTAAAGCGGTGCAGGTGATCATGCAGGGTGTCTCGTCCAGCGGCTTTCAGCCACGGCATCGTGCGCGTGCAGGCTTTCGGCATGGACCACTTTCAGGTGGAAGGCTTTGACGGCATCCGACCGTTTCAAGGCGAGGTTCAGGCGGCGGGCGGCGTCTTCGCAGAACATCAGGTTCTGCCCGTTGGCCAGGGCGAATGCTTGTTCGTCCGCGCGCTTTACGGCGGTTTGTACGGCGGTGCCCAGGGCGGCTTCGACGGTGTCGATCAACTCCGTAAGCGGCAGTTGCTCGCCATTTAACTGGACATGCAACTGCGCACTGCTGCGCTGGCTATGAGGCGTGGCGACGATGCCATTGGCGCTGCCAAGCCAGGTCAACATGTCTTCATGCTGCAACGGTGTGTTGGCGAAGTCGTCGAGAAATTGTTGCTGAATCAACTGCCTGGCGAGGGCAGCGGAGCATGGGCACGTTGAGGAATAAGTAACGTCAATTTTTAGTTCCACGTGGAACATCTGGTTTTCCAGGCGCGCTTCAATGCTCACCGGGTAGCCTTTCCAGCCGGCCAGCGGGCTGACCAGCGCCGGGCGTTTGAGCAGCAAATCGGTGTGGATGCGTAGGTAGGCGTTATTAGATAAACCTTCATGACTGTCGAGAAAACGCTGCAGTACAGTACGCAGAAGTGCGGGCGTAAGCGGTTGCTGGTCGAGCATCTCCAGCGCCAGGTACAGGCGAGACATATGAATGCCACGGGCGGCGCCATCGTCCAGGCTCACGCCGGCATCGGCGGTTGCGGCCAAGCGTTGGCCGTCGATAAGAACCGGTAGGGCGATACCGCACATGCCCACCCAGTCGAGTGGCAAGGCTTGGCGTGAAGCCTGCGCGGCGATATCCGGCAGAGTCAGCGCATTCATGAGCAGGTCCATCGTTGGAAATAAAAAGACATGTTATATTATAACTATTGAGTCGACGATGATTTTTCTGCTCCAGCCTTTTTTCAGTCATGTCGAGTAGGGACGCTCCTTTATTTGCGGTATTTTTCATGCACAGACGTCAGCTCCTAAACTTGCTTCTGGCCAGCCCGCTGTTCACCTTGCCGTTTACCGCCCACGCCACGCAGATCAGCAACGCCCGCCTGTGGCGCTCGGACGACAAGCTGCGGCTGGTGTTCGATCTCAGCGGTCCGGTCCAGTACAAGACCTTCACCTTAAGCGCGCCGGAACGCTTGATCATCGACCTCAGCGGCGCCGGGCTCAGTGGTGATTTCTCTCAGTTGGCGCTGAAAAACAGCGGGATCACCTCGATCCGCTCCGGGCATTTCGGCAAAGGCGATACGCGCATCGTGCTGGACCTTGCCGCACCGATGCAGCTCAACAGCTTTCTATTGCCGCCCCAGGATGGCCAAGGCCATCGCCTGGTGTTGGACCTGACCAGCGCCACCCAGGCGCCTCGCCAGATTGCGGCCGAGCCCAAGCCTTTGGTGGACAAGGCCCACCCCAAACGCGACATCATCGTGGTGGTCGACCCCGGCCATGGCGGCAAGGACCCAGGCGCCGTCGGCTCCAAAGGCCAGCGCGAAAAAGATGTGGTGCTGTCCATCGCCCAACTGCTGGCTAAGCGCTTGAAGCGCGAGAAAGGTTTCGACGTGAAGTTGGTGCGCAACGACGATTTCTTCGTACCGCTGCGCAAGCGCGTGGAAATCGCCCACAAGCACAATGCCGATATGTTTATTTCGGTGCATGCGGACGCGGCGCCGCGTATCACGGCGTCGGGCGCTTCGGTGTATGCCCTGTCCGAAGGCGGCGCCACTTCCGCTACGGCGCGATTCATGGCGCAACGTGAGAACGGCGCCGATCTGCTCGGTGCCACCAGTCTGCTCAATCTGAAAGATAAGGACCCGATGCTCGCCGGGGTGATCCTGGATATGTCGATGAACGCCACCATCGCGTCCAGCCTGCAACTGGGCAGCTCGATCCTGGGCAGCCTGGAAGGCATCACCAGCCTGCATCAGAAGCGCGTGGAACAAGCCGGATTCGCCGTGCTCAAGTCACCGGACGTGCCGTCGATCCTGGTGGAAACCGGGTTTATTTCCAACGCGCGGGACAGTGCGCGGCTGGTCACCGCGCGTCATCAACAGGCGGTTGCCGATGGCCTGTTCGAAGGCCTGAAGAAATACTTCCAGAAGAACCCACCGATGAACAGTTACATGGCGTGGGTGCAGGAACAGAAGAACGGCCAGGTCTAACAGCCGGTTATACGGCTACAGGTGAATTTGGCGCTGGCGCCGCCTGAACTGGAAAACCGGTTGAGGGTGGTCCAGCCCACGCGCCGTGTGTAGCCGACCCACGCCTCACCATCCGACGCCAACCCGGTAAAGAACGTCAGTTGCCCGTAGCGGCTGTTGGTCTGTGCCCAATAGCGTTTGCCGATCACCTCGTACCCGCGCAAATACGTGGTGCTGCCGACCGTCGCCACGCTGTAGGCGTTGCCTGAAGGGTCAACGCAAGCAAGCAGGTTGGCGCTGCGCGTGCAGTTGGCCAGCAGGCTCGGCACCTGGGCGCAGACAGGTCCTGCGGCAATCAATAACAGGGCGCACACCAAGCGTTTCATAGGGTTTCTCGAGGTCGGGAAGTATTCAAGCATTGCGCCCCTCGTCGTGGCGAGCAAGAGAGGATTGGCTTATTTGTATTGTTATACTATAACATTAAAAAACAGCCTGACCCGTGAACCGCTCCCCATGACCGAACAAGACCTCCTGGCCCAGCCTTCCGCCAACTACATGAATGAAGCCCAGCAAGGGTTCTTCCGTGAGTTGCTGCTGGCCCAGCGCAATGAGCTGCAAGCCCGCATCGACGCCGAGTTCCTGTTACTGCGCGAGCAGGAAACCAACAGCGACCCCGCCGATGTCGGCAGCGCCGAAGAACAGCGCCAATGGCAACTGCGCCTGCTGGAGCGGGAAAAGAAGCTGTTGGACAAGATCGACGACGCCCTCGAATTGCTCGCGCGCGGGGAATACGGCTGGTGCCGCGAAACCGGCGAGCCCATCGGCCTACAGCGCTTGTTGCTGCGTCCTACCGCCACCCTGTGTATCGAAGCCAAAGAACGTGAAGAGCTGCGCGAACGCCACAAACGGGCGATTTGACCGGCCAACCCTGATAAGGAATACCTGATGCCCAATCGTCTCCCCGTTACTGTGTTGTCCGGATTTCTCGGCGCCGGTAAAAGCACGCTGCTCAACTATGTCCTGCGCAACCGCGAAAACCTGCGGGTGGCGGTGATCGTCAACGACATGAGTGAAATCAACATCGACGGCAGTGAAGTCCAGCGCGACGTCACGCTCAATCGCGCCGAAGAAAAACTGGTGGAGATGAGCAACGGCTGCATCTGCTGCACCTTGCGGGAAGACTTGCTCGAAGAAGTCGGAAAACTCGCCAAGGAAGGTCGTTTCGATTACTTGCTGATCGAGTCCACCGGCATCTCCGAACCCTTGCCCGTGGCCGAAACTTTCACCTTCCGCGACGAAAACGAGCAAAGCCTGGCCGACATCGCACGCCTGGACACCATGGTCACCGTGGTCGACGGCATGAACTTCCTGCTCGACTACCAGGCCGCCGAAAGCCTGGCGTCACGTGGTGAAACCCTCGGTGAAGAAGACGAGCGCTCCATCACCGACCTGCTGATCGAGCAGATCGAATTCGCCGACGTGATCCTCATCAGCAAAATCGACCTGATCAGCAGCCGCGAACGCGAAGAGTTGATGGCGATCCTTGAACGCCTCAACGCCCAGGCGGAAATCATCCCGATGGTCATGGGTGAAGTACCGCTGAACAAGATTCTCAACACTGGCCGTTTCGACTTCGAACGCGCCGCGCAAGCGCCGGGCTGGTTGCAGGAATTGCGTGGTGAACATGTACCGGAAACCGAGGAATACGGTATTGCTTCCACCGCTTACCGTGCGCGCCGTCCCTTCCATCCACAGCGTTTCTTCGACTTCATCGACCGCCCGTGGGTCAACGGCAAACTGCTGCGCTCCAAGGGTTTTTTCTGGCTGGCCAGCAAGCACCAAGATGCGGGCAGTTGGTCCCAGGCCGGCGGTTTGATGCGCCATGGTTTTGCCGGACGCTGGTGGCGCTTTGTGCCAAAAAGCCAGTGGCCGCAGGACGAAGAAAGCATCGCGGCGATCATGGGCAACTGGCAACTGAGCACCGGTGATTGCCGCCAGGAACTGGTGTTTATCGGGCAGAACATCGACTTCACCCAACTGCGTGCCGAGCTGGACGCATGCCTGCTAAACGATGAAGAAATGGCCCTGGGCGTCGACGGTTGGCGCCTGCTGGCCGATCCTTTTGGCCCTTGGTATGAGGAGGCAGCCGCCTGATGCTGGCCCCGGTGATTCCCCTGCGTCCCGTGATTCGCCAGACCCGTGGCGAAACCCCGCTGGCGCTGTCCGACATCCTGGAAGATGGCGTCAACCTGGCTGTGTGGGAGCGGCAGTTGCCGTTGCACATCGCCGAGTTCGGCGCCTTGCTGGTGGCGCTCAACGAGCCGTTGGCCGATTCCATGGTGATCGACCTTAACAACGAAGACGCCGTGCCTGACTTGCAGGGTCTGGCGTCCAGTTGCCGTGATCTTGAAGGCTACGAAGGCTTTGTTGCCGATTTGTCGTGGCTGGTCAGCGCATTCGCCTGCTTGCTGGGCGCCAAGCGTATTGGTGTGCGTTTGAGGTTGCTGGATAAGGCGATGTGCCCACGTTTTCACGTCGACCATGTTCCAGTGCGGCTGATCACCACCTATGCGGGGGTCGGCAGCCAGTGGTTGCGCGAAGGCGTGATGGACCGGCGCAGGCTGAGCCAGCCGGAGGCCGAGCCCAGCGAGCGTGTCGAACAGATTCACTGCGGCGAAGTCGCCCTGCTCAAGGGCACCAAATGGCACGGTAATGAGAATTACGGCTTGATCCACCGGTCACCGGCACTCAAGGCCGACGAGCGCCGATTGATCCTGACACTGGATTGGCTCGCATAACCGCGTAGGATCAAACGCTCTACACGGTCCGAACGATGCCCTTCATGCTGCAGAACATTCCCACCCACGTGATTGCCGGGCCCTTGGGCGCCGGCAAGACCAGCCTCATCAAGCACCTGCTCGCCCAGCGTCCGGCCAACGAGCGCTGGGCCGTGCTGATCAACGAGTTCGGGCAGATTGGCCTGGACGCGGCCTTGCTCACTCAGGATGACGACGGCATTGCCCTGGGCGAAGTCGCCGGAGGCTGTCTGTGTTGTGTGAACGGTGCACCGTTTCAGGTAGGACTGGGCCGTCTGTTGCGCAAGGCCAAGCCCGACCGGCTGTTTATCGAACCGTCGGGCCTGGGCCATCCGGCGCAATTGCTCAAGCAGTTGCGACAGGCGCCCTGGCAGGGCGTGCTGGCCGTCCAGCCTTGCGTGCTGGTATTGGATGCCCAGGCGCTGGCCGCAGGGAAACCATTACCGCCAGCGCAGCAAGAGGCTCTGACGAGTGCCGGGTTGCTGGTGTTGAACAAGGATGAAGGGGTGGACGCTGGGCAGCGCCGAGCGATCGAACTGCAGTTGCCAGAATGCCCGCTCTACTGGACCCGTCAGGCGCAATTGCCCTTGCAACAATTACCCGGCCTGAACGCGCAGGCTTCAGCCGCTGTGGATAACATCGAAGTGCCCGAAGGCCTCGCGCAAATGCCGGCGGTGTGGAGCGATCCCACTCAACCGATCTGCCTGAGTCAGGCCCAAGAGGGTGGTTGGAGTGTCGGCTGGCGCTGGCACCCGAGCCAGCAGTTCGATACCCGCCGCCTCGACCAGTGGCTGACAAGCCTTGAATGGCGCCGCGCCAAACTGGTTATCCACAGCGCCGAAGGGTGGGTTTCGACCAACGCGGTGGATAACAGCGAGCTGACTTGGCAGGCCAGCGAGTGGCGCCGCGATTCACGTATCGAATTGATTTTCAGCGAGCCACAGGACCTGGCTGCCTTGCAGGCCGCACTAAAGGCCTGCCGTTACTGACGGTTCTTGGCGTGGTCCTGGCGCCACTGGCTCAGCTCGATCACCTCGGCACTGGGCAGCGGCGTCTTGATCTCGAACGGGTAGGGCGCCAGTTCGATCTGCGCACTGTGGGCGCCAAATTGGGTGATGGTGCCCGGGTGGCGGGTTTCGCCGGTCACGGTGAATTCAAAGTTGTAGATACGCGCCAGGCGCCGCCGCCCGTTGGCATCTTTCACAAACCCGATGCGCTTGAGCGCCACCGCGCCGTCCAACAGTTCGATGTCGAGCTTGGCGCAATGCTGCTTGACCCGCTCCAGCGCCCGCTCGCGCAGGCCGTGGTTGTGCCACACCCAGGCGGCACCGGTCGCCAGCAGCATCAACACGAAGATGTTTCCCAGGGTCAGCATGCGAAAGACTCCAACAAAGTGAGAGCAGCTTAACTGTGTCGCCGGTCTGTCGTACAGGCTGCGTTTAGTCGCATACTGCGCGGCCAGAATTTCAATGGCTTTACGGAAATCCCGCGCATGAAACGCACACCTCATCTGCTTGCGATCCAGTCTCATGTGGTCTTTGGCCACGCCGGAAACAGCGCCGCCGTATTCCCCATGCAGCGCGTCGGGGTGAACGTCTGGCCGTTGAACACGGTGCAGTTCTCCAACCACACCCAGTATGGCCAATGGGCGGGCGAAGTGCTGGCGCCGCAACAGATTCCGGCGCTGGTAGAAGGCATCGCCGCGATTGGCGAGCTGGGCAACTGCGATGCGGTGCTGTCCGGTTACCTGGGCAGTGCAGACCAGGGCCGTGCGATTCTCAGCGGTGTGGCGCGCATCAAGGCCATCAACCCCAAGGCCCTGTATTTGTGCGACCCGGTGATGGGCCATCCGGAAAAGGGCTGCATCGTGCCCCAGGAAGTCAGCGATTTTCTGCTGGACGAAGCCGCGGCCATGGCTGACTTCCTGTGCCCCAACCAGCTGGAGCTGGACAGCTTTGCCGGGCGCAAGCCGCAATCGCTGTTCGACTGCCTGGCCATGGCCAAGGCGTTGCTGGCGCGCGGGCCGAAGGCGGTATTGGTTAAGCACCTGGATTACCCCGGCAAGCTGCCGGACGGTTTTGAGATGCTGCTGGTGACCGCCGATGGCAGTTGGCACCTGCGCCGGCCGCTGCTGGCGTTTCCGCGTCAGCCCGTGGGCGTGGGCGACCTGACCTCGGGGTTGTTCCTGGCGCGGGTACTGTTGGGCGACAGCCTGGTGGCGGCGTTCGAGTTCACTGCCGCAGCGGTGCATGAAGTGCTGCTGGAAACCCAGGCTTGCGCCAGTTATGAACTGGAGTTGGTGCGTGCTCAGGACCGTATCGCCCATCCCCGCGTGCGGTTCGAGGCGACGCCGATCGGCCTGTGATTACGCGTCTGCTTTGATTTCCTGATACCGCTTCTCCAGCTCCTGGCGGATCTGCCGGCGCTGCTGTGCCTGAACGAACCGGCGCTTATCTTCGCTGTTCTGCGGCTGCAACGGCGGCACGGCGGCCGGTTTGCGCTGGTCGTCCACGGCCACCATGGTGAAGAAGCAGCTGTTGGTGTGGCGCACCGAGCGTTCGCGGATGTTCTCGGTCACCACCTTGATGCCCACCTCCATCGAGGTGTTGCCGGTGTAGTTGACCGACGCGAGGAAGGTCACCAGCTCGCCGACATGGATCGGTTCGCGGAAAATCACCTGGTCCACCGACAACGTCACGACATAGCGGCCGGCATAACGGCTCGCACAGGCGTAGGCCACTTCGTCGAGGTACTTGAGCAGGGTGCCGCCGTGGACATTGCCTGAAAAGTTGGCCATATCAGGGGTCATCAATACCGTCATCGACAGCTGGGCGTTTCCGGGTTCCATAGCACACTCACGGGTTGTAGGCATTTGGTTGGGGGACACCTCTGCGGGTGCTGGACTCTTTGCTGCGCCTTCCTTAACGGGACGCCGGTAGGCGGCTTGCCGTCACGCGTGCACCGATCTGTTTCCATATATTGCACCGGCTTTCTGCCGGAAGTCGCGGTGTTAACCTTCAAAAGCCCACCTCAGGGCATTTCTTACGATCAAGGCAGACTTTTCCTTTCGCTCTTTGCGACATTTCAAAGGCGCGGGCGGAAGTGGGAAAAGCGCCAGTACCCTCAAGGAGCCCCTCGCCATGCACGCCATCAGCTTTATCCAGGACCTGGCCGTGATCATGCTGGTGGCTGGGGTTGTCACCATCCTGTTTCACCGCCTCAAACAGCCGGTGGTCCTGGGCTACATCGTCGCCGGGTTCATCATCGGCCCCCACACCCCGCCATTCGGCCTGATCCACGACGAAGACACCATCAAGACCCTCGCCGAGTTGGGGGTGATCTTCCTGATGTTCTGCCTGGGCCTAGAGTTCAGCCTGCGCAAATTGTTCAAGGTTGGCGCCACTGCGTTTATCGCGGCCTTCCTGGAAATCATCTTGATGATCTGGATCGGCTACGAGATCGGCCGCTGGTTTGACTGGAGCACCATGGACTCACTGTTCCTCGGCGCGATCCTGGCGATTTCCTCCACCACCATCATCGTCAAGGCGCTCAATGACCTGAAGATGAAGAACCAGCGCTTTGCCCAGCTTATTTTCGGCGTGCTGATCGTCGAGGACATCCTCGGCATCGGCATCATCGCCTTGCTGTCGAGCATTGCCGTCAGCGGCACGGTCAGCTCCGGCGAGGTGTTTTCCACGGTCGGCAAACTGTCGTTGTTCATGATTGTTGCGTTGGTCATCGGCATTTTGCTGGTGCCGCGTTTGCTGGCCTACGTGGCCAAGTTCGACAGCAACGAGATGCTGCTGATCACCGTATTGGGCCTGTGTTTCGGTTTCTGCCTGCTGGTGGTCAAGCTGGAGTACAGCATGGTGCTGGGCGCGTTCCTGATCGGTGCGATCATGGCCGAATCCAAGCAATTGATTAAGATCGAGCGACTGATCGAGCCAGTCCGCGACATGTTCAGCGCCATCTTCTTCGTGGCCATCGGCTTGATGATCGACCCGCAGATCCTGCTGCAATACGCCTGGCCGATCGCGGTGATCACTGTGGCCGTGGTGCTGGGCAAAATGCTGTCCTGTGGCCTGGGGGCGTTTATCGCCGGCAATGACGGGCGTACCTCACTGCGCGTCGGCATGGGGCTGTCACAGATTGGTGAGTTTTCCTTCATCATTGCGGCGTTGGGGATGACGCTACAGGTGACCAGCGACTTCCTTTACCCTGTCGCCGTAGCCGTTTCAGCGATAACCACACTGCTCACGCCGTACCTGATTCGTGGTGCCGACCCACTGTCCTTGAAGATTGCAGCGGTCATGCCCAAGCGATTGAGCCGGGTGTTCGGCATGTACGGTGAATGGCTGCGCAGTATCCAGCCCCAGGGCGAAGGCGCGATGCTGGCGTCGATGATCCGCAAGATCATCCTGCAAGTCGGGGTGAACCTGGCGCTGGTGGTGGCGATCTTCTTTGCCGGCAGCTTTTTCGCGGCGCGTATCGGTGGGTATCTGGAAGGCTGGATCAGTGATCCAAGCTGGCAGAAGGCGTTGATCTGGGGTGGGGCGTTGCTATTGTCGCTGCCCTTCCTGATCGCGGCGTATCGCAAGCTCAAGGCGCTGTCGATGCTGTTGGCGGAGATGAGTGTGAAGCCGGAAATGGCCGGGCGGCATACCCAGCGCGTACGACGGGTGATCGCGGAGTTGATCCCGATTCTTTCGTTGCTGGTGATCTTCCTGCTATTGGCAGCCTTGTCGGCCAGTATTCTGCCGACCAACAAGTTGCTGGTGCTGATCGCCGTGGTCACGGCTGCAGTGGCGGCGGTGCTTTGGCGGTGGTTCATCCGCGTGCATACGCGGATGCAGGTCGCCTTGTTGGAGACGCTGGATAACCACAAGGATACGCCCGAACACTGAGGTAAGCGGGCCACTTACTGTGGTGAGCGAGCTTGCTCGCGCTGGGCTGCGTAGCAGCCCCAGTCCAGGCGACGCGTTCTTTCAGGTTTGGCGATGTGAGGCATGGGGCCGCTACGCAGCCCAGCGCGGGGCGAGCGCGCTCACCACGCTAAGCCCGATCACCACAGCGAGCCGGTCACCATGGGTGCAGGGCTCAGCTTTCCAGCCAGACGTCCCGCGCCCAGTGCCACACCGATTCCCAGGTTTCCTCGGTGACGATTTCTTCTTCGCCAGACCACAGCACCACAGTGCCGTCTTCCTCAACGCAGTAGTAGTCGTCGCCGTCCTGGCAGATCGGGATCAGGCTACGATCAACACCGGCGTCCCAGGCGTTGGCGGCCACGTCCGGCAGGTAGGTGTGGGATTGCGGGTCGGTGACGGTCACCGGCTCCAGGCTGCCGTACACCACGTCGCTGACGGTCAGCAGGAATTCACGAAAGACGAACGGGATGTCGATGAACAGTTGTTCCTCGATTTCCACCAGTTGGTCTTCGTCAGGCAGCTCCAAAGGAACCGGGACCGGTTCGTTGGCTTCACGCAATTGTTCGATGATTTCTTCCACGGCCGGGATCCTCTTGCTAGATGGCGCGGTTTATAGGGGCGTTTTATACAGTAGCTCGCTATAAGTGCAACCGTGAAATAGAAAACCCCGGACAGGTCCGGGGTTTTTTGTAACTGCTTGCTCACGCGTGCAAGGATCAGCCGTTCTGGCGGATACCGGCGACCAGCCAAGGCTGGTTGTCGCCCTGGGCACGTTCCATGTTCCAGCTTTCGCTGAACACTTCGCCCTGGTCGAAACGCGAGGTCTTCGACACACCGCTGAAGGTCAGGGTGGCGATAGTCTTGTCGGCGCGGTCATCCACACCTTCCAGCTGGACGCGCAGGTCGTCGATGTAGGTCGACTGGAAAGCATCGCCAATGTCGGCACGTTCGCGCTTGAGGAACTCCAGCAGTTGCGGGGTCACGAACTCGGCGATCTTGTCCATTTCGTTGGCGTCCCAGTGCTGCTGCAGGGACTGGAAGTGGCTACGGGCCGCTTCGACGAAACGCTCTTCGTTGAACCAGGCCGGCGCGTTGATCACCGGACGGGCCGCAGCAGGCGCTGCCGAACCACCGAAGATCGAACCCATGGCTGGTTTTTGCTCGAACACTTCACGTTGCATCGGCGCGCCGGCTGGAGCCAGGTGCTCCTGCTGCTTGCGGCGACGAGCGGCGATAAAGCGAAAGATCACAAAGGCGATGACCGCCAGGATCAGCATGTCGAAGATCTGCATGCCCTGGAAGCCGCCACCCATGAACATGGAAGCGAGCAGGCCACCGGCGGCGATACCGGCCAGGGGGCCCAACCAGCGCGAAGCACCGCCGGCCTTGGCAGCGGCGCCAGCAGCACCGGCTGCGCCTGCGGTCGCGGCTGCACCGCCCATGCCGCCGGCGGATGGAGCCATTTGGCTGGTCTGGTGAGTCGGTGCCGCACCGGAACTTTTGCCGCCACCGAAGCGTTTGGCGTTGGCGTCGATGCTCATCGTCAGGCCGATGCACAACGCCATGGCGATGCTAAGAAAACGTTTCATAAAGGGAATTCCCATTTGTGGATTGCACGCGCGCCATGTTGCACAGGTGGAGTGACAGTGGCTAGCGACATAATGTTTCGGGCTTTTGCGTAAGATCGATTCAGAAGGGTCTGTAGGACTAATTACAGATATTGGCCCGAGCGGGTAAAAAACAAGGGAGGGGCGCGATTCTTCACCTTTTGGAGCCCGGCTTGCCGGCGATAGCAATCTTAAGGCCGCTATCGCCGGCAAGCCGGGCTCCTACAATAAAGGTGCAGTGTTTCAGATGGCTTCGAGCTTCGCGTAACCCATCATCAGCCATTTGCTGCCTTCGGCGAAATTCACCTGCACTCGCGCCTGTGCACCTGCGCCCTCGAAATTGAGGATCACGCCTTCGCCAAACACTGAGTGCCTTACCTGCTGGCCAAGGCTGAACTGGGTTTCCGGAATCTCGGAACCGGCGAACAAGGTGCTGGCACTCTGCTGCTGGCCACCACCGAACGGGCGGCTGACACTGTTGGACAGGCGCACTTCCTGGATCAGACCCTTCGGCACTTCACGTACGAAGCGCGACACCTTGTTGTAGGTCTCGCTGCCGTACAGGCGTCGGGTCTCGGCGTAGGTCATCACCAGGTTCTGCATGGCGCGGGTGATGCCCACGTAGGCCAGGCGGCGTTCTTCCTCAAGCCGGCCGGGTTCTTCCAGGCTCATCTTGTGCGGGAACAGGCCTTCTTCCATGCCCACCAGGAACACATAGGGGAATTCCAGGCCCTTGGCGCTGTGCAAGGTCATCAGCTGGATGCTGTCTTCATGCTCATCCGCCTGAGTATCGCCGGCTTCCAGCGAGGCATGGCCGAGGAACGCGGCCAGCGGGGTCAGCTCCTCGTCTTCCTCGGTGTTTTCGAACGCACGGGCGGCGCTCACCAGTTCTTCAAGGTTTTCTACCCTGGCCTGGCCTTTCTCGCCTTTTTCCGCTTCGTGGTAAGCGATCAGCCCGGACTGTTCGATCACCGTCTGGGTCATCAGGTGCAACGGCATTTCCGCGCACTTGGCCGCCAGGTTCTCGATCAGCTCGACAAACACGCCCAAAGCGCCGGCTGCGCGGCCGGTCAGGCCTTTGTTGACGATGAGCAAGCGCATGGCTTCCCACATCGACACATCGGCATGGCGCGCATGGTCACGAATCGCTTCGACGGTTTTCTCGCCGATGCCACGCGCCGGGATGTTGATCACCCGCTCCAGCGCCGCATCGTTGCCGCGGCCTTCCAGCAAGCGCAGGTAAGCCATGGCGTTCTTGATTTCCGCACGTTCGAAGAAGCGCTGGCCACCATAGATGCGGTACGGAATGCGCTCGCGCAGCAAGGCTTCTTCCAAGACCCGCGATTGGGCGTTGGAACGGTACAGAATCGCAATGTCGCTGCGCGCCAGGCCGGTCTTCAGCGCGCTTTCGATGGTTTCCACCACGTAACGCGCTTCATCGTGCTCGTTGAACGCGGCGTACAGGTTGATCGCCTCGCCTTCGCCGCCGTCGGTCCACAGCTCTTTGCCCAGGCGCCCGGTGTTATTGGCGATCAAGGCGTTGGCGGCCTTGAGGATCCCGGCGGTGGAGCGATAGTTCTGTTCCAGGCGGATGGTCACCGCGTCCGGGAAGTCTTCGGAATACTGATAGATGTTCTCGATTTTCGCGCCACGCCAGCCGTAGATCGACTGGTCGTCGTCGCCCACCACCATCAGGCTGTCACCGCCCTTGGCCAGCAGGCGCAACCAGGCGTACTGCACGGCGTTGGTGTCTTGGAACTCGTCCACCAGGATGTGGCGGAAGCGTTTCTGGTAATGGGCCAACAGGCCTGGGTTG
Source organism: Pseudomonas sp. TWR1-1-4 (assembly GCF_049897165.1). Taxonomy (NCBI): domain Bacteria; kingdom Pseudomonadati; phylum Pseudomonadota; class Gammaproteobacteria; order Pseudomonadales; family Pseudomonadaceae; genus Pseudomonas; species Pseudomonas sp. TWR1-1-4. The sequence continues at coordinate 574,242 of NZ_JAFCVS010000005.1, read as the reverse complement.
TCGCGCCACAGGTCGAGGGCGCGCAGCAGCAGCTCGGAGAAGTCGATGACCCCGGCGCGCACGCAGGCAGCCTCGTAGGCTTCATAAATGCTGCGCATGGTGGCCAGGAACAAATCGCCGCTGGCCTGGATATGTTGCGGGCGCAGGCCTTCGTCTTTCTGGCCGTTGATGAACCATTGCGCCTGGCGCGCTGGCCAACGCTGTTCGTCGAGGCCGAGCTCGCGGATCACGCGCTTGACCAGGCGCTGTTGGTCATCGCTGTCGAGGATCTGGAAGGTCTGGGCCAGGCCCGCCTCCTGCCAGTGCGCCCGCAACAGGCGGTGCGCCAGGCCGTGGAAGGTGCCTACCCACATGCCGGCCGGGCTGATGCCCATCAACTGTTCGATGCGGTGGCGCATCTCGGCAGCGGCCTTGTTGGTGAAGGTCACCGACAGGATGGAATGCGGGGACGCGTTTTCGACCTGGATCAACCAGGCGATACGGTGCACCAGCACTCGGGTTTTACCGGAGCCAGCACCGGCCAGGACCAACTGACGGCCAACGGGGGCCGCTACGGCCTGGCGTTGGGCATCGTTGAGGGAGTTCAGCAAAAGGGAGAGATCATCGCGCATCGGCGCATTCTAGGGTGCCCGGGGGAGTGGGGCAAATACCAATGCCGGGTGGTCGACGGAAAACCGCCAGGCTGATGACCGGTCGGTCAATGGCCACAGCCCGCGCGGCGTCTCGCTCAAGCCGTCTGGCCCGGAAGTTTGCGCTGCGCGACCGTGCAGTTTTTATGACGCAGAGCAGTTTGGCCCAGGCGCTTGCTTGTGTATGCTCCGTCGACGTTTCGGGCTCACCATTATAAGAACACTGCCTATGACCCTCAGCACTGACCTGCTCGGCCCCTCAGCGGCCCCCGCGCAGGTTCTTCGCAAACACTACGCCACGGAGATGGCGGTCGAGCGCACGCGCCTGCTGTATCAAGGCTCGCTGCTGCCGACCCTGTTGATGCTGGTCAATGGCCTGGTCTGCGCCTGGCTGTTGTGGAACCCCAAGCAATACCTGCTGGACAGCATCTGGCTGGTCTGGCTGCTGGCCCTGGTGGCGATGCGCGTGATCCAAGTGGCGGCGTTCGATTCGGCCATGCCCAGTCGCCAGGCCCAACCGGTGTGGCGGCGTATGTTCATGCTCGGCTCGGCCGTCAGCGGCCTGACCTTGGCTACGGCCGCCATCGCGCTGGTGCCGGTGGACAGCTTCATGCAACAGGCCTGGGTGTTCGGCCTGATCGGCGCGGCGACGCTGTCGGCCAGCGTGGCCTATGCCGTGAGCTTGCCGGCGTTCTTGTCGTTTGCCTTGCCGTGCCTGGTGCCGGCTATCGTCTATTTGTTCTGGACGGGCGATCCGCAGCAGCGCGGTTGGGGCGTGCTTGGCCTGATCCTGCTGGCGTCCTTGAGCCTGGTGGCGTGGCAGGTCAATCGCCTGATCCAGCGCGGGCTGCTGCGCCGTTTTCAGAATCAGGCGCTGATCGAGCATCTGCAACAGGCACAACAGCGCAGCGAGCAGCTCAATCAGGAGTTGGTGCGCGAAGTTGAACAACGTCGCCAGGTCGAGCAAGAACTGCGCGAAGCCCAGATCGGCCTGCAAGACCGTGTGGCCCAACGCAGCCAGGAGCTGGACGCTGCCAGCCTGGCCCTGAATAAAAGCGAAGCGCGCCTGGCCATGGCCCTGCAGGCCAGTGAGTTGGGCCTGTGGGACTGGAACCTGCAAACCGACGAAGTCCATCACACGCAGCTCAAGGAACTGTTCGGCCTGGAGCCGGAATACGTCACGGCGATGCTCAGCCACCTCAAGCCGCGCCTGCATCCCGAAGACCTGCCGCTGCTCAAGCGTGCCTTGGTGGAACACCTTAAGGGTCGCAGCGAGGACTACTTGGTGGAATACCGCGTGCGCCACGGCGATGGGCACTGGGTGTGGATCGAAGACCGTGGCCGCGCCGTAGAGCGCGCGCCCAGTGGGCGGGTGACGCGCATGCTCGGTACACGCCGCGATATCACTGCCGGCAAGGCCCTGGAAGAACAGCAGCGTTTGGCATCGACGGTATTCGAGGCCGCCAGCGAAGGCATCGTGATCCTTGACCCCGACTACAAGCTGATCGCCGTGAACCAGGCGTTCAGCCGTGTCACAGGCTTTGAAACCGACGACATGATCGGCCGCAATGTGGTCGAACTGCCCAGCAGCCGCGATGCACGCCGTCACTTTCCAGTGATCCGCCAGGCATTGCTCAGCCACGGCACTTGGCAAGGTGAGCTGGTGGAAACGCGCAAGAACGGCGAGCTGTACCCGCAGTGGCTGCAATTGAATGTGGTGCGCGATATCCGGGGAAACGTCAGCCATATCGTGGGCTTCTTCGCCGATCTCTCGGCGCGACGTGAGTCCGAAGAGCGCATGCGCTACCTTACCCATTACGACGAATTGACCGGCCTGGCCAACCGCTCGCTGTTCCGCGAACGGCTGCGCGAGGCCCACCAGCGGGTCCGCCAGGGCGGGCGTAGCCTGGCGCTGCTGCACATTAATTTGGATCGCTTCAAACTGCTCAATGACAGTCTCGGCCATGAAGTGGCCGATCAACTACTGCAAAAAATGGCGCGTCGCCTGATCAATGCGTTACCCGAGGCTGACACTATTGCTCGTCTGTCCGGGGATGAGTTCGCCGTACTGTTCGACGCCTACGGCAACCTGTCGAGCCTGGCGCGGGTCGCCACGCGGCTGCTGGCCAAACTGCGGGTGCCGGTGACGGTGGAAGGGCATGAGCTGGTGGTGAGTGCCTCGATGGGCGTCAGCCTGTTGCCGGACAATGCGCGGGAAATTTCCGCACTGGTCAGCCAATCCAACATGGCCATGCAGCATGCCAAGCACCTGGGCGGCAATAACTTCCAGTTCTACACCGACAGCCTGCAAGCCAGCACGCTGGAGCGTTTGCAACTGGAAAACCACTTGCGCAAAGCCATTGAGGAGCGCCAGCTCACGGTGTTCTATCAGCCGAAACTGTGCCTGGCCACCGGCAAGTTGAATGCCGCTGAAGCGTTGATCCGCTGGGAGCATCCGCAGTGGGGCATGGTGCCGCCGGGAGACTTTATCGGCCTGGCCGAAGAGACCGGCCTGATCGTGCCGCTGGGCGAGTTCGTGCTGCGCGAGGCCTGCTGGCAGGCGTGTGAATGGCAGCGCCAGGGCCTGGCGCCGATCCGGGTGTCAGTGAACCTGTCGGTGCATCAGCTGCGCCAGGGCAAGCTGGTCAGCCTGGTGCGCCAGGTGCTCGAAGAGACCGGCCTGGATCCGCAGTACTTGGAGTTGGAGCTGACCGAAAGCCAATTGCTCGACAGCGTCGAACACATCATCGCGACCTTCCAGCAACTGCGGGACCTGGGCGTGAAGCTGGCGATCGACGATTTCGGCACCGGTTATTCGTCCCTCAGCTACCTCAAGCGCATTCCCGTGGACTACGTGAAGATCGACCAGACCTTCATCCGTGGGCTGGGCCAGGGGCGTGAAGACGCCGCTATCACCCGCGCCATTATCGCTATGGCCCACGGCCTTGCGCTCAAGGTGGTGGCTGAAGGCGTGGAAGATCAGCAGCAGTTGGATTTCCTGCGCGGTGAACGTTGTGACGAAGTGCAGGGCTATTTGATCAGTCGGCCGATGCAGGCCGAAGGGCTGGCAGATTTGTTACGGAAAAATGCAGATTTTCCCTAGTGATGCCTGGGGCGCCCCTGTGGCTACAACTTGGCCGCCCTTAGATTCAAAGGGGAGCGGGGCGATTTAGTGATGCGTCGGACGGGCAAAACGACAATTCTTGTAGTATAACTACAAGCTTGCTACATCCCTGGCCCTGCCCATAACAAGAGTCCTGCCCTTTGAACCTGTTGCAACATATCGCCCAGTCGCGCCACCTGTTACGCAAATCGGAACTCAAGGTTGCCGATCACGTGCTGCTTGACCCTGCGGCTGTGATGCACAGTTCCATGGCCGACCTGGCGCACAGCGTGGGCATCAGCGAACCGACCATCGTGCGCTTCTGCCGCGCTATTGGTTGCTCCGGGTTCCAGGACTTGAAACTCAAGCTGGCGCAAAGCCTGGCCGCTGGCGCCAGCTTCGGCCAATTTGCGATCCATGAAGACGACTCCGTCGCCGACTACAGCCTGAAAATCTTCGACACCACCTTGCACACCCTGATGGAAGTGCGCGAGAAGCTCGACCCGGTGGAGTTGCAAAAGGCCGTGACCGCCATGTCCCAGGCCCAGCGTGTCGAGTTCTATGGCTTTGGCGCTTCGGGCGCGGTGGCTGCCGATGCCCAGCACAAATTCTTCCGTTTGCTGCTCACCGCTGCGGCCTACAGCGACCCGCACATGCAAGCCATGTCGGCGGTGACCTTGAAGCCTACAGACGTGGCCATCTGCATTTCCCAGTCGGGGCGCTCCAAAGACCTGCTGATCACCGCCAACCTGGTACGTGAAAGCGGTGCGTCGCTGATCACCCTGTGCCCGAGCCAGACGCCGTTGGCGGAACTGTCTACGGTCAACCTGGCGATTGACGTGCACGAAGACACCGAGATCTACACGCCACTGACTTCGCGCATCGCCCACCTGGTGGTGATCGACGTGCTGGCGATGGGCGTGGCGATGGCGCGTGGGCCGAGCCTGGTCAACCACCTCAAGAGCGTGAAGCGCAGTTTGCGTAGCCTTCGCCTGTCGCCCAAGTCCGTCAAAGCATTGGATGATTGATCAAACTTTCATCAGTTTGTAATCCCCGCGCCGCCAAACCGTCATCGCCCAGGGCCATCCTGAACTCCCCGCACTCGCATTGGGAGACTCCAAATGGCCCGGCCCTACGAAGACAGCAACAGCTCCGTTAAAACCCGTCGTCAGCAGGAAGACCAACGCCGCATGGCGTTCCGTCGCGCAATCGAAGACCGTTGCGAGGAGCGCCAGTTGCTCCAGAGCATCAGTGACTACCCGGAACTCCACTGGCAGGCACCCGCGGCTGCCCAGCGAAACGCTCAGCCAGCGCGCTGATCTGCACCCTTTCGCTGCGGATAAAGCCCAGGAACGCATGGGCCACCGGTGACAGGCGCTTGGCCTTGGCCTGTACCAGGCACCAACTGCGGTACAGCGGCAGCTCTTCCACCGGCAGCTCCTTGAGCCCGCCGGTGGCCAGTTCCATGTTGACCGCGTGACGCGTCATCAGCGCCACGCCCAACCCCGCGCATACACACTCACGCTGCGCCTCGGCCGAGGCCACTTCCACCGTCTGGGTGAAGTGCACGCGTTTCTCCTTGAAATACTCCTCGCACGCCAGCCGCGTACCGGAACCCGGTTCGCGCACTAGCAGTGTGTAGGGTTCCAGATCCTGCAGGCGCAGCGGCCCTTGCAGGCTCAGCGGGTGATCGGGTGGCGCCACGGCGACGATCGGGTTGTTGAGGAACGGCAGGAATTCCAGGCCCATGTCCTGAGGCACCATGGACATGATCACCAAGTCATCGCGATTGTCCGAAAGCCTGCGGATCACCTGGGCGCGGTTCACCACCGTGAGGTGTAACTGCACTTCCGGGTGCTGGCGCTTGAAGGCGGCAAACAGGTGCGGCACGAAGTACTTGGCGCTGGACTCAATCGCCAGCTTCAACTGGCCTTGCAGCGAACCCTGCATGTCCGACAGCTGCATATCGAGGTTTTCCAGGCGCCCGAAAATGTCGCGACTCGCCCGCTGCAAGGCTTCAGCGGCCTCGGTCATGTAGAGCTTTTTGCCGACATAATCGAACAGCGGCTGCCCGATCAGCTCTTCCAACTGGCGAATTTGAAGGCTGACGGCGGGTTGTGTGAGGGACATTTCCTCCGCAGCGCGGCTGTAGGAGCGCAAATCGCACACTTCATTGAAGATCTGCAATTGACGCAATGTCATACGCATCAATGACTTACGCATTTTTAGCACACTCCCGCTGAACCCGATGAGCCAAACTATAAGTCTTTACTTATGCACGACCCAATAATTATTGATTTTTGTTAATCCCTCGGCGGGCTTAGTGTGTGTCTCGCGACTGTCATGAAACATTTGGTCACGCGCCGACCCGGATCCAGCGGGTCAAAGAACGCAGCAATCGGCTCAAGGGAATTTCCAAGTGATAAAAAAGATCCTGATCGCCAACCGTGGTGAAATTGCCGTACGAATCGTGCGTGCCTGCGCCGAGATGGGCATTCGCTCGGTCGCGGTCTACTCCGACGCCGACCGCCACGCGTTGCACGTCAAGCGTGCCGACGAAGCCCACAGCATTGGTGCAGAGCCGCTGGCTGGCTACCTGAACCCGCGCAAGCTGGTGAACCTGGCGGTGGAAACCGGTTGTGATGCGCTGCATCCCGGCTACGGCTTTTTGTCGGAGAACGCCGAACTGGCGGACATCTGCGCCGAACGTGGCATCAAATTCATTGGCCCGTCGGCGGAAGTGATTCGCCGCATGGGCGACAAGACCGAAGCGCGACGCAGCATGATCAAGGCCGGTGTGCCGGTCACGCCGGGCACCGAAGGTAACGTTGCGGACATCCACGAAGCACTCACCGAAGGCGACCGCATCGGTTACCCGGTGATGCTCAAGGCCACCTCCGGTGGTGGTGGCCGTGGTATCCGTCGCTGCAACAGCCGCGAAGAACTTGAACAAGCCTTCCCGCGTGTCATCTCCGAAGCCACCAAGGCCTTCGGTTCGGCGGAAGTGTTCCTGGAAAAGTGCATCGTCAACCCCAAGCACATCGAGGCGCAGATCCTCGGTGACAGCTTCGGCAACGTGGTGCACCTGTTCGAGCGCGATTGCTCGATCCAGCGTCGTAACCAGAAGCTCATTGAAATCGCTCCAAGCCCGCAACTGACACCGGAACAGCGCGCCTACATCGGCGACCTGTCGGTACGTGCCGCCAAGGCGGTGGGCTACGAGAACGCCGGCACCGTGGAGTTCCTGCTCGCCGAGGGCGAGGTGTACTTCATGGAGATGAACACCCGCGTGCAGGTGGAACACACCATCACCGAAGAAATCACCGGGATCGACATCGTCCGCGAACAAATCCGCATCGCCTCGGGCCTGCCGCTGTCGGTGAAACAGGAAGACATCCAGCACCGTGGCTTCGCGTTGCAGTTCCGTATCAACGCCGAAGACCCGAAAAACAACTTCCTCCCGAGCTTTGGCAAGATCACCCGTTACTACGCGCCCGGCGGTCCTGGCGTGCGCACCGACACGGCGATCTACACCGGCTACACCATCCCGCCGTTCTACGACTCCATGTGCCTGAAACTGGTGGTGTGGGCGTTGACCTGGGAAGAAGCCATGGACCGTGGCCTGCGTGCCCTGGACGACATGCGCCTGCAAGGCGTGAAGACCACCGCCGCCTATTACCAGGAAATCCTGCGCAACCCGGAATTCCGCAGCGGCCAGTTCAACACCAGCTTCGTTGAAGCCCACCCTGAACTGACCAACTACTCGATCAAGCGCAAACCCGAAGAGCTGGCCCTGGCCATCGCCGCCGCCATCGCCGCCCACGCAGGCCTGTGAGGAATACAACAATGTCCAAGAAAATCTTTGTCACCGACACCATCCTGCGCGACGCCCACCAATCGTTGCTCGCGACCCGCATGCGCACCGACGACATGCTGCCGATCTGCGACAAGCTCGACAAAGTCGGCTACTGGTCCCTGGAAGTCTGGGGCGGCGCGACCTTCGACGCCTGCGTGCGCTTCCTGAAAGAAGACCCGTGGGAGCGCCTGCGCAAACTGCGCGCCGCGTTGCCCAACACCCGCCTGCAAATGCTGCTGCGCGGCCAGAACCTGCTGGGCTACCGCCACTACAGTGACGACGTGGTCAAGGCATTCGTGGCCAAGGCCGCCGTTAATGGCATCGACGTATTCCGCATCTTCGACGCCATGAACGACGTGCGTAACCTGCGCGTGGCCATCGAAGCGGTGAAAGCCGCCGGCAAACATGCCCAAGGCACCATCGCCTACACCACCAGCCCGGTGCACACCGTTGAAGCGTTCGTGGCCCAGGCCAAGCAACTGGAAGCCATGGGTTGCGATTCCATCGCGATCAAGGACATGGCCGGTCTGCTGACGCCATATGCCACCGGCGAACTGGTCAAGGCGCTGAAGGCCGAGCAGGCCCTGCCGATCTTCATCCACTCCCATGACACGGCTGGTTTGGCCGCGATGTGCCAGCTCAAGGCCATCGAAAACGGTGCCGACCACATCGACACCGCCATTTCCAGCTTCGCCTGGGGCACCAGCCACCCAGGGACCGAGTCGATGGTCGCCGCCCTTAAAGGCAGCGAATTCGACACCGGCCTGAGCCTGGAACTGCTGCAGGAAATCGGTCTGTACTTCTACGCCGTGCGTAAGAAATACCACCAGTTCGAAAGCGAATTCACCGCCGTCGACACCCGTGTGCAAGTCAACCAGGTGCCGGGTGGGATGATTTCCAACCTCGCCAACCAGTTGAAGGAGCAGGGCGCACTCAATCGCATGAGCGAAGTGCTGGCCGAAATCCCGCGCGTACGTGAAGACCTCGGCTTCCCGCCTCTGGTGACGCCGACCTCTCAGATCGTCGGCACCCAGGCGTTCTTCAACGTGCTGGCCGGCGAGCGCTACAAGACCATCACCAACGAAGTGAAGCTCTACCTGCAAGGCGGCTACGGCAAGGCGCCTGGCACCGTGAACGAGAAGTTGCGCCGCCAGGCCATCGGAAGTGAAGAAGTGATCGACGTACGCCCGGCCGACCTGCTCAAGCCGGAAATGACCAAGCTGCGCGGCGAAATCGGCGCGTTGGCCAAGTCCGAAGAAGACGTGCTGACCTACGCCATGTTCCCGGACATCGGGCGCAAGTTCCTCGAAGAACGCGACGCCGGCACCCTGGCGCCGGAAGTGCTGTTGCCGATTCCTGAAGCCGGCGGCGTGGCCCGTGCCGGTGGCGAAGGCGTGCCGACCGAGTTCGTCATCGACGTGCACGGTGAAAGCTACCGCGTGGACATCACCGGTGTGGGCGTGAAGGCTGAAGGCAAGCGTCACTTCTACCTATCCATCGACGGCATGCCGGAAGAAGTGGTGTTCGAACCGCTCAACGAGTTTGTCAGCGCCGGCGGCAGCAAGCGCAAGCACGCCACTGCGCCGGGTCATGTCAGCACCGCAATGCCGGGCAATATCGTAGACGTGCTGGTCAAGGAAGGCGACGTGGTCAAGGCCGGCCAGGCCGTGCTGATCACCGAAGCCATGAAGATGGAAACCGAAGTGCAGGCAGCGATTGCCGGCAAGGTGGCCGCCGTTCATGTGGCCAAGGGCGACCGGGTCAACCCTGGCGAAATCCTGATTGAAATCGAAGGCTGATACAGCCTTCGACACGACCGTTTAATCCTCGGGGGGGCAGGTGCTCCCCTTTTTTTTGCCCGAAATTTGACCGGGTTAGAAGCTCATCCTCCATTGGCCCATCAAGCCTTGGTTACGGCTGTTTGTACCGGCTTGGGCGCTGTAGGTCAGGCCTAAGGTGTGTTGTGTCGACAACGCGAGGTCCAGGCCGGCTTGCAGGTCCAGGCTATTGCGGTCGAGCGAGGTGCCCTTGACGGTGAAGCCGTCTATCAGTCCTGGCAGGGCACGGTAGGAATGGCGGACTTTGCTGTCGACTTCGCCGTAGAGGTGCTTCCAGCCTGTGCTGAGGTGAGGGGTGAGGCTGATCTGCCTATCGAACCGATACACCGTTGCCAGGCGCAGGCCGAAGGTGCTGCTCAGGTTTTGTTGGGTTTGCGCGCCCACGTTCAACGCCGTCAAACCTCCTGTTTCCTTGAAACTGTCGCGGTGGTAGCGTTGGAAGCCGATGCCAGCGAAGGGCTCGACGCTGACATCGGTGCTGCCCAGTTGATAGCCCAGCTCGGAGAACAGGGTTTGGCTTTGAGCGTTGTAGCTGCCCTTTAGCTGCTCCTTGTAGTCGAGCAGGTTGACGTTACGTTTGTTCCGGCCGGCATGGTCGCTGTAGATCACTCCCAGGCGCAGGGCCAGTGGCCCGTCCGTACGCACGGCATAACCCCCCAGGTGCCAGCTGTCCAGGTCGGCGGAGAAGCGTTGTGCATTGAGATTGCTGCTGGATTTGGCGCCCATGACCCCAACCCGCCAAGCATGATCCGGTGCCCAGTCGGCACCCAACAACAGACCGTGGGTATCGTGTTTCAGGCCGGCGCTGCCGCCTTGTTTGTCGAGGCTACCGCCGTTGCCCACGCCCTGCACCCAGAAGTGACCGTTGTCGTCAGCGGGCAGCGTGCGCAGCGTCGAGAGCAATTGGTTACTCAGTAGCTGCGTGGTGTTTTGCGTTGCGCCAGCGAGGTTGGCGTTCTGGCTACCGGCCAATTGCTCAAGGCTTGCGCCGATCCCGCCGGGTTGCTTATCCAGCGCATCGCCAAATTTTTCCAGGGCTTTGATTTCCTCGGAGGTCAGCTCCCCGGACTCAAGTAACCTTATCAGCGCGGGCTCCAGCACCTTGGCCACTTGCAAGCCATTGTGCGAGGTGGCTCTCTGGGTGAGGTAGCTATCGAGTGGGGCGGCTTCGATTTCGGGCTCGTCAAACCACTCATCTGGCAGCGCATCGTACGGTTGAAACATGTAGGGCGTGTATTCGATATCGCCTCGCGCTTGCGCGGATTGAAGGCTGGCGGCGCTGAGGGCGAGGGCGATGACAAATGCAAGTCTGTGCTGTGTAAAGGGCATGAATTCCCAACCTCTGATGAATGAGGCCGGGAATTTAGCGAGATGGCGAGGCGATAACTGTCAGGCTACCGACCTCTGGTTTGCGAGAGTTGTCTCTAGTGCGGTGCGATTAAAACGCATCTGTTATTGGCCGCCTTGAGCTTAGCGGTTGATGGATTTGCATTTTATTGCGTTTTTTAGGCAGCTTTCTTTGATTCTATGCACTATATTGCAGTTTAAGTGACGAACCTTGACTTCCAGGTGCATTAAATTGCCAATAGACACCCCTCTCAGGCTCACCCTCCAGGTTTTTGAAACGGGCCGTTGGCAGGATGCGATGACCTTGGATTTTGCCGAGCCGCAAAAAGGCTTCGACAGCCCGTGTCGTTTTGGCTACGAGTCTGACTATTTGGTCAGCCATTACGAGCAGATTGAAACCCTGTTTGCCAAGGCGGTCAGTGCAAGAGTGCCGTTGAACTGGGAGCAGGGAGCGCTAAAACAAGCCCCTGCCTTTCTGTATGACATCGCACCCGCTGGCGACGCAAAGCGCTTTCTTATGGCGCGAATTGGGCAGGATAAACCTGACGGAATCAGAGAGGATCTATTTCTGCTGGCGCGCAGTACACCCGCGCCCGTTGGCCATATGCGCGTCAAGGAAGCCCTCCAGACAGAAGATGGGCGGCGAGCGATAGGGTTCGAGCGAAAAGAGGTAGTGGGGCGCGACAATCGCTTTCTTGAGTACGCTTACGAGGAGGGCGCCGCGATTGGCGGTGCTACCGGCGCGGGGGGGGAAGCGCCTAAATTGTTGCTGGCGCAAAGCCGTGAAGGACTGCTGTATCCCGATGCTGTGCTGGCCGATGAGCAGGTGAGCCAGCACTGGTTTGTCAAGTTTTCCCGAAACAAGGGTTTGCAAAGCGACCAAGACATCCTTCGAAGTGAGTACCACTATTACAAGGCCATTCAGGCGCTTGGAATTGATACCGTCGCGGCCGAGGGCCTGACGCTTGAGGACGCCGACGGGATTAAACCGAGCTTATGGATGCATCGATTCGACCGCAGTGTCGGTGCCAAAGGGGTCAAACGTTTAGCGGTCGAGTCGATACTCTCATTGTCGGGTATAGCAGTTGACGTCGCTGGCATGAACCATACGAGTGTGCTGGAAATGCTAGTCGGGTTTTGGCGCGCAGCGGGCCAGGATGAGCAGGTGACTGACCTCGTAGCCGAGTACTTGCGCCGCGATTTGCTGAACAAGATTTTGGGTAATTCAGACAATCACGGGCGCAACATCTCGATCATCCGCGGTGATGACAGCCTGCGTCTGGCTCCGATTTACGATCTGGCGCCTATGGTCATGGATGACGCAGGCATCAGCCGCTCGACCAAATGGCCGCGCTCATTGGAGTTGGCAGGTGAGGTTGATTGGCGTGGCGTTTGTGATGCCCTTTCGCAATTTGTCGATCCTGCACTGGCCTTTGAACGCCTGCGCCAAGATGCAGAACACCTACGAGCACTACCCGACATCCTGGTTGCCAGCGGTCTACCGGAAGTCACCTTGAACCATCCACAAATTGGCTTGCGTGACCTTGATCAGCGCTTGAAAACCTGGGGGTTGAGATGAGCCTTTCGATTGATCAGCGGGCGCGCGTCATTGAGAGTATTGAACAAGGCCTAACCAATGGTTCGCTTGAGATAGGCGACGCCGTACGCCGTCTGCGCACCGAAGTCACTGGCCTGCACCAAAGCCAATTTGCCAAAATGTGCAAAATCTCGGTGCGGACCTTGGTGCATATCGAGCATGGCGAGGGCAATCAGACCCTGAAGTCGCTGAATGCGGTGTTCAGGCCGTTCGGGTTGAGGATGGGCGTGGTGAAGGTTCGGCGCGATCTTTGACGCGACTGTTCCCACCCCTGTGGGAACAATCCTCTACATCATCAGGCCCGGCACTGCGCCAGGCTTTTCACCTGCCCGTCACCGCTCTGATTGGCCTGCGACAACCACTCCTCAAAACCCGCCTCAATCTTTGGCCACTCCGAATCGATGATCGAGTACCACGCGGTATCCCGGTTCTTGCCTTTCACCACTGTGTGCTGGCGGAACACGCCCTCAAAGCTGAACCCCAATCGCTCGGCTGCGTATTTGGAACGGCCATTGGCGTTGTTGCACTTCCACTCCAGGCGGCGGTTGCCTTGGTCGAACGCGTATTTGGCCAGCAGGTATACCGCCTCGGTGCTTTTCGGCGAGCGCTGCATCGGCGCGCCAAAGGTGACGTGGCCGATTTCAATGCGACCTTGCTCGGGGACGATGGACATCAGGCTGAGTAGACCCTGAACCTGGCCGGTGACGCGGTCGATCACACTGAAGAAATACGGGTCTTTGTGGGCCGCGTGGTTGTTCAGCCAGTCATTGAAGGCGCTGCGCTCCGGGAATGGGCCGTAGGGCAAGTAATCCCACAGTTTCGGGTCGGCATTGGGACCTTGCAGCGCTTGAAATAAATCATCGCCATGGCGCGTGGGGTCGAGTTTTTCCAGGCGGATAAAACGCCCTTCAAGCAGTTGCACGGTCGGTGCCGGGACGCCTTTCCAGTCTGCGAGAGAAGTGGACATGCTGCGCTCCTTAAAGGCCTTTGCGAAATTGGATGAAACCCGGGCGTTCGGCGATGCGTTCGTACAGCTGGATCGCGGTGGCGTTGGTTTCGTGGGTCAGCCAGTGCACCTTGGCACATCCATCGGCCTTGGCGGTGGTGTAGACGAATTCGATCAGCTTGCGGCCGACACCGGTGCCGCGTTGGGCCGGGTCCACCAACAGATCCTGCAGGTAGCAGGAGTTTTCGATGCTCCAGTTGGAACGATGGTAGATGAAGTTGACCATGCCCACCGCCTTGCCATCCTGCCAGGCCAGCGCCGAATGGGTCGGCTCGTTGGCGTCGATCAGGCGTTGCCAGGTGCTTTGGCTCACAGCGTCCGGCAGTTCGGTGTTGTAGAACGTCAAATATGCCTGCCACAACGGCAACCACGCGGCGTGGTCGGCGGCGGTGACGGGGCGGATGTCGATCGGGCTCATTCAGAAGCTCCTTGGGGAATAAAGCGGGCGAGGGTCTGGTCGCGCACGTCGGGGCTGGCGGCCAGGCCGTCGCGTACGCCAGCCATGTCGGCCGGGCTGCGGTTCTGGCTGAGTTTGCGTTTGCCGATCAGGCGCTCCACCGGCAGGGCGAAGCCGACGATGGCCTTGAGCATGCCGTCAATGTAGTCAGCCGGGGCGTCGCTGACTTTCCAGGGCTGGGCGCGCCCTTCTTCATGGCGATCCGTCAGCGCCGTGACCACGCTGAGCAAGCGCTCGGCGTCGCTGAACACCTCAGGCGTGCCATAGGCGTGCACCGCGATGTAGTTCCAGGTGGGCACCACTTTGCCGTGCTCGGCCTTGGCCGGGTAAAACGCCGGGCTGATATAGGCCTCGGCACCGGCAAAAATGACCAGGGCTTCGCTACCGTTCTGCAAATCCCTCCACTGAGGATTGGCTTTGGCCAGGTGCCCGTACAGCGTGCCGTTCGCGCCCTCATCGGGGTTAAGCAACAGCGGTAAGTGGCTGGCCAGCAAGCCTTGCTCACCAACGGTTACAAGCTGTGCCAGGCGAGTGTGCTGGATCAGTTGCTGGATTTCGGGCAAATCATCGAGGGCAAAGGCGCGCGGTGTGTACATGCAAATATTCCTTGGCGAATGCTTGCATCCTAGGCAGGCTAATGGCTGGTTTAAAGATCCATCTGGCAGCCATTTCATAGGTCCAATATGTCGCCTATCTCACCGCCCTTGTCGTTCAACCCCGCCGGTATTGAGCTGGACCGCCGCCAAGGGCTGACTCGCCAGCTGTATGAAGCCCTGCGCCAGCGCGTGCTGGACGGGCGGCTGGTCAGCGGCACGCGCTTGCCGGCTACCCGTGACTTGGCGGCAGCGTTGTCGATTTCCCGTAACAGCGTGGTGCGCGCCTATGACCAGTTGTATGCGGAGGGGTTTATTGAGAGTCGGGTCGGTGACGGCACTTACGTCGCCCAATTGCCCACGGCTAAAAAACTATCCACAAAAGTATCCACAGGGTTATCGACAGGCTTATCCCCAGCCTTATCCACAAAATGGGCCAATTTACCGCAGGATCTGGACAGTGAAGTTATCCACAGCGGGGGCTTGGCGCAGATAAAAACCAACCATCTGCCCCAGCCTCCAGCGGGACCGCCACGGGCATTTCGGGTAGGCGTACCGGCGTTCGATCTGTTCCCATTTGAGGTATGGGCCAAGCTGAACGGGGCGTTTTGGCGCAAGCCGGACCTGGAACAACTCTGTTACGGCGACCCGGCGGGCGACGGTCGCCTGCGCGGTTTGATCGCCGCCTACCTGCGTAGCTCACGGGGCATGCAGTGCACGGCTGAACAAATAGTGATCACCAGTGGCGCGCAGCAGGCGATCAGCCTTTGTGCACAGTTGCTGGTAGAGCGCGGTGACGGCGTGGCGGTGGAAAACCCTGGCTATCGCGCAGCCGGGCATGCGTTCGCCCTGGCGGGCGGAAAGTTGCACGGCGTGCCGGTGGATGGCGAGGGCATTGATTGCCAGGTGCTCAACACCCTGCAGGGCTGCCGGGTGGCTTATGTCACGCCGTCCCATCAGTATCCGTTGGGGGTGGTGATGAGCCTGGCGCGACGCCTGGAATTGCTCGCCTGGGCCGAGCGCACGGGTGGCTGGATCATCGAGGATGACTACGACGGCGAGTACCGTTACAGCGGCGCACCGTTGTCGCCCCTGGCGGCCCTGGATCGTAGCGGGAGGGTGCTCTACGTCGGTACTTTCGGCAAGGTGGCGTTTCCCGCGTTGCGCCTGGGCTATCTGGTTTTGCCGGTGGGACTGGTGGATGCATTCTCCCGGCGGCGTGCGGTGGACATGCGCCATTCCGAAGTGAGTACCCAGGCGGTGATGGCCGAGTTCATGGCGGCCGGGCATTTCCAGCGGCACATCCGGCGTATGCGCCGAGCCGCACTCAGTCGGCGTAACGCATTGCTGAACGGCTGGCCAAGCGAGCTGCCGGGCGTGGACAACCTGCCAAATACGGCCGCTGGGTTGCACCTTACCGTGCGGGTGGACAGCCTGGCCCGTGAGCACCAATTGGTGGAGCAGGCCCGCGCCGTGGAGGTGGAGGTCAATGGCCTGAGCAGCTATTGGCTACCCGACTCCAGCACCCCGCCCGATCAGCGTGCCGGGCTGGTGCTGGGGTTTGCCGCAGTGCCGGAGGCGGCGATCAGCCAGGCGTTGGGTCGATTGCGCGAGGCCTGGACAGGTTAGGCGACGGGCTTAGGCGGTATAGCGTTGAGGAACCGCTACGTCTGTGACCGAAGTACGCGAGTCAACTACCTACCGACATACCGAAAGGATGGCCCTCTACCTTGGCGTTGATAGCCGGGGCATTGTGCTCGCGGCGCCTAAGGTCCCCGAAACGATTGAGGGTAAGACGGATTACTTGCAGGAGTACGAGGTTCAGGACCTCAGCGCGGGCAACAAGTCTCTGTGGTATGCGCATTTTCACTATGCCAGTCTGCAAGCCCCTGACCAGCAACCGACTGCCGCTCACCTGAAAACGGCGGCCCAGCGCAGGCTGGGCCGCGAGTATGAAAACAATACCGGCCAAAGGGTTTATCGCGGGCCCCTCGCCAATGCGGCGGCTCGCGAGATTTTCCTGGGGAGCCCCGTGGCTTGAGAGGCGACGCTCGTTACGTGCCCGACTTGATCTTGGTCCAGGCCCGCGTCCTGGCGCGTTCCGCATCTCGGCCCAGCGGCTTCAAGGTATACAGCGTGGCCATCGCCGCCTCGGTGGGGTACAGGTTGGGGTTGTTGCGGATTGCTGCATCGACCTGCTCGGTAGCGTCCTTGTTCGGGTTGGGGTAGCCGACGAAATCGCTGATTGGGGCGATCACCTGCGGTTGCAGCAGGTAGTTAATAAAGGTGTAGGCGTCCTGCGGGTTTTTCGCACCTTTGGGAATGGCGAGCATGTCGAACCAGATTGGCGCGCCTTCTTTGGGCAGGCGCATGTCTACGGTCACGCCGTTCTTGGCCTCCTTGGCCCGGTTGGCGGCCTGGGAGAAGCTGCCGGAATAGCCGACGGCCACGCAGATGTCACCGTTGGCGATGTCGGCCATGTACTTGGACGAGTGGAAATAGGTGATGTACGGGCGGATTTTCATTAGCAGCGCTTCGGCTTTCTCATAATCTTTGGGGTTGCTGCTGTTGGGGTCCAGGCCCAAGTGTTGCAGGGCCAGGGGCAGGATTTCCGAAGGCGAGTCCAGCAGGGCGACACCACATTGCTTGAGCTTGCTGATGTTCTCTTCCTTGAAAATCAGGTCCCAGCTGTCGACCGGTGCGTCGCTGCCCAACGCTGCCTTGACCTTGTCGGGGTTGAAGCCGATCAGGATGGTGCCGTACATGTAGGGCACGGCGAATTTGTTGCCCGGGTCATTGGCTTCGATCAGCTTCATCAGCTTGGGGTCGAGGTGGTTCCAGTTGGGCAGTTGGCTGCGGTCCAGCGGTTGGAAAACTCCGGCCTCGATTTGCTTGGCCAGGAACACATTGGACGGCACTACCACGTCATAGCCGGAGTTTCCGGTGAGCAGTTTGGCTTCCAGGGCTTCGTTGGTATCGAAGATGTCGTACACCAATTTGACCGTGGGGTTTTGTGTCTTGAAGTCTTCGAGCGCTTTGGGCGTGATGTAGTCGAACCAGTTGTAGACCCGCAGGGTTTTCTCTTCGGCGTGGGCCGCGCCGCCGAGAACGGCAGCGCAGAGGGCAACGTACTTGAGCATCTTCATGGTGCTGATCCTTGTTCGAAACCTTCGAGGACGTTAACGGCGTTGATGCCGATTTCTTCGACGGCGTAGCCGCCTTCCATCACGAACAGCGTGGGTTTGCCCAGGCGGGCGATACGTGCGCCCATCGCCAGGTAGTCCGGGCTGTCGAGTTTGAACTGCGAGATAGGGTCGTCCTTGAAGGTGTCCACGCCCAGGGATACGACGATGATGTCGGCGCCATAGCGTTCAATCTCGGCGCAGGCCTCTTCAAGCGCTGTGCTCCACTGGTCCCAGCCGGAACCTGCCGGCAGCGGGTAATTGAAGTTGAAGCCTTCACCTGCACCTTCGCCCAACTCATCGGCATAACCGAGAAAAAACGGGAACTCTGCTTCCGGGTGGCCGTGGATCGAGGTGAACAGCACGTCGCTGCGCGCATAGAAAATCGACTGCGTGCCGTTGCCGTGGTGGTAGTCGACGTCGAGGATCGCGACCTTCTGGTGGCCGTGATCGAGAAAGGCCTGGGCGGCGATGGCGGCGTTGTTGAGGTAGCAATAACCGCCCATCAAATCGCTGGCAGCGTGATGGCCTGGCGGGCGACACAGCGCGAAAGCACTGTGCGCGCCTTGCTGGATCGCCTGTTGCGCCGTGAGCGACACTTGCGCCGCGCTGTACGCCGCTTGCCAAGTGCCGGCGGTGATCGGCGCGCCGCCGTCGAAGCTGTAGTAACCGAGTTGGCCGTGCAGGCTGGTGGGCAACACACGGCGCAAGGTGCGAGCGGGCCAGGTGTAGGGCAACAGGTCGCCGTCCTGGCCGTAGGCGGTCCAGCGTTGCCAGGCGCCTTGGAAGAAGTCGAGGTAGTCGCGGCTGTGGATGCGTTGCAGCGGTGCCAAGCCAAAGTCCTGCGGGGCGTGGACCGGGCCCAGTTCGCGGTCTTTTACCCGTTGGAGCACGTGATCGGCCCGCGAGGGCATTTCGAAGCAGGGCATCAGTTGCCCGTCCATCAGTTCACAACGGCCGTGGTGCAGGTGGTGATCGTCTGAGTAGATCGTCAGCATTTGTTGTTCTCCGCAAGCTGTGTCAGTCAATGCAGTCTTGCGGTGGGGCGCTTTTAAGAAAACGGCAAGAGCGGCCAAAAGGGGATAAATACGGCCAAATTGTGTGTCCGCAATTCGCCCCGTTAGCGCGCATCGGCGCGCCATTGCGATGCGTCAGGGGCGAAATTGACTGGGGGCCACACCACTCCAGCGTACAAATGCGTGGCGAAAGCTGGCGGTTTCACTGAAACCGAGTTGTTCGGCGATTCGGTAGATTGGCAGCTCGTCCTGCCCCAGCAACTGTTTGGCGCGGTCGAAGCGCAGCTCGTCGAGCAGTTCTTGGTAGCTGCTGCCCAAGTCATGCAGACGCCGACGCAAGGTTCGCGCGGAACAGTTCATCTGCTCAGCCAAACCTTCAATGCCGGGCGCGGCGTGGAGCTGGGCGGCGAGCAGACGGCGGATTCGACCCAGCCAGGCCTGACGCCCGGTGAACTCCAGGTTCTGCTTGCGACAGCGATCGGTCACGGCTTGATGGGTGACGGCGTCGGCCAATGGCAGCGGCTGGTCGAGCCAGCGCTTATCAAACGCGAAGGCGTTGGCGCTGGCTTCAAAATGCAGCGAGCACGCGAAGCACTCGTGGTAGCGCGCGTGATAGTCCGGCGCGCTGTATTCGAAACACGCACCGAGTAACGGCAGCGGCTGGCCCAGCAGGTCGTCGCAGATGAGTTTCAGCGAAACCAGGCAGAATTCGACGTTGAACATTTCCAGCGCGGGCGTTTCCCGGTAATCGGCGGCAGTCAGCCAGATACGCTCACCGTCGTTTTCCAGGCTCAGCTCGAAAAGTGTTCCCAACAGCGCCGGGTAGCGCAGAGCCAGGCGCAAAGCGTCACCGAAGGTGGCACAGGTGAGCAGGGCATAACCGAGCATGCCGTAGGACGACACATGCATCTTGCGGCCCAATTCGAGGCCAATATCCCGCCGCAGCGCGACTGCATTGGTACATACACGCATCTCCTGGTTGGTGGTGATGCAGGCGTCGGCGCGGCTCAAGTCGGCGGCGCAAATGCCGCTGCCCGCGAGCAACGTTTCAGCGGGCAAGCCTTCGGCCTTGAACGCATTAATGACCAGCGAGACGGCGTTGAGGGTGGTGAGATGGGAGTGCAACATAGAGTCTTCCAGCCACGGGATGGCTGGAAGAGGAGCAAGTTACATACCGCTCAGCGCAACTCGCCGCACAGGTCCAGCTCCACCAGGCGGCGGACTTCCTGGGTAGCGAGCCCGGCACCGATCAGCGCATTGAGCTTGCCGAACGCTGCTTCCCGGGTCATGCCGCCGCCGGACAAGACGCCCACGCCGCGCAGGCGACTGCCGGCTTCGTAGACGTCCAGCTCTACGCCGCCTTCGTGGCACTGGGTGATGGCTACGACCGCAATCCCTTCAGTCTGCGCGCGTTGCAGGCTGGCGAGGAACGCGGGGTTGTCGCTTGGCCCGGTGCCGCTGCCGAAGCATTCAAGGATCAGTGCCTGGATGCCGCTGTCGATCAGCGCATCCAGTTGCGCGGCAGCAATGCCAGGCACCAGCGGCAGCACGCCGACATTGGCCAATGCTTTCGGCTGGCGAAAATGCAGCGCCGCCGGGATTACATCAGCCTGGGCCACGCCGCCGTTGCGTTGCAATGCGGCAAACGGATGACGGCCAAAACTGCGGATCTTCGCGCAGCGGGTCGGCGCCATCAGCGCGCCATGGAAATACAGGTGAACGCCGGGCGCCAGGCCTGTCCCCAGGGCAATCAACGCGCCGCTGACGTTTTCCCAGGCATCGCTGTCAGGCACGCCGGCGGGCAACATCGAGCCGGTAAACACCACTGGCGCAGGCAGGCCGAGTAATTGGAAGCTCATGGCCGCCGCGCTGTAGGCCAGAGTGTCGGTGCCATGCAGGATCAGTACGCCATCGCAGCCTTCATCCACCGCCTCGACCACGGCCGTGCGCAAACGCTGCCAGTAGTCCGGGGTCATGTTGGCGCTGTCAATCAGTGGCGACATTTCGCGAAAACGCCAGTTGGGCAGTTGCTCGTTGGCAAGCTGTTCGCGCATGCGGGCTTCGAAGCCGGATGCGGGGGCCAGGCCATTGGCGCTGGCCTGCATGCCGATGGTGCCGCCGGTGTAGAGCACCATGACGTTGTTGGATGCTGACATTGAGATTCTCCTGAACGAAAAACGCCGCCGGGCCCAGAGCATGCCCAAGGCGAGGCGGCGTGTCATCTATCTACGCTTAGCGTTGCGTTTGAGCGTTCAGCTCTGCCGATGGCGCCGCTTCCGGTTTTACCGGATTGGCCGGCCAGGCCTTACGGTCCAGGTCCAGGTCAGGGAATTGACTGGAATCGAACACCGGGGTCTTGATGCCCGCTGCGCGCTGGTTGTCGTAGTCGTTCAGGATGCGCATGGCGATCTTGAACAGGAACGCCAGGGCGAACAGGTTGACGAACGCGAGCATGGTCATGGTGATGTCAGCGAAGGCGAACACGGTGCTCAGGTTCTCGATGGAACCCCAGAAAATCAACACAAGCACCAGTGCGCGGTAGCCCATCAGCACCTTGCGGTTGTTACCGACCAGGAAGCGCAGGTTGCTCTCGCCGAGGTAGTAGTTGTACATGATCGAAGTGAACACGAACAACGCCAGGGCCACGGAGATGAACATGCGCCCCCAGTCGCCGACCACAGCGGCCAGGGAGTTCTGGGTCAGGGCAATGCCGTCGCCTTCAAAGCCTGGGGTGTAGAAGCCGGAAAGCAGGATCAGCAGCGCAGTACAGGTGCAGATCACGAAGGTGTCGAGGAACACGCTGAACGCCTGAACCACGCCCTGGGCGATCGGGTGCTCCACGGAAGCCACCGCCGCCACGTTAGGCGCACTGCCCAGACCGGCTTCGTTGGCGAATACGCCGCGCTTTACGCCCATGATAATTGCACTGCCGACCAGGCCACCGAAGGCTTGGTCGAGACCGAAAGCACTCTTGACGATGGTCGCGAGCATGGCCGGAACGTGGTCGAATTGCAGCACGATCACATACAGGGTCACGGCGATGTACACCAAGGTCTTGACCGGCACCAGCAGGTCGGCAATCGAGGCAATACGCTTGATCCCGCCGATGAACACCAGGCCCAGCAATACAGCCAGCGCTAGGCCGGTGTAGGTGGTGTCGAGGCCGAAGGCGTTGTTCAGCGAGTGAGTCACGGCGTGGGCTTGCAGGCCATTGAACGCAAAACCAAAGGTCACCAGCAGCAGGAAGGCCATGACCATACCCAGCCAGCGCTTCTGCAGGCCGTGCTGGATGTAGTAGGCCGGGCCGCCACGGAAGGTGCCTTCGGCGTCAGTGCGTTTGTACAACTGGCCGAGGGAGCACTCGATGAAGCTCGAAGACATGCCCACCAACGCGGTGACCCACATCCAGAACACGGCACCGGGGCCACCCAGGGTCACGGCAATGCCGACGCCGGCAATGTTGCCTGCACCCACACGGCCGGCCAGGCTGAGCATCAGCGCCTGGAAGGAGCTGAGCTGACCGGAGCTGCTCTTCAGGCTGTCTTTGAACACCGAGAACATGTGGAAGAAGTGACGCAGTTGAACGAAACGCGAGCGAATCGTGAAATAACCGCCGAGCCCGACAATGAGCACGATCAGTACTTTCCCTGAGAGGAAGTCGTTGATGACTTCGAGCATGGAGTGTTCCTCGCTGATTTTTCTAATGGCAAACGCAGGACGGTCCGACCACGCCGCATGGCACCAGGCAGTGCGCGGCAGTTCGACCCCAATCCTTTTGCGGGTTGTTATTCATGCGGTTTCGCGCTGTATCCGGGCCTCGTTACCGACGGCCGCAGACGCGAAGAGGGGCGGCACTATACCTAGGCGAACGGGATCCGTCTGCCCGAGGCGATTAAAGGTTTGTAGGAGCGAGCTTGCTCGCGAAGGTCGTGAACGATAATGCGTACCTCCTGGATGGACGTGGTGTCTTGCCGTTTTTCGCGAGCAAGCTCGCTCCTACAAGCAAAAAAAAGGGCCTGAAGAACGAGCCTTCAGGCCCTCAAAAGGTGAGAGGTGTCTAGTCCCTCAACCTGGTGAGCGGTGCAACAAACACTTAGGCCTTCAGCGGGACCAAACGTGGAGCGATCATGTTTTCGGGGCGCAGGATGTCGTCGAGCATGGCATCGTCGAGCAAGCCTTCTTCACGCACCAGTTCCAGCACGCCGCGGCCGCTTTCGAGGGCGATACGGGCGATGCGGGTGGCGTTTTCATAGCCGATGTACGGGTTCAGCGCGGTGACCAGGCCGATGGAGTGCTCGACCAGTTCGCGGCAGCGTGCTTCGTTGGCGGTGATGCCGACGATGCAGTGCTCGCGCAGCATGTCCATGGCGCGTTGCAGCAGGCGGATCGAGTCGAAGATCTTGAAGGCGATCAGCGGCTCCATCACGTTCAACTGCAATTGGCCGCCTTCGGCTGCCATGGTCAGGGCCAGGTCGTTACCGATGACCTGGAATGCAACCTGGTTCACGGCTTCCGGGATCACCGGGTTGACCTTGCCGGGCATGATCGAGCTGCCTGGCTGGCGGGCCGGCAGGTTGATCTCGTTGATGCCGGTACGTGGGCCGCTGGAGAGCAGGCGCAAGTCGTTGCAGATCTTCGACAGCTTCACCGCGGTACGCTTGAGCATGCCGGAGAACAGCACGAAGGCGCCCATGTCAGAGGTGGCTTCGATCAGGTCGGCTGCCGGCACCAGCGGCTGGCCGCTGATGGTGGCCAGGCGTTGTACGGCCAGGGCCTGGTAGCGTGGGTCGGCGTTGATGCCGGTGCCGATGGCGGTGCCGCCCAGGTTCACTTCGGTCAGCAGCTCTGGTGCCAAGGTTTTCAGACGGGCCAGGTCTTCGCTCAGGGTGGTGGCGAAGGCACGGAATTCCTGGCCGAGGGTCATCGGCACGGCGTCTTGCAATTGGGTGCGGCCCATTTTCAGCACATGGCCGAACTCGACGCCTTTGGCGGCGAAGGCTTGGATCAGGCTGTCGAGGCTGGCCAGCAGCGCGTCATGGCCCAGCAGCAGACCCAGGCGGATCGCGGTTGGGTAGGCGTCGTTGGTCGACTGCGCCATGTTCACGTCGTTGTTCGGATGCAGGTACTGGTATTCGCCCTTGTTGTGGCCCATGGCCTCCAACGCGATGTTGGCGATGACTTCGTTGGCATTCATGTTGGTTGAAGTGCCAGCGCCGCCTTGAATCATGTCCACCACGAACTCTTCATGGAAATCGCCGCGGATCAGACGGGCACAGGCTTCGCTGATGGCAGCGTGCTTGGCTTCGCTGAGCTGACCCAGCTCGCGGTTGGCGTCAGCCGCCGCTTGCTTGACCATTGCCAGACCGACCACCAATTTCGGGTAATGCGAAATCGGAACGCCCGAGAGGCGGAAGTTGTTCACCGCTCGCAGGGTCTGGATGCCGTAATACGCTTGAGCCGGTACTTCAAGTACGCCAAGCAGGTCTTTTTCGGTACGGAATGATGCAGCAGAGGACATGACGGAAATCATCTCGATAGGGACCCGGAACTGGCCGGAACGCTGCGAATGCTAGGCTTGTGGAAGTTTTTGGGCCAATGCTGTTAAACACTGGCCTATGCACAAACGGCATAATGCAGGTGTGACCCGGTTATCATGGCGGGCGTGTGTGCCAAAATGGTGCGTATCCACGGGAGGCAGCAATGAACCTTGAGAGCAAATGGCTGGAAGACTTCAGCGCCTTGGCGGCCACCCGCAGCTTTTCCCAGGCGGCAGAGCGACGCTTCGTGACCCAGCCGGCGTTCAGCCGCCGTATCCGCAGCCTTGAAGCGGCGTTGGGCCTGACCCTGGTCAACCGCTCGCGCACGCCGGTGGAGCTGACGGCGGCAGGGCAGTTGTTCTTGGTCACTGCGCGCACAGTGGTCGAGCAGCTCGGTGAAGTGCTGCGCCATTTGCATCACTTGGAAGGCGGGCAGGGCGAAGTCATGCAAGTGGCGGCGGCTCACTCCTTGGCGCTGGGTTTCTTCCCACGCTGGATTGCGCAATTGCGTAACGAAGGCTTGAACATTGCCACGCGTTTGGTCGCCACTAACGTCGGTGATGCCGTGCATGCCCTGCGCGAAGGCGGTTGTGACCTGATGCTGGCGTTCTACGATCCGGATGCGGCGATGCAGATGGACTCGGAAATCTTCCCCTCCCTGCACCTGGGCAACACTGAAATGCTGCCGGTATGCGCCGCCGATGCCGATGGCAAGCCGCTGTTCGACCTGGAAGGCGAGGGCAGCGTGCCGTTGTTGGCCTATAGCGCCGGTGCGTTTCTTGGCCGTTCGGTGCACCTGCTGTTGCGCCAGCGCGCCCTACGCTTCACCACCGTGTATGAAACCGCCATGGCTGACAGCCTCAAGAGCATGGCTTTGGAAGGGCTGGGCATCGCCTGGGTGCCGCAACTGAGCGTACGGGCGGAGTTGGCGCGCGGTGAGCTGGTGGTGTGCGGCGGCCCGCAATGGCATGTTCCGCTGGAAATTCGCCTGTATCGCTGTGCCTTGGTACGTAAGGCAAATGTGCGATTGTTGTGGCGCAAGTTGGAAGGTGGGGCCGCTGCCGAACGCGCCTGACTGTAGGAGCCGGCTTGCCGGCGATCACGGTGGGTCGGCGAGCCTTATAGTGGCTGGCAAACCGCTTTCGCCGGCAAGCCGGCTCCTACAAGGAGTGGGGTGCTTTCGCTGACCTCAAAGTCAATAAAACCGCCGCTTTGCGCCACTGGACAGATGGTCATTCAAGGGGCTGTTTATCTGCATTATTACGGTATACTGCGCGGCCTTCGGCCGGTCCAACCGGCCTTAATTCGTACACCAAGCCACGCCGGATTTCCCGCGTGGCTTGTTGTTTTTTGACGCGCCTGCGGGCGCCCAGAGAGAAGAGGCACGACGATGAGTGCATTGGTTGGCGTGATCATGGGCTCCAAGTCCGATTGGTCCACCCTTAGCCACACCGCCGATATGCTGGAAAAACTCGGCATTCCCTACGAAGTGAAAGTGGTCTCCGCCCACCGCACTCCGGATTTGCTGTTCCAGTATGCCGATGAAGCAGAATCCCGTGGCATCGAGGTGATCATCGCCGGTGCCGGCGGTGCAGCGCATCTGCCCGGCATGTGTGCGGCCAAGACCCACCTGCCCGTGCTCGGTGTACCGGTGCAGTCGGCGATGCTCTCGGGCGTGGATTCGCTGTTGTCCATCGTGCAGATGCCGGCCGGGATCCCGGTGGCCACGCTGGCTATCGGCAAAGCGGGCGCGATCAACGCCGCGCTGTTGTCCGCCAGCATCCTGGGCGCCAAGCACCCGCAATTCCATGCGGTGCTGAAAAAATTCCGTGCTGAGCAGACAGACAGCGTGCTGGACAATCCAGACCCACGCATTGCCTGAGGTTGTTGACGATGAAAATCGGTGTAATCGGTGGCGGCCAACTGGGCCGCATGCTGGCCCTGGCGGGAACCCCGCTGGGGATGAACTTCGCTTTCCTGGACCCGGCCCCGGACGCCTGCGCGGCCGCGTTGGGTGAACACCTGCGGGCTGACTACAGCGACCCGGACCACCTGCGCCAACTGGCCGACGAAGTCGACCTGGTGACTTTTGAGTTCGAAAGCGTCCCGGCTGAAACCGTGGCCTTCCTGTCGCAGTTCGTGCCGGTGTACCCGAGCGCCGAAGCCCTGCGCATCGCTCGCGACCGCTGGTTCGAGAAAAGCATGTTCAAGGATCTGGGCATTCCGACCCCAGCCTTCGCCGACATCCAGTCCCAGGCAGACCTGGACGCTGCCGTTGCCGGCATCGGCCTGCCGGCCGTGTTGAAAACCCGCACCCTGGGTTACGACGGCAAGGGCCAGAAAGTCCTGCGCACCGCCGCTGATGTGGTGGACACCTTTGCCGAGCTGGGCAGCGTTGCCTGCCTGCTGGAAGGCTTCGTGCCGTTCACTGGCGAAGTCTCGCTGATCGCCGTGCGTGCTCGTGATGGCGAAACCCGCTTCTACCCGTTGGTGCACAACACCCACGACAGCGGCATCCTCAAGCTGTCCGTGGCCAGCACCGACCACCCGTTGCAGGCCCTGGCGGAAGATTATTCCAGCCGTGTGCTCAAGCAGCTGGATTACGTCGGCGTGATGGCGTTCGAGTTCTTTGAAGTCGACGGTGGCCTCAAGGCCAACGAAATCGCTCCGCGCGTGCACAACTCCGGGCACTGGACCACCGAAGGCGCCGAGTGCAGCCAGTTCGAAAACCACCTGCGGGCGGTAGCGGGCTTGCCACTGGGCTCCACGGCCAAGGTCGGCGAGAGCGCCATGCTCAACTTCATCGGCACCGTGCCTGCGGTGGAAAAAGTCATCGCCATCGACGACTGCCACCTGCACCACTACGGCAAGGCCTTCAAGGCCGGGCGCAAGGTCGGCCACGCTAACCTGCGTTGCAAGGACCGCGCAACGCTGGAAGCGCAGATCCTCAAGGTTGAAGCGCTGATCGCCGAGCAATAAAGCCTCGGGTCGGCGGGAACCATTGGTTGCCGCCGTCTCTCTGATTGCAGGATGGCAAAGCCTGACTAGGCTTTGCCATGACTCACATTCAATCAGAGGGAAATGCCATGGGTATCATCGGAACCATCTTTATCGGCTTGATCGTCGGCCTGCTCGCGCGTTTCCTGAAGCCAGGCGACGACAGCATGGGCTGGATCATGACCATCCTGCTGGGTATCGCCGGCTCCCTGGCCGCGACCTACGGTGGTCAGGCCCTGGGCATCTACCAGGCGGGCCAGGGCGCCGGCTTTATCGGTGCGCTGATCGGTGCCATCGTGCTGCTGGTGATCTACGGTCTGCTGAAAAAGAAATGAGTTAAGCGACAAAGCCCTCTGCGCTGCGCAGGCGCAGAGGGCTAGAATGCTCGGCACTTGTACTTGCCGAGCCTCTCCATGCGCCGTCTTCTGTTGACTCTTCTTTTGCTGGGCTCCGGCCTTGCGCACGCTGGCGAATTGCCGGAAACCGACTGGCTGGACCTGATGCCGCTTTCCGACCAGAAAGCCCTCGAAGCCATGCCCGAGATCGACCACAACTCCCCCGAAGCCCAGGGCACCTTCACTGACAAAGGTGGCCTGAAGCAGAGCAAAGGCTTACCGGCGGTGATGTATTCCACCAAGACTGTGGCCGCCATGAACGGCAAGAGCATCCGCATCGGCGGTTACCCGGTGCCGCTGGAAACCGACGCTAAGGGCCGCAGCACCTTGTTCTTCCTGGTGCCGTACCCAGGTGCATGCATCCACGTGCCACCGCCGCCGCCTAACCAACTGGTGCTGGTGCGTTATCCCAAGGGATTGACGCTGGATGATATCTACACACCGCTGTGGGTCACGGGCACCCTCAAAGTCGAGAAGGTCAACAATGACCTGGCCGATGCGGCCTATGCCCTGGATGCGGTGAAAGTGCGGGCGGTCAAGGAGTCGGATCTTTAACCCATTGTCGACCACCCTGCTTGTGCGATCACAAGTGTGTCGAGTCATTCTGGCAACGCTGGGTAAAACACCCGCCTGGCCTGTGGCCAATAGATCTCTGCACGATGAATATCCAGGCGCGAGCCTTCGCGAGCAGCATTGGTTTGAGCGTTTGCCCCCAGTGATCGCTGTGCCGGTGTCTTTAGATGGATTTTGCCGGGGACGGTGTGGGAGGCCTGTTCAAAGTGCATGTGAGCGTAGGCCCAGGGCTTGTCTCTCACGCGAATCTCAAACTCGTCCAGGAAGTCTGGAACTTTTATCCAGGTTCGGCCGCCCGGCTTTTGTATCTGTCGGGTGCCTGCTACTCGGTCCAGGGTTTTACGGAGGCTCAGCACACCCGGTTGACTGTGCAAGAACGCCAGGGCGTTGCCATTGGGGGCTTGCTTGGAAATCAGCTCCAGACGCAACGCTTTCGCCATGAGGTTATAGCGGGTGGCGTTCTCCCTGAAGCGGGTCGCTTGCGCCAGCAGGCCTTGTCGGGTTGCCTCATCGGTGATGGCACTGCAGGCCGCCTGAAGGTCATCGGCGCCTTGATTGAGCTTGGTCGCGCCGGACATGATGAGCGCTTCGGCACCCGCTGGTTCGGCCGACGTGCTTTTCCTGTAAAACACGATGAGGTCATCATACTCTTCAATCAAATATTGCATTTTCCTGGCGGCAGCGTTCAGTTCCTGCGTGATAGTTGTTTGGTTGGAAGATGCTGGCGCACTCGGCTCTTTGATCTGGATGTTGGATTTGAGCCAGAGCTTGTCTTCGCCGACCCTGATATAGGTGTTGAGGCGCTGACCACGACTGTCGAGGACGTCTGCGATGTCACTGTTCCCGGCTCTGGGCTTGGCGAGTACGGTTATGGTTGTGAGGGGGTCGTCGCCGGCAATCAGTATTGAGATGCGATTTTTCGGCTCAGCATTTGGGGGCGCCGGCGGCAGAGGGGGGGTGGACGGTGGTTTCGGCGTGCCAGGCGGTACGGAGGGGATGCGTGATGGCCCGGCTGTATTCACCGGGAGTTTTTTCACCGGGAGTTTTTCCAGAACGTCGAGCATGTTTTCCAGCTCTTCGTCCAGCAACGACTTTAACACCTTGGTCTGCTCGATTATGGTGTTAACGACCTTCCGTTTAGCGTCGAGAAAATCGGTAAGCTGTTTAAGTACGGCATCTTGCTTATCGAATATGTTGGCCTCTATCAACCGTTGAAGACTTTTTTGCTGGGCCTCCAAATAGCCTTCCAGGTTATCAATGATTGCCGCATAACGCGGACCAAGATTGTCAGCTTTTTCAATGGAATCGATCAGCCGAGCCCTGCCAAGGTCCGGTGTGGTAACGAATTCCTTGGGTTTGAATACTGGAAAGCTACCGTGCTTTGCGTATACCAGGCCCAATTCTTGAGCGGTCTCCAAGTGTAGGAACGCTTTATCAAACAGCAAATGTATCGTATTGAATTCGGTTGATCGAATCGCCTGGTCCAGCAGGATTGTAGAGGCCTCAACCTTCACGAACATTTGTTCGTAGTGCGCATCCTGTTTGGCATTGGCTTTTCTAAGCTCCTCTAGCCTTCCCCCGGCATGTCCACTTTGGTCGACCGGGACCCAACCCCCGTCCTTGTTGACGACGCGGTAAGCAGGGCGTGTCTTGTTGCGCGGGTGAACGATATAGAACTCGACCTCACCTGTGAGGCTGTGGCGGGTGTCGACGACGTACCACTGTCCGCGGGCACGCACATAGCTCTGCTGATTTTTTCCATCGTAGATGCCGTTGTCCCGACGGCTGAATTCCATGGCTTGCTCATGCGAGACGCGCGCGATGTAGTCGTCAAGATCCGGGATTTGTTGCAGGCCCCATTCGCCCCATGGGATGTACCGGGGGCCGAAGACTGCATTGGTCAGTGGATCGATCAGGCGATATTCGGGCAACAGATCGGTGCCGACACTGCGCATGGGAATATGATCGACGCCTGCCACGGTAAACAGACTGTCCTGCGTTTCAAGGGGG
Source organism: Pseudomonas sp. TWR1-1-4 (assembly GCF_049897165.1). NCBI lineage: Bacteria > Pseudomonadati > Pseudomonadota > Gammaproteobacteria > Pseudomonadales > Pseudomonadaceae > Pseudomonas > Pseudomonas sp. TWR1-1-4. Next base: position 544,106 of record NZ_JAFCVS010000005.1, on the reverse strand, counting down.
TTCCAGACTCGCGGGTCTACCGACTGTAGCGTTCGGCCAGTGGGTGCGATCGTTGGTTTGCCCAGCGCTTTTCTGAACAACGCCAGGCCTGCATCCACCTGACGCCCAACTGCAGCGCTGAGCCGCAACCCACCCAAGCCTCCGAGTTTGAGCAGAGCTGGCACCGCTTCGAGCGGGTTTAGCTCTCTGATGGCGCCCAGTAAAAACGTTTTGGTGAGGGTTGCGAACTTCGGTAGCGCTGCCTGAAAACTGATTCTCCCGGCTTGTGCAATTAAGCGTGCCGAACCGCCGACGTATTTACCAATGGGAGCCGCGAAGGAGATCAAGTCGGTGAACAATGACAACGCCCCTCTCTCCACGCGTTGCGGATCGCCCGAGGCGATGTCCTCGACGCCGCCCCAGAAGGGCACCAGCATCTTGGCGTAGTAGAGAAAGTCGTCAACGGTTTGTTGCGCGGTATCAAGCACGTCAACGTTACGCTTGGCGGTCAATTTGAGCTGAGATTCGTCAGTGTGAAATAGATCATTGGCAACGATGGCTGCCAGTGCTCGACTGCGCACTGAAGACAATGATTGTGCTTCCCACATAGTTTCCGAAGGGGCGGGCGCGGTGGCGGGTAACACCTGGCCGATCTGCTCGGCGATCACCAGGCTGGACTCACCGTCTCGAGGACGACGGCTGTGTTGGTAGGCTTCCCAGTCGAACGGCATGGCGGTCGCGCGCCGAAAGGTTCCTTTGCCCGAACGGCTTGAGCCGCCTGTTGTTTCCACGACAACATTGCCATTGATCGTCAGCGTTTTAATATCCGGGCGTGCACGGATGATTGCCGCCCGAGGGAACACCTCATAATAAGTGGTGCGGTGCTTCACTTGGGCCCGGATGATGAAGCCGTGGCGGCCTCTGGCGGCAGCGATGTTCTGCGCGTTTTCTTGCCCAACCTGCAGGCCGCGAATCTCTTGGCGCAGGGCATACAACGTTACCTCGCCGTTTTCGATCGCGGTGCGATCAAGCAATGACAGGTTGGGTAGCAAGGCCCTGATCAAGGTTTGGTAGGCTGCTTTGACACCGCTCAGGTAGTCACTAAACCCCACGTCGAAGGCGTCATCCGTGGTGAAGCGCCAGCGGCCAGGTGGTGCTTGAGAAATCGTTTCGGTTGCCTGAATCATTTCCTGTTCGTGTTGCTCCAAGGCTTCTACGGCCAATTGGACTTGTTCAGGGGTAAAGTCAGTTTTTGCCGACGTCAATACGCCATTGGCTTGGGCCCATTCCAGCGTTGGCCCCAACCTGGCTATCGAGATGACCATTTTTTGCTCGGGCGTGGCATCCCGGCTTGCTGTCGCGAGTAACTCGAGCAATTGTTGGAAGGTCATGTGTTGCGCAGCATCGGGTGCAATGGCTTGCGCAAGCATCACGCCAGCCTTGAAATTCACCCAGGCGATGGAGCTGGCGTAACGCAAATCGTCGGGAATGCCTCTCACCCAGATTTCTGCAGCAGAACCCCGTTGCAGCAGGCGCATGGCCAGTTGCACACCTGCGGGAGTGAGTTGGTGTTTGGCGCTCAGGGACCGCTCAATTTGTTGACGAATATAGTGATAGCTGTGGCCCCAGTGACGTGGCGTTGCTATTTCTTCTCCGGCGACGGTCACTCGAGCGCGGTCTGCAGGGCGTTCAAAATTCAGCCATAGTGCCCGCCAGACCAAGTCGCGCAGCACTTTTACCGGTGGTGTTTCATCTTTGACGGTATACCAATCCAATGCCTTGACCAGTTGGCTTCCAAACTCAAGGCATTGCGGGGTATTGAGCCATTGTTCGAGTACCACCGTGGGCGTCTTCAACGCTTGTGCTTCGCGTTGTGGCGTCAGAAAACCTTCGGTCAGTTGTTCGAATATCGGTTTCTTACCTATCGATTGACGTTCAAAAAACCGCCGTTGCAGGCTGGCATCTCCTTGCTCGTCAATGAGTTCATCAAAAGGCAGCCTGTCGTCATCTATCTCTAGCGATAGCGTGGCGGCGCGCTCCTGCAGTCGCTCGATTACAAGTTGGAGCGGGCTATCGGTGGCGATATGGACACCGTAGAACTTGAGTGCAAGATCAAACTGGACAGTACCGTCCTCTCGAATACCACCAATGTCTCGCCGCGCCGCTATCAGAGTGTGAACATCATTTCTCCAGTAAGTGGGCACTTCGCTCAGGGGCAGCGGCTTGCCCTGAATGGTAAAGCGAGTCAGCGGCGAATCCACAATAGCTGGCTGGTTACTGATGAGCTTTGCGAGTATGGACCAGGCGCCCAAACCGGCCTCGGTCTTGCTCGGCCATGTGCTCAGCCAGGTTGTAAAGTCGGTGTCATTCTTGAGCTTCTGCAAAACGGTCACGGCCTGCGCGCAGGCTTTGTACAGCGGAGATTGGCGATGAGGTGTAAAGAACTGATGCGCCAATGGCTGCGGTGCAGTCTGTGCCTGGAGGCTTTTCAACTGTGCGAGCAAGCCAATGAAATCAATTGATCGGTCGGTTTGTTGCTGTATCAGCCGTTGCTGAGCGGCGCGCGTCGCCTCCCTGCGTTGTGTGCTGAGGGTTAAGAGTGGGCGGGCGTGTCGTTCGATGGCCTCGCTGAAATCCAGCAACGGTGCAAGGTTCGCCGACCGGTTGATCCGTTCAGTGACGCCGCCCTGGGCGCTGCGGCTGACGGACCAGTGGTGTTCGATATCCTGGCGTTGCTTGGTGATGAGCAGGCTGATCTGATGCTCGAAAAAATGCTCGACGGCAGTGACAGGAACCAGGTTGACGCTCCCATCCTGGCTGGCTCTTTGCGTCAGGCTTTCTAACGCCGAATGTTGACGATGTGCAACGCTGATCAGCAATTGCTCACGCCCACGCACGCTTTTCAGAAGCGTTGTCAGATGTATTTTCAGCGCGGTCGGGCTGGCAAATTCAGCCAAGCGCTGGCCTGGCAGGTAGAGCACTGTGGGGTTGGCGGTTGGGTGCTCGTTCGGTGCCCACGTGCTGATGGCAAATGCACCGACCAGCGCGATTTCGTCGGTATGCGCCGTATCTTGAAAGCCGAGGTGAAATAAATTCAGCGGTTCTGGCGAGGTGGGGGTACTCAGCTGCCGCACCAGCGCAACGCTGGCGGGCTCAAGTGAGGCTGTTTCGAATCTCAATGATGCCTCGCACTGAATCAGCAGCGCGACGGTTTTAGCGATGAAGCTTTGATTGGTTTGCTCGGTTGCGCTGTGATTGGCGTTCCAGTATTGGTTGAGGCTATTCAGATAATGGTCAGGTTCCAGCAAGGTATTTATCAGGGTTCTGATGGTTAGCTGGCTTGTGTCGTCGAGCCGAGTGAAGGTGTTGTTTTTATAGATATAGACGTCATGACGCGGGCTGTAATAATCCGGAATCCGGCATTGATGCAATGCATTGTTCACTAGGGTTATCAGTGCGCGGTCCTGTTCGGTGGGCGGGCCTGTCAAAGTGTCTTCTGGAGTTTTGAGGTAGATGTGCTGGGTTGAATACCGATCAAACAATCCGTTGATTTCTTCCAACACTCGCTTATTGGCGCAAAAGGTCAGTGAGGGCTGAGCGCTGAGGGTCGCGATAAGTGTGTTATTGCACGTGGCCATGAGTTCGGCCACGTCGGCGGGAGACTGTTGCGTTACTTCCTGGGGAGAGGGGATCATCGTGTTGCCTCTGCTATTAGATGCGATTTCGCACTCTAGCGAGGCCGTTCAGACACGCGGTCCTATATAAGTAATGTCCCCGTCCACCGCGCAGCGCAGCGATTAACCCGCAGGTATCGCTGTGATGCTCACCTGCAGCGTGTGCCTTTCACTTGGTGCCAACACCACCACGTCATCCAGCACATTCGCCGTCTCGATGCACAGCATGCCTGGCCAGCCATCGTCGGCCATGTCGTCGAAAGCCTTGGCGCGCTCGGTCCAGGGGTTCCAGATCACCGTCGACTTCGAGCCCTCGGCAGTGAGCTGAATACGGCGCTGCCAGTCTTTGTCGACGATATTCAGTTGCGACGGCGTGTCGAGGTAGATGCGATCGGTCTCGGCGGTGAAGTGCAGCAGGCCCGATTGTGTCTTCTCGGTCCAGCCATCGGCGGTGTCGATATAGGCACGCCCGTCCAGGCCTTCGACCTGCACATTGCGCACATCGCTGACGGCGAAGTAGGTATGCAGCGCCTGGCTGAGGGTTACCGTGTCGGTGCCACGGTTATGGCTGGTCAGGCGGATATGCAGTTGCTCATCCAGCAGCAGGCTCAGTGTCAGGTCGACCTGATGGGGCCAGCCAGGAAAACCGCCTGCCGGGGTCGGCAGCACCAGATCCACGCGGAGCGCTTCACCTCCAAGCTCGGTTGCGGCCAATTCCCACAACGCGGTGCGCACGAAACCGTGGGCGCCGGCGGGCTGGTCACTCTGACGCATCGCCTTGACGCTCTGCGGGTTGCGGTCGAATACACCAAACCACGGCCAGCACACCGGCACGCCGGTCCGAATGCCCTTGCCCTTCTTGAACACCGCTTCAGGGTTCGGCCAGATCAGTGGCTGTTCGCCATCGCGTCCGTAACTGAAGATGTGCGCGCCCTGCTGGGCCACCATCAGTTCGGCGCCGTTGTGGCGAATGCGCCAGCAGTCCAGCTCGTCGATTTTCACGGTTTCAACGTGGGGCGTCGGCATAACAAAGCACTCTTCATGGCAGGCAATGGGGCAATTGACCGTCAAATCCCGGCGAGGTTTAACGTGCGCGCGACGGAACCGAGCGCGTGCGACCGCTGCCGTCGATGGCGACGAATACAAATACCGCCTCGGTCACTTTGCGCCATTCGCTGGACAGCGGGTCGTCGCTCCACACTTCGACCATCATCTGGATCGAGCTGCGGCCGATTTCCAGGGCCTGGGTATAAAAGGAGAGCTGCGCGCCCACCGCGACCGGTACCAGGAACGCCATGCGATCAATGGCCACGGTTGCCACACGCCCACCTGCGACCTTGCTGGCCATGGCCGTGCCGGCCAGGTCCATCTGCGCGACCAGCCAGCCGCCGAAGATGTCGCCAAAACCGTTGGTTTCACGCGGGAGCGCGGTGATTTGCAGGGCGAGATCGCCTTGCGGGATAGGATCTTCTTGTTCGAGTTCGATCATGCCGAGGGCCTCTGACCCGTAACGCTTCATGGGTATTTCAAGTGGATAGCCGTCTTCGAAAAAAACGTTTCAGCACCAACATACACCGCGTGATGCGTTTCTCGTAAGGCGTACTAAAGGGAAACTCTGCCAAATCGGCTGGATGGCACCCAACGACGTCTTGGCACAGCAGCCCCTCAAGACTGCGGTTCTTGCGCTTGCAAGGGCCGAGTATATCGAGACCCTGACGCCACGACGACCTCTGGAGGCTCATTTGGTCGGCATTTAGCGGCTGTATCGCGGCTTTTTCCGGCAACTGTGCTTCTAGGCGCAGATAAAGAGCAGGAAACGGGAATATTCCGCGCCTTTGAACTGTTATTCGCTCAACGCTGTGCTTTTTCTAGCGATTTGCTATCTTGCCAAACCTGCCGCAAGTCCCGCTTGCCGTCCTGATTACTATAAGAGAAGCCTTGCCATGTCCTCCGTGCCCGCAAGCAGTGCGCAACCTTCGCGCCCGCTGACCCGCAACGACTACAAAACCCTGTCGCTGTCTGCCTTGGGCGGGGCGCTGGAGTTTTATGACTTCATCATTTTCGTGTTTTTCGCCACCGTGGTCGGGAAACTGTTCTTCCCCGTGGACATGCCCGAATGGCTGCGCATGATGCAGACCTTTGGCATCTTCGCCGCCGGCTACCTGGCCCGCCCCCTGGGCGGCATCATCATGGCGCACTTCGGGGACCTGCTTGGCCGCAAGAAGATGTTCACCCTGAGCATCTTCATGATGGCCGTGCCGACCCTGATCATGGGCCTGCTGCCAACCTACGCGCAGATCGGCCTGTGGGCACCGGTGCTGTTGCTGCTGATGCGCATCATCCAGGGCGCTGCGATTGGTGGTGAAGTGCCAGGCGCCTGGGTGTTCGTCTCCGAACACGTACCGCCGCGCCATATCGGCTACGCCTGCGGCACCCTGACCAGCGGCCTGACTGCCGGCATTCTGCTGGGTTCGCTGGTGGCCACCGCGATCAACACTCTTTATAGCCCGGAGCAGGTCTCGGATTTCGCCTGGCGCATCCCGTTCCTGCTCGGCGGCGTGTTCGGCCTGTTGTCGGTGTACCTGCGCCGCTGGCTGCATGAAACACCGATCTTCGCCGAGATGCAGCAACGCAAGACCCTGGCCGCCGAGCTGCCATTGCGTGCGGTACTGCGTGATCACCGGGGTGCCATCGTGCTGTCGATGCTGCTGACCTGGCTGCTGTCGGCCGGTATCGTCGTTGTCATCCTGATGACCCCGACCGTGCTGCAAACGGTCTATCACTTCAGCGCCACCGTTGCGCTGCAGGCCAACAGCCTGGCCATCGTCGCCTTGAGCCTGGGCTGCATAGCCTCGGGCGCCCTGGCGGACCGCTTCGGTGCTGGCCGCGTGCTGATCGTCGGTTGCGCGCTGTTGCTGGCAACCTCCTGGACCCTCTATCACAGCCTCATCGCTCACCCGGACTGGCTGTTCCCGCTGTACACGCTGACCGGCCTGTTCGTCGGCACTATTGGCGTAGTGCCTTACGTCATGGTCAAGGCCTTCCCGCCGGTGGTGCGTTTCAGCGGGTTGTCGTTCTCCTACAACGTGGCCTACGCCATTTTCGGCGGCCTGACGCCCTTGGCGGTGTCGCTGCTGATGAAGGAAAGCCCGATGGGGCCGTCTTACTATGTGGCTGCCCTGTGTGTGATGGGGATGTTGGTGGGTGGGTATCTGTGGAAGCGCGCACGCTAATCCTGATCAGGCTCTCGCCAACGTGAGAGCCTGCTTTCGCATTCCGCTCCTGGCAATCTCGCGCCGTGCCAAAGCATATTTTCCAGGGCTTGCGCGGCGACTGATGAGGTGATTGTGTGGTGCTCGATCATGAGGTCCAGTAGCCAGAGGGCGCCACGTACTTGGATGCCCTCTTTCTGCGCCTGGCGACGCAGTTTCCCATCACCTGTCAGCAATGGCCTACCCGTGGTATGAGCCAATAAATAGCAGGACACATCAGCCATTGAGCTGTTGCCATGCTCAATTTTCAAATTGACTAATTTTTGTACGCCTCTTTCATCGAACGACTCAACCAAAAGGCCCTGGGCGAGCAACTCGTCGTGGAAGATGTCTTCCAGCTCATATAAAACAAAGTCGGTACAGCAGAGGGTAAAGGGCAGTTTGAACATCTGTTCCAGCAGTCCGGCATTTCTGAAGTCGATCCAGATATTCGTATCGCTGATATAGATCAGGCTCATGCACTCTCCAGTGCCTTCAGAGGTCTTCGCAGTAATTCCGCGGCCCGAGACCTGGTTATCAACTCTTCCGCCAGTGCCCAGAACACCAAGGATTCAAAGCGCTGCGGTGGTTTGCAGGGGATTGGCTCGGGTTCAGCCTTGCGCCAACCATGAGTGCTGAATTGGATGGTGAGCAGTTTGTAGCCGGTATCACCTACCAGACCGAGATCTTTGAGGCGGCGCAATGCGGCATGCATTGAAATTCCGTACTGACGCTTGGCGATCAGTAGTTCCTGAGTATGAATTCTCGAGCGAGGGCGGCTACCAAAATCGCGGGTAACGGCGTCAGCTGGATAAAGAAAGGCGCCGGCGAAACGATGACAGCAATTCTCTTTTTCGCGCTCTGGCATTTCTTCGGGCAGTTGCATGACCCAATGTCCCAACTCATGAGCCGCGGTAAAACGAATGCGTTCACCCGGACGCTGGGTATTCAAGGCAATCAGGACATGTTCGCCGTCACGGGTGGCGACGCAGGCGCCGTCAAAATCATCCGGGCCATCCAGCATCACCACCTTGATCCCATGTTCTTCCAGTTGTTCGGTCAGGTGGGCGATCGGATCGCCGCCTATCCCCCAATACTTGCGTAGTTCGTCAGCCGCTATCTCGGCTTCTTCTATGGAAGACACGGGTAATAAGTACGCTGGGGTTCTAGCGGTCTGGATATCCAACGGCTCGAAGCATTCTTCAAGGGCGATGTAGCGCTCCAGGTGCTCGCGGACCTGTTCCTCGACTTGCACTTGGCGGTACTGAGGCATTTTGGCCAGTTTGCGAAACTCCAGTGGAGCCAGAGGCAAGGCTTCAGGACGAAAAAAATACTCCGGGCTTACTTCCAGTGCCTTGGCCAATTGCAGGAGGCGCCTGGAGTTGGGAGTGCTTAACCCTTTCTCATATTTGCTCAAGCCTTGTTTGGTGATATCGCCTAGCTGAAGCGCCAGAGCCTCGAGTGACAGGCCTCGTAGCAGCCTTGCGCGGCGAATTCGGTCATTAATCATAAAAATTCTCCTTGGGTTGACAAGGCTATGCCTAACTATATTTTTGTCAACCTGAGGTGAGATATTGCGGCTCAAGCCTGGATGCCCTGGCAGGTTAGGAGCCGCACTTCCGAGCGGCAACCTTAAAGGGCTGTCGGAAAAATCCGAGTTGGATCTTGAGAAACCTTTCTCAATGCTCCCCACGTCATGGCAGTTTCTCGCTCAATAGTGGCCTTTCATCTAACTGTCACATTGCAGACATAGAGTGTTCACACGGCCTCCCGATACTTGGCCCCGATCCAACTATCCCTATCTGCTAGGAGCAAGGCATGAAACTGAAACGTTTGATGGCGGCAATGACTTTTGTCGCTGCTGGCGTTGCGACCGCCAACGCGGTGGCCGCTGGTGTTGATCCGGCAATTCCGGCTTACGTTAAGACCACTGGTGTGTCGGGCAACTTGTCCAGCGTCGGTTCCGATACCCTGGCTAACCTGATGACCCTGTGGGCCGAGGGTTACAAAAAGGAATACCCGAACGTCAACATCCAGATTCAAGCTGCTGGCTCCGCTACCGCACCACCTGCGCTGACTGAAGGCACCTCCAACCTGGGCCCGATGAGCCGCAAGATGAAGGACACCGAACTGGCGGCCTTCGAGCAGAAGTACGGCTACAAGCCAACCGCTATCCCGGTTGCCGTGGATGCCCTGGCCGTGTTCGTGCACAAGGACAACCCGATCCAGCACCTGACCATGGAACAAGTCGACGCGATCTTCTCCTCGACTCGTCTGTGCGGTGGCAAAGCCGACGTGAAAACCTGGGGTGACCTGGGTGTGACCGGCGACCTGGCCAACAAGCCGGTTCAACTGTTCGGTCGTAACTCGGTATCCGGCACCTACGGCTACTTCAAAGAAGAAGCCCTGTGCAAAGGCGACTACAAGCCAAACGTGAACGAACAACCGGGCTCGGCTTCGGTCGTGCAGTCGATCAGCTCGTCGCTGAACGGCATCGGTTACTCGGGCATTGGCTACAAGACCGCCAGCGTGAAAACCGTGGCCCTGGCCAAGAAAGGCAGCACTGACTTCATCGAAGACAGTGAAGAAAACGCCCTGAACGGCAAATACCCGCTGTCGCGTTTCCTCTACGTGTACGTCAACAAAGCCCCGAACAAGCCTCTGGCCCCGCTGGAAGCTGAGTTCGTGAAGCTGGTTCTGTCCAAGCAGGGCCAGGAAGTTGTGGTGAAAGACGGCTACATCCCACTGCCAGCCAAAGTCGCCGCCAAGGCCCTGGCTGACCTGGGTCTGAAAGAAGGCAACTGATTGCCTCTGCGGGGCCGGAGTATCGGCCCCGCATCCGAATTTTCTAGTCCGCTGCCAGCCTTGCTTCGCGGCGGCTTTGTTGCGTCACTGCACTGTCATCTTTCTGTCATACAGGATCGCTAGGGTGTGCGCATGAATGATCTGGCCAATTCCACCATGACGACGACTTCTCCCCCCAAGCGCATTGACTTCAATACGCCTGAGCTGCAACGCAAGCGCCGCATTCGCGCGCTCAAGGATCGCCTGACCCGTTGGTATGTGCTGGTCGGCGGCCTCGCCGTCCTCGGCGCTATCACCCTGATTTTCTTCTTTCTTGCTTATGTCGTCGCGCCGCTGTTCCAAGGTGCCTCATTGACCAAGGAAGACGCCCTGACCCCGGCCTGGATCCAGGACGCGGGCAAGCCGCTGATGATCTCCCTCGAAGAGCAGAACCAAGTCGCCATGCGAGTTTCCGACAAGGGCCAGGCGTTGTTCTTTAATGTGGAGACCGGCGCCGAACTCAAGCGTGTCGACCTGCCACTGCCTGCCGGCACCAGCGTTGCTTCTATCGGTGAAGACCAGCCCGGTAGCCCGTTGGTGATTCTCGGTCTGTCCAATGGCCAGTCCATGGTGTTCCGCCACACCTATAAGGTGTCCTACCCGGACGGCAAGAAAACCATTACGCCTGCGGTCGAATACCCCTACGGTGAAACGCCGATCGTGCTGGATGACGCCGGTCGCCCGCTGGAGCATGTCGCCCTTAACGCCACCGATTCGACCTTGGTGGTTGCGGGTTCCGCCGGTTCGCACTTGAACGTGCTGTCCCTGAGCCGCGAAGAAAACATGATGACCGGCGAAGTCACCAGCGAGCAGAAGCGCATCGAACTGCCGCAGATGACCGAGCCGGTGAAAGCGATCTTCATCGACCCACGTCAGCAATGGTTGTACGTGATCAACGGCCGCGCCCTGGCCGACGTGTTCAGCCTGCGCGACAAGAGCCTCAACGGTCGCTACAAATTGCTTGAAGACGGCAACGCTGAAGTCACCGCCAGCACGCAGCTGGTGGGCGGTATCTCGCTGATCGTCGGCAACTCCAAGGGCGGCCTGGCCCAGTGGTTCATGGCTCGCGACCCGGATGGCGAGCAGCGCTTCAAGCAGATCCGCACCTTCCAGATGGGCACTACGCCGATCGTGGAAATTTCCGCCGAAGAGCGCCGCAAAGGCTTCACCGCCCTCGACGCGTCCGGCAACTTCGGCGTGTTCCACAGCACTGCACACCGCACCCTGTTGGTCGACCCTGTAGTCGACGGCCAAGGCGTGTATGGCATGTCGCCACGGGCCAACCGCGTGATCGTGGAAGCCGGCGGCAAGCTGCAACCGCTGATGCTCGACAACCCGCACCCTGAAGTATCGTGGAGCGCACTGTGGAGCAAGGTTTGGTACGAAAACTACGACGAGCCTAAATACGTCTGGCAATCGACCGCCGCCAACACCGACTTCGAACCCAAGATGAGCCTGGCCCCGCTGACCTTCGGCACCTTGAAGGCGGCGTTCTACGCCATGCTGCTGGCTGCGCCACTGGCTGTTGCGGCAGCGATCTACACCGCCTACTTCATGGCCCCGAGCCTGCGCCGCAAGGTCAAGCCGGTGATCGAGCTGATGGAGGCGATGCCGACGGTGATCCTTGGCTTCTTCGCCGGCCTGTTCCTGGCGCCGTATGTGGAAGGGCATCTACCGGGCATTTTCAGTCTGTTGATGCTGCTGCCGATTGGCATCCTTGTCGCCGGCTTCATCTTCAGCCGCTTGCCTGAATCCCTGCGTCTGCGCGTTCCCGATGGCTGGGAAAGCGCGATCCTGATCCCGGTGATCCTGTTTGTGGGCTGGCTCTCGCTGTACATGAGCCCGTACCTGGAAACCTGGTTCTTCGGCGGCGATATGCGCATGTGGATCTCCCACGACCTGGGCATCACCTACGACCAGCGCAACGCTCTGGTAGTGGGTTTGGCCATGGGCTTCGCAGTGATCCCGAACATCTATTCCATCGCCGAAGATGCCGTGTTCAGCGTGCCACGCGGCCTGACACTGGGCTCGCTGGCCTTGGGCGCCACGCCGTGGCAGACCATGACACGCGTGGTGATCCTGACCGCCAGCCCGGGCATTTTCTCGGCATTGATGATCGGTATGGGCCGCGCTGTCGGCGAGACCATGATCGTGTTGATGGCCACCGGTAACACCCCGGTGATGGAGATGAACCTGTTCGAAGGCTTGCGCACCTTGGCGGCCAACGTCGCAGTGGAAATGCCCGAGTCGGAAGTGGGCGGCAGTCACTACCGCGTGCTGTTCCTCTCGGCACTGGTGCTGCTGCTGTTCACCTTCATCATGAACACCCTCGCGGAGCTGATTCGTCAGCGTCTGCGCAAGAAATACTCGTCGCTTTAAGAAAGGTAGAAGTCTGTGAAACAGAACTCCCTGAATGGATGGTTCAAGAGCGGCGCCCCCGGCGTCTGGATCAGTGGTGGCGCGGTGTCCATCGCGGTCATCATGACCATTGGTTTGCTGGCGGTGATCGCCGTGCGTGGCTTGGGCCACTTCTGGCCGGCCGACCTGATCCAGGCCAACTACAACGTGCCGGGCCAGGCAAACCATATCGTCATCGGCGAAGTGGTGCAGAAGGAAGAAGTACCCCGCGAGCGCCTGAAAAGCGCTGGCCTGCCGGTGCCGGACCAAGGTCCGGAGTTCATGACCCGCGAGCTGATCAAGGTCGGCAACCGTGACCTGAACGGCAACGACTTCACCTGGATCGTCGGCGAGTGGCTCAAGGACCAGACCACGCCGGCGAACCTGATGACCATCGAGCGCCGTGAGTGGGGTAATTTCTACGGCACCCTGGTCAACGTTAAGCAGGACGGTAAAGTCATCGCCGAAGGCGAGGCCGCATGGCCGGAGCTGCAGGCCCGTGTGGATCGCGTCAACAAGCTGGCCGCTCAACTCAAAACCCTGGAAAAATCCGACATCGGCGCGATCAACGCCGGTTTGGAGCGCATCCGCCTGCACGGCCGCAAACTGGAGCTGGAAGGCAAGCTCGACGCCGCCGCCCAGGCCGACATGGATGCCGACCGCGCCGAGCTGAATGCCCGTTACCAAGACATCGAAGCCCGCCTGGCCGACCTGCACGCCCAGTTCAACCGCGACGCGCTGACCGCTCGCGACGGCAACGGCAAGGAAATCGAAATCGGCATCGGCAAAGTGGTGCACGCCTACCAGCCGAACGCCATGGGTACGATTACCAAGATCGGCTTCTACTTCAGCAAGGTCTGGGAATTCCTCAGCGATGACCCACGGGAAGCCAACACCGAAGGCGGGATCTTCCCGGCTATCTTCGGCACCGTGATGATGACCCTGATCATGGCGATGATCGTCACTCCGTTTGGCGTGCTGGCGGCGGTGTACCTGCGTGAATACGCCAAGCAGAACACCCTGACCCGCGTCATCCGTATCGCCGTGAACAACCTGGCCGGTGTACCGGCCATCGTCTACGGCGTGTTCGGCCTGGGCTTCTTCGTGTATGTATTGGGCGGTTCGGTTGACCGCCTGTTCTTCGCCGAAGCCCTGCCGGCCCCGACCTTCGGTACGCCGGGCCTGTTGTGGGCCTCGCTGACCCTGGCGCTGCTGGCGGTGCCGGTGGTGATCGTGGCCACCGAAGAAGGCCTGGCGCGGATTCCTCGCACCGTACGTGAAGGCTCCCTGGCACTGGGCGCGACCAAGGCGGAAACGCTGTGGAAGATCGTGCTGCCGATGGCCAGCCCGGCGATGATGACCGGCATGATCCTCGCCGTGGCCCGCGCCGCCGGTGAAGTGGCGCCGCTGATGCTGGTCGGCGTGGTGAAACTGGCGCCGTCACTGCCGCTGGATGGCAACTACCCGTACCTGCACCTGGACCAGAAGATCATGCACCTGGGCTTCCATATTTATGACGTCGGCTTCCAGAGCCCCAACGTCGAAGCCGCACGGCCGCTGGTGTACGCCACCGCGTTGCTGCTGGTGCTGGTGATCGCCACGCTCAACTTGTCGGCGGTGTGGATTCGTAACCACCTGCGCGAAAAATACAAAGCGTTGGATAGCTGATCTGAATATTGCTTGCCGCAGGCCCGATGCCTGCGGTTCAACACAACGAATTGGTAGCACAGGGAGCATCCCATGCAACAAGACACCCACACCCACGGCATCAACATGTCTGCCCTGGGTCGCGACAAGCAGAGCCTGAGCCTGGCCCAGGAAACCGTGGCCATCGAAGTGCCGGGCCTGAGCCTGTACTACGGTGAAAAACAGGCGCTGTTTGACGTCAGCATGAACATCCCCAAGCAGCGCGTGACCGCCTTCATCGGCCCGTCGGGCTGCGGCAAGTCCACGCTGCTGCGCACGTTCAACCGCATGAATGACCTGGTGGACGGCTGCCGCGTAGACGGTGCGATCAACCTCTACGGCACCAACATCTACCGCAAGGGCGAAGACGTGGCCGAGCTGCGTCGCCGCGTGGGCATGGTGTTCCAGAAGCCCAACCCGTTCCCCAAGACCATCTACGAAAACGTGGTCTACGGCCTGCGCATCCAGGGCATCAACAAGAAACGCATCCTCGACGAAGCAGTCGAGTGGGCCTTGAAAGGCGCGGCGCTGTGGGACGAAGTGAAGGACCGTCTACACGAATCGGCCCTCGGCCTGTCCGGCGGCCAGCAGCAGCGTCTGGTCATTGCCCGCACCATCGCCGTCGAGCCGGAAGTACTGCTGCTCGACGAACCTTGCTCGGCACTCGACCCGATCTCCACGCTGAAAGTCGAAGAGCTGATCTACGAGCTCAAGTCCAAGTTCACCATCGTCATCGTGACCCACAACATGCAACAGGCGGCGCGGGTTTCCGACTACACCGCGTTCATGTACATGGGCAAACTGGTGGAGTTCGGCGACACCGATACCCTGTTCACCAATCCGGCGAAGAAGCAGACCGAAGACTACATTACCGGTCGCTACGGCTAGGATGCCGGGATTTTCCTCGCACTGACGCTGCGGTTTTCCGCACCTTACCGGACGCTCCAAGGACGCCAACATGATTAGCAAAGAAGGCCTTACCCACCACATCTCCGCGCAGTTCAACGCCGAGCTTGAGGAAGTGCGCAGCCACCTCCTGGCGATGGGCGGGCTGGTGGAGAAGCAAGTCAACGACGCCGTCACCGCGCTGATCGAGGCCGACTCGGGCTTGGCCCAGCAAGTGCGTGAGATCGATGACCAGATCAACCAGATGGAACGCAACATCGACGAAGAATGCTTGCGCATTCTGGCCCGCCGCCAGCCGGCGGCGTCCGACCTGCGTTTGATCATCAGCATCTCCAAGTCGGTGATCGACCTGGAGCGCATCGGCGACGAAGCCACCAAGATCGCCCGCCGCGCCATCCAACTGTGCGAAGAAGGCGAAGCGCCACGCGGTTACGTGGAAGTGCGCCACATCGGCGACCAGGTGCGCAACATGGTGCGCGATGCCCTCGACGCCTTTGCTCGCTTCGATGCTGAGCTGGCACTGTCGGTGGCCCAGTACGACAAGATCATCGACCGCGAATACAAGACCGCGCTGCGTGAGCTGGCGACTTACATGATGGAAGACCCACGCTCTATCTCGCGGGTCTTGAGCATTATCTGGGTGCTGCGTTCGCTGGAGCGTATCGGCGACCACGCGCGTAATATCTCGGAACTGGTGATTTACCTGGTGCGCGGCACCGACGTACGGCACATGGGCCTCAAGCGCATGAAGGCCGAAGTTGAAGGTTCGGCCGATCTTATCCCTAATGTTCCGGGCCAAACTGACGATAAGTAAGGTTGCCCGAGAAATTAACGCCCGGCCTTTGGTCGGGCGTTTTTGTTTGTGGCCACTGAATTTTTTACACGTTGAGCGAGATAAATTCCCAACGTGACTACCGAGTTTTGGCAAAATGCCATCAGTCAGGCGTCTTGCGTGCCGAAGTGTTAATAGGATGAAGGGTCGATGAGTAAAGTCAGTGTATTGGTGGTGGATGACGCCTCGTTTATCCGCGACCTGGTGAAGAAGTGCCTGCGCAACTACTTCCCCGGGATCAAGCTTGAAGACGCGGTGAACGGCAAAAAGGCCCAGGCCATCCTGATGCGCGAGAGCTTCGACCTGGTGCTGTGCGACTGGGAAATGCCGGAGATGTCTGGCCTTGAACTGTTGACCTGGTGCCGTGAGCAGCCTCACCTCAAAGCCATGCCGTTCGTGATGGTGACCAGCCGTGGCGACAAGGAAAACGTGGTCCAGGCCATCCAGGCCGGGGTTTCGGGCTATGTCAGCAAGCCGTTCACCAACGAGCAGTTGCTGAACAAGGTCAAGCAGGCCCTGCACAAGATCGGTCGGCTCGACGCGCTGGTCGCCAGCGCGCCGACCAAAATGAACTCGGCCTTTGGCAACGATTCACTCAGCGCCCTGACCGGCGGCAAGCCCGAAGCACTCAAGTCGGCTCCTGTGGCGGCGGCTGCCCCTGCACCGAGCCGAGGCCTGCTCAACAGCCCGCCGGTTCAGGCGCCTGCAGCTGCATCCCCTGCCGGTGGCCGTGGCCAAGGTCAATTGCGCCTGTCCAGTGGCACCCAGCAATGCGTGATCAAGGCGCTGAGCATCAAGGAAGCGCTGCTGGTAGTACGTCGTAGCGAAGTCCTGCCCCAGGTACTGGAAAGCGCCGTGCTCGACCTGGAACAAGGCGACAACGCCGAAGTGGCCCGTCTCAACGGCTACTTGCACGCTATCGTCGCCTTCGAACCCAAGCCTGACAGCGATTGGCTGCAACTGACCTTCCGGTTCATCGACCAGGACGCGCAGAAGCTCGATTACATCTCCCGTCTGATCGCAAGGGGTACGGCGCAGAAGCATTTTGTGCCGGGTGCGTGATTTGTAGTGAGCGGGCTTGCCCCGCGCTGGGTGGCGAAGCCGCCCCAAAACCAGACGGCGCGTATCATCCGAGAAAATGCGGTGGCTCCCATTAGGGCGGCTTCGCCACCCAGCGCGGGGCAAGCCCGCTCACTACAGACTGTAACGATCCCTTGCTAGCCTGCCGTTCAGTCATCCCGGCAGGTTCGCGCCATGCTCATGCGCTTTTTGCTGTGCTGTGGGCTGGCCACGGTCGCCGTGTCGACCCAGGCCATGACCCTCTACAAATCCGTCGATGCCAATGGCCTGGTGTTTATCAGCGACCGGTATACACCGGGTGCCCTGGCGTTCGTGATCCAGGAGCGCAAGGTTGAGCGACCGATGCTTGTCGTGCCCAAGCCCAATCGTCCACAACAAGCCTACCGCTATCCCTTGCCCTGGCGTGGCGGCCCATTTCGCCTGACCCAAGGTCCCAACGGCACTTTCAGCCATACCGATAGTAAGAGCCGCTACGCCATGGATATCGCCATGCCCGAAGGCACGCCGATCATTGCGGCACGCAGCGGAATGGTGGTGAAGACCGAGAATGAGCAGGTCGGGCGTGGCAATGATGCGTCCGGGAATTTTGTGCGAGTGCGTCATGACGACGGCAGTGAGGCGGTGTACCTGCACCTCAAGCAAGGCTCGGTCAGTGTCAGGGTTGGGCATCGTGTGGCGGTAGGAAACCCGCTGGGGTTGTCGGGCAATACCGGCAACAGCAGCGGGCCGCATCTGCATTTTGTGGTGCAGCGCGCCACCGAGGCGGGGCTGGTGTCGATCCCGTATGAGTTCAACCAGCCGGTCGGCGCATTGCCCAATTTTGCATTGGGCAATTGACGATCAATCCAGCAGCAGCACCTTGGCCAACACGATCTTCGGCCCTTTCATCTTCTTGATGATGATGCGCAAGCCTTCGACCTCCAGTACTTCTTCCTCTTCCGGCACGCGTTTGAGGGTGTCGTAGATCAGACCGGCCAGGGTTTCGGCTTCGATGTGGTCCAAGTCCACGCCCAGCAGGCGCTCCACCTTGAACAGCGGCGTGTCGCCACGCACCAGCAGCTTGCCCGGCTGGTAGGCCAGGATGCCGCGCTCGGCCTTGCGGTGTTCGTCCTGGATATCGCCCACCAGCACTTCCAGCACGTCTTCCATGGTCAGGTAGCCGATGATCTTGCCGTCGGCTTCTTCCACCAGGGCGAAGTGCGCGCCGCCTTTGCGGAACTGTTCCAGCAGTTGCGACAGCGGCATGTGCCGCGACACACGCTCCAGCGGCCGGGTCAGCTCGGCGAGGTTGAACGACTCGGGGATATGGTCCAGGGCCGCCAGTTCCAGCAGCAGGTCCTTGATGTGCAGCAGGCCCACGAATTCGTTGCGCACCGCGTCATACACCGGGTAGCGGCTGAATTTGTGGCGACGGAACAGCGCGAGAATTTCCTTGAGCGGGGCGTTGAAGTCCAGGGTGACCAGGTCTTCTCGGGAGTTGGCCCAGTCCACCACTTCCAGCTCGCCCATTTCCACGGCGGAGGCCAGCACGCGCATGCCTTGGTCGCTCGGGTCCTGGCCACGGCTGGAGTGCAGGATAAGCTTGAGTTCTTCACGGCTGTAATGGTGTTCGTGGTGCGGGCCGGGTTCGCCTTGGCCGGCGATGCGCAGGATGGCGTTGGCGCTGGCGTTGAGCAGGTAGATCGCCGGGTACATGGCCCAGTAGAACAGGTACAGCGGCACCGCCGTCCACAACGACAGCAGTTCGGGTTTGCGAATCGCCCAGGACTTGGGCGCCAGCTCACCGACCACAATGTGCAGGTAGGAAATCACGAAGAACGCTGCAAAGAACGACACGCCCTTGATCACTTCCGGCGACTCGACGCCCACGGCGCCCAGCAGCGGCTCAAGGATGTGCGCGAAGGCCGGCTCACCGACCCAGCCCAAGCCCAGGGAGGCGAGGGTGATGCCCAGCTGGCAGGCTGACAGGTACGCGTCGAGCTGGCTGTGCACGGTGCGCAGGATTTGCCCGCGCCAGCCGTTCTTGTGGGCGATGGCCTCGACCCGGGTGGCGCGCAGTTTGACCATGGCAAATTCCGCCGCAACGAAGAAACCGTTGAGCAGTACCAGGATCAGTGCAAAAAGAATCATGCCGAAGTCGGCGAAGAGTGTAGCGAGGGTGATACCAGGGGAAGGGTCCATGATGGGGTTTTGCAGGTTCCGTGTGTTCAATAAGGGGTGGCAGGTGGGCCTGAAAGGCAGGCGCAAGTCGGCCAATGTAGCGGCTGACGGGGCGCTTGCCTAGTGCCCACTGCCGGGCGGGCCGTCAGGTGTCCTGATCAATTGCCTTCGATCGTGTCATCTGTGCTGGCGGAAAATGGCAGGTAAACGTACTGCCATGGCCCAACACGCTGCTGATCTCCAGGCGTGCGCGGTGACGCAGCAGCACGTGCTTGACGATTGCCAGACCAAGCCCGGTGCCGCCAGTGTTGGAGTTGCGGCTGGAGTCGACGCGGTAGAAGCGCTCGGTCAGGCGCGGCAAGTGCTTGGCGTCGATGCCGATGCCGGAGTCTTGCACGCTCAGGTGCGCGCCCTGTTCGTCGGCCCACCAGCGGATGCGGATGTTGCCTTTGTCCTGGGTGTACTTCACGGCGTTGAACACCAGGTTGGAAAACGCGCTGCGCAACTCGCCTTCGCTGCCTTTGAGCAGCACGGCGGGGTCGGCTTCCAGGGTGATCTGCTGGCCGCGTTGGCCGGACAGGGCCTGTGCGTCGTTCTTGATGGTCTGCAGCAGGCTTTGCACGGCGACAGGATGGTTATCCGACGGGTAATCGGTCGCCTCTAACTTGGCCAGCAACAGCAGGTCGTTGAGCAGTGTCTGCATGCGTGAACCTTGCTGCTGCATCTGTTGCAGGGCACGGCTCCAGCGCGGATTGATCTCGTCGACGTTGTCCAGCAGCGTCTCCAGGTAGCCACAGATCACCGTCAGCGGTGTGCGCAACTCGTGTGAGACGTTGGCGACGAAGTCTTTGCGCATCTGTTCCAGCTGGTGGATGCGGGTGACGTCGCGCACCAGCATCAGGTGCTCGTTGTTGCCATAGCGCGTCAGGTACAGCTGGATGCGCACGCGGTCATTGGTGGGTGAGGGGATTTCCAGGGCTTCTTCGTAGTTCTCCTGTTCGAAGTACTCCTTGAAGCGCGGGTGGCGCACCAGGTTGGTCACCGGCTGGCCGCTGTCCTGGGGCGTCTTGAGGCCCAGCAGGGTCTCGGCGGCGCGGTTCCACCATTCCAGGTTGCCATCGCTGTCGAGCATGATCACCGCATCTTTCAACGCGGCGGTGGATTCCTGTACCCGGTCGATCACCGCTTGCAGGCGTCCGCGCACCCTTTGGTCGCGGCGCTGCAAGTGATAGATGCTGTCGAACACTTCGCCCCACAGGCCGTAGCCATCGGGCGGTGCTTCATCGGGTTTGTGCTGGCGCAGCCATTCATGCAGGCGCAGCAGTTGCTTGAGGGTCCAACCCAGGTACAAGGCGATGCCGGCTGCCAGGCTCCAGCCGTAGTAACCGCTGACCAGACCCACCAACAGGCAGCCGGTGATCAGCAAAAGCATGTGGCGGATCAGGGTGCCATGCCAGTTTTGGTTCACTTAAACATGCGTCCTTGTCAGCTGTTAAGGAAAGAAGGGACCGGCTCAGCCTTTGGTTGAAAAGCGGTAGCCCGTGCCGCGCACGGTTTGTACCAGATTCTCGTAGGCATCGCCCAAGGCTTTGCGCAGGCGGCGGATATGCACGTCCACAGTGCGCTCTTCCACATACACGTTGCCGCCCCACACCTGGTCCAGCAGTTGGCCGCGGGTGTAGGCGCGCTCCTGGTGGGTCATGAAGAATTGCAGCAGGCGGTATTCGGTCGGCCCCATCTCGGCCGGCTTGCCATCGATGGTCACGCGGTGGCTGATCGGATCCAGCAGCAGGCCGCCGACTTCGATAGGCGCCTCGCCATCGGTTGGGCCGGCGCGGCGCAATACGGCTTTCAGACGAGCGACCAACTCGCGTGGGGAAAACGGCTTGGTGATGTAGTCGTCGGCGCCGACTTCCAGGCCTTGGATCTTGTTGTCCTCTTCGCCCTTGGCGGTGAGCATGATGATCGGGATGTCCCCGGTCAGCTCGTCACGCTTGAGACGGCGGGCCAGTTCGATGCCGGAGGTGCCGGGCAACATCCAGTCCAGCAGGATCAGGTCCGGCTTGCGGTCGACGATAATGGCATGGGCCTGCTGGGAGTTCTCCGCCTCCAGGCAGTCGTAGCCGGCCATTTCCAACGCAACGGCGATCATCTCGCGGATGGGCGCTTCGTCGTCAACAATCAGAATGCTCCTGCCAACCATGCTCAAAAATCCTCTTGTCATTTAACTGTCTTGCGCCGCATTAGATAACGGAATTATTGCAGTCGTGTGACAGTAATTTAGTCGCTCGGGCAATTCCCGCCTCTCTGGACTACGCTTTGGGTCCGAATCCTGACAACCACAAAAGGAAGGTTCCGATGACTTACAGCACGATTTCCTGGAAAGCCCTGCTGGTAACGGCGGCGTTGGCGCTGCCGACCCTGGCATTCGCGGCGGAACCCGCGATGACGAAAGACGGGATGCTGGTCGACCACAAGGGCATGACGCTTTACACCTTTGCCAAGGATGCCGAAGGCAAGTCCATGTGCAATGACAAGTGCGCCACCAATTGGCCCCCACTGATGGCTGAGTCCACCGATAAGCCAATGGGTAAATGGACCGTCATCACCCGTGACGATCAGAAAAGCCAATGGGCATACAGCGGGAAGCCGCTCTATACCTTCATCATGGACAAGAAGGCGGGCGACATGACCGGTGACGGCAAAATGGACGGCGCTTGGAAGGTCGCCAAGCCCTGATCTTTCTGCAGGAGCCGGCAAGCCGGCTCCTGCAAGGGAACGCATTCCAAATGTGGGAGCGGCGGTGCGACGATTCGACTTGCCCGCGAAGGCGTAAGCCCGGCCGCCACAAAAACCTCAGCGCAACGCGTAATCCAGCACAATCCCGATAAATATCGCCAACCCCGCCCAGTGGTTGTGCAGGAACGCCCTGAAGCACTTCATCCGATCCTTGTCCCGGGTGTACCAGAATTCCCAGGCAAAACAGCCGGCCGCCGCCAGCAAGCCCAGGTGGAACCAGCCCCCCAGTTCGAACCGTGCGCCCGCCAGCAGCAGGCACGCCAGCGAAAGGCCCTGCAGGGTCAGGATGATCACGCGATCAGCTTCACCGAACAGAATGGCCGTGGATTTCACGCCGATCTTCAAGTCGTCATCGCGGTCGGTCATCGCATAATAAGTGTCGTAGCCCACCGTCCACAGCAGGTTGGCGATATACAGCAGCCACGCGGTGGCGGGCAGGCTGCCGGTCTCGGCGGTGAACGCCATCGGCATGCCCCACGAGAACGCCGCCCCCAGCACCACCTGTGGGTAGTAGGTGTAACGCTTCATGAATGGGTAGCTCGCCGCCAGCGCCAGGCCGCCAAGGGACAGCAGGATGGTGGTGGCGTTGGTCAGCAGCACCAGCAGGAAACTGATGCCCATCAGCACCGCGAAAAAGACCAGCGCCTCTTTCGAACTGATCTTGCCGCTCACCAGCGGGCGCTGCTCGGTGCGCTTTACATGGCCGTCGACCTTGCGGTCCGCCCAGTCGTTGATCACGCAGCCACCGGCGCGGGTCAGCACCACGCCCAAAACGAAAATCACGATATTGATCAAAGAGGGCGAGCCTTTGCCGGCGATCCACAGCGCCCACAGCGTCGGCCACAGCAGCAGGTAGATGCCGATGGGCTTGTCCATGCGGGTCAGCTGAATGAAATCCCAGGCCCTGGGGTTCAGGTGGTTCAGGGACTTGAGCAGACGTTGGTACATCAGCAGTTCTCCGGATGGGCATGCACCGCTTGCCACACGCTTGGCAGGAAGATCTCGGCCACCAATACGCTCAACGCGCCACGGTCAAAGCGCGACCGACGCGCCCATAGACCCTCGATCTGGCTGTCCTTGGGTAGCCATTGGCGTGGGTAGCGGCACACCTCTATGGCTTGGCGGCTGAATGCGTGTTCGCTGAACAGCAATTCACCGAGTGGGCGGCTGCCCAGTGCGTCCATGTGCAAGCCGTCACCTTGCAAGGTGCTGCGGGCGGCCACGCAACGCGCGAACAGCCAGGGCTGGCCGTTGCCGTGCAAATACGTTTCGCGTACCCAGCCGACGCTGGCTGGGGGCAGGTCGAGGGCTGCGCACTCGTCGTCGCGTAGCGGCTGCCAACCCTCAAATAGCGGCGTGATGCTGAAGCCATTGTTGGACAGGCGCGTCAGCCGCTGCGTCATTGACCCTTCATCAAACAGCCAATTGAGGATCAAAGGCGTGGGCAGGGGGCTCAGAAGGCTCTGGGTCAGCCATTGGCAAGCATCGGGAGGGTCGATTGAGTGCGGCACGGTGAGTCAGTATTGGCAGCAAAAGAGGCGGCGAGCTTACCATGGCGTCCCGGGTTTTTGCCGGTCTGAACCGGCTGTTTGCGTCGATCGTGCTTGCATCTGCCGGCCCCGATCAGTACAAAACGCCCTGAGCCGCACGGCAACGTGGGTCTATCGACCGTCGGCCAAGATGCCTGACCCTGAGGAAGCAAGTGATGAAGAAGTGGCAATGTGTAGTCTGTGGCCTGATCTATGACGAGAAAGACGGCTGGCCGGATGACGGAATTCTGCCTGGCACCCGTTGGGAAGACGTCCCGGAAGACTGGCTGTGCCCGGACTGCGGCGTGGGCAAAATGGATTTCGAAATGATCGAAATCGGCTGATTTTTGGTTTTCAGATAAGTACTACAAGGAGAAGGGAATGAACGCACCTGTCGTGATCATCGGCACAGGATTGGCCGGTTACAACGTGGCCCGGGAGTTTCGCAAGCTCGACAGCGAGACCCCCTTGCTGCTGATCACCGCAGATGACGGGCGCTCCTACTCCAAGCCCATGCTCTCCACTGGTTTTGGCAAGAACAAGGAAGCCGATGGCCTGAGCATGGCTGAACCTGGCGCCATGGCCGAGCAACTCAAGGCCGAAGTGCGCACTCACACGCGCGTCAGCGGCATTGACCCTGGCCACAAGCGCTTGTGGATTGGTGAGGAAGCGGTGGCTTACCGCGACCTGATCCTGGCCTGGGGCGCAGAAACCGTGCGTGTGCCGGTTGAGGGCGATGCGGCTGAACTGATTTTCCCGATAAACGACCTCGAAGACTACGCACGCTTTCGTGCCGCTGCTGCCGGCAAGCGCCGCGTGCTGCTGCTCGGCGCCGGCCTGATCGGCTGCGAGTTCGCCAACGACCTGATCCTTGGCGGCTATGAGATCGACCTGGTAGCGCCGTGCGAGCAGGTCATGCCAACCTTGCTGCACCCGGCCGCCGCCGCCGCGGTACAGGCCGGCCTCGAAGGCCTCGGCGCGCGTTTCCACCTGGGCCCGGTGCTCAATCGCCTGCAGCGCACCGCTGATGGCCTGGAAGCTCACCTGTCGGACGGTGAAGTGATCGCCTGCGACCTGGTGGTCTCGGCTATCGGCCTGCGCCCACGCGTCGACTTGGCCGCCGCCGCCGGCCTGCAGACCAATCGCGGGATCATGGTGGACCGCCATCTGAAGACCTCCCACGCCAATATCTACGCCCTGGGCGACTGCGCCGAGGTCGACGGCCTGAACCTGCTGTACGTGATGCCGCTGATGAGCTGCGCCCGTGCGTTGGCCCAGACCCTGGCCGGCAACGCCACCGCCGTCAGCTACGGCCCGATGCCGGTGACCGTCAAGACGCCGGTCTGCCCTCTGGTGGTCTCGCCACCGCCACGGGGCACCGAAGGCGTCTGGAACGTGGAAGGCGAGGGCGCCGACATCAAGGCCCTGTGCCGCGATGCCAGTGGCCGCCTGCTGGGTTACGCACTGACCGGCACCTCGGTGATGGAAAAACTGGCCCTCAATAAAGAACTTCCGCCGTTGCTGGCGTAAATACCGGTCGTTCTGTCGGATTAAGCACGTTTTTCCCACTAGAAAGGTCGCCGCTAGACTGGCGGAGCGTGCGAGGGCATGCCATCCTCACTCCCGTCTGCCGCAGAGTAGAGCCTGCGGCGCTTTGGGCGCTGCTCCAGAAGAGAGCAGCACGGACATAACAACAAAAAACCGTCAAAGAGGCTTCACTTATGCGTAAACCAGAACTCGCAGCCGCCATCGCTGAAAAAGCGGATCTCACCAAAGAACAGGCCAACCGCGTCCTCAACGCCGTTCTCGAAGAAATCACCGGCGCCCTGCACCGCAAGGACAGCGTCACCCTGGTTGGCTTCGGCACCTTCCTGCAACGCCATCGCGGCGCCCGCACTGGCAAAAACCCTCAAACCGGTGAGCCGGTGAAAATCAAGGCCAGCAACACGGTTGCGTTCAAGCCAGGCAAATCGCTGAAAGACACTGTTAACGCGTAAGAGCGTTACCGTCTCGAAGGGGGCGGGGTGGTAGGAGAGATGGGCACGCCGACTGGGTCGGGTGCCCATTTTTTATTGGATTAAACAAGACTTCATTTGAATGGCGTGAGCTTTTCTAATCCGATCTTGCCAATGATTTCATTGATTCTGGCGACATTTTCTTCGATATCGGCCTTTATCTTTTCGTGCGGGTAATGTTCGGGTTTATCAAAAAACTGAATTTTTAACAGGCTCATCAGGTAAGTGACACGTTGATTGCCCTCTGTCACAAAGTCGCCCTCGTTCTCCGCGTCCTGGATTTTGTCCAGGCTCAAGGTCTCGCCTCTTACAAAGCGTTCATGGGTGTTGCGCTTCACCGTGACTTGCAGCTCGTTTCCGGTGTTCAGCGCCGCCAATACACGAGCAAGCGCATCAGCGTACACGGGTTCATCACCGCGCGCCCTCGCCAGGGTGCCGTTGAGTACCAGTGACGCCTCGATCCAGACCCAATAGTCATAGTTATTTTCAAAAGGGATTTTGCTCAGCGGTGCAGTGAGCTGCTCGGCCAGGTCGTTTTCATTGATGACGTACAACAGGTAAGCCAGACGGGTCAGCGATTCGATACGTGACTTCTGCGTTTTATTGTATTTGGCTGCCACTTTCGACACGCGGTCTGCCAATGGGCCGCTGGCAGCAGAGAGTGAATCAAGTGCTTCTGTGATATGCATGGAAATCTCCAATCGGTTACTTCACGACTATTTTTACTCGGGTCCCGTCGTCATAGCCGCTCAGGGCATGCGCGATCGAGGAGCCTGCGCCTCGGTTGTCGCTAGGGTCGATGTACCTGACGCTAGCCCCTTTGCCACCTTCTTTGAACATCGCCATCGGGAATTCATCCCGATCCAGTGCCTTGACGGACGGGTGACCGGCCAGAGAGGCTTTGCGGTTATCTGCCGCGCCCAGGCGATCGATAGTGAATATATTTTTTCCTCGCGCCTTGATGACATCAGCGATGTGACCGAACGTCTGCTTGTACTGCTTCCTGGTCAGTTCAAGAACGATATCGTGTGTCTTGCCATCTCCTGCCTTGACGTTGCAACCCTTGTATCCAAGGGGGTCAGTCCAGACGATAGGGTTCGGCGCGTATTCATAGAGGTTAATCCCACCTGCCAGCCCAATAGGGTCGGGCGTCGTAAACCGCCCTACGTCCGGATCATAAAAGCGGAAGGTGTTGTAGTGCAGGCCCGTCTCCCGATCCAGGTATTGTCCCTGGAAACGCAGGTTCTGCTCCTCGATGTAATAGGGTTCGCGAACTTCCCTGACGCTGTTGCCCCATACCTGGTAACGCGATTGCCACAGCGTATGCCCGTCCGCTTCCGTCAACTGTTCAGGCAAACCGTTTAAATCATTGTGGTAGTAACGCACACGCTGATGTTCGCCAGTGCCATCGACACGTGCCAGGGGTTCGTAGCCGTTACCTTCGTAGAGGTACAGACTGCTCTGGTTATTTTTGCGTTCCAGCAATAAGCGCAACCCGTCCCAAACGAAGTGCGTTTGTCCCACCGGGAAGCCATGGCTGTCATGTTCGCTTTTAGCGATACGACGACCCAAAGGGTCATACGTCATTTTTATAACAGTCGTTCGCTCAGCCTTTTGATGGCGTACTTCGATCAGTCTGTGGTCAGCGTCGTAGGTAAAAAGCTGAGTGCCCCATTTCGCACTGCGCTTTTCAGCGAGACGGCCGAAAGCGTCGTAACGATAACGCTTGTCCTGATAGGTCAGCAGTTTGTTGTGTACCACCAGCCCGCTCGCCGCCTGCGGCGGATCAAGCAAGTTGGCGGCCGCATCGTAGGCGAATGTTTCGGTTTGCCCCTGCAGATTGTCCTGGTTGGCAATGATGCGCGCAGTCGCATCGTAGTGAAGCAATTGACGATGCTGGTGAGTGGGCAGCTGTTCAAGCTTGCCAATCAGATTGTCGGCAGGGTCGTAGTCGAACGCTATTTGCATCGTCGGCGCCAGTAACGTCGAAACACCTTCATTTCTGCATTGACGAGCTCGCAAGCGACCATTGCGGTCGTATTCGCTGCGGGTGCTGAGCTGACCTTGCGTACGCAACACTTCTCGATGCAAGCGATCGCGCTCGAAGTCGCTGATAACGCGTCCATCGAGGTTGATTTGGTGAAGGTGACCGCTGCCGTAATGCAGACGGTTGAGCCAACGCCCGTCGGGTAAGCGCGTTTGGATAAGGTTGCCCAACTCGTCATAGTGATGCTGCAGGCTGCCAGCAACACTATGCTCTCCAAGCAATTGACCCAGCGCGTCGTAGTTGAAAGCCAGGCGCTGTGCGTTTCCCTGCGCATCGACAGTGCTCACTGCAATGAGGCGATCCAGCGGGTCATAGGAATAGTCGGTGCGCCCATCGGCCGTTACCTTGCCGATCAAGCGACCCATCGCGTCCCGCTCAAGATAATGAACAATCGGGTCGAGGGGCGTTGAGGGGACAACCGCCATGCCGTTGCCGTGCGGCGCCGGTACGGCGGTGACCACGCAGACACTGTCGAGCGGGTCGTAGCTGTAACGCTTGGCGCTGCCGTCCAGGTCTTGCTGTTCAATTAGCCGGTCGCTGGCGTCCCAGGTGAATCGGTATGTTTCACCGTTCTGGTTGGTCAGCGCTTGCAGGCGGCCAAATCGATCATACCCAAACTGTACCTGGCGACCATGGGCATCCGTACGCAGGTTAACCTGGCCCCGGCGGTTGTGCTGGTAGTGAGTTGTGTGCCCGGCGGGATCGGTATAACCCACCAACTGGCCACTGATACTGCGCAAATAGTGTTCAGTTCGGCCGTCTGGCAGCTGGGTACTGAGCAGGCGCCCCTTTGCGTCATAGCTGAACTGGGTACGCTCGCCAAGTGCATCGATGATGGCTTGCAAATAACCACGATGGTCGTAACTGAATCGAGTCGGGTAGCCTGAACAGTCGATGTGCTCGATCAACTGGCCGAGCCCGTTCCAGGATAGTTTTTTCTGCTTGCCAGTGGCGTCGATGATTTCGACGACTTGTCCACGACTGTCATAACGATAACGGGTGGCACTGCCAAGGGGATCAGTCTCACTGATGCAGTTACCGCGCGGGTCATAGCGAAACTGCCAGCTGTTGCCTGCGGCATCGGTTCGAGCCAGCGGCAGCGACCAATGCGCCAGCCACGATGAAGCCTCTTTGCGACCTAGGGGATCGATTTCTCCAATCAGGTTGCCTGATTCGTCGTAGTGATATTCATAGCGCCCCCCTTGGGGGTCTGTGGCGCTTAGCAACTGGCGTTCGTCATTCCACTCAAATAGCCAGGTATTGCCGAGGTTGTCGGTATAGGCAATGACTTGGTGCTGAGTGTTCCAGACTCGTGTGCTAACCCGTTGCGCGTTGTCGGTAATACACGTTGTGCCTGCGGCCAGGTCGTATTCGAATTGGTACTCGTCGCCCTCATCCGTCCAATGCCGGACAACGCGCCATTCAGCCTGGGCGATCAATGCCCACTCGTAGAAGCAGCGCAAGCCGGTGGGCAGTTGATGCTCTGCCATTCGCCGCCCGGTGTCATAAGCAAAGCGTCTTTGAATCTGGCCGGTCGCATCGCGCACGATTGCCAGGTCGCCTGCCAAGTCGTGTTCATAACTGACCAATACTTCTCGCGGCAGGTCGCTATACACGCGTTCAATCCGGCTCACACGACCTTGCTCGCGGATCAGCTCCACCTGTACCAGGTCGAAAGTGTCGCGAAGACGTACCAATCGCCCGAGATCGTCATAGTCGAGATAAATGCGGTTGTTATTGCGATCGCCCAACTGACTCAGGCGCAGTAATGAGCTGGTGCCTGGCGTTGGGTCAAACAGGCGATAAAGTCCGTCATCACTTTCAATCAGCAATTGGCCGTTGCGGTGCCGACGAATGCTCAAGCCCTCGCCCGGACTGAACATCGCACTGCCCAAAGCAACCGAACCGAGCTGTATTTGTCGGCCTTGTTCATCGGTATAAGTCAGTTCTTCACCCCCGGCGGGGTGCGGCAGGACCTCGACACTGACTTCGTAGGACACGCTCCAGCCGGCGCCAAACATCCCACTGCGGCGCTCGTCACGACTGTTATAGAACCTCTGCCAGTGAATCGGCAGTACGCCCGGCAGCACAAAATCCAACTCTGCCTCGCCACCCAGGACCTTGGCGCCTGTAGCCGCGTGCACTGGGTTCATCGAGCCCATAGCCGCGTTAGTCATGGCCCCGATGGCCTGGCTCACCGCGTATGAACCCACCCCGCTGAGCAACATGCACGGCAAATTACTCAGCGTCTTGCCCTTGGCTCCTTTAAGCATCATCAATGCTTCAATCGCCAAGCCAACGCCGGGGGTCTTCCCACTGCGAATTTCCTGCACCACCACCGTCCCACCACCAATGGTGACGTTTGGCGAGATCAGCCCCGACGACACCACCGTCGCCTCGCACATGCTGCGATCACCGCTGCGCACGGCGGGCTGGCCGTTGATGGTGACTTTGTCAGACCCTTCCGCCAGAAGCTGTGGCGGCATCGGCGGATGGCGGGCGCACAGGACCATGTCGGTGAGGGCCGGCACCACACCCGGTGCAGGCGTGGCGACGGTGGGCCGCCATAGCTGGGAGAAGAAACCCTCGGCCATGTCCAGGAAGCCAGGCTCGGGTTTTGGCTCGGGGTCGGGCTCCGGCGGTGCTTGCTCAAGCTCCGTACCAGCGGGCGCCACGTGCGAGGGAATGGAGCCCGCGGCCCGCGCAGCCGGAATGCTGTTGACGAACGTGTCGGTCGAGCCCACCGCAATCGTGGCTTCCACCACGGGCGGGAACAGCGCATTGGCGAAGCTCTCGCACATCTTACTGAGGCCCTTGTCGGCCCCCGTCTTGCTCATGGCCATGCCGACGACAATGCCCACCACCGCGCCGAGGATGCAGCCGCCGATACCGGCGGTAGCAATAGTCACCCCCACGGCGGCCGCGACTGCGGCAGTCGCCAGTGCCGTGATCGCCACGTTGGCCGCCACCTCCAGCACGCCGCCGAGGATATCCGCCATCATCGAGGTGTGGGTCAGTGCATCGCCCATCCGGGCCGCCCATAACGCGTCAGACATGCAGGCCGCTCATCAAGAAACAGTGTCGAACGACAGCGAATTTTTGATCAACGCCCAGTGCGCTGCCTCGGCATCCCCAAGCTTGTCGGCCTTCACGTAACTCAAGGCGAGCATCTTGCGCGTACCCGGTAGCACCAGCGCCAGTTGATACTGGAACACCTTGTCATTGCCCTTGTTGAATTGGCTGCGCAGCTCGATGCCTTCCACCTCTTGGGCCGCGCCCAAACGCACGTCGACACCGGGTTGATAGCGTAAATCCTGCACCTGTTTTTCCAGGCGCTGGAGTTGGTCATTGAAGTTGCTGTGCAGGGTTTCACCCTCGGCGAGCAAGCTGCGACTGACGATCAGTGAAGTCCCCAGTTCCGGGAACTTGAGGATATTGATCGTCGCGTCCTGCAGCTCGCTGGCCGGCAGTTGGAACTGGAATTCGTTGATTCGATACGTCATGAAAGCAGGTCTCGTCAGGAGCTTTTAGGCGTGGGGAACGCGGCTTTGATATTGGCGTCGATGGCGGCTTTCTGGCCCTGGCCATCGGGCGTGGCGCCGGGGCCGCCGCCGTTGTTCAGGTGCAGTACGCCGCCGGTGTTGAACTCGGCATCGCCGCTGGCATAGAAGCTGATCTGCACGCCGGTGAGGTTGATCTGCCCGCTGGCGTTCAACTCCAGGATGCTTTCACCGCAGACCAGGCGCAGGTTTTCACCGACTTCGATGACATAGCTCTGGCTGATGCTGTCGGTCTTGCGCTGGCCCACCGAGAGGATGTCTTCCTGCTTGACGATGCGCAGGCGGTTGTTGCCGATGGTCACCGTCTCGTTGTGCCCAATGCTCTTATTCCGGTCATGCCCCACCGAATGGCTTTCATCCACCTCGACCACGATGTCCTGATTACGCTCGGCATGGATGTACAACTGCTCCAACCCCTTCTTGTCCTCCATACGGATTTCATTGAAGTTGGCCGGCGTGCCGCCCTTGCTCGAACGGCTTTTCATGCCGCTCTGGGTGGCGTTTTCCGGCAGGTCGTAAGGCACGGTCTGCTCGGCGTTGTAGACCCGTCCGGTGATGATCGGCCGGTCGGGGTCACCTTCAAGGAAGCTCACAATCACTTCCTGGCCGATCCGTGGAATCTGCATCGAGCCCCAGTTCTTGCCGGCCCAGGCTTGCGACACGCGAATCCAGCATGAGCTGTTTTCGTTGGACTGGTCGTGGCGGTCCCAGTAGAAGTGCACCTTCACCCGGCCGTACTGGTCGGTCCAGATTTCCTCGCCTTTGGGGCCGACCACCAGCGCGGTCTGCGGGCCTTTGACGATAGGGCGGTGGGTGCTGGCCAACGGGCGGAAGCTCTGCTGGGCGTCGATGCAGGTGAGGCTGCTTTCGAACTGTGCCGAGCCCGAACCGCCGCCGCTTTCCAGGCTTTCCTGGACGATGTAGTAGCGGCAGCCGACGATCAGGTATTCGCGGTTCTGGTCCTGGCGGCTGAAGCCGGTGAGGCTGAACAAATGGCCCGAACCCAGGCCACGGGCGTTGCCGCTGAATTCGATCTGCTCATGCAGGGTCTGCAGGGCTTCGATGCGGGTGCGGGCATAGTGTTCGCCGTCCTCGCTTTGCACGTAGGTGCCGGGGTAGTCGTACAGCGGGTAGTCGCCGGCGGTGTGCGGGCGAGGCATGGCCGAGCGCACGTCGATGCTGGCGCTGGGGCGCTGGAAATCGTAGTCGTTGAGCTCCAGCGAACCCGGTTGCACTTCGTGCGCCAGGTGCCAGTTGTGCATGTGGTCGCGTTCGCGTTGCTGCTCGTCCTTGGGGTAGTACGGGATCGACGCGTAGCCCGGCACCGTGGTGTGGGCACCGTAGGCGTCGGCCAGCACCAGCACATGGCGGTCCTGCTCGTGGCGGAAGAAGTAGTAGATGCCTTCCTGTTCCATCAAGCGGCTGACGAAGTCGAAGCTGGTCTCGCGGTACTGCACGCAGTATTCCCACTCGCGGTATGGCCGGCTCAGGGCGTCTTCGAAGTCGGAAAACCCCAGGTCACGGAACACCTGCTTGATGATCTGCGGGATGCTCAGGTTCTGGAAAATCCGGCAATCGGAGGTACGGCTGAGCAACCACAGCCAAGGGCGCAGCGTCACCTGATAACTGGCGAACTGGCCCTGGTCGATGTTCTGGCTGCACCGTGCGACGATGCCGTGGAAGTGCCGCTCGCCACCGTCCGCCAGTTGCAGGCCCACGCTCATGGGCTTGCCGAGCAACTGGTTGAGATCGATGTTGGCGTCCAGGGACGTCAGTTGCAGCTCGTAGTTGAACAGCCTGCCCAGCTCTTCACCGCCACCCATTTCATTGAGCAACAGCACATCCGGCCCGAGGGGGCTGGTGATTTTGGCCAGGCGTGAGGCTTGGTTGAATAGCATCGGTTAACCCGTAAATGTCGTTGTACCTGACGAACCGAACCCCCTGTAGGAGCTGGCTTGCCAGCGATAGCGGTGGCCCGGTCAACCTCAATGTTGAATGTCAGGCCGCTATCGCCGGCAAGCCGGCTCCTACAGTTGAATGGCGTTCCGTCAGCCGGCGTCGCTGAAGTCGTAGTGCAATTCGTTATCCCGACTGCTGATCAGTACCCCCGCCAGCGCCTTGCCTTCGAGCATGCGCGTGAGGAACTCACGGCTCATGTCCGGCAGCAGGCTGTTGGTCAGAATGGTATCGATCATGCGCCCGCCACTTTCGGTCTCGGTGCAGCGCGAGACGATCAGGTCGACCACCGCGTCGTCGTAATCGAAAGCCACCTTGTGGGTGGTCTCTACGCGCTTCTTGATGCGGTTGAGTTGCAGGCGGGTGATCGCCTTGAGCATCTCGTCGCTCAGCGGGTAGTAAGGGATGGTCACCAGGCGGCCGAGCAACGCGGGCGGGAAGATTTCCAGCAGCGGCTGGCGCAAAGCCTTGGCGATTTCTTCCGGCTCAGGGATGTTCGCCGGGTCTTTGCACACATGGGAAATCAGCTCGGTGCCGGCGTTGGTGGTCAGCAGGATCAGGGTGTTCTTGAAGTCGATCACCCGGCCTTCGCCATCTTCCATCACGCCCTTGTCGAACACCTGGAAGAAGATCTCATGCACGTCCGGGTGGGCTTTTTCCACCTCGTCCAGCAGCACCACACTGTAGGGTTTGCGTCGTACGGCTTCGGTCAGCACGCCGCCTTCGCCGTAGCCGATATAACCCGGTGGCGCGCCCTTGAGGGTCGACACCGTGTGGGCTTCCTGGAATTCGCTCATGTTGATGGTGATGACGTTCTGCTCACCGCCGTACATGGCTTCGGCCAGGGCCAGGGCAGTTTCGGTCTTGCCCACGCCGGAGGTGCCGGCCAGCATGAACACGCCAATCGGCTTGCTCGGGTTGTCGAGGCCGGCGCGGGAGGTCTGGATGCGCTTGGCGATCATCTGCAGGGCGTGGTCCTGGCCGATGATGCGTTTTTTCAGGTGCTGGTCGAGGTTGAGCACTGTCTCCAATTCATTGCGCGCCATGCGGCCCACCGGGATGCCGGTCCAGTCGGCGACCACCGAGGCCACGGCCTGGTAATCCACGGTGGGCAGGATCAGCGGGGTTTCGCCTTGCAGGGCGGTGAGGCGCTGTTGCAGGTCGACCAGTTGGGCGCGCAGCTCATCGTTGCCACTGTCCACCACGCCCGCCTTTTCACGCAGCGTTGCACGGGTGGCTAGCAACTCGTCCACCAAGGTTTTCTCTTCAGCCCAGCGGCTTTCCAAGGTCGCCAGACGCTCACGCTCAGCGCTCAACAGCGCCTCGGTGTTGGTTTGGCGCGCACCAATCGCAATGCCGATGGCATGCTCACGGGCGATGATTTGCAACTCGGTTTCCAGCGCCTCGATGCGACGACGACTGTCGTCCACCTCCGCCGGCACCGCGTGCAGGCTGATGGCGACGCGAGCGCAGGCGGTGTCCAGCAGGCTCACGGACTTGTCCGGCAGCTGGCGCGCCGGGATGTAGCGGTGGGACAGTTTCACCGAGGCTTCCAGCGCTTCGTCGAGAATCTGCACCTGGTGATGCTTTTCCATGGTCGACGCCACGCCACGCATCATCAGCAGCGCTTTGTCTTCCGACGGCTCGGCGACTTGCACCACCTGGAAGCGACGGGTCAGGGCCGGGTCTTTCTCAATGTGCTTCTTGTACTCGGCCCAGGTGGTGGCGGCCACGGTACGCAAGGTGCCGCGGGCCAAGGCCGGCTTGAGCAGGTTGGCTGCGTCACCGGTGCCGGCGGCGCCGCCGGCACCCACCAGTGTGTGGGCTTCGTCGATAAACAGAATGATCGGCTTGGGCGAGGCCTGCACGTCTTCGATAACCTGACGCAGGCGCTGTTCGAACTCGCCTTTCATGCTCGCGCCAGCTTGCAGCAGGCCCACGTCGAGGCTGCGCAGTTCCACGTCTTTCAAGGCTGGCGGCACGTCGCCGGCGACGATACGCAGGGCGAAACCTTCGACCACGGCGGTCTTGCCCACCCCGGCTTCGCCAGTGAGGATTGGGTTGTTTTGGCGCCGACGCATGAGGATGTCGACCAGTTGGCGGATCTCTTCGTCACGGCCAACAATCGGGTCGAGCTTGCCGCTGCGGGCCTGTTCGGTCAGGTCGACCGTGAAGCGCTTGAGGGCTTCCTGCTTGCCCATCGCGCTCGGCGCCATGGCACCGCTGGCTTCACCGGGCACGGCACCGGCATTGAAACCATCACTGGCGCTCAGCGCGTTCTCCGGCGAATCACCGACGTACTCGTCGAAACGCTCGCTCAGGGCCTCGGCCTTGATCTTGTCGAACTCGGCAGACAAGCCCAACAGCGCATGGCGCAGGCTTGGCGTCTTCAGGATACCGAGCACCAGGTAGCCGGTACGCACCTGGCTTTCACCAAACATCAGGCTGCCGTAGACCCAACCGCGTTCCACGGCTTCTTCCACATGGGAGGAAAGGTCGGTGATCGACGTCGAGCCACGCGGCAAACGGTCCAGCGCTTCGGTCAGGTCCCGGGCCAGGCGCGCCGGCTCCACGTTGAACTGACGGATGATGCGGTGCAGGTCCGAGTCCTGCAATTGCAGCAACTGGTGGAACCAGTGGGCCAGTTCCACATACGGGTTGCCCCGCAGTTTGCAGAACACGGTGGCGGCTTCGATGGCCTTGTAGGCCACGCTGTTGAGTTTGCCGAACAGTGCGGCGCGACTGATTTCACCCATGCTCTGGATTCCTTGAGGTGGTGGCGTGATCGGCGTAATGCCGGGCCAGGATTAGGTCGTTGGCGTCATGCTCGGGCTTGCCGAGCCAGGTGTTGAAGCCCAGGCGGAACTGACCATTGAGTTGCAGCGCCGGCACTTCGGGTTGTTGCAAAACCAGGTTGAGGTCCCAGTCCAGTTCATGGCCCAGGTACTCGGCCACCCACGCCACCAACTCGTTGAACGGCTGGTGGCCAGGCAGCATGCCCATGTAGTCATCCAGCGTGAGCGGCCCCAGGCGGATGCGGAATTTGTGCTGGCGGTCCCACACGAAGCTGCCCAGGCAAAAGTCCACGCCCAGGCGGTTGGCGCTCACGCTGACGCGGCTGCGCTCGGGCAGCTCCAGCCATTGGCCGACGTACTCTTCAATCTCCACCGGCAGGCCGAAGTACTCGCTGAGAATGGCTTTCAGGCCGTCTGGATAGCGGGTTTGCGCCGACAGGTGGCCGCTGTAATGCAGCTTCGCGGTGTCCGGGATGAGCCCCTGATTCAGCAGGCTCGGCATGCCCCGTCCACTCAGGGCGGCTAGGCGCGCGGACCAGTAATCATCGTCAGGACGGTCGTGGCTGACTGTCGGCCGCGCCTCGGCCCAGGCCCGGTAAAACAGGCTGAGCAGGCGATGGTGGAACACATCGAGGAACTGTTTGCTGGTGCTGTCGGCGTTGTTGCGCTGACGCTCGCGCACGTACTCGGTGATGTGCAGCGGCAGCGGGCCATTGGGGCCGCCAAGGCCAAAGAAGAATTGCTCCAGCCGCGCCGGTTTGCCGTCGCCACCGGGATCGACCGAGGCCAGTGTGGCCGGCGCAAAGGTGCAATCGGCCTGTTGCCCCAGGCGCAGCGGGTCATCCGCCAGGCGCAGGGAATGGCCCAGTCGCGGCAGGTTTGGCGATTCGCACTCGATACGGCGCAGCGCCTGGAAGAAATCGTATTCCCAGGGCTCCTGATGCATCGCATCCAGGGTACTCACAGGGTCGGACGACGTCCGGGCTTGGCTTTCCATCGCATGATCTCGCCGCGTTCGGTGGTACGGATCACCGTCTCGGTAAAACTGTTGATCGACACGTAGCGTGCCAGGAAGCGTTCCAGCACCGCACCGAGCAGGAACACGCCGGTGCCGCGAAACGCGTTTTCATCGAATTCCAAGGTGATTTCCAGGCCACGGCCAAACACGATCGGGCCGGGCATCGGCAAACGTCGGGTCACGGCTTTGCTGCTGACCTCGCGCAGGCCTTCGATCTGCAACTGCAGGGCGGCGTCGTTGCTGTCGCCGTACAGGCGCAGCAGTTCGCGTAAGGCCGCCGCGCCTTGGCCCTGTTCGCTCAGGGACAGGTAGTTGAGCGACAACTGGCTGATCAAGCGCCAGGCCTTGGCGTCATGGGCATGGCTGGCGCGTGGGCGGCTCGGGCCTGCCACACAACGCACGGACAGCACCGGGGCGCTGTCGGCCAGGGTGAAGTCGGTCTTGCCGTTGCCGATGCTCATGAACAGGGGCAAGTCGCGGTTAGTGCACAGCGCAGTCACGCCGAGTTGGCGCAAGTCATGGCCGTAGGGCGATTGGCGACTGTCCACCAGGCTGACAAAGGTCTCACTGCCCACATAGGTGGAGCGTGGGCCGTTGCGGCGCTGGTCGCTGGATAAGACGCGGGGCTCCCGGCGTACGGTGTAATACGCCTGGTCGCGGCCGTAGCGTGATGGATCACGCACGGCATAGAACGGCAAAAACGGCTGCTCCGGCCCGGTACCGTGACCGGTGATGCCGCTCAACGAGTGAATCTCGAAGTCCATCGGCCGCGTGCGGTCGGCGATCACATGGTGTTCGTTGACCCGGTCGGACAAGTGGATGCGGTCCACGCGCTTGGGGAACAGGTTGATTGCTGGCGTGCAGAACGGCAGGAACTGCGCTGCGCCGACGCTGCCTTCCAGGCTCGGCTCATGACGGTCGAACAACACGATTAATTCCAGCTCCTGGCCATCGCAGCGTTTGACCGCACGGCTCAGTTCAGCGAACTCGACGAACAGGTAGCGGTGGGGCAGGGCGAAGTATTCCTGCAACAGGCGATAGCCCTGGAACGCGCGTGCGACCACCGGCATGGCGGCGTCGGCATCGTCAAAACCACGGGAGCGCAGTGCATCCTGCGGCAGGCGCTCGACCCAATCGCCACCCGGCTTGCGTGCAAACACCGCGCAGGCATTGCCCAGCAGTTGTTCGTAGAGGCGGAATGGTTGCTCGTCGGCACCGCTGAGGTAGAGCGGCAGGTTATCCAGGTCAAGGCTGTTGAACGGCAATTCGGCGCCGGTGCGCAGGGTCAGGCGCAGGCCGGCCTTGGCTTTTGGCTCACTGGCGGCCAGGCGACCCAACACGGCGGCAGGGTTGCCGAAGTATTCGGCATTGCTCACCTGCAACGGCCACAGCGTCACCGCGTGCGCGGTGCGGTACTCGCAGCAGGTCTGGGTTTCGCGGCCCAGCGCAGCGCGCAATACGGTGTCGCGAGGCAGCGGGAAACCACTGGCCAGCGAACCTTCATCCGGGGCGGTCTGCAATTGCACCACGGTCATCGACGGCGTGGGTGCCAGGTAATGCGGGTAGGCGATTTCCAGCAGGTTGTGGGTGAAGGTCGGGTACTCGGCGTCGAGCTTGAGCTGCACGCGGGCCGTTAGGTAGGCAAAGCCTTCGAGCAAACGTTCGACGTACGGGTCGGCGCAGTCCATGCCGGACAGGGTCAGCCGACTGGCGATCTTCGGATATTCCTTGGCGAACTCGGCGGCGCTTTCGCGCACGTGGTGCAGTTCCTGGTTGTACAGCTCCAGCAGGCGTGGGTTCATGGGCGCCTCCGCTGGTCAGCGTTGACCACGCGTACGTGGCCGGATTCCAGGTCCAGGTCGGTTTGCAGCAGCAGGCGCAACGGCACGGGCTGTGCCCACAGGTCGCCTTCGATCTCGAAACTCAGCGCGTTATGGTTCATCTCGCCATGGCCGACGCGGGCTTTTACGCGCAGGGTGTGGCGCAGAATGCGTGGCTCAAAGGTAGCGATGGCCTGGTAGATCAACGCTTCCAAGGCCTTGATATCCACGCTTGAAACACTGTTGCCCGCCAGCGCCGGCAGGCCGTAGTTGACCACCGAAGTACCGGCCGGTGTGTGCAGCGTGGCATCGGCATCGAGCAACGACGTGGTGTTGAGCAGCCACGCCAGGTCGCGCAGCACCGAGGCTTTCAATTGGGTCAGGGACAGCACGCGTTTGTCGGCGCTTTCCTTGGGGTTGGTTGGATCGTCGTCAGTCAACCGGTCCAACAGGGACGGTTGCAGACGGTCGCGGGAAGCGATTTCAGTGACCACCAAAGCGGCTCCACGGACGGGTTGTGAGAGGGACAAGTGGGTTGTGGCCGTGGCGCGAAGCCACGGCCTCAAGGGCTATCAGCGCTTGGTGTTGGAACGGATGTTCCAGCCAAACTTGATCGCGCCGCCGTCTTTGGTGCCGTCGGCTTTCTGCGGCTGGTAGTCGACCATCACTTGGGCAAAGTTCAGGGTGACGTTCTCGGTCAGGCGGTCATCGGTGCCCGAACCGCCGGTGCTCAGCGAGGTGACCAGCACTTCTTCCAGGTTGATCACCATGTACTCGACCTGGCTTTCGCCACCGGCCTTACGCACGGTCAGCTTGACCTTGTCGATGTGCTTGCCGCTGGCGCAGTGCATCATCAGGTTCGGCGAGGCCTTGTCGACGTACTTGGTCAGCGACAGGTCCTGGATATTCACCTTGCCCGCGCCGCCGCCACCGCCCACGTGCATGTTGCCGGACTGGGCCATGCCCCAGCTCCAGTTCAGCACGTCGATTTCGTCCTTGTGGGCCTTGTCCATGGACTCGCCCTTGATGTCGCCGATCTTGATGAAAATATCAACAGCCATGTTTTCTCCCTGTGTGGACTCAGCCACGATATTTGTTTAAGCCCAATGGGCAATGCTGTTCTGTGGGAGCTGGCTTGCCTGCGATTGCTTCGCCGCGGTCTGACTGGCAGACCGCGTCGCGTGCATCGTGGACAAGCCCGGCTCCCACAGAAGAGCCGGCTCATTCGTGGTTATGCGCTTTTCGCCGAAGGCAGCTTCGATACCAGGCGCAGCGACACGGTCAGCCCTTCGAGCTGGTAGTGCGGGCGCAGGTAGAACTTGGAGTTGTAGTAACCCGGGTTGCCTTCCACTTCTTCCACGATCACTTCGGCGGCAGCCAATGGGTGCTGGGCCTTGGTGGTTTCGGTGGAGTGCGCAGGGTCACCGTCCACGTAGTTGAGGATCCAGTCCTGCAACCAGCGCTGCATTTCGTCCTTCTCTTTGAAGGAACCGATCTTGTCGCGCACGATGCACTTCAAGTAGTGGGCGAAACGGCAGGTGGCGAACAGGTACGGCAGGCGTGCGGCCAGGTTGGCGTTGGCGGTGGCGTCCGGGTCATCGTATTCGGCCGGTTTCTGCAACGACTGGGCGCCAATGAACGCGGCGAAGTCGGTGTTTTTCTTGTGCAGCAGCGGCATGAAACCGTTCTTCGCCAGTTCCGCTTCACGGCGGTCGCTGATGGCGATTTCGGTCGGGCATTTCATGTCCACACCACCGTCATCGGTAGGGAACGTGTGCGCCGGCAGGTTTTCCACTTCTCCGCCGGACTCGATGCCACGGATGCGCGAGCACCAGCCGTAGTGCTTGAACGAACGGTTGATGTTCACCGCCATCGCGTACGCGGCGTTGGCCCAGGTGTATTTGGAGCTGTCGGCACCGTCGGTGTTTTCTTCGAAGGCAAAGGCTTCCACCGGGTCGGTCTTGGCGCCGTACGGCAGGCGCGCCAGGAAGCGCGGCATGGTCAGGCCGATGTAGCGCGAGTCTTCCGATTCACGCAGCGAACGCCAGCCCGCGTATTCCGGGGTGGTGAAGATCTTGGTCAGGTCGCGCGGGTTCGACAGTTCCTGCCACGAGCCCATGCCCATCACAGTCGGCGAAGCGGCAGCGATGAACGGGGAGTGCATGGCGGCGCAGACTTTCGACAGCTCGCCCAGCAGTTCGACATCGGGTGGCGACTGGTCGAAGTAGTAGTCGCCTACCAGGCAGCCGTACGGCTCGCCGCCGAACTGGCCGTATTCTTCTTCGTACATCTTCTTGAAGATCGGGCTCTGGTCCCACGCGGTGCCCTTGAATTTCTTCAGGGTCTTGTGCAGGTCCGGCTTGGAGATGTTGAGCACACGGATCTTCAGCTGCTCATCGCTCTCGGTGTTGTTGACCAAGTAGTGCAGGCCACGCCAGGCGCTTTCCAGCTGCTGGAAATCCTGGTGATGGATGATCTGGTTGACCTGGGCGGTCAGCTTGGCGTCGATGGCAGCGATGATTGATTCGATCGACTTGATCGCGTCATTGGACACCAGATCGGTTTGCGCCAGAGCCTGTTCGGCCAAGGTGCGCACGGCGGTTTCCACGGCTTCGCGGGCACGCTCGGTCTTGGGCTTGAATTCCTGCAGCAGCAGGTTGGCGAACTCGCTGGCTTCTTCGGTGGCACCCAGGATCTGGCTGCCTTCGCGGGCGGTATTGTCGGTCATGATTACTGATCCCCTGCAGGCTTCGGCGCGCTGGCAAGTGCCTGGAGCAATGCCGGGTCCTTGATCGCCTTCATGATGATTTCTTCAGCGCCGGTCTTGCCGTCCATGTAGGTCAGCAGGTTGGCCAGTTGGGTGCGGGCTTCGAGCAGTTGGT
The DNA here is from genome assembly GCF_049897165.1 of Pseudomonas sp. TWR1-1-4. NCBI lineage: Bacteria > Pseudomonadati > Pseudomonadota > Gammaproteobacteria > Pseudomonadales > Pseudomonadaceae > Pseudomonas > Pseudomonas sp. TWR1-1-4. The sequence continues at coordinate 502,876 of NZ_JAFCVS010000005.1, read as the reverse complement.
TCAGCGAGTCGACCTTGCGGGCCACGGCGGCCGGGCTGAAGTCGTCCATGCTTTCGAAGGTGATGTCCAGGCTCAGGTTGCCTTCGCCGGTCAGTTCGTTGGGCACGTGGAACGCCACGCGCGGCTGCATGGCCTTGAGGCGTGAGTCGAAATTGTCGACGTCCACTTCAAGGAACTTGCGGTCGGCCACCGGCGCCAAAGGCTCGGCGGGCTTGCCGGCGAGGTCGGCCATCACGCCCATCACGAAGGGCAGCTGGACCTTTTTCTCGGCGCCGTAAAGCTCGACGTCGTACTCGATCTGCACTCGAGGCGCGCGGTTGCGCGCGATGAATTTCTGAGAACTTTGCTTCGCCACGTTGCTGCTCCTGGTCGCTTGAGCGACGGTGTTGTTACTGCACAGTCGGGCGGTTTATTCGCCGTCCGGGCCGCGCAGGTTTTCAAATTGGGACATGCCGTCGGGAATCAGATTGCGCACGATGGCCGCGAAGTCGGCGTGCACCAGATGCTTCGCCCGGTTCAACAGCACCGGCAGCGGGCTCGAAGGCTCGTACCGGGTGTAATACGCAAGGATCTTGTCGAGGCTGCGCAGCACATCGTCGCGGCTGGCGATGTCGCCAACTGGGCGCGGTGCTGCGGGCGCAGCGGCGAAGTCGGCCGAGGGGGCATTGTCGTCACTGACGGCCTCGGGTTCGCTGCTGCTGTCGGTGCCGGGCACCGCTTGATTAAGGATCTGCAACGCCTGCTTGAGGGGTTGCTTCAAGGCACTGAGGTCCACGCCCTGGGCGGAACCGACCTGATCGTTGACCTGCCGTTCGATGGCTTCGCACGCCGCACGCGCCGCAATCAGCGCGTTACGGGTGGCTTGCAGGTGCTCGGGGTCGCTGTCGAGGAACGCGGCGTTGAGCTGCTGGGCGCCGAGTTGCTCGTCGGGGAAGCTCAACAGGCCACTGGCGTTGAGCGCCGCGCGCAGGCTCACGGGCCCGAAAGTGCGCGAGCGTGTCAGGATGCTTTCGCGCAGCAAGCGAATATTGGTGTCGCAGGTCAGGCCAGTGAGGGCGTTGATGCGTACGGTGGGGTCGTTGTCATCGTCGGCATCCAGGCGCGGGTGCAGGTCGGCCCAGTAATCGCGCAGCAACGCGTCGATCAGCGTCAGTGCTTCTGCAAGGCCCGCCACACCTTGGAGGGCGAGGGCGCTTTGCAGCAGGAAATGGGTGATGCGCAGGTCTTTGCTGCGCCCGAGCAAGTCGAGGCTTTGCTGCTGGATGCTGCGCCATTCCGGCGGTTCAGCGGGCAGGATGGAGTCGCCCATGCTGCGCTCGGGTTGGCCCTTGGCATCACGCTCCAATTGCAGAAATTGCGCGTCATATTCCATGTCTTCGCCACAGGGCGAAGTCGCGGAAACGGCGGTGAGCAGCAACGGCACATCCACTGAATTTGATCTCCCTATCAGCCCGTTAGACGGCGGGCAATTCATGCATTAGTTGCGCGAGGAACTTTGCATGTTTTCTTGGTCATATAAGCAAGATGCCACTAATGTGCCATCACTGGTATTCAAGAAGTTGTGCATTTTTGGTGTAGTACTTAGGGCTTGTCAAGGTAAGCTATTCGCCCTCTGTGACAGATGTGCGGTGCTTAACAACCTGCGCGACTGGTGGGTCGAACGACGCACCGGGACAGGATTTTTGTCATAGAGCCCAGTTAAGATCAGCGATCATGCTGGCATTGGCAGGTTTTAGACGGTCGATCGCTCGACCTGATGGCGATATCCCGGGAGGCGCTGTCCTGGGAGTCGACCGCGCGCGAAGTATCAGCAAGGAGGCAAGATGTCGCTGTGTTTGACTATCACTAGTTATCACAAGATTACCCCTGGGCAGTGCTCCGAAAAGTCCATGAATCAGGGCTCGATGGCTATTGGCCGCAGTTCCGATAATGACTGGGTACTGCCTGATCCAGAGCGCTTGGTCTCCTCGCAACATTGCGTTATTCAATACAAAGAGGGTCGTTATTATTTAACCGATAACAGCACTAATGGTGTGGAGTTGGTTAAAGCCGGTATCCGTATGCGTCGGGGTAACAGCGAACCGTTGCAAGACGGTGAGTTGATCCGCATCGGTGATTACGAGATCCAGGCGCGCATCGACTTCAACGTGCAGGCCGTCGACAGCCAGCCGTTTGCCGGCGATTCGCCGAACAGCTTTGAAGCGCTGATGGGGGCCGTGGCGAGCAAGCCCACGCCGGTGCCGGTGATCGCGCCGCAATTCCAGGGCGCTTCGTCGATGGACACGCTGCCGGACCTGTTCGACTTCCTCAGCCCCACCGCCGTGCCGCCGCCGACCGTGCCGGACCATGTGCCGTCCGAGCAGCATGACTTCCGTCCGCCGACGCCCGTTGCGCTCGAGAAACCCGTGGTTTCGGGCTCGGTGATTCCCGAAGATTGGGACCTGTTTGGCGATGCACCTGCGCCCGTTGCTCCGCCGCCCGCACCGGTCATTCAGCCGCCACCTGCGGTCGAGCCTGTGGCAAACACTCAGCAACCCGACCTCCTGCAAGCCTTTCTGCGCGGCGCTGGCCTCGATCAACTGCGCCTGGACAAAGCCCAGGCCGAGGCCCAGATGGAAAACATCGGCCGCAGCTACCGACTGATGGTCGAAGGCCTGATCGACGTGTTGCGTGCCCGCGCCAGCCTCAAGGGCGAGTTCCGCATGCAGCAGACCATGATCCAGCCCGCTGAAAACAATCCGTTGAAATTCGCCCCGAATGCTGACGAAGCGTTACTGCTTTTGCTTCGCCACGGCAATCAGGCGTTTATGGCACCGGACCTCGCCGTACGCGACAGTTTCAACGACCTGCGTGCCCACCAACTGGCGGTGATGGCCGGCGTGGAAGCGGCGATCAAACACCTGCTCACGCGTTTTGAACCGGCGCAATTGGAAGAGCGCATGGGCAAGCCCGGCGGGCTCTCAAGTATTTTCAACGGCTCACGCCAGGCTCAGTACTGGCAGCAATTCACCGAGCTCTACAGCAATATTTCCCGCGAGGCCCAGGAAGATTTCCAGGACCTGTTCGGCCGCGAATTCAGCCGGGCCTACGAAGAGCACAGCGCACGACAGCGTCGGTAAAACCGCGCCGCAACACATGGATCAACGGATAGCTAAATACGTCATTGAGGACGCAGGATGATTCCCAGGTTTTTACTCGCAGTCGCCACACTGCTTCTGCTGACGGCGTGTGCCAAAGACGCCGCCAAACCCGAAACAGCCGCCGAGGCCGAAGCGGAGACGGCCGCCGTCGAGCTGCACTTTCATGCGATCAACGGGCTCAACCCCGGCGCCAACGGCCAGGCTGCGCCGGTGCGGGTGCGCATCTTCGAACTGAAAAACGCCGCCACCTTTGCCCGCTCCGATTACTTCGCCCTGGCTGACCGGGCGCAATCGACCCTGGGCCTGGACCTGCTGGACCAGGACGAAGTGATGGTGCAGCCCGGCGAGCAACTGAGCATCCAGCGCGACCTCGACCCGTCCACGCGCCAGATCGGTTTGCTGGTGGGCTATCGCGAGTTGGACCGCGCGCAATGGCGCACGGTGATCAACGTGCCCGCGCGCCAATACACCGAATACCAGATCAGCCTCGATGTGCGTGCCGTGCGCGCCGACGTCGTGGTCACCCCATCCAGCCCTGCCCAATAAGAAGCAATCGGAGCCCCCATGTCCTGGAACAATCGCGTGGTCTGGTCGGAAGGCATGTTCATCGGAACGCAGCACTTCCAGCAGCATGACCGTTACCTGGAAAACCTGATCGACGCCCGCAGCCGCCCTTTGTCGGCCGGGGCCTGGGGTTTTTCCGAGCTGCTGATCGACCAGGGCCTGCTGGCCCAGGGCAAGCTGGCGATCGTCTCGGCGCGTGGCCTGTTGCCCGACGGCACGCCGTTCAACATTCCCCAGGACGATCTGGCGCCGAGCCCGCTGAACATCGACGACAACCTGCGCGATGGCCTGGTGTACCTGGCGCTGCCGCTCAAGCGTGCCGGTGCCCGCGATACCGTGGAGGAAGGCGAAGCCTTGGAGGCGGCGCGTTACGTGAGCCAGGTCCGCGAAGTGCGTGACGACAACGCACCCTTCGAAAACCGCGCACCGGTGGCCTTGGGCTCACGGGCTCTGCGCCTGCTGACCGCCCAGGATGGCATTAGCGATTACGCCGCCATCGGCCTGGTGCGCATCAAGGAAAAACGCGCCGACCGCGCACTGGTACTCGACGACACCTACATTCCGCCCGTGCTGGACGTCGCTGCGAGCAAGCCGCTGACCGCATTCCGCAGCGAACTGCTCGGCTTGCTGCACCAACGCGGCGAAGCCCTGGCGGGGCGCGTGGTCGCTTCGGGCGCCGGTGGCGCGTCGGAGATTGCCGATTTCATGCTGCTGCAACTGGTCAACCGCGCCCAACCGCTGATCCAGCATTTGAGCCAGTTGAGCCCGCTGCACCCGGAGCGCTTTTTCAGCGAACTGGTCAGCCTGGCGGGAGAGTTCTCCACCTTCTCGACCTCAGGCCGCCGTCCCCAGGAATACCCCCAGTACCAGCACGACGACCTGGCGCTGAGCTTTGCTCCGGTGATGGCCGCCTTGCGTGAAGCGCTGTCGATGTTGATCGACAGCAAGGCCACGCCGATCCCGATTGTCGAGAAAGCCTACGGCGTGCACGTGGCGATGCTGGCCGACAAAACCCTGCTCGACAACGCCAGCTTCATCCTGGTGGTGCGTGCCGATGTCCCCGGCGAAACCCTGCGCGCGCGCTTCGGCCAGCAGAGCAAGGTTGGTTCGGTGGAGCACATCCGCGACCTGGTCAACCTGCAACTGCCGGGCATCACCCTGTTGCCTCTGCCCGTGGCGCCGCGCCAATTGCCGTACCACGCAGGTTCCACCTATTACGAGCTGGATCGCGGCAGCGAGGCCTGGCAACAGCTGGGCAATTCCGGCGGCTTTGCCTTCCACATCGCCGGGCAGTTCCCGGGCTTGAACCTGGCCTTTTGGGCGATCCGAGGATAATCCGCGATGCATCCCAATGATGATGACCGCACCCAGTTCATGCCGCGTCCGGGTGGTCGGGCGCCGGAACCTGCGCGTGCCGAACCGTCGCCGCTGGCCATGCCAGCCGCGCCGATGCTCACCGGCAAAAGCCAGGGCCTCAACCCGCTGGAAAGCGCCGCCGGCCCGTTGTTGACACTGCTGACGCGCCTGCGCAACACCATCGCCCACCCGGCGCCGGCCAGCCTGCGCGCGCAGTTGCTGGCGTATCTGCGCCAGTTCGAAGAACGCGCCGAAGCGGCCGGTATCGCCCGCAACGAAGTACTGCTGGCCCGTTATGCGCTGTGCACCGCGCTGGATGAAGCGGTGTTGAGTACGCCATGGGGCAGCACCAGTGACTGGGGCAAACAGAGCCTGCTGATCACGGTGCATAACGAAGCTTGGGGCGGTGAGAAAGTCTTTCAGTTGCTCGACCATTGCCTGCAAAGTCCACGGGAACGCCTGTACCTGCTGGAGCTGCTGTACCTGTGCATGTGCCTGGGTTTTGAAGGCCGTTATCGCGTAATGAACGACGGCCGCAGTCAGTTGGAAACCCTGCGTGAACGCACGGCTGCCGCCATTCGCAGCGCCCGTGGCGAACACGAACGTGAACTGTCGCCACACTGGCGCGGCGTGACCGTGGCGCGGGATCGCCTGGCGCAATTCATGCCGCCATGGATCGCCGTGGCTATCGGCGTGGCGCTGTTGCTGGCGCTGCTGTTTGGTTTGCGCATGAAGCTGGCGTCGGATGCCGAGCCGGTGTTCAAGAATATTCACGCGTTGGGCGAAATCCCGGTGCAGGCCATCGACCGCCCGGTGGCACAACCCAAAGTCATCGAGCGCCCACGCCTGGCCGGTTTCCTGGTGGAAGACATCAAGGCCGGGCGCGTTGCCGTGGAAGATGCGGTCGACCGTTCAGTGGTGACCATCCGTGGCGACGAGCTGTTTGCGTCCGCCAGTTCCAGCATTGTCGATGACTACCAACCGCTGATGCTGCGCATCGCCGATGCCATCCGCAAAGTGAAAGGCCAGGTACGCGTGACCGGGCACAGCGACAACCGCCCGATTGCCACGCTGCGCTTCCCGTCCAACTGGGCGCTGTCGGAAGCACGGGCCAAGTCTGTGCTGGAAATCCTCGCGGCAAAGACTGGCCAGGCGGAGCGCTTCAGCGCCGAGGGCCGAAGCGACACCGAGCCGGTGGCGACCAACGCCACCGCAGAAGGCCGCGCCCGCAATCGTCGGGTTGAAATCACCGTATTGGCGGAGGGCGTCGAGTGAAGGCGTTTTTCAGTTTCATGATTCGCTGGGTGATTCCCGTGCTGGGCCTGATCGCCCTGAGCCTGATCATCTGGTTTGTCGGGCCGTTGCTCGACGTGCTGGTGCCGGAAGGGCGCCGCTGGGCGCTGATCATCCTGGTGTTCGCGGTGTGGATTGCCTACCGCGTGTTCCGCATTATCCAGGCCCGTCGCCAGGCCGCCGAAGTGATGCGCAGCCTGGCCGCCGAAACCCCGGCAGACCCCAATAGCGTCGCCACCGCCGAAGAACTCAGCACCCTGCGCCAGCGCATGGACGAGGCCCTGGCGCTGCTGAAGAAGGCCAAGCTGGGTGGCGATGAACGCCGCAACCTCTACGAGCTGCCGTGGTACGTGATCATCGGCCCGCCGGGTTCGGGCAAGACCACGGCGCTGGTCAACTCCGGCCTGCACTTCCCGCTGGCGGCACAGTTGGGCGCCGGTGCCGTGCGCGGCGTCGGCGGTACGCGCAACTGCGACTGGTGGTTTACCGATCAGGCTGTGTTGCTCGACACCGCTGGCCGCTACACCACCCAGGACAGCAACTCCACGGTGGATAAAGCCGCGTGGCTGGGTTTCCTCGACCTGCTGAAAAAACAGCGCTCGCGCCGGCCTATCGATGGTGCCTTCATCGCCATCAGCCTGTCGGACCTGTTGCTCGGCACCGACGCCGAGCGCGCCGCCCATGCCGCCGCCATCCGCCTGCGGATCCAGGAGTTGTACACCCAGTTGGGCGTGCGCTTTCCGATCTACCTGATGCTGACCAAGCTCGACCTGGTGCCGGGCTTCATGGAGTTCTTCGACAACCTGAGCAAGGAAGAGCGCGCCCAGGTGTGGGGCATGACCTTTGCCCTGGACGACGGCAAAAACAGCGACAGCCCGCTGGCACACCTGCAAAGCGAGTTCGCTGGCCTGGAACAGCGCCTCAACGAACGCCTGGTCGAACGCCTGCAACAGGAACGCGACCCGGCGCGCCGCGACCTGATCTACGGCTTCCCGCAGCAGTTCGGTGCGTTGAAGGATTGCCTGCAAAGCTTCCTCGAAGGCGTGTTCAAGCCCAATGCCTTTGAAGAGCGCGTGTTGCTGCGCGGTGTGTATTTCACCAGCGGCACCCAGGAAGGCAGCCCGATCGACCGCCTGATCGGCGCCATGGCTCAAAGCATGAACCTGGACCGTCAGCACCTGGCGCGCCAGAGCGGCACCGGGCGCAGTTACTTCATCGAAAAACTCTTCACTGCGGTGGCGTTTGCCGAGCGTGGCTTGGTGGGGGTGAACCCGAAGGTCGAGCGTCGGCGCAAGTGGATTGCACGCGGGGTGCTGGCCGCCACCGTGGCACTGGTCGTGGTGGTCAGCGGCCTGTGGTGGGTGAGTTACCGCGCCAACCAGGCCTATATCGCCCAGGTCGACCAGAAGGTCGCACCGCTGGGCCAGTCCGTGCAGAACCTGAGCCCCGCGCAGCGTGACATCCTCGCGGTGCTGCCATTGCTCAACGCCGTGAAGAACCTGGCCGGCGACTCGCCAAGCTGGTCCGAAGGCCTGGGGCTGTACCAGGGCGACATGCTTGAAGCCGAGTCCGCCAGTGTCTACCGCAAGCTGCTGATCGCCGTGTTCGCGCCACGCCTGGTGACGCGCATCGAAGAGCAACTGCACGGCGGCGGCAATTCCGACTTCCTCTACGAAGGCCTCAAGGCCTACCTGATGCTCGCCGATTCCGAGCATTACGACCCGGACTTCATCAAGGCCTGGATCGCCCTCGACTGGGACCGCAACCTGCCGCGCGACTTGCCGGCCGATCAGCGCCAGGCATTGGCCGGGCACTTGCAGGCGCTGTTTGAACGCCATCCACCGAGTGCTCGCCTCGACCCACGCCTGATCGATGACCTGCGTCGTCAGTTGCAACAACTGCCGGTAGCCCAGCGTGTGTATGACCGGGTCAAGCGCCAGAAACTGCCCGAAGGCATCCCGGACTTTCGCATCAACGAAGCCGCCGGTCGTGATGCGGCGCTGGTGTTCAGCCGCAAAAGTGGCAAACCACTGGGCGAGCCGTTGAGTGGGTTCTTCACCGCCAAGGGCTATCGCCAGGCGTTTTTGTTGAGCAGCCTGAACCAGACCGGCACCCTGGCTGAAGAGCAGTGGGTGTTGGGGCACGAACAGGCCGACCAGCAGAACGTGGTGAGCCTCGCCGCCGACGTACGCCGCCTGTATTTCCAGGATTACCAGCGTCAGTGGGATGCGTTGCTGGCGGACATCGACTTTGTGCCGATCACCAGCGTGGCCCAGGCGGCCGACGTATTGCGGGTGATTTCCGGTCCGACTTCTCCGCTGAAAAAACTGCTGGTGGCGGTGGCCAAGGAAACCGATCTGCAAGCCGAAGAGCGCCAATTGGCCGCTAAAGGCGTACCGGTGGAAGGGGGCGTCGACAAGCTCAAGGAGCGCCTGGGCAGCCTGCTTGGCCAGGAACAACCGACCGCCAATGCACCTGCTGCTGCGGATGATCCGGTGACCGCACACTTTGCCGAACTCAACAGCATCGTCAGCAAGAATGAAGGCGAGCCAGCGGCCATCGATGGCCTGCTCACCGACATGAATGCGCTGTATGTGCAGGTCAGCGCCATGGTCGGCGCCAGCGGTGATGCCTTGCTCGGTGAGGCGAAGAACCAGGCGGCCGCTGCGGCCACGCGGGTCAGCCTGAATGCCGAACGCCAGCCACCGTTGGTGCAGGGCATGGTCAAGTCGGTGGTCAATTCCACCACCAACAGCATGATGGGCGGGGTGCGCAATCAACTGAACGCGGCCTGGGTCAGCGAAGTGGTCAACGTGTATCGCCAGTCCCTGGCCGGCCGCTACCCGATGTCGCCGGGCAGCGCACGGGACGCGACCCTGGATGACTTCGGCCAGTTCTTCGGCGTGGGCGGAGTGATGGACAACTACTTCCGCAAATACCTGCAGCCTTACGTAGACACCTCCGCGCAGACCTGGCGCTGGCAGCCGGGCGCGGCGCAGAAGCTCGGCATTGCTCCGGGCGTGCTGCAAACCTTCCAGCGCGCAGCGACGATCCGCGATGCGTTCTTCCGCTCGGGTGGCACCCAGCCCATCGTGCGTTTCGAACTCAAACCGGTGTCGATGGACCCGACCATCACCCAGTTCCTGCTGGACCTGGACGGTCAGCAACTGAGCTACGACCACGGCCCAAGCCGCCCAGTGGCGATGCAATGGCCAAACCCCGGCAGCATTGGCGTGGTGCGTATTTCCATCATGCCGCCGTCGGCCAGTGGCCGTTCCGGCGTGACCCTGGACGGACCGTGGGCCTGGTTCCGCCTGCTGGAGCAATCGGACCTTACGGCTGGTAATTCCCCGGACCGCTTCAACCTGCGCCTGCGCGTCGACGGTGCGAGCATCGCCTACGAACTGCGCGCCAACAGCGCCTTCAACCCGTTCAAGAGCCGCGTGCTCAGTGGCTTCAGCCTGCCGGAGCGGCTATGACGACGCTGGGTTTCTACGGCAAGTTGGCCAGTCGTGGTGACTTTGTCAGCCGCGCGCTACCCCAGAGTTTTATCGGCCCGTGGGACAGCTGGTTGGCGGCGGGTCTGCTCGCCGGCCAGAGCAGCCTGGGCGGCGACTGGCTCAACACCTACCTGGTCAGCCCGTTGTGGCGCTTTGTGCTGGCGCCGGGTGTATGCGGACCGGACGCGGCGGCGGGTGTGGTGATGCCGAGCATCGACCGGGTCGGGCGCTACTTCCCTCTGGCGGTGGTGACCTTGCTCGATCACGACACCAATCCCGCGTCCCTGGTCGGCGGGCCGGACACCTGGTTCGAGCAGGCCGAAGCGTTGCTGCTCAGCACCCTGGATGCCGGTGCTACCTTCGAAGGCTTCAATGAAGGCCTCGATGGCCTGGGTTTCCCGGCGAGCGAACCGCGTACCGTGGGCAGCCGTTTCGCCGGCCTGCAACGGGTGGCTACCACCGTGCCTCAGGGGCGTCTGACCGCCCTGGCCGAACAGGCCTGCGAAGGCGCGAGCCTGTGGTGGGGCCGTGGCTCGCAGACGATTTCCCCTGGTTTGTTGCGGTGTCAGGGCCTGCCTGCCGCCGACGATTTTGCGCAGTTTTTGCTCGGACAAGAAGGTGTGGTGTAGATGGGGTCGACGTACAAATCCGCGAGCAAAAGCCATGTGGGCATGGTCCGCCAGGTCAATGAAGACGCCTGCCTGGACCTGCCGGAAAACCGCCTGTGGGTGGTGGCCGACGGCATGGGCGGGCACGCGGCGGGGGATTACGTGAGCAGCCTGATCGTCGACAGCTTGCGCAGCGTGCCGGTGGGGCGCTCGCTGGATGAATACACGGCGGCGCTGCGCAACGACCTGCTGCGCATCAACGCCGCCGTGCGCGAAGAAACCGCCCATCGTGGCGTGACCATGATGGGCAGCACCGTGGTGTTGTTGGCCGCCCGTGGCCTGCGCGGCGTTTGCCTGTGGGCTGGCGACAGCCGCTTGTACCGCCTGCGCGACGGCGTGCTGGAAGGTATCTCCCGCGACCACAGCTACGTGCAAGACCTGCAAGACAGCGGCCTGCTCAGCGAAGCCGACGCCCGCACGCATCCACGCGCCAATATCGTCACCCGTGCGATTGGCGTGGAAGCGCACCTGGAACTGGCGGTGGTCGACCTGCTGATCGCTCCCGGTGACAGCTATTTGCTGTGCAGCGATGGCCTGAACAAGACCGTCGAAGACCATGAGATCCGCGAAGTCCTCGGCCACGACACGCCGGATGAAATCGTGCGCAGCCTGGTGCACCTGGGACTCAACCGGGGTGCGCCGGACAACATCACCGCCATCGTTGTGAAGGTATCGGCATGAACATCCTGATTCCGGGTTATGACATTGAAGGCGAGATCGGCGAAGGCGCCATGGCCAGCGTGTACCTGGCGACCCAGCGTTCCCTGGAGCGCAAGGTGGCGTTGAAGGTGATGGCGGCGGCATTGGCGGCTGACCCGAGCTTCTGCGAACGCTTCCTGCGTGAGGGCAAGACCCTGGCGCGCTTGTCGCATCCGCACACGGTGACCATCCATGACATCGGCAACGTCGGTGAGCTGTATTACATGGCCATGGAATACCTGCCCAACGGCACGCTCAAGGAGCGCATCGCCGCCGGGATGACGCCGGAGCAGGGCGTGACGCTGATTCGCCAGATCGCCTCGGCGCTGGGCTATGCCCACGCCCAGGGCTTGGTGCACCGCGATGTGAAACCGGCGAACATTCTGTTCCGTGCCGATGGTACGGCGGTGCTGTCGGACTTCGGTATCGCCAAATCGCTGGATGATCGCACTCAGTTCACCCAGGCCGGGTTTGCCGTAGGCACGCCGAGTTACATGAGCCCAGAGCAGGCGCGGGGACAAGAAATTGATGGTCGCGCCGACTTGTACGCGCTGGGCGTGGTGCTGTACGAGATTCTCGTCGGCAAGCTGCCATACACTGGCACCGATGCGCTCTCCACGGCGCTCGCGCACCTGACTGAACCGCTGCCCGAATTGCCGGTGCACCACGGTCGTTATCAGGAGGTGCTGCGCAAGCTGTTGGCCAAGGATCCGGCGGAGCGCTTCGCGGATGCGGCGGCGTTGTTGCGGGCGTTGGATAACCTGCCGTCGGAATCGCCAGAGGCTACCTTGGTGCGGCCGTTGCCGATCCCCATGAGTTTTGATCTGGCCGGCATCACCCCGGAATCCATCGAGATCCCCACCGAGAAACCCCAGCCGGTGCGCCAACCGGTGGTGCCGCCGACCCAGCACAGCGAGCAGCGCCGTGGGCCGGTGTTGGCACTCGCCGCTGTTGCAGTGGCGGTTGCGTTGGCCATTGGTGGTGCGAGTTATTGGTGGTTGAGCGGCAGCGATGAGCCCGTGGCCAAGCCCCCGGCTGCGGTGGTTGTGCCCCCTGTGGCGCCGCCTGTGGCAGAAGTGGATGGCGGTCAGCGTCCGTTGCTGATGGCGGGTAAGAAAACCCTGTTCCAACGCGTCCTCAGCAAACCCGGCGCCAAGCTTTCAACGGACGCCGGCAGTGCGCCGGGCAAGGCTTTGCCGGCGTTTTCCGTGCTTTACGTCTACCAACGCAAGGACGTTGACGGCAACCCATGGGTACGCGTCGGCGCCGCCACCGATGGCCGCAGCGACGGCTGGTTGCCCGCGTCCCAGGTCAGCGACTGGAAGCAGAGCCTGGTGCTCAAGTTCACCGAGCGTTCAGGCCGCGCGCCGGTAATGTTCCTGCGCCAATCCGCTGAAGTGGAAAGGTTGCTGGCTGACCCGGCCGCCGCCAAAGGCGTACTGGCCAAGGCGCAGAAAAACAGTGAGGACAACAGCCAGATCCTGGCCATGGAACCGACCGCCAGCGCTGTGCCGCAAAACCAGTTCTACCTGCTGCCGATCTTCGACGCCAAAGAGAGCTTCGACGAAAACGGCCAGCCGGTGCAGTTGCTCAATGTGGCCTCCATCGACCCAGGCACCAGCGCCGCTAAACCGGCCACGCCGGTGATCAACGCCAATGCTGACGCCTTCCGCACGGCTGTTGTGCTGGTGGTGGATACCACCGTTTCCATGCAGCCCTACATCGACCAGATCCGCGACGTGGTGCACGAACTGCAAACGCGCATCGGCGAACGCGGCGAGTTGGACAGCGTGAGCTTCGGCATGGTCGGCTTTCGCAGCAGCATCAAGAAAACCCCTGGCCTGGAATACGTCGCCAAGACCTTGATCACCCTCGATCAGGGCCGCGACCCGCAACGTTTCCTCGACATGGCGCGCCAGGTCAAGGCGTCCACTGTGTCCAGCCATTCGTTCAACGAAGATGCGTTCGCCGGCGTGATGCAGGCAGTGGATGGCATGGATTGGTCCGGCTATGGCGGACGCATCATCCTGCTGGTCACCGATGCCGGTGCGCTGCGCAAGAACGATCCGTTCGCCGCCACCCAGATGAACGAAGCCGAGGTACGCCAGGCCGCGCTGGGCAAACAGATCAAGATCTACGCCCTGCACCTGCGTACCGACGCCGGCAAGAAAACCCATGCCGGCGCCGAGAGCCAGTACCGCATCCTCACCGCCGACGCCAACCCTCAGATCGGCGACCTCTACACGGCGGTGCCCGGTGGTGATGTGCGCAAGCTCGGAGAGCGTGTGGATGAGATAGGTACGGTGTTCGCCAATCTTGTGCATCAAGTGCGCAGCAACACGCCACAGCCGGTGCCGTTGTTGAACAGCGCGCCGAGTCTGGCGGATAAGTCCGCCGCCGTCGGTTATGCCATGCACATGGATTTCCTCGGCCGTAAAGCCGCGAGTCAGGCACCGCAACTGGTCAGCGCCTGGACTGCCGACCGCGACCTGACCAACCCGGCACTGCCGGCGTTCCAGGTGTGTGTGATGCTGACCAAGTTGCAGCTCAATGACCTGCAGCAGTCGCTGAAATTGATCGTCGACGCGGCACGCAAGACCCAGACTTCACCCAAGGACTTCTTCCAGGAAATCGCCAGCGCCTCCGCCTATATGAGCCGCGACCCACAGGCCCTGCGCAAGGGCGGCAACCTGGCCGACGGCGGCATCTTGGGTGAATACCTGGAAGGCCTGCCGTACCGCAGCAAGTCGCTGAACATGACCCAGGACCTGTGGTTGTCGTTGAGCGTGGCCGAGCAGGAAGACTTTATCGACGAGCTGGATTCGAAGATCCGCCTCTACGAAACCTTCCACAATGATGTGGCCAACTGGGTCCGTTTCGGCGATGCCGAGCCGGGTGACGCGTTGTACCGCGTGCCGTTGTCGACGTTGCCGTGATGCTGAACCTGAACGCGGTGCACAAGAGCCGGGGCGTCGGCAGCCAGCGCTACAGCCTGGTGATTCCGGCGCTGACGCTGCGTGCGGGTGAGCAATTGGCGATTGTCGGGCCCAGCGGTTGTGGCAAAAGCACCTTGCTGGATTTGCTGGCGTTGGTATTGGCGCCGGATCAGGTCGGGCAGTTTGAATTTCATCAGCAGAACATTGCCGGATTGTGGCGCGGTGATCAGCAATCCATGCTGGCCGCGCTGCGTAGCCAGCATCTGGGCTATGTGCTGCAAACCGGCGGCTTGCTGGGGTTTCTCGATGTGCGTGGCAATATCGCCTTGTCACGGCAACTGTTGGGCTTGAAGGACGACGGCAGCGTGGCGCGCCTGGCCGAGCAGTTGGAGATCAGCGACCAGTTGGCCAAGAAACCGGCGGCGCTCTCGGTGGGCCAACGCCAGCGCGTCAGCTGTGCCCGCGCCCTGGCTCATGCGCCGCAACTGGTGTTGGCGGATGAACCGACGGCGTCCCTCGACCCCTTGAATGCCGAGCGCGTGATGCAGGCGCTGCTGGCCCAGGCGCGCGAACACCGTGCCGCCTGTGTGATTGCCACCCATGACGAACCCCTGGCCCGCGCCAGTGGCTTGCAGGTGCGGCGTATCAGTTGCCGTCGCGACACCGACGGCGGCGTCACCGCGACCCTCGGGGAGGTGTGCTGATGCGCCTCGGTCTGGTGGCGTCGCTGGCCTGGCAGGACTATCGCAACGATGCCTGGCTGTCGGTTTGTTCGGTATTGGCGCTGGTCGCCGTCATTGCACCGTTGCTAGTGTTATTCGGCCTGAAATTTGGACTGGTTAGCAGTTTGACCGAACGTTTGCAGACCGACCCCGCCACCCGTGAAATTATTCCGTTGGGCGGTGGTCGATTCAGCAGCGCCTTTATCGAGCAACTCGGCCAGCGCAGCGATGTGGCGTTTGCACTCCCGCGCACGCGACAAATTGCGGCGACCGCGCAGGTGGGCGCCTTGGCCCTGGAAATGCTGCCGACCGCATCGGGTGATCCCTTGCTGGCGGGTCTTCCGGTGCCGAGGGGCCTGGACCAGATCGTGCTGAGTCACACCGCCGCCGAGAAGCTGGCAGCGCGGCCAGGGGATTGGCTGGAGACCAGCTTTGCACGGCAAGTGGCAGGACGCTTCGAGGCCCAGCGCACGCGTTTGCAGGTGCTGGCGGTATTGCCGCTGGAAGCCTTCGCCCGTGATGGGCTGTTTGCCGATTTGAAATTGCTGGAAGCAGCAGAAGATTACCGCGATGGTCGTGCGGTGCCGGCCTTGGGCTGGGAGGGTGAAGCGGTCGGTGTGAGTGAACAGCGCGTGTATCCGGCATTCCGCCTGTATGCGCAGAGCCTCACCGATGTGGAACCGCTGCGGGTGTTTTTCGCCGGGCAGAACCTGCTGGTGTCGACCCAGGCGCAGACCATCGCGCAGGTGCAGTCGTTGAGCCGCAACCTGTCGATCGTTTTCTGGGTGATCTGCGGGTTGGCGTTGGCGGGGGCGTTTGCGGCGATCTTTGCTGGAGCGTTGGCCGCCGTGGTGCGTAAGCGTCGGGAATTGTCGGTGTTGCGCCTGTTGGGGTTTTCCACCGGTGGGCTGTTGTTGTTTGTGGTGGTGCAGGCGCTGTACAGCGCAGGTTTCGCGGCCGTGCTCAGTGCCGGCCTGTATGGCTTGGCCGAGGCGGCTTTGAACACGTTATTTGTGCAGGTGCCGGGCGAACACGCCAGCCACCTGTTGGCACGTCATTACGGCCTGGCCCTGGCTGCAGTCATGGGCGTCAGCGCCGTGGCGGCGGCCTGTGGTGGCTGGCGAGTGGCGCGGATCCAGGCTTCTGAAGGAATCAGAGATGTATAAGTTACTGGGCGCCTGTGTGGCGCTGGCCCTGGCCTCTATGGCCTGGGCCGATGAGGCGAGTGACAAACTCGATAACCCCAAGCCGCTGGAGGGCGACGTCAGCCTGCCGCTGCCGTGCGAAGGCAACATGGTGTTTCGTTACGCCTACGTGTTGGCCCAAGGCACCCTGGATGACCGCGAGATCAGCCTCGGCTACCCCTTTGCCGAAGGCGAGGCGGGCTATCAGCAGTCATTCATTTCCGGCTACCGCCGCGACTTCATCAATGGCCAGTTCACCCTCAAGGACCTGCCCAAAGACTGGAACGAAATCATCGCGCCCTTGATGCCGAAGACCGACGCCAAGACCCCGCTCAAGCCCATGCTCTACTTCATCGGCAAGTACGAAGTGACCGCACGCCAGTACGCCCAGGTGATGTCCCAGGCGCAATCGTTGGCCAGTGGTGAACCCGCGCCTGCGTGCGACGCACCCACCGGCATGGCCGGGCGCTTGCCCAAGGTCAAACTGTCGCGCTTTGAGGCCGAGCGTTTTTCGGCGGTGTACAGCGCCTGGCTGATGAAATATCACCGCGAATTGCTGCCGGTGAGCGGACGCGGCTCTTCGGCGGACGACGGCGGTTTGGGTTTTGTGCGCCTGCCCACCGAAGTGGAGTGGGAATTCGCCGCGCGTGGCGGTCATGCCGTCAGCCGCCAGGACTTGGAAGCGCGGCTGTTCCCGCGCCGTACTGAAGGCAGTGACAGCGACGGCCCGCTCGGCGATTACGCCGTGTTCAACCAGGTCGCCGGCGGTACCGGCCAGGCTGCGCGCCTGATGCCTATCGGCACCAAGTTGCCCAACCCGATCGGTCTGTTCGATGTGATCGGCAACGCGGCGGAAATGGTCCAGGAATCCTTCCAACTGGTGCACGCCGGGCGTCGCCAGGGCACCTACGGCGGCTTTGTGGTCAAGGGTGGCAACTACCTGGAAGGCGAGGGCACGCTGTTCACCGGCATGCGCCGCGAGTACCCGCTGTTCGCCGCCGACGGCACCGAGCAAAGCAACGAGACCACCGGGTTCCGCGTGGCGATTGGTGCCTTGTCGGCGCCGCGTTCACGTTACAAGGAGTTGTTCGCCCAATGGCAGAAAGAAGGTCGCCTGGCTTCGCTGACCGACGCCATCGACGATGCCCAGGACCCGACCAAGCGCCTGGACAGCATCATTGCCGCCAGCGCCGACCCCAAGCTGCAAGCCGAGCTGGGGCTGGTCAACGAAGAGCTCAAGCGCAACGTCTCGCTGATCGCCCAGCAACGCGAAGAGGCGGCGGGCAACCTGATCCAGTCGGCCGCGTTGGTGGCCGAAACCATCGCCAACTACAACATCCGCCTGGCCAACCTGCAGAAGAGCCGCCAACAGTCCCTGGACAACAAGGACGAGGCCAGCGCGCAGCTGTTCGACATGGCGATTGCCAATGGCCGTAGCGCGCTCGATGGCGCGGTGGCGATCTATATCGACAACCTGGCCACTGGCACGCGTTACACCGATGCGGTGATCCAGGCGCAGTTTCAACGGATCAAGGAAGAGTTGGATCGCAAGCCGGTGCTCGGTAAGAGCCTGGTGACGCGCGCAACACTGTTCGTTCGCCATGTCGGCAACTACCGCAAGCAACAGCGGGCCGACCCGGCAACGATCTTGAAGGAATTGCTCGCAGCGAGCGGTCAGCGATGAGCGCTGGCTGTATGGCGAGCTTGGAAGGGACTCAGGCGGCGGTGGGCCGTGCTGGGCAAGTCAAACTTAAACGAGAACACACCTATGCTTTTTTCCCGTAAGGCGGTTTCCAAGCGTCACTTGCTGCTGATCGCGGCCGGTTTCAGCACTGTGTTGACCGGTTGTGCCACGTCGCCGGCCTCTAAGGTCGCGTCGAGCACCAAGGTAGAGTACTACCCGAACTGCTACGAGCCGGTGCAGCACCTGCGTGCGACTGACTCGGACATGACCAAGTCGGTCGTCACCGGCGCAGCCATCGGCGCGGCCGGCGGTGCACTGCTGGGCGCCCTGACCGGCGACTCCGACAAGCGCGGCCGTAACGCCGCCATCGGTGCAGCGGGCGGCGCCCTGGCCGGCGGTGCGGCGGGTTACTACACCGAGCGCCAGAAGCAGATCAGCGATGACAACCAGCGCATTGCGTCCTACTCCACCGACTTCAACAAAAGCGCGTCCGACATCGACCGCAGCACCGCGTACGCCAAAGCGTCGCAACAGTGCTACCAGAGCGCGTTCACCAAGCTGGTGGCCGACCGCAAGGCCAAAACCGTCAACGACACCGAAGGCCGCAAGCGCCTGGCGGAAATCGTGGCAGGCCTGAAGGAATCCAATGACCTGATCGTTGCGGTCAACGGCAAGGCCAGCGAAGACCTGAACAACTACACCCAGGCCTACGAGAAAGACCTGCAGCAAGTGGGCGTGCAGCGTAACGACGTGGTGACCGTGGCGACCGCCGACACCGCTCCTGTGGTCGCTCCTGCCAAGGGCAAGAAGCCGGTCAAGGTTGCGAAAAAGCAGGCTCTGCCAGTCGTGCCGAAAGAAGCTGTCACCACCGAGAAGAGCATTCAGACCGTGCAGGCCAAGCAAGCTGAAAGCAAGCAGGTCGCCAGCGCCGGTAAGGCCCAGCTCGAAGGCAGCTGCCGCGATCCGAACCTGGCCGACTGGGCACCGGTACCTTGCCCTAACGTTTAAGTAACATGCTGCTATAAGCGTCAAACGTCAGCCGATCTCCTGCTAATGCGCGAGATCGGTGGCGTTCTTTCTGCAAATCGTTAAACTGCTGCGGCCACTCAATAATTACACCGAGGCCGTGTGCATGAAATTTCGTCTTCTCCTGTGGGTGCTGGGCCTGATGATGGGCAAAGCCAGCCGCACCAATCCCGCCTTCCAGCAGCAACTGGGTGACAAAGACCTGGCCTTCCAGCTGCAGACCCTCGACGGCAAGGTTGCCCGTCACTTCATCGTCAAAGACCAGCGCATCACCAGCCGTTCGGGTGTTCACCCTTCGCCGGCGTTCGCCATCGCCTTTAAAGATGCGGCCTACGGCTTCGCCACGATGCAGGCGAAGAACAAGCAATTGGCGTTCATGACGGGGATTCAGGACAAGTCGATCCAGATCAAGGGCAACCCGGCGCTGGTGATCTGGTTCCAGGGGTTGACCAAGTATTTGAAGCCGAAGAAAAAGCAGGGTTGAATTCATCGCCGGCAAGCCGGCTCCTACACAAACTCTGTAGGAGCCGGCTTGCCGGCGATGGCGATGTAACAGGTGGTGGGTTAGCCCTGGCTGAACTGGGACGCCAACTCGCGCAACAGCACCTCGGCATCCAGCACTTTGCCCACCACTTCCTCAGCCTTGTCACGGCTCAAGCCCAGACGCTCAAGCAGCGCATCCGGAATCGCCTCATCCGGCCCGGAGCCAATCCCACGGCTGCGCAACAAGCGTACCGCCAGACACACCAGGTTCGGGTATTCAGCGTACTGACCATCGTAGGTCGGATCGTGCTGGAAGCGCAGGGCAGTGGACAGTTCATCCGGCATGTCCCAGTAGCGCATCAGCCACGCACCGATTTGCTCGCGGCTGATGCCCAGCAGGTGTTGCTCGACATAGCTGTGGCACAGGTGCGGGTTGACCTCCAGGTGACGGCAGATCAGCGAAAAGTGCGGCGGGAACACGTGAGCCAGCAGCAGGTAACCGAAGTTGTGCAGCAGGCCCGCGAGGTAGGTCAGTCCGGCTTCCGGGCGCTGGGCACGGGGCATAGCGCGGGTCAGGCCTTCGATCACGGCGGCGGTGTAGATTGACTGGTGCCAGTAGGGTGTGGACTGGTGCGGGTGATCCTTGGGCAGGCTCAGGGTCTTGCCCAATGCCAGGCCCAGCGCCAGGTTGATCACCAGGTCAAAACCCAGCACGCGCACGATGGCGTCTTCCACGGAGCGGATCTTGCCCGGCGACGCGTAGTAGGGCGACGCGGCCCAGCTCACGACTTGCGCAGCCAAAGCGGGGTCGGTTTCGACCACGCCGGTGATGTCATCAATGGTGGCATTCGGGTCGACACGCAGCTTGATGATCTTCTGCGCCGTGTCGGCCAGCGGTGGAATCTCGATGGTCGCTTCCAGGCGTTGCTGGATGCGGCGGGCGGTGAATGCCTGCATCGCCTGGGTAATTTCCTCGCGGTCATCATTCGGGCGGTCAAGGTTGGGGCGGATGTTGCTCAGCGGCTCGCCGAAGTGGCCGGCGCTGGCCTTGGTCAGCATCGTCTTGAACGTGTCGGTCGGTATTTCCAGTAGCAGCCCGGCTTCGCCCGAATGCACCAGCAGGCTCGGCTCGTTGAGCAGGCTGCCTTCGTACAGGCACGGCGAACTGGTGAGCGGCGGCAGGCCTGGCAACAGGGTCAGTTCGTGCTTGCCCAGCATGCGTTCGACGCGATCCGGCGATACTGCCGTGAGGCGGCGACCGGTGAGTTCGGCGAGGCGGTTGAGGTCGAGCAATTGGTTCTGCGGGAACAGCACCATCAGTGCGCCCACCGCGTCTTCCAGCAACACGGCCTGGACCTTTCGCGCAGGATTCAGGCCCGGTAGGTCGGTGACTTCCGTGTAGGGGATGGCGAGTTTTGCGAGCAGAGCCCGAATGACCGGCGGGGCGGTCAGTGGGGCTGTGGCGAGGGCAACTTCTGACATGGCCTGATCCAATTTCTTACAGTCCACGAAGTATAACCAGCTTGATACAAGTGTTGGTCGGTTAACTGTTGTTTGTGACGCGGTTGGCGCTGAACCTCTGTGGGAGCGAGCTTCTCGCGAAGACATCCCAGGTCACCGCGTTCATTCCCCGGTGTCCGCGTCATCGTTAACGCGCTTCGCGAGCAAGCTCGCTCCTACAAAGTCAGGCGTCACACTTGGCCGTATTGCTGCCCATGGCGTAGCCAGCGGTCCAGCAATGGGCTGACATGATCCGGCCAACGTTCGAGCAGCGCTTGCGCCGCATCGCGCACGGCCGGCAGCAGGTCAGCGTCGCGCATCAGGTCGGCGACCTTGAATTGCAGCAGGCCGGTCTGGCGGGTGCCGAGCATTTCACCGGGGCCGCGCAGCTCGAGGTCTTTTTCGGCAATGATAAAACCGTCGTTGGTTTCACGCATGATGCCCAGGCGCTGGCGACCAATCTGTGACAGCGGCGGGTGGTAGAGCAGCACGCAATGGCTGGCGGCGCTGCCCCGGCCGACCCGGCCGCGCAACTGGTGCAGTTGCGCCAGGCCAAGGCGCTCGGGGTTCTCGATAATCATCAAGCTGGCGTTGGGTACGTCCACACCGACCTCGATCACCGTGGTAGCCACCAACAGTTGCAGGTTACCGGCCTTGAATTCGGCCATCACGGCGGCTTTTTCTGCGGGCTTCATGCGGCCATGGATCAGGCCGACCTTGAGCTCGCCCAAGGTGCTGGTGAGGTCTTCAAAGGTGGTCTCGGCAGCCTGGCAGGTCAGCTCCTCGGACTCTTCGATCAGCGTGCACACCCAGTACGCCTGGCGCCCTTCGGCACAGGCGCCGCGCACGCGCTCGATCACTTCGACACGTCGGGTGTCCGTGACCAATACGGTGTTGACCGGCGTCCGGCCGGGCGGCAGTTCGTCGAGGATCGAGGTGTCGAGGTCGGCGTAGGCGCTCATCGCCAGGGTGCGCGGGATCGGCGTGGCGGTCATGATCAACTGGTGCGGGTTCATGCGCCCGCCCACGCCTTTCTGGCGCAGGGCCAGGCGTTGCTGCACGCCGAATCGATGCTGTTCGTCGATGATCACCAGCGCCAGATTCTTGAATTGCACTTCATCCTGAAACAGCGCGTGGGTGCCCACCACCATGGGTGCACCACCGGCAATCTGCTCCAGAGCCGCTGCGCGTACCTTGCCCTTGAGCTTGCCGGCCAGCCACGCCACTTCCAGGCCCAGAGGCTCGAGCCAGCGCTTGAAGGTGATGAAGTGCTGCTCGGCAAGAATTTCGGTGGGCGCCATCAACGCCACTTGGTAACCAGCTTCCAGCGCTTGCAAGGCGGCGAGAGCGGCGACCACGGTCTTGCCTGCGCCCACATCGCCCTGGATCAGGCGCAGCATGGGTTCCTGCTGGCTTAAGTCGTAGGCGATTTCATTACCGACGCGTTGTTGGGCGCCGGTCGGCGCAAAGCCCAGGTTGGCCAGGTATTGCGCGGGCAAACGCGTGGCCTTGGGCATCGCCGGCGCACGCAGGGAACGCATGCTTTCGCGCAGGCGCTGCTGGGAGAGTTGGTGAGTCAGCAGTTCTTCAAACGCCAGGCGGTGCTGGGCCCAGTGATGACCCAGCGCCAGCTCGTCGACATCGGCATCGGCAGGCGGGTGATGCAAGTAGCGAATCGCATCGTCCAGCGACGCCAGTTGATAGTCGCGGGCCAGCTCCAGCGGCAGCCAGTCGGGCAGGCTTTTCGGGCCGAGCATCGTCAGCGTCTGCATGCACAGCTGGCGCAGGCGTTGCTGGGTCAGGCCTTCGGTGAGCGGGTAGATCGGTGTGAGCGTGGTGTCGACTGGCGGCGGTTCATCGCCGGTAATGGCGCGGTATTCCGGGTGATAGATTTCCAGGCCCGATGCACCAGGCCGCGCTTCGCCGTAGCAGCGTACGCGGGTGCCGCGTTTTAGGCCTTCTTTCTGCGCGTTGCTGAAATGGTAGAAGCGCAGGCTCAGGCCACCGGTGCCATCCTGCAGACGCACCACCAGGCTGCGACGCTTGCCCATCACCACGTCGGCGCCGCTGACCGTGCCTTCGACCACCGCGTCCTGCCCAGGGCGCAACTGGCCGATGGGCACCACGCGGGTGCGGTCCTGATAGCGCAGGGGCAGGTGGAACAACACGTCCTGGAGGTTTTCCAGGCCGACCTTGGCCAACTTCTCGGCCATGGCTTCACCGACACCCTTGAGTGCCGTCACCGACACCTGCGACAGCTCAGTCATACCGTTGCTTAGCTCGCAGCCGTCGGCTTGGCCACCGAGCACAGGCGGATCGAATCGGCGAGGATCTCAATCGCTTTCGGTCGTGGGAAGCTGGCGCGCCAGGCGATCGCCACGGTACGGAACGGTACCGGCGGCGTCAGTGGGCGCACTTCGATCACGCCGGGGGCGTAGTGGTGGCTGTCCACCGCCGACAGCGGCAGGATCGAAATGCCCAGGCCGGAGGCGACCATGTGCCGGATGGTTTCCAGGGAGCTGGATTCCACGGTGGTGTGCTTGGCGCCGTCGTTGCCCTTGGTCAGGGTCGGGCAGGCTTCCAATACCTGGTCACGGAAGCAGTGGCCTTCGCCCAGCAGCAGCAGGCTCTTGTCGTTGAGCAGGCCGGCGTCGATGGTGTCCTTTTGCGTCCACGGGTGGGAAGCGGGCATCAAGACGTAGAACGGCTCGTCGTAGAGCGGCAGGGTCAACACGTCCGCTTCGTTGAACGGCAGGGCGATGATGATCGCGTCCAGCTCGCCGTTGCGCAGTTTGTCGCGCAGCACGTGGGTGAAGTTTTCTTCGATATATAACGGCATCTGCGGCGCGACGCGGTGCAGTTGCGGGATCAGGTGCGGGAACAGGTACGGGCCGACGGTGTAGATGGCGCCGACTTTCAGCGGTGCGGTCAGCTGGTTCTTGCCGGCCTGGGCCAGTTCGCGAATGCTCTGCGCCTGCTCCAGCACCTTCTGGGCCTGGGCCACAATGCCTTCGCCCACAGGCGTTAGGCGCACGGCGCTCTTGCTGCGCTCGAAAATCAGCACACCGAGTTCGTCTTCAAGCTTTTTCACGCCCACCGACAGCGTCGGCTGGCTGACATGGCAACGCTCGGCCGCGTGGCCGAAGTGCTGCTCTTGGGCGAGGGTAACGATGTAGCGTAATTCTGTAAGAGTCATAGCGGGCGTCCATGAGGTTGCGGGCCAAGCATACCGGCTGCAATCGATAGACGCACGTTATCAGAACTTTGCTGGGGATTGAGCGGGGAGTTACGCAGATTTTGCTGAAGGTGGTAAGGGTTGCCCCTCACCACCTTCATTTTTCAGCGACGACGCTTCTCGATGTTGTACACGAACGGTGCAACGATCTCGATGCTGCCACCTTTGAGCATGTCTGCCGGTGGCTTGGGCAGTGGCTGGGCGCGACGGATCATGTCCAGCGTGGCGCGGTCCAGGTCGGCGTTGCCGGAGCGGCCCACCAACTCGTAGGACAGCACGTTGCCTTCGGCATCCACCACGAACTTCAGGCGGTTCAGGCCTTCCTTGCCACGGGCCTGCGCGCCTGGCGGGTACTTTTTGTACTTCTGCAAGTGAGCCAGCAGCGTGCCTTCCCAGGAAGCCTTCGCTGCGATTTGCTGCGGAGAAGGGCCTGGTACAGGTTGGGCCGATTTCTCAGCCGGTGCTTGGGTCGGCGGAGCGTCGCTCGGCGGATCCTCGGAGGGTTTCTCCTTGGGCGGCTCGATCTTCTTCTCCACAGGCTTCGGCGGCTGCGGTTTAGGCTTGGGCTTGACCGGCTTGGGCACCTGGATCGTTGGCTTGGGTGCCTCGGCCAGTTTCGGCAGGGGCAGCTCTTCCACCGGTGCAGGCGGTTGCGGCGGCGTTACCACCTTGGGCGGCGCTGGCGGCGGCGGGGCTGGCATCGGTGCCAGGTCGATGACCATGGCAGCCGGCGGCAACTGCACCGTGCGCGGCGCGGACCAATGAAGCGCGATAGCGATCGCGACGGCATGCACGCCC
This sequence comes from Pseudomonas sp. TWR1-1-4, assembly GCF_049897165.1. Classification (NCBI taxonomy): domain Bacteria; kingdom Pseudomonadati; phylum Pseudomonadota; class Gammaproteobacteria; order Pseudomonadales; family Pseudomonadaceae; genus Pseudomonas; species Pseudomonas sp. TWR1-1-4. The sequence continues at coordinate 478,088 of NZ_JAFCVS010000005.1, read as the reverse complement.
AGTACGACGGCGAGGCTGGTGCCATAACGCGTCAGTTTGTGGCGCGTCGTGATCATTTCTTGGCTGCCGTCTCAAGTCCGACCAGGCCGACCTTGAGGTAGCCGGCTGCCCGCAGGGCATCCATCACGCTCATCAGGTCGCCGTAGTCCACGCCCTTGTCAGCCTGGAAGAAGATCGTCGTGTCTTTCTTGCCTTGGGTCTTGGCGTCGAGCACCGGGCCCAGGGTTTCAGCTTTGACTTCTTCTTCGCCCAGGAACAGGCGTTGGTCCGCCTTGACGCTGAGGAAGATCGGTTTCTCTGGCCGTGGCGCAGGTTTGGCGCTGGACGCGGGCAGGTCGACCTTAATGTCCACGGTCGCCAACGGTGCCGCCACCATGAAGATGATCAGCAGCACCAGCATCACGTCGATAAACGGCGTGACGTTGATTTCGTGGTTCTCGACGAGTTCGTCGTCGCCTTGATTCAAATGCAGGCCCATGGCCGATTACCCCACTTTCACCATGTGCGGTTGCGAGCTGCGCTCGGTAGGCAGGTGATCGAGGTCGCGGCTGACCAGCAGCAGGACTTCTGCCGACGCGTCCGATACCTGGGCTTTGTAGCCGGCAATCGAACGGGCGAAGACGTTGTAGATCACCACCGCAGGAATCGCGGCAACCAGGCCCAGGGCGGTCGCCAGCAGGGCTTCGGCGATTCCAGGGGCAACGACGGCAAGGTTGGTGGTCTGGGTTTTGGCGATGCCGATGAAGCTGTTCATGATGCCCCACACGGTACCGAACAAGCCGACGAACGGCGCGGTAGAACCGATGGTTGCCAGCACGCCGGTGCCGCTGCTCATGTTACGACCGCAGGCTGCCACCAGGCGCTCCAGGCGGAAGGCCACACGTTCCTTGATGCCTTCTTTTTCGCGGGTGTTGGCCGACAGGCGCATTTCTTCCAGCGCGTCGTGCACCAGAGTGTTGGCCAGGGTGCCCTTCTTGGTCGCGCTTTCGCTGGCTTCCTTGAGGGTGGTAGCCTTTTTCAGGTGGACGATTTCAGTGCGCAGACGACGTTTGGCGCCCAGCAGCTCGAAGCCTTTGGCGATCCAGATGGTCCAGGTGATGATCGAGGCGATGGCCAGGCCGATCATCACGGCTTTCACCACCACGTCAGCGTTCTGGTACATGCCCCACGGCGACAGGTCATGGGCCATGCCCAGGGTGTTGTCTTCTTCCAGCACCACACCGGTGTCTTCGGCGGAGGCTGGGTCAGCCGCCAGGGCCGGGTCGGTGGCGGCCGGCGCAGCCACTGGAGCTGCCGGTGCCGCGGCATTTTGCTCGGCGGCAGCCGGGGTGGCGGGTGCGGTGGCGTCAGCGAAGGCGGCGGTCGGTGCCAGCAGTACGCTGAACAGCAGCGCAGCAATCGCACGCCAGGCGCGGGATGGGCTGTGAAGCTTGGTTGGCGAAGCGGGGGTTGTATTACGTGTCATGCTGGCCGGACCTGAGAGAAAAAATGAGTGATCGTCCTTCCAGACCCAAGGGGTCGAGGACAAATGGGCGGTTATTATTGCAAGTAATTCTTGTTAACAGAAGTAATACAGTTACTTTATTTGCCCTTTTTCTGGCCGTCGGTCACTCGCGAGGGCTAACCTAGACCTTTCAGTACGGAGTTTTGTGATGTCTGCGCCTTCTGTTGTGATTGCCGGCTGTGGCGATGTAGGGAGCCGGCTGGCCAGCCAGTTGCTCGACTCGGAATGGGAGGTTCATGGCCTGCGCCGCGATATTTCGCGGCTGCCCGAGGGCGTGATCGGTATTGCCGGTGACCTGTTCAACAAGGATTGCCCTGACACCTGGCCGATCGGCGGGGTGGATTATCTGGTGTACTGCGCTGCCGCGACGGACCATGACGAAGCCGGCTATCGCGCTGCTTATGTTGAAGGGCTGAAACATGTGCTGGAGTGGCTGGGCGACTACGGGCAGGAGCCTAAGCACCTGCTGTTTGTATCCAGCAGCAGCGTCTACGGGCAGCAAAATGGCGAGTGGGTCGACGAAACGTCGGAGACTCAGGCGAAGGGATATTCCGGGCAAGTAATGTTGGAGGCTGAGCAAGTTGCACTCGACAGTGGCATTCCCGCCAGCATTGTGCGGCTGACTGGTATCTATGGACCGGGCCGCGAATGGCTGTTGACCCAGGTTCGCCAAGGGTACCGCGTGGCAATCGACCCACCTTTATATGGCAACCGCATTCACGCAGATGACGCAGCGGGTTTGCTGGCGTTTTTGTTGCGTCATGTGGAAAAGGGCGGCTCGCTGGAGAAGGTCTACATCGGCGTCGACGATGCGCCTGCGCCGCTGGCCGAGGTGGTGGATTGGTTGCGTGAGTATCTGGGTGTGACCGAATGGGCTGATGACGCGAGTGTGCGGCGTGCTGGCAGCAAGCAATGCAGCAATGCCCGAGCCAAGGCGTTGGGTTGGGTGCCGACCTATCCGAGTTATCGAGAAGGTTATGCGGCAATCCTAAAAGGCTGACCGCTCCCGTTGCAGGGAGCTGGCACGCCCGCTACTGCAACGGGTTATTGTTTTTCCAGTAGCCACTGGCGTGGGCCTGGAACGAGATGGGGGATTTCATACGGCGCGGACTGATTGATCGCCTTCAGAAATTCCATTCGTTTGCCGTGGCGTACAAAAAACCACCCGTCGCCGACATCGCCCCTGCCTAGGTAGAGGGAGTCATTGCCCGCACCTTGGGTAGCGCAATCGCCGCCAAGGCAGAGCTTATACCGGTCATTGTGCGCCAGTCCGGACAGGCTGCCGTCGGCCATGAACTCGACGGTATTGCCAACGCCTTGGCCTTCAATGATTTTCCACCGCCCGCCCATATAAGCTGAATTCAGCGCCCGTCTGAATGTTGTGCCCCACTGTGCACTCGCAGGGGCAGGCTGGGCTGGGCGTCTGAACACCTGGCCGACCATGTGCTCTTTGGGCTGCTGGATCAGTTGGCTGCCGTCCAACTGCAGTTCGTCGGTGCCGTAGCCCCTGTAGTCGACAGTCCACTTGCCGGGAGCCTTCGGCAACAACTCGCCTTCGCCCAGTTCGAATGCATTGCTGAATTGCGCTTTGTTTGCACGAGTGTCGATGTTCCATTCCAGGTTTAAACCATGCACATGAATGGATTGCAGCAAGGGTCTGCCCTGGGCTGCCGAGTCGATTGCCGCTTGGTTGATCCACAACCCGCTGATGTTCGTGGGTTGCGGCGCATGTGTGCAGCCGCCCAGCAGGATCAGCCCGAGGGCAAGTAACTTGTGCATCGGGCTATCCGATATAGGAAGGAAAAGTCATGGGACAGACTAAGAAAAAAGAGCCCTAAGGCTCCTTTTTTTGGTGTCACTGTTTTTCCAGCAGCCACTGACGTGGCCCTGGCGTAAACGAAGGCACCTCATCCGCCTGCGCGGTATTGATCGCCTGGAAGATCTCCAGTTGCTTGCCTTTGCGCACAAAAATCCACGGGTTGCCCTGGCCGTTCAACTGCAGCCAGATACTGTCGTAGCCACCGCTCATGGACGCGCAATCGCCCGCCAGGCACAGCGAGTACTGATCGACATTCGGCAGGCCAGCGACCTTGCCGTTGGCGTGGAATTGCACGATGGCGCCGCTTCCGAAACCGTCGAGGATCTTCCAGTCACCCCCCATATAAGCGGCGTACAGCGCACGCTCGAAGTTTGCGCCCAGTGGCGCGCCTTCCGGTGCGGGCTCTTTGGGGCGAGCGAACAGCTGTTCCGGCTCGTTGTCGTTGGCCACTTGCAGCAGCTGTTTGCCTTTGCGCTTGAGTTCGGTGGCGGAGCTGCCGTAGAAGTCCACACTCCACGCGCCGGACTTTTCACCCAGCAATTTGCCTTCCGCTACTTCAAAACCGTTGTAGTAGCGTGCCTGCGAGGCCTTGGTATTGACCTCCCATTCGAGGTTCGGGCCAAAGCTCTGCAGGGCTTCACGCAAAGGGCCGCCTTTGGCCGCCGCATCGATGGCGACCTGGTTGATCCAGGTGCCGCTCACATCCCGGTCGGCAGGGTTGCTGGCGCAGCCGCCGAGCAACAGGGCGAGCAGTGATGAGGCTACAAGCGCTTTGCGCATCATGAAATCCTTTTAAAACGAAGTCGGCGCAGCCTATGGGGGCTGCGCCGGGTGTTTTACTCGATGACCAGAATCGCGTCCATCTCAACCTGTGCACCCTTTGGCAGGGCGGCAACGCCGATGGCGGCGCGGGCTGGGTAAGGCTGTTCGAAGTACTTGCCCATGATCTCGTTGACCTTGGCGAAGTGGCTCAGGTCGGTGAGAAAGATGTTCAGCTTGACGATGTCTTTGAACGAACCGCCGGCAGCCTCGGCCACCGACTTGAGGTTTTCGAAGACCTGCACGGTCTGTGCTTCGAAGCCTTCAACCAGTTCCATGGTCTTTGGGTCCAGTGGAATCTGGCCGGACATGTAGACGGTGTTGCCTGCCTTGATCGCCTGGGAGTAGGTGCCGATGGCGGCCGGGGCTTTATCGCTGGTGATAACAGTCTTGGTCATGAATGACTCCTTGTAATGTGGCTTAGGCGCGCATGCGAGTGATGCGGATCACACCCGTCAAGGCACGCAGTTTCTTGATCACGCGGGCCAGGTGCACGCGGTCGTGAACGCTGACCACCAACTGGACCACGCTGATGCGACCATCGCGTTCGTCCATGCTGATCTTCTCGATATTGCCGTCGGCTGCGTTGACGCTGCTGGCGAGCAGGGCGATCAGGCCGCGCTGGTGTTCCAGCTCCACCCGCAACTCGACGTTGAATTCGCCGGTGACATCCTTGGCCCATGAGAGCTGGATGCATTTTTCCGGGTTGTGGCGGATTTCGGTGATGTTGCGGCAGTTGTCCAGGTGCACCACCATGCCTTTGCCCGCCGACAAATGGCCGACAATCGGATCGCCCGGGATCGGCGTGCAGCACTTGGCGTAGCTGAGCACCAGGCCCTCGGTGCCACGAATCGCCAGCGGACCTTCGGGGCTTGGCAATTGTTCGCCTTCGCCGAGCAGGCGGCGGGCGACCACGTAGGCCATGCGGTTGCCCAAGCCGATATCTTCCAGCAGGTCTTCGATGGTTTCCTGGCGATACTCGTGGAGCATCGCTTGCACGCGCTCTGTAGGAATCTTGTCCAGGGCGCTGTCGAAACCGTTGAGCACCTTGTTCAGCAGGCGTTCGCCCAGGCTGATGGACTCGGAGCGGCGCTGCAGTTTCAAGGCGTGGCGGATGTGCGTGCGCGCCTTGCCGGTGACCACAAAGTTGAGCCATGCCGGATTCGGGCGTGCGCCCGGTGCGCTGACGATCTCGACCGTGGAGCCGCTTTGCAGCGGTTCGGACAGCGGCGCGAGACGACGATTGATCCGACAGGCGATGCAGCTGTTGCCCACATCGGTGTGCACGGCGTAGGCAAAGTCGACCGCCGTGGAGCCTTTGGGCAGCTCCATGATCCGGCCTTTGGGCGTGAACACGTAGACCTCGTCCGGAAACAGGTCGATCTTCACGCTTTCGATAAATTCGAGGGAGTTGCCGGCACGTTGCTGCATTTCCAGCACGCCCTTGACCCACTGGCGGGCACGGGCATGGGTGCCTTTTGGCTGCTCGTCGCCGCTGGATTTGTACAGCCAATGGGCGGCGATGCCGTTGTTGGCCATCTCTTCCATTTCGCGGGTGCGGATCTGGATCTCGATCGGCACCCCGTGCATACCAAACAGCGTGGTATGCAGCGACTGGTAGCCGTTGGCCTTGGGAATCGCGATGTAATCCTTGAAGCGCCCCGGCAGCGGTTTGTACAAATTATGTACAGCGCCCAGCACGCGGTAGCAGGTGTCGACCTTGTCGACGATGATCCGGAACGCATACACGTCCATGATCTCGTTGAAGGCCCGACGCTTGCCGCGCATCTTCTTGTAGATGCCGTAGATGTGTTTCTGCCGGCCGCTGACCTCGCCTTCGATCTCGTCGATCGCCAGGCAATGGCTCAGGGACTCTTCGATCTTGTTGACGATTTCCTTGCGGTTGCCCCGGGCGCGCTTGACCGCCTGGTAGATGCGCGCCGAACGCATCGGGTGCATGGCTTTGAAACCGAGGTCTTCGAATTCGATACGAATGGCGTGCATGCCCAGCCGGTTGGCGATGGGCGCGTAGATTTCCAGGGTTTCCTTGGCGATGCGCCGGCGTTTTTCGCCGGACAGCACTTCCAGCGTGCGCATGTTGTGCAGCCGGTCGGCCAGCTTGACCAGAATCACCCGGATATCGCGGGCCATGGCCATGGCCATCTTCTGGAAGTTTTCCGCCTGGGCTTCAGCCTTGGTCTCGAAGTTCATCTGGGTCAGTTTGCTGACCCCGTCGACCAGTTCGGCCACGGTTTCGCCAAATTGTGCGCTGAGCGCTTCCTTGGCGATGCCGGTGTCTTCGATCACGTCATGCAGCATCGCGGCCATCAGGCTTTGATGGTCCATGTGCATGTCGGCAAGAATATTTGCCACCGCAAGAGGATGGGTGACATACGCCTCACCGCTACGCCGGCGTTGGCCGTCGTGGGCTTGTTCGGCGTAGAAATACGCTCGGCGGACCAGGTTGACCTGGTCTGGGCCGAGGTAGGCCGATAAGCGATCGGCGAGGGCGTCTATGCTCGGCAAAGTGTGAACTCCTGCCGTTGGCTGTGACCCCGCGCCGTGCTACGTCGACCAGGCATAGGCTTAGACGGCCTCGTTGGACTCGTCCTCGAACGCTGCAAACAGCGGTTCGTCTTCAACGATTTCAGCGTTGGCGATGAACTCGTAGCTCATCAGGCCTTCAGCGATTTCACGCAGGGCTACAACGGTAGGCTTGTCGTTTTCCCACTGGACCAGGGGCTCTTTGCCGCCAGTGGCCAGTTGACGGGCACGCTTGGTAGAGAGCATGACCAGCTCAAAGCGGTTATCCACGTGTTCTAGGCAGTCTTCAACGGTTACGCGGGCCATGGTATTCCTCGGAGCGAATGCAAGATGCGCGCTGCCCGGTTGGGCGAGCGGACTAAACAGTTTAAAAAATCACCAGCGTTTAGGGAAGCGCTGATTTTTCGCAGGCCCTCGCAAAACCGCTACAAGTGCCAATGTAAAGCCCTTGCAGCGGTTTTGGGAAGAGCCAATCAACCGAGCAGTTCGGCCAGTAATTTGCCGAAACGCTGTTGCTGGCGCTTTTGCTGGAGCTGATTGGTGCGGAAGATCGCCTTCAAATCGTCCAGTGCGTGGGCAAAATCGTCGTTGATGATCAGGTAGTCGTAGTCGACGTAGTGGCTCATTTCGCTGACGGCTTCACGCATACGACCTTCGATGATCTCGTCACTGTCCTGGCCACGGTTGGTCAGGCGTTGGTGCAAGGCTTCCAGCGAAGGCGGCAGGATGAAGATCGAGCGCGCCTGGGGCATCAGCTTGCGCACTTGCTCGGCGCCCTGCCAGTCGATTTCCAGGATCAGGTCGTGGCCTTCATCCAGAGTCTGCTGCAGGTGGCTTTGCGAGGTGCCGTAGAGGTTGCCGAACACTTCGGCACGCTCCAGAAAGTCACCGTGTTCGATCATCTTGACGAACTCGGTGCGCTCGACGAAGTGATAGTGCACGCCGTTTACCTCACCCGGACGCATGGCGCGGGTGGTGTGGGAAACCGAAATGCGGATCTGCTCGTCAGCGTCGGTCAGGGCCTTGACCAGACTGCTCTTGCCCGCGCCCGAAGGGGCGGAAATGATGTACAGGGTGCCGGTGCTGTGGGTCATGGAGGTTGCCTTACTCAATATTCTGTACTTGTTCGCGCATCTGCTCGATCAACACTTTGAGGTTGACCGCCGCCGTGGTGCTGCGCGGGTCGAACGCCTTGGAGCCCAGTGTATTGGCTTCGCGGTTGAGTTCCTGCATCAGGAAGTCCAGGCGCCGACCGGCGGCACCGCCGGACTTGAGCACGCGGCGCACTTCGAGGATGTGGGTGCTCAGGCGATCGAGCTCTTCGGCAACGTCGCTCTTCTGCGCCAACAGGACCATTTCCTGCTCCAGGCGCGTGGGGTCGAGGTCGGCCTTCATGTCGGTGAAGCGGTCGAGCACCTTCTGGCGCTGGCTGGCGAGCATCTGCGGCACCAGTTCACGCAGGGTGACAACGTCTGCTTCAATGGCGGTCAGGCGCTCGCTGATCAAGCGCGCCAGCTCGGCGCCTTCGCGCTCGCGGCCGGCTTTCAGCTCCTTGAGGCCTTGGTTGAACAGGGCGAGCGCTTCGGCGTTAAGGGCTTGCGGGTCGGTGGCGTCGGCCACCAGTACACCGGGCCAGGCCAGCACTTCCAGCGGGTTGAGCGCGGCCGGCTGCTTGATCAGGCCGGCGATGGTTTCGGCTGCGGCGACCAGTTGCGCGGCGCGGTCGCGGTCAATCTGCAAGGCCTTGCCGGTGGTTTCTTCGGTAAAACGCAGGGTGCATTCCAGCTTGCCGCGGGAAATACCCTGGCGCAGTGCTTCACGCACGGCGCCTTCGAGATCGCGGAACGACTCCGGCAGGCGCAGGTGCGGCTCCAGGTAACGGCTGTTGACCGAGCGCAGTTCCCAGCTCAGGGTGCCTTGGACGCCGGCTTTTTCGACGCGGGCGAAGGCGGTCATGCTGTGCACCATGGAGGTACCTCGCGTTGCAGCCCGCAAACACGGGCTGATGATTAAGAAGGCGCGGGATTGTAGCGCAGTGGGACGGACACGCCCAAACCCGAGCATTCGTAACCGAATTTTTTAGCAGTGCCCCGAAACGGCTCGCGGCTCTATAATGCTCGGCAGTTTTTCGTCCTCAGTACAGGTGTCTCCCTATGAAACGTCCAAGTGGTCGCGCTGCCGATCAGCTCCGCTCGATCCGCATCACCCGCAACTACACCAAACACGCCGAGGGTTCTGTACTGGTCGAGTTTGGCGATACCAAGGTCATCTGCACCGTCAGCGTCGAAAACGGCGTGCCGCGTTTCCTCAAAGGCCAGGGCCAGGGTTGGTTGACCGCCGAGTACGGCATGCTGCCGCGCGCCACCGGTGAGCGTAACCAGCGTGAAGCCAGCCGTGGCAAGCAGGGCGGCCGTACACTGGAAATCCAGCGTCTTATCGGCCGCTCCCTGCGCGCAGCCCTGGACATGTCCAAGCTGGGCGACGTGACCCTGTATGTCGACTGCGACGTGATCCAGGCCGACGGCGGCACCCGTACTGCGTCCATCACCGGCGCCATGGTGGCCTTGGTTGATGCACTCAAAGTGATCAAGAAGCGTGGCGGCCTGAAAGGCGGTGACCCGCTCAAGCAGATGATTGCTGCGGTATCGGTAGGCATGTATCAGGGTGAGCCTGTGCTGGACCTGGACTACCTGGAAGACTCGGCTGCCGAGACCGACCTGAACGTGGTCATGACCAGCACCGGTGGTTTCATCGAAGTACAGGGCACCGCCGAGGGCGCGCCATTCCAGCCGGCCGAGCTGAACGCCATGCTGGCCCTGGCCCAGAAAGGCATGACCGAAATCTTCGAGCTGCAGAACGCCGCCCTGGCTGACTGAGCCCGTTTCAAGGAGAAACGCCATGAATGACAACAGCCAAATGCCGGTGCCTACGCCTTCCTACGAAGTGCGCCAGGGGGCAATGTTGTGCCATCTCGCGGCGTTTCTGGGCTTCGTGTTCCCCTTCGGTAGCGTCGTGGGGCCACTGATCCTGTGGCAGATGAAGAAAGAAGTGGACCCGTTCATTGATGATCAGGGCAAGGAAGCGCTGAACTTCCAGATCACCGTGGCCATCGCCTGGATCGCTTGCATCGTGCTGGCTTTTGCAGTGATTGGCTTTTTCCTGATGGTTGCCCTGGCGATCGCCACAGTGGTGCTGACTATCATTGGCAGCATCAAGGCCAACAAGGGGATTGTTTATCGCTACCCCTTGACCTGGCGCCTGATCAAATAATGAGCACCCACAAAAAAACCGACAGCGATGTCGGTTTTTTTGTGCCTGGAAAAAGACCTTAGATGGTCAATGTCCAGTCGTAGTCCACGATCAGCGGCGCGTGCTGCGAGAAGCGTGGCTGGCGCGGCAGGCGTGCGCTGCGCACGAACCGGCGCAGACCTGGGGTGAGCAACTGGTAGTCGAAACGCCAGCCCAGGTTAAGCATCTCAGCTTGTTCGTTGTCTGGCCACCAGCTGTACTGGTCGCCTTCGCGGCTGACTTCGCGCAGGGCATCCACATAGCCCATGTTGCCGACAATCTCGTCCATCCAGGCACGTTCCGGCGCCAGGAAACCCGGGGATTGCTGGCTGTCGCGCCAGTTCTTGATATCCAGCTTCTGTTGCGCCACGTACAGCGAGCCACAATAAATGTACTCGCGACGCTTGCGTCGCTGTTTATCCAGGTAACGGGCGAAATCGTCCATTAGCTTGAACTTCTGGTTCAAGTCTTCATCGCCGTTCTGCCCCGAAGGGAGCAGCAAGGTCGCGATGCTGACCTTATCGAAATCGGCTTGCAGGTAGCGCCCGTAGCGGTCGGCTGTCTCGAAGCCGAGGCCGCTGATGACCGCCTTGGGTTGCAACCGCGAATACAAAGCCACGCCACCTTGGGTGGGCACTTCGGCATCGCAGGCATAAAGGAAGTAGCCATCCAGTTGGAAGGCTGGGTCGTCCAGTTCAAAGGCGGAGGCGCGGGTATCCTGCAGGCAGATGACGTCGGCATTCTGGGCTTGCAGCCAACTGAGCAAACCACGCTCGACTGCAGCCTGAATACCATTAACGTTCACACTGATGATCCGCATAAATGGCCCCAAAAATCGCGTGCGTGTATGATACACGCCGTCCACCTAATTAGCTAAATCCGTGGTATCTGAGGCTTTTTTCATGCAGGCGTATCAACGCGATTTCATTCGTTTTGCCATCGATCGCGGCGTTTTGCGCTTCGGTGAGTTCACTTTGAAGTCCGGGCGCACCAGCCCGTACTTCTTCAATGCAGGCTTGTTCAACTCGGGTTCGGCCCTGGCCCAGCTGGGTCGTTTCTACGCGGCAGCCATCGTTGAAAGCGGTATTTCCTTCGACGTGCTGTTCGGCCCAGCCTACAAGGGTATCCCCCTGGCGGCGGCAACGGCCGTGGCTTTGGCTGAGCATCACGGGCAGGATCTGCCATGGTGTTTCAACCGCAAAGAGGCCAAGGCCCACGGCGAAGGCGGTAGCCTGGTCGGGGCTCCACTCAAGGGCGACGTGCTGATCATCGACGACGTGATCACCGCCGGTACTGCGATCCGCGAAGTCATGCAGATCATCGCCTCCCAGGATGGCGCCAAGGCTGCCGGCGTGCTGATCGCGCTGAACCGCCAGGAACGTGGCAACGGTGAATTGTCGGCCATCCAGGAAGTGGAGCGCGATTTCGGCATTCCGGTGGTGAGCATTGTGTCGTTGAACCAAGTGTTGCAGTTCCTGGAAGACGACCCGCAGCTTAAGCAGCATCTACCGGCCGTGCGGGCGTACCGCGAGCAGTTCGGCGTCTAAATAAAAGGCCCTGTGAAAACAGGGCCTTTTTTTTGGAATAAGGGTCAGGGTTGCTATGGCGCTCATGAGCGTTGAAACACGGCAGCCCGACTGGCGGTTAACCCAATTTCCGCCATTTATCGATCAGTCGCACGACGAGCCAGGCATTGAACAGCGCAAACACCCGCAATGCCAGGACCACTAGCACGTACAGCGTGCGATCCACGTCGAAGTTCCACAGGTCCAGTGTGCTGCTGTTCATGACACGGACCGCGGTGGGCAGGTTTACGTAAAACAGCGCCATGAAAGTACTGGTCATGGGCAGTGCGCAGGCAAGCAAAATATTGATGACTTTCGTCCTGCTACGTTTCCTGGCCTGCGCGCCTGATTGGTTCTCATCCATTGCTAATGCATCATGTACCTTGGGCCACGCCAAGTTGAACATGAAGGTGGTCAGGGTCAGCAGCAGGCCGCTGACCGCGACGATTTCACCCAACGGCATTCAGGCCCAGCGTCTGGCATAACAGTGCTTTGGCGATGCGTTATAGCGCGCTTGCAATCTCGCTGTCGGAAATTTTTAGGGTTTTATTGACCGGCTCCCGCTGTTCCTGCTGGAAAGTATGGGCATCAATAGTGAATGAGATCTGCATGGTTCAGTCTCCCACCGTTATTGGGAAGGCTGGTTCGGGTACGGATCTTCGACAGCGTCACCCTGGCCGGTGAGGATATTCCAGCCTTTTAGCAGGTGCGGGCTTGCTTTGAAGTTTGGGCAGGGTGGAAGGGAAGTCTTCGACTGATTGCTGTAGTGGCGTCCGCAGTCGGCACACTCATAGGTGCCTGCCGATACGTCGCTGCCGTAGGGGGTGTAGGTTTTTTGCATGGGGAAGATCTCCTGTGGATTTAAGGAAGATCCTAAGCAGATGTATGCCGGCAAGATGTCGGATGCTTCGATCATTGCGGTAGGGCATTTCCCTCTCGCATAAAAAAGACCGCAGATTTCGTCGATTCTTTCGGAGGTTTCGTACATAGGTACGTGTCGCCGAAAGAGCCGTCGAAAACTACGGTCTATTCAAGATTTTTACATCATGGACGCTTGCGGTTGCTGATCAGCGTACCCACACCGGTATCGGTGAAGATTTCCAGCAGGATCGCGTTCGGCACGCGACCATCCAGGATCAGCGAGCTGCCCACGCCGCCTTGCACCGCTTCCAGCGCGCAACGGATCTTCGGCAGCATGCCGCCGTAGATGGTGCCGTCAGCGATCAACTCGTCCACTTGTTGCGTGGTCAAGCCAGTCAGCACCTTGCCTTCCTTGTCCATCAAGCCGGCGATGTTGGTCAACAGCATCAGCTTTTCAGCCTTCAATGCTTCGGCGACCTTGCCGGCCACCAGGTCGGCGTTGATGTTGTAGGACTCACCGTTGGCGCCCACGCCGATGGGCGCGATCACCGGGATGAAGTCACCTTTGACCAGCAGGTTCAGCAGGTCGGTGTTGATGCCGATCACTTCACCCACCTGGCCGATGTCGATGATTTCCGGCTGGGTCATTTCCGGCGTCTGACGAGTCACGGTCAGTTTTTTCGCGCGGATCAGTTCCGCGTCCTTGCCGGTCAGGCCAATGGCGCTGCCGCCGTGACGGTTGATCAGGTTGACGATGTCTTTGTTGACCTGGCCGCCGAGGACCATCTCCACCACGTCCATGGTCTGCGCGTCAGTGACACGCATGCCATCGATGAAGTGACTCTCGATCGACAAGCGCTTGAGCAGGTCGCCGATTTGCGGGCCGCCGCCGTGCACTACCACCGGGTTGATCCCCACGGCTTTCATCAACACGATGTCGCGGGCAAAGCCGGTTTTCAGCTCTTCGCTTTCCATGGCATTGCCGCCGTACTTGATCACCAGCGTCTTGCCGACATAGCGTCGAATGTAAGGCAACGCTTCGGACAGGACCTTGGCAGTGTTGGCAGCGGCTTCGCGTTCGAGGGTCATTCAGGGCTCCGGTAAAAAATCAGAACGGTAATTGGAGATCAGGGGCAACACGTTTCAACTGGGCGTGGAACACGTCCTTGATGCGCTGCAACTCAGCCTCGGTATCCGCCTCGAAACGCAGGACCAGCACCGGTGTGGTGTTGGACGCGCGAACCAGGCCCCAGCCTTTGGCGTAATCGACTCGCACACCATCAATGGTGGTCAGGTTGGCACCTTCGCCCCATTGCGCATCGTGCAGTGCGTCAATGATGCTGAATTTGCTCTCCTCGGTCACATGGATATTGATCTCTGGCGTAGAAATATCGTTCGGGAAGGTCTGGAATAGCTCTTCGGCGGTGGATTTTTCCTTGCTGAGGATCTCCAGCAGGCGCGCAGCGCTGTAAATACCGTCGTCAAAGCCGAACCAGCGCTCTTTGAAGAACACGTGGCCGCTCATTTCGCCGGCCAATAGCGCGCCGGTTTCCTTCATTTTCTTTTTGATCAACGAGTGGCCGGTCTTCCACATTAGCGGGCGACCGCCATATTCCTTGATCAGCGGGGTGAGGCGGCGGGTGCACTTCACGTCGAAGATGATCTCGGCGTTGGCATTGCGCGCCACCACGTCACGGGCAAACAGCATCAACAGGCGATCCGGGAACACGATTTCACCGGTCTCGGTCACCACACCCACGCGGTCGCCGTCGCCGTCGAAGGCCAGGCCCACATCCGCGCCGGTTTCCTTGACCTTGGCGATCAGGTCCACCAGGTTCTCAGGCTTGCCCGGGTCCGGATGGTGGTTGGGGAAGTTGCCGTCGACCTCGCAGAACAACGGAATCACTTCGCAGTTCAAGGCTTCGAGCAACTGCGGGGCGATCACGCCGGCCGCGCCGTTACCGCAGTCCACCACCACTTTGAGGCGGCGTGCGAGTTTGACGTCACGGGTGATTTCATCAGAGTAGCGTTGCAGGATGTCGACTTTGGTGATGGTGCCCTTGCCGCTGGTCAGATCGTTGTTTTTCAGGCGGTCGTGCAGGGCCTGGATCTGTTCGTTGGCCAGGGTGTCGCCAGCGATGACGATCTTGAAACCGTTGTAGTCCGACGGGTTGTGGCTACCGGTGAGCATCACCCCGGACTTGCCGGCCAGTACGTTGGCGGCGTAGTACAGCGCGGGCGTTGGCACCAGGCCCACGTCGCTGACATGGCAACCACTGTCGGCCAGGCCCTGGATCAGTTGTTCCACCAGCTCCGGGCCTGACAGGCGACCGTCACGGCCGACCGAAACGTTGGGTTCATCCTGGGCCAGGCTCTGGGAGCCGATGGCGCGGCCAATCCAGTAGGCGGTTTCGGCCGTCAGGGTCTTGGGCACCACGCCACGGATGTCATAGGCGCGAAAGATACTGTCGGGGAATGCTGGGGCTACGCGGGCTGCGGTACTCATCGCGGGGGGAAACTCCATCTGAAGGGGGCAAGGCTGGCCTTAATGTGGCTGGCCGGCAGGCGCAAACTGAAGGGTATGACGGTGTTTTCGGCAGAGAGTTCGTGGTGCAAAAATGCCATCGGAGCGCTGGCTCCGTGTTTATGTCTGCGTAATACTTTGATTTCTATGGGGAAATCTCGCTGATAAAATCCGCGCATTCTTCGTCCTGAAAAGCCTTGCGGTGGCGTCGGGCCGGGCAACAGCGCCCGGCCAGAATTAGCTTAGTCAGTGACTGCCGGAATGCCCAAAACCGCCTGCGCCGCGTTGGGTTTCATCAAACTCTTGTACCAGTTCGAAGTGCGCCTGCACCACCGGCACCAGTACCAACTGGGCAATGCGTTCGCCGACAGCGATGTTGAACGCGGTCTGGCCACGGTTCCAGCATGACACCATCAGTTCGCCCTGGTAGTCCGAATCGATCAGGCCGACCAGGTTACCCAACACGATGCCGTGTTTATGGCCCAGGCCAGAGCGCGGCAGGATCAGGGCTGCCAGGCCAGGATCGCCTACGTAGATCGACAAGCCGGTCGGAATAAGAATGGTCTGGCCCGGCTCAAGGACAGTGTCTTCCTTGAGCATGGCGCGCAGATCGAGGCCGGCGGAGCCTGGGGTGGCGTAGGCCGGCAGTGGGAATTCGTTGCCGATGCGTGGGTCGAGGATCTTGGCTTGCAAAGCGTGCATGGAAATTAAACCTGGTTCAGCCGTTGGGCGATAAAAGAGATCAGTTGGCGGGCAATCTTGCCCTTGCTGGTCTGGGCGAAAAGGGTGGCATGCAGGTCGCGGTCGATCACGCTGCAGGCATTTTCCTCGCTGTTGAAGCCGATGCTCGGGTTGGCGACATCATTGGCAACGATCAGGTCGAGGTTTTTGTCTTTCAATTTGCGTGCGGCGTAGTCCAGCAAATGCTCGGTCTCGGCGGCGAAGCCGACACTGAACGGACGGTCCGCGCGGGTGGCAATGGTGGCCAGGATGTCTGGGTTGCGCACCATTTGCAGGAGCAGGCCGTCGCCGCTTGTAGGGTCCTTCTTGAGCTTTTGCGGGGCGACCACTTCCGGGCGGTAGTCTGCAACTGCTGCCGAGGCGATGAACAGGTCGCACGGAATGGCCGCCTCACAGGCCGCCAGCATGTCGCGGGCGCTGACTACGTCGATTCGTGTGACCCGATCCGGGGTCGGCAAATGCACCGGGCCGGTGATCAGGGTGACGCGCGCGCCTGCCTCGACCGCCGCTTCAGCCAAAGCGAAGCCCATTTTTCCTGAGCTATGGTTGGTGATGTAGCGCACCGGGTCGATGTTTTCCTGGGTCGGGCCAGCGGTGATCAGCACATGCTTGCCGGTCAGGGCCAGGTGCTGGAAGCACTCGGCCGCACACAGCGCCAGGTCGGTGGCTTCGAGCATGCGGCCCATGCCAACGTCGCCGCAGGCCTGGCTGCCGGACGCCGGGCCGAACACCTTGAGGCCACGGCTTTGCAGGAGTTGGGTGTTGGCCTGGGTGGCTGGGTCGCGCCACATGGCTTGGTTCATGGCCGGGGCGATGGCGACGGTGGCGTCTGTGGCCAGTACGAGGGTGGTCAGCAGGTCATCGGCGATGCCTTGGGCCAGACGGGCGATCAGGTCGGCGGTGGCCGGGGCGATCAGCACCAGGTCGGCCCATTTGGCCAGTTCGATATGGCCCATGGCGGCTTCGGCGGCCGGGTCCAGCAGGTCCAGGTGAACCGGGTGGCCGGATAGCGCTTGCATGGTCAGTGGGGTGATGAACTCACTGCCACCGCGGGTCATGACCACGCGCACTTCGGCGCCTTGGTCCAGGAGCCTGCGAACCAGTTCTGCGCTCTTGTAGGCGGCAATGCCGCCGCCAACGCCGAGAACGATGCGTTTCCGATACAGACGCTGCATTGGTTTGCCTTTCCAGTTCAGTGATGCCAGTTCAGTGACGCCTGCGATGCCCCCTCCCCAGGGGAAATCGCCTGCAAAAAAGAGGGCCTACGATAACACAGCGTCCGCTAGGCAACAGCGGCGCACATGCCACGGCGCGTATGGAGAGGGAGGTGAGATGAGTATTCGTGATTGGCCGGTGGCGGAGCGGCCCCGGGAAAAGCTTTTGGAAGGGGGCGCGGCGAGCCTGTCGGATGCGGAGCTGCTGGCGATCTTCCTGCGTACCGGGGTTTCCGGTCGGAGCGCGGTGGACCTGGCGCGCCATCTGTTGGCGCAATTTGGCGGCTTGCGTCCCTTGCTGGAGGCCAACCAGGCGCTGTTCAGCCAGCAATTGGGGTTGGGACCGGCGAAGTTTGCCCAGTTGCAGGCGGTGCTGGAAATGGCCCGGCGCCACATGGCCGAACGCTTGCGCCAGGACTCGGTGCTGGAAAGCCCTGTGGCCGTGCGGGATTACCTCAAGGCGTTGTTGCGGCACGAGCCTCATGAGACCTTCGGTTGCCTGTTTCTCGACTCAAAACACCGGGTGCTGGGTTTCGAGGCGTTGTCCCAGGGCACCATCGATGCGGCGATGGTCTATCCCCGGCAAGTGGTCAAGCGCGCCCTGGCGTACAACGCGGCGGCGTTGATCCTGTGCCACAACCATCCTTCCGGCAGCCTTGAGCCGAGTGCGGCTGATCGAAAATTGACCAGGCTGCTGCAAAAAGCCTTGGAAGTGGTGGATGTGCGGGTGCTCGATCACATCATCGTGGGGGATGGCGACCCGTTGTCGATGGCGGAGTATGGGTGGATGTAGGAGCCGACTTGCCGGCGATCAGGTCCGCAAGATCGCGATGGACTTCGCTGAAGCCATCGCTGGCAAGCCAGCTCCTACAAGGGTTATTTGACGCTGACTTTGGAGAAGTCCTGGCGTCCGAATGGGCTCACCTGGTAGCCCTCGACATTCTTGCGGGCCAGGGCAAACGCGGTCGGGTGCGCGAGCGGCAACCACAGCGCCTGTTGCTGGATCTGCGCCTGGGCCTGCTGGTAGAGCTTGGTGCGTACGCCTTGCTCGCTGGTGGTCTTGCCAGCGCTGATCAGCTTGTCCAGCGCGGGGTCGCAATAGCGGGCGAAGTTGGTGCCGGATTTCACTGCTGCGCAGGAGAACTGCGGGGTCAGGAAGTTATCCGGGTCGCCGTTGTCGCCGGCCCAGCCCATGAACAGCAGGTCGTGTTCGCCGGCCTTGGCGCGGCGGATCAGCTCGCCCCATTCGATCACGCGGATCTCGGCCTGGATGCCGACCTTGGCCAGGTCAGCCTGTAACAGCTGTGCACCAAGGTTCGGGTTAGGGTTCAGCAGGCTGCCGGTGGGGCGTGTCCAGATAGTGGTCTTGAAACCATCCTTGAGTCCGGCGCGGTCCAGCAGCGCCTTGGCCTTGGTGAGGTCCTGTGGATAACCCGGCAGCTCCTTGGCGTAACTCCAGGTGTTGGGCGGGAAAGGTCCGTTGGCAGCTTCGGCGGTGCCTTCAAACACGGCCTTGAGGTAGCTGCCTTTGTCGAACGCCAAGTTGATTGCCTGGCGCACTTCGGGCTTGTCCAGAGGCGGGTGCTGGCTGTTGATGGCCACGAAGGCGGTCATGAATGCGGCGGTTTTTTCCACCTTGAGCGCCGGGTCCTTTTCGGCTTCGCCCACATCCAGCGGTTTGGGGGACAGGGCGATCTGGCATTCGTCGCGATGCAATTTTTGCAGGCGCACGTTGGCGTCCGGGGTGATGGCGAAGATCAAGTTATCCACAGACGGTTTGCCGGCGAAGTAGTCCGGGTTGGCCTTGTAGCGCACCACGGCATCTTTCTGGAACCGGCTGAAGATGAACGGCCCGGTGCCGATTGGCTGGCTGTTGAGCTTCTCCGGCGTGCCCGCCTTGAGCAGTTTGTCGGCGTATTCCGCCGGGTAGATCGAGGCAAAACCCATGCTCAGGGCGGCGAGAAAGGTAGAGTCGGCGTGATCCAGGGTGAAACGCACGGTCAGCGGGTCAAGGGCGTCGATTTTCTTGACCAGCGTCGGCAGTTGCAGCGACTGCGCATGGGGGAAGCCGCTCTGGGCGATCTTGTGCCAGGGGTTGGCCGGGTCGAGCATGCGCTCGAAGCTGAAGCGCACGTCTTCGGCGGTCAGGGTACGGCTAGGGGTGAAGTATTCGGTGCGGTGGAATTTCACATCCGGGTGCAGCTTGAAGGTATAGGTCAGGCCATCCGGCGAGACTTCCCAACTGTCCGCCAGGCTGGGCACCAGTTTGCCGCTGGCCGCGTCGTAGTCCACCAGGCGGTTCATCAGCACATCGGCCGAGGCGTTGGTGGTGGTCAACGAGTTGTATTGCACCACATCGAACCCTTCGGGGCTGGCCTCGGTGCAGACGCTCAAGTTGCTGGCGGCAGAGGCCAGCGGCGCGATAAAGAGAGGGGCGAGCAATAGCGGTAGGGCAGCGAGGCGCATGTTCGGTTTCCTTTGCAGATCGAAGGCCCATCTGCGAGTGCAGTCTGGAAAAGTCCTACCGTAGAGGTCTGATTGGTAAATGACTAGCCCATTTTTGCCTGTGCTTTTGCCCCAAATGCTGTTTTGATGGCACCTCAGCGCATTTTGCCGAGCACTTAATGGTGCGCGCGGGCGCTGTAAATCATTCTGTGCGACGAGCGGTCGGCTGTGACAGCGGCCCCTCCTGGCAACGGTTCAGGCGTCTGCCGCCAAGATTTACGCCAGTAAAAACATTCGGGCTGTTGTTGCACCTGGGTCTTTCTGGTATAAAGCAGCGCTCTTTTCTAGGGGCCCGGTTCCTTCGCTTGTAGGTGTAGCCGGTAAGACCCTAAAGAAACGCGGCGCCTGGCGCCAAATGACTGAGAGATTAAGCGGCCAACCCATGCCGGGTTGGGCATGTGGTTTTAGAGGGCTGAGGCATGTCGAGAGTCTGTCAAGTTACCGGTAAGGGTCCGGTGACTGGGAATAACATTTCCCACGCAAATAACAAAACCCGTCGTCGTTTCCTGCCGAACCTGCAGCATCACCGCTTCTGGGTTGAAGAAGAGAAACGTTTCGTCCGTCTGCGCGTATCTGCTAAAGGCATGCGCATCATCGACAAGCGTGGCATCACTGTCGTGCTGGCTGAATTGCGCCGCGCTGGCACAATCTAAGGAGCTATATCATGCGTGAATTGATTCGAATGATCTCTAGCGCCGGTACTGGTCACTTCTACACTACCGACAAGAACAAGCGTACTACCCCGGACAAGCTCGAAAAGAAAATGTTCGACCCGCGCGTTCGCAAGCACGTGATCTACAAAGAAGGCAAAATCAAGTAATTGATTTTCCTCCTTGTGAAAAAAAGCCCGTATCTCACGATTCGGGCTTTTTTTTGCCTGCGATTTACCGGTCAGGCCTTCTGTTCGAACACCACGTAGATCTTGCGGCAAGGCTCCAGCACTTCCCAGGTGCCGCTGAACCCAGCCGGAATCACAAAGCGGTCGCCGGCGCGCAGGGTCTTGGCGTTGCCATCGGCATCTCGTAGCACCGACACGCCCTGCACAATCTCGCAGTATTCGTGTTCGGTGTAGCTAACCTTCCAGTGCCCGACTTCACCTTCCCACACGCCCGCGCTCATCTGGCCGCAGGGGCTGTTGTAGTGGTTGTAGATCGTCTGTTCGGGATCGCCCTTGAGGATTTTTTCAGCGGCAGGGCGGTAGCGCTCGGCGGCGGTCTTGGCTTGGCTGAAGTCGACGATGTCCTGGATGCTCATGTGCGTGTCCCGTCTGGCCTGCGGTTGGAGAGCCCAAAGTCTATGTTTATTAAAATGAACATCGCAAGGGCGTTTACTGGCGTTATGTCAAATATATTGAAACACCCCCAGCCGCTGGTTTAGGGTGGCAGCTGCCTTGCGCCGAACCATTGGCTGGCGGGCAAGAATTCTTTGAGGCTGCCGTGGGACATCCCCTGGCTCTCGTATTCAATAAGAGGAGGACACTCGCATGACCACCCTGACCCGTGCCGACTGGGAACAACGCGCCAAGGATCTGAAGATCGAAGGCCGCGCCTACATCAATGGCGAGTACACCGCCGCCGCTTCCGGTGACACCTTCGAATGCATCAGCCCGGTCGACGGCCGCCTGCTGGCCACCGTTGCCAGCTGTGACGTGGCCGACGCCCAGCGCGCCGTTGAAAACGCCCGCGCCACTTTCAATTCCGGTGTGTGGTCGCGCCTGGCGCCCGCCAAACGCAAATCCGCCATGCTGCGTTTCGCAGCCTTGCTCAAGGCCAATGCCGAAGAGCTGGCGCTGCTCGAAACCCTGGACATGGGCAAGCCAATCAGCGACTCCCTGAACATCGACGTACCCGGCGCGGCGAATGCCCTTAGCTGGAGCGGCGAGGCCATCGACAAGATCTACGACGAAGTTGCCGCCACCCCGCACGACCAGTTGGGCCTGGTGACCCGCGAACCGGTTGGCGTGGTTGGCGCGATCGTGCCGTGGAACTTCCCACTGATGATGGCCTGCTGGAAGCTCGGCCCGGCGCTGTCCACCGGTAACTCGGTGATCCTCAAGCCGTCCGAAAAATCCCCGCTGACTGCGATCCGCATCGCGGCCCTGGCCGTTGAAGCCGGTATTCCAAAAGGTGTGTTCAACGTGCTGCCAGGTTATGGCCACACAGTCGGCAACGCGCTGGCGCTGCACATGGACGTCGACACCCTGGTGTTCACCGGCTCCACCAAGATCGCCAAGCAACTGTTGATCCGCTCCGGCGAATCGAACATGAAGCGCGTGTGGCTGGAAGCGGGCGGCAAGAGCCCGAACATCGTGTTTGCCGATGCACCGGACCTGCAAGCTGCTGCCGAATCCGCCGCTGGCGCTATCGCGTTCAACCAGGGCGAGGTCTGCACCGCCGGTTCGCGTCTGCTGGTCGAGCGATCCATCAAGGACACATTCCTGCCGCTGGTGATCGAAGCCCTCAAGGGCTGGAAGCCCGGCAACCCTCTGGACCCGGCCACCAATGTCGGCGCACTGGTGGACACCCAGCAAATGAACACCGTGCTGTCCTATATCGAAGCCGGTCATGCCGATGGCGCCAAGTTGGTCGCCGGTGGCAAGCGCACGCTGGAAGAAACGGGTGGTACTTACGTCGAACCGACGATTTTCGATGGCGTGACCAATGCCATGAAGATCGCCAAGGAAGAGATCTTTGGCCCGGTCCTGTCGGTGATCACCTTCGACAGCGCCGAAGAAGCAGTCGCCATTGCCAATGACACCATCTACGGCCTGGCCGCAGCGGTGTGGACGGCGGATATCTCCAAGGCCCACCTGACTGCCAAGGCCCTGCGCGCCGGTAGCGTATGGGTGAACCAGTACGACGGCGGCGACATGACCGCGCCGTTTGGTGGCTTCAAGCAGTCGGGCAACGGTCGCGACAAGTCGCTGCATGCGTTCGACAAGTACACCGAGCTGAAGGCGACCTGGATCAAGCTCTAAGCAACACCGCTGATTCCTGTAGGAGCGAGCTTGCTCGCGAAGAACTAGAAGGCGCCGCGTTTATCCAGGATAGGCGCGTCATCGTTAATGTTTTTCGCGAGCAAGCTCGCTCCTACAGTTCGTTTTGCACTCCCTGAAAATTATCCACAGGAGCGTGGAAATGCGTTGGGCGACTTATTTCGCCGTCCTGGCTTCGGTGCTCAGCGTCGGTTTGGCCCTGGGCGTCAGTATGCCGCTGGTGTCCCTGCGCCTCGAAAGCTGGGGCTACGGCAGTTTCGCTATCGGCGTGATGGCAGCCATGCCGGCCTTTGGCGTACTGCTCGGCGCGAAAATCTCCAGCCGCATGGCCTCATGGCTCGGCACCGCCAACCTCATGCGCCTGTGCCTGTGGGCGGGTGCGGTGTCCATCGGCTTGCTGGCGATCCTGCCCAGCTACCCGGTCTGGTTGGTGCTGCGCCTGATGATCGGCGTGATTCTGACCATCGTGTTTATCCTCGGCGAAAGCTGGATCAACCAGTTGGTGGTGGAGCAGTGGCGCGGCCGGCTGGTGGCGCTGTATGGCTGCAGTTATGCCTTGAGCCAACTGTCAGGCCCGTTGCTGCTGGGCTTGATCGGCACCGACCATGATTACGGCTTCTGGGTAGGCGTGGGCTTGTTGGTGGTGGCGCCATTCCTGTTGCTGGGCCGCTCCGGCGCGCCAAGCGCCGAGTCCTTCAGCGTGACCTTCGCGCAACTGTGGCGCTTCTGCCTGAGCCTGCCGGCGATTGCCTGGGCAGTGGCGTTATTCGCCGCTTTCGAGGCGATGATTCTGACGTTGTTGCCGGTGTATTGCCTGCAACAAGGCTTCACTGCTGAGATTGCCTTGGCGATGGTCAGCACCGTAGTGGTCGGCGACGCGCTGCTGCAGCTGCCCATCGGCGCACTGGCCGATTACCTGCCACGGCGCACGTTGTTCCTGGCGTGTGCAGTGCTGTTGCTGGCGTCGAGCCTGGCCATTCCGTTGTTGATGCATACCTCGCTGGTCTGGCCGGTATGGGTCGTGTTCGGTGCGAGTGCGGGTGGCTTGTTCACGCTGTCGCTGATCCTGATCGGCGAGCGTTACCGCGACGATGCGCTGGTGCGTGCCAATGCGCATGTGGCGCAGTTGTGGGGGATCGGTTGCCTGGTCGGCCCACTGGTGGCGGGTGCCGGGAGCCAGTGGATCAGCGGGCATGCATTGCCGTTGCTGATGGCCGCGGGGGCGCTGGGCCTGGTGCTGCTGTTGCTGCGCCAAGGTGCATTCGGTGCAACACAGCCTGCCCTGTAGGAGCTGGCAAGCCGGTTCCTACAACATGCGTTCCAAGCCTACTGTGGTGGCGAACCAGGCATTGAACCGTCGCCACCAACTGCCCGGCTCACGGGTCAGGGTGTGCAGTTGACCGTTGTCTTCGGTCACCCACACTACGTGGCCGTCCTGCAGTTTCGCCTCATAGCTCAAGGGTGGCGCCATGCCTTGCAGCGCCAGGTTGCGCACGTGCTCTGCCAGCTCCGGGCTGTCGACCAGTACACCCACTTCGGTATTCCACAGCACCGAGCGCGGGTCGAAGTTGAATGAACCGATAAACGACTTCTCCCGATCAAAGATCATCGCCTTGCTGTGCAGGCTCGAATCCGAGCCCCGGAAGGTGCCGCGACGAAACAGGTGTGGGCCGCTGCCGCCACTGGGGTCGCCCGGTTGGCGGCGCAGCTCGTAGAGTTTCACGCCGTGCTCCAGCAGCGCCTTGCGATAGGGCGCATAACCGCCGTGCACGGCAGGCACGTCGGTAGCTTCCAGGGAATTGGTCAGCAGGCTCACCGACACACCGGCATCGGCGCGCCCGGTCAGGTACACCAGCCCAGGTTGCCCTGGCACGAAGTACGCCGAGATCATCATCAGTTCATGGTTGACGCCTTCCAGCTCCGGCGCCAGTTGCGTGGTGAGCAACAACCGAGGGTCCGGATCGGCCTTGGCCAGCACCTTGCTTGGCGCGTCCCACAGCGCCTGGTTCCAGGCCCAGATCAGCTCGCGGCGCCAGGTGTCCATGCGCGGTTGGGTCTGATAGGTGCGCAAGCGGTTGTACAGCGCGTGGTTCTGTTGTCGCGACTCGGCCAGGGACGCTTCCAGGCGCACGCGCGCGGCGGTCAGGTCGCCTTTGGAGGGCGTATTGGAGACGAAGTCGTCAATCGGCTTGCTCAGCGCGCTGTTCCAGTACTGGTCGAAACTGTGACCCAGCTGTTCGGCCACCGGGCCCACGCTGAGCATGTCGATGTCGGTGAAGTTCAGGTTGGGCTCAGCGTCGAAATACTCATCCCCCAGGTTGCGCCCGCCGACGATGGCCACACTGTTGTCCGCCAGCCACAACTTGTTGTGCATGCGCCGATGTTGCAGCGACAGGTTGAACAACCGGCCCATGGCTCGCGTAACGCCTGTGCTGCGCCCCAGATGCAGGGGATTGAACAGGCGGATCTCGATCCTGGGATGGGCGGCTAGGGTAGCGATGATCTGGTCGAGGCCGTCGCTGGTGGTGTCGTCCAGCAGGATGCGCACGCGCACGCCGCGGTCAGCAGCCTTGAGCAGTTCGTCCACCAGCATACGGGTGCTGATGCCGTCGTGCACGATGTAGTACTGCAGGTCGAGGCTGGTCTGGGCGTTGCGGATCAGCTCGGCGCGGGCCATGAAAGCCTCGCTGCTGTTGGGCAGCAGGCGAAAGCCGGAGCGGCCTTGATACGGTGCCGCCTGGGCCTGGATCGAGCGGCCGAACGACGATTGCGCGGCGGGCAGGGCGTCGCTGGGGATGCGCGGCGTGCTCACCGTCGCGCAGCCGCCCAGAGCCAGGGCTCCCAACAGGAAAAACGGTAATAGCCGTTGAATCATCAAGGGAGTTGCTTCCAGATCAGGACGGTTGTCGGCATATGACGGCAAATTCCCGCGAAAGGTCAGTCGGCGGCCTCGGCCAGCATCTTGATTGCGGCAGTGCCCACCTTGCGCACGGCTTCTTCAATCTGCGGGGTCGGTTTGGCAGCGTAGTTCATGCGCAGGCAGTTCCGGTATTTGCCCGACGCCGAAAAGATGCTGCCGACGGCCACCTGTACGCCTTGCTCCACCAACACGCGGTTGAGCTTGAGCGTGTCGAAGCCTTCCGGCAGCTCGATCCAGAGCATGAAACTGCCTTGAGGCCGGCTGGCGCGAGTGCCTGCCGGGAAGTAGCGGCTGACCCAGTCGATCATCAAGTCACGATTACGCTGGTATTGGGTGCGCATCCGCCGCAAATGCGGTTCGAAGTGGCCACCTTTGAGGAACTCGGCGATGGCAATCTGCGGTTGTGTTGCGGTGGAGCCGGTGCTGATGTATTTCATGTGCAGCACCCGCTCGAGGTAGCGACCCGGCGCGACCCAGCCAATGCGCAAGCCCGGCGCCAGGGTTTTCGAGAATGAGCTGCACAGCACTACACGGCCGTCCTCATCGAAGGATTTGATAGTGCGCGGGCGTGGGTAGCTGTAGGCCAGTTCGCCATAAACATCGTCTTCGATGATCGCCACGTCAAAGCGTTGGGCCAGGGTCAGCAGCGCCTTTTTGCGCGCCTCGGGCATGATGTAGCCCAGGGGGTTGTTACAGTTGGGGGTCAGCTGGATGACTTTGATCGGCCACTGTTCCAGCGCCAACTCCAGGGCTTCGAGGCTGATGCCGGTGATCGGGTCGGTGGGGATTTCCAGGGCTTTCATGCCCAGGCCCTTGAGGGTCTGCATGGCGCCGTGGAAGCTCGGCGAGTCCACCGCGACGATGTCACCAGGCTCGCAGATCGCATGGATGCTGGCGGACAGCGCCTCATGGCAGCCGGTGGTTATTACGATGTCCTCGGCCGTCAGTTGGCAGCCGGAGTCCAGTGACAGTCGAGCGATCTGCTCGCGTAACTCCATACAGCCGAGGATATTGTCGTAATACAGGCCCGGCAGATCCTGGCGGCGGCTCACGCGAGCCAGGCTACGCAGTAGCGGCTTCATGGTCGGCGACAATACATCCGGCATGCCGCGCCCCATCTGTATGACATCTTTGCGCGGGACTGCGCGAACCAGCTCCAGTACCTGGTCCCACTGGGATATCTCCACAGGCCGCTGTGCCGGACGGCCAACTTCGGGCAGGGCCGGCAACTCGCGGCCGACTGGCACGAAGTAGCCGGATTTCGGCTTCGGCATTGCCAGGCCGTTGTCTTCCAGCAAGCGATAGGCCTGCTGCACGGTGCTCAGGCTGACCCCGTGTTCCACGCTTAAAGCCCGTACAGAAGGCAGCCTGTCTCCAGGGCGATAGAAGCCCTGTTCGATGCGGGTGCCCAGTAATTCGGCGAGGTTCATGTACAGGGTCATGGCGGTCGCTCCCGAGAAACCATTACAGATCGCCCGAAAATACAGGATTCAGCCGCCGATAGGCAGTATCTGTATGGATTTAATAAATTCGGGTTGAATCTGTAATGGTTTGTGCCCTGCGCCCATCCTTGTCACTCAAGGCAACAAGGCAAATGAGGGGCGGCAAAATGAACGGCATGAGCGATGTGCGGCTGGCGCTACACGGTCAGGAACTGCAGGCAGGACAAGAGCGGGCGACGGCGCCGCGCGATATCAGCCGCTGGGGTCTGTTCTGGCACCGTCGTCACACGCGCAAGGCGTTGCTGCATCTGACCCGCGAACAACTGCGCGATGTCGGGTTGACCGCCGAACAGGCGCGCCAGGAAGGTCTCAAGCCCTTCTGGCGCGACTGAATCACACCAGCTCTTTGAGGCGATGCCACAACATCCCCAGTGCCAACAGCGGCGAGCGCAGGTGCTTGCCGCCGGGGAAGGTGATGTGCGGCACCTGGGCGAACAGGTCGAAGCGCCCCTGTTGCTGGCCACTGATGGCTTCGGCCAGCAACTTGCCCGCCAAGTGGGTGGCGTTGAGGCCATGGCCGGCGTAGGCCTGGGCGTAATACACGTTGGGTTGGTCGGCCAGGCGGCCAATCTGAGGTAAACGGTTGGCGCCGATACCGATCATGCCGCCCCATTGATAATCGATTTTAACGTCCGCCAATTGCGGGAAAACCTGGAGCATTTTCGGACGCATGTAGGCGCCGATGTCCTTCGGATCGCGACCGGAGTAGTGACAAGCGCCGCCGAACAGCAGTCGACGGTCGGCGGACAGTCGGAAGTAATCCACGGTGACACGCTGGTCGCACACCGCCATGTTCTGCGGCAGCAGGTGGGCGGCCTGCACTTCGCTCAACGGCTCGGTGGCGATGATGTAGCTGCCGGCGGGCAACACTTTGCCGCTCAGGTGTGGGTTGAGGCCATTGAGGTAAGCATTGCACGCCAGCACCAGGGTCTTGGCGCGCACGTTGCCCTGGGCGGTGTGCACGTTGACTTCGGGGCCGTAGTCGATACGGGTGACTTCAGACCGCTCGAACAGCTTCACGCCCAGTTGCTGCGCGGCGGCGGCTTCGCCAAGGGCCAGGTTCAGCGGGTGCAGGTGACCGGAACCCATGTCGATCATGCCGCCCACGTAGCGGTCCGAACCGATTACGCTGCTCATCTCGTTGGCTTGCAACAGGCGCACTTCGTGGCGATAACCCAGGCCACGCAGCTCTTCGGCGTCTTCGGCCAGGCCTTGCAGGTCGCGAGGCTTGTTGGCGAGGTCGCAGTAGCCCCAGGTCAGGTCGCAGGGAATCTGGAAGCGTTCGACGCGCTCACGCACGATCTCCACGGCTTCCAGGCCCATCAGCTTCATCTGGCGCACGCCATCGGTGCCGATCACATTGGCGAACTGGTCCAGGCCATGGCCGACGCCACGGATCAACTGGCCGCCGTTGCGTCCGCTGGCGCCCCAGGCGACCTTGCGCGCCTCCAGCAACACCACGCTGAAACCCCGCTCGGCCAGTTCAAGCGCCGTGTTCAGCCCGGAAAAACCGCCGCCCACCACGCATACATCGGCCGTCACTTCGCCGGTCAGCACCGGGTAATCGGGTTGCGGCACGCTGCTGGCGGCGTAATAGGACGGGGTGTGCCGGGCGCTGGCAGTCATGGGGAGCATCCCTGTTTGGAAAATTTGACGCAGGATACAGTGGTCGGATGAAGCTGTCTGCGCAGGGCGTTTTGCGGCAGAATCCACGCCTATTCGCCGTTCGGTATGTGTTTCGATGAGTTGCAACAGTCAGAAAATCAGCGCACTGCGTCGGCAGATTCCTTCGTTCGATTGCGTCCCCGGTTGCCACGACTGCTGTGGGCCGGTGACCACGTCACCCGAGGAAATGTCGCGCCTGCCGCGCAAGACCGCCGCCGAGCAAGATGCGGCCATGGATGAACTGAACTGTGTGCACCTGGGCCCCAACGGCTGCACGGTGTATGACGAGCGACCGTTGATCTGCCGGCTGTTTGGCACCACCAAGGCCTTGCCGTGCCCGAATGGGCGGCGCCCGGTGGAGCTGATTCATCCGCGGGTGGAGAAGCAGATCCATGAGTACATGGCGAGCACGCGGCAGGTTTTGGTTTAGCCCGCTCTTCAGTCCGGAATCGGCAGGTTAAGGCTCTCCTTCACCTCTTCCATCACGATATAGCTCTTGGACTCCCGTACATGGGGCAGTTTGAGCAGGATATCGCCCAGCAGTTTGCGGTACGACGCCATCTCGGAAATCCGTGCCTTTACCAGGTAATCGAAGTCGCCTGATACCAGGTGGCACTCCAGCACATGGGGCAGTTTCAGCACGGCGCGGCGAAACTCCTCAAAGGTGTCGCCGGACTTGTAATCGAGGCTGATCTCGACAAATACCAGCAAACTGCCCTTCAAATGCTGCGGGTTGAGCCGCGCGTTGTAGCCCATGATGATCCCTTCGCGCTCCAGCCGGCGCACACGTTCGGTACAGGGCGTGGTCGACAGCCCGACTTTTTCCCCCAGCTCCGTGAACGAAATACGCCCATCGGTTTGCAAGATGCGCAGGATGTTGCGATCGATCTTGTCCAGCTCCCGCTTGGTCTGGGTGTTGGTACGCATAGGGGATACGCCTCTGTGAAAAGGGTTTTTGCCGAGAATTGTCGCCAAATATAGGCAGTTATATAGTGAAATGCACTGGCAATTGTTTTTTAAACTGCGCTCATCATTGCTCGAATAACACACGTCAGCGGCCATGCCCGCGATGAGGATATAAAAATGCGCGTTCTGGTCTTGGGTAGCGGCGTCATTGGTGTGACCAGTGCCTACTATTTGGCGCGGGCCGGCTTTGAAGTGGTGGTCGTCGACCGTCAGCCCGCCGCTGCCATGGAAACCAGTTTCGCCAACGCCGGCCAGGTGTCCCCAGGCTATGCGTCGCCATGGGCTGCGCCGGGCGTGCCGCTCAAGGCCATCAAATGGCTGTTGCAACGCCACGCGCCGCTGGCGATCAAGGCCACTGCCGATATCGACCAATACCTGTGGATGGCGCAGATGCTGCGCAACTGCACCGCCAACCGTTATGCGGTGAACAAGGAGCGCATGGTGCGCCTGTCCGAGTACAGCCGTGACTGCCTCGACGAACTGCGCGCAGAAACCGGCATTGCCTACGAAGGCCGCAGCCTCGGGACGACCCAACTGTTCCGCACCCAGGCGCAGCTGGATGGTGCGGCCAAGGACATCGCTGTGCTGAAGGAGTCCGGCGTGCCGTTCGAAGTCCTCGACCGCGCTGGCATTGCCCGCGTCGAGCCGGCCCTGGCCAGCGTCACCGATATCCTCGCGGGCGCCTTGCGCCTTCCGAACGACCAGACCGGCGACTGCCAGATGTTCACCACCCGCCTGGTCGAGATGTGCAAGCATCTGGGCGTGGAGTTTCGCTTCGAACAAGACATCCAGCGTCTCGACTACGCCGGTGACCGCATCAACGGCGTGTGGATTGATGGCAAGCTGGAAACCGCCGACCGCTACGTGCTGGCCCTCGGCAGCTACTCGCCGAAGTTGCTCAAGCCGCTGGGGATCAAGGCACCGGTGTACCCACTCAAGGGTTACTCGCTGACCGTGCCGATCACCAACCCGGCCATGGCGCCGACTTCGACCATTCTCGACGAGACGTACAAGGTCGCGATCACCCGTTTCGACAACCGCATCCGCGTCGGTGGCATGGCTGAAATAGCCGGTTTTGACCTGTCGCTGAATCCACGTCGGCGCGAAACCCTGGAGATGATCGTCAACGACCTTTATCCTCAGGGCGGCGATTTGACCGAAGCCAGTTTCTGGACCGGTCTGCGCCCGACCACGCCCGACGGCACGCCGATTGTCGGTGCCACCCCGTTCAAGAACCTGTTCCTGAATACCGGCCACGGCACCCTCGGCTGGACCATGGCCTGTGGTTCCGGTCGCTTGCTGGCCGACCTGATGGCGAAGAAAACCCCGCAGATCAGTGCCGAAGGCCTCGATATTTCCCGTTATGGCAACCACCAGGAGTCCGCACAACATGTCAATCCAGCGCCAGCTCACCAATGAGCGAATGAGCCAGATCGTTGTCCACAGCGGTACCGTGTATCTGGCCGGGCAAGTCGGCGACGACATGAACGCCGGGATTGAACAGCAGACCCGTGAAACCCTGGCCAATATCGAGCGTTTGCTCGACCTGGCTGGCACTGACAAGAGCAAGCTGCTGTCGGTGACGATCTACCTGAAAGACATCGACGCGGATTTCGCCGGCATGAATGCGGTGTGGGACAAATGGCTGCCCAAGGGTGTTGCGCCTGCCCGCGCCACCGTTGAAGCCAAGCTGTGCGAACCGGAAATCCTGGTAGAGCTGTCCGTCGTGGCGGCCTTGCCTTAAACCCAGATCCCTCTCCCGGTGCCGACGTTGTCGGTCGGTGCCGGTTTTTTTTCACTTTGCCGCCTAGAAGCCTGCCGCCATGCGTCCTGCCCGTGCCCTGATCGACCTCCAAGCCCTGCGCCACAACTATCAATTGGCCCGTGAAGTCACGGCGGCCAAAGCCCTTGCCGTGGTCAAGGCCGATGCCTACGGGCACGGCGCCGTGCGCGTGGCCCAGGCGCTGGAAGGCGAAGCGGATGGGTTTGCAGTGGCCTGCATCGAGGAGGCACTGGAACTGCGCGCTGCCGGAATTCGCGCGCCAGTGCTGCTGCTGGAAGGCTTTTTCGAGGCTGACGAGCTGCCGCTGATCATCGAGCATGATTTCTGGTGCGTGGTGCATTCGCTGTGGCAGTTGGATGCGATTGAGCAAGCCAAGCTGAGCAAACCGCTGACTATCTGGCTCAAACTCGATTCCGGCATGCACCGTGTTGGCCTGCATCCGAAGGATTATCAGGAGGCTTACCAACGCCTGCTGGCCAGTGGCAAAGTCGCCAAGATCGTTTTGATGAGCCACTTCGCGCGCGCCGATGAACTCGACTGTGTGCGCAGCGATGAACAGGTCGCGGTGTTCGAGGCGGCGCGACAGGGCTTGTCGGCTGAGGTTAGCCTGCGCAATTCGCCATCGGTGATGGGCTGGCCGAATGTGTCCAGCGACTGGGTGCGCCCCGGCATCATGCTTTACGGTGCCACGCCGTTTGGCGAAGACCAGGCCGTGGCCGCGCGTTTGCAGCCGGTGATGACCCTGGAGTCCAAGGTGATCTGCGTGCGTGAACTGCCGGCTGGTGAGCCGGTGGGTTACGGCGCCAAATTCATCACGCCCAAACCGATGCGCATCGGCGTGGTTGCCATGGGTTATGCCGATGGCTACCCGCGTCACGCGCCGACCGGTACGCCGGTATGGGTGGCGGGGCAGCGCAGCCATTTGCTGGGCCGCGTGTCCATGGACATGCTGTGCATCGACTTGACGGACGTACCCCAGGCCGGGCTCGGTTCCACGGTGGAGCTGTGGGGTAAAAACATCCTCGCCAGTGACGTCGCGGTCGCCGCCGAGACCATTCCTTACCAGCTGTTTTGCAACCTGCGCCGCGTGCCAAGGCTCTATTCCGGGGCTTGATCGTCCGGTACGAACACAACCGCCCGGGATTTAGGCCCAAGTGTTGTAAATACTGAACGCTGTCGCCATGATAACGCTCAATTACAACAAAGCCTGAATCCTAGGAGGCTCCTGCATTGGACGTCGGCGAACGACTGCAATCCATCCGTAAACTGAAGGGTCTTTCCCAGCGCGAGCTCGCCAAGCGCGCGGGTGTCACCAACAGCACCATTTCGATGATCGAAAAAAACAGCGTCAGCCCCTCGATCAGCTCCTTGCGCAAGGTGCTGGGCGGCATCCCCATGTCCATGGTCGAGTTCTTTTCCGAGGAGATCCTCCAGGAAATACCGACGCAGATCGTCTATAAAGCCAATGAGCTGATCGACATCTCTGACGGCGCCGTCACCATGAAACTGGTAGGCCGGGCTCACCCCAGCCGGGCGATTGCGTTTCTCAACGAAATCTACCCACCGGGCGCCGACACGGGCGAAGAAATGCTCACTCACGAAGGCGAAGAAACCGGGATTCTGGTGGAAGGTCGCCTGGAGCTGGTGGTCGGTCTTGAAACTTTTGTGCTCGAAGCGGGCGATAGCTACTACTTTGAAAGTACCAAGCCCCATCGTTTTCGCAATCCGTTCGACGTGCCGGCGCGACTAATCAGCGCAGCCACACCCGCGAACTTTTAAGAAAAGAGGCGTCCTGCCAGCGTTGCAGAGACTCCCGTAGCTGTATCCGTGAAGCCGAATCTCCCTTTATTTAATAGGGTTGTTTCGGCCGGGCGGGCTAACCGTTATACTTTCGCCGCCTGCGAAACCGTGGCCGCAGGCGTGAATAGCCACCATTGAGGGTGAACGCGTGAACCTAATTATGAAAATGCTGGCTGCACCAGCAACCGTACTGGCCCTATGGGCTGTCAGCGCTCAAGCTGCGACCAATGATGACATTGCCAAGCGCCTGGAGCCTGTCGGCCAGGTATGTGTCCAGGGCCAGGAGTGCAAGGGCATGGAAGTGGCGGTCGCCGCAGGCGGCGGCGCTGCGAAGACGCCGGATGAGATCATCGCCAAGCATTGCAACGCTTGCCACGGCACCGGCCTGTTAGGTGCGCCAAAAATCGGCGACACCGCTGCCTGGAAAGAACGCGCCGACCATCAAGGCGGCCTGGATGGCATCCTGGCCAAGGCGATTACGGGCATCAATGCCATGCCACCCAAAGGCACCTGCTCCGACTGCTCGGATGACGACCTCAAAGGTGCGATCGAGAAGATGTCCGGCTTGAAATAAACCGACCTTCGCCAAAAAGCCGCTTTCGAGCGGCTTTTTTGTACCCGTGATTTGTGTTTCAGCGCTGTTCTTTGCAGCAAAGACCCGGCAAGCTCGGTCCAACCCCTAATCATGGAATGTTCAGGAGGGTCGGATGGTGCAGTTGTGTTCAATCGAGCAAGCAGTTGTCGATGTACTGGAACGGTTGCCGGCACATATCCATATGGGCATGCCGTTGGGCTTGGGCAAGCCGAACCTGTTTGCCAACGCGCTGTACCGGCGCGTCGCCAAGTTGCCGGAGCGGGCACTGACGATCTACACCGCGCTGAGCCTGGGCCGGCCGACGATGGGCGATGGTTTACAGAAACGCTTTCTCGAACCCTTTATCGAGCGGGTGTTTGGCGATTATCCCGAGCTGGATTTCCTGGCCGACCTGCACAAAGACAGCCTTCCGAAAAATATCCATGTGCAGCAGTTCTTCATGCAGCCCGGCAGCTTGCTGCACAGCGAGTCGGCGCAGCAGGATTACGTGAGCAGCAACTACAGCCACGCTGCCCGCGACATCAACGCAGCGGGCCTGAACCTGGTCGCGCAGCTGGTCGCCAGCAGCAGCGAACACCCGGATCGCCTGAGCCTGAGCTGCAACCCGGATATCACCCTTGACCTATTGCCCATGATTGCCAAGCGTCGTGAGGCCGGCGAAACCATTCTGGTGGTCGGCCAGGTTCACAGTGACTTGCCCTACATGCCCGGGGACGCTGAACTGGGCATGGACGCTTTCGATTACCTGATCGATGAAAAAGACAGCACCACGTTGTTCTCCACGCCGAATATGCCGGTGGGTTTCCAGGACCACTTTATCGGCCTGCATGCCAGCACCCTTGTGCGCGACGGCGGCACCTTGCAGATCGGCATCGGCTCCATGGGTGATGCGCTGACGGCCGCGCTGTTGGCCCGCCAGGCGGACAATGAATCCTATCGACTGCTGCTGACAGACCTCGATGTGTACCAATGGGCGCCGTTGATCAGCCGCGAAGGCGGCGTCGATCCGTTCGCCCGTGGCCTTTACGGTTGCAGCGAAATGTTCGTCAACGGCCTGCTGGTGCTGGCGGACGCAGGGATTATCCGCCGCAAGGTCTACCCCGACGTGGCGACACAGGAGCAAGCCAACGCCGGTTTGCTGGATGATGCCGCACAGCCGGATGGCATTTCGATCCACGGCGGTTTCTTCCTCGGCCCGCGAAGTTTCTATCAGCGCCTGCAGGAAATGACCCACGCCAAACGCCTCGAATTCAACATGACCCGCATCAGCTACATCAACGAACTGTACGGACAGGAAGAACTCAAGCGCCTGCAGCGCGTGGATGCGCGCTTTATCAACAGCGCGATCATGGTGACGTTGCTCGGCACGGGCGTGGCCGATCAGTTGGAGGATGGTCGTGTACTCAGCGGCGTGGGCGGGCAGTACAACTTCGTTGCCCAAGGCCATGCGCTGGAAGGTGCGCGCTCGATCCTGATCCTGCGCAGCTGGCGGGAGTCGGCGGGGGAGGTCAGCTCCAATATCGTCTGGGACTATGGCCACTGCACGATTCCTCGGCACCTGCGGGACATTGTCATCACCGAGTATGGCATTGCCGATTTGCGTGGGCAGACGGATGCCAAGGTGATCGAGGCGTTGCTCAATATCGCCGACTCACGCTTCCAGGATGATTTGATCGAACAGGCGCAGAAGGCCGGCAAGTTGCCCAAGGATTTCAAGCTGGACCCGCGTTTTGCCGATAACACGCCCGAGCGGCTACAGGCGATTCAAGCGCGTCATCGTCGGCTGTTCCCGGAGTATCCGCTGGGCAGCGATTTCACGGACGAGGAGCGGGATTTGCTGCGGGCGCTGAACTGGCTCAAGAGCAAATTCAAGCTCACTGAGATTCTGGAGTTGGGCAAGGCGGCGTTGGATGCGCCGGAGCCGGAGGCGTTTCCCAAGCATCTGGAGCGTATGGGATTGAATAAGCCCGATGGGCTGAAAGAAGATTTGTATCAGCGGCTGTTGCTCGCTGGCCTGCAGGCCACCGCGAATTAGCCAGCAGCGCCGGGCTTTTGTGGTGAGCGGGCTTGCCCCGCGCGAGGCAAGCTCGCTCACTACAAAAATACCGCCAGGCGTGATTATTCGATGAAGGTCACTACGCCGCCTTCCAACGATTTCACCCGTGCCAGGGATTCCACTCGGTATCCCTGCGCATCCAACTCTGCACGGCCACCCTGGAACGACTTCTCGATCACAATCCCCAAACCGGCGACGGTCGCGCCGGCCTGCTTGATGATCGAGATGAGCGCCTGGGACGCCTTGCCATTGGCCAAGAAATCATCGATCACCAGCACGCGGTCGCTGCTGGTCAGGTGGCGAGGTGAAATCGCCACGGTGCTTTCGACCTTCTTGGTGAAGGAATACACCGTCGCGGACAGCAGGTTTTCCGTGAGGGTCAGGGATTGCTGCTTGCGTGCAAAGATCACCGGTACACCCAGGTTCAGGCCGGTCATGATCGCCGGGGCGATGCCGGAGGCTTCGATGGTGACGATCTTGGTGATGCCCGAATCCTTGAACAGTGCGGCGAATTCGTCGCCGATCAGTTTCATCAGTGCCGGGTCGATCTGGTGGTTCAGAAAGGCGTCGACCTTGAGTACCTGATCGGAAAGCACGATGCCTTCTTCGCGAATTTTCTTGTGCAGTGCTTCCACGGAAAGCTTCCTCTAATGGCGCGGTGCGCGCCGAAAGTAGATTAAAAAGTAGTCGATTCTAGCGCTTTAACATCGCGCGTATATCCGCCAAGGCGGTGTTGCCGCGAACGGCCTTCACCTCAGTCGGGGTGTCGTCATTGCCTTCCCAGGCCAGGTCGTCCGGCGGCAGTTCGTCGAGGAACCGGCTGGGGGCACAATCGATGATTTCGCCGTATTGCTTGCGCTTGGCGGCAAAGGTGAAGGCCAGCGTCTGACGCGCGCGGGTAATGCCCACGTAGGCCAGGCGGCGTTCTTCTTCGATGGTGTCGGCTTCGATGCTGGAGCGGTGCGGGAGGATTTCCTCTTCCATGCCCATGATGAACACGTAGGGGAATTCCAGACCCTTGGACGCATGCAAGGTCATCATCTGCACGCCTTCGGCGCCGTCTTCCTCTTCCTGCTGGCGCTCGAGCATGTCGCGCAGCACCAGCTTGCCGATGGCGTCTTCGACGGTCATTTCGCCGTCTTCGTCTTTTTCCAGGGTGTTCTTCAGTGCCTCGATCAGGAACCAGACGTTGCTCATGCGGTAATCCGCGGCCTTGTCGCTGGAACTGTTGGTGCGCAGCCAGTTTTCGTAGTCGATGTCCATGACCATGCTGCGCAGGGCGCTGATCGGGTCTTCGCCGGCGCACTGCTCGCGCACCTTGTCCATGAAGCGCTTGAAGCGCGACAGGCGATCGGTGAAGCGCGTGTCCAGGTGTTCGCCCAGACCGATTTCGTCGGTGGCGGCGTACATCGAGATCTTGCGTTCGGTGGCGTAGTTACCGAGTTTTTCCAGGGTGGTGGAGCCGATCTCGCGGCGCGGCACGTTGATCACGCGCAGGAAGGCGTTGTCGTCGTCCGGGTTTACGATCAGGCGGAAGTAGGCCATCAGGTCTTTCACTTCCTGGCGTCCGAAAAAGCTGTTGCCGCCCGACAGGCGATACGGCACCTGGTGATGCTGTAATTTCAGCTCGATCAGCTTGGCCTGGTAGTTGCCGCGGTACAGGATCGCGAAATCGCTGTAGGGCCGGTCGGTGCGCAAGTGCAGGCTGAGGATTTCCACGGCCACGCGCTCGGCTTCGGCGTCTTCGTTGCGGCAGCGGATCACGCGGATCTCGTCGCCGTGGCCCATCTCACTCCACAGTTGTTTTTCAAACTCGTGGGGGTTGTTCGAGATCAACACGTTGGCGCAGCGCAGGATGCGGCTGGTGGAGCGGTAGTTCTGCTCCAGCATCACCACTTTCAGCGACGGGTAATCGTCCTTGAGCAGCATCAGGTTTTCCGGGCGGGCGCCGCGCCAGGCGTAGATCGACTGGTCATCGTCGCCGACCACGGTGAATTGGTTGCGCTTGCCGATCAGCATTTTCACCAGCAGGTATTGGCTGGCGTTGGTGTCCTGGTATTCGTCCACCAGCAGGTAGCGCACCTTGTTCTGCCATTTTTCGAGGATGTCGGCGTGTTCTTCGAACAGCTTCACCGGCAGCAGGATCAGGTCGTCGAAGTCCACCGCGTTGAACGCCTTGAGCGTGCGCTGGTAGTGGGTGTAGACGATGGCGGCGGTCTGTTCCTTGGGGTTGCGTGCGTTTTCCAGCGCCTGGGCGGGCAGGATCAGGTCGTTTTTCCAGGCGCCGATCATGTTCTTGATCTCGTCCACGCCGTCGTCGCCTGCGTACTCTTTTTGCATGATGTCGGTCATCAGCGACTTCACGTCGGTCTCGTCAAAGATCGAGAAGCCCGGCTTGTAGCCCAACCGCACATGCTCCTTGCGGATGATGTTCAGCCCCAGGTTGTGGAAGGTGCACACAGTGAGGCCACGGCCTTCGCCACCCTTGAGCAGGGTGCCGACGCGCTCTTTCATTTCCCGCGCCGCCTTGTTGGTAAAGGTCATGGCGACGATGTACTGGGCGCGGATGCCGCACTGCTGGATCAAGTGCGCGATCTTGCGGGTGATCACGCTGGTCTTGCCGGAGCCTGCACCGGCGAGCACCAATAGAGGGCCGCCGACGTAGTTCACGGCTTCTTGCTGCCGGGGATTGAGTCGGGACATACGAAATTTTAGGAGTCGTTGTTCAAAAGGGCGGGCATTTTAACAGGCTCGCAGGATTCTGCTCTGTCAGAACGACAGTGTGACGTACCGCTCGATCTAAATTTGCCGGTTTTGATACTTTGCCGCAGGATGTCGGGGTTGTTTGCGACTAATGTTTACAGTTCGCGTGTTTGATAACCCCTATCATTGGTGATTATCCGGCCGCGCGTCATAATGCCCGCCGCCACGAAATTTTGCAGAGTCTAGGGAGCTAGCTTGTCTACGCCTGTCGAACCCTTGCGTTTGCTGCTGCTGGCCGATGAGCCGGCGTGGGCAGCGTTGTTGCGCGAGTGCCTGGCGCCGATGGGCGATGGGGCTGTGCTGATCAGCGCACCAAATTGGGAGTCCGTGAGCCGTCTGTTCGATGACGACCACAGCGCCGTGCTGTTGACCACGCCCAGCCTGCAACCCGGCCCTGGGCGCTGCAGCCTGCCGTGCGTATTGCTGTTGGAGCAGGAACCGTTGGTTGCGCCGCTTGGCGTCAGCGATTGGCTGGTACGGGATGTATTGGACGCCGATACAGTGCGCCGCTGCCTGCGCCACGTCCGCGAGCGCGGTGTGCTGGAAAACACCCTGCAACGCCTGGCCGAACAGGACCCGCTGACCGGCATCGCCAACCGCCAGGGTTTTCAGACCTTGCTCGCCGCGCGGTTGGCCGAGAACGAAGGCCGTGGCCTGGCCCTTGGTCACTTGGACCTCGACAATTTTCGCCACGCGAACGATGCCCTCGGCCACCAGGCCGGCGACCGGTTGATCCTGCAAGTGGTTTCGCGGCTCAAAAGCCAGCTTGAGGTCGGGGACCAACTGGCGCGTCTGGGTAGCGACGAATTCGCCCTATTGATCGACACCCGCCGCGCGCCCCAGCGTGCCGAGTGGATGGCCGAGCGCATCACCGAAGTCATGGCCGAACCCTATTGGGTGGATGGCGAAAGCCTGCTGATCGGCTGCAGCCTGGGCGTGGCCCATGCCCGCGCCCGTGCCGGTGCCGACCCGCTGATGTGGCACGCGCATATCGCCATGCAACAGGCCAAGAGCACCCAGGGCTGCACCTTTCATATTTTCAACGAACGCATCAACCGCAACGCGCGCAGCCTGGCCGACCTGGAAAGTGAATTGCGCCGCGCCTTGCG
This sequence comes from Pseudomonas sp. TWR1-1-4, assembly GCF_049897165.1. NCBI lineage: Bacteria > Pseudomonadati > Pseudomonadota > Gammaproteobacteria > Pseudomonadales > Pseudomonadaceae > Pseudomonas > Pseudomonas sp. TWR1-1-4. The sequence goes on along the minus strand of NZ_JAFCVS010000005.1, from coordinate 438,550 downwards.
GCGTGACGAACTGGAGCTGCATTACCAACCGCGCCTGGACCTGGACGACGGGCATATCGTCGGCCTTGAAGCCCTGGTGCGCTGGCGGCATGGCGAGCGCGGCCTGTTGCCGCCGAGTGAGTTCGTGCCCCTGGCTGAGCAAAGCGGCCTGATCGTGCCGTTGGGCTACTGGGTCATCTCCCGCGCCCTGCGCGATATGCAGGACCTGCGCGAACGTGGCCTGCCGCCCCTGCACATGGCGGTCAACCTGTCGTTCCGCCAGTTCCAGGACAGCCAGTTGCTCTCCACCCTCAGTCGGCTGATTGCCGAGCGGGGCGTGGAGGCGCAGTGGCTGGAGTTTGAACTCACCGAAACCGCCGTGATGCGCCGCAGCGATCTGGTCAAGCAGACCATGGACGCCCTCGGCCGCCTCGGCGTGCGGTTTTCCCTGGATGACTTTGGCACCGGCTTCTCATCGTTCGTGCACCTCAACAGCCTGCCGATTGCTCTGTTGAAGATCGACAAGAGCTTTGTCGGTGGCATGGAAGAGCGTGAAGAGAACCGCAAGTTGGTGCACGCGATGATCAATCTGGCGCACAACCTCAATCTGGAAGTGGTTGCCGAAGGTGTGGAAACGCCGGAGCAGTTGGCGTTGTTGAGGCTGTTTGGTTGTGACCAGGCCCAGGGTTACCTGATCAGCAAGCCGCTGCCGCTACCGGAGTTGGTGGAGTACCTGACGTTCGGGAAAAGCCAGCAGGCCTTGCTGGGATGAACGGGTTGCGAACCCAGTCAACTGTAGGAGCCGGCTTGCCGGCGATAGCGGTGTATCAGTATCAGATGTTCTGACTGACACGCCGCCATCGCCGGCAAGCCGGCTCCTACAGGTTAATGCGCGGTGTGGAGTGCCTGGTGAGGTTCCGGCTCCTGCCGAATCATGCGCTTCATCTTCGCTTCAAACGCCCAGGTCAGGCTGACTGCCGCGCACGCCAGGCCCAGGGCCAAGCCCCACCATACGCCGGTCGGCCCCCAGCCCAGGGTGAAGGCCATCAGCCAGGCCGACGGTGCCCCAATCAGCCAATAGCAGCCCGCTCCTATCAGGAAGGTGGTCTTGGCGTCCTTGAGTCCGCGAATGCAGCCCATGGCGATGGTTTGCACGCCGTCGAACAGTTCGAACCACGCCGCTACGGCCAGCAGGCTGACGGCCAGGACGATCACGTCGTGGAATGCCGGGTCGTTATGGTCGATGAGCAGGCCGATCAACGGGTCGGAATAAAGCCACAGCATGGCGGCAAATCCCAACATCACTGCTGCGCCAAATCCTATGCCGACACGCCCGGCCAGGCGTGCCTGCAGCAACTGCCCGGCGCCGTAATGCTGGCCGATGCGCATGGTCACCGCGTAAGACATCCCCGCCGGCACCATAAACGCCACCGACACAATCTGCAGCGCGATCTGGTGCGCCGCCAACTGCGTGCTACCCATGGTGCCCATGCACAGCGCCGCAAAGGCAAACAACCCGACCTCCACCGCATAGGTGCCACCAATCGGCAGGCCCAGGCGCCACAACTCGCGCAGGTACTGGGTATTGAGGCGCATCAGGCCGGGGGCCAGTGGGTAGGCGGCATAGGCGCGGTTGCTGCGGATGTACCACATCAGCGCCAGTGCCATGCCGTTCGCGACGATGGCGGTGACCAAGCCGATGCCCATCAGGCCGAGTTTGGGCAGTCCGAACATGCCCTCGATCAGTGCGTGGTTGAGCAGATAATTCAGGACTGTGCCGCCGAGGCTGATGATCATCACCGGAGTGGCTTTGCCGATGGCGCTGGTAAAGCCGCGCAAGGCCATGAAGCTCAAGTAGCCGGGCAGCGCGAACGGCAGGATCGTCAGGAATTGCCCGGCCGACTGCACGTTGGTTTCCGTCTGGCCGAATATCAGCAGCAGCGGCTTGAGGTTCCACAGCAGCAAGCCAGCCGCCAAGGCCATCAGCCAGGCGAGCCACAGTCCGGCCTGGGTAAGGCGGGTAGCCCCTTCGATATCACCGGCGCCGTGACGGATAGCGACAAGCGTGCCCACGGCGGCAATCACGCCGATGCAGAAAATCGACACGAACGAATAGCTCGCTGCGCCCAGGCCTCCACCGGCCAGAGCTTCGGGGCTCAGGCGCGCCATCATCAGGGTGTCGGTCAGCACCATCAGCATGTGCGCCAACTGTGAGGCAATCAACGGCCCTGACAACCGCAGAATGGCCCAGAGTTCGGTACGTGCCGGATGTTGCATGATCATCACACTCGAGAAATCGGAGGATTGGGGAAGGGTTGATTCTCGGCGCTCTCAGCACATTGCACAAAGGGATAAATTTGATCGTTCACATGATTAAAACTCATACCTGTTCGATTCTGGTAGGGTTTGCGCATTGCGCTGTCGGAGCCTTCCCTATGTCCCGTCGTCTTCCTCCTCTTTACGCTTTGCGGGCTTTTGAGGCCGCTTCCCGGCACAACTCCTTCACCCGCGCGGCGGAGGAGTTGTCGATCACGCAAAGTGCGGTGAGCCGACATATCCGCACGTTGGAAGAGCACTTCGCCTGCCGCCTGTTCCAGCGCAGTGGCCGCACCTTGCAGCTCACCGAAGCGGCGCGTCTGCTATTGCCCGGCGTGCGCGAAGGTTTCGCCGCGCTGGAGCGGGCCTGCCATACCTTGAATGCCGAAGACGACATCCTGCGCATGAAGGCGCCGTCCACCCTGACCATGCGTTGGCTGTTGGCGCGGCTCAGCCGTTTCCGGGCATTGCAGCCAGGCAACGAAGTGCAACTGACCAGCGCCTGGATGAGTGTGGACGAGGTGGATTTCAACCAGGAGCCGTTCGACTGTGCGGTGCTGCTGAGCTACGGGCATTTTCCGGCGGATTGGGAGGCCAGTTATCTATTTCCGGAATTGCTGATCCCCGTAGGTGCGCCAAATCTGCTGGAGGATGGGCCCTGGGATGCGGCGCGCCTGGCCACCGCCGAACTGCTGCACCCCACGCCTGACCGTCGCGATTGGCGCAACTGGCTGGAGCGCATGGGCTTGTCATCCCAGGTGTCGCTCAAGGGCGGACAGGTGTTCGACACCCTCGAACTGGGCATGATCGCCGCCGCGCGAGGTTACGGCGTCTCCATGGGAGACTTGCTGATGGTGGCCGAAGATGTGGCCCAGGGGCGGCTGAGCCTACCCTGGCCGACGGCGGTCGCCAGTGGCGAAAATTATTACCTGGTGTGGCCGAAAACCCGCCCCGGCGGCGAGCGATTGAGGCGTTTGGCGGAGTTTCTGCAGGCCGAGGTCAAGGCGATGGAACTGCCGCCAGTCGAACGCCTCGATTGAGTGCTCGCAGACCATTCTTGCAATCGTTTGCGCGATACCCCTGTGATTCGCTCAAGTATTGCCTCGGCCCGCCGAAGTAGGTGTGTTGGAACCATCGTGCACCAACGCTACCCACTAGATAATTTGCCGAGCAGCGCTATGAGATCAGGATGATCCTGGCCTCGGCCAGGAGCTGTCATGTCTCAACCTCGTGCTCGGATTGCCTCCCAGTTAGGCCTCGCGTTAGCGGTGATTCTGGCTGTCGTCATCAGCGGCAGTACGGTGTTTGCCTTGCGTTCTCTCGACTCCGCCAACCTCGCGACCCGCGAGGAACACCTGGCCAGTGAGGCGCGCTTGCTCGCCGACCAACTCAATACCTTCCACAGCACCTTGCGCGAAAGTACCCAGCGTTTGAGCGGGCTGTTTGAAAAGCGCTTCGGCGCGGGCTTGAGTGTGCATGCAGACCAGCCGGTGACTGTGGCTGGGGTACAAACCCCTAGCCTGTACCTGGGCAGTGAAGTGCTGAACAACAACTTCGATGAAGTGGATGAGTTCAAGCAGATGTCCGGCGGCGTGGCCACGGTGTTTGTGCGCAGCGGCGAAGACTTCATCCGTATCAGCACCTCCTTGACCAAGCAGGACGGCAACCGTGCCATCGGTACGGTGCTGGATCGTCAGGGGCCAGCCTATCAGCGCGTGCTCGGCGGCCAGACCTACATCGGCCGTGCGGTGTTGTTCGACCGCTCCTACATGACCCAGTACAGCCCGGTGCGTGACAGCAGCGGCCAGGTCATCGCCGTGTTGTTCATCGGGTTTGACTACACCGATGCGCAGAATGCCCAGTTCGAGAACCTCAAGCGCTTCCGTATCGGCCAGACCGGCTCCCTGGCGTTGCTGGACGAGCAGAAGCGCTGGCTGGTGCCGCCGGCTGGTGTGCAGGCGCTGGACCAGGCGATCCCGGTGATGCTGGACCTGGCCAAGGCGCCGGGTTCGGGCCGCTTCTGGGCGGACAAGAACGAAGATTTCTACAGCGTCTCGGTGCCCTTCGAAGGCGGGCCATGGGCAGTCGTCGCGAGCATGCCCAAGGCTGAGATTCGCTCGGTGACGTGGGACGTCGGCATCCGCCTGGTGATCGGTAGCGTCCTGGCCATGTTGCTGGCGGTCGGCGCAACGGTTTGGCTGCTGCGTAGCAAATTAGCGCCGTTGGGCGACCTGGTGCGCCAGGCCGAAGCCTTGGGTGCGGGTGACTTGAGCGCACGCCTGAATGTGTCCAGCCATGACGAAATCGGCCAACTGGCGCGCAGCTTCAACCAGATGGGTGAAGCGCTGTCGACCATGGTCTCGCATATCCGCAAGGCGGCCGAAGAGGTCAACAGCCGCGCCCAGGCGTTGTCCGGGTTGTCCGGTGGTGCGTATGAAGGCATGGAGCAGCAGTCCGGCGAGATCACCAGCATGGCCGGCGCGGTAGAAGAGTTCAGCGCCACCTCGCTGAACATCGCCGACAATATGGGCAGCACCGAACGGCTGGCCCAGGAAAACGCCCAGCAAACCCGTATCGGGCGCAACTCGATGCAAGAGGCTTCGTCGTCCCTGGAACACATCGCCACCGCCCTGAACAGCACTGCCACGGTGATCAACACTCTCGGCCAGCGCTCCCAGGAAATCGGCGGGATCGTCGGTGTGATCACCTCGATTGCTGAACAAACCAACCTGCTGGCACTCAACGCCGCCATCGAAGCCGCACGCGCGGGTGAGCAAGGCCGAGGCTTTGCCGTGGTCGCCGATGAGGTACGCAACCTGGCGTCGCGTACCCGCGAGGCCACCGACGAGATCTCCGGAATGATCCAGAGCATCCAGCAGGAAACCGGCAACGCCATCAGCACCATGGAGCGCGGCAATGTGTTGATGCAGGAAGGCCTTTCGCGTAACGCCGACGTGGCGTCGGCCCTGGCGCGCATCGACGAGCAAAGCCGCTCGGCCGGTCAGCAGTTCGCGGCGATCACCACCGCAACCCAAGAGCAGAGCAGCACCGCAACCTTGCTCAGCAGCAACCTGCAGAGCATCGCGCTGGCCAACAGCGAGCAGCGCGAAGTGGTGTCGAACCTGGCGATCACCGCCAAGGAACTGGAGACCCTGGCGGCAGGCTTGCGGCATGAGGTGGATCGGTTTCGTTGAGACCTAGCGGTCGCCCAGCCCTGGGTCCACGCGCTTGCCGATGTCCTTGAGGCGCGCCAGTTGGTCGACCATGCCTGGGGCTTCGTCCATGCTGGTGACGAAGGTCCACAGGTAAGTCATGACCGCGTACACGTGACCGGCCTTGACGGCGGGGGACAAGGCCAGTTGGCTGATGGCGACCACAAAGAGCAAGGCGGCCAGCGTACCGAGAAACAGGTACGCAGCGGCCTCGCGGTCTGACAGCCAGATCCGCAGGCGCGACAGCACCTGGTAGTGGCGGCGCAAGGTCGGCGCACCGACTTTTTCCACCAGGCCGATTTCCTTTTCCAAGCGGTTGTTCAGGCGCTCATGCAGCTCTTGGTTACGTTGGGCAAAGCGCGGCAACAGCGTGATGCACAGCACCAGTGCGCCCAAGCACGCAAGGCCGACCCAGGGCTCGATCACGATCAGCATCACCGCCGCGCCAATAATCGATACCAGCGCCGTGGCGATGATCGGCACGTGCTTCTCAAAGAAGTCGACGAATTCCCGTGCGAGCACCACCCGTGCCGCTGACTTGGAGGTGCTGTGGTTCTGCAGGCGCTGGTTCAGGATCACCGGCACCGCCAGGTCGGCGTAGATCCGGGTGAAGGTTCGGGTGTCCAGCGCCCGGCGTGCCGCACCGACGACCCAGAACGCCAGGACCACGGCGGCATAGAACAGAGCGTTGCTGGCATCGCCACGGATGATTGCATCCACCGCAAACCCGGCAAACAACGGGTATGCCAGCAGCAGGGCATTTTCCAGTGCAACCAATGACAGCGTGCCGAACAGCTTGCCGGGATAGGCTTTGGCGATCGCCTTGAGGGTCTGGCCGGCGGATTGCTGGCCGATTTTCTTGCTTTCTTCGATCAGGATTTGAGGAGTGACGGATGTCATGGGTGCACCAAAGGGATGATAGACGCTATTATTGAGCGACTGCTCAAGTATCCTTGAGCGATCGCTCAAAAAGCAAGCGCCGCCTATCTGCCGGTGCCGAAAGGAATTGCCATGTCGCGTATCGACCGTAAAGACCAGATCATCGCCGCCGCCCTGGAGCTGTTTCGCAGCAAGGGGTTTGCCGATGTGTCCACCCGCGACCTGGCCGAACATGCCGGGTTGTCCCGTAGCCACGTTTATCACTACTTCAGTGATTGGAAGGAGCTGCGCCGCGAAGCCTTTGTGCGGTTTGCCAACGAACAGTTGGACGAAGTGCGGGCGCCTTTGGCAGAAGCACCACCTCTGGAAGCCTTCGTGGGTTTTCTGCGTGACTGCCTTCCGAGCACCGCGGATGCAGGCTGGGCGCTGTGGCTGGATGCCTGGGACGAAGCGATGCAAGACCCGCAAATGGCCCAGGCTTACCTGGTAATCAATGCTCAATGGCAAGGTATGCTCGCCGAAGTGATCGAGCGAGGTGTCGCTGCCAATGTCCTGCGTTGTGACTCGCCACAACGCGCTGCCCGCCAGATCTTTGCCGTGGCGATGGGCTACGCCGACGACTTGATGCTCAAACCCTCCACGGAATCGGCCGAGGCGGCCTTGGATGAAGTGATGGAAGTGGCGCGGTTGCTGCTCGACTTCCCCGCGTCGCCCTAGCCAACAGCCGCGGGCCGATACTGCAACGCTTCCGCCAGATGCGCCCGGGTGATGCTACCGGCGTGCTCAAGGTCGGCTAGGGTGCGTGCCACTTTGAGTAGCCGATGGGCTGCGCGCAAGGAAAGCGTCAGCCGTTCACAGGCGTTTTCCAGCCAGCATTCGTCGACCTTCGCCAGCTTGCAGTGCTTGCGTAGCCCCGGCAGATCAAGGAAAGCATTCGCACAGCCTTGGCGTTGCTGTTGGCGATCGCGGGCGTGGGCGACCCGTGCCGAGGCCTCGGCCGTGTTATCGCCCGCCTGCCGGGTAGGATTCAACGCGGTGGTTTCTCGCGCCACAGTGAGGTGCAAGTCGATGCGGTCCAGCAGTGGCCCAGAGAGCTTGTTGCGATAGCGCTGGATCTGCTCCGGCGTGCAGCGGCAGCGTCCGCTGGGTTCGCCCATGTACCCGCACGGGCAGGGGTTCATGGCGGCGACCAGTTGGAAGCGGGCAGGGAAGCTCACGCGGTCGCGGGCACGGGAAATTACGATATGCCCTGATTCCAGTGGCTCGCGCAGCACCTCCAACACTTTGCGGTCGAACTCTGGCAGCTCATCCAGAAACAGCACGCCGTGATGGGCCAGGGTGATTTCTCCCGGTTGCGGCTTTGACCCGCCCCCTACCAACGCCGGGCCCGACGCTGAATGGTGCGGCTGGCGAAACGGCCTGTGGGGCCAGTGGCTCAAGGGCGCCAGGCTGACAACCGACTGAATCGCCGCCACTTCCAACGCTTCCTGCTCACTCAACGGTGGCAACAAACCCGGCAGCCGGCTGGCGAGCAATGTCTTGCCGGTGCCGGGCGGGCCGCTGAACAGCAGGTTATGCGCCCCCGCCGCGGCAATCAGCAGTGCGCGCTTGGCAGCGAGCTGGCCCTGTACTTCGCTCAAGTCCGGGTAAGGCTTGTTCAGGTACAGCAAACCGTCGGATTTGTAGGGCTCGATAGGCTGATGTCCGTTCAGGTGCGCCACCACCTGCAGCAAATGATCCACGGCGATCACTTTCAACCCCGACGCCAGGCAAGCTTCCTCGGCATTCGCCCGCGGCACTATCACGGTGCGTCCGGCCTTGCGTGCCGCCAAGGCCGCCGGCAGCACGCCTTTCACTGCCCGCACTTCGCCGGACAGTGCCAGTTCTCCCAGGCATTCCACGTCGTCGAGCGTCAACGCCGGCACCTGCGCGCTGGCCGCCAGGATTCCCAGGGCAATCGCCAGGTCAAAACGCCCGCCGTCCTTGGGCAGGTCGGCGGGCGCCAGGTTCAGCGTGATGCGGCGGGCAGGGTATTGCAGCGCAGAATTGAGAATGGCGCTGCGCACCCGGTCCTTGCTTTCCTTGACCGCCGTTTCCGGCAAGCCCACCAGCGTCAGGGATGGCAAACCATTGGCCATATGCACTTCGACGGTGACGGCGGGGGCTTCCACGCCAATCTGGGCGCGGCTGTGGACGATGGCGAGGGACATGCTCGTTCCTTGAACAATGGAGACCGCTTCCTGCGGTTTCTCAAAGGTAGTCGAGGGAACGGAAGTACAACGAATCAGACTTTTACAGGACGTATCAACGTGCAAAGGCGCCGGGATACTTATCCAGGTAAGCGCTGTTGAGTTGAGTGTCTGGGGTGCGCATAAAGGTGCGGAAATCGGGAATCAGGAACACCAGCAGTGACAACCCCAGCACCATCGCCCCCAGCGACGCGATGGTCAGGGCGACGCCGAGGTAAGCGATCAAGCCATTCATGGCGAAACTGCCCAACGGGCTGGCTGCCGCGGACAGGAAGGACACGGTGGCGAACATCCGGTTGCGATGTTGCTTGGGGGTCGCCAGCAGCCTCACGGCAGAGGTCGGAATGTTGATCAGCATCAGGCCCACCCCACCGCAGAAAAACGCCAGGGGCACGACGACTATCGATGAGAGCGTGCCGGCCAGCCACATATTGCCGCCCAACAGCGCAAAGCCTGCAGCGACACACAGGTCGCGGGACACCCGATAGGTCAACCAACCGGTGATCTTGTAGCTGCCCGCCAGGATGCCCAGGCCGAAGCACGCATCCAGCAGGCCGAGGTAAGTGATCGGGAAGTGGATAACCGTCTTCACGTAGAGCGGCAGCAGGATGGTAAAAAACGGAAACAGGGCAAAGTTGATGATCATCGCCACAAGGGCCAGGTAGAACTCGACCTTCACCTGATAGACCGCCTTGAAGCCCGAGTAAATCATGCGCCAGCCGCTGGCAGCCGGGCTTTGTTCATCGGGGGCGCTGGCGTCGAGGCGGAGTGGGATCGAGGTAATCAGCACTGCCGCGCCAAGCATCGCAAAGAAGTCGACGGTAAACGCCAGCGTGGTGCCGAAGCTGAAAATCAACGCGCTGGCCATGACTGGCCCAAGCAGGTTGGAAATGGACGAGAGCATGCTTTTGGTGCGCATGGCCAGTGAGACCTGATCGTCACGCGCAAACAAGGGAATGATCGATGACTGCAACGGGTCACGCACACCGGCGACGGCACTGCTGACCAGCATCAAGGCGCCGACGCTCCAGGGGTTGAACAGCTGCGTTGCAGACAGAAAAACCATCCACAGCGCGGTCAGCACGCTGGTCAGGGAGGCCAGCCTCAGGATCAGGATCTTGTTGTACTTGTCGCCCAGCCATCCCAGCAGCGGGCGGGCCAGCACCTCTGCCGCGATGGAGCAGGCGATCATGTTGGCGAAGGCGATGGCGGAACCGGTTTCCTGCAAGGCCCACCACGCCACGGCGAGTTGGTTGCAGCGGCCACCGAGTACCACCAGCAAAAAGCTGAATTGTATTTTCAGCAGGCGCCGGTCGAGGGCCGGCAAGCCCCACATGGACCGATTGATGCCGGTTATTCGCCGGCTGGCGTCAACCGCGCTTCCAGCTCGGCCACTTTAGCCTCCAGGCTTTCCAACCGCGCACGCGTTCGGGCCAGCACTACCATTTGGCTATCAAACTCTTCCCGGCTCACCAAGTCGAGCTTGCTGAAACCGCTTTGCAGCAATGCCTTGAATTGGCTTTCGATTTCATTGCGGGGCAACGGCGTGTCACCGCTGAACAGGCGAGAGGCGTGGCCGCTCAGGGCGTCGAGGAGGTCTTTGGGCGCGAGCATGGGAAATATTCCGGAAAACTGTTGGCCGGCAGTGTATCACGCAGCGTCTATAGTCTTTTTCACGACGGCGGGCGCACGCTTTTCGCGCAGAGGGTCGGGCGGCGGCGCACTGTTTTTGTGCGCATTGCAACCGCCGAAGAGGCCCGCAGGTGGGCATAAGTGGGCAAAGGACTGATTTCAGTGATTTTTACGGAGCTGGCAAGGTTTCTGCTTAGACGATCATGACCCATGCACTGATGCAGTCGCTGTGACGAATGCAGTGCGCCGACGGATCAGGGGTACAGGTTTCGTCACCAGTGGTTCGCTGGCGTCGCAAAGGCAAATGCCGAGGCGACGACGCGTTACAAAGCCAGGCACTGCGCTTAGACTTGAGACGGGTTTGTTTTCCTGGGGCAAGTCCACCAATTCGGGAGAGAGTTTTCATGAAGCTAGTCACTGCCATCATCAAGCCGTTCAAGTTGGACGATGTGCGCGAGTCGTTGTCCGAGATCGGCGTGCAGGGCATTACCGTTACTGAGGTCAAAGGCTTCGGTCGGCAGAAGGGTCATACCGAGCTGTATCGCGGCGCGGAATACGTGGTCGATTTCCTGCCGAAGGTGAAGATTGATGTCGCCATTGACGACAAGGATCTTGATCGGGTTATCGAGGCGATAACCAAGGCCGCCAACACCGGCAAGATTGGTGACGGCAAGATCTTCGTGGTCAATCTGGAACAGGCTATTCGCATCCGTACCGGCGAAACCGATACCGACGCAATCTAAGCCGCCAAACCCCAACGCCCCAGGAGAAAACAATATGACTCTGCGTAAATTCGCAGGGCTCGGAGCCCTGTTGTCCATCGTAATGCCAAGCCTGGCCATGGCGGCAGACGAAGTGGCTGCTCCAGTCCTCAATTCCGGCGACACCGCCTGGATGCTGACCGCCACCGCTTTGGTGCTGTTCATGACCATCCCTGGCCTGGCGCTGTTCTACGGCGGCATGGTCCGCTCCAAGAATATTCTGTCGGTGATGATGCAGTGCTTCGCGATCACCGGCCTGATCAGCATCCTGTGGGTCGTCTACGGCTACAGCATCGCGTTCGATACCACCGGTATGGAACAGGGCGTCGTCAATTTCAACTCCTTCTTCGGCGGCATGGGCAAGGCGTTCCTGGCGGGCGTGACCCCAGCCAGCATCACTGGCCCTGCGGCATTGTTCCCGGAAGCGGTGTTCATTACCTTCCAGATGACCTTCGCCATCATCACCCCGGCGCTGATCGTCGGTGCCTTCGCCGAGCGTATGAAGTTCTCTGCGATGCTGATCTTCATGGCGATCTGGTTCACCCTGGTCTACGCGCCGATCGCGCACATGGTGTGGAGCGGCAACGGTGGCCTGATGTGGGACTGGGGCGTGCTGGACTTCGCCGGCGGCACCGTGGTGCATATCAACGCCGGTGTGGCTGGCTTGGTGGCGTGCATCGTGCTCGGCAAGCGCAAAGGCTTCCCGACCACCCCGATGGCTCCGCACAACCTGGGTTACACCCTGATCGGCGCGGCGATGCTGTGGATCGGCTGGTTCGGCTTCAACGCCGGCTCCGCGGCTGCGGCCAACGGCACTGCCGGCATGGCGATGCTGGTCACCCAGATCGCTACCGCTGCTGCTGCACTAGGCTGGATGTTCGCCGAGTGGATCACCCACGGTAAGCCAAGCGCACTGGGCATTGCCTCGGGCGTAGTCGCTGGTCTGGTTGCAATCACCCCAGCCGCAGGCACCGTGGGCCCGATGGGCGCCCTGGTGATCGGCCTGGTTGCCGGTGTGATCTGCTTCTTTTGCGCCACCAGCCTCAAGCGCAAGCTGGGCTACGACGACTCCCTGGACGCCTTCGGCGTGCACGGTATCGGCGGCATCGTCGGTGCGATCCTCACCGGTGTGTTCGCAGCCCCTGCGCTGGGCGGCTTCGGCACGGTGACTGACATCGCTGCGCAAGTCTGGATCCAGTGCAAAGGCGTTGGCTTCACTGTGATCTACACGGCGATCGTGACCTACATCATCCTCAAGGTGCTGGACATGGTCATGGGCCTGCGGGTGACCGAAGAGGAAGAGGCCGTCGGCCTCGACCTGGCGCAACACAACGAACGCGGCTACAACTTGTAATAGCGTGAAAAAAAGATGCCCGGCTTGCCGGGCATTTTTTTGTCTGTTGTTTGTCAGTCATAACGAGCTGTACCGGTTTTTATCCAGTGTTTGTGATGGGATGCACTCGGCACTTTTCTGCGTGCCAATGTCTTACAGGCATGTGGGCGTATTCGGCACTTTGTTTTTTCCCAGAGCGCGCTAGAATGCGCGCCGATGGGCGGAGAACTGTATGTGGCAACAGACCCTGATTACCCTGCGGGCCAAGCCCCGGGGCTTTCACTTGGTAACCGATGAGTTGCTGGCCGGCTTGCCTGAATTGAAGGCCTGTCGCGTGGGCTTGTTGCATCTGTGGCTGCAGCACACCTCGGCCTCGTTGACCGTCAACGAGAATGCCGACCCGGCGGTTCGCCGTGACTTCGAGCGTTATTTCAACTCGCTGGTGCCCCAAGGCCTTGCAGGGTTTGAACACAACGACGAAGGTCCGGATGACTTGCCGGCGCACTTCAAGGCCAGTCTCCTGGGCTGCCAGCTGAGTTTGCCGGTGAAGGCCGGCCGCTTGGCGATGGGGACCTGGCAAGGTGTTTATCTGGGCGAGCACCGTGATCATGGCGGTGCTCGTAAAGTCCTCGCCACCTTGCACGGTGACGGGGCATAAGCCACTGGTTATCCAGTGGATGTTGATTTTTTTCCGGCAGCCGTCGACAGAGGGTGAAGCTGGGCTATAACTAATCTGCTTTTCGCAAGTCATGAGGTAGAACATGAGCGACGATGATCTGGAAAACGACGAACTCGAAGTAGGTGACGAAGACGACACCGAAGAAGGTCTTGAAGCGGCGGCGGAAGACGTTGCTGACGACGACGGTGGCGATGATGCACCTGTCCCGGCTGCCAAAGGCAAAGCCAAGGCAGCGGTGTCGGTAGACGAATTGCCGAGCGTTGAAGCCAAGAACAAAGAGCGTGATGCCCTGGCCCGTGCGATGGAAGAATTCCTCGCTAAAGGCGGCAAAGTGCAGGAAGTCGAGGCCAACGTGGTGGCGGATCCACCGAAGAAACCGGATAACAAGTACGGCAGCCGACCTATCTGAGGTCAGTCACCTGCTTGTAGGAAAAGCCCGCCGTCGCTGCGGGCTTTTTCATGCCTGCGGGCAGGTAACCTGTAGGAGCCGGCTTGCCGGCGATGGCGTCCTTGAAATATGTGCTGGACTCAAGGGGCTCATCGCCGGCAAGCCAGCTCCTACAGGTTGATTATTTCCAGCTCTGGAGCAGTGGCGCCAGCTCGTTCAAGTTGCGAATCTCTGCGTCAGGGCGTTTATCGGCGTCCCATTTTTTGCCCGTCGGGTTAAACCACACCGCTCGAAGCCCCGCCTGCTGCGCCCCAGCAATGTCATCCCCTGGGTGATCGCCAACGTGCACCGCTGCATTGGCATCCACCCCACCACGCTGCAACGCCTCCTGAAACAACCGCGCATCCGGCTTGGCAATGCCGATATCTTCGGCGCGCAAGGCAAAATGAAAGTAATCCGCCAGGCCAACACGCTGCACATCGGCATTGCCGTTGGTGATCACCCCCAGCAGGAAGTGCCGGCGCAGCGCCCGGAGCATGGGCTCCGCTTCGGGGAAGGGGGTGAGTTGGTGCCGCGCGTGAATGAACGCTTCGAAGCACACATCCGCCATTTGCGTAGCCTCGGGCTGTGGATAACCGGCTTCTTCAAACGCATGCATCAACACCCGGTGGCGCAGGATGCTGATTCGGTGTTTCAGCTCGGGATGGCGTTCCAGCACCTGTTGGCGAAGACTGGCGAAGTGCTCCAGCGGCAAGTCGCCGACCTTGGTCGCATGGGTGGCCAGCCATTCTCGCATCGACGCTTCGGCACTGATGATGACGGGTACGTTGTCCCAGAGTGTGTCGTCCAGGTCGAAGGTGATCAGCTTGATACTCATGAGTCGCCGCCCTTGATTCGTTTGGCCCGTGGATGGGCGCTGTCGTACACCGTTGCCAGGTGTTGGAAGTCCAGATGGGTGTAGATCTGTGTGGTCTTGATGTCGGAGTGGCCGAGCAGCTCTTGAACCGCGCGCAGGTCCTGGGATGATTCCAGCAGGTGGCTGGCAAAAGAGTGTCGCAGCATGTGTGGGTGCAGGTTCTGGCCCAGCTCGCGCTCGCCGGCGGCCTTGACCCGCACTTGAATCGCCCGTGGCCCCAGGCGCCGGCCTTGCTGGCTGACAAACACCGCATCATCCGCCGGATTGGTCAGCAGGCGCAGCGGTAACCACAGGAGCAAGGCTTCGCGGGCTTTGCGGCCCACCGGCAACACGCGGGTCTTGCTGCCTTTACCGAGTACCTGCACCAGGCCGTCCGCTAAGTCCAACTGGTCGAGATTCAAGCCAGTCAGCTCCGACAGGCGCAGGCCCGATGAATAGAACAGCTCAAGGATGGCCTGGTCGCGATGGGCCAGGAAGTCATCTTCAACGGCGCCATCCAGCAATTGCAGGGCGCGGTCGGTATCCAGGGTCTTGGGCAGGCGCCGTTCGCCCTTGGGGGGTGACAGGCCGTTGGCCGGGTCGTGATCGCACAGGCCTTCGCGGTTCAAATAGTGATAGAGCCCGCGTACCGCCGAGAGCAGTCGCGACAGGCTGCGCGAGGATTGACCTGCCTGGTGCAGGCGTGCGATCAGGCTGCGAAGGCTCTGGATATCCAGGGCCTTCCAGCTGCCGATCTGTTGTTTTTCGCAGTACGCCAGGACCTTGTTCAAGTCCCGCCGGTAGGCTTCCAGGGTGTGGGGCGACACCTGGCGCTCGTTGCGCAGGTGAGCGCAATAAGCGTCCAGTTGCCGTTCCATGGCTAGCGCACCGCGCGCAGGGCGGTGGTGAAGCGCGGCAGGACGCGGCCCAGTACCTCGGCGATGTAGGTCAGGAACAGCGTGCCCACTGAGCTTTTGTAATGCTGTGGATCACGGCTGGCGATGGCCAGCACGCCGTG
Organism: Pseudomonas sp. TWR1-1-4; assembly: GCF_049897165.1. NCBI lineage: Bacteria > Pseudomonadati > Pseudomonadota > Gammaproteobacteria > Pseudomonadales > Pseudomonadaceae > Pseudomonas > Pseudomonas sp. TWR1-1-4. The sequence goes on along the minus strand of NZ_JAFCVS010000005.1, from coordinate 423,209 downwards.
CAGGCCTTGATGGCTGAGCGCGACTACCGCCGTGGAACCGATCTGCTTGCGCTGTTCGGCACCAAACAGGAAGTCCAGCTCATGTTCGCGCAAGGTGCCGCTGATGGTCTTGCCTTCGGACAGCAGGCCGCCGATGGCGGTTTGTGCGTCGCTGCCACTGACCCAGCGTCCCACCGGCATCGGGTTGTCGCTGAACAGGATCAGGCTCACGAACGGCACCTGGAAGTCCTGGCGCAGGCTGTCTTCCACGGCGATCACCGTTTCTTCCAGGCTGGTAGCGTCCATCAGGGTCAGGATCAGGCGGCGGGTTTTCTCGAACAGGCGGTCGTTGTCGCGGGCGACGTCCATCAGGTGCGAGAGCTTGTGGCGCATCTCGATATTACGCTCGCGCAGGATCTTCATCTGCCGCTCCACCAGCGACACCGTGTCACCACGTTGGTGGGGGATGCGCAGCGCCGGCAGCAGTTCTTCGTGCTCGACGAAGAAGTCCGGATTAGCCTCAAGGTACGCCGCGACGGCAGCGGCCTCCAGACTTTCGCTCGGGAACGCTTCTGCGGGTACTTGAGGCTTATCGGTCATTGGATTGGCTCACTCATAGACGGACCTGTCCTTCGTATACGCGCGAGGCCGGCCCGGTCATCATCACCGGGTGGCCTGGGCCTGCCCACTCGATGGACAAGCGTCCACCGGGCAGGTCGATCAGCAGCGGCGAATCCATCCACCCCTGGCTGATCGCGGCCACGGCAGCGGCGCATGCACCGGTACCGCAGGCCTGGGTTTCGCCGGCGCCGCGTTCCCATACACGCAATTGCGCGCGGGTACGGTCGATCACCTGCAGGAAACCCACGTTGACCCGCGCCGGAAAGCGCGGGTGGTGTTCGATTTTCGGCCCCAATTCATGCACGGGGGCGTTATTGATGTCGTTGACCCGCAGCACCGCATGAGGGTTACCCATGGACACGGCGGCGATATCGATGGTCTTGCCATCAACGTCCAGTGCGTAGCTGACAGCTTGCTCGGTAGCCTGGAACGGGATGTCCGCCGGCACCAGGCGTGGCGCGCCCATGTTGACACTGATCTGGCCATCACTGCGGATATCCAGCTCGATCACGCCACTCTTGGTCTCGACGCGGATCTGCCGCTTGGCGGTCAGGCGCTTGTCCAGCACAAAGCGGGCGAAGCAGCGTGCGCCGTTGCCGCACTGTTCCACTTCGGAACCGTCGGAGTTGAAGATCCGGTAACGGAAATCCACCTCCGGGTTGCTCGGCGCTTCGACGATCAGCAATTGGTCGAAACCAATGCCGGTGTGACGGTCGCCCCACTGTTTAGCGTGCTTGGGCAGGATATGCGCGTGCTGGCTGACCAGGTCGAGGACCATGAAATCATTGCCCAGCCCGTGCATCTTGGTAAAACGCAGCAGCATGGCTTACTCCGGCAGCAGGCTTTCGCCAGCATACAACTCGGCTACCGTCTCGCGGCGACGCACTTCAAACGCTTGATCACCGTCCACCAACACCTCGGCGGTACGGCCGCGGGTGTTGTAGTTGGAACTCATGACAAACCCGTAGGCACCGGCCGAATGCACGGCCAGCAGATCGCCTTCTTCCAGGGCCAGCTGACGGTCCTTGGCCAAGAAGTCGCCGGTCTCGCAGATCGGGCCGACGATGTCGTAGGCGCGGGCTTCGCTGGCGCGCGGCGTCACGGCGGTGACATTCATCCAGGCCTGGTACAGCGCCGGGCGGATCAGGTCGTTCATCGCCGCATCGACGATGGCGAAATCCTTGTGCTCGGTGTGCTTGAGGTACTCGACCTGGGTCAGCAGCACGCCGGCATTGGCGACGATATAGCGGCCAGGCTCGAACATCAGCGTCAGGTCACGGCCTTCGATGCGCTCGCGCACAGCCTGGATATAGTCGGCAATCAGCGGCGGCTCTTCGTCGCGATAACGCACGCCCACGCCACCACCGAGGTCGATGTGGTGCAGGTAGATGCCGCATTCACCGAGACGGTCGATCAACGCCAGCAGGCGGTCGAGCGCATCCAGGAACGGCGGCAGCGTGGTCAGTTGCGAGCCGATATGGCAGTCGACACCCAGCACTTCCAGGTTCGGCAGTTGCGCGGCGCGGATGTATACGTCCTCGGCGTCGGCAATGGCGATGCCGAACTTGTTCTCTTTGAGACCGGTGGAAATGTATGGGTGGGTGCCGGCATCGACGTCCGGGTTGACGCGCAGGGAGATCGGCGCGCGAACGCCCATTTCGGCGGCCACGACCTGCAGGCGTTCCAGCTCGTCGGTGGATTCGATGTTGAAGCAATGCACGCCGACTTCCAGGGCGCGGCGCATGTCATCGCGGGTCTTGCCGACGCCGGAGAACACGATCTTGTCAGCCTTGCCGCCAGCGGCCAGTACACGTTCCAGCTCGCCACGCGACACGATGTCGAAACCAGCGCCGAGGCGGGCCAGGACATTCAGTACGCCGAGGTTGGAGTTGGCCTTGACCGCGTAGCACACCAGGTGCGGCACACCGTCGAGGGCATCGGTGAACGAGCGGTACTGGGCTTCGATATGCGCACGGGAATACACATAGGTTGGGGTGCCAAAGCGCTGGGCAATCGCGGACAACGCCACGCCTTCCGCGAACAGCTCGCCGTCCCGGTAGTTAAAAGCGTCCATGGAAGTCCCTTATTCGTAGGTGTCGTGCTTATGCGCTTTGGAAGGCTTTTGCGACGATTGCGCCTGTTCATTCGGATCTTTGCTGTCATCGGGCAGGTACAGCGGGCCTTTTTGACCACAGGCACTAACGAGGCAAGCGACCGCGACGAGCGCAGCAAGGGAAGAGATCAGGCGCTTCATGGCGAAATCCTTGAATATGCATTAATTGCGCCCGAGTATACCGACCACCCGCCAGCTTGCCTATGCGCTGGAATACCCGTCCGGCGGGGGTTTGCCGACACGGCCGGGAAGCGGACTACGCTGCTTGAGGATTTTTCACACCGTCAATCGTGTTGAAATCGGTATCCTTTGCAATCGGCGGGGCTCGCCCGTATCGTGCGGCGCTTGAGCAAAACCAGACACTTTTGAGGTTGCCACAATGAGTTTGACCGAAGCCCGTTTTCACGACCTGGTGGATTCGACCCAGCAGGCGCTGGAAGATATTTTCGACGACAGCGGCCTGGACGTGGACCTGGAAAACTCAGCCGGCGTGCTGACCGTCAAGTTCGAAAGCGGCCAGCAACTGATCTTCAGTCGCCAGGAGCCGCTGCGTCAGCTGTGGCTGGCGGCGCGCTCCGGTGGCGTGCACTTCGACTACGACGAAGAAAGCGGCAAATGGCAGTGCGACAAGAGTGAAGAGCTGCTGAGTGAAATGCTCGTGCGCCTGGTCAGCGAGTACACCGGCGTCGACCTGGATTTCGACGAGATCTGATGGTGACCCAGCCTGCACCCGCCCGCCCGCCCAAGCCGCTGTTCAGTAATGTCAGCCCCGCGGTGCCATCACCTTGTATCAGTTTGTGTCGCCTGGATGAGCAGAAAGTCTGCCTCGGCTGCTTCCGCCACGTGGAAGACATCCGTGAATGGCGCTCTGCCGACGACGCGCGGCGCCGGGTGATCTGCGCCGAGGCCGAGCAGCGCCGGGCCCACGCCTGAGCCCGTCTTGTTTATTTGTGACGCTGTGGTAGTGTCCGGGTACGCCTCAACTCATCGAGGCCCGTGAGAACCCCGCCTTTTCCTGGCGGGGTTTTGCTTTTTTGTGCAGGAAAAAGGAGTCTGCCTGAATCATGACCACCGCACCGTCCATCATCCTCACCCGTCTTGACGTGCAGCGTCTGGAGCAACTGATCGACCGCTTGGGCGACGAATCTCCCGGTGTCGAAGCGTTGCAAGCCGAACTCGACCGCGCCGAAGACGTGGTTGGTCACGATGAAGTGCCTGCGGGTGTCGTGACCATGAACTCCAGCGTGCATTGCCGTGAGCAAGGCAGCGGCAAGGACTACCACCTGACCCTGGTCTACCCGAAACACGCCAATGCGGACGAAGGCAAGATTTCGATCCTGGCGCCGGTCGGCAGCGCTTTGCTCGGCCTGAAGGTTGGGCAGCACATCGATTGGCCGGCTCCGGGTGGCAAGACGCTCAAGCTGGAATTGCTCAGCGTTGAAGGCCAGCCCAAGGATGGCGGCGCCTTCCCTCTCTAAATCTGACTCAGCGCCACGTTGAGCGACAGCTCCAGCTCGGCCTTGTAACGCAGGTACAGGTTGCTCGGGCTTTGCACATCGCCGAGCAGGCCGGACAGGTCCAGGTCGGTGATGTAGCAGCGGTAACGCTCGATCTCCCGGCGTTGCCCGACGATTTCCTGGGCGACCACTGCAAAGAGTTGGTCGCCAAATTCCAGTTCGGAAAACTCTCGCTGATTGCAGTACAAGGTAATGCCCACCTGGCCTGGGGCGGCCTTGCCGATAATCGCCTGCACGTCGTAAAACGGTTTGTTCGCCGGGTTCAGCGGCGCAGGTCGAGGTTCGATGCCGCGCGCGCGGCCGTTGCCAGATGGCAATAGCTGGTAATACAAGACCTGTACCGCGCCCAGCGGCTCTTGCGGGTCCAGCGGCGACAGCGCGTCCCGGCGATAAATGATCGACTGCAAGAAACGCTGCAACGGCGCCAACAGGCTCTGTTCATCGTGAAACGGCAGGCGCTGTTGCCAGAGCGCGTTGAATTCATCCAGCACATACAGCTCGGCGAAGCCTTCGTTGACCCGGTAGAACACCTGCACGCAATCGGCCATCCCCATCGGCAGCAGCAACGCCAGGTCGTGGTCTTCCAGGGCCATGGCGTCCAGGTGCAACGGGCTGTAGTTGGCTAATTCTTCGCTGAGGTAGGCGATCAGCGCATCCTGGGTCGGCAGGGATACATGGGTGGCCTGGCCCGGAATCAGCTCCATGACGTGATAGTGCTGCTGCACTTGAAGCAAATAGCGGTGATTGCCCTGGCCGAGCAGCAGGTTCTGCGCGGTGTCGAAGATTTCTTCCACGCGCTGGGCAATGAATTGCGCACGGTTGTGACAGAAACAGCGTACCCGCAGGCGTGGCAGATGGTCCGGCGGCAACTGGTTAAGGTAGTCGCGCAGGCAGTCGAGCAGCGCGTGCGGGCCGTCAAAGCGGCTGACCATCACCTCGTTCCAGCTGTTGAGCGTGACCTGGTCCAGGGTCAGCACCAGGTTGTCGCGTACACCGGCATAGCTCAGGGAGTCGGTGCGCTCGGTGGTCATCAGGATATTCAGGTCGCGGTGATGCTTGAGCGGGTCGACGCCGACGTTGATCAGCAACAACACTTCCTCCGGCACGGCCGAGCGCAGCAGGCGCTCTTCATCCACACTGGCCAGGGGCAGGGCGATGGTTTGTTGCAGGCTGCCCAGCAGGTTGAACAGCTCGAATTCGGTCATGTCGCTGGTGCCGGGGTGCAAGGCCAGGCGGGTGCTGCTGTCGATCACGCCGTTGCGATGGCACCAAGTGAGCATTTCCAGCAGGTCGCGGCTGCGCTTGATCGGCGCAAAATGCTCCCATTCCAGCGCCGTGAGGTTACCGTTGTAAAGGCCCCAGTGGTGCTGGCCCGGCTCCTTGCGGTTGGGCGATTGCACCAGGGTCAGGGTGTCTTCGGCCAAGTCCGGGGCAATGCCGGGGTTGATGAACTCGACCTTGCCGGCCTTGCGTTCAAAGGCGGCGTACAGGCGCCTACCCAGCACATTGAGGTCGCGCTTGTTGATCAGGCTGACCGTTTGTTCGGTGCGGGCGAATTGGTTCAGGAAGCGGTAACTGTAATTGAGCTCGCTGACCAGCGCCCGACGCTCGGAGGCAACTTGGCGCACCTTCCATTGACTGCGGCTGTCGAGCAACGCCAATTGGCGCTGGTCCCAGCCCCATTCATGGGCCAGGCGCTCCAGCAGCAGGCGTTGCCAACTGGTGGTGCGCTGGCCCGCGCTGAGCTTGCGGTTGACCTTCAGGTACAGCGCGCGCCGCACCAGTTCCAGGCGCTCGGGCTCGTTGCGGGCCTTGAGGTATTCCTCGATGCGGCGATACACCACGATGTACGGGTCCAGCTCATCCAGATCCATCTGGTTGGCGAACACCGCTCGCTTGAAGCGCAGGCTCAGGCAGTGCACGTTCGGGTGTTCGCTGGCGTAGACCTCGGTCAGCAGCAGCTTGAGCACGGATTTGTAGGGTGACTCGATGCCTTTGAACAGTTGCCACAGCCCGGCACCAATGAATTCGCCTGGGGGAATGCGCGCCAGGTGACCCAGGTCGAGGGTTTCGTCGGCGCGGATAAAACGCTTGGAAATCAGCGTGTGGGTGAACTCGGCATAACGGGTTTCTTCATACACCGGCACCAGCCACCAGATCGGTGTGCGTCCGGCCAGCCAGATGGCGGTGCGGTAGAACTCATCCAGCAACAGGTAATGCTGAGTGGTGCCGCAGTCGTCGGAGCTCAGTTGCGTGTCACGCTCTCCGAGCACAAAGCGTGTCGGCTCGATCAGGAAGAAGTGCGCCTCGGCGCCCATGGTCAGGGCCCAGGCCTCCAGCAACTGGCACTTTTTGCGCAGTTCGGCCAGCTCAGTTTCGCTCAGGTCCGGGGCGTGACACACCCACACATCCATATCGCTCTGGTCGGCCTGGGCCAGGGTGCCCAGGCTGCCCATCAGGAACAGGCCATGGATCGGTCGCGGCGGGTTGCCGTGGCGCGGTTTGTAGGAGAACGAACGGGTCAGGCGCTGGGCTTCGGTGAGGGCTTGGGCGTCCGGTTCGTAATTAGACAAGCCTGCCGGCGTACTGCCCGACACATAACCTGGCAGCAACGGATGGTTGACGTGGAAAAACAGCGGCAACAGGTTCAGCACGCTTTGCTGGCGCGGCGTCAGCCCCTCGATGGCCCGGGCCATGCGGCCTTCATTGAGGGCCATGAACCGCGCGCGCAACTGGGCCAGCACCTTGCGGTCGATGCCTTCGTCCAGGTCGGGGCGGATTTCATGGGTGCGGGTCATGTCGAACTCGGTGGCTCGCAGGGCCCGACGTGGGCGGCCGTGTAGGAGTTTACAGCCAGTAGCGTAGGAGTTTTAGAGGCAAATGGTTTTTGACGTCAGAATTTTTGCACTTACACAGCAACGCCCTTGGAATCCGCAAAGGGCGGACTCCATGGGCGGTATCCGGTATCAGGCGGCTTCTTTGGTCGTGGCAGTGGTCAAGATAGTCAGCAGGGTCTGGGCCTGCTCTGCGGCGTCCCGGCCAAGGCTGGTCAGGTAGCCCCCGTCCGGCTGGTCGATAAGTCCTTTCGCGTGAAGGCGTTTGGCAGCGGCGATGGCAGTCGGCGCGGCGGTCTGGTGGACTTTCAGACCTTCTTTGGTGCTGTCCAATGGGAAGAGTACAAGGATTTCCAGTTCGGCAACCAACTCAGGGGTATACGACATAAGGACTCCAGACTTTCTAAGAATTTATTAGAGGCTAGCAGGCCATAAGGTGAACGCACTTTGCCGAACTGTCCAGTGTGTTGCCGCGTGTTGGATTTATTGCTTTTCGGGCGGCAATTCCGGCAGCGCGCGCAGTGCAGTTTCATACCATTCGGTATTGAAGGCGCGGTCCTCTTCCAGCAGCGCGTCGATCTCGATAGCCAGCACGTGAGCCATCAGTTGCAGGATCTCTTCACGCTCGTAGCCCACCAAGGTCAGCTTGTTGAACGTGGCCTTGGCGGCCGGTGGGTTTTCGCTCTCGATCTGGTTCTCGATCGCTTCGATCAGGGTGGTTTCGGCGAATTCTTCTTCGTCGTTGTCGATATCGGTCGGCTCGCTCATGGCAGGCTCCTCAAGGAAAGGGCGCCAGTCTAACTCCATTCAGGCCGGTGATGCTTCTGGTCAGGGCTGGCGTCGGGATCTATAACACTTGCAGCCAACCCCATTCCCGGCCTGGAGGCACCTGCAATGCTCAAGCTCTACGGATTCTCGGTCAGTAACTACTACAACATGGTCAAGCTGGCGCTGCTGGAGAAAGGGCTGCCGTTCGAAGAGGTGCCCTTTTATGCCGGGCAAACCCCGGAGGCTTTGGCCGTCAGCCCGCGCGGCAAGGTGCCGGTGCTGGGCGTGAAGCAGGGGTATATCAACGAGACCAGCGTGATCCTCGAATACATCGAACACACCCAGGAAGGGCCGGCACTGCTCCCGGCCGAGCCGTTCCAGCGTGCACAGGTGCTGGCGCTGTGCCGAGAAATCGAGCTGTACATCGAGTTGCCTGCCCGTGCGTGTTTTGCCGAGGCGTTTTTTGGCATGCCGGTACCGGAGGCAATCAAGGAGAAGTCCAAGGCCGAGTTGCTGTTGGGTTTCGGGTCGTTGGGCAGGCACGGCAAGTTCGCACCCTATGTGGCGGGGGAGAGTTTCACCATTGCCGATCTGTATTTCATGTACAGCGTGAACCTCGCCTGCGCGGTGGGCGAGAAGCTGTTTGGCCTGGATCTGCTGGCTGAAATGCCGGCGGCCAAGGCGTTGCTGGAAAGGTTGCACGCCATGCCCAACGCTCAGAAAGTGGCGGCGGACAGGGAGGCGGCAATGCCGGCGTTTATGGCGATGATCGCGGCCAAGAAATAGATTTTTGGCGTCTGGCAGGACGCTATCGCGGGCAAGCCCGGCTCCCACATTGGAATGCGATTTCCTGTGGGAGCTGGCTTGCCTGCGATGCTTTTAGCGGCTGGCGAGCAATTCCTGGCCGCGCAACACAGCTGCTTTCACCTGCGCCGGTGCAGTACCGCCGATGTGATTACGGGCATTTACCGAGCCTTCCAGGGTCAGCACGGCAAACACGTCCTGCTCGATCTGGTCACTGAACTGACGCAGTTCTTCCAGGCTCATTTCCGCCAAGTCCTTGCCGGTGTCCACGCCGTACTTAACTGCGTGGCCGACGATTTCGTGGCAGTCGCGGAACGGCAGGCCACGGCGTACCAGGTAGTCCGCCAGATCAGTCGCGGTAGAGAATCCGCGCAGCGCCGCTTCACGCATGATCGCGTGCTTGGGCTTGATCGCCGGGATCATGTCGGCAAACGCGCGCAGTGAGTCGCGCAGGGTGTCGGCAGCGTCGAAGAGCGGTTCCTTGTCTTCCTGGTTGTCCTTGTTGTAGGCCAGGGGTTGGCCTTTCATCAAGGTCAGCAGGCCCATCAAGGCGCCGAACACGCGGCCGCTCTTGCCACGCACCAGTTCGGGGACGTCGGGGTTTTTCTTTTGCGGCATGATCGAGCTGCCGGTGCAGAAACGGTCCGGCAGGTCGATGAACTGGAATTGCGCGCTGGTCCACAGCACCAGCTCTTCGGAGAAACGTGACAGGTGCATCATGGCGATGCTCGCGGCGGCACAGAATTCGATAGCGAAGTCACGGTCCGACACGCCATCCAGGGAGTTGCCGCCTACGGCGTCGAAGCCCAGCAATTGCGCGGTGTATTCGCGGTCGATCGGGTAGGTGGTGCCGGCCAGCGCGGCGCTGCCCAATGGCATGCGGTTGGCGCGCTTGCGGCAATCCACCAGGCGCTCGTAGTCGCGGCTGAGCATTTCGAACCAGGCCAGCAGGTGGTGGCCGAAGGTCACAGGCTGTGCGGTCTGCAGGTGAGTGAAGCCCGGCATGATGGTGTCCGACTCACGCTCGGCCTGTTCCAGAAGGCCTTTTTGCAGGCGGGTGATTTCGGACAGGATCAGGTCGATTTCATCACGCAGCCACAGGCGGATATCGGTGGCCACCTGGTCATTACGGCTACGGCCGGTGTGCAGCTTCTTGCCGGTCACACCGATGCGGTCGGTTAGGCGGGCCTCGATGTTCATGTGCACGTCTTCCAGGTCGACGCGCCAGTCGAAGGTGCCGGCCTCGATCTCGCCACGGATGGTGGTCAGGCCGTCGATGATGCTGTCGCGCTCGGCGTCGGTCAGCACGCCGACCTTGGCCAGCATCGTCGCGTGGGCGATGGAGCCCATGATGTCGTGGCGGTACAGGCGCTGGTCGAAGGTGACGGAGGCGGTGAAGCGGGCGACGAAGGCGTCGACGGGTTCACTGAAGCGGCCGCCCCAGGACTGGTTGGTCTTGTCGGTGCTCATGGATTCGCTCGTGATCTGCTTAATAAAGAGGCATGGAAGTGTGCCGGCGATAATAACAGGGTTGCCCGTGGACGCGGTGCTGCGGGTCGTCGGCATTTTTATTTGTGCAAAGGATGGCTAAGTGCCTTGCCGCCGAACGCGTCCAGGACGAGACTGGGTACAGGGGTTTATTGAAACGATATTTGACGATTGAGCAATGTCGTCTCAGTGAGCGTCTACAGTTGGACTGATAGTGTGTGAATGCACCAAAGTCGGGTGATGCGGTCAGAGCCCAGACTATCCATTTAAAAAGGGGGGTATTCGGATTGTGTATCAGCAAACCCTACGACGATGCCCGAAGGCAGCAGGTCTTGGGCGCTATTGAACAGGTCCGGGTAAATATGGGTGCCACTCTCAGGGCACTTTTTGCCGCTCGCGCTAGTCTTAGCGTGGATCGCTGTGACGCAAGTCACCGCACCTGTCTACGCTATCCTTGTGCGAGACTCACGCAGGAATCCAGCGCAATATGAATGTCCTGATCGTTGATGACGAACCCCAAGCCCGCGAGCGACTGAGCCGTTTGGTCAGTGATCTCGAGGGTTACGCAGTACTCGAACCGAGCGCCACCACGGGCGAAGAGGCCTTGACGCTGATCGACAGCCTCAAGCCGGATGTGGTGTTGCTCGATATCCGTATGCCAGGCCTCGATGGCCTGCAAGTTGCCGCCCGACTGAGCGAGCGAGAGTCGCCACCCGCCGTGGTGTTTTGCGCAGCAGGCGATGAGTTTTCCGCGGAGACGCTGGAAGCTAGCGGTGTCAGCTTCCTCACCAAACCGGTGGCTGGCGAAGCATTGCTCAAGGCCCTGAAAAAAGCCGAACGCCCAACCCGTGTGCAACTCGCCGCCCTGACTCAGCCAGCAGCCCAGAGTGGCAACGGGCCGCGCAGCCATATCAGCGCACGCACCCGCAAAGGTATCGAGCTGATCCCCTTGGGCGAGGTGGTCTATTTTATCGCCGATCACAAGTATGTGACCTTGCGCCATCAGGGCGGCGAAGTGCTGCTCGATGAACCGCTCAAGGCGCTTGAGGATGAATTCGGCGACCGCTTCGTGCGTATCCACCGCAATGCGCTGGTGGCCCGCGAGCGAATCGAACGCCTGCAACGCACGCCCCTGGGCCACTTTCAGCTATTCCTGAAAGGCCTTAACGGTGACGCGTTGATCGTCAGCCGACGGCACGTCGCCGGTGTGCGCAAGATGATGCAGCAGCTTTAGCCCCAGGGCTGTGGCGAGGCTTGCATTCCATATCCCGGTGCGACGAGGCCAGGGAGGCCCCGCACTTGCTGATTCAAATCAAAGCGTATTTGCCTGAGCTGTTATTATCTGCCGTATCTATTCAGTACGGATTGATCCATGTCCTCTCGCGAAATCCGCATCGCCACCCGTAAAAGCGCCCTGGCCTTGTGGCAGGCCGAATACGTCAAAGCACGCCTGGAACAGGCCCATCCTGGTCTCAAGGTGTCCCTGGTGCCCATGGTCAGTCGCGGTGACAAGCTGCTCGACTCGCCACTGTCGAAGATCGGCGGCAAGGGTTTGTTCGTCAAGGAACTGGAAACCGCGCTGCTGGAAAACGAAGCCGACATCGCCGTGCATTCGATGAAAGACGTGCCCATGGACTTCCCCGAAGGCCTGGGCCTGTTTTGCATCTGCGAGCGCGAAGATCCGCGTGATGCTTTTGTATCCAACACCTACGCGTCCCTGGATGAGTTGCCTCTGGGTAGCATCGTCGGCACGTCGAGCCTACGTCGTCAGGCACAGCTGCTGACCCGTCGCCCGGACCTGCAGATCCGCTTCCTGCGCGGCAACGTCAACACCCGACTGGCCAAGCTGGACGCCGGTGAATATGACGCGATCATCCTCGCCGCGGCCGGCTTGATTCGCCTGGGCTTCGAAGACCGCATCACCTCGGCCATCAGTGTCGAGGACAGCCTGCCTGCAGGCGGACAGGGCGCCGTGGGTATCGAATGCCGCACCGCCGACAGTGAAATCCACGCCCTGCTCGAACCCCTGGATCACCATGACACCGAAGTCCGCGTCACGGCCGAGCGTGCCCTGAACAAGCACCTCAACGGTGGCTGCCAGGTGCCGATCGCCTGCTACGCCGTGCTTGAAGGTGAAAATCTTTGGTTGCGTGGCCTGGTGGGCGATCCGGACGGCGGCACCCTCCTGACCGCCGAGGTGCGCGGCCCGCAGCGTGAAGCCACGGCCTTGGGTATCCAGGTAGCCGAGGAGCTGCTGGACAAAGGCGCTGGTGCCATCCTGCAGAAAGTCTACGGCGAGGCCGGTCCGCAGTGACTGAATGGCGCGTGTTGCTGACACGGCCTGCCGAGGAGTCGGTGGCCCTGGCCGCCTCGTTGTCCGAAGCTGGCATTTTCAGCAGCAGCCTGCCTTTGCTGGATATTGAGCCGCTCCCCGTCACGCCTGAACAGCAATCCGTCTTCCATGACCTGGGGCGTTACTGTGCGGTGATCGTCGTCAGTAAGCCGGCGGCGCGCCTTGCCGTGGTGCAGCTGGATCGCGCATGGCCACAGCTGACGTGGTTCAGTGTCGGCGCGGCTACCGCGCAGGTGCTGGCCGAGCATGGCCTCAATGTTCAGTATCCGCCTACTGGCGACGACAGCGAGGCTTTGCTTCAATTGCCCGCGTTACGCGAGGCTATCGCCCGCCCGGATGCCCAGGTGTTGATCCTGCGCGGCGAGGGCGGTCGGGAGCTGCTGGCGGAGCGTTTGCGTGAACAAGGTGCTAGTGTCGACTATCTGGAGTTGTATCGCCGTTTCCTGCCGGCCTACGACGCCGGGGCACTGATGCAACGCATCCAGTTGGAACGCTTGAACGGCCTGGTGGTCAGCAGTGGGCAGGGTTTTTTACACCTGCAAACCCTGGCTGGAGCCGATTGGCCCCAAGTGGCACAGCTGCCGTTGTTCGTGCCAAGCCCGCGAGTCCTAGAGATGGCGCGGGCCGCTGGCGCAGAAAAAGTTGTGGATTGTCGCGGCGCGAGTGCCGCGGCTTTGTTAGTGGCGATACGGAGCTATCCCGTTCCCACTCTCTGAAACGCAAAGGACGGATACGTGAGCGAAACAGCCTTGCCTAAAGATGAAACCCAACCCGCACTTGATGCGCCGGTTGAGTCACCGGTCTCCGCGCCGCGCCGTGGCAATGGCCTGGCAATCGTCGCCCTGTTGCTCGGCGTTGCTGGTGTGGCCGCTGGCGGTTGGGGAATCTGGCAGGTCCGCGCCCTGCAAGCCAGCAGCCAGCAGCAGCTGGGCCAGGTGCAGACCCTCGATGACCAATCCCAGTCCCTCAAGCAAAGCCAGCAACAACTGGCAGCGCGACTGGCGCAGTTGCCGGCTGCGGATGAGCTGGAGGAGCGCCGTCGCCTGGTGGCCCAATTGCAGGGTGATCAGCAGCGCCTGAGCCAACGCCTGGAAACTGTGCTGGGATCCAGCCGCAAGGACTGGCGCCTGGCTGAGGCGGAGCACTTGATTCGCCTGGCGAGCCTGCGCCTTTCTGCCCTTCAGGATATCAACAGCGCCCAGGCGTTGGTCCAGGGTGCCGACGAGATTCTTCGCGAGCAAAGCGATCCAGGCGCCTACGCCGCGCGTGAGCAGTTGGCCAAGAGCCTTGCCGCGTTGCGCAGTACCGAGCAGCCAGACCGCACCGGGTTGTACCTGCAATTGGCGGCCTTGCGTGATCAAGTGGTGCAACTGGCAGCTATCGCTCCTGAATATCAGTTGACCGAACCTGCTTCCCAGGGGCGTCCAAGCACCGATACGGAAAGCCGCTGGAGCCAATGGTGGGAGCAGATTTCCCGTTACTTCCGCATCGACTTCAACCCGGATGACAACATCCGTCCGCTGCTGGCCGGCCAAGGTTTGAACCAAGTGCGCCTGGCCCTGAGCCTGGCGCTGGAACAGGCGCAATGGGCAGCGCTCAATGGTGAGTCGGCGGTTTATAGCCGCTCATTGGGCGAGGCGCGCAGCGTGTTGCAGGACAACTTCAACCAGGACAACCCGCAGAGCAAGGCGATGCTGGCGCGTATCGCCGAGCTTGAGCCCAAGGCGGTATCGGTGGTGACGCCGGACCTGGCTGCGAGCCTTGCTGCCGTGCAGGCGTACCTTGAACGTCGTCATCTGTCTGCCGACGAAGCCAAGGCGGCGGCCACGCCGGCGAAGCAGGAGTAGAGCCGATGAAACGTTTCTATGTGATTCTGGTGCTGGCGATTGCAATCGCGCTGGCACTGGCCGTGGGCATTTCGAAACACACCGGCTACGTGCTGATTACCTACCCTCATGTGCTGCATTACGAGTCGAGCTTGTGGGCGACCTTGGTAGCGGTGTTTGCCATCGGCCTGGCGATCTACTTGGTCCGTGTGCTGCTGAGCCTGGTCACCACCTCCGGTGGGGTGGTCAACCCGTGGTCGCGGCGTAACCGCAGCCGTCGCGTGCAGATCGCCATCGAGCAGGGCCAGATGGACCTCGCCGAAGGCCGCTGGGCCAGTGCCGAGCGCCACTTGCACCGTGCAGCCGAAGCCGAGCGTCAGCCACTGCTCTACTACCTCGGCGCAGCCCGTGCCGCCAATGAGCAGGGGCGTTACGAAGAGTCCGACGGTCTGCTGGAGCGCGCCCTGGAGCGTCAGCCCCAAGCCGAGCTCGCGGTTGCCCTGAGCCATGCACAACTGCAACTGGACCGCGGCGATACTGACGGCGCACTGACCACCTTGCAGGCCATGCACGAACGTCATCCCCACAACGCCCAAGTCCTGCGTCAATTGCAGCGTTTGCATCAGCAGCGGGGCGATTGGTCGTCGGTGATCCGCCTGCTGCCGGAACTGCGCAAGGATAAAGTGCTGCCCGCCAGCGAGCTGGCCGAGCTTGAGCGTCGCGCGTGGGGCGAGAACCTGAGCCTCGCGGCCCAGCGTGAAGAGCAGGGCGAGGCCGGCTTGCAATCCCTCGAGCGGGCCTGGCAGCAACTCACTTCAGCCCAGCGCCAGGAGCCGCAATTGGTGTTGGCTTATGCCGAGCAACTGCGCCAGTTGGGCGCCGATGCCAACGCCGAAGAAGCGCTGCGTGGTGCGATCAAGCGCGGCTACGACAGCCACCTGATTCGACTCTACGGCTTGCTGCGTGGCAGTGACTCCGCCAAGCAATTGAAGTTTGCCGAAGGTTGGCTCAAGGATCACCCAGGTGATGCCAGCCTGCTGCTGACGCTTGGCCGCCTGTGCTTGCAAAACAGCCTGTGGGGCAAAGCGCGGGATTATCTGGAAAGTAGCCTTCAGGTGCAGCGTAATCCCGAGGCCTGTGCCGAGTTGGCGCGATTGTTGGCGCAACTGGGTGATACGGAGCGCAGCAACCAGCTGTTCCAAGAGGGGCTGGGGTTGTTGGATAACCGTTTGCTGGCGTCACCGCTGCCTGTTCCGGTCCGCGCTTGATGTAGGCGATGGTTGATGGTCGGCTCGGATATGTCTGGCAGCCACCCCCTCATTACGTAGAAAAGACGGGCTGTAGAGCGTTTGTGGGCGGCGTCCGACGCTCAATAGCCCAACGTCTTCCATCTTCTGGCGGTAAGTCCTTACCGTCTCGCGGAATCGTCTGCTCTGGCACGTATTGAAAGGGGTCAGGCCTTTCCTCTACCGTAGCGACCTATCTTTCGCGGTGCGGATAAAGCATGTCTTTGGCCCCTTCACGCTCCTTGTTTTTCCTTGCGTTCCTGGCAGGTGCGCTGACATTGGGCGCGTCCTTTTACCTCGAGTTCGGCGTCTCCTTGCGCCCCTGCTTCCTGTGCCAGATGCAAAGGGGGTTCCTGGCTGCTTTCACATTGATCAATCTGGTCGCCGTGATCCATAACCCCCAGCGCTCCGTGGGCTGCGTGTATGGGCTGGCGGGCATGGCCTTCGCGTTGCTCGGCGCCATTACCGCCACACGCCAGGTATTGCTACAAAACGCCGCACCGGGTCAGGCGGCTGATTGCTGGCCTAGCCTGCACTACATGATCGAAAACCTGTCGTTTTCGCAGGCCCTGCAATTGACGGTCAAAGGCACTGTTGACTGTGTGGAGATCAACTGGACGCTGTTTGACTTGAGTGTGCCGGAATGGAGCTTGTTGTTCTTCGTCGGGATGTTGATCCTGGGGGGCATGCAGTTTTCACGGCTGCTTTTAAGCCATCATTTGCGTCCGGTGAGACGCTGAAGGTCAGTTGCGGTTCGTAGGACGGGATTAAACACTTGTATGAACTTTCTGTCCTGCGTACCTTGAAGCCACAGTCATGCGGGCATAATCTGGCCCGCACGTATGATTGAAACCGTTTGTCAGATGCGGCCTTGTCCGGCTGCTGCTTTATCCTTGAAGTGTTGCGCGGGCACCAGGCGGCAGCGCCCCTATAGGGAAGAGAGATCATCATGCTGGAAAGTTGTCAGAATGCTCAGGAACGCTGGGGTGGGGTGCACAAGCTGATCGACAGCTGGCTGAAGGCACGTCACGAACTGGTTCGGGCCTTTGATGCGCTCGGCGCCAAGCCCGAGGCACTGGCGCAGAACCGTGAACCGTTGCAGGATTTTTGCGGTGTGTTGGTGGACTACGTGTCAGCCGGCCATTTCGGCGTCTACGAACAGCTGACCAAGGAAGCGGAAGCCTTCGACGATCAGCGTGGCCTGGAATTGGCTGAGACCCTTTACCCGCGCATCGATGCCATTACCGAGAAGCTGCTGGCGTTCACCGACCTGTGTGATGCCGGGCAATGTGTTGCAGAGAAATTCAAAGAATTGGGCGCACTGCTTCACGAGCGTTTCGAATTGGAAGACTGCCTGATCGAAGTGCTGCACAACGCCCACAAGGAAGAGCCTGCCACTCAGGCCTGACCCTCGATAGCCATACAAAAAACGGTGCGCATGACGCACCGTTTTTTATTGGATCAGGAACGCGTTCCGAGCAATTCGATCTCGAACACCAATGGCGTGTAAGGCGGAATCAATTCGCCGGCGCCATCCGCGCCATAGGCCTGGGCCGATGGAATCACCAGCCGCCATTTCGCCCCCACCGGCATCTGTTGCAGCGCAATGCTCCAGCCGCTGATCACACTGTTCAGGCGAAACCATTGTGGTTGTGTGCTCTGGTCGAACACCGTGCCATCGGGTAACCGCCCCACGTATTTCACTTGGACCTGGTCGCTGGCTTTGGGTTTTTCACCTGTGCCAGAGGTGAGTTCGGTGAGCAGGATTCCATCCGCCAATTCACGCACGCCTTTTACCGCTTTTTCTTTGCTCAGGAATTGTTGTTCGGCCGCGAGTGCTTTTTCGCTTTGAGGCGCCTGTGCGTCGGCTTCGTTTTGTGCTTCGTGCTGGGCGAGAATCTGTTCGATGCGAGCGTTGTCCAGCGCCAAGGGTTTGCCTTGGTAGGCTTGTTTGAGGCCTTCGATCAGCGCCTGGATTTGCAGGTCGGGGACCTCCTGGCGCAGGCGTTCACCAAGGCTGGCGCCCAGGCTGTAGGCGAGGTCATGCTGATTCTGATCAGTGTTTTTTGTCGGCAATTGATCGCTTGCATTGGCCACCGAAACCGCCAAGCCCAGCACAAGAAAAAGGTAACGCGACATGGGCATTCTCCCGCCGAAAGTGCGACGGATTATGCCAGTGTGAAGGCGCAAAAAGTGCCGTGTATTTTCGTTATATCGATAAGAATTTTCACACGGTGCAACGCAAGGCAAACGATACTGTCAACATGCCCTAGCGGCGGTAAGAGCAGAGGGCTAGTATGAGCCGCACCCACGTCAGCCAGGAGGTAAACCATGTCGGCCAAACAGAAGCCTGTTAATACCCCGTTGCACTTACTCCAACAACTCTCGGGCAGCTTGCTCGAACATCTGGAAAGCGCTTGTTCCCAAGCTCTGGCCGATGCAGAAAAACTGCTCGCCAAGCTGGAAAAACAACGCGGTAAAGCGCAAGAAAAGCTGCACAAATCCCGCACCAAACTGCAAGACGCCGCCACTGCCGGCAAGGCCAAGGCACAAGCCAAAGCCAAAGACGCTGTCAAAGAACTTGAGGACCTGCTGGACGCCCTCAAGGATCGCCAAGCTGAAACCCGCGCCTACATTTCCCAACTGAAAAAAGATGCCCAGGAAAGCCTGAAACTGGCCCAGGGCGTTGGTCGTGTGAAGGAAGCTGTGGCTAAAGTGCTGGGTGCTCGTACCCCTGCAAAAGCGGTTGCAGCGAGCGCGTCGAAAAAGCCAGCGAGCAAGGCTGTTGCTGCCAAGGCACCTGCTAAAGCTGTGGCAAAACCTGCTGCCAAAACTGCTGCTGTGAAACCAGCCGCCAAGCCAGCTGCCAAAGCCGCTGCTGCGAAACCAGCCGCCAAGCCAGCGGCCAAAACCGCTGCTGCGAAACCAGCCGCCAAGCCAGCTGCTAAAACCGCTGCTGCGAAACCAGCCGCCAAGCCAGCTGCTAAAACCGCTGCTGCGAAACCAGCCGCCAAGCCAGCTGCTAAAACCGCTGCTGCGAAACCAGCCGCCAAGCCAGCTGCCAAAACTGCTGCTGTGAAACCAGCCGCCAAGCCAGCTGCCAAAACTGCTGCTGCGAAACCAGCCGCCAAGCCAGCTGCCAAAACTGCTGCTGCGAAACCAGCCGCCAAGCCAGCTGCCAAAACTGCTGCTGCGAAACCTGCCGCTAAGCCAGTTGCTAAACCTGCTGCTGCGAAACCAGCCGCTAAGCCAGTTGCTAAACCTGCTGCTGCAAAACCGGCCGCCAAGCCAGCCGCTAAACCTGCTGCTGCGAAACCAGCCGCGAAGCCAGCTGCTAAACCTGCCGCTGCAAAACCCGCTGCGAAGCCAGCCATTGCCAAGCCAACTGCCGCAAAACCAGCACCGGCCAAGCCAGCAACGCCTGCTGCTGCCCCGGTAGCGTCCACCGCTCCAACTGCACCGGCCAGCAGCGCGACTGCCCCGGTAGCGCCAAGCACCACTCCAACCAGCGCTTCTTAAGCGTTGGTGACCACGACGCGCAGCTGCTGCAGCGCGTCGTGGTCAAGGTTGGCGGCATCCTCAGCTGCCAGTCCTTCCAGCCAGTGCAGTTGATCTATCGCATTCCCTATAGGCCATGTTTGCGCCAACGCTTCCAGGCGCCCCAGCAACTGCCGTTCGGCGTCCAGCTCCAGGGCCTTGACTCGCTCGCGCAACCCAGCCAAATCCTCATCCTGCTGCGCCATGGCGCGCCATTGTGTGCGCACCCGTCTTAGCGGTTCGATCACGTCTGTCTGCCAAGGCCTGGCGATGTGCTTCAGCGCCTGTATGCGTTCGGCGGTTACTGTCACCGCACGCTGTTCCAGCCACGCGCCACACAGCAACAGGCACACGTCTGCACCTTGCGCCTGCAAACGCAGGCAAGCGGCTTCGCACCCTGGGCGGGCGTAAGTCGAGAGGGCAAAGCTCCACAGGTCAGCGTACATATTCACACCCAAGCCAGCGGCCAACGAAGCTGGTAGACTCCGCCGCCATTATGATCCGACTTCAAAGCCTAACATTACAGCGTGGCCCGCAACGTCTTCTCGAAGACGCCGAGCTGACCCTGCACGCCGGTCACAAAGCCGGCCTGATCGGTGCCAACGGCGCCGGCAAATCCACGTTGTTCGCCCTGTTGCTGGGTGAGCTGACCCCGGATTCCGGGGACTGCTTGCTGCCGGCCGACTGGCGCATCGCCCATATGCGCCAGGAGATCGACACCCTGGACCGTATCGCGATCGACTACGTGCTCGATGGCGACCTGCGCCTGCGCCAGGTGCAACACGACCTGGCCGAGGCCGAGAAAGCCCAGGACGGCGCCGCCCAGGCCCGCCTGCACTCGGAACTCGACAGTGCCGACGGCTACACCGCCGACGCCCGCGCCCGCAAAATGCTCGCCGGCCTTGGCTTTACCAACGAACAGATGGACCGCCCGGTTGCTGACTTCTCCGGCGGCTGGCGCATGCGCCTTAACCTGGCCCAGGCCTTGATGTGCCCCTCGGACCTGTTGCTGCTCGACGAACCGACCAACCACTTGGACCTCGATGCGATCCTGTGGCTGGAAGACTTCCTCAAAAGTTACCAGGGCACCTTGCTGCTGATTTCCCACGACCGGGATTTCCTTGACGCCGTGGTCGACAACATCGCCCACGTCGAACAGAAGAAAATCACCCTCTACCGTGGCGGCTACACCGCGTTCGAACGTGCCCGTGCCGAACGCTTGGCCCAGCAGCAGCAAGCGTTCGAGAAGCAACAGGCGCAGCGTGCGCATATGGAAAGCTACATCGCCCGCTTCAAGGCCCAGGCCACCAAGGCCCGCCAGGCCCAAAGCCGGATCAAGGCCCTGGAGCGCATGGAGGAGTTGTCGGCGGCCCATGTCGATTCGCCGTTCGACTTCGTGTTCCGCGAATCGGTGAAGATCTCCAGCCCGTTGCTGGATCTTTCCGATGCGCGCCTGGGTTACGGCGACAAAACCATCCTGGAAAAAGTGAAGCTGCAGCTCACGCCGGGTGCGCGCATCGGTTTGCTTGGCCCCAACGGCGCGGGTAAGTCGACGCTGATCAAGAACCTGTCCGGTGAGCTTTCGCCCCTGGCCGGCCGACTGACCCGAGGCGAGAACACGGTGGTGGGTTACTTCGCCCAGCATCAGCTGGACTCTCTCGATTCCAAGGCCAGCCCGTTGCTGCACCTGCAGCGCCTGGCGCCGACCGAGCGCGAGCAGACCCTGCGCGACTTCCTCGGCGGTTTCGACTTCCGTGGCGCGCGCATCGACGAGCCGGTGCTGAACTTCTCCGGCGGCGAAAAAGCCCGCCTGGCCCTGGCATTGATCGCCTGGGACCGTCCGAACCTGCTGCTGCTCGACGAACCGACCAACCACCTGGACTTGGAAATGCGCCTGGCGCTGACCATGGCGCTGCAGGAGTTCAGCGGCGCGGTACTGGTGGTGTCTCACGATCGCCATTTGCTCAAAAGCACCACGGATAACTTCCTGCTGGTGGCGGACGGCAAAGTCGAGGAATTCGACGGCGACCTGGACGACTACGCGCGCTGGCTGACGGACTACCGCCTGCGCAACGCGCCGGTCAGCAACACCCCGGTCAACCCGGACAAGACCGACAAAAAGGCCCAGCGCCAAGCCGCCGCCGCGTTGCGTCAGCAACTGGCGCCGCACAAGCGTGAGGCTGACAAGCTGGAAGCCGAGTTGGGCAAGGTGCATGAGCGCCTGGCCAAGATCGAAGCCAGCCTCGGCGACAGCGCCGTCTACGAGGCCGCCCGCAAGGATGAGTTGCGCGACCTGCTGGCCGAACAGGCCAAGCTCAAGGTGCGTGAAGGGCAATTGGAGGAGACCTGGATGGAAGCCCTCGAATTGCTCGAAACCCTGCAAGCGGAGCTGGAGGCGCTGTCCTGATGGAAGCGTTGCAGTTGCCGATACCGACGCAGTGGGTCGAGCCCGTGTGGGTTGGCGTGCAAATCCTGCTGATCCTGCTGGCGGGTTACCTTGCCCAGCGTTTTGTCGCCAAAGGCCTGACCCGGCTGGGTGAGCGTTACCCGTTCCCGCCGCAGCTGCTGATGCCGCTGCGCGGTGGTCTGCGCTGGCTGATCATGGGCAGTGCGCTGATCTTTGTGCTGGGGCGCCTGGGTGTGTCCGCCACGGTGTTGTGGACGGCGTTGTCGGGGTTTGTCGCGGTTGCCGCTGTGGCGTTCTTCGCCATGTGGTCGGTACTGTCCAACCTGCTGTGCGCCATTCTGATCTTCACCGTCGGGCCGTTTCGCCTGGGCGATATCGTCGAGTTGGTGGATACCGTCGACAAACCGGGGGTGAAGGGGCGGGTCGTGGCGATCAACCTGCTCTACACCACGCTGGTCGAAGTGGCAGAGGCCGGTACCGACAGCGCAATGGTTCAAGTGCCCAACAGCCTGTTCTTTCAGCGCTCTGTGCGGCGTTGGCCCGGTACTCACGTGTTTCCGGGCGACCGCTAGTATTCACATCTTGTAAAA
This sequence comes from Pseudomonas sp. TWR1-1-4, assembly GCF_049897165.1. Lineage (NCBI taxonomy): Bacteria > Pseudomonadati > Pseudomonadota > Gammaproteobacteria > Pseudomonadales > Pseudomonadaceae > Pseudomonas > Pseudomonas sp. TWR1-1-4. The sequence continues at coordinate 401,086 of NZ_JAFCVS010000005.1, read as the reverse complement.
AACTATAGCCAGCCTTTGGTCGGCGGAGTTAGCTTAAGGCACAACAGCAAACTCCCTCTTGAGGTGTGCAATGGCACTTGATACGTGGCTGGCCTTTTTCCTGGCCAGTTGGATCATCTCCCTTTCCCCCGGCGCCGGCGCCATCGCTTCGATGTCCAGCGGCCTGCAATACGGCTTCCTGCGCGGCTACTGGAACGCCATCGGCCTGCAACTGGGGCTGGCGATGCAAATTGCCGTCGTCGCTTGCGGCCTGGGTGCCATCCTGGCGACATCTTCCACCGCGTTCTATGCGATCAAATGGTTTGGCGTGGCGTACCTGGTGTACCTGGCCATCAAGCAATGGCGCGCCTTGCCCATGGACATGACCGATGACGCCGCTGTGCGCCCGATCGGTAAGCCGATGGCGATGATGTTCCGTGGTTTTCTGGTCAATGCCAGCAACCCCAAGGCTTTGGTGTTCATGCTGGCGGTGCTGCCACAGTTCGTGAACCCGCAGGCGCCGCTGCTGATCCAGTACCTGATCTTGGGTGCAACGATGATCTGCGTCGACATGGTGGTGATGGCGGGGTATACGGGGTTGGCGTCGAAGGTGTTGCGCCTGTTGCGCACGCCTAAGCAGCAGAAACGCATGAACCGTACGTTTGCCGGGTTATTTGTCGGCGCTGCGGGTTTCCTGGCCAGCTTGCATCGCGCAACGGCGTAAACCGCACGCCAACTGAAGAAACCGAATCAAAAATGTGGGAGCGGGCTTGCTCGCTCCCACATTGGTTTTGTGTTGGCAGTGAGTTCTAGGCTCAGCGCAAAATCTTCGGTGCTTCATCCCTTGGCAGGTTGTTGCGTAGCGGCGGCTTGCCGGGGTCTTGATACCCGCCACCCAACTGTTCCGCCAACTGCCGCGCCACATCCTCACCCAGTGCTTTCGATACTTCCTTCACCACACGCGGCCGGTTCAGGCTCACGCGTACATCGCGGCTGTTCACCAGCTTGGTGTCCTGGCCTTCACCCATGGCGGTGAACGCCGAGGTGATCTCGTAGGTGCGCGTATTGATCAGGCTGAAATCCGCCACCAACGTCAGGCCCAGTACGGCCGAGTAGCTGTTGGTGTGGTCCAGGGCGTTGATGTCCTGGGTGAAGTCGATGTCCGACAGGGTGCCGAACAGTACATAGTCGGCGCCCTTGAAGTTACCGGCCTTGATGCGCTTGATCACGTCGTAGACGTCACCCTTGGCATCGGCGGTGTAGGGCGTGCCCTGTACCAGCTGGAACTGACGCGACTTGAGGATCTCGCCCTTGATGTCACCGCTGAATTTGCGCAGCTCGGTCTGTTCGATATAGCTGGTACGGCTTTCGTACTCGCTGTAGTTCGACGCACCGCTGGCGTGGTGGCTGCTTGCCTGGAAGTTGTTGCTGGCCGATACCTGGTGGATGTATTCCTCGACCCGCGCCTCGTAGGCCAGGTCGGTCACCGCGATCTTCGGGGCGGCCGAGGCGCCAAAGGCGCACAACAGGCCGATCATGCCGATCCATGCACGCATTGCTTAGCGCTCCGTGGTCTTGCGAATTTCTTTTTCGTCCATCCATTCGGCCAGGCCGCTCTCGACGTCCACCAGTTGCAGGCTGAATTTGTAGAACACGTCCTTGTAGTCCGAGCTGCGTTTGACGATGGAGCTGATGGAGCCTTCCAGGCGGTACTTGGCGGCGACCATGTTGCCGGTCTTGCTGACGGTCGACTTCTTGTACAGGCCGCTCTGGTTCTGCAGCTTGAGCTGGTCGACCTGGCTCTGCATGTCGGTGTTGTCGCTGGCGAAGCGGGCGGTGCCGGTCTTCATCAACTGGGTCTTGATCGACGTGGTGATCTCGCGAGTGTCGATGTACTCGCTGGTCTTGTTCTTCACGTCATACACCTGCACCACCGGGCGACCCTGCAAGATGCCGGATTGGGCGAGGGAGCGGGTCATGCTTTCGGCGATCATCTGCAGGTCGGTGGAGCCGAACTCGTTGGTGACTGTTTCTACGGCCTTGGTATCGCCGTAGCTGATGTTCTTGCTGCCCAGTACGGGCGAGGTGTTGGAGCAGCCGCTGGCCAGCAGGGCAACGACAGCGAGCATCGAGAAGCGTGCAAACATGGGGAATTCTCTCTGAAACGTAAAAGGGGAACGGCTCAAGGCGTCTTCACTTCAAGGCGGAAGTCCGCCGCCTGGGGCAGGTTGGCAATGGCCGGCAGGAAGGTCGCCTGGTTGGCGTACAGGCTCAGCACTTTCCAGGTTTCTTCGTCGCCTACCGGGAAGCCGTCGGCGCCTAGCCAGGCGAAGCGGTAATACATCGTCTGGTTGCTGCTGGTGATATTGCTCAACTGCACCTTGGCGGTGAGGAAGCCGTTCTCGCGCGCAACGCGGATGGCGCCGACGGCGATGCCTTTGAATTTGCCCATCACCACGATTTTGCTTGCGGCGCTGCCAGGCTCCGGGGGTGGCGGGGTGGCGCAGCCGGCCAGCAGGACCAGCGCCAAGGCGCCGAGGATAAAATGACGCATAGCGTGCTCCTTAAGGTTGTTTGAGGGCGATGGCCTGGTTGGCGGTGCTCGGCACCACATGAGCGGCCAGGCCACCAGCGAATACCTGGTTACCCACCACACGCAGCGTGATCACCTGGTAACGCTGGTCAGCCTTGACCGTCACCAAGGTGCCGCCCAGGGCGTTGGGCAGGCTGACTTGATGCTCGCCGTGCTTGAGGCGCAGGCGCGTCACCTGGGTCATGTTCGGCAGGGTGCGCCAGGTGCGGGTGTCGGCACCTTCGGTGACCGCCGAGGCGATACCCAGCACCAGGCCCGCCATGGGGTTGGTCTTGTTCAGGTTGTTTTGCGCCACGCCACGGCTGACCGCACGCACCGTGGTACGCAGGATGATCCCCGGCATGTCATCGCGCAGGGCACGGCGGGACATGGCCGTAGTGCTGTTGAGTGCCGTGAGGTTCCGTTGCTGGCCGTCGACGCCGATCTGGGCGAAGGTCGCGGTGGACGTGTCGGCCTTGATCACCGGGAACGACAGCGGGGTGATCACCAGGTTGCCGTTGATCGGGATCGGAATCGGCAGGCGAATCGAATCGCGGGCCGGCGCCAGACCGCTCTGCACCACGATCAGCACGTCGGTTTCATCGGCACCGACCTTGGATTTGTCCAGGTCCAGCAAGGCCTGTTCAAGTAATAGTGTGTTGGGGCGCAACTCAGCCGCCTTACGGTAACCGGGGGCCGCCAGATCTTTTTCGCCCAGGGCTTCGTAGACGAAACCGGCCAGGTAATGGCTGAACGCACTCTGGTAACTGTTCTTCAGACCGACCACTTCCGGCGCGTCGAGGGCTGCTACCGGATAGCCGCGCAGGTCTTTCATCTGGGTGGTCACGCCTTCACGCTCGGCTTCGTCCTCGCGCTTGAGGTATTCCTTATCCCGCAGGTCCGCGATCACCGCTTCGCGTTCGTGGGTCTTCTTGATCTCGGTGCGCGCGCCATCGAAGTCGTTCAAGGCCAGCAGGTTCAGGGCCATCTGCGTGGTCAGCATGACCTTCTCGTAGTCATAGCCTTCGTAGCGCCGCACCTTGTCGTTGGCGAGGAAACTGCCGAACTGGGCCAGGTATTTGGCGCTGTCGAACTTGACCGTCTCTTCCCATTTGTAGACCTGCAAATCAGCACTGCGCCACGCGGTCTGACTCCCCGTCAAATCACCCTTGGCCCGCAGCAACTCACCCTTCTCGAAGAAATAGAGCAAGTCTTTGTCTTCACCGCTGTTGTTCTTCTCCAACAGCGTCAACGCCGCGTCGACATTCCCGGTGGCCAATTGCTGATTGGTAGCCTGCAACTCGGTGTCATAGCTGCGGAACATCGAACAGCCCGACAACAACGTTACCGCCGAGAGCGCAAGCAAAGGTAAAGCGCGAAATGCCATGCAGCCTTCTTCCCTGAAAGTAGTAACCGATGTGGTAATTCCTCATAAAAACGAGGAACGAAATTCCCTTTCGCACTAACAGGGCGCGGCATTATAAGCACCATTACTGGCAAAACAATGGCTATTTGCCCGACGAAGTCGCCCAATGCGCCACCAGTCCGCTTCTAAAAATGCTTCGCTTTTACCAACGACAAATCACTTACGCCTTGAGTCAAATCCCTTAAGCCCTAACAATGTGTTACTTCGTATTTCCATTTGAGATTCGTTCATGACTGCCCCCTTCCGTTTTCTCGCCTGGCTGATGCTGCCGGCGTTGATGTCGTGCAGCTTCAACCTGCTGGCTGCGACAGCCGAGGGCGCGCCACAAGCCCTGCATTTGCTGGACTACATTGGCGCTGACTATCCTCCGACGGTGGAGGCGGGCAAGGTTATCGATGAATCCGAATACCGCGAACAGGTGGAGTTTCTCGGGGTGTTGCAAGGGCTGGTGGCAGAGTTGCCTCAGCGCCCGGAGCGCGCGGCGTTGGTCAAAGGTGTCGATGAACTGTTAGCGGCTGTAACTGCCCATCAGGACGGCGCAACGGTTGCTCGGCAAGCCCGCCAATTGGGTGCCCAACTGGCCGTGGCCTATGAAGTCAGCCAGGCCCCGGCAATCACCCCTGATCCAACGCGAGGTGCGCCGCTCTACGCCCAGCATTGCTCGGTGTGCCACGGCACCGCGGGCGCCGGTGATGGCCCGGCCAGCGTCGGTATGACGCCGCCACCGGCCAATCTGCGCGACCCTGTGCGCCTGGACCGCTTGAGCCTCTATGCGATCTACAACACTCTTGGCCTGGGCGTCGAAGGCACCGATATGCCGTCCTTCGCTGATCAACTGGACGACCGTCAGCGCTGGGACCTGGCCACCTACATCGCCGGCTTCACCGCCGACCCGGCCGCGGCGAAAAGCGAGCAACCGTTCAACCTCGCCGACCTGGCGCGCCAGACTCCGAACGAAGTCCTGGCCGCCGACGGTGTAGCTGCCGCTACGACATTCCGCGCCCAGCGTGCGCAACCGCCGCAGGTCAAGCGTGGCCCGGCGCAGCTACTCGACTACACCGCCACCACCCTCGACAAGAGCCTGGCCGCGTTCCGCAACGGAGACCACGAACAGGCCTACGACCTGTCGGTAGCCGCCTACCTGGAAGGCTTCGAGCTGGTGGAAAGCTCTTTGGATAACGTCGACGCCAACGTGCGTAAGGACACCGAGAAGGCGCTGATGGCCTACCGGCAGTCGTTGCAGGACGGTTTGCCGGTCGAGCAGGTGCAGCAGCGCCTGGATGTGGCCAAAGGCAAACTCACCGAATCCGCCGGCCTGCTGGGCAGCGATGGCCTGAGTTGGTCTCTGAGCTACATCTCGGGCCTGCTGATCCTGCTGCGTGAAGGCCTGGAAGCCATTCTGGTGCTCGCCGCGATCCTCGCGTTCCTGCGCAACACCGGCCAGCAGTCGGCGGTGCGTAGCGTCAACGTGGGCTGGGGCCTGGCGCTGTTGGCGGGTCTCGCCACCTGGGCGTTGGCCGCGTATGTGATTGACGTGAGCGGCGCCCAGCGTGAATTGCTTGAAGGCTGCACGGCGCTGTTTGCCAGTGTGATGGTGCTGTGGCTCGGCGTGTGGATGCACGACCGCCGCCACGCGGCCGCCTGGCAGGACTACATCAAGAGCAGCCTGGTAGGCGGCGGTGGGCGTTTCGGCTTTGCGATGCTGGCGTTTTTCTCGGTGTACCGCGAGCTGTTCGAGGTGATCCTGTTTTACGAAACCCTGTGGCTGCAAGCCGGCCCGGCTGGACACAACGCCGTGCTGGCGGGCGGTGCGACGGCGCTGGTGCTGCTGGTGGGCCTGGCGTGGGCGATTCTGCGCGGTTCGGCCAAGCTGCCGCTGGCGCTGTTCTTCGGTATCAATGCGGCGTTGCTGTGTGCGCTGTCGGTGGTGTTCGCCGGGCATGGCGTGAAGGCGTTGCAGGAAGCCGGCATCTTCGGTACGCGGCCGGTGGCGTTCTTTGACTTCGACTGGTTGGGCATCCACGCCGATGCGTACTCGCTGAGTGCGCAGGCTGTGGCGATCCTGGCGATTGTGGTGCTGTATGGTCGCAGTCGGTTGGCCGAGAAACGCCGAGTGGCGGCCTGACATGCGCGTGTGGATCGATGCCGACGCCTGCCCTCGGGCAGCCAAGGACCAAGTGGTGAAGTTCGCCCTCAAGCGTCAGTTCGAGGTGGTGCTGGTGGCCGGGCAAAGCCAGATCAAGCCGAGCTTTGCGTGTGTGAAGCTGATTGTGGTGCCCAGCGGCCCGGACGCGGCGGATGACTACCTCGTAGAGCACGCGCTGCCTGGTGAGTTGGTGATCTGCAGCGACGTGCCCTTGGCCGACCGCCTGGTGAAAAAGGGCGTCACCGTCCTCGATCCACGGGGCAAGGAGTTCAGCCCGGCGAACATGAGCGAACGCCTGGCGGTGCGTAACCTGTTCACGGATCTGCGTGAACAGGGCCAGATGGGTGGGGGACCACCGCCTCACGGTGAAAAAGAAAAGCAGGCGTTTGCCAATGCCCTGGACCGAATCCTCACGCGCCTGATGCGCCAACCCTGACCTGTGGCGAGGGAGACTCCTCGCCAGCATTGGTGATCAGTCGTTTTCGTGGGTGAGTTCCAACACCCGGTCCACCAGCTTGTTGATCCCCGAAGCGACCTCGCTGATGCTCTTGCCAAGCATATAGGCCGGCGTGCTCACCAGTTTGCGCGCCTTGTCCTCGACGATATCTTCCACCGTGCACTCTTGGTGGGTAGCGCCCATCTTGTCCAGTGCGGCGGCGGTGTCGGCGCAGTTACCGATGGTGCAGGTCACGCCCGGGCCATAGATCTTCGCCGCCAGGGCCGGTGAGATGCAGATCAGCCCCACCGGCTTGCCCGCTTCGGCAAAGGCCTCGGCCAGCTCCAGCACCTGTGGGTTGACGCTGCAGCCTGCGCCTTCCACGGCAAAGTTCGACAGATTCTTCGCCGCGCCAAACCCGCCGGGCACGATCAGCGCATCAAAATCTTCGGCATTGGCTTCGCGGATGTCTTTCACATCACCGCGGGCAATTCGGGCCGACTCCACCAGTACGTTGCGCGACTCGTGCATTTCTTCGCCGGTGAGGTGGTTGATGACATGCAGTTGCGCAATGTTGGGGGCAAAACATTGGACCTGAGCGCCGCGCTGGTCCAGGCGCAGCAAGGTGATCACGCTTTCGTGGATCTCTGCGCCGTCGTACACGCCGCAGCCGGAAAGGATCACTGCAATCTTTTTGCTCATGGGCATTTCTCCTGGGGTCTTGGCGTTAAATGTCTACTAATTTGTCATCTGTTGCCAATGGGATCTCGTGTCGCTGCACCTAATCTTGATGTAACAAAATCAGACCGGACCAGACCATGGACTTCGTGCCTTACGCGGTACCGTTTTTCATCGCCTTGATCGTGGTAGAGCTGCTTGCTGACCGCTGGCGCGGCGAGCGCAACTACCGGGTGGCGGATGCCATCAACAGCCTCAGCACCGGCGTGCTGTCTACCACCACAGGGCTGTTGACCAAGGGTGTAGGGATTTTGACCTACGCGTTCGCTCTCAAACATCTTGCATTGATTGATCTCCCGGCCCAAAGCGTCTGGACCTGGGTATTCGCCTTTGTGTTCTACGACTTCTGCTACTACTGGCTGCATCGCATGGGCCATGAACGCAACATCCTGTGGGCCGCGCACTCGGTGCATCACCAGAGTGAGGACTACAACCTCAGCACCGCCCTGCGCCAGACCAGCACCGGCTTCCTGCTGAGCTGGATCTTCTACCTGCCTCTGGCCGTACTCGGCGTGCCATTGGTGGTGTTTATCAGCGTGGCATCGCTCAATTTGCTCTATCAATTCTGGGTGCACACCCGGCATGTGCCCAAGCTCGGCTGGTATGAATGGTTTTTCGTCACGCCGTCCAATCATCGGGCCCACCATGCACAGAACGCTCTCTACATGGATCGCAACTACGGCGGGGTGTTCATTATTTGGGACCGGCTGTTCGGCACCTTCCAGGAAGAGGACGACAACGAACCGGTGATTTTCGGCGTGACCACGCCGTTGGCCAGCTGGAATCCGCTGTGGGCCAACCTGCAGTTTTATGCGCAGTTGTGGAGTGATGCGCGACGTACAGAGCGCTGGTGGGACAAGTTACGCATCTGGTTCATGCGTACCGGTTGGCGCCCGGCCGACGTGAAGGCCAAGTACCCGCTGGCCAAGCATGACCTGACCCAGTTCCGTAAATTCGAAGTGCCGCTGGATGGTCGCCAGCAGGTCTACATCGCCCTGCAATTCGCGGCGTATGTGGGTTTTGGCAGCTATTTGATGAATTTCGGCGAAGGCTTGCCCACGGCGGCGCTGATCCTGGGTTGGAGTGCCATGGCGCTGGGGTTGTTTACCTTGGGTGTGGCCCTGGAGAATCGCCCTTGGGCGCTGAGGGCCGAGCTTTCGCGGCTGGTGTTGAATGTGCCGCTGATCTGGCTGGCGCCGTTGGTTGGGCTATGGCCCGCCAGCAACCTGGGCTGGCTGGGCCTGCTGAGCTACAGCCTGCTCAGCGTGATCGGCCTCTACTGCTGTAGAAGCCGGTTTACTCGACTGGTGTCTTAGGCGTTTCGACCGGGACCGGCTCGGCCGCGAGCCGGGCCTTGGCCTCGGCGCAGGCCTCGCGGGCGATGCGTGCATTCTTGATGCGGCGGCGCAGCCACAGGCCGAAGCCCAGTAGCAGTAACGCGCCCAACACCCACAGTTCGTACTTCTTGATGCTGCCCAACATACCTTCCAGCACCGCGCCGAAGTGATAGGCCGCAGCGCCCAGGGCCAACGCCCAGATCGCGGCACCAATGCCGTTGAGGATCAGGTAGCGCAGAGGTGGGTAGCCGGACAGGCCGATCGCCACCGGCATGACCGTGCGCAGCCCGTAGACGAAGCGGAAGCTCAACACCCAGATATCCGGGTGTTTGCGGATATGCTCCAGGGCCTTGTCACCCATCAATTGCCAGCGTGGCTTGCGCGCCAACAACTTACGACCGTGTTTGCGGCCCATGTAATACCAAAGCTGGTCGCCGGCGTAGCTGCCGAAAAAGGCAACGACCACCACCAGGTTGATATCCATGTAGCCACGGAACGCCAGGAAGCCTGCGAGAACCAAAATGGTCTCGCCTTCAAAGAAGGTGCCCAGGAAGAGCGCAAAGTAGCCGAAGTCATGCAGAAATTGTTGAAGCATGGTCTGGGGTGCTGGCGAAATGAACGCGCAGCCTACGCCTTCACGAAGATTCATGAAAGTATCGAGATGTGTCACGAAGTGAACAATTCCTACGTAAATGACGAATGCGGCTACAGGTCGCATGCTTAAGCACAACTGTCATACCTTCGTCATAATGGCCGCTTATAACTGCAACGCTCGCCCGTGAACCCGGGCTCAGGAGTCTGTCGTGAGCTTTACCCCTGCCAATCGTCTGTTCCCCGCCACCCGTCTGCGTCGCAATCGTCGTGATGATTTCTCTCGCCGTCTGGTGCGTGAAAACGTGCTCACGACCAACGATCTGATCCTGCCGGTGTTTGTGCTGGACGGGGAAAATCGTCGGGAAGCGGTGGCTTCGATGCCGGGAGTGGAGCGTTTGACCATTGATCTGCTGCTTGAAGAAGCCGCCGGTTGGGTCGAGTTGGGGATTCCGGCGTTGGCGCTGTTCCCCGTCACGCCGTCTGAACTCAAGTCCCTGGATGCTGCCGAAGCCTGGAACCCTCAAGGGATCGCCCAGCGCGCCACCCGCGCCCTGCGCGAGCGTTTCCCGGAGCTTGGGGTGATCACCGACGTGGCGTTGGACCCGTTTACCACCCACGGCCAGGATGGCATTCTGGACGAAGACGGCTATGTTCAGAACGACATCACCGTCGATGCGCTGGTCAAGCAAGCCTTGTCCCACGCCGCCGCTGGCGCCCAGGTGGTTGCGCCGTCAGACATGATGGACGGCCGCATCCAGGCGATTCGCGAAGCCCTGGAGCTGGCCGGTCACGTCAATGTGCGGATCATGGCCTACTCGGCCAAGTACGCCAGCGCCTATTACGGGCCGTTCCGCGATGCGGTGGGCTCGGCGCTTAACCTGGGCAAGGCGAACAAGGCTTCGTACCAGATGGACCCGGCCAACAGCCATGAAGCCCTGCACGAAGTGGCGGCCGACCTGGCCGAAGGCGCTGACATGGTGATGGTCAAGCCGGGGATGCCGTACCTGGACATCCTTTACCGGGTCAAAGAAGAATTCAAAGTGCCGACGTTTGTCTACCAGGTCAGCGGCGAGTACGCGATGCACATGGCTGCAATACAGAATGGATGGCTGAGTGAAGGGGTGATCCTAGAATCCCTGACAGCCTTTAAACGCGCCGGGGCTGATGGCATTCTGACCTACTTCGCCGCCCGCGCCGCCCAATTGCTTAGAGAGCAACAATAGCCCTCACAGGAACATTCAATGAATACCGAAGGACTCTCAGAAGTTGCCGTAAAAGACGCTCACCCGGTGGTTGAACAAGTCACCGAGACCCCGCCGGAACATGAGCCTGCGACGCCTGCCGTGGTGGCTGAGCCGCCCGTGCCGGCCCCGGTGGCGGCGGTGACCAACCTGGATGACAGCAGCCTGTACATCCACCGCGAGCTGTCACAACTGCAATTCAACATCCGCGTGCTGGAGCAGGCGCTGGATGAGTCCTACCCGCTGCTGGAGCGCCTGAAGTTCCTGCTGATTTTCTCCAGCAACCTGGACGAGTTCTTCGAGATCCGCGTCGCCGGCCTCAAGAAGCAAATCACCTTCGCTCGTGAGCAAGCCGGCGCCGACGGCCTGCAGCCGCATCAGGCCCTGGCGCGCATCAGCGAGCTGGTGCACGGCCATGTAGACCGCCAATACGCGATCCTCAACGACATCCTGTTGCCGGAACTGGAGAAACATCAGGTCCGCTTCATCCGTCGCCGTCACTGGACCACCAAGATCAAGACCTGGGTGCGTCGTTACTTCCGTGATGAGATCTCGCCAATCATTACCCCGATCGGCCTTGACCCGACGCATCCGTTCCCGTTGTTGGTGAACAAGAGCCTCAACTTCATCGTCGAGCTGGAAGGTATCGACGCGTTCGGTCGCGATTCCGGCCTCGCCATTATCCCGGCCCCGCGCCTGTTGCCACGCATCATCAAGGTACCTGAAGAGGTGGGGGGCGCTGGCGATAACTATGTATTCCTCTCGTCGATGATCCACGCCCACGCCGATGACCTGTTCCAGGGCATGAAGGTAAAAGGTTGCTACCAGTTCCGCCTGACCCGTAACGCCGACCTGGCGCTGGACTCCGAGGACGTCGAAGACTTGGCCCGTGCGCTGCGCGGCGAGTTGTTCTCGCGGCGCTACGGCGATGCGGTACGCCTGGAAGTGGCCGACACCTGCCCGAAACACCTGTCGGACTACCTGCTCAAGCAGTTCAACCTGGCCGAATCCGAGCTGTACCAGGTCAACGGCCCGGTCAACCTGACGCGCCTGTTCAGCATCACCGGCCTGGACAGCCATCCGGAGTTGCAATACACGCCGTTCACGCCGCAGATCCCGAAACTGCTGCAAAACAGCGAGAACATTTTCAGCGTGGTGAGCAAGCAGGACATCCTGCTGTTGCACCCGTTTGAGTCCTTCACCCCGGTGGTCGACCTGCTGCGCCAGGCGGCCAAGGACCCGCATGTATTGGCGGTACGCCAGACCCTGTACCGTTCTGGCGCCAACTCGGAAATCGTCGACGCCTTGGTCGACGCCGCGCGTAACGGCAAGGAAGTCACGGCGGTGATCGAACTGCGTGCGCGTTTTGACGAAGAATCCAACCTGCAACTGGCGAGCCGTCTGCAAGCGGCCGGTGCAGTGGTGATCTACGGTGTGGTCGGCTTCAAGACCCACGCCAAGATGATGCTGATCCTGCGCCGCGAGGCCGGTGAAATCGTGCGTTACGCCCACTTGGGTACCGGTAACTACCACGCCGGCAATGCCAAGCTCTACACCGACTACAGCCTGCTGACCTCCGACGATGCCTTGTGTGAAGACGTCGGCAAGCTGTTCAGCCAGTTGATCGGCATGGGCAAGACCTTGCGCATGAAGAAGCTGCTGCACGCGCCGTTCACTCTGAAAAAGGGCATGCTCGACATGATTGCCCGCGAAACCCAGTTTGCCCTCGACGGCAAACCGGCGCACATCATCGCCAAGTTCAACTCGCTGACCGATCCGAAGATCATCCGTGCGTTGTACAAGGCCAGCCAGTCCGGTGTGCGCATCGACCTGGTGGTGCGCGGCATGTGCTGCCTGCGTCCAGGCATTGTCGGGGTGTCGCACAACATCCATGTGCGCTCGATCATCGGCCGCTTCCTGGAACACACGCGGGTGTTCTACTTCCTCAACGGCGGCGAAGAGCAGATGTTCCTCTCCAGTGCCGACTGGATGGAGCGCAACCTCGATAAGCGGGTAGAAACGTGCTTCCCGGTGGAAGGCAAGAAGCTGATCATGCGGGTCAAGAAGGAGCTGGAAAGCTACCTCACCGACAACACTCACAGCTGGAGCCTGCAGTCGGACGGCCGCTACGTGCGCAACACACCGACCGGCAACCAGAACCCGCGCAGTGCGCAGGCGACGTTGTTGGAGAAGCTGGGTAGCCCGATTTTGACTGTGAATTGAGTAGCGGTTTGTATGAGCAGGCTTGTGTGGTGAGCGGGCTTGTTGTGGTGAGCGGGCTTGCCCCGCGCTGGGTGGCGAAGCCGCCCCAATAAAAACGCCGCATACTGTCAGGCAGAATGCGGCGTTTGGTTTTAGGGCTGCTTCGCAGCCCAGCGCGGGGCAAGCCCGCTCACCACAACAAGCCCGCTCACCACAGCAAGCCCACCCCGATTGGATTGGGTTAACGCAGGTTCAGGCTGAACCCCACCCGCGTCAACCACTCGGCTTCCTGGGCAAAATCCGCCTGGGTCAGCTGGTTTTCATCCAGCCAGCCTTTCGGGAACACCACATCCAGGCTGTCGCCGTCGGCGCGCAGCGTCACCTGGGGCATTTCCTGGGTACCACGGATGTGGTGGAACAGGATCGCAAAGCGCAGCAACACACACAGGCGGATCAGCTTGATGCCTTCGTCACCGAATTCAGCGAATTTGTCCTTGGGGATGTTACGGCGATGGCCGCGCACCAGCAGGGCGAGCATTTGCTGGTCTTCGCGGGAAAAACCGGCCAGGTCCGAGTGTTCGATCAGGTAGGCGCCGTGCTTGTGGTAATGATAGTGGGCGATGTCCAGGCCCACTTCATGCACCTTGGCGGCCCAGCCCAGCAACTCGCGCCAGACGCCGTCTTCCAGGTCCCAGTCCTCGGCCACCTGGTCGAAGGCGTGCAGGGCTTTGCGCTCCACACGGGCGGCTTGTTCCAGGTCGACGTGGTAACGCTCCATCAACGAGGTGAGCGTGCGCTCACGCACGTCTTCATGGTGGTGGCGGCCCAATAGGTCGTAGAGCACGCCTTCACGCAGTGCGCCATCGCAGTGGTCCATGCGTTGCAGCTCAAGGGCGTCGAAGATCGCTTCGAGAATCGCCAGGCCGGCCGGAAAAATGGTGCGACGATCGGGCTTGATACCGTCGAAGTCGATTTTCTCGGCGTCCCCCAACTTGAACAGCTTACGCTTGAGCCATGCCAGGCCTTCGGCATTTACTTCGCCAGTGCCGTGGCCGCCGGCTTTCAGGGCCAGGCCGATGGCGCGGATGGTGCCGGACGAACCGATGGCTTCGTCCCAGGTCAGGCGGTGCAGGGCGTGCTCGATGCTCATGATCTCCAGCCGCGCCGCCGTATAGGCCTGGGCGTAGCGCGCCGGGGTGATCTTGCCGTCCTTGAAGTAACGTTGGGTGTAGCTGACGCAACCCATCTGCAGGCTTTCGCGCAGCAAGGGCTCGAATCTTTGCCCAATGATGAATTCGGTACTGCCGCCGCCGATGTCGGCGACCAGGCGTTTGCCGGGGGTGTCGGCCAGGGTGTGGGACACGCCTAGATAGATCAGGCGCGCTTCTTCACGACCGGAGATGACTTCGACGGGATGCCCAAGGATCTCCTCGGCGCGGCGTATGAATTCGCCACGGTTGCGGGCTTCGCGCAACGCGTTGGTGCCGACGATTCGCACGGCACCCAGGGGCATGCCGTTGATCAACTGGGCAAATCGCTTCAGGCAATCGAGCCCACGCTGCATGGACTCTTCATTGAGCTGGCGCTCGTCGTCGATGCCGGCAGCCAGTTGTACTTTCTCGCCGAGCCGCTCAAGGATGCGGATTTCGCCGTTCTGGGCCTTGGCCACGACCATGTGAAAGCTGTTGGAGCCCAGGTCGATGGCGGCGATCAGGGACAGATTCTTGGCTTGGGATTGCGGCATGGTAAGGGGGTCTCGGTCGATAACCCAGCCATCGTGCCACGATCGACCTTTGGTGCCAACGCGTACGGCTTCGGTAATTTTCCTGCGGGTGTCTATGAGGAATTCTTGGGGGATATGTAGGGAGGTTTTCTAAGTTGAAAGAAAAGTGGTGGTTGTCTTTGTAGGAGTTATTAACGATTGATTGTAGTTGTGGTGTTTACGACTTTGCCTACAACGTGGAGATTAATAGCTTGTCGGAATTGACTTTAAACCTACTCGGCACTTAGGTTCGGCCCACTTTTTATTTTTACGCCTCCCACAAATATTGGCGTGTTCTCTGATTCATTAATTAGGTGCCAACGCTACAGACTGTCATCCGGCAATTTTGCCGTGGTGTTATTTATTTATGGTCAGAGTTTTCGGCTGTCGTAAATGCACCTACTCATTACAGATGACAGGTTGAATATGAAAAAAATGCTTGGTGTGACAGTGGGTGCTCTTTGCTTGGCCGCAAGTATTGGGGCCCACGCAGCTGATGTTGCTGAACTGATTGTACGAGGGACTATCAAACCGGTGGCTTGCAACCTTAGCCTCGCCGGTAGCGGCATCGTCGATTACCAGACAATTCCCGCCTCAAGCCTGTCGCCGACGAACTTCACTCCTCTTGCCGCGAAAACGGTGAGCTTGAACATCAGTTGCGGCCAATCGCCGGCGCAGTTTCGAGTGGCGCTAAGCGACCTGAAATCCGCCAGCAAGGTGGCAGGCATCCTCGGTGCCGGGTTCACCGAGGCGCAGAACTACGGCCTGGGACTCGCCAATAACAAGCGTACCGGTGGGTACTCCGTTACTCTCAAAAACCTGCAATCGTCCAGCGGGGCCCTGAACCCTATCATGCGCACCAGCCAGGGGGCGGCCTGGCAGAACAGTGACGGTAAAGTCGCCCAATCGCCTGCCCAGTATTCGTGGCGTAGCGGTACCACTGCGGTACCTGCATCCATCACCAGTCTTACAGGCACGCTTGAAGTGAAAGCCGTTATCAACCGCACGAACGATTTGGACCTGACCCGTGATGTAACGCTGGATGGTCGCACCAGTCTGTCAGTGGATTACATCTAAGTACGTCATTAATGGCCGACATGAACGCAAAGATACTTACCTCTCTTTGTTAAGTGTCGGCTGTTTTGATGTGTGCGTTTGTTGGTGTTCGACTTTATGGTTGTGGGGAAAATCGGTGAATGCTCTATCAATAATCCTGAAGTCGTTGTTGCGCTATATAAGCTTGTGCCTTTTTTTGTGTGGTATGGCAGTAGCGGACGGAATGCAACCGGAAACAACCGTTGTCATTCTGAATGAGGAAGAGGGTGAGGCGACACTTAATGTTAAAAATACGGACCCTGGCCCTGCGTTACTTCATTCGGTCATACAAAACATACCGGAAGACCTGGAACCTTTGTTGATCGTGACGCCCCCGATTACTCGGGTCGAAGCGGGTGACACTCAACTGGTGCGCTTCATCAGTACTACGAAGAAACCGCTCAAGACCCAGCGCCTGAAACGGGTTTCATTTGAAGGTATCCCCGAGGCACGTGCTCCCGGCGGTGCGACCATTGGTATCACTCTGCGCCAAAGCCTGCCATTGATCCTGCACCCTAAGGGCTTGCCCAGGCATGATGCGCCCTGGCAGTTGCTGACCTGGAAGCGTGAAGGGGATCAGTTGAAGGTCCACAACAACAGCGCCTACGTCGTACGCCTGGGGATGGAAGTACAACTGCACCCGCAGGCAAGCTTGGCAACGTTGCCGCGAACCTACATCCTGCCGGGCGAAGTGCTGACGCTCGCGTCGGCCGGCTCGCTGGCGAGAGTGATGGCCGTGGAGATTCATCCGGCCACGGTCTATGGGTTTACGGTGGACAATTACCGCGCGCCCGTTACGGCTGATGCGGATTGACGGGCCTATGAAAAAGATCAGGCATACCCGTCGTTCTGCCAATAGCGTGCCGAGCAATGTTTCCCAGCTTCATTCCAGAATTTTGCTGGGGCTCGCGACGCTCTGGAGTCTGCCAGGCACCAGCGCAGCGGTTGGGCTGGGGCAGGGTTTTGACGTGGCCGCGTTGACCTCCCTCGGGATTGATCCGCAGGTGTCTGAATACTTTCGCAGCGCAGCGCGCTTTCGTGAAGGTGTCCATGTGGTCGGACTGCGAGTCAATGGCACTCCGTTGGGATTGGTTGACGCCCGTTTCGATTACCAGGGGCAGTTGTGCTTCACCCCCGCGTTGCTGGCAAAGGCCGGTCTGGTTACTCCGTCCAGGCTTCTGCGCGAGGGCATCACCCCTGACCAGGCCTGCCATGATTTCGTTGGCGAATACCCCGCGACCATGGTGCGGCTGCGCCCCAGCAGCGACGAAGTCACCCTGGTGGTGCCGACCCAGTCCCTGCGTGCGCCGGAGTGGGAGGGCGGGAGTTTTTCCGAGGGTGGCGCGGCCGCCATCTTCAACTACGACATATTGGGTTTCGATACCCACTCGCGCAGTGGGTCAAGTCGCTTCGTATCGGCCTATACCGAGGCGGGATTCAATCTGGGTAATTGGATTGTGCGTAGCCGCCAGTTTTATGTCTCCGACAATGGCGAGATGCGCACCGAACAGGTGAACGCCTATGCCCAGCGTGATATCGCGGCGTTGCATTCGACGTTCCAGGTGGGGCAGATTTCCAGCAATAACCCGATTTTTGGCGGTGTACAACTCACAGGCTTGCAGTTCTCTCCGGACGGCCAGCAGCGCAGTGGTACGGGCGACAGCAACGTTGTGGTTGAAGGGCTGGCTCAAAGCCAGTCGCGGGTCGAGGTTCGTCAATCAGGTGCATTGATCCATTCCACCCTGGTACCGGAAGGTCCGTTCAGGCTGACCGGTTTGCCGTTGCTGAACAGCACCAGCGATCTCGACGTGAGCGTGATTGACGTGCGTGGGGCAAAGCGCAGTTTTGTGGTGCCCGCTGCGTCCTTTCGGGGTGGGGCTCCGATCGAGCCGGGATATTACTTTTCCCTCGGCAAGGTGCGTGAAACGTCCATCGACAACCAGGACTCACCAGTGGTCGCCATGGGCAGCGGCACCTGGGGGCTGGGCCAGCGCTCGTCGCTGGGCTTCGGTTTGCTGAGTACCGACGAGTACCAGTCGGCCGGCGGATCACTGAGCAGTGTGTTTTTCCATCAGATGACCGTGGGCGTGCGTCATAACCTGTCCCGTGATGCTCAAGATGAAGTGGGTGGCGCGCGTAGCACGCTATCTTTGGGAGCTCCTCTATTCGCCAATCTTGATATCAACCTGAGCGCTTCGGCACAGACTCGCGGCTACCGTGAGGTACTGGACGCCGGCCAGGCGTCGCGGGGGTACAACCTCGATGCGCGTTTCAAGCGCCAGTACACGGCAGGGTTGAACTGGGCGGACCCGTCCTTGGGCGGCTTCTCCTTCGGTTTTACCCGCAATTCGCAATTCGACGGGCAATCCAACGATCACCTCTTTGCCTCGTGGAACAACACGTTCAACGGCGTGGGTGTTGCACTGATTGCCGACGCCCAGGTAGGTGCGACCGAGCCTCGGCGCCTGGACCCGGCTCGGGGCAGTCGCCGCGACGATCGGCTGGATGAGGGCACGTCTGTCAGGCTGCAGGTCACGGTGCCCCTCGGGGCCGATCGGAGTATGAGCACTTACATCAGTCGTCGAGGTGACCGGCTGGATGCCGGCACCGCCCTCAGCGAGCGGGTCAACGACTATGTGAACTACGAGGTCGGTGTTGATCGGGACATGAAAGAGCGCGAGCAAAGTGTGCGCGGTCGTGTGGACGCCTTACCGCTGTATACCCGCGTGAGCTTGGGTATCGACCGCGATCCGACGAACACCAACTATTCCGGCCAACTGCAAGGCGGCATCGTAGCCCATGAGCGCGGGGTAACCTTCTCGCCGTATGCGGTGCAGGACACCTTTGGCATTGTTTCGGTGGGCGATATCGGGACGGCCAAGGTTTCGACGCCCCAAGGACCGGTATGGACCGATTTCAGCGGCCAGGCGGTGATCCCCGGGCTGCAGGCCTACAGCAACAACCATCTGCAGGTGCAGACCCAGTCGCTGCCCAAGCGCGTCGACTTGAAGAACGGCACCAAGGTGCTCGCTGCCGGTCGGGGTTCAGTCAATATTCTCAACTTTGATGTGGTGAAAGTCCGTCGTCTGTTGCTTGAAGCCCAGGACGAACAGGGCCGGCCACTGCCTCAAGGCGCCGCAGTGTTTGGTCAGGACAACACCTTTGTGACCAGTGTGGTGGGTGACGGCATGATTTTCCTCAGCAATATCGATGGTCCTCAAACCTTGAAGGTTTCACTGCCGGATTCGCAATCCTGCCTGCTGCAAGTCAACCGGGAGCAAGAGCCTGACGATGACAAACTCTATGAAACCGCACCGGTGGTCTGCCATGTTCGCTAAGCGCAGGAACCTGTGGCTGTTGTGGGTGGCCCTTGTGGCGACCCAGGTGCAGGCTGAAAACTGCCGGATGACCCTGAGTGAGCCCCGTGTCGACTATGGTGTGATTCGCCCAGCGCAAGCTTCCTCCAGCAGGGCGCTAATGACGCTGGACACACCGCGCACGCTGCACTTGAGCTTGCTTTGCACGGACCCTTCGGCGATGTCGCTGCGTTTCAACGGTGCAGCCGCCGATGCCCAGGGCTTCCAGTTTGGTCGACAGGGACGTTTTACCTTGAACCTGAGGCAGGCTCAGGTCGACGGCAGGCCGGTATCGTGGCAGTCCGATGACACCTCCAGCGGACAGTTGCTACCGGGGCGTATGTTGTATGCAAGCGTAGGCGGTACGCCGGTGACGGGCCGTCGGCTGACAGCCCAGGTGGAGGTCGCGGTTCAACTGCCGGCCAATGCCCTCGCGGTGACTCGTGAGACGCTGCTGGAAGGCAATGGCCAATTCGAACTGGTCAGCCCGGCTGTTCCGTAGAACCAATGAAATTGGCCAGCTCGGCGGTTTGCGGGCTAGCGAACAACACTTTGGGGTCGCCCACCTCATGCACCTTGCCCTGGTGCATGAACACCAGCTTGTCGCCGACTTCACGGGCGAAGCGCATTTCGTGGGTCACCATGATCAGGGTCATGCCGTCCTTGGCCAGTTGGCGCACCACGCTGAGCACTTCATTGACCAGTTCCGGGTCGAGGGCCGAGGTGATTTCGTCGCACAGCAGCACCTTGGGTGACATGGCCAGGGCGCGTGCAATCGCCACGCGTTGTTGCTGTCCACCGGACAGGCGATCGGGAAAGGCGTCGAACTTTTCGCCCAGCCCGACGCGCTCCAGCATTTGCCTGGCCAACTGGGCCGCCTTGGCCTTCGGCACTTTCTGCACCACTTGCGGCGCGAGCATGACGTTTTCGCCGACGGTCAGGTGCGGGAACAGGTTGAATTGCTGGAACACCATGCCGACTTTCTGCCGCAGGCTGCGCAGGTCGGCGCGGGCGGCGTCGAGGTATTCGCCATCGACTTCGATCACGCCGTCGTTGATCGATTCCAGGCCGTTGAGGGTACGCAGCAAAGTGGATTTGCCCGAACCGCTGCGGCCGATGATCGCGACCACCTGGCCTTCTTCAACGGTCAGGTCGATGCCTTTGAGTACATGGTGATCGCCGTAATACTTATGCAGGGCGGAAATTCTAAGCAGAGGCATGCAGTCTCCTTTCCAGGTAGCGCGCACTGAGGGACAAGGGGTAGCAGAGCAAAAAGTAACCAAGGGCCACCAGGCCGTAGACCATGAAGGGCTCAAAGGTCGCGTTGGCGAGCATGCCGCCGGTCTTGGTCAGTTCGGTAAAGCCGATGATCGAGGTCACGGCGGTGCCTTTGACCACCTGCACCGAAAACCCCACGGTGGGCGCGACGGCAATCCGCAGCGCTTGGGGCAGGATCACGTAGCGCAGTTGCTCAAGCGGGTTAAGTGCAAGGCTGGCCGAAGCTTCCCATTGCCCGTGGGCGATGGAGTCGACGCAGCCCCGCCAGATTTCGGCGAGGTAGGCGCTGGTGAACAACGTCAGGGCAATTGCCGCCGCCAGCCAGGGCGAGATATCCACGCCGAGCAGGGCGATGCCGAAAAACACCAGGAACAGCTGCATCAACAGCGGCGTACCCTGGAACAGTTCGATATAGGTGCGCGCAAGGTTGCGCGGGAACGCGTTGCGGCTGATGCGCATCGTCATCACCAGCAAACCGATCACCCCGCCACCGACAAACGCCACCAATGACAGCAGCAAGGTCCACTGCAGGCCTGTAGCCAGGTTGCGCACGATGTCCCAGAACGAAAAATCACTCATCGGCTGTTCCTCATCACGAAGCGGCGGCCGATCCAGTTGAGCAACTGGCGAATCATCAGCGCCATGCACAGATACACCAGGGTGGTCAGGGCATAGGTTTCAAAGGCGCGGAAGTTGCGCGACTGGATGAAGTTGGCGGCAAAACTGAGTTCTTCCGTGGCGATCTGCGAGCACACCGCCGAACCGAGCATCACGATGATGATCTGGCTGCTCAGGGCCGGCCACACCTTGCCCAACGCCGGCAGCAGGAGTACGTGGCGGAAGGCTTCGAAGCGCGTCATGGCCAGCGCGGCGGCGGCTTCCAGCTGCCCGCGCGGTATCGCTTGAATGCCGGCGCGGATGATTTCTGTGGAGTAGGCGCCCAGGTTGATCACCATCGCCAGCACCGCGGCTTGCCATTCGGTGATCTTCAGCCCCAGGGACGGCAGGCCGAAGAAGATGAAGAACAACTGCACCAGGAATGGCGTGTTGCGGATCAACTCGACATACACACCGAAGATCCACGCAAACGGCTGGATCTTCCACGCCCGCACCACGGCGCCAACGGTGCCCAGGGCCACGCCGAGGATAGCGCCGATGGCCGTCAGCTCCAGGGTGAACAGCGCGCCGCGCAACAGCAGGTCGGTATTGGCCAGCACCGGCACGAAGTCAAATTGATACGCCATGAGTCAGCTCCGTCGTTTCAGAGATCGGCGGGCAGTGGCTCTTTAAGCCATTGCAGTGCGTTCTTTTCCAGGCTGCCATCGGCCTTGGCCGCGACCAGGATCTGGTTGACCTTCTCCAGCAGTGCCGGCTCGTTCTTGTTCACGCCCACGTACACCGGCGAATCCTTGAGCTTCACTTTCAGCGCGGGCACGCGTTTCGGGTTGCGTTCGCTGATCGCCACCATCACCACGTTACCGCTGGCGATCAGGTCGACCTGGCCGGCCAAGTAGGCGGCGATGGTCGAGTTGTTATCTTCGAAACGCTTGATCGTGGCTTCCTTGGGCGCGACGGCGGTCAGCTCGATGTCTTCAATGGCGCCACGGGTCACGCTGATGGTCTTGCCCTTGAGGTCGTCGGTGCTGCTGATGGCCGCTTCAGGCGGGCCGAACACGGCCAGGTAGAACGGTGCATAGGCCTTGGAGAAGTCGATGACCTTTTCCCGCTCGGCGTTCTTGCCCAGGCTGGAGATCACCAAGTCGACCTTGCCGGTGGTGAGGAAGGGAATGCGGTTGGTGCTGTTGACTGGGGTGAGTTCCAGCTTGACCTTGAGCTGGTCGGCCAGCAGCTTGGCGGTGTCGATGTCCAGGCCGCGGGGCTTCATGTCGGGTCCGACCGAGCCGAACGGCGGGAAGTCCTGAGGCACGGCGACCTTGAGGGTGCCACGGGCGACGATGTCGTCCAGACCGTTGGCCTGGGCGGGTGCCTGGCTCAGCATCAGGCTGGCAAACAGGGCAGTAAGCAGGGCGCTGTAGCGCTTGGTCATGGCAACTCTCCGAGAAGGGCGAAGGAATTTTCTGGATTTGCTCAGTGCACAGCCCATGCCATCACGCTCAATAACGCTTGAAAGCCAGGCACCCATTGCGTTTTGGTGGTCGGACTGGTCTGAACAGTTCGCGGACTTTTCGCACCCTTTTCGAGCGCCGACAAAACCCCGCGAGCCCCTTTGGGGCGTGGCTTGCCGCCGGCTTCGAATAGCTTTACAACTAGCCGCTCAGTTGACTGGAACCTTGAGTTTTCTATGAATTCCATCGCCCAAGCCGTACCGGAAGCGGCCCTGCAGGCCATCCGCAAACTGATCAAGGAGCAAGGCTTCGGGCCGGGCGATGCACTGCCGTCCCAACGCGACCTGGCGGTGCAGTTGGGCGTGAGCCGGGCGTCGTTGCGCGAGGCGTTGTCGTCCCTCAGCGCGCTGGGTGTGGTCAGTGTGCAGCCCGGCAAGGGCGTGTTCGTGCAGGCCGCGGAGGAATCGCCAGGGTTTGCCTGGCCCTTCGCGGCCCAGGCCACGCCACTGGATATCTTCCAACTGCGTTATGCCTTGGAAGGGTTCGCGGCGGGATTGGCGGCGGTGACGCTGACCCTTGATGAGCTGGACAGCCTGGAAGATAACGTCGAGGCCATGCGCAAGGTACTCAAGACTGGCGACTTCGAGGCGGCCGCCCGACTGGACTTCGAATTCCACCAGCGCATCCTGCTGGCCAGCGGTAATCAGGCCATGGTGAGCATCCTGAGTGCCAGCGCCGAGGTGTTCCTGGAGAGTCAGAAGCTACCGTTCATCCGGCCGGAGCGGGCCATGGAAACCTGGCAGGAACACCGCCGGATCCTGCGCGCCCTGGCTCGGCGCGCCAGTGCGGCGGCGCAGAAAACCATGCAGGAACACGTGCGCAATGCGGCGCTGCGTACAGGTATTGCCTTCGTGATTCCCGTCACGCCCTGAGTTGGGCTATACCCAAACTCATGCATCACCATAGCAAGACTCAATCAGAGGCGGCTTCCTGAACGGTGGAAGGGCGGCTATGATGGGCCACGTTTTTTTTGCTTACAATCCGGAGACATCCATGAGCAACGATCTTATCAAGCACGTCACCGACGCGACCTTTGAGGCCGAAGTACTCAAGGCTGCTGGCCCGGTGCTGGTTGACTACTGGGCTGAATGGTGTGGCCCTTGCAAAATGATCGCTCCAGTCCTGGACGACATTGCGACCACCTACGAAGGCAAGCTGACCATTGCCAAGCTGAACATCGACGACAACCAGGAAACCCCGGCCAAGCACGGCGTGCGTGGTATCCCGACCCTGATGCTGTTCAAGAACGGCAACGTCGAAGCGACCAAAGTAGGCGCGCTGTCGAAGTCTCAGCTGCAAGCTTTCCTCGACGCGAACATCTAAGCGTCGTCAAAAAAGCCCCGCAAATAGCGGGGCTTTTTCGTGAAACAGGGCTAGACGCTCCGAAACTCAGGTGGTACATTCGGCCCCGCACTGGTTTCTCCACTGCCCCCTGCATGCCGTCGCCGACGCACTCCTTTTCGATTAGTACGCGATCCTGTCGCCTTCTCCGCGGCGCGGCCTCATTAAGCCAAAAGCTTAATTTCCCCCCTCCATAAATGATTACGTCATTCCTATATGAATCTGACTGAACTCAAGCAAAAGCCGATTACCGACCTGCTCCAGCTGGCCGAAGAAATGGGCATAGAAAATATGGCCCGTTCGCGCAAGCAGGACGTGATTTTCTCCCTGCTGAAAAAGCACGCGAAAAGCGGCGAGGAAATCTCCGGTGATGGCGTGCTGGAGATTCTCCAGGACGGCTTCGGCTTCCTCCGCTCTGCTGACGCCTCCTATCTTGCCGGCCCAGACGATATCTACGTCTCGCCGAGCCAGATCCGTCGCTTCAACTTGCGCACCGGTGACACCATCGTTGGCAAGATCCGACCTCCGAAGGAAGGCGAGCGTTATTTCGCCCTGCTCAAGGTCGACACGATCAACTTCGATCGTCCCGAGAACGCGAAAAACAAGATTCTCTTCGAGAACCTGACCCCGCTGTTCCCGACCGTGCGCATGAAGATGGAAGCCGGCAACGGTTCCACCGAAGACCTGACCGGTCGTGTGATCGACCTGTGCGCCCCGATCGGCAAGGGCCAGCGTGGCCTGATCGTCGCACCGCCGAAAGCCGGTAAGACCATCATGCTGCAGAACATTGCAGCGAACATCGCGCGTAACAATCCTGAAGTTCACCTGATCGTGCTGTTGATCGATGAGCGTCCGGAAGAAGTGACCGAAATGCAGCGCACCGTGCGCGGCGAAGTGGTTGCCTCCACGTTCGATGAGCCGCCAACCCGCCACGTGCAGGTTGCCGAAATGGTGATCGAGAAGGCCAAGCGCCTGGTCGAACACAAGAAAGACGTGGTGATCCTGCTCGACTCCATCACCCGTCTGGCCCGTGCCTACAACACCGTGATCCCAAGCTCTGGCAAGGTATTGACCGGTGGTGTCGATGCCCACGCCCTGGAGAAACCGAAGCGTTTCTTCGGCGCCGCGCGGAACATCGAAGAAGGCGGCTCGCTGACCATTATCGCCACCGCACTGGTTGAAACCGGTTCGAAGATGGACGAAGTGATCTACGAAGAGTTCAAGGGTACCGGTAACATGGAACTGCCCCTGGACCGTCGCATCGCGGAAAAACGCGTGTTCCCGGCGATCAACATCAACCGTTCCGGCACTCGCCGCGAAGAGTTGCTGACCGCCGACGACGAACTGCAGCGCATGTGGATCCTGCGCAAGCTGCTGCACCCGATGGATGAAGTTGCAGCCATCGAGTTCCTGGTCGACAAGCTGAAAACCACCAAGACCAACGACGAGTTCTTCCTGTCGATGAAGCGTAAGTAATACGACGTTTCAGGTCCGAAAGAATGGCGCCCTCAGGGGCGCCATTTTTTTTCGCCTGCTTTTTAAGCGCCGTTGGCACCCAAATGCACCGCGATAAGCTGCCAGCGGCCGCCATAGCAGGTAGGATGTACGCCTATTTTACGGGTGGCATGGTTAATGAAATTCAAGGATCTTCGGGATTTCGTGCAGCAACTTGAGCAGCGCGGAGAGTTGAAACGTATCCAGATGCCGATTTCCCCGGTGCTGGAGATGACTGAGATTTGCGACCGTACCCTGCGTAACAAGGGTCCGGCGCTGCTGTTCGAGAACCCGACCGGCTTTGATATCCCGGTGCTCGGCAACCTGTTCGGCACGCCCGAGCGCGTGGCCTTTGGCATGGGCGCCGAGTCGGTCAGCGAGCTGCGCGAGATCGGCAAGCTGCTGGCCTTCCTCAAGGAGCCCGAGCCGCCCAAGGGGCTCAAGGACGCCTGGTCGAAGCTGCCCATCTTCCGCAAGATCATTGCCATGGCCCCCAAAGTGGTCAAGGACGCGGTGTGCCAGGAAGTAGTTATTGAAGGCGACGATGTCGACCTGTCCATGCTGCCGGTGCAAACCTGCTGGCCCGGCGATGTCGGCCCGTTGATCACTTGGGGCCTGACCGTCACCAAGGGCCCGAACAAGGACCGCCAGAACCTCGGTATCTACCGCCAGCAAGTGATCGGCCGCAATAAGGTGATCATGCGTTGGCTGAGCCACCGTGGCGGCGCGCTGGACTTCCGCGAATGGTGCGAAAAACACCCCGGCAAACCTTTCCCGGTCTCCGTGGCCCTGGGCGCCGATCCGGCCACCATCCTCGGCGCCGTGACCCCGGTGCCCGACAGCCTGTCCGAATACGCCTTCGCCGGCCTGCTGCGAGGTAACCGCACCGAGTTGGTGAAGTGCCGTGGCAACGACCTGCAAGTGCCGGCTACTGCCGAAATCATCCTTGAGGGTGTGATTCATCCGGGCGAAATGGCCGATGAAGGCCCTTACGGCGACCACACCGGCTACTACAACGAAGTCGACAGCTTCCCGGTGTTCACCGTCGAGCGCATCACCCACCGGATCAAACCGATTTACCACAGCACCTATACCGGCCGTCCGCCGGATGAGCCGGCGATTCTGGGCGTGGCACTCAACGAAGTGTTCGTGCCGATCCTGCAAAAGCAATTCCCGGAGATCACCGACTTCTACCTGCCGCCGGAAGGCTGCTCGTACCGCATGGCCATTGTGACCATGAAGAAGTCGTACCCAGGCCATGCCAAGCGGGTAATGCTCGGTGTGTGGTCGTTTTTGCGACAGTTCATGTATACCAAGTTCGTTATTGTCACCGACGACGACATCAATGCCCGCGACTGGAACGACGTGATCTGGGCCATCACCACGCGCATGGACCCCAAGCGCGACACGGTGATGATCGACAACACGCCGATCGACTACCTCGACTTCGCCTCGCCGGTGTCGGGCTTGGGTTCGAAGATGGGCCTGGACGCCACCCACAAGTGGCCGGGTGAAACCACCCGCGAATGGGGTCGGGTGATCGTCAAGGATGAGGCTGTCACCGCCCGTGTCGATGCGATCTGGAAAGAATTGGGAATAGATTGATGCGTGTAACCCTGCAACCTTCCGGCGCCGTGCTGGAGCTGGTCCCTGGCGAGCGAATCCTCGAAGGCGCGCGCCGCCTAGGGTACGAATGCCCTCAGGCCTGTCGCAACGGCGTGTGCCACGTGTGTGCCGCGCTGTTGGTAGAAGGCCGGGTGCAGCAAGCCGGGGAAGTGCGTGACCATGGTGAGTTCTACACCTGCATTGCCGAGCCGCTGGAAGATTGCGTGGTGTTGTGGGATGGCGTGCTGGCGCCGGGAGAGTTGCCGTTGCGCAAGTTGTCGTGCCAATTGAGTGAATGCGTCGAGGTCGGTGGCGATGTGTGGCGTGTGCGCCTGCGCGCGCCGGCCGGCAAGGCGGTGCGTTACCACGCCGGTCAGTACCTGATGATCGAGCGCGAGAACGGCGAGAAGTCGGCATTCTCCCTGGCCTCGGCACCCCATGCGGGGCGCGAGCTGGAGCTGCATGTGCTGGTGCGTGAAGACAGCGCGCGCAGCCTGCTGGAGCAACTGCAGCGCAACCAGATGGCCCGCGTCGAGCTGCCATTTGGTGATACCCACCTGGCCGAGCTGCCGGATGGGCCGCTGGTGTTGATCGCTGCTGGCACCGGCATGGCGCAGATGCACAGCCTGATCGAACATTGCCGCGCGTCCGGCTTCAAGCACCCGGTGCACCTGTACTGGGGCGTGCGTCGCCCGGAAGATTTCTACCAGATCGAACACTGGGACCAGTGGCTGCAACTGCCCAACCTGTTCCTGCACAAAGTCGTCAGTGACCTGTGCGGCTGGGAGGGGCGTTGCGGGTTGTTGCATGAAGCCGTGTGCGAAGACATCACCGACCTCAAGTCGGTACACGTCTACGCCAGCGGTTCACCGGCCATGATCTACGGCACGCTGGACGCACTGGTCGAGGCTGGTATGGATGCGCACCAGATGCGTGCCGATGTATTTGCCTACGCGCCTCGGCCCTAAAAGCGTACGCCAGTCGTGACCATTGCGGCATTGAACCCCAGCAACACCAATTCCGCCGCCACCGGCCCGTAATGCGCGCCCACGGACGGAATGATCACCGGCGCCACGCCGAAACGGTTCAACGGGATCTTGTCGCGGTACTTGCCGCGATAACCCTGGATCGCCCCGCCCGTCAGCTTCAAATACACCGGATAGTCGGCCATGTCGTAGCGTTTTCCCGCATACGCATAGTACGAGCGCTGCCGGAACGAGTTGCGGAACGTCGCCCCGCCATACACAAAACCTGAGGCTTCATTGCGCTCCAGGCCAATCAAGTCCTGGTTATTGTTGTGCTCGGGGTCGGGCGCGAAATGCCGGGTGTAGACGCTGGTTTGCGCGTACCAGAAGCCTTTGTCGTCTTCGGTGACCGGCGCTTCACCCGCCAGGGCGGTGGTGGCCTGGGCCAGGAACAGCAGGCCAGGCAAGCGGAATTTTTTCATGGGTGCGACCTCGGTAGTCGATGTGATGGGCGGCTAGGTGGGTCGTGATCTGTGCGCCATTTTGACGGCTTGGCGTGTTCCCAGGCTGAACCGGGGCTGAAAGTAGCTGGATTGGCCCATGCAATCCTGACGAATGGGCCATTTGCTTATGCATTCGCTTATGCTTTAAAGGTATTTAATTTGTTACATAAATATCCTTAAGCTATATCGCAACGGACTACCGACTCATTCACAACCACCAATAACTGACCGCCACCGCCCGCCAGCCGGATCGATCGTATGAACTCAGGACACGACGTTCTGGTTTTTGATTCAAGGGGAGCGGTATGGGGAGCTACAAGCAACACGCGCTGTACTCGGCGATTTTGTCGGCCAATTTGCTGACCGCCGTGAGTTTCAATCCAGTCTTCGCGGCCGAAACGTCCGCCACCGATGCACCCAAGCTCGACACCGTGATCGTCACCGGCACCCGCGCCCAAGAGCGCACGGCCAGTGCGTCGCTGTCGCCGATCGATGTGATTTCCGGCGACACCCTGCGCAGCACCGGCTCCGATGAGCTGGGGGCGGTATTGGCGCGGCTGATTCCGTCGATCAACTTCCCGCGTCCAAGCCTGGTGGACGGCGCCGAACTGGTGCGCCCTGCGCAGTTGCGTGGGTTGTCGCCGGATCAGGTGCTGGTGTTGGTCAATGGCAAGCGCCGCCACACCAGTGCTTTCGTCAACCTGGGCGGGGCGGTGGGCCGTGGCTCGGCCCCGGCGGACTTGAATGCGATCCCGCTGTCGGCAGTCGACCATATCGAAGTGCTGCGCGATGGTGCGTCCGCGCGCTATGGCTCCGATGCGATTGCCGGGGTGATCAACGTGATCCTCAAACACGCCGACCATGGTGGTTCGATCTCCTCCAAGTTCGGCGAGTACAAGAAGGGCGACGGCATCCAGCGCAACCTCAGTGGCAATACCGGCGTGGCATTGGGTGACAACGGCTTTATCAATCTCTCGGCCGAAGGCGCCGACAACGACTACACCAACCGCGCCGGCAAGGATTTGCGCCCGGCCAGCGTAGGTTCTACGACCTACGGCCAGCAGGTGTTTCGCCAGGGCGAGCCGGCTACCAATGAAGGCAAGTTCCAGTTCAACTCGGAATATTCCTTCAACGATGCGGCCGAGTTCTACACCTTCGGCGGCTACAGCAAGCGTCGCGGCGAGACGGCGGCGTTCTACCGGGCGAGCAATGCGTCCAACAATATTCCGGCGCTGAACCCCAATGGCTACCTGCCGTTGATCAAGGGCAACCTGGAAGACACGTCGTTGGTGGTGGGCCTGCGTGGGCTGTTGGCCTATGACTGGCATTACGACCTGTCGGCCAACTACGGCAAGAACCAGTACGAGCTGAGCACCGAAACCATCAACACGTCACTGGGCCTGGCCACGCCGCGCAAGTTCGACAACGGCACCCTGAGCAACGACCAGAAACAAGTCAGCCTGGACCTGTCCCGTGAATTCGACGTGGGCTTCCTGCCATACCCGGTCTCCGTGGCTTTTGGCGGAGAATACCTGCGCCAGGGCTATGAGATTGAAGCGGGTGAGCCGGCGTCCTACTACCAGACCGGCAGTTCGGGCCTCGGTGGTTTCCGTGATGCCGACGCCGGCAGCAGTTCACGTCACAATTGGGCGCAGTACCTGGACCTGGAAACCAACTTCACCGACAAACTCAGCGCGTCGGCAGCCGTACGGCATGAGGATTACAGTGACTTCGGTTCCAATGTCAGCGGCTCGCTGTCGGCCCGCTACGACTTCACCCCGCAGGTGGCCTTGCGCGGTAGTATTTCCAACGGTTTCCGCGCGCCGTCCCTGGCTCAGCAGAACTTCGCGTTTACTTCGTCGCAGTTGATCGGCAGCGACATCCGCGAGGCCGGTACTTTCCCAGCCTCCAGCCAGGTCGCACGCCTGCTGGGCGCAGAGGACCTGAAGGCCGAGAAGTCGCGTAACTACAGTCTTGGTCTGGTACTGGAGCCCGCCGACGACCTGACCGTAACGGTGGACGTGTACCGCATCGACATTCGTGATCGCATCAGCCTGTCGTCCAACCTCAACCTGGACCCGGCCACCCAGGCTTATCTGCGCGCCAATGGCGTGGGCAACATCAACTACACCACTGCCCGCTACTTCACCAACGCCACCGATACCAGCACTGACGGCGTCGACCTGGTGGCCAACTACCGCTACCAGTTCGATAACGGCATCCGCTGGAACAGCACCGTGGGCTACAACTACAACCACACCAAGGTCACGGACGTGAAGCCCAATCCGGCCATCCTCGACAGCCTGGGCGCCAATCTGGTGCGCGTGGACCGTCGCGAGAAGAGCGGTTTGCTGGGCGATACCACGCCTGAACACAAGCTGAGCCTGGGTAACGACTTCACCTTCGGCAATTGGGCGCTGCACAGTAACCTGGTGCGCTATGGTGAATTCACCAGCTACCAGGCCGACAAGGCCAACGACCAGACCTTCAAGGCGGCCTGGGTGTTGGATTTGTCGGCGGACTACAAGTTGAAGAACTGGACCTTCACCCTCGGCGGCGACAACGTCACCGATAAATACCCGGAAAAGGTCAATGCCTTCGCCAGCAGTGGTGGCAATTTGGCCTATAGCACTTTTTCGCCGTACGGTTACAGCGGCGCGTTCTATTACGGTAAAGTTGCCTATAACTGGTAAAGCACAGGAGACCTAAGCGATCCGCCATGACCGTTATTGAATCCGATCTTTTGCAATTGGCTTACCCTCCGCGGCTCGATCTTGGGCCGCAACTCACTCACGAACAGTTGATGAGCTCGATGCAGGCCACCATGGCCCAGCATAAGGGTGGGCCGGTCTGGCTTTTCGCTTATGGTTCGCTGATCTGGCGCCCTGAGTGTTCGTCCACCGAGCGGATGCGGGCACGGGTCCACGGTTATCACCGGGGCCTGTACCTGTGGTCCCATGAGCATCGTGGGACACCGGAAATTCCAGGATTGGTCTTTGGGCTGGATCGCGGCGGTTCCTGCAGCGGGTTTGCCTACCGCTTGCCGGAAGATCAGCTGGAGGCCTCGCTCTACGCCTTGTGGCAGCGCGAGATGCCCTATCCTTCTTACCGGCCGCATTGGCTCAGTTGCCGTCTCGAAGATGGCAGCACGGTGCAGGCGTTGGGATTTGTCTTGGAGCGGCACTTGCCCAGCTACGCCGGCAACTTGCCCGATATCGTGTTGAACCATGTGTTGCAGAGTGCTTGCGGGCGTTACGGTACCACTCGCGATTATGTCGAGCAGACCGTCAACGCCCTGCGTAGCCACGCCATGCCAGACAAGAATCTGGAGGCGCGGCTCAAGCGTTGTGCAAAGGGTGGCTCAGGCGCTTAACGCGCCGAGCTGACGCTGTTGGTGTGCCACAGCGTTGGGATCAGGAAGGCGATCGCCAGCAGGCACGCACCGATCAGCAGCACGAAACCACCGTCCCAGCCGAAATGGTCCACGGTGTAGCCCATGGCCGCACTGGCCGCCACCGAACCACCCAGGTAACCGAACAGGCCGGTAAAGCCCGCAGCCGTACCCGCAGCTTTCTTCGGAGCCAACTCCAGCGCCTGCAGGCCGATTAGCATCACCGGGCCGTAGATCAGGAAGCCGATGGAGAACAACGCGATCATGTCGACCATCGGGTTGCCTGGCGGGTTGAGCCAGTACACCAGGGTCGCCACCGTTACCAGCGCCATGAACACAATGCCGGTCAGGCCACGGTTGCCACGGAAGATCTTGTCCGACATCCAGCCGCACAGCAGCGTGCCCGGGATACCGGCCCACTCATAGAAGAAGTACGCCCACGAGGATTTATCCACGGTGAAGTGCTTGGCTTCTTTCAGGTAGGTCGGTGCCCAGTCCAGCACGCCGTAGCGCAGCAGGTAGACGAACACGTTGGCGAAGGCGATGTACCACAGCATTTTGTTGCGCAGTACGTACTTGACGAAGATTTCCTTGGCGCTGAATTCGTCTTCGTGGCTGGCGTCGTAGCCTTCCGGGTAGTCGTTCTTGTACTGCTCGATCGGGGGCAGGCCCACCGACTGTGGGGTGTCGCGCATGGTGATGAAGGCAAAGGCCGCCACCAGCAGGGCCACAGTGGCCGGTACGTAGAAGGCTGCGTGCCAGTCGTTGAACCAGGCCATGCCCAGCAGGAACAGCGGGCCGATCAGGCCGCCGCCGACGTTGTGCGCCACGTTCCATACCGAAACCACGCCGCCGCGTTCTTTCTGCGACCACCAGTGCACCATGGTGCGCCCACTTGGCGGCCAGCCCATGCCTTGGGCCCATCCGTTGATGAACAGCAAAATGAACATCATGGTCACGCTGGACGTCGCCCAAGGTGCGAAACCGAAAATGAACATCACCCCGGCGGAAACCAGCAGGCCGAAGGGCAGGAAGTAGCGTGGGTTGGAGCGGTCGGACACCAGGCCCATGAGGAACTTGGACAGGCCGTAGGCAATCGCGATGGCCGACATCGCCAGGCCCAGTTCGCCGCGGGTGTAACCCTCGTCGATCAAGTAGGGCATGGCCAGGGAGAAGTTTTTGCGCAGCAGGTAGTAACCGGCGTAGCCGAAGAAAATACCGGCGAAGATCTGCCAGCGCAGACGTCGGTAGGTACTGTCTATTTTTTCTTCAGGCAGGGGCGCCTGATGGGCGGCAGGACGAAAGAAAGCAAACATTCAAGAGCTCCAAATTTCTTGTTTTGACTGCGGATGCGAATGTTACAGTTTCGTTACCGAAAATAGCATCGCCTCTTATCTGCAAACACCGGAAATCAGAGCAATTGCATGTTCTCTTACGAACATGTCGCGAATAGATAAGTGATGGTCGTAAATAGATCTCTAGGAGCTGGCTTGCCGGCGATGAGGCCCGAAAGGTGGCGGTGATCTTTCGGCGGTCATCGCCGGCAAGCCGGCTCCTACAGGGGAAGGTCAGCGAGTCTGGACGACGACCTTGCCCACAGCCCGGCGCTGCCCCAGGTCATTGATCGCCTGGGCGGCTTGTTCCAGCGGATACACCTGCGACACCAGCGGCTTGAGCTTGCCTTCACCATACCAACTGAACAACTGCTGGAAATTCGCGGCATTATCCTGCGGCTGGCGCTGGGCAAACGAACCCCAGAACACCCCGACCACCGCGGCACCCTTGAGCAGCGCCAGGTTCACCGGCAGCTCCGGTATGCGCCCGCTGGCAAAACCCACCACCAGCAGGCGGCCGTTCCAGGCAATGGCACGGATGGCCTGGTCAAACAGGTCGCCACCCACTGGGTCGTAGATCACATCGGCGCCGTTGCCGTCGGTGAGGCGCTTGATCTCGTCTTTCAGGCTGGCTTCGCTGTAGTTGATCAGCTCATCGGCGCCGGCGGCCTTGGCCACTGCGAGTTTGTCGGCACTACTGGCGGCGGCGATTACCCGCGCACCCATGGCCTTGCCGATCTCTACGGCGGCCAGGCCCACGCCACCGGAGGCGCCGAGCACCAGCAGGGTTTCGCCGGGTTGCAGGTTGGCGCGTTGTTTCAGCGCGTGCATGGAGGTGCCGTAGGTCATGCTGAAGGCGGCGGCGATGTTGAAGTCCATGCTAGGCGGGATCGGCAGCACGTTGTAGCCGGGCACCGCGACCTGCTCGGCAAAACTGCCCCAGCCGGTCAGCGCCATCACCCGGTCACCGACTTTCAGGTGGCTGACCTTTTCCCCGACTTCACTGACCACGCCCGCCGCCTCGCCACCCGGCGAGAACGGGAAAGGCGGCTTGAACTGGTACTTGCCCTCGATGATCAGCGTGTCCGGGAAGTTGACCCCGGCGGCATGCACGTCCAGCAGGATTTCGTTCTTCTTGATCGCCGGGCTGGCGATCTCTTCCAGCACCAGGGTTTCGGCGGGGCCGAAGGCTTTGCACAGCACAGCTTTCATCGGACTATTCCTTTTGGCATCGTGGCCGATAAGTGTAGGAGGGTACGCCCGTGGGTCAACGAGCATGCCCGGGCCTGATAAGCCGCCATAAGCTTGTGCTCTGCCTTGCTAGCGTTATGCTACCCGGCAACCGAATGTGAGGAATGAACTGTGAAAGCGTGGATCCTGTTGATGCTGGCCCTGACGTTGCCGATGGCGGCCCAAGCCGAAGAAGCCAAAGAAGGCGAGGCGCCGAAGGTCAGCTATATCAGCCTGAGCCCGCCATTTGTGGGCAACTACGGCCTGGATGGCACGGCGAAACTCAAGGTGTTCAAGGCCGACATCGCCCTGCGCGTGACCGGCCCCGAAGCGGCTGCTGCCGTCAAAGCCAACGACGCGTTGATCCGTAATCAGCTGGTGGCGCTGTTCACCCAGCAGACCAACGAGGCTATGAGCACCGTTGAAGGCAAGGAAAAACTGCGCCAGGAAGCCCTCAAGCAAACCCAGCAAGTGATGAATGACGAGACCGGCAAACCGGTGGTGGAAGATCTGCTGTTCAACAACTTGATCATCCAGTAATCACCAATAGGGTGCGGTTTCAGGAAGCCAGGCTCTTCCTGAACCGCGCCAGTGCCACTGCAAAGAACACCAACCCAATCCCCGCCAGCGCCAGCAAGTCCGGCCACACCACGCTCACGCCCGCATCGCGGAACAGAATCGCCGCGCTCAAACTCACAAAATGCGTCGACGGCGAGCCCTGCATCACCCACTGCAACCACTCGGGCATGCTGTCCAACGGCGTACTGCCGCCGGAGAGCAGCAGCATCGGGATGATCACCGGGATTGCCAGCAGGCCGAACTGCGGCGTCGAGCGGGCGAGGGTGGCGAGGAAGATGCCCAGCGCGGTGCTGGCAAACAAGTACAGCGCCGTCACCAACAGAAACAAACTCAGCGACCCGGCCAGCGGCACGCCGAGCAAACCTTTGACCACCACTTCCAGCGACAGCCAAGTGCACAGCACCACCACCAGCATATTGCTCCAGATTTTCGCCAGCATGATTTCCAGCGCTGTCAGCGGCAATACCAGCAGATGGTCGAGGGTGCCGTGTTCGCGTTCACGCAGCAGCGCGGTGCCGGTCAGGATAATGGCGAGGATGGTGATGTTGTTGACGATCTGGATCACTGCCAAAAACCAGCCACCCTCCAGGTTGGTGTTGAACAGCGCGCGAGTCGTGAGCAGGGCGGGCGTCGGGCTGGCGGCGGCTTGCCCGCTGTAGGTCAGCAATTCCCGCTGGAAAATCCGCCCGATGTAGCCCGCGCCCATGAACGCCTGGCTCATGGCCGTGGCGTCCACGTTCACCTGCACGCCGGGTTGGCGACCGGCCAACAGGTCAGCCTGGAAGTTCGCCGGCACATTGATCACGAAGGTGTATTCGCCGCTGTCCATGACCCTGTCCAACTGGTCATAGGCCAACGGCGTGGGGGTTTGAAACTCGGGCGGCTGCAGCGCCTCGGCCAGTTGCCGCGACAGCGAACTGTGGTCTTCATCGACAAACGCCACGCTGGCGTTATGCACGCCGATCACCGAGCCGGCGGCGGGCATATAGATGGCGACGGTGAAGGCGTAGAACAGAAACAGCAGCAATACGCTGTCATGGCGCAGGCTGGTCAGTTCCTTGATCCCTAGGCGCAGGATGTGCGCGAACTTATGCATCAGGCCTCCTGCTTCTTGAGCATGACCAGGCTCAGCCCGGTAAACCCGACAAAGAACCCGAACAGCGCCAGGCATTGCGGCCACAACTGGCGCAGGTCCAAGGCCTTGGTGAAGGTGCCCACGGCGACATCCAGGAAGTGCCCCGCCGGAAACAGCATGCCCATCAACGCCGCTGCGCCTTCAAGGGACGAGCGCGGCACGATCAGTCCGGAGAATTGAATGGTCGGCAGGCTGGTGATGATCATGGTGCCGAGGATCGCCGCGATCTGCGTCCGGGTGAACGCCGAAATCAGCAGGCCCATGCTGGTGGTCGCCAGCACATAGAGCAGGCCGCCGAACGCCAGCGTCAGGCCGCTGCCCTTGAACGGCACGCCGAACAGCCAGCGGTTCATCGCCACCAGTACTGCCAGGTTGACCAGGCTCACGGCCAGGTACGGCGCCTGTTTGCCGAGCAGGAACTCCAGGCGCGTCAGCGGTGTGGCGTAGAAATTGGTGATCGAGCCCAGTTCCTTCTCGCGCACGATGCCGAGGGCGGTGAGCATCGCCGGGATAAACGCCAGGATCAGTGCCATCACACCGGGGCCGATGGCATTCACGCTGACCACGTCTTGGTTATAGCGAAAGCGCGTTTCCAGCTTGGCGGCCGCTGGGGTGTTGCGCGGCAGGCTGCTCAGTTCGGCCAGTTGCTGCAGGTTTTCCTGGTGCACGGCCTCGACATAGTTGCGGCTGGTTTCCGCGCGAAACGGCATGCCGCCATCGAGCCAGGCGGCCACGCTGGGCTGGCGGCCGGCGTAGAGATCGCGGCCAAAGCCGGGTGGTATCTCCAGGGCCAGTTTGATTTCTGAACGTTGCAGGCGCCGGTGCAATTCGGTTGAGTCCTGAATCGGCGGCTGCTCGGCGAAATAGCGTGAACTGCGAAATGCCTCCAGGTAGGCGCGGCTTTGCGGTGTCTGGTCCTGGTCGTAGACGGCGAAGGCGAGTTTTTCCACATCCAGGGAAATGCCGTAGCCGAAGATCACCATCATGAACATCGCGCCCAGCAACGCGAAGGCCATGCGCACCTTGTCGCGCAGCAGCTCTTTGCCTTCGCGGCTGGCCACGGCCAATAGGCGGGCCAGGCTGAAGCCGCGTTTGCTCACGGGAGGGGCACTGGTTTCGCTGACGGTCGCGGCGGGCACAGTGGGCTCCGGTTCACCCTGTGCTTGCTCCAGGCAGGTGACGAACGCGGCTTCCAAGGTGTCGCCCTGGAACTGCCGTTGCAACGCATCCGGCGTATCGCAGGCGAGCACCTTGCCCGCGTGCATCAGGGAAATGCGGTCGCAGCGCTGGGCCTCGTTCATAAAGTGCGTGGACAGGAAAATTGTCACACCTTGTTCGCGGGACAGCTCGATCAGCAATCGCCAGAAGTCATCCCGCGCCGCCGGGTCGACGCCCGACGTAGGTTCGTCGAGGATCAGCACTTCCGGGCGATGCAGCACCGCCACGGCCAATGACAAACGCTGACGCAAGCCGAGCGGCAGCTCGCCGGACGGTTGTTCGGCCACGTCAGCGAGGTCGAAACGCTGGATCAGCTCATCAATGCGCGGGCCGCTGTCTGCCTTGGGCAGGTCGAACAATTGCGCATGCAGCACCAGGTTCTGGCGCACGCTGAGTTCGCCATACAACGAGAAGCTTTGCGACATGAAGCCCACGCGCTTGCGGGTCGCGAGGTCCTTGGCGTTCACCGGATTGCCCAGCAGCGTCGCGCTGCCCTCGGTGGCGGGCATCAGGCCGGTGAGCACCTTCATGGTGGTGGTCTTGCCGCAGCCGTTGGAGCCGAGGAAGCCGAAGATCTCGCCGCGGCCAATGGCGAAGCTGACCTTGTTCACGGCGGTGAAATCGCCGAAACGCAGGGTCAGGTCGTGAGCTTCGATGGCGATATCGGCGATATCGGCGTTGTCGCTTTGTCGCGGTGGAATCACCAGCGGCTGGTTGTCGTGGGCGCTGTCGCCCTGGAAGTGGGTGAACGCTTCGTCCAGTTTGCCGCTGGCGGTCGCGCCCGCCAATTCACGGCTCAGGCCGTCCGCAATCAGCTTGCCGCGATCGAGCATCAGGCAATGTTCGAATTGCTCGGCTTCTTCCATGTAGGCCGTGGCCACCAGCAGTGTCAGTTGCGGGCGTTCGCTACGTACGCTTTCGACCAGCTCCCAGAAGCGCCGACGTGACAGTGGGTCGACGCCGGTGGTGGGCTCGTCGAGAATCAACAGGTCCGGGTCGTGGATCAGCGCGCAACACAGGCCGAGTTTCTGCTTCATCCCACCGGAGAGCTTGCCCGCCGGGCGTTCGGCGAAGCGCGCAAGGTCGGTGGCCAGCAGCAGGTTGTGCATGCGTTGGTCGCAGTCGGCTTTCGACAGGCCAAACAGCGTGGCAAAGAAACGGATGTTTTCGCTGATGGACAACTCGGGATACAAGTTGCCGCCCAACCCTTGAGGCATGAAGGCGATGCGCGGGTACAGGCTGTTGCGGTGGCGGCGGTCTTCAATCGCACCACCAAGCACTTGCAGTTGACCGTCCTGAAGCTTTTTAACCCCGGCGATCAACCCCAGCAGGCTCGACTTGCCCGCGCCATCCGGTCCGATCAACCCGCAACGCGTACCGGCTGGCAGGCTGAACGTAATGTCGACCAGGGCCTGTTGCTTGCCGTAGCGATGGTTGATTGCCGTGGCTTTCAGCGCCAGGGCGCTCATCGCAGGTTGGCCGGCCAGTCGATATCAGCCGTGCGCACGTAGCCGGCGCCGGGCATGCCCGGTTTGGCTTGGGGCACGGCGCTGGGTTGGGTCAGGCGCAGTTTGACCCGGAACACCAGTTTCTGGCGTTCGTCTCGGGTTTCCACTTCCTTGGGAGTGAACTGGGATTTGGCGGCGACAAAGCTGATCTTGGCCGGCAGCGGTTGGCCGGGCAGGGCGTCGAGCAGAATGCGCGCATCGCTGCCGACGGTGAGCTGGCCGGTGACGGAGGCCGGCAGGTAGAGGTTCATGTATTGATCGTTGGGATCGATCAGCAACAGGACACGCCCGCCGGCGCCGAGTACTTCGCCCGGCTCGGCCAGGCGCAGTTGGATAATCCCGTCGATGGGCGCGCGTAGGCTGCTGTCGTCGATCTCGCTGGTGAGCTGGGCGACCTGGGCCTCGGCGGCGCCGATCGCGGCCTTCACCGAGTTGACTTGGGCTTGTGCCGCGATCACGGCCGCATTGCCGGTGTTCTGCCGCGCCTGCTGTTGGTCAATCAACTGGCTGCTGGCGAAGCCGCGTTTGTACAGCTCCTGGGTGCGCTTGAGTTCCTGGTTGGCCAGCAGTTGCTCGCTCTGGCGCAATTGCACGTTGGCCTCGGCGGCAGCGAAGTTTTCCTTGGCGCGCAGCACTTCGGCTTCGGCCTGGGCGCGCTGGGCTTCCAGCGTGCGAGTATCCATGCGTGCGAGCAGTTGGCCTTTGAGGACCTTGTCGCCTTCGTCCACCCGCACCTCTGCCAGGCGCCCTGGGATCTTGGCGGCGATCTGCACTTCGGTGGATTCCAGGCGGCCGTTGCCCATGCTCAGGCCTTCGGGCAAGCGGTCCTGGGTGGAGCGCCAGTAGCCGAAGCCACCGGCACCCAACAACAGGGCGATGAGGGCGATAGCGAAAAGACGGGAGGTGTGGTGGTTCGTCGACATGGCTGCTTCCTGCGGCATTAGCGTCCTAGTGTGAGCGGTTCGCCCCTGCGTAGTGTTGATACCCATCAACTGTAGGAGCGGGCTTGCCCGCGAAAAACGTCAACGATAACGCGTCCTCTCTGATTTGACGCGGTGTCCTGGCGTTTTTCGCGAGCAAGCTCGCTCCTACAGTGCTTAGCGCAGCGCCAGTACGGCGGCCCATTGCTCGGGCGTGACGGCCATCACCGAAAGCCGGCTGCCTTTTTGCACCAAAGGCATTTCGGCGAGGGCGGTTTGCTGTTTCAGGTAGCCCAGGCCCAGCACTTTGGGGAACGTCTGGACATGCGCGACGTTGATCGCGCTCCACGGATTTTTTTCCGGGGTGGCCTTGGCGTCGAAGTAGTGGCTATCGGGCTCCAGCGCGGTGGGGTCCGGGTAGGCCGCCTCGACGATTTTGCCGATGCCGGCAATGCCCGGCTCCGGGCAGCTGGAGTGGTAGAAGAAAAATTGGTCACCCACCGCCATGGCACGCAGGAAGTTGCGCGCCTGATAGTTGCGCACCCCGTCCCAGCGCGCTTCGCCGAGCTTTTCCAGGCCTTTGATAGAGAGTTCGTCGGGCTCGGATTTCATCAGCCAGTAGGCCATTTTGGGGCTCCTGAAAAAGGCAGTGGGCAAGTTGTCAGGCAATTTGGTGACAAACCGACAGTCGGTTGGCGTCAAGGTTTGCGTGTTGGTTCACGTTACCGCAGAATGCCGGCTTTTAAAGCTTGACGCAGCTGCAACGGACTACTTTGGAACGTTGTTGTCATCGTGTACGAGGTGCCTGCAGGGGGGCAATCGATGCAACGTAAACCGGATTTACTATGGATTTTGGTGATTTTGTTTGGTCTGGGCGTCGTGACCACCGGGTATGCCCAAAGCTTATGGTCGAACAAGACCGATGCTCCCGTTGAACTGGCTCAGCAGCAGCCGCAACCGTTCAAACGCTGACCCGTCTTCAAGGCGCCGCTGACTCCAGTGGCGTCTTCGCAATATACCAATGCTTATCAGTGACGGTGCCCGCCAACGGCACATCCCAGCTTGCCTGTGCCAACCGATCAACCTTCTGACATTCATGGGCCAGGCCCAGTAGCGTCGGCTTGCGCCAGCTCTGTCGCCGCGCCAGGTAAGCCAGGCTGCGATCGTAGAACCCGCCGCCCATGCCCAGGCGCCCCCCGGCATCATCGAACCCCACCAGCGGCAGCAGCACCAGGTCCAGCGCCCAGACTTTGCGTTGGCGGCTGATATTCACCCGTGGCTCCAGGATGCGAAAACGGTTGGGCAGCAGCTTTTCCCCAGGCCGTACACGCTGGAACACCATCTTGGTTCGCGGCCACGCGCTGAGCACCGGCAGGTAAGTGGCCTTGCCACGGCGCTGGGCGGCGCGCAGCAGCAGGCGCGGATCGATTTCACCGTCCGTCGGTAGATACAAAGAGATATGTTTGGCCCGGCGAAACAGCGGGTGCTGTGCCAGTTGCCGATATAGGCCGTGGGCGGCCTTGCGTTGCTCGCTCGGCGTGAGGGCGCGGCGGGCTTTACGCAACATGCGTCGAAGTTGCGGACGGGAAAGCGGCGCAGGTTCGGTCATGGTTTCGGCTCATAAAACAATGCCAGTCCGAGGACTGGCATTGAGTTTAGGAATTCAGGCTCCCCGACAGAGCCGCTGTCGACTTAGCCCTTGAACCCGAAAGTTCAAGGTGGAAGATGCAGTAGGCTTTAAGGCTTTCCGTCTAGCGGACATGCACACCAGCCCAACGTGCAACTTCCAGGGTAGTGCGAATCGGCTCAGGGACATCGCCGACTGGCAAACACGCCAGGGAGTGGGGCGAGTATACCTTAAACAGTCGCGGCAATCAGCCCTTGGGTGCGTCTGAATCGCTGGAAAGCACCAGATCGACACGCTCCAGCAGGTCACGCACCTGCTCACGCGTCGAGCCGCTGGCCTGTACGTCAGGGCGTTCCTGCTTATGCAGCAAATCGTGGGTAATGTTCAGCGCGGCCATCACGGCGATACGGTCTGCGCCGATCACTTTGCCGCTGCTGCGGATTTCGCGCATCTTGCCATCCAGGTAGCGGGCGGCGCTCACCAGGTTGTTGCGCTCTTCCTGGGGGCAGATGATCGAATATTCTTTATCGAGGATCTGCACGGTGACGCTATTGCTTGAACTCATGAGTCTTGCTCCAGGGCCTTCAGGCGCGAAATCATCGATTCGACCTTACGCCGGGCGATTTCGTTTTTTTCAATGAGGTGAGCGCGTTCCTCGCGCCAGGTCTTTTCCTGAGCTAATAGGAGTCCGTTTTGACTCTTAAGTTGCTCGACCCGAGTAATTAGCAGTTCGAGTCTGGCCATCAGCGCTTGCAGGTCGGTGTCTTCCATTGGGTTCCACTGGATTTGTCTGATGAATGGCAACTGCAGGATAAACGATCTGACGCCCTTGATAGTCTTGGTACGTCTGCCGGTGCTAGGATACAGCGCTCCATTCTAGACATTGCGCCGTCTGGCGCCTAGCTCACCATGCCCATTCAGAACTCCCCGTACGATGCTTTTTCCAAACTGCTGAGCACCAGCGGCCACCCTTGCTCGCCTGCCGAACTGCACGGCGTGCTGTTGGGCCGCAGCTGCACTGGCGTTGGCTTTGATGCCGACAACTGGCTGGCCGACGTGGCCGAGCTGCTGGAAACCGAACCGACCGAGAACGTGCGTAACGCACTGATCGGCCTGCAAGAGATGGTCAAGGGCGAGCTGACCGGTGATGACGTCACCGTGGTCCTGCTGCTGCCGACCGACGACGCGCCGCTCACCGAGCGCGCCGCCGCCCTGGGCCAATGGTGCCAAGGCTTCCTCCACGGTTTCGGCGTCAACGCCGGCGGCCTGGAACTGAGCACCGACGCCAAGGAAGTGTTGCAGGACCTCGCGGCGATCTCCCAGGTGCAAGACGCCCTGGAAGAGTCCGAAGATGGCGAAGGCGACTACATGGAAGTCATGGAATACCTGCGCGTCGCGCCGTTGCTGCTGTTCACCGAGACCAAGAAGTCCGCTGAGCCAGCCGCGCCCAAGCCTTCGCTGCACTAAGAAAGGAAGTCCATCTGCCCATGATCCATATCCCCCGAGCGGAATACACCCGACGCCGCAAGGCGCTCATGGCGCAGATGGAACCCAACAGCATCGCGATCCTGCCGGCTGCCGCCGTGGCGATCCGCAACCGTGATGTCGAGCACGTGTACCGCCAGGACAGTGACTTCCAGTACCTGAGCGGTTTCCCGGAGCCGGAAGCGGTGATCGTGCTGATGCCCGGTCGCCAGCACGGCGAGTACGTGCTGTTCTGCCGCGAGCGCAACGCCGAACGCGAACTGTGGGACGGCCTGCGCGCCGGCACCGAAGGCGCGATCCGTGACTTTGGCGCCGACGACGCGTTCCCCATCACCGATATTGACGACATCCTGCCCGGCCTCATCGAAGGCCGCGACCGGGTGTACTCGGCCATGGGCAGCAATGCCGAGTTTGACCGGCACCTGATGGAATGGATCAACGTGATCCGCTCCAAGGCCCACCTGGGCGCCCAGCCACCGAACGAATTCGTTGCCCTGGATCATCTGCTCCACGACATGCGCCTGTATAAATCGGCTGCGGAAGTGAAGGTGATGCGCGAGGCCGCGCGAATCTCCTGCGCCGCCCACGTGAAGGCGATGCAGGCCAGCCGTGCCGGTCTCCATGAGTTCAGCCTGGAAGCCGAGCTGGATTATGAATTCCGCAAAGGCGGCGCGAAAATGCCAGCCTACGGCTCCATCGTCGCCGCCGGGCGCAACAGCTGCATCCTGCATTACCAGCAGAATGACGCGGTGCTCAAGGACGGCGATCTGGTGCTGATCGACGCCGGCTGCGAGATCGACTGCTACGCCAGCGACATCACCCGCACCTGGCCGGTCAATGGCAGGTTTTCGCCGGAACAGAAGGCGATCTACGAAATTGTGCTGGCTTCCCAGGAAGCCGCGTTTGCCGAGATCGCCCCGGACAAGCATTGGAACCAGGCGCATGAGGCAACCGTGCAGGTGATCACCGCCGGGTTGGTGAGGCTGGGATTGTTGCAGGGTGACGTCGACGAGTTGATCGCCAGCGAAGCCTATAAAGCCTTCTACATGCACCGCGCCGGCCACTGGCTGGGCATGGATGTGCATGACGTGGGCGAGTACAAAGTGGGCGGTGAATGGCGGGTGCTGGAAGTTGGCATGGCGTTGACCGTGGAGCCGGGCATCTACATTTCGCCGGACAACCCGAACGTGGCAAAGAAATGGCGTGGCATTGGCGTACGCATCGAGGACGACGTGGTAGTGACCAAGCAAGGCTGTGAAATCCTGACCGGTGGCGTGCCCAAGACCGTCGCTGAAATTGAAGCGTTGATGGCGGCTGCCCGATGAGCCGGGTCAACCTGGCAATCATTGGCGGCGGCCTGGTCGGCGCCAGCCTGGCGCTGGCGTTGCAGGCTGGGGCCAAAGCGCGCGGTTGGAAGATCGTGCTGATCGAGCCCTTTGCGCCGGGCGACAGCTACCAGCCGAGCTACGATGCGCGTTCTTCGGCGCTCTCCTACGGCGCCCGGCAGATTTATCAGCGCCTGGGCCTGTGGCAGGACATTTCGCGCCGCGCCGAACCGATCAAGCAAATCCATGTGTCTGACCGTGGGCGTTTCTCCACCGCGCGCTTGTCTGCCATGGAAGAGGGCGTGCCGGCCCTCGGCTACGTGGTGGAGAACGCCTGGCTGGGCCAATGCCTGTGGCAGGGCCTGGACAAAGACGTGGTCAGCTGGCGTTGCCCGGCCGAAGTCACACGCATGGAGCCGCTGCCCGACGGCTACCGTCTGACCCTCAATGATGAAACCTTGCTGGAATGCGACCTCGCCGTGCTGGCTGACGGTGGCCGTTCCGGCTTGCGCGAGCAGTTGGGCATCGGCGTGAAAACCCGCCCGTACAACCAGAGCGCGTTGATCGCCAACATCACGCCAAGCGAATCCCATAACGGCGAAGCCTTCGAACGTTTCACCGACGAAGGCCCGATGGCCCTGTTGCCGCTGCCGGAAAACCGCTGCGCACTGGTGTGGACGCGCATCGGCATGGACGCCCAGCGCCTGGCCAATCTCGATGAGCGCAGCTTCTTGAGTGAATTGCAGGGCGTGTTCGGCTACCGTCTGGGTACGCTTAAGCAAGTGGGCGCCCGTCATCTGTACCCGCTGACATTGGTGGAAGCC
Source organism: Pseudomonas sp. TWR1-1-4 (assembly GCF_049897165.1). Lineage (NCBI taxonomy): Bacteria > Pseudomonadati > Pseudomonadota > Gammaproteobacteria > Pseudomonadales > Pseudomonadaceae > Pseudomonas > Pseudomonas sp. TWR1-1-4. The sequence goes on along the minus strand of NZ_JAFCVS010000005.1, from coordinate 356,314 downwards.
GAGGAGCAAGTACGCTCGCACTTGGCGATTCTCGGCAATGCCGCTCACAGCTTGCACCCGATTGCCGGGCAGGGCTTCAACCTGTCCCTGCGCGATGCGAATGCGCTGGCCGAGGCCTTGCTGGCCGGACCGCAAGTGCCAGGTGACCTGGCGACCTTGCAAGGCTATCGCGAGCGTCAGCGCCTGGACCAGAAACTCACCGTGGGCTTCTCCGACCAGGTCACGCGCCTGTTCGGCAGCGCCCAGCCGCTGGTCGCCCTGGGCCGCAATATGGGCCTGCTGGGCCTGGACTTGCTGCCGCCGGCCAAGCGCTGGTTCGCCCGTCAGGCCATGGGCCTGGGCACGCGTCCCGATGCGTAAGTGGTTGATCGAGCGCCTGGGCAAGGCGCGGTTGTTGCGTTGGATCATGACCTTGTATCCGCCCTACTTGGGTGCGGGAGTGAGCGTGCGGCACATGAGCGCCGATTTTCGTCACGTCAAAGTGCGCATGGGCCTGGGCTGGTACAACCGCAACTATGTCGGCACGCAGTTCGGCGGTAGCCTGTATTCGATGGTTGATCCGTTCTACATGCTGATGCTGATGGAGAACCTGGGCCGCGATTACATCGTGTGGGACAAGGCCGCGAGTATCGACTTCATTTCGCCGGGCAAAGGCCCGGTGTACGCGGAGTTCTCCATCGACGACGCCTTGCTCGATGAGGTCCGCCGGCAGACCGAAGGAGGCGAGAAGTACTTGCCCCACCTGAAGGTCCAGATTCATGACGGCTCCGGCACCCTGGTGGCGCAGGTCGACAAAACCCTTTACGTGCGGCGCAAGCCGCCAGTGAGACAGGCTTAAAGCATGGACATGCGCGCAGATGTGCTGATTGTCGGGGCCGGAATGGTCGGAAGCGCCCTGGCGCTGGCGTTACAGGGCAGTGGCCTGCAGGTGCTGCTGCTCGACGGCAGCCCGCTGAGCGTCAAGCCGTTCGACCGCGAGGCCGCTTTCGAACCGCGCGTGAGCGCCTTGTCGGCCGCGAGCCAGCGCATCCTTGAGCGCCTGGGCGTGTGGGACGGCATTGTGTCGCGCCGCGCCAGCCCTTACGGCGAGATGCAGGTGTGGGACGGCAGCGGCACCGGTCAGATTCACTTTTCGGCCGCCAGCGTGCATGCCGAGGTGCTGGGGCATATCGTCGAGAACCGCGTGGTGCAGGATGCGCTGCTCGACCGTCTGCACGACTGCGATCTGGGCCTGTTGGCCAATGCGCGCCTGGAACAGATGCGCCGTTCCGGCGATGACTGGCTGCTAACCCTGGCTGACGGCCGCACGTTACGCGCGCCGCTGGTGGTGGCGGCCGATGGCGCCAACTCCGCCGTGCGCCGCCTGACCGGCACCGCGACCCGCGAATGGGATTACCTGCATAACGCCATCGTCACCAGCGTGCGCAGCAGCCAGCCGCACCAGCGCACTGCGTGGCAACGCTTTACCGACACCGGCCCACTGGCGTTCTTACCGCTGGTGCGCGATGGTCAGGAGGATTGGTGTTCGATCGTCTGGTCGACCACGCCTGCTGAGTCTGAGCGCTTGATGGCGCTGGATGATGCAAGCTTCTGCCATGAGCTGGAGCGCGCCTTTGAGGGGCGGCTCGGTACGGTGGTAAGCGCCGACCCGCGCGTCTGCGTGCCACTGCGCCAGCGCCACGCCAAGCGCTATGTGGCCGAAGGCCTGGCGTTGATTGGCGACGCGGCTCACGTCATCCATCCCTTGGCGGGGCAGGGTGTGAACCTGGGTTTCCTGGATGCGGCGACATTGGCTGAAGTCTTGTTGTCGGCAACCGAGCGCGGCGAGCGCCTGGCCGATGTGAAGGTGTTGAGCCGCTACGAGCGTCGACGCATGCCGCATAACCTGGCGTTGATGGCGGCAATGGAAGGGTTTGAGCGACTGTTCCAGGCCGATCAACTGCCGCTGCGCTGGTTGCGTAATGCCGGATTGAAGATGGTCGATCAAATGCCCGAAGCCAAGGCCGTGTTTGTGCGCCAGGCGCTGGGGCTGAGCGGGGATCTGCCGGAGCTGGCCAAGCCCTGACATTGAAATACGATCCCTGTGGGCGCCGGCTTGCCCGCGATGAGGCCATAAGCCGCACTGCAAATCCCGGCCATGCAACATCTGGTAACGCCTCCACCGAGCGCTACCAAATGTGAGTCCTTATCATTTGCCCACTTTTTGCAAATGAGAGACCGCACCCATGTTGGCACCCAAGCGCCTCCTGACTGCCCTGGCACTCACCCTGATCGGCAGCACCACCGTGCAGGCCGCCGACGAAGTGGTGGTCTACTCCTCGCGCATCGACGAACTGATCAAGCCGGTGTTCGATGCCTACACCAAAAAAACCGGCGTGCAGGTGAAGTTCATCACCGACAAGGAAGCCCCGCTGATGCAGCGCATCAAGGCCGAGGGCGAAAACGCCACCGCCGACCTGCTGCTCACCGTCGATGCCGGCAACCTCTGGCAGGCTGAGCAAATGGGCATCCTGCAACCGTTCACCTCCCCGGTGATCGACAAGAACATCCCCCTGCAATACCGTTCTTCCAAACACACCTGGACCGGCCTGAGCCTGCGCGCGCGGACCATCGCCTATTCCACCGACCGGGTAAAACCGGGTGACCTCACCACCTACGAAGCCTTGGCCGACAAGCAGTGGGAAGGCCGCCTGTGCCTGCGCACGGCGAAAAAGGTCTACAACCAGTCGCTGACCGCCACCCTGATCGAAACCCATGGCGCGGCCAAGACCGAAGAGATCGTCAAGGGTTGGGTGAACAACCTGTCCACCGACGTGTTCTCCGATGACATTGCCGTGCTGGAGGCCATCAACGCCGGGCAATGCGACGTGGGCATCGTCAACACCTACTACTATGGTCGCTTGCACAAGCAGAAGCCGGACCTGGCGGTAAAACTGTTCTGGCCGAACCAGGGTGACCGTGGTGTGCACGTGAACCTGTCGGGCATCGGCCTGACCCAACACGCTCCGCACCCGGAAGCCGCCAAGGCACTGGTGGAGTGGATGACCACGCCTGAGGCGCAGAAGATCTTTGCCGACGTGAACCAGGAATTCCCGGCCAACCCGGCCGTGCCGCCGTCGGCGGAAGTGGCGAGCTGGGGCAAGTTCGTGGCGGACACCTTGCCGGTGGAAGTGGCGGGCAAGCGCCAGGCCGAGGCGATCCGGTTGATGGATCGAGCTGGCTGGAACTAAATTTGTAAAACGCCGCAGATCGAAATGTGGGAGCGGGCTTGCTGTGGTGAGCGGGCTTGCCCCGCGCTGGGCTGCGCAGCAGCCCCCTCCCAGATTCGATTGTGGTGTTTTCAAGCTATTCACTCACTGAGAACTGACTTTGGCCCACCCCGCCCAACGCCGCTGGTACCTGCCGGTCTTCACCGTCGCCGCCCTGGTGCTGCTGCCGCTGAGTGTGCTGTTGCTGTCCTGGCAAAGTATCGACGCACAAATCTGGTCCCACCTCTGGGAAACCCAGATGCCGCGCCTGCTGGGCAACACCCTGACCCTGGTGTTGGGTGTCGGTGTCGGCGTGACCCTGCTGGGCGTGAGCCTGGCCTGGCTGACCAGCCTCTGTGAGTTCCCCGGTCGGCGTTGGCTCGACTGGGCGTTGATGCTGCCGTTTGCCATTCCTGCGTACGTCCTGGCTTTTGTGTTTGTCGGCTTGCTGGATTTCTCCGGCCCGGTGCAAACCTTGCTGCGCGAATGGTTCGGCAGCGGCTTGAGGCTGCCACGGGTACGTTCCACCGGTGGAGTGATCATCGTGTTGGTGCTGGTGTTCTACCCCTACGTTTACCTCCTGGCGCGCAGCGCATTCCTGGCCCAGGGCAAAGGCCTGATGGAAGCGGCGCGGGTGTTGGGGCAATCGCCGTGGCGAGCGTTCTGGCATGTGGCCCTGCCCATGGCGCGGCCGGCGATTGGGGCCGGGGTGGCCCTGGCGTTGATGGAAACCCTGGCGGATTTCGGTGCGGTCTCGGTGTTCAACTTCGATACCTTTACCACAGCCATCTACAAGACCTGGTACGGCTTTTTCAGCCTATCCAGCGCCGCCCAGTTGGCCAGCCTGTTGCTGCTGGTGGTGATGCTGGTGCTGTATGGCGAGCGCCGAGCACGCGGCGCCAGCCGGCCGAGCAACGAGCGGCCACGGGGCAAGGCGCTGTATCACCTGCGCGGGTTCAAGGCGGCGGCGGCCAGTGGTTGGTGTGGGCTGGTGTTCGCCTGCGCTTTTGTCATCCCGATGCTGCAACTGGTCGCCTGGTTCTGGCAGCGCGGTCGCTTCGATCTGGATGAGCGCTACTCCGGCTTGATAGTTCACACGCTTTATCTGGGCGGGATCGCCGCCTTGATCACGGTCAGTGTGGCGCTGGTGCTGGCCTTCGCCAATCGGCTGGCACCGACGCGGGCGATCCGCTCCGGCATTAGTCTGGCCAATGTCGGTTATGCCTTGCCGGGTTCGGTGCTGGCGGTGTCGATCATGTTGGCGTTCAGCTATCTGGACCGTGAATTGGTGGTGCCGTTGTCCGGCTGGCTCGGCGGCGCGGGCAAGCCCTTGCTGTTGGGTAGCCTGTCGGCGCTGGTGCTGGCGTATCTGGTGCGATTCCTGGCAGTGGCCTATGGGCCGCTGGAAAACAGCCTGGCGCGCATCCGGCCCTCGTTGCCGGAGGCAGCGCGCAGCCTTGGCGTCAGCGGCCCACGACTGTTTTGCAAAGTGTATCTGCCGTTGCTGCTGCCGGGGACCTTGAGTGCAGCGCTGTTGGTCTTCGTCGATGTGCTCAAGGAAATGCCCGCGACCCTGCTGATGCGCCCGTTCGCCTGGGACACGCTGGCGGTGCGGATCTTTGAAATGACCAGTGAAGGCGAATGGGCACGGGCTTCTCTGCCCGCGTTGACACTGGTGCTGGTCGGCCTGTTGCCGGTGATCGGGCTGATTCGACGCTCCGCCCGGCAAATCGGTTAGGTGCCAGTCCTACAGCTTGCGGCTACAATGCGCGGCATTCGGTGCGCTTCGTCTTTCGGAGCGGGTCGCTGGGCGTGGCTGCAGGCCTTGTAATTCAAGGCGTTCAGCACGAACAGTAGCTCCGCGCACCTTCGCCACGCCCGGAAGGAGAAACCCATGGGACAGCGTACGCCTCTGTATGACCTGCATCTCGCCCTCGGCGCGAAAATGGTCGATTTTGGCGGTTGGGATATGCCTCTGCACTACGGCTCGCAAGTTGAAGAACACCATCAGGTGCGACGCGACTGCGGGGTGTTCGATGTATCTCATATGACCGTGATCGATGTCACCGGCCCCCAGGCCAAGGAATGGCTCCAGTACCTGCTGGCCAACGATGTCGAACGTCTGCATGGCTGCGGCCGTGCGTTGTATAGCGCCATGCTCAACGAAAAGGGCGGCGTGGTGGACGACATGATTGTCTACCGCACGCAAGCCGCTTATCGGCTGGTGGTGAATGCTGCTACCCGTGACCAAGACATGGCCTGGATGCACGCGCAACTGGGCAATTACCAGGTGAAGCTGCATGAACGCCCTGAGTTGGCCATGCTCGCCATCCAAGGCCCCCACGCCCGGCAGAAGATCGCCGAGTTGGTCACGCAGTCTCGCAGCACGCTGATTCACCAGCTCAAGCCTTTCGAAGGCCAGGCCGATGGCGATTGGTTTATCGCACGCACGGGTTACACCGGCGAAGATGGACTGGAGATTGTACTGCCGGCTGATCAGGCGCCGGGCTTTTTCAACGATCTGGTAGGCGCCGGTATTTCCCCCATTGGCCTCGGCGCTCGCGATACTCTGCGCCTGGAAGCCGGTATGAACCTCTACGGCCAGGACATCCATCAGGAGGTTTCGCCGTTGGCATCGAACATGGCCTGGAGCATTGCGTGGGAGCCGGCCGAGCGCAATTTCATCGGCCGCGCCGCGCTGGAAGCGGAAAAAACGGCGGGTGTGCAGTTCAAACTGGTCGGGCTGGTACTGGAAGAACGTGGGGTTTTACGCGCTCACCAGGTGGTTCGTATCGCCAATATTGGCGAAGGGGAGATCACCAGTGGTAGTTTCTCTCCTACGCTGAGCAAATCCATTGCCCTGGCGCGAGTACCGACGGCAACCGCTGATCGGGCCGAAGTGGAAATCCGCGGCAAGTGGTACCCGGTTCGAGTGGTCAAGCCGACCTTCGTGCGCCATGGCAAAACCTTGATCTAACCTATTTCCGGCAGGCCAGTGGCCGCTGACATTACTTATTGAGGACACAGATTATGAGCAATATCCCTGCCGAACTGCGTTTTGCCGAAAGCCACGAATGGGCACGCCTGGAAGCTGACGGCACCGTGACCGTCGGTATTTCCGACCATGCTCAGGAAGCATTGGGTGATGTGGTGTTTGTTGAGCTGGCTGAAGTCGGCGCTACGTTTGAAGCCGAAGGCCAGGCGGGTGTGGTTGAGTCGGTGAAGGCTGCTTCGGATATCTACGCCCCGGTTGCCGGCGAAGTGATTGCAGTCAACGAGGAACTGAGCGGTAGCCCTGAGCTGCTGAACTCCGACCCGTACGGCGCGTGGATCTTCAAGCTCAAGCCAAGCAACCCGGCTGATCTGGAAAAACTGCTGGATGCTGCTGGCTACAAAGCCGCCATCGGCGAGTAAACGCAAAACCCACTGTGGGAGCGGGCTTGCTCGCGAAAACGGAATGTCAGTCACTGAATGTGTCTCTGATACACCGCTTTCGCGAGCAAGCCCGCTCCCACATTGGATTGTGTCAGCTGTGAGTGCTTAGTTCGCTTTCAGAACCGCTTTCACTGCTGCCACCGACCGCTCCACATCCGCCTCCGTCATCGCCGTGAACATCGGCAACGACACAATCAAACGACCGACTTTTTCCGCCACCGGGAACATGCCTTCCTTGAAGCCCTGTGCCCGATAAAGACTCAGCAGGTGGATTGGCGGGTAGTGATAGCCAATGCCGACGCCGTGGGCCTGCATCTGTTCCATGAAGGTGGCGCGGGCCGGCTGGCCGTCCTGGCGTTCCGGTAGCACCAGTTGGAACAGGTGCCAGTTGCTGTTTTCGAAGTCGGCTGGTGGCAGTTGTGCGCCGTACTGCTCTTCAAAATCACTGCCAAAGCATTTGAAATAGTGCCGCGCCAGGTGCTGGCGATGCGTGGTGATCTGCTCGATATGGGCAAACTGCCCCAAGCCAATGGCTGCGGCGATGTCGGTCATGTTGAATTTGCCGCCCAGCACATCCACATCCAAGCCATCGAAGCCGGTGCGGGTCACGCCTTGCAGGCGATACTTCTCCGCCAGCCGCGCTTCTTCGGCGTTGTTCAAGACCAGGCAACCGCCCTCGGAAGAAGTGATGTTCTTGTTGGCCTGAAAGCTGAACGACACGAAATCACCGGTGGCGCCAATGCGTTCGCCATCCCAGCTCGACCCCAGTGCCTGGGCCGCGTCTTCGACGATGCGCAGGTTGTACTTGTTCGCCAGTGCATACAGCATCGGCATGTCCAGCGGCAGGCCGGCCAGGTAAACCGGGATGATCGCCTTGGTACGTGGGGTAATCGCGGCTTCCAACTGGGCCAAGTCGATGTTGCGGGTGACCGGGTCGATATCGGCAAACACCGGCGTGGCGCCGACTTCCAGGATCACGTTGGCCGTGGCAACCCAGGAGATCGGCGTGGTGATGACTTCATCGCCAGGCCCGATCCCTGCAATGCGCAAGGCAATCTCCATGGTGCAGGTGCCCGAGTTGAAGGTGCGCACCGGCCGGCCGCCAAAGTATTCCGACAGCTGAGCTTCGAATGCCTGCACTTTCGGCCCGCTGGTGATCCAGCCCGAGCGCAGTACATCGCCGACCGCCGCGATGGTGGCTTCATCAATGGTGGGTTTGGAGAACGGCAGGAAGGGCTGTTGGCTCATGACGACGAAGGCATCCGTTTCAGATTGGCGATGAGTAGGCGAGGTATCAGTACCGGCATGGTTGCACGGCTTGACTGAATATAGCCTGTCGCCTGTGAATGAATCGTCACCGTCCGGGCAAAAAAATGCCGCTTCAACAGCGGCATTCTCTACCGGGCTTTATCAGCTGTGAAAGCAGGAATGCTTACGTAGTGCTCAGCCGCGATGATCATAGGAATTGAAGACAAAAAAATACCGCTGTTCAAAGCGGTATTTTTTACTAAACCCGAGTTATTCGGTAACGGCGTTTTTCGCGAGGATGGCGTTGGCCAGCTCCATATCCGTGGCTTGCAGGCCAGGGTTGTCGGCGCGGACTTTCTGCATGGCGGCTTCCAGGTACGGGCCACGGATGCCGCCGTCGCTGGCAACAAAGCTGCCTGCGTCGTCTTGCGCAGCGACCACCAGCTTATGGTCCTTGAAGGTCAGGTACGTCGAGCCGGTAGTGGCGCCCGACGAGATGACATTGCGCCAGAAACTGTCGGCCATGGCTGAACCGACTGGGAGGGAAAGCACAGCAAGGGTTGCGACAGCATATTTGAGACGCATGATGGGTGACTCCGGGTGGGTTATCTGTACTTTATGATTGTAGTTAACCCAACCGAGTTCCATCACTGACTAAACAGTTTCAACCCTTAACACCACACCATCCTGGCCAACCACCCGGACTTGAGCGCCTACGGGACTGTCTGGACCCGTCACCATCCACACGCCGTCACCGACTTTTACCTTGCCCCGGCCATCCACAATCGCTTGATGCACCATGAATGTGCGGCCGATCAATTCCGAACCGCGTTCGTTGAGGCCCGGCTGGTCGCTGGCTTTGGCACTGCTGCGCTGGCGCTTCCACCAATACACGGCTGTCAGGATCGACAACACGGCAAACAATAGAAGTTGCCACTCCAGCCCCAAAGGCGGCACCAGGAACTTGATCACGCCCACGGCTGCCGCGGCGATGCCCATCCACAGCAGGTAACCACCGGCGCCGAATACTTCAAGAATCAACAGGACCGTACCCAGCGCCAGCCAATCCCAAAACGACAGATGCTGCAGGAAATCCCACATGGCGCTGGCCTCAGCCTTTCTTGTTGTCGAACGTTGCCTTGACGATTTCGCCGATACCGCCGACCGCACCGATCACTTGGCTGGCTTCCAGCGGCATCAGGATGACCTTGCTGTTGTTGGCCGATGCCAGCTTGCCCAGCGCATCGATGTACTTCTGCGCGACAAAGTAGTTGACCGCTTGCACGTTGCCCGACGCAATCGCTTCCGACACCACCTGGGTCGCGCGGGCTTCGGCTTCGGCCTGACGCTCACGGGCTTCGGACTCAAGGAATGCCGCCTGTCGGCTACCTTCGGCCTCCAGGATCTGCGCTTGCTTCTTGCCTTCGGCGGTCAGGATTGCCGACGCTCGCAGGCCTTCAGCCTCAAGGATTTGCGCACGCTTGATCCGCTCGGCTTTCATCTGGCCCGACATGGCGGCCATCAGGTCGGCAGGCGGGCTGATGTCCTTGATCTCGATACGGGTGATCTTGATGCCCCACGGTGCGGTGGCTTCGTCCACGGTTTTCAGGAGTTTTTCGTTGATGCCGTCACGCTGGCTGAGCATGGCATCCAGCTCCATGGAACCGAGCACGGTACGGATGTTGGTTTGCAGCAAGTTGCGGATGGCGTGTTCGAGGTTGTTGACCTCGTACGCGGCCTGGGCGGTGTTGACCACCTGGAAGAAGCACACGGCGTCGATCTGCACGGTGGCGTTGTCGGCGGTGATGACTTCCTGGGGCGGGATATCCAGCACGCTTTCCATCACGTTGATCTTGCGACCGATGCGGTCCATGACCGGGATGATGATGTTCAGGCCAGGCTTGAGGGTGTTGGTGTAGCGGCCGAAACGCTCGACTGTCCACTGGTAACCCTGGGGGACGACCTTGAAACCCATGAACAGGATGGCGATGGCCAAGCCCACGAAAAGAAGCAGTACGGTTCCGATCTGCATAGCGATTCCCTATCTGAATGTGTCAGTGAAACGACGTTGGGCCGATTGTAACGGTGTTGTCACCGATAAGAACGGTTTCACTGCTCATCAAACAAAGGATTTGTTACCGAATCCCCAGGTGTCACTCGTAACACTTCCGCCATCGTGGTCAGCCCCGTCTCGACCTTATGCAGGCCAGCCATGCGCAGGCTGCACATACCTTGGGTAATCGCCGCCTGGCGCAAGGCCTGTACATCGGCGCCGGGTGTGATCAGCATCTTGAGCGCTTGGTTCAGCACCATGATTTCGTAAACACCCGCTCGGCCCCGATAACCGCTGTGTCGACATTCCACGCATCCGACCGCCTCATGGACCTCACCCAGCGTCCGCTTGCAGTGAGGACACAGAACCCGCACCAACCGCTGCGCCATCACCCCCAATAACGTGGCCTTGATCAAATAGTGAGCAATGCCCAGTTCTTGCAAACGGCTGATGGCACTGGGTGCGTCGTTGGTATGTAGGGTCGACAGCACCAGATGCCCGGTCAGTGCGGCCTGGATCGCCATTTCGGCGGTCTCCTGGTCGCGGATCTCGCCAATCATGATGATGTCCGGGTCCTGGCGCAGCAGGGCGCGGATGCCGCTGGCGAAGGTGAGGTCGATGTTGTGCTGCACCTGCATCTGGTTGAACGCCGGCTCGACCATTTCAATCGGGTCTTCCACGGTGCATAGGTTGACCTCCCGGGTCGCCAGTTGCCTGAGCGTGGTGTAGAGCGTGCTGGTCTTGCCCGAACCGGTCGGACCGGTCACCAGGATGATGCCGTGGGTCTGGCGCGTCATGGATTGCCAGCGTTGCTGGTCATCAGCCGACAAACCCAGCTGGTCAAAGCCCTTGAGCAGGACCTGCGGGTCGAAAATCCGCATTACCAGCTTCTCGCCAAACGCCGTGGGCAAGGTGGAAAGGCGCAGCTCAACTTCCACGCCCGCCGGGCTTTTGGTCTTGACCCGTCCGTCCTGGGGCCTGCGTTTTTCTGCCACGTTCATGCGACCCAGGCTTTTCAGGCGGCTGACGACGGCCATCGTCACCTGGGGCGGAAATTGATAGACGTCGTGCAGCAGCCCGTCGATGCGAAACCGCACACGCCCTTGTTCACGGCAGGGTTCGACATGGATATCGCTGGCGCGCTGGGCGAACGCGTACTGCAGCAGCCAATCGACGATATTAACGATGTGCGCGTCGTTGGCATCCGGTTCCTGGTCGCTGGCGCCAAGGTTGAGCAGGTCGACATTGCCAGGCGCCGTGACCTTTTGATCGGCGCTGCTGACGGATTTCGCCAGTCGGTAGAACTCATCGATACAGCGCGTAATGTCCTGGGGATTGGCGACCACGCGTTTGATCGAGCGCTTGAGCACCTGCGCAAGCCCGGCTTCCCAGCTGGTGACATGGGGCTGGGCGCTGGCGATGGTAACGGTTTGCGCATCCACCGCCACCGCGAGGATGGCGTGGCGCTGGGCGAATGCGTGGGACATCAGCGGCACCACTGTCGCCACGTTGATCTTCAACGGGTCGATGCGCAGATAAGGTTGCCTGGCCTGCTGGGCGAGCCATTCGGTCAGGGTCTCCAGGCATGCGCCTTGGGCTGCGATGCTCTCTAGTGGATGCTGGGTGTTGCTGGCCGGCAGCGCCGACAAGCGGTGGGCGAGTTCAGGCGTGATCAGCCGCCCTTCGACCAAAGCCGGCAACAGCTGATGCAGTTCCAATCGTTGATCAACCGGCATGAAGGTTTTCCTGGGTGGCAGTGGGTGTAAATCCCAGGCTAGCCAGCCCCTGAATATCTGCCTCCCAACGTGTATTGCAGGCTTTTACTGGGCGACCGCCACCACCGCTTGAGGCCCCATGGAGTCAGCCGACCACACATCCAGCGTGCACACGCTGATCAGGTTTCGAATCTTTTCACCGATCACTTGCGCGCGGTGCCAGCTCAGGCCGTCCATCATGATGTCGATGTTCAGCAGGTCACCTTCCCGGTTCACCATGATCTGTCGCGGCGTGAGGAATTGCAGCGCGAAATAGTTGAGGACCCGGCACAAAACATCAGGCTCCGCCTCGGCAACGATCCGGTAATGCGCCTGGCAATGAACGCTGGTGACGGCCCACGCATCGACGCGGGTAACAGGATGGGGGGTTTCAACGGCGTGCATGGGAAAGCTCCAGATTCGACTGTAGAAATTTTTACATTCGCCAACGGAGATTTCTTATCTAAGATGAGGCTGTTTCAGGATTAATCGAATTGATCAATTCAAGACAGGCACCATTTAGGGTATTTATATGCACAGTGAGTTGGACGCCTACGACCGCCGTATCCTGGCCTTGCTGCAAGAGGACGCCTCGCTGTCCAGTGCTCAGATCGCCGAGCAGGTCGGCTTATCCCAGTCACCGTGCTGGCGGCGTATTCAACGTCTCAAGGAAGAGGGGGTAATTCGCGGCCAGGTGACGTTACTGGACCGCAAGAAGATCGGCCTCAACACGCAGATCTTTGCCGAGGTCAAACTCAACGCCCACGGCCGCTCCAACTTCACCGAGTTCACCGACGCGATTCGCGGGTTTCCGGAAGTGCTGGAGTGTTATGTGCTGATGGGGGCGGTGGATTTTCTGTTGCGTATCGTCACCTCGGATATCGAGGCGTACGAGCGGTTTTTCTTCGAGAAGTTGTCGATGGTGCCGGGGATTCAGGAGGTCAATTCGATTGTGGCGTTGTCGGAGATCAAGTCCACCACCAGCCTGCCAGTGTTGCGCTGACAGGCTGGAGGTAGCGATTTTACAGACGCAGCAGCGTCTTCCACGCACGGTTCTGGTACACCGCAATCGCCTGATGCATCCGCGCATCCAGCGACTCATCGGTAATCGGCTGGTTAGCCAGTTGTGCCAACTTGTTGAGCTCGCCGTACAGACGGTCCAGTTCCGGGATGTCCACCACCTGACGCGCATGGTGCAGCCAGGCCTGGATGCGTTCGATGCGCGGCAGTTGCTCGGCCAGGTCTTCCGGCTGTTGCTGGTAGCGCGGCAGTTGCAGGGCGACGGCGTCTTCGGCCAGCAGGCGTGGCAGCCAGTTGGTGATTTGTGCAGCGCCCTGGCGGTTGCCACGCACGTTGCGGTCGGCGGTCCAGGTACGGGCCAGCAGCCAGCGTGAAGCGTTTAGTGAGAACAGGCCCCAGCGTACGTCTTCCAGTTCTTCGGCGAACTGTTCCGGCGCGGCTTTGCGGATGTCTTCGTCGTCGTCACCGGCTTGCACCAGTGGGCGCCAGTCTTCCAGCAGGGCATCCAATGCGCTGCGCAGCTCGCTGGTGGATTGACGTGGTGCTGCCTGGCCGAGGCTGCCGACCAAGGCGCGCAGTTCGCCGAGGTTGTCGACCCAATCTTGCAGCAGGCGCCAGTGGCCATTGAAGCGGTATTGCTCGGCCAGGCGTTGGCTGCTGCCCAGCAGGTGCCACATGATCGCGGCGAAGGCATCGTCCAGCGGCATTTCAGCGTGGATCTGCGGCGCCGGCAGGCTCAGGGAGTAGCTGCTGGCGTCGTACAGGCGGTAGCCACGCTCGGCCTTGCTGATATCGCACGGCATCAGGGCCAGGGTGGCGGCCAGTTCGGCGGCCAACTCCAGCAGGGCGGCCGGTTCGCCTTCGCGCAGTTCCAGTTCCAGCTCGCAGATTTCTTCTTTCTGCTTGCCGACCACCACGTGGCCCAGGTCCAGAGCAGCTTCGATGACCACCTTGGCCTTGCCACGGCCCCAGGCGATTTCGGCGCGTTCACGCACGAAGTCGGTGGTGAAGATCGGCTTGAGGGTCTTTTTGTCCAGCTCGGCCAGTTGCTCGGGCCAGCATTCGCCGTCGAGTTTTTTCACGTCGAGCTTGGCTTTGGGCAATTCCCAATTGTATTCGTTACGTTCCGACAAGCCGGCGACGCTCTGGCCACGTGTCTTGAGAGTCTGGATGATGTCGTCACCGTCCTTGCGCAGGCGCAGGGCGACTTTGGCCTGGGCCAGGTCGCGCTCGGGGGTGTCGAAATACTGGTTCATCAACTCACGGCGTTCCCAGCCACTTTTGTTGCGTTTTTTCAGCAGCGGGTGCTCACGCAGCGCGGCGAGGGTCTCGCGGCTGACGCGAAGCTTGATTTCAGTTTCTTTTTGCATGGCCGGTACATCCAGGATCGGGAGCGCAGCCGGGGAAAAGAGTGGCTGCCAAGGTCGTGCAGTGTACAGGACTGAGCCCGGCAACGTGCCGCAACGGTTTATTGTGTCGTGCAGATGGCTCTATAGTGGGGCTCATCCGGGAAGTCGAGAGGCCGCGCATGCCATTACCGTCCATGAAAGAGCAGTTCGCCGCGCTGATTGCCGCGCCATCGGTCAGTTGTACCCAGGCGTCTCTCGACCAGACCAACCGCTCGGTGATCGATTTGCTCGCCAGTTGGCTGGGCGACCTGGGTTTCGCCATCGACATTCAGCAAGTCAGCCCCGGCAAGTTCAACCTCCTGGCCAGTTACGGCAGCGGCCCCGGCGGGCTGGTGTTGGCAGGCCATAGCGATACCGTTCCCTATGACGCCGCGTTGTGGAAGACCGATCCGCTCAAGCTGACGGAAGTCGACGGTCGTTGGGTAGGACTGGGCAGTTGCGACATGAAAGGCTTTTTCGCCCTGGCCATCGAGGCGGTGCTGCCGTTGTTGGATCAGCCGTTCAAGCAGCCACTGCTGATTCTCGCCACCTGCGATGAAGAAAGCTCCATGTCCGGCGCTCGCGCATTGGCAGAGGCAGGGCGCCCGTTGGGCCGCGCCGCGGTGATTGGCGAGCCAACCGGGCTCAAGCCGATCCGCCTGCACAAAGGCGTAATGATGGAACGCATCGACATTCTTGGCCAAAGCGGCCATTCGTCGGATCCCAGCCTTGGGCACAGCGCCCTCGAAGCCATGCACGACGCCATTGGCGAACTGCGCGGCTTGCGCCTGGCCTGGCAGCGCGAATACCGCAACCCGCAATTCAGCGTGCCGCAACCGACCCTGAACTTCGGCTGCATCCACGGCGGCGACAACCCCAACCGCATCTGCGGTCAGTGTTCCCTGGAATTCGACCTGCGCCCTCTGCCCGGCATGGACCCGCAGGTGCTGCGCGACGCCATCCGGCAAAAGCTCGTCCCCTTGGCTGAACGCCATCAGGTCAAGATCGATTACGCGCCGCTGTTCCCCGAAGTGCCGCCTTTCGAGCAACCCGAAGATGCCGAACTGGTGCGGGTCGCGGAACGATTGACTGGCCATCGTGCCGAAGCAGTAGCGTTCGGCACCGAAGCGCCTTATCTTCAGCGCCTTGGGTGTGAAACCCTGGTGCTCGGCCCTGGCGACATCGCCTGCGCTCACCAACCCGGCGAGTACCTCGAAATGTCACGCTTGACGCCTACAGTGCGTCTATTGCGGGAACTGATCGACCATTACTGCCTGAAACCTGCATAAATTAACCCCAACCTGTTCGTACATAGAAAGGAGAGTGAGCGTGTCGCCAAGCCTGTTCCGACGATAACCATCAGCCCGCTGTGCGCTTTCACGATTCATCCTTTTTCGGCTGCTTTTTATTACAGGCCCAGGTGTTATGCCCGACTACGTTAATTGGCTTCGTCACGCGTCCCCCTACATCAACGCCCACCGCGACTGCACCTTTGTGGTCATGCTGCCCGGCGATGGTGTGGAACACCCCAACTTCGGCAATATCGTCCACGACCTGGTGCTGCTGCACAGCCTGGGCGTGCGCTTGGTGTTGGTCCACGGTTCGCGGCCACAGATCGAAGTGCGCCTTGAAGCGCGTGGCCTGATCCCGACTTATCACGAAGGCATGCGCATCACTGACGCGGCGACGCTGGAGTGCGTGATCGACGCGGTCGGCCACCTGCGCATCGCCATTGAAGCGCGCCTGTCGATGGACATGGCCTCGTCGCCGATGCAGGGCTCGCGCTTGCGTGTAACCAGCGGTAATTTCGTGACCGCACGCCCCATCGGCGTATTGGACGGCGTGGACTACCACCACACCGGCGAAGTGCGCCGTGTCGACCGCAAGGGCATCAACCGCCTGCTGGACGAGCGCTCCATCGTGCTGCTGTCGCCGTTGGGCTACTCGCCGACCGGTGAAATCTTCAACCTGGCCTGCGAAGACGTCGCCACCCGCGCCGCCATCGACCTGGGTGCCGACAAGCTGCTGCTGTTCGGCGCCGACATGGGCCTGCTCGATGAAAACGGTCGCCTGGTGCGCGAACTGCGCCCGCAACAAGTGCCGGCTCACCTGCAGCGCTTGGGCAACAGCAACTATCAGGCTGAATTGCTCGATGCGGCTGCCGAAGCGTGCCGGGGTGGGGTAGGGCGTAGTCATATTGTCAGCTACGCCGAAGACGGTGCCTTGCTTACTGAACTCTTCACCCGGGACGGCGGCGGTACGCTGGTGGCCCAGGAACAATTTGAGCAGGTGCGTGAAGCGGCGATTGAAGACGTGGGCGGCTTGCTCGACCTGATCAGCCCGTTGGAAGAGCAGGGCATCCTGGTGCGCCGTTCGCGGGAAGTGCTGGAGCGTGAGATCGAACAGTTCAGTGTGGTGGAGCGCGAAGGCATGATCATCGCCTGTGCGGCGCTGTACCAGATCGCAGATTCGGACGCAGGTGAGCTGGCGTGCCTGGCGGTGAATCCGGAATACCGTCATGGCGCGCGCGGCGATGTGTTGTTGGAACGCATCCAGGCCCGCGCTCGTGCGCAGGGGTTGAAGACTTTGTTTGTGCTCACCACCCGCACCGCCCACTGGTTCCGTGAGCGGGGGTTTGTGCCGAGTAGCGTGGACCGTCTACCGTCGGCGCGGGCATCGCTGTACAACTATCAGCGTAATTCGAAGATTTTCGAGAAGGCCCTGTAATCCCCATTCTGTAGGAGTCGGGGGGGGGGGGGGGGGGGTTTTTATGGGGGCACACCCCGCCACCCCCCCCCACCAAACGGGGGG